>NZ_AP042420.1:0-1600000 GCF_055387865.1 Desulfosoma profundi | reverse complement strand
GAGCACAGGACGTGAGCACAAAACCGACTTAACGGCGCCGCAGAGGCGAGTCGGGCCTGCGAAACGAGTTGACAAGCCTCTAGGGATCTTATATGCATAGGTGTCTCATAAGTCGCGTGGGGTCGTTTTGATTACCGGCGCACTGCCTTTATGCCGGAACCTACCTCGAAACCAAGCGTTTACATCGATTCGGATGGTCATCATGAAAAAGGGCTGCAGATGTGAGCGATGGGATCATGGGGCCGAGTCGGCTTCTATCTCGGCGCTCTCAAGGCGGCCCTTTCCATTTGACTGGACCAGGCTTTCCATTCCTAATCCGTGATCACAAAAGGAGGTCTGTGGCAAAGATCCATTAGGCACAATGGGCTGAACTGTAAAATGAAAAAAGGCACAAGCATCGAAAGGAGGGACAACCTTGGCATTCCAACCTGTACAGCAAAAGTATACCGGAAGCATTCGTGAGGTGACCCTGGGCGTCGGCGACAAAGCGGTGGTCATTGGCGGTCGATCGGCTTTTGCATTTTGCACATTTGAAGGCCAGGTGCCGCATCCCCCAAGAATCGCCATGGAAATTTGGGATAAAGACCCCAGTAATGAGTGGTCCGAAGCGGCCAAGGAGCCGTTCAAAGACGTCCTTGGCGACCCGGTGGCGTGGGCCAAAAAGTGCGTCGACGAATATGGGGCGGAAATCCTTGTGATCCAGACCAAAAGCGCCGATCCCAATGCCGACAACAGGCCGGCAGAAGAAGTCGCCGCGGTGGTGAAAAAGGTCGTGGATGCTGTCAATGTCCCCGTGGTGGTCTGGGGTGTGGCCAATCACGAAAAGGACACCCAGGTGATGCGCCTCGTGGCGGAACAGTGTGCTGGGAAAAACCTGGCCATCGCCCCTGTGGAAGAGGGCGACTACAAACAAATTGCGGCGGCCTGTTTAGGCTACAAGCACACGGTGGTCGCTTCGACGCCCATTGATGTCAATCTCGCCAAACAGCTGAATATTCTTCTCGGCAATTTGGGCGTGAAGGAAGACAAGATTGTCATGGATCCGACAACGGGCAGTCTGGGTTATGGTTTGGAATACACTTACTCCGTCATCGAACGCATCAACCAAGCGGCTTTGACCCAAGGCGACGAGAAGCTGCTTCAGCCCATGATCTGCAACGTCGGCAATGAGGTGTGGAAGACCAAGGAAGCCAACCAAACCAATGAAGAGGCACCGCAACTTGGGGATCAAAAGACCAGAGCCGTGATGATGGAAGCCATTACGGCCGTGGATGTCCTGCTGGCCGGAGCGGATGCTGTGATCTTGCGTCATCCTGAGTCTGTGAAATTAGTGAAAAATTTCATTCAGAAAATGTGCTGATCCGGACACAGACCATAGGGGCGTGGGGAACGGCTCAAGAGACCTCATGAAGAGGAAAAGAGGGAATGGCCATGGCTGAGGAAAAAGAGAAGAAGCAGAAGGCATATAATTTCCGTGAGTTTTCGACGTGTGAGGCGACCATTCAGATGCTGCAGAAGGCGGCGGCGGATGGTGTGGAGACGGCGTTTCAGCGGGCGGCGGAGATGAAGGCGTGTCCCATTGGGGCGGATTCGGCGTGTTGTAAGCACTGCGCCATGGGGCCGTGCCGGTTGAACCCGAAGGATCCGTATTCGAAGGTGGGGGTGTGCGGGGCGACCATAGACACGATAGCGGCGAGGAATTTTGCGCGGATGGTGGCCTCGGGGTGTGCGTCGCACACGGACCACGGGATGACGATGTTGGATGTGTTTCGTGAGGTGGTGAACGGGAAGATCGCGGACTACAAGATCAAGGATGAGGAGAAGCTGCGCAGTGTGGCGCGCAGTGTGGGCATAGAGGTGGAAGGTCGCGAGACCATGGAGATCGCGAAGGATCTCTACAAGGAGTTGGAGCGGACATACACGCAGGTGGAGGGGGAGATTCCGTTTGTGAGCCGGGTGCCGGCGAAGACGTTGGAGACGTGGCGCAAATACGGGGTTGTGCCACGTGGGGCGATGCGGGAGATCATGGAGATCATGCATCGGACCCATATGGGGGTGGACCAGGATTACGAGAATTTGGTGCGGCAGTGTTCTCGGACGGCGTTGGCGGACGGTTGGGGCGGGTCGATGGTGGCCACGGAGATTTCGGACATTTTGTTTGGGACGCCGAAGCCTTTGGTGGCCGGGGTGAACATGGGGTTTTTGAAGGAAGACCATGTGAACATCATCGTGCATGGTCACGAGCCGAATTTGTTTGAGTCGATGATCGATTCGGTGAACGATCCGGAGCTGGTGGCGAAGGCGAAGGAAGCTGGGGCGGCGGGGATCAATTTATTGGGGATGTGCTGTTCCGGGGCGGAAGTGCTTTCTCGGCACGGGGTGCCGCATGCGGGCAATTTCATGAGCACGGAGGCGGTGATCGCCACGGGGGCGGTGGATGCCATGGCGGTGGACGTGCAGTGCATCAAGCAGGCTCTGGTGCAGATGAGCGAGTGTTATGGGACGAAGTTTTTCACGACGAATCCTCGGGCGAAGATCGAGGGGGCGCAGCACATCGAGTTTCATGAGCATCATCCGCGGGAGTGCACGAACAAGGTGGTGGAGTTGGCCATTGAGCGGTTCAAGAACCGTCCTGGGCGGGTGGTGATTCCTCAGCGACGGGACATGGGGGTGCACGGGTTCAGCCATGAGTACATCAACTACATGTTGGGCGGGACGTTCCGTGGGAGCTACACGCCGCTCAATGAGAATATCATCAACGGTCGGATTCGGGGTGTGGCCGGGGTGGTGGGGTGCACGAACCCTCGGGTGAAGCAGGATTGGGTGCATGTGGAGTTGGTCAAGGAGCTGATCAAGAACAACGTGCTGGTGGTGCAGACGGGCTGTTCCCAGATTGCCCTGGCCAAGGCGGGGTTGATGAAGCCGGATGCGGCGGTGTTGGCTGGGGATGGATTGGCGGAGGTGTGCGAGACGGTGGGGATGCCGCCGGTTTTGGGGTGTGGGTCGTGTGTGGACAACAGCCGCATTCTCATTGCGTGTGCGGAGATGGTGCGCGTGGGGGGATTGGGCACGAGCATAGCGGATCTTCCCGTGGCGGGGGCGGCTCCGGAATGGATGAGCGAGAAGGCCATCAGCATCGGGCAGTATTTTGTGGCCTCTGGGGTGTACACGGTCTTTGGGGTGACGTTCCCGATCCTGGAGGGGACGAAGTTCCACAAGCTCTTGTTCGAGGGTTTGGAGGAGATGGGGTTTGGCAAGTGGGGGTTTGCGTCGGATCCGTATGAGATGGCCCACATGATGATCGCCCACATTGACAAGAAGCGGGAAGCTTTGGGGATCATGGGCCCGCGCGAACGCAAGCTCTTCGATATGGCCGACCGCCGCGCCCTGGATTAGGCCGCAGGCGTTTTTGGGAAAGGCGGCGCCGGGCCTCCGGCGCCGAGCCTACAGCGTCAAGAAGATCCGGCGAGAAGCTGGAAGGGTTCGGCTTTCAATCAACGGCAGCGTCCTTAAGAAAAGGAGTCTTGCTATGTCTCGGTTGGTGGCCTTTGCGGCGATTCAAGGTGCATACAATATCGTGTCCAAGGTTGAGGGCAAGTTCAAGGAGGCCATGGACAAATACGGCCCGAATCAGCCCTTGGAGTTTCCGAACACCGCGTATTATCTGCCAATTATTTACTCAATTCTGGGGATTAAGGTGGAGAAGCTGGCCGATGCCGAGCCGGTTCTTGAGCGGTGCAAGAAGCTCTTGCCGCCGCACATTAAGGGGCGGATCCATACACCGTATTTAGGAGGCACATTGGACGCAGGGATGGCGGCGATTTTGGCCGAGGAAATTTTTGAGGCCATCCGCTACGTTGAAGATCCCGACTTCTATCAGGCAGTGGAAGATCCGGATGTGGAATCCGGTAAGCTATGGGTGGGTGCCGCCGATGACACGATCATGCGGAAACGCGGGATCGAATTCGTGGACGGGAGTGCGCCGGGCTTTGCGGCCATCGTTGGGGCAGCGCCCGATCCAGAGACGGCGAAGATGATTGCCGAGGAGTACCAAAGGAAGAACCTGTACGTGTTTATGTGCGCCAACCAAGCGGGGACCACGTTTACGCAGCAGTTGCTGGAAGCTGGAGTGCAGATTGGATGGTCCACGCGGCTTGTGCCCTTTGGGCCGGATATTTCTGCAGCCGTTTTCGCTTTGGGCTTCGCCAACCGCGCAGCCATGGCTTTCGGCGGCGTGCAGCCTGGCGATTATCGCAAGATCCTCCTTTACAACAAGGATCGGATCTTCGCCTTTGTCAACGCCCTCGGTGAAGTGAACGCGGAGTGGGCCGCCAATGCGGCCGGGGCCATCAACTGGGGGTTCCCGACCATTGCGGATACGGACATTCCGGAAATTCTGCCCACCGGTATTTGTACGTACGAACATGTGGTTTCCAGCGTTCCGCACAGTCAGATTTGTGCCAAATCCATCGAAGTGCGCGGCTTGAAGGTCACCATCACGGAAGTGCCCGTTCCTGTCTCGTATGGTCCCGCTTTCGAGGGTGAGCGTGTCCGTAAGGAGGATGTCTATCTGGAGTGCGGCGGCGGAAAGACACCGTGTTTCGAATTGGTGCGCATTGCCGAAATGGACGCTGTGGAAGACGGCAAAGTGGAAGTTTTCGGACCAGACATCAAAGACGTGCAACCAGGAAGCCGCCTGCCTTTGGCAGTGATCGTCGAGGTTGCCGGGCGGAAGATGCAAGAAGACTACGAGCCCATTCTGGAACGCCAGATCCACCACCTAGTGAACTATGCTCAAGGTGTCATGCACATCGGGCAACGGGACATTGCATGGTACCGCATTGGTAAGGGAGCGGTGGAAAAAGGCTTCACCTTGGAACATATTGGAAAGATTCTCCATGCCAAGTTCCATCAGGATTTTGGGGCGATCTTTGACAAATGCCAGGTGAAGATTTACACGGATGAAGCCAAGGTCAAAGAATTGCTGCCGATGGCTCAGCAGATGTATCGAACCCGCGACGAGCGGATCGAGGGCATGACCGACGAGACCACGGAAATTTACTATTCCTGCACCTTGTGTCAATCCTTTGCGCCCACCCACGTGTGCGTTATCAGCCCGGAGCGCACCGGGCTCTGCGGTGCGTACAACTGGCTCGATTGCAAAGCTTCCTACGAAATCAACCCCACGGGGCCGAATCAGCCCATCGCCAAAGGGGAGACGTTGGATGCTCGATACGGCAATTGGAAGGGCGTCAACGAATTTGTGGAAAGGGCCTCCCGCGGCGCCGTCACCAGTTATAATTTCTACAGCGTCGTCTACGATCCCATGACGACCTGCGGATGCTGTGAATGCATCGCGGCGGTTCTTCCCATCTGTAACGGCATCATGACCGTGAACCGGGATTATCCGGGCATGACGCCGTGCGGTATGAAGTTCACCACTTTGGCCGGAACCATCGGCGGGGGCAATGTCACCCCAGGTTTTGTGGGCCACAGCAAGTACAATATCACCCAGCGTAAGTTCATCGCGGGTGACGGCGGCATCAAGCGGTTGGTGTGGATGCCCAAGATGCTCAAGGAGGAAATCCGCGAGCGACTCATCCGACGTGGTGAAGAGATTGGCATTCCCAATTTCATTGACATGATTGCCACGGAAGAGCAGGGCGTCACCGAAGATGAAATCCTGCCGTTCCTCCAGGAAGTGGGCCATCCGGCACTGACCATGGAACCGATTCTTGGTTAAAGAGTGGGCCGGGGGTGTCGTGGAGTGCCCCCGGCCTCTTTACGTGTTTCTCACGAGAGAGGCGATGAGGAGAAAAACAGATGGGCCTGACAGGAATTGAAATCTTCAAGCTTCTTCCCAAAACGAACTGTGGTGACTGCGGCGTTCCCACGTGTTTGGCCTTTGCCATGAATTTGGCGGCAGGAAAGGCCGAGTTGGATGCGTGCCCTCATGTGTCTGAGGCGGCGAAAGAGAAGCTGGCCGCGGATTCCGCGCCTCCTGTGCGGCCGTTGGCCGTGGGTACCGGCGAGTACACGGTGAAGGTAGGCGGCGAAACCGTTCTCTTCCGACATGAAAAGACCTTCGTCAATCCTCCGGGGCTGGCCACCCTGGTGACAACGGCGGAAGATGCCGCATCCGTGGATGGGAAAATGGCCCGTTTCAAAGCGTGCCAGTTTGAACGGGTGGGCCTGAATCTGCGACCGGAAATGTTTGCCGTTCAAGACGCCAACGGAGACGCCGCGGCATTCACTGCGCTGGCGAAAAAGATTTCAGACGGAACAGGCGCGGCTCTGATTTTGATTTCCGACAAGGTGGATGTGCTCAAAGCCGCCGTGGAGCAATTGAAAGACAAAAAGCCTTTGCTTTACGCTGCGACGGCCGACAATGCGGATGCTTTGGGAGCGCTGGCGAAGGAAACCGGATGTCCTTTGGCCGTGAAAGGTGAAGGCACAGTGGAAAGTGTCATCGCCGTGACGGAAAAATTGGCCGCCATGGGCCTGAAAGATCTCGTGATCGACACAGGCACACGGGATCTCAAGAAGGCCTTCGAGGAACAGATCCAGATCCGGCGTGCGGCTATCAAGAACCGTTTCGTCCCCTCGGCTATCCAACCATCATCTTCGCATCGGAAATGGCCGATGATCTGCTCAATGAGGCCATGGTCGCGGCAACATTCATTGCCAAGTACGCGGCATTTATTGTGATGAGCGACGTGAAGCCGGAAATTCATTTCCCGCTTCTGCTCGAACGTTTGAATATTTACACGGACCCGCAGCGCCCCATGACCGCTGAACAGGGCATCTACCCTATCAACAATCCGGATGAGAATTCTCCTGTCCTGGTCACCTGCAACTTTTCTCTCACCTATTTTATCGTCAGCGGCGAAATCGAATCCAGCCGTGTGCCGTCCTGGTTGCTGGTGCAGGACACGGAAGGGCTTTCGGTCATGACAGCATGGGCTGCAGGGAAATTCAACGGCGAATCCGTGGGAACGTTCGTCCGAAAATGCGGCATCATGGACAAGGTGAAACACAAATCCATCGTCATCCCCGGCTATGCGGCGGCCATCAGTGGTGAACTGGAAGAAGAAATTCCAGGATGGAACGTTGTGGTGGGGCCTCGAGAGGCGAGCCACATTACGAAGTTCCTTAAGGAGTTCAAACCGCAATAAATTTTCGGGATAGGGGGGGCCTGCCGGCGGGAAAATCGCGCCGGCAGGTGGAGCGACTCCCGGGCCTTACTGAGCCAATGCAAACCCACAAGGAGGGTGCGATTCCATGAAGCTTATCGGCGAAAACCTCAATATTATGAGCAAGAAGTACGGCAAGGCACTGAAGGAGCGCGACGCCAAAACGCTCCAGGAGCTGGCCGTTCAAGAGGCGCAGGCCGGCATGGACTACATCGATCTCAACATCGGTCCGGCGGGCAAGACGGGCGAAGAGCTCATGTCGTGGTTGGTTCCGGTGATTCACGAGGTCGTCGATCTCCCCCTTGCCTTGGATACTTCCAACATCAAAGCCATAGAGGCGGGTCTGAAAGCCCACAAAAAATGCCCGGCCATGATCAACTCCATCATGGTGCGACCGGAACGTATGGAAGCCCTACTGCCCTTGGCCAAACAGTATGACGCGGAATTCATCGGCCTTCTTTGGGGACCTGAAGGGATGCCCCGGGATGAAAACGAACGAGGCGCTCTCTGCGCCGAGATTCTTTTCCGAGCCACGGAGATGGGTATTCCTCCGGAGAAAATCTATATCGATCCCATTCAGACACCTGTCAATGTCCAGCAGTCACAAATCATGAGCGCGCTGAACTTCATGAAAATGTTCCCGGATATGGCTCCGGGGTGCAACAGCACCATCGGGCTTTCCAACGTGTCCAATGGAGCGCCCGAACACCTGCGCCCCATTCTCAATCAGGTCATGCTCATTTTGTGGAAACGCTGGGGTATGCAATCGGCCATCGTCGATACCTTCGATACGGAGCTGCACAAGATTGCCCGCGGCCAAAGGCCTGAGCTGGAGGCCTTGGTGGCCAAGGTGGAGGACGGCGAAGAAATTGACATGGCCTCTCTCACCAAGGAAGAGCGAGATTTTGTCAAGACAGCCCGTGTCATTCTCGGACATACTCTTTATTCCGATTCCTGGCTGGAGGTGTAGCCGCTCAACGAACCTCGCTGCTCACATTCGATCAGTGCAAAAACCCCATCCGTGCGAGGTGGGGTTTTTGTGTCTCTGATCGCCCCGGGGTGAAGACCAGCATCGAAAACCGTTTGCACAACGAGGAGGGAAAAAGACTTTATGGGAACGCGTTATGTGTACTTTTTCGGGGAAGGCAAAGCCGACGGAAGTGCCGCCATGAAACCTCTTCTGGGGGGGAAAGGCGCCAATCTGGCGGAGATGACCAATTTGGGCATTCCCGTCCCCCCAGGTTTCACGATTTCTACCGAAGTCTGCACTTATTACTACCAGCACAAAGGGTCTTATCCTCCGGGACTTGAGCAGGACGTTGAAGCGGCCCTCCGTCGGCTGGAAGGTGTCATGGGCCGACGCTTCGGGGATTCTCAGAAGCCCTTACTGGTTTCGGTCCGATCAGGTGCGGCCGTCAGCATGCCGGGCATGATGGACACAGTCCTCAACCTCGGGCTCAACGATGACACGGTGGAAGGCCTAGCCCGGGAAACCAACGATCCTCGTTTTGCTTACGATTGCTATCGACGGTTTCTTAGCATGTACGGCGACGTGGTCTTGGGATTGAAGGCGGAAAGCCATGACGCCATCGATCCTTTCGAGGAGATTATCGATGAACTGAAAAAAGCCCGGGGGGTCGAGTACGACAACCAGTTGAGCGCGGAGGATCTTAAGGAACTGTGCCAACGCTACAAACAACTGATCCGAAAAAAAATCGGGAAAGATTTTCCGCAGGACCCAAAGGAGCAACTTTGGGGAGCCATCGGGGCGGTTTTCGGGTCTTGGGATAATCCACGGGCCATCGCGTACCGACAGATCAATGGCATACCAGACGATATGGGGACGGCGGTCAATGTGCAGGCCATGGTCTTCGGCAATATGGGAGATGATTGTGCCACCGGGGTCGCCTTTACCCGAAACCCAGCCACGGGGGAAAACGTTCTGTACGGTGAGTACCTCGTGAATGCCCAAGGGGAAGATGTGGTCGCCGGCATTCGGACGCCGCAACCGATTAACATTCGCCAGAAAACGGAACCCCACATGGTCTCTTTGGAAGAAGCCATGCCGGAGGCTTACGCCGAACTGGAACGGATTCGAAAGATTCTCGACCGGCACTACCGAGATATGCAAGACATCGAATTTACAATCCAACGCCGAAAACTATGGATGCTCCAAACCCGAACGGGGAAGCGCACGGGTTTTGCCGCCTTCAAGATTGCCGTGGACATGGTCCGGGAAGGTATTCTCACCCCAAAAGAGGCCTTGCTCCGGGTGGAGCCCAATCAGTTGAACCAGTTGCTGAGGCCCATTTTCGATGCCCAAGCGAAACAAAAAGCCATTGCCTCCAAGGCCCTGTTGGCTAAAGGACTGAACGCCGGGCCAGGTGCTGCGAGCGGCCGCGTGGTGTTCAATGCCATTGATGCGGAAGAGTGGGCGGGAAGGGGTGAACAGGTCATCCTGGTGCGCCTGGAGACGTCCCCGGATGATATTCGAGGGATGCACGCAGCCCAAGGGATTTTGACTTCCCGAGGGGGGATGACGTCACATGCGGCTCTTGTGGCCCGCCAAATGGGGAAAGTCTGTGTGGTGGGATGCGGGGACCTGGAGATTGATTACAAGCAGCGGCAGATGACCGCCAACGGCCGTGTGGTCAGAGAAGGCGACTGGATTTCCGTGGATGGATCCACCGGCGAGGTGTTTGTGGGCCAGATTCCCACAAAGCCCTCTGAAGTGATTCAAGTCCTCTTGGAAAAGACACTGAAACCTGAAGATTCTACAATCTATCAAGATTACGTGGAGCTCATGCGATGGGCGGACGAGCATCGGCGCCTCGGCGTTCGCACCAACGCCGACCAGCCGGATCAGGCCCAGACGGCATTGTTGTTCGGAGCGGAGGGGATCGGGCTGTGCCGCACCGAGCACATGTTTTTCGAAGGGGAGCGGATCCACGCGGTGCGCGAAATGATCCTGGCAGACACGAAAGAAGGGCGCGAAAAGGCTTTGGCGAAACTGCTGCCGATGCAGCGGGAAGATTTCAAAGGCATTTTCCGGGTGATGAAAGGGTTGCCCGTAACCATCCGGACTCTGGACCCGCCTCTGCACGAATTCCTACCCACGGAAGACGCCGACATCCGTACAGTAGCGGTGCAAATGGGGGTTTCGGAGGATCGCGTTCGGGCGAAGATTCAAGCTCTTCACGAGGCTAATCCCATGTTGGGACATCGTGGGTGTCGACTCGGGATTGCCTACCCGGAAATCACGGCGATGCAAGCACGGGCCATTTTGGAAGCCGCCTGCGAAGTCAAAAAGGAGGGCATTGACGTTCACCCTGAAATCATGATCCCTTTGGTGGGGCATGTGGCGGAACTGGCCCATCAAAGGCAGGTGGTCGATGAGGTGGCGCGTCAGGTGATGGAGCAGTACAGAGTCCAGGTGGACTATGTGGTCGGAACGATGATTGAGGTGCCTCGAGGTGCACTGACGGCCGATGAGATTGCCAAGGAAGCCATGTTCTTCTCCTTCGGCACCAACGACCTCACCCAGACCGTTTTTGGCATCAGCCGTGACGATGCCGCAAAGTTCTTGCACGAGTATTTGGACAAGAGGATTTGGGACTTCGACCCCTTTGAGCGGATTGATCAGGAGGGCGTCGGGCAACTCATGAAAATGGGGGTGGAAAAGGGGCGGGCCACCCGGCCGGATCTTAAGGTGGGCATCTGTGGAGAACATGGCGGGGAGCCCTCTTCTGTGGAGTTTTGCCATCGCATCGGCCTCAACTACGTCAGTTGCTCACCTTATCGGGTCCCTGTCGCTCGGCTGGCCGCCGCCCGCGCCGCTATCCGGGATCAGTAAGGAAAAATTCGGGACGAGGGAAAAGTCATGGAGCGCCCCATCCGATTGCGACGGTCGATCCTTTCTGTTCCGGCCAACCGGGAGAAGATGGTGCGGAAAGCGCTGAGTCTTCCCGCCGACGTCATTATGCTCGACCTGGAAGACAGTGTCCCCGTGGACGAAAAGGAAAAGGCCCGCCATGCGGTGGTGGAGGCGCTCACGGCCTCCGGCTGGGAAGGTCGGGTTCGGGCGTACCGCATCAACGACATGGGCACGCCTTTCGCCTATCGGGACCTCATCGATGTGGTAGAAAAGGCGGGTTCCTCTCTCGATGTCATCGTGGTGCCCAAGGTGAACGATCCGGCGGAAATCCAGGCCATTGACTACTGGCTGACCCAAATGGAAGCGCGGTTTGGTTTCCCCAAGAAAATCGGCTTGGAGGCGTCCATCGAAACGGCTCAAGGGATGCTGCGCGTCCGGGACATCGCCACGAGTTCCCCGCGTCTGGAGGCTCTGGTATTCGGGATCGCCGACTACGGGGCATCTGTGGGGATGCCCAGCGGCGGGATCAGCGGTCATGGGGACGCGGAGGACGGCCCAGAGACGCTTCGCTGGCTTTTCCCTCTCAGTCGAATGGTCATGGCGGCCAAGGCTGCGGGTCTCGCCGCTGTGGATGCTCCCTATGGTGATTTTCGCAACCCCCAAGGCCTGGCTCGCTCGTGCGCCATGAGCCGCGCCCTTGGCTACGATGGTAAATGGGCCATCCATCCCGATCAACTGGAAGTGATCAATCGGGCCTTCACCCCTTCAGAGGAGGACGTGGCCAGGAGTTTACGCGTCGTTGAGGCTTATGAATCGGCACGCTCCCGAGGTGAGGGGTCCGTGGCCGTTGACGGTAAAATGGTGGATGCGGCTTCCGTTCGGGTTGCCCAAGTGACAGTGGCGGTGGCAAAAGCCGCCCGCCACCGGGATGACCTTAGCGGGACCGTACGGTCTTAGAAAAATGCTGTGAGGGAGGCGATTACACGTCTTTCGGCAAGCTCACCGTTGCTGCGATACCTTCAACCCCGGCTCACGTCCTGTAGCGCATCCTTCTATGGTACTCCCTCGTAAAAGGTGTTTAACCTCATCAAAGGATGGGAACCATCGAGGAAAAATGAAGAGGATCATGTCACCGGAGTGGACTGCGCTGCAAAATCCCTCCCCAATCGAGGGCGGGGAGTTCGAGACTCCATCGGTGCTCAAGGAACAAATCACCCGCCAGAACAATGAGCTGCAGATCCTGTTCGATATCTCTTCCGCCATTCATAGCTCACCGCGCCTAGAAGACGTGCTCCAGCAATCGCTGATTGCCATTCTCCGCACCTTGCAGCTCAAAATGGGGGCCATTTATCTGTTGAAATCCGACGGCCAAGGTGTGGGGACCATGGTATTGGCCGCTCAACATGGTTTTTCGTCAACTCTTGTGGAGAACATCCGGTCCTTTCGCGTGGGTCACGGATGGTCCGGGGCCGGCCGTTTGAAGAACCCTGTGGCGTGGCTTAAAAGGGAGCAGCTTTTCTTCCCGGCCTTGAGAGACCGCATGGCCGCAGAGGACATCCACGAGATTATCCGTATCGCTCTCTTTACCCAGAAAGGAATTCTGGGGCTCCTCTATGTGGCTAACCATGGAGCGCTCCAGATCCGTCATGACCGTCGAGAGTTTCTGACCACCATCGGGCAACAGATCGGCGTCGCCATTGAAAACGCCCAGCTCTTTGAGTCCGTCCAGCGGGCGAAAACCGAACTGGAAATCAGTTTCGACGCCATCCAGCACAGTATTTTCCTCCTGGAAGCTTCCGGGCGCATCCTCCGGATCAACGAAACCACAGAAAAAACCTATGGACACAGGGACCAGCTGCTGGGCCGGAACTATTGGGAGATTCTGTATCAAGCTTCAGAACCGCCCAGCGGATGTCCCGTCCGTGAATGCTTCCTCAGTCGCCGTCCCGTGCAGAAGGAAGGCCCGCATCCGCGCTGGGGAGGATTTTACCGCCTGTATGCTTTTCCGGTGCTCAATCTGTCTTCCCAATTGGAGCGCATCGTGTATTACGAAAAGGACGAAACCGAGGCGAGAAAGTTGGAGCAACGTCTCCAGCAGACGGAACGCCTCCAGTCCTTGGGCACCTTGGCGGCCGGGATCGCCCATGAGATCCGAAATCCGCTGGCCACGATCAACTTCAATGCGCAGATGCTCCAGCGGGAATTGGATTTGGACGACAATCAGGCGCAAATGCTTTCGGATCTGATTCAGGAGGTCCGGAAAATCGACAATATCGTCCGTGAGGTGCTTAACTTTGCTCGTCCCCGAGAGCCTCAATTCCTGCCGGCCAATCTGAACGACATTGTGCGCTATTGCCATAATTTATCAAAAGTCCACATTCGGAAGGCCAAGATCGAGTTGTTTCTGGACCTAGACCACGCCATGCCCGACATCATTATGGACTCCGACCAGATCGGCCAGGTGGTCATGAATCTCATGATCAATGCCGTGGAGGCCATGCCGAACGGCGGTCGCATGGAGGTCCAAACGCGTGTGGACGAGGCCCAAGAGCGGGTGGTTCTCAGTGTGCGAGATACGGGTGAGGGGATTCTTCCGGAGGATGAGGGCAGAATCTTCGATCCTTTTTTCACCCGCAAAGCGGAAGGCACAGGCCTTGGATTGAGCATCTGCAGGAGAATCCTCGAGCGGCACGGTGCCCATATGGAAGTCGAGAGCCATGTTGGGAAAGGGAGTCTTTTCCGTGTCGTGTTTCCGCTGACCAAGAAAACAAACATGCCGGCGATGGAAGAAACCATCAACTGATGCTGCGGTGCGTCTGAAACATCCTCGAAGAAGTCTTCTCACCCTGTCATGCGATAACTCTGAGCGGACGAGGTATAATGCGAGCCCATGCGAACAGCGCCGACCATTCTCATCATTGACGACGAAACCGGATTTCGCGGAGCCATCAGTCGGTTCTTGAGCAAAAGCTACCACGTTCAGGAAGCGGGCACCGCCGCTGAAGGCCTGAGGTTGGCTGGAGTGCTCGAACCCGATTTGGTCTTGCTGGACATCGGCCTTCCCGACCAGAGCGGGCTGGATCTGCTGCCGCTGCTCAAGGAATTAAGGCCATCGCCCACGGTGATCATGGTCACGGCCTACGAGCAGGTCCGGGACGTGGTTCAAGCCATGAAGAAAGGGGCTTTCGATTATCTGGTCAAACCTGTTGATCTGGAAGAATTCGAGGTCACGATCAAACAGGCTCTGGAATATGCCAGCCTAAGGCATGAGGTGGAGCGGCTGCGGCAAGAAATGCAAAGACTCCATCAGGTTTCCACCTTGGTGGGCAGCAGCCCAGCTTTTTTGGAAGCCCAACAATTGGCTATTCGCAGCGCCCAGAGTCCGGACGCCGGGGTTCTTCTCCAGGGAGAAAGCGGGGTCGGGAAAGAGTTGTTCGCACGGCTCATTCATTCCACAAGCCCCAGGTCCTCCTACCCCTTCGTGGCTCTCAATTGCGCTGTCTTTACTCCGGAGATCATCGAAAGCGAGCTTTTCGGTTACGAAAAAGGAGCGTTCACCGGGGCCCGTGCCGAAGGCAAGAAAGGGCTCTTAGAGGCCGCCGATGGAGGCACGCTTTTTTTGGATGAGGTCATCGACCTGCCACCGGAGGTCCAGGCCAAGCTTCTTCGGGTTTTGGAAGAACATGAATTTTACCCCTTGGGCTCCACGCGAAAGAAAAGAGTGGACATCCGGGTCGTGGCGGCATGCAACCGCGACTTGTGGCAAGCCTGCGAGGAGGGCCTGTTTCGAAAAGACCTTTTTTTCCGCTTGGCGACCATTCAAATCGTCTTGCCGGCTCTTCGGGATCGCCGTGAGGATATCTTGCCTTTGGCCCGTTTTTTTCTTGAGCAGTTCAACGACAAGTACAGGAAAAGATTTCGGGATATCAGCGAAGAAGCCAAGGAAGTCCTCCTCACCCACGACTGGCCTGGGAACGTCCGGGAACTGAGGAACAGCATCGAGCGCATTGTCCTCCTGGAAGACGACGACCTGATTCTAAAGCGGCATTTCCATTTCCTTAAACCGGCCATCTCCCCGTCGCCGGCTTCTCCGGTGTCCCCCGATCGAGGGCGTTTTTTGGTTTGGGACAACATGCCGGAAGACGGCATGTCCCTGGAGGAGCTGGAACAAAACATAATCCGGGAAGTGTATGAAAGATGCGGGAGAAATAAGTCCAAGGCGGCCCGTTTCCTGAGGATCCCTCGACATGTGCTCATTTATCGGATGAAAAAATTCGGCTTGGAATCCTCCTCCGACCCTCGCAAGAATTTTCCAAAGTCCTGAGTGGAGAATAGTCTCCATTGTCCTGGCCACTGGGGAATAGTGTGCACTGGGAGCGAGCCCGCGCCGCGAGGCTGTGCGATAGGGATCGTGTCCCGAGAACGAGGGGGACAATGCTTCTGTGTGAAGAAAATTCTTCACCCCAGAGATCGTCAGGGGGTGAGAGATCTTTTTACCGTTGGGGAAAACTGGGAAACTCGCCGTGGTAACTCGTCTTCTTTGCAATCCACCAAATGGCATGTCTATTGCTTATGAAAAGGTTTGAGTGGAGGCGGTATGCAGCGGAATCTCTCTTCGGGTGCGCGAATTCTTCTCGTGGAAAGTGATGCCCCATTCAGGCGCTCTTTGGAAAATTGTGTAAAGCGGGCCGGGTATCTCTATGACAGCTCCAGTACGTGTGATCAGGCGCGGCGGTTGGCGACGTCTCGGCGATACGACCTGTGTGTAGTGGAATATCATCTCAGGGACGGCAACGGGGCACGGCTTGTTGAGGAACTCAAGAAAGTTCAAGCGACACTTCGAGCGGTTCTTATCTCCTTCTACGATTTCGAGTGGATTTCTCGTGATGTGGTTCCCGTGGCGGATGAATTTCTGAAGAAACCTTTCGACCTGTTGGATTTCGAGCGGATCCTCCAATCTTTGGCACCGACGGTTCATTCTCCATCTTCAATTCGTAGGCTCACAAGTTCCTTGGACCAAGCACCGGCCCCCATTCTCAGGGAAGGGGTTCTTTAGTCGCTTTGCAAGCTCATGCGATTGCGGTTTCTCAATGACCTGCGGATGCAGCAAACATTCTCCTGTGGAAAATCATCTTCTTTTCGTTACAGCGACACCTGACGTTCCAGATCATCTCGTGACGGCGTTCGGATCTCCTTAACTCTTTCTGTTTCCGGATGAAGCTCCAGAGAACCCCTTATTCCTCAAAGGGCCGCAGAGCTCTTGCTCTGCGGCCCTTTGCTTTTCGAAGCCCTGCCGGCGATGTGGAGGGACCCGACGGCACCGGCACTTTGTGACTCTTTTCCCTTGAAACCTGGCTTTGCCATTGGTATATACGCTTACATCAGTGGGCGCCGCGGAGAAGCACGGCAGATGATAAATGAATGGAGCTGGCTCAGGGAAGCGGGCAAAAAGCAAGGGAAGGATGCCTATGCTAGAGGTTAAAACCGAGCTTTTGCAAAAAATGGCCCAAAAAGGCATAGATGTTCAAACACTCGCCCAGACGATGGAATTTGACCCCGTCCTTCTGAAGCTATACCTCGTCAAAGATGAATATCCAATTCCTGCGCGCATCATTAAAAAGATTGAAGAAGTACTAGCCAACTGATCTGCACTGTTCTCGAAATCATAATGCAATGTTCAGCCGTGGGCCTGGGTCTTTAAGCCCACGCCTCGTGAGAATTGTCTGGCACGTCACGCACCGCACGGAAACGGAAGGCCGAGAACCTAAAATGCCGCGGCCGGCGCGCTCTATGACCGATGCGGCGCTGAATCCATATCGAGGGAAGCTCGGCCGTTGTTTCATGGGTGCGAAGTCGGGGCACCCACGTGGTTTCCAAGCCGACACATTGGCAGGGACACCAGACGGTTCTCGTCGGCACAGGCGGGTTCTCCGGGGCTGGAAGCTCTGGGGTGATAGGGACACAGTCAAGGAAACAGGAGGTCGTTGATGGAACAGGAACGGAAGCTTCAGAAGGGCTCGGCGCCAAAGGGTGTAACACGACGCGATTTCATGAAGTTTTGCACCATGGTTTCCGCCACCATGGGATTGGCACCGTCTTTTGCGCCTAAAATCGCCGAAGCGTTGTCTTCAGGCCCACGCCCCCCAGTCGTGTACTTGCATTTTGCCGAATGCACCGGGTGCACGGAAGCGGTGCTCAGGTCAACCTATCCATGGATTGATGAGCTGCTTTTGGAGACCATTTCCGTGGACTACCATGAAACGATCATGGCGGCGGCGGGCCACAGTGTGGAGGAAGTGCTCCACCAAACCGTCAAAAAGTACGAGGGCAAGTTCATCTGTGTGGTGGAGGGCGGTATCCCGACGGCCGATAACGGCATTTACGGCATGATCGGCGGGAAGACCATGCTGGAAATTGCTCGGGAAGTGTGCCCCAAATCGCTGGCTGTGTTGTGTATCGGAAGCTGTTCTTCTTTCGGTGGCGTGCAAGCGGCGGCTCCCAACCCGACAGGCGCAAAGGGTGTTTCGGACGCACTGGGGGATGCCTTGAAGGTCCCCGTGGTGAACATCCCTGGTTGTCCTCCGAATCCCATCAACTTCGTTGGGACGATCGTCAATTACCTCCTTTTCGGCAAGCTGCCTGAGCTGGACGGCAATAAGCGCCCCCTGTTCGCCTACGGGAAGACTGTGCATGATCAATGTCCTCGTCGGTCTCATTTCGAAAACGGCGAATTCGTCAAGGAATGGGGTTCCAAGGAAGCCGAAATGGGCTACTGCCTCTACGAAATGGGCTGCAAGGGTCCAGAAACCTACAACAATTGCCCGCTGGTGAAGTTCAATGACGGCACGAGCTGGCCGGTAGAAGCGGGCCATCCATGTATTGGGTGCAGCGAACCGAATTTCTGGGACGCCATGTCGCCGTTTTATCAAAAGCTTTAATGGACCTGTGGGGACTCAAAACTAAATCAGCAAACCCGCCTCAAGGAGAGACGAAATATGGCACAGCGTATTGTCATCGATCCCATTACCCGAATCGAGGGACACCTGCGGATCGAGGTGGAAGTTGCCAACGGAAAGGTGGCCAACGCGTGGAGCAGTTCCACGCTGTTTCGGGGTTTGGAAATCATCCTTAAAGGGCGCGATCCTCGGGATGCGTGGCTTTTTACGCAGCGCGCCTGTGGGGTGTGCACCTATGTCCACGGATTAGCCTCCATCCGATGCGTGGATCATGCGGTGGGGGTGACTATTCCCGACAACGCCCGACTCATTCGCAACCTGCTCATGGGGGCGCAGTTTCTGCACGATCACATTGTCCATTTTTATCATCTTCACGCCTTGGATTGGGTGGATGTCGTCAGTGCCCTCAAAGCGGACCCTGTGAAGGCCTCCAAGATCGCCAACGATGTTTCCCCGGCCCCGAAGAACGGACCAGGCGACTTCAAGGCCGTTCAGGCCCGACTGAAAAAGTTCGTGGATAGCGGGCAATTGGGGCTCTTCGCTAATGGGTACTGGGGTCACCCTGCATACAAGCTCCCGCCGGAGGTCAACTTGATCGCTGCCGCGCACTACTTGGAAGCGCTTCGGCTGCAGGCGCGCGCGGCTCGGATGCACGCCGTCTTCGGCGCCAAGAACCCGCACCTCCAAAGCCTGGTGGTGGGTGGGGTCAGTTGCGCAGCGGACCTGAATCCCGACCGGATTTCGGAATTCTTGTATCTGTGGAAGGAAACCATGGATTTCGTCAACAACGTCTATATTCCGGACGTGTTGGCCGTGGCTGGTTTCTACAAGGATTGGGGATCCATCGGCGGGACGACCAATTTCCTCTGCTACGGAGAATTTCCGCAAAGCGCCAAAGAGCCGGATAGTTTGTTCATGCCTCGCGGGGCCATTTTCAAGAGGAACCTGACGAAAGTGGAAGCCGTGGATCCGGCTAAGATCACGGAACACGTCAAACACAGCTGGTATGAAGGCGATGGCGCTCTCAACCCCGCTCAGGGAGAAACCAAACCGAAGTACACAAAACTGGATACCGGCGATCGATACAGCTGGATGAAGGCGCCGCGCTACAACGGTGAGCCCATGGAAGTGGGCCCGCTGGCCCGAGTGCTTGTAGCCTATGCGAAAGGCCACGAACCGACGAAGAAAGCTGTGGACGGCGTCCTGAAACAGCTCGGTGTCCCCAAAGAAGCTTTGTTCTCCACCTTAGGACGCACTGCGGCCCGGGCCATTGAAACGAAGGTCATTGGCGAGGCCATGGAAGGCTGGATCATGCAACTGGTGGAGAATATCAAGAAGGGCGATAAGAAGACCTTCGAGCCATACCAGATGCCGGACAGTGCGCAAGGCATGGGCCTCAATGACGTGCCTCGTGGCGCCCTGGGGCACTGGATCGAGATTAAGGAGAAAAAGATCGCCAATTACCAGTTGGTGGTGCCGTCAACGTGGAACTTGGGACCAAGATGCGCCGGCAACAAACCCGGCCCCGTGGAGGAGTCTCTCATCGGGACACCGGTGGCGGATCCAAAGCGACCGGTGGAAATCCTCCGCACCGTCCACTCCTTCGACCCGTGTATCGCGTGCGGTGTGCACGTGATTGATCCCAACAGTAACCAAGTGTATAAATTCAAAGTCGTCTAGTATAGAGATCGCTGAAGACAGGAAACCAGAGAGGGGGACCCCGGCTCTCTAGGCGGGTCCCCTTCTTCCATTCCGAGGGGGCGGGTCGAGGGCCATGGTGTCGCAACGGATTTTGGTCCTGGGAGTGGGGAATGTCCTTTTGAAAGATGAGGGGATCGGCGTGCATCTTGTGCACCGTCTTGAAAGTTCTTACAACTTTTCGGAAAACGTGGAGCTGTTGGACGGGGGCACTTTGGGTCTTAAGCTGCTGGGGCCCATTTCGGAAGCCGATCACGTGATCGTGATCGACGCCGTGCAAAACGGCGCCGAACCGGGAACCATTCATCGGATGTCCGCAGACGTATTGGCAAGGAGGGTCAGTTTCAAGAACTCCCTGCACCAGTTGGATCTGGTGGAAGCTTTAACCTATGCGGAAGTCCTCGGGCGGCGTCCCTCATGTGTCATTTTAGGTATTGAGCCCTTGGACATTGAGCCGTGGGGCATATCGCTGACGCCTCCTGTGGCGGCCAAGGTGGCGGTTTTGGAAAGATTGGTTCTGGAGGAAATCGAGAAAGCGGGCGGCTCTTGGGTTTTCAAGGCCCAAGGATCAGCCCGGACCGATGAGGCAGAAGGCTATGTGTTTGGCGATTCCGGCGGAAATCATAGAAATCCATGATGAAATGGCTACCGTGAAGGTTGGGGGAGCCGTGCGCAAGGCGGTTCTGACGTTGTTGCCCGAAGAAGCCCGCGTTGGCGATTATGTAATCGTCCATGCGGGGTTTGCACTGCACAAGGTCGATCCTCGCGAAGCCGAGGAATCTTTACGGCTGCTTCGTGAGTTGGCGGCCCACGTCTCCGATAGCCCCGATGCATGATCCTTCCGCCGCCTTCAGAAGTCGGCATGGCCTGGAGTGCGGGGAAACGGGATGACTTCACGGATATTCGGGAGGCCGGTGACGAATTGCACGAGCCTTTCCAGCCCGAGACCGAATCCGCAATGGGGAGCTGACCCGAATTCCCGCAGTTCCACATACCAGGTATACGCTTCCGGGGCGATTCCCTTGCGGTGCATTTGCTCCAGCAGCACATCCCGTCGTTCCTCTCTCTGGGATCCACCAATGATTTCTCCAACTCGAGGAACCAAAACATCCATTGCGGCGACCGTCTGGCCGTCTTCGTTGACTCGCATGTAAAATGGCTTGAGGTCTCTGGGAAAATCGATGACGGCGACAGGCCTCCGGAATTTCTTTTCCGTGAGATACCGCTCGTGCTCCGACTGCAAATCGGCACCCCACGTTACAGGAAAGGTAAAGGATTCTTTGCTTTTGTTTAGGATTTCTATCGCTTCGGTATAGGGAATCACCTCGAAAGGTTGTTCCGCCAAAATCCTAAGAGATTCCGGGAGAGAGGGTTCCACAAACTGGGTAAAGAACCGGAGATCTTCCCCTGCGTGTTCCAAGAGATCGGTGACCACATACTGAAGGAAACGCTGTGCCAACGCCAGATTGTCCGAAAGGTCCGCGAAGGCCATTTCCGGCTCCACCATCCAAAATTCGGCCAGATGGCGGCTGGTGTTGGAGTTTTCCGCTCGGAATGTCGGCCCGAAAGTGTAAACCTTTCCTAAGGCCAGGGCGTAGATTTCGGCCTGAAGCTGTCCGCTGACCGTGAGAAATGTGGGTTTTTGGAAAAAATCCCTTTCATAGACCAGTTCCTCCGGCCCTGGGACCGGTTTGGCCGGATCCAAAGTGGTCACGCGGAAAACCTCCCCGGCCCCCTCACAATCGCTGGTGGTGATAATGGGCGTATGAATGTAGATAAACCCTTCTTTTTGAAAAAACGTGTGGATGGCATAGCTCAACCGGTTGCGGATGCGGGCGACGGCCCCGAGCGTATTGGTCCGAGGCCTCAAGTGGGCGATGGTTCGGAGGAATTCAAAGCTGTGTCGTTTCTTCTGCAATGGGTACCGCCCTGGATCGGCCCATCCAAAGAGAACGATCTGCCGAGCCAAAAGTTCGATGCTTTGGCCTTTGCCTGGAGAAGGCGTAACGGTGCCCTCAACCTGGACTGAGGATCCCGTGGTCAGCCGGTCTGCCATGGCCGCCATGTCCTGACGGTTCGTTTCCAAGACGACCTGAAGGTTTTTGATGCACGAGCCGTCGTTCAGCTCGACGAAGCTGACACCGGCTTTGGAATCTCTTCGAGTCCTCACCCACCCGTGGACGAGGACATCCTGACCTCGGAATGCAGATTCGTTTCCAAAAATTTCCGCGATACGTACGGCCTTTCTCATGTCGTGAAAACCTCCGCGCGCTGGGATGGTTCCTGGGGTATCCCGCAGTTGCCTCTCTTTGCGGATTTTGGTAACGGTGCCGCCGGTCTTATAGACTGATTCTTCCGGTAAGGCGGCGTTGGACAAGAATCTCATAAAATGGAACACTTTGAGAGAGCAAGGAGAGAATCCACATGGGGCAGGGCGAGAGAGATTTTTGGAAGCGGCGATTGCTTGCAAATTGGGCCCCGGGTGCCTCCTGCTTTGGTCCTCGTGTGTGGTTTCATGCAGCGTCGGTGGGGGAAGTCGCTGGGGCCCTTGGAGTTTTGAGGCGACTGCACGATGCACATCGCGAAGTCAAACTGTTTCTCTCCGTGGGGACGCCTCAGGGTTACCGATTTGCCCGGTCTCGTGTCCCTGAAACCGTTCATGTCCTTGCGGCTCCTTTAGATGTCCCTTGGGCCGTGTGCCGCACTATTTCACGGCTCCGGCCGGATCTTTTCGTGGCGTTGGAAAGTGAGTTCTGGCCTATACTCCATTGGTGCCTCCGCAAGCATCGGGTGCCAGTGGTCCTTTTGAATGGGCGGGTGTCTTCCCGGTCGTGGCGGCGCTATCGGCGTTTTTTTTCGGTTTTTCGACATGTTTTTCGTTCTGTCCAATGGGCGTCCGTCAAGAGCGAGGAAGATAAAGTTCGTCTGATGAATCTCGGGGTCCCGGCCCATCGGATTGCTGTGACGGGGTCCTCCAAGTACGACGCCCTTGGGGAGCGAGCCGACCGTGACTCGATAAGTCTTTGGAAGCAACGGCTTACGCTCCCGGGCGGTATTCCCGTATTGGTGGGAGGAAGCTTGCGCGGTGGAGAATGCCTGGCTCTGTTGGAGATTTTTTGGAAACTCAAAGAGGAAAATGCGAATCTTGTGGGTATCTTTGCGCCGCGTCACTTGGAAAAGGTGCCCCAAATGGCCGAATGGCTGAAGAACCGAGGACTCAGCTACGACCTTTTATCTTCAGTGCTTTCTGGAATTCAGAGCCGGCGGTCGTCTGATTGCCTTCTGGTGGATGGCATCGGCTATCTCTTTGAACTCTACGGCGTGGGCGACCTGATTTTTTGCGGTGGAACGTTGGCGCCTGTGGGAGGACATAACATCGTGGAACCTGTGGCCTGGGGAAAGACAGTGTATTATGGACCGCACATCCATAAGGTCTTGGAGGAGCACCGGGTTTTACAGAAATACGGTGTGGGGATCATGGTGGACAGCCCTGAGGGGCTGTATCGACGATGGCAGGACATTCTCTCGGCGCGTCTCCTTCACGGGTCGGATGAGACAGCCGCCCGCAATGCCTTGAATGAGCTCTGTGGAGCGGCGGAGCTCCAGATCAAGGGGCTTGAGCCTTTCTTGAAACGATTTGCATCGCGCGGCAGTTCACAATGAGCCGGGCGATCCGGGCAAGACCCATAGAATCCGGTCAATGACCGCCGGTTCTCAAGTCTGGATATCGGCCGAAGGGGAAAGGGGCACGGAAGCGCATATGGAACGACTGATCGCCTTGCTGAGGGCCTACAAAGAGGGCTCCACAGATCTCGAAGACGTGTTGGCTTTTTTGCGGCGGTTACCTTTTGAGAACTTGGAATTCGCCAGGGTGGACCATCATCGAACTCTTCGGCGTGGCTATCCCGAAGTCGTCTATGGTGAAGATAAGGACGCCTCGCAGATTCTCCGAATTTTGCAAGCGATGGAAAAGACGGGCGCTCCGCTGCTGGTGACGCGGGTGAATCGGGAAAAAGCCGCGGAGGTGTGCCGCATCTTACCGGATATCCAATACGAGCCGACGGCCCGGGTGCTCTACAGAAAGCCTCCAATTCAGGGGCCCGAGGACAAGGAGAGACGCCCCGTACAGGTGTTATCGGCGGGATCATCGGATATTGCTGTCGCAGAAGAGGCTGCCGTGACGGCGGAAGTCTTAGGGCAGCGTGTGCAGCGCTTTTACGATGTGGGTGTCGCCGGCCTTCATCGACTGCTCCACCTCTTGGATGAACTTTCGCACGCCGCCGTCTATGTGGTGGTTGCCGGGATGGAAGGGGCGCTCCCTAGCGTGGTGGCGGGTCTGGTGAACCGCCCCGTCATCGCTGTGCCTACCAGTATCGGCTATGGGGCATCGTTCAAAGGCCTCGCCTCACTTCTAGGCATGCTAAACAGTTGTGCTCCCGGAGTGGCCGTGGTAAACATCGACAATGGTTTCGGGGCAGGCTATCTGGCGAGTATGATTGCTGATATGGCCAACGCCCCGTGGCAGGGCGGTTCCGGAGGTTCGGGGATGTGATAAGGAGAGAGTATGGCCCGGGATTATCGACCCAACGTTAGGGAAATGTCCGTCATCTCGAAGCTGGATCAAGCCAAGGAAGTGCAGCGTGTGCGGGCATTGCAACTGCTTCGGGACCATGTGGACGACCTCAGCGGGCGTATCGCAATGAAGCTCATTGAGAACAAACTTGTTGAGACGACGAGCAAAACGGATTTGGAGGAACAGATCCACCGCTGCCTCACCACCTTGCTGACCGCTGAAGACTTTGAAGTGCAGTACCAAGTGGCCAATATCCGAGACCTTGTACCCCGCCCCCACTTCGTTAGCCTGTATGTGACCGCCTTCATCATCGAAAAACTTATTGATCATCGTTGCATCGTCGACATCTACGGCACGGATGAGGAAATTTATCGGTGCGTCAATGCCCAAGTGACGCGACTCATCCCGTTACAATAGCCCGCCTCCTAGAGCCGCACCAACCGGTCGCAGCGCCGCATCAGTTGTTCCATGCGCAAGCGTTCCAGAAGCGAGAAAGCGTCTAAGCCGAGACTCCGTCCGAAGTAACCGTTCACCACGCGTGTGGCGAAACCGTCCAGCCATTTCAAAAATTTTTCGACGGGGCGCGCCTGGAGATAGAGCGAGACGTCGTTCACAAAGACGTGGGGAATGCAGGCCGCGCTCACCTGAGCGAACAGGGTGTCGATACGTTTCGCGTTTTCTTCTGCGAGTCTCCACCTCTCTTCGGCGCAAGCGGCTTGAAGTCGGGGGGCGGCTAGGTTCGTGGAGAAACAGTGCACATGGACCGATTCAGGCAACACGAGGCGTCCCCCGATGCCGGGATGGAATGCCGGATGGGTGCTCGAGCAGGGAACCTGGGGTGCGAGATCAACGACGGCAACGGGTTCAGGGAATCGGCGAAGATAGTCCGCAAGCAGCCGCGACATGAACGTCGTCTTTCCCGAGTTGACTTCGCCGACAATCAGGACAAAGTGTCCTCGGCAATCGTCGGCGGATAACGTTTGAGCCATCACCGGCTCCATCTTTCCCAGAACAACAAGGCCAAAACAGTGGCGATCCCCAGAGCGGTGCATAGGATGTCCCGGGGTGTCAGTGAGCCTAGCCGAGCCTCGGTGTTGGCCCGACGGGCGAAACCTCGGGATTCCATGGCCATCGCCAAATTTTCCCCCAGCATGAAGGCTTGAACGAGCAAAGGCATGACGAGGGCAGACAGTCGCCCCACATTGGTCAGGCGTAAACGCACGTCGATGCCTCTTGCCGTTTGAGCATCATGAATGTTGCGGAGTGCTCGGCCGAGCAAGGGCACATAGCGCACCGCAGTGAGTATGATGAATACCATAGAATGGGGGACTTTGAGGGATCGCAAGGTGAGGGCGAGTTCTTCCGGCCGAAGAGTTTGAAAGAAGGCGGCCGAAACGGCGAAAAAGTTAATCAACCGGATGCTCAGATCTACGGCGGTGTCCAGATCGAACGCCAGCATCGAGATAAGAAAGACCAGGCTCACCATAGGCCAGACCATGTGAACGGTCCCGAAACGGAGCCCAGCCCGGCCGCGGGCCAGGATGGCGCCGAAAAGAAGAACACTTTCGGTGACGAGCACCGGTCTGGTTCTTGTCAACAAAACAGCCGCAACGGCCGCCAACCCCAACATGAGGCGCACCCTGGGATCCAGAGGGCGCGGCCGTTTTATCCTTGATGGAGACCCAGGGCTGCTCATGAGCACTCCGCAGAAGCACACATGGACCGATCCTCCACCAGACGCCCCTGTTCCAGGACAAGGCGGCGATGGCAGGTCGCCTGGGCAAAGTCCGTGTCATGAGTGACGACGACGATGGCGATCCTGTGCCGGCATGCAAGTGTGTTGAGAAGTGCCGCAAGCTCTTGGCGAAATCGGCCATCTTGCCCTGCCGTCGGTTCGTCCAGGACGAGAACCTGAGGGTTAATGGCGAGGACCGAGGCCAAGGCGACGCGTTTTTTTTCCCCTTCGCTGAGCCGGTACGGACTTTCGTGTTTGAGGGAGGACAGTCCAAAGAGATGGATGACATGGTCAACCCAGGCCGGATCCACCGCGTAGCCTTTTTTCAGCAGAAACTTAGGCCCTGCCCACACTTCATCTTCCACGCGGACTTTGAAGAATTGGTCGTTCGGGTTTTGGAAGCTCAGCCCAATGTGTTGGACACGGAGCGGTGGGGGCATCTTGTGGATGTGTTGTCCGCGCCACAAGGCGGATCCTTCGTGGGGTTTGAGTAAGCCGCCGAGGATTTGGACTAAAGTCGTTTTCCCGGAACCGTTGGGGCCGGTGACGGCCACCCGTTCACCCGCTTGAAGCTGGAAGGATACCTTATTCAAGATGGGTCGATTTTCCCGATAGAAACTGACCTCGCGAACCTCGAGCAGGTTTTCCTCATCCCCACGGTAGGACGCGGGTTGAGGTCGAGGATACTGAGGAATGAGCCCGATGTCCATCAAATGGGAGTGAGCTGCCTCGGGCGGACCGTCAAAGCGAATACGACCAGATTCCATCACAAGGCACCGACTCCCAATGAAGGCAAAATCCTCCACCAGATGTTCCGCCACAATGACGGTTGTGCCTGTGCGATGGATTGCTTCTAAAGCATATCGGACGCGTTCCCGGTTGGGAGCATCCAGATGAGCAAACGGCTCGTCCAAGACGAGGAGGCGAGGGTTCACGCACAGTGCCGAAGCGACCGCTGCCAATTGCTTTTCGCCGCCAGATAGATCCTGGGGGGCTCGATGCTTGAGATGCTCGATTTTCAGGAAACTGAGGATCTCCTCAATTCTTTGAGGAAATTGGGAAGGAGAGATCCTGGAGCGTTCCAGACCGAAAAGGAGTTCCGCCTCCACGGTGCCGCAAAAAAGGTACGCATCCGTGTTTTGCAGCACCAAGGCGACCTGTTCGCTGAGGACCGTCGGAGGGGTGTCGGGAATGGGGCATTCACAGACTATGCCCGTCCCGGCGAAATCTCCCCCGAAAAAATGAGGCACCAACCCGTTGAGCACATAGCTCAAAGTCGATTTTCCCGATCCGCTGGGACCGAGGATCGATACGTATTCCCCCGGAGGGACCTCCAGGTCGATACGGTCCAGTGCCCATTGGGACCTCGGCGTGTCACCCGGGTATCGATACGCGACGCGTTTGAGATGAATCACGGTCGCCAGAGGCCCCCCTTGCGCAGAAGATGCAAGGCGGCCAGTCCGAGAAGGGTGCCTCCCAAGGTGCTGACACCAAAAGCGATCATGAGTGTTGCGAGAGGTATGGTTTTTCCCATGAAGACGGGGGCCACGATCCACACGCTGACGAGGGCGCCCAGAAGCCCTGTGCCCACGAGTTCCCCGGCGGCGGCGACATAAATGTTCTTCGTCATCTTGTAGGCAAGGCCGGCCAGAAGTGCGCCAATCATACCCCCGGGGAACGCCAGCAGGGTCCCAAGCCCAAGAAGATTACGAATAATTGCGGCGGCGGCGGCGACGGCGACGGCATACCATGGGCCAAGCATGACGGCGCTCATCACGTTGATCATGTGCTGTGCGGGAAAGCATTTTGCGATTCCCACCGGAATGAAAAGAGGGGACAAAGCCACCGCGAGGGCCACAAAGATGACGGCTCTGGCAATGTGACGCGTCTGCATGATTTTTCCCCGCACGCCTATGAAAAAAAACCAGAGAATCCCGAAACGGGTTGGCAGCCTTCCCGCGGATGGTCAAAAAACAGCGTTTCATGCCGAAAAGATGATAGCAGAAACTCACCCACGGACCCTTTTGGGGCCACAGGGTCTCTCGTCACAGTCTCTGTGCCGCCGAGATCCCGAAGAACCCAAAGGAAAAACTGTGAGCCGCTCTCCTCGCACATTTCCACACATTCATAACATGGGCCTGCCAGGAGCGCAACGGAGCAAAAGGGACGCAGCCGGCTTGGTTGACATCAGCCGAACTCAAAGCTATGGTGATTTCCATGTTTTTGGAATACTGAGGAAAAGCGCCAAGCGAGGCGTCACGTCCCCGAGAAGACCGGGGGCGATGTGGTGCCAACTGATTGAGGTATATTGATGGGAAAGAACATTGGCTTTGTGTCCACGAGGTTTGCGGGCACCGATGGTGTCTCCTTGGAAGCTGCCAAGTGGGCGCAGATGCTTTGGGATCACCACCATGTGTCCTATTGGTTTGCGGGCCTTTCAGATCGGAATCCCGATGTGAGCGTCGTGGTTCCAGAAGCTTTTTTCGACCACGAAGAAAACCAGTGGATCAACCGTCGTGTGTTTGGCGTTCAAAAACGGTCACCTTATATCACCAGTCGTATTCATGCCCTTCGCGAATATCTAAAAATAAAACTGTATGAGTTTGTTTCCAAATTCGACGTGGATATTTTGATCGTTCAGAATGCTGTCACCATCCCCATGCACATTCCTTTGGGGTTGGCCGTGACCGAACTCATTGCCGAATCGGGCATGCCGACGGTCGCTCATCATCATGATTTTTACTGGGAGCGCACACGCTTTTCCGTCAATGCCATTCAAGATTATCTGCAAATGGCCTTTCCACCCAAACTGCCCAACATCCAACATGTGGTGATCAATTCCATCGCCCAGGAATCCTTAGCACTGCGCACCGGGATTTCGTCCATCATCATTCCCAATGTCTTGGATTTTGAAAACGAGCCCCCGGTGGACTGGGAATTCACGAAAAATTTCCGAAAGGAATTGGGTTTTCGGGAAGACGATATCCTTTTTCTACAACCTACCCGCGTGGTGCAGCGTAAAGGGATTGAGCATGCCATCGACTTAGTCCACGCGCTGGGGGACCCTCACATCAAACTCATCATTTCCCACGCCGCGGGCGACGAGGGTATGGAATATTATCAGTGGCTCCAAGATTATGCCGCTGACCACAATGTGGACATGCGCCTCATTTCCCATTATGTGGGCGACAAACGCGGATGGAACGAAGATGGCACAAAACGCTATTCCCTGTGGGATGTCTATCCTCACTGTGACTTTGTCACTTACCCCAGCACTTATGAAGGCTTCGGGAATGCATTTCTAGAAGCCATTTATTTCCGAAAACCTCTTTTGGTCAATCGCTACGATGTTTTTGTGAGGGATATTGAGCCCCAGGGATTTGATGTGGTGGTGATGGATGGGTACGTGTCGGAAAGGGTCGTGCGGGAAGTCCGTGAAATCCTGGACTCGCCGGAACGACGCCGGCGTATGGTGGACCACAATTATGCTGTGGCGACGCGCCACTATTCCTATTCGGTGTTGCGGAGGAGACTAGCGTTCTTGATTTCCAACTTTTTCGGCATCGAAATCTAGAGCATCGCGCGGCGGCGTTCTGAGGAGGGAATACCCATGGTGGCCGTGATTATGGCCGGAGGCTCGGGAACTCGGTTTTGGCCTTTGAGCCGGGCGACTTATCCGAAACAATTTTTAAAAATCGTCGGCGGTATGCCGCTGCTTCGAGTGACCTACGAGCGCATCCGGCCGCTTTTTTCTGACGAAAGAATCCTCGTGGTTGTCGGTGCGGAACATGAAGCGGAAACTCGACGGATTCTGTCTCATACCGGTGTGCGTGTCCTGGTGGAACCCTTTGGAAGAAATACGGCGCCCTGTGTGGGGCTTGCCGCACGTTACGCATCCTGGTTAGGGATCGACGACCCTTTGGTGATTTTGCCGGCGGATCATTACATCGCTGACGCGAACGCTTTTCTGCGGGCGATCCAAAAGGCGGGCACAGAGTGTGTTCAAGGGGGGATTGGCACGCTGGGCATTGTCCCCACTCGTCCGGAAACGGGTTATGGATACATTGAAGCGGCGAAAGAGGAGACTTTGTGTGACGGGGCCTATAGGGTGATCCGATTTGTGGAAAAGCCCCCTCCCGAATTAGCCGCCGTCTATTTTCAGAGCGGGCGCCACTACTGGAACGCGGGCGTATTTTTGGCGACACCGCAGACCCTCTTGCAAGAGTTTTCCCGGCATATGCCGGATTTTTCGGAGCGCCTTCAAACCTTGGATGCGGTTTTCCACACTTCGAAATTCGCCGAACAGTTGAAGTCCATCTACGAGGTGGTGGAAAACATTTCCTTCGACTACGCCATCATGGAAAAGACTAGCGAAAGGGTCTTTGTTGTTCCCGTGGAGTGTGGATGGAGCGACGTGGGATCCTGGCTCAGTGTTTATGAGGTACGGCGGAAACAGGATGGAGATCCTGCAGGGAACATCGTTCAAGGAGATGTCCAGACGATCCGCTGTCAGGAATGCTTCGTTTTGGGGGAGAGTCCTCGCTTTGTGGCGGTCCTTGGGCTTCACCGGGTTTTGGTCGTCGATACCCAGGATGCCCTTCTTGTGGCCAACTTAGATCACAGTCAAGAAGTACGGGCCGTGGTGGAGTATCTCAAACAGCATGGACGAGAAAAGCTCCTATAATTTTTGTCCCCACTGCGGGGCGCCGCTCGGACGAAACGCCAAAGGTCGACCGTATTGTGCGGCCTGTGCCAAGGTTTTCTATCGGAATCCTACGGTGGGAGTAGCAGTAGTCGTCCTGGAAACCGAGGGACTACTTTTGGTTCGCCGTCGCGGTAGCTACTCGGGGCGGTGGTGCATCCCGTGCGGCCATGTGGAATGGGGAGAAGAGGTGCGGGCAGCCGCTGCGAGGGAACTTCAAGAAGAGACGGGGATCAGTGTGGAAGTGGGCCCTGTGATGGCTGTGCATTCCAATTTTCATGATGCGGCCCAGCTCACAGTGGGGATCTGGTTCTACGGTCGCCGGACGGGTGGGGTGCTTCGCCCAGGCTCAGATGCCGAAGCAGTGGGCTTTTTCCCTCTGGACCGCCTTCCTGAACCAATGGCGTTTCCGACAGATGTCCTGGTGTGTGATATGCTGCGCACGCGGTGGCGCAACGGATCCCTGGAGGAATGGATCCGATGCCTCCAGAATGGAGAGAAGCTGAGCAGGTGATGTGAGGAGCGAGCTCATGGGGTGGTTTCCCGTTCATCCATGAAGCGGGAAGTCAACCTCACGGAGCCGGGCTCTTGAAGACATGAGTGGGCGCGAAAGGACAGTGAACCTATGGAAACATGGCTCGTGACAGGAGGGGCCGGTTTTATCGGCAGCAACTTTGTCCATCTGACCCGCCGGCTGAACAGGGCTCGAGTGGTCAACTTGGACAAGTTGACTTATGCCGGCCACCTTGAATCTCTTGAGCCCCTGAAGGATGACGTTGACCACATTTTTGTGCGGGGCGACATTGGCAACGTGGAATTGGTCTCTTACCTTCTCAAGACGTTTGACATTTCCTGCGTGGTCAATTTCGCCGCAGAATCGCATGTGGATCGGTCCATCGACGGTCCGGAGAATTTTGTCCAAACCAACATCGTGGGGACCTTCCGGTTGCTGGAAGCGGCACGCCGTTATTGGAACACATTGGACGCGGAGAGGAAGGGCCGTTTTCGCTTCTTGCATATCTCCACCGACGAAGTGTACGGATCGTTAGGGCCCGAGGGATATTTTACAGAATCGACGCCTTACGCTCCCAATTCTCCTTACTCTGCGTCGAAGGCAGCTTCAGACCACCTGGTGCGGGCTTATCACGAAACATATAAACTCCCAACCCTGACGACCAACTGCTCCAACAACTATGGGCCTTACCAGTATCCGGAAAAACTGATTCCCTTGACGGTTTTGAACGCTTTGGAGGGAAAGCCTCTGCCAATCTATGGCGACGGGCAGAACGTCCGCGATTGGTTGTATGTGGTGGATCACTGTGAAGCGATTCTCCGCGTTTTGGAATCCGGCCGAGTGGGAGAGACATACAACATTGGGGGCGCGAGTGAAAAGACCAACGTGGAGGTCGTTCAGACGCTATGCGCAGTCCTGGAAGAATTGGCGCCCTCCCGTGACAACCCGGCGCTGCGAGGGAAAGGGGTGCGGTACGCGGACCTGATCACGTTCGTGGCGGACCGGCCCGGACATGATCGACGCTATGCCATCGATGCGTCCAAGATTGCCAAGGAACTGGGCTGGCGACCTCGGGAGACTTTTTCGTCGGGTGTGCGCAAAACCGTCCAGTGGTATCTAGATAACAGGGAATGGTGCCGCAGAGTGACCGAAGGGGTCTACGATCGCACGCGCCTGGGTCATCCCGGTTCTTGAGAGAATCTCGGCATACGGACAAAGGAGCGCCTTGATGGACAGCATCAAGCCTGAAAACATGAAGGCTTTAGTTCTCAGCGGAGGCTCGGGGACGCGGCTTCGTCCCCTCACCTATACAGGGGCGAAGCAGCTGGTTCCCGTCGCCAACAAGCCCATCCTTTACTACGTTTTGGAGAACATCGCCGCAGCAGGTATTCGGGATGTCGGTCTCGTGATCGCTCCGGAGACGGGTCAGGAAGTTATGGAAGCCGTAGGGAACGGGAGCCGGTGGGGGTTGAACGCCGAATACATTCTCCAGGAACGGCCCTTGGGCTTGGCCCATGCAGTGCTCACAGCCAAAGATTACCTGAAAACCTCACCGTTTCTCATGTACCTCGGGGATAACCTCATCGGGTGCCGAGTGCGCTGCGAGGTCGAGAGCTTCCTCAAAGAGCCGTCGCTGTCAGCGGCGATTTTCCTCAAGGCCGTGCAGAATCCTAGGGCCTTTGGAGTGGCGGTGGTCAACGGAGATGGGCAGGTGGTGGATTTGGTGGAAAAACCTGCCGAGCCCCCATCGAACCTCGCTTTGGTGGGCATTTACCTCTTCAGGCCCGAAATTTTTGAGGCCATTGCGAACATCCGCCCTTCGGCCCGCGGGGAACTGGAAATTACGGATGCCATTTCTTGGCTCATCAAGAACGGCCGTCGCGTGCATAGCCACATCATTGACACCTGGTGGTTGGATACCGGCAAGAAAGACGATCTGCTGTTGGCCAACGACACCGTGATGGACGATTGGCTGAAGACCCACATCGGCGGCATTGTGGATCCGCACAGCCACGTGACCGGGCGTGTGCACATCGAAGAGGGCGCTCAATTAATCCGTTCTGTGGTTCGAGGTCCTGTCATCATCGGGGCGGGAGCGAAACTTGTGGAGGCGACCATCGGTCCTTTCACCGCCATTGGGCCCGGGGTGTTGATCGAACGTTCGACCGTGGACCATTCCGTGATCATGGAAGGATGTCACATTCGAGATATCGCCCGACTGGAAAATTCGGTCCTGGGCCGCCGGGTGAAAGTGTGCCCTACCGCCACCCCGCACGGTGCCATCAGCTTAATGGTCGGCGATGACTGTGTGATTGAGGTGAAACGATGAAAGATTCTCCGACGGATATTCGTTGACGAGGAACCTTCGCCTTTGCTAGAAAAAGCGGAGAGTCAGAAAAGGGGAACAGCACAAAACTGCCGCCATAGGAGATGCACAGCCTGAAGAGGAGGCCATCATGTGGGAGATGGATTTTCTATGCGCAGCGCTTAAGCGCAGTTTGGCAAGTATGCTTCCATGGGACATCCCATGGTATGATCCCAGCCATGCCGTGTTTTTCGCCGCGCTTTACGGTGCCCTAGGAGTGATCGGCCTTGGCGTGATGGTCGCCGTGCTCGTGACCCTCAAGCAATTGAGAAAAGGCGACAGCGCGCACCACTGATCGCCTCGAACGACTCGGTCAAAGATGCCTTGAGCCTTTCCGTGGCTTTTACAGGCTTTGCCTTCACGGCGGTCTTTCAGACCGCCTTTTTTATCCCCACAAGTTGAAGCCTCAAGATCGTGGTCATCGGGATGAACAAACCGGATGGGAAAGGAGGGCGGTTCATGGACCCCAAAGCGTTTCGCGAGTATGACATTCGCGGTGTGGTGGACAAAGAGATCCACGACGAAGATGTGGTGCGGCTGGGGAAAGCTTACGCGACTTATTTGGCTCCTTTGAACAGACGTCGTGTGGTCGTGGGACGGGATTGTCGCCTCAGTTCGGATCGTTATCGGGATCTCTTGGTCCAAGGGATGCTTTCCGCCGGATTGGATGTGGTGGACGTGGGGGTTTGTCCAACGCCGCTCTTCTATTTCGCCATTCGCCATTTGGACCGAGAGGGTGGCATAATGATTACAGCGAGCCACAACCCTCCGGAATATAATGGGTTCAAGGTCTGCAACGGTTATGACACTATTTCGGGTGCTGAAATTCAGAAACTTCGGGAAGTGATGGACGCAGGCGATTTTATTCAAGGTGCCGGCACGGTCGGCCACTACGACATCGTGACACCCTACTGGGATTTCGTCAGTGCAAATATCCGGCTGGATCGGCCTTTGCGCGTCGGTGTTGATGCCGGCAATGCCGTGGGAGGTCCTGTGGCTGTTCCTCTTCTGGAACGATTGGGGTGCCGAGTCTACCCGCTGTATTGCGACATGGACGGGACTTTTCCCAACCATGAGCCGGATCCCACGGTGATGGAAAATCTCAAGGATCTCATTGAGCTTGTCCGCAGAGAATCCTTGGATGTGGGGATTGCCTACGACGGAGACTGCGACCGGTTGGGAGTGGTGGACCACAACGGCCATGTGGTTTACGGGGACAAGCTCATGATTATTTTCGCTCGAGAGATCCTCAGTCGCAAACCCGGGGCTGTCTTCATCTCCGAAGTCAAGTGCTCCAAGACGCTCTACGATGACATTCGACATCGGGGAGGGACGGCCATCATGTGGCGCACGGGCCATTCTTTGATCAAAGCCAAGATGAAAGAAACCGGGGCGGACTTGGCGGGAGAGATGAGCGGTCACATGTTTTTCAAAGACCGCTATTTCGGGTTCGATGACGGGATCTACGCCTCCTGCCGACTTCTGGAGATTTTGGCTCGCAGTCGGAAAAGCATTCCGGAACTGCTGGAGGGCATTCCCGAAACGGTGACGACGCCGGAAATTCGGGTGGCGTGCCCCGACGAGATCAAATTCGCCGTGGTGGATCGCGCCGTAGCTCACTTCAAGAAGGAGGGCTACGATGTCATCGATGTGGACGGAGCCCGCATCGTGTTTCCTGATGGCTGGGGGTTGGTACGTGCATCCAACACCCAGCCGGTGCTCGTGTTGCGCTACGAGGCGGAAACGGAAGCGCGGCTCAAGGAAATTCAGGGGCTGATTGAGGGCACCATTGAAAAGATCCGATCGGGGGCTCTGTGAGCCCCCAAGGGATCAGGCTTTGACGATTTTGTCACGACCCTCGGTGACGCCTTTTGTGGCGTTTCGGGTGTCGATGACCAGCTGGGCGTGGCGCACAATCCAGCCGTAGTCGTAAGCACTGTGGTCCGTGAGGATGACCACGGCGTCCATGGAAGCCAAGGTCTCTTCCGTGAGCCGCACAGATTCCAGCTCAAATCGATGTTTGCGGCCGGGTTTCAGTTTGGGGATGTGGGGGTCGTTGTAATGCACAATGGCCCCCCGTTCCTGGAGGAGCTGCATGACCTCATAGGACGGGGATTCTCGGTCGTCATCAATGTCTTTCTTGTAGGCCACTCCAAGGATGAGGATTTGCGAGCCTTTGAGGCATCGAAAGCGGTCATTCAGAGCCTCCGTGATCCGTTCCAGCACGTAGTAGGGCATGGAGACGTTCACTTCCCCGGCCAGCTGAATAAATCGGGTGGCGAAGTCGTATTCCCTGGCCTTCCACGATAGATAAAAAGGATCGATGGGGATGCAGTGTCCGCCCAAGCCGGGGCCGGGATAAAAGGGTGTGAAGCCGAAGGGCTTGGTGGCCGCCGCCTCGATGACTTCCCAGATATCGATGCCCATTCGAAAGGCCAACACTTTGAGTTCGTTGACCAGAGCGATATTGACGCTGCGATAGATGTTTTCCAAAAGCTTGGTCAGTTCCGCGACCCGAGTGCTGGACACGGGCACGACCCGTGAGACGGCATGGCTGTATAAAGCTTTGGCGCACTCAAGGCAGGCGGGGGTGACCCCTCCCACCACCTTTGGTATATTGCCCGTGTGGAAATGGGGATTGCCTGGATCTTCTCGCTCAGGGGAAAAAGCAAGAAAAAAATCCCGTCCCACCCGCAGCCCGGTGCGTTCCAGCTTGGGCAGCATGAGTTCTTCGGTGGTTCCGGGATAGGTGGTGCTCTCTAAAACCACCAGGTGACCCGGTCTAAGGTGTTGTGCGATGGTGTCCGTGGTATTCTCAATGAAGCGGAGATCGGGTTCCATTTTGTCGGTGAGCGGTGTCGGGACGCAAATGACGATGCAATCCGCTTCGCGAAGCCGCTCAAAACTGAGGGTGACGTCCAATTGTCCAGCTTCCAAGAACCTTTGGACCGGTTCGATGGGGATGTGTCGGATGTAGCTTCTTCCATGAAGCAGGGCATTGATCTTTGCACTGTCCACATCGAAGCCGATGAGAGGAAATCCCGCTTCTCCGAAACGGATCAGCAGGGGTAGCCCGACGTACCCGAGTCCGATGACGCCGACCGTGGCTTTGCGGTCTTGGATCTTTTGGAGCAGATTCTCCATGGGTGAGCGGCCTCCGTTGTTGGGTTAATGTTGTGTCCAAGGAAAATTCAGCAATGGAAAGCATTTTGGCCAAGAAAGAAACAAAGAGCAACGGAGAAAAGCATGGACCATACCCGAAGATGCCTGGTGACGGGGGCTGCCGGATTTGTGGGCAGCCACCTGTGCGAAAAGCTCCTGGCCTTGGGGCACACGGTGGTAGGAGTGGATAATTTTTTTTCTGGGCGCCGCGAAAATCTGGTGACTTTCGCCGGACATCCCAACTTTTTTTTCCATGAAAGGTCCATTACCGAACCGGAACTGCTCAAAGAACTCAGCGGTAGCCACGGCCCCTTTTTTGCCGTTTTTCACCTGGCCGCCATTGTCAGTGTGCCCTATTCTCTAAGATATCCCGAAGAGACTCATCGTGTGAACTACCGAGCGACCGTCGATTTGTTGCGTGGGGCCCAAGAGTTCGGTGTGGTTTCCTTCGTCTTTGCGGGATCGGCGGCGGAATACGGGGCCAAGGACCGCATGCCGTTATGGGAGGCGGATGCCGGGGACGGGACGCAGTGGTTGAGTCCATACGGAGAGGCCAAGTATCGGGCCACTATGGCTGTGGCCTCTTGTAAGGAAAATCTCCGAGGGATATCCCTGCGGTGTTTCAATATCTATGGTCCTCGTCAGGACCCTTCCAGCCCGTACAGCGGGGTCATCTCACGGTTTGTGGACATGGCCGTTGCCGGGATGTCATTGACCATTTACGGCGACGGTTTGCAGACTCGAGATTTTGTTTTCGTGTCCGATGTGGTGGAGGCCTATTGTCTGGCGGCCTTTCGCGAAAACATCCCAACGGAAGGGGGGAGGATTTACAATGTGGGTTCCGGACATCCAACATCCATACTTGATCTGGCCAGGTTGATTTGCCGCTTGACACGGCGTCCGGAATCCATAACGTTTGGTCCAGAGCGTCCGGGGGATATCCGACACAGCACGGCGAGTATCGAGGCCATTGCGAGAGATATGGGGTGGACTCCACGGATGGGTTTGGAAGATGGCCTCAAGAGGACAATTCAGTGGGTGCGTGGTTCACCGTAACCTTTTGGCATGATAAGATTTTCTCAGAAGTTCACCTCAGCCTTAGCAATTGAAGGAGGATGCCGTGAAAAAGCTGATCGTTTTGGGTATGCTGGGCCTCACATTGACAGCTTTCTTAATAACCTGCAAGCCCGCTGGAGATAGCCGCAAGTCGGCCATGAGTCCGGCCCTTGAAGCCTATCGTGCCATGGATTTCAGTCATCTTTTGGGCATGGAAGGATTCAGCGACGCCCTCCTCAAGATGCATTTCACCTTGTACCAAGGCTACGTGACCAACACCAACGCCCTGTTGGATAAAATCCGCGCTCTGGGGAAGGAAGGAAAGGCCGACAGCCCGGAATATGCGGAATTGAAACGCAGGCTGGGCTTTGAGTTCGATGGCATGAAGCTGCATGAATACTATTTCGGCAATCTGGGCGGATCCGGGGTCCTCCCCAAGGACAATGCCCTGTATGCTGCCATTGAGGAGAATTTCGGAAGCTATGAAAACTGGAAAGCGGATTTTGTCGCTACCGGCAGGATGCGAGGCATCGGCTGGGTTGTCCTTTACCAGGATCCGGCGACAGGCCGCCTTGTGAACACATGGATCAACGAGCACGAAGTGGGCCATTTGGTCGGCTGCCTTCCCCTGGTTGTCATGGATGTGTTTGAACACGCCTATGTGACGGATTATGGGTTGGACCGCAAGGCCTATATCGAGGCGTTCTTCAAGAACCTGAACTGGAAGGTGGTGCTCCAGCGTTTCGGTGTTCCCCTGAGCGAGGCAGACTTTCCAGAGCTCAAGCCAGCGGCCAGAGCCGTGGTGACGAAGGAACAAGGGGCGGCTTCGAGCCAAGCGGAAAAACCGGCAGGGACACCGGCGCCCCCTCAAGAGCGCAAGCCTTAGGCGTTTGCGGACGATGGTCATGCCCATGAGGTCGGGGGGATATTCCCATGCTGTTCTGAAGGGCGCTAAACGCGCTTGAGAGGATGCGCCGATGAATGGAAGCCCATTGACTCATGGGGGTCGCTGACGCACCAAGGAGCGGGTCCCGGTTTCGGAAGACGTCCAGGAGAGGAGGCACTGGAAAAAGCCTGGTTCACTTTGGCATGCACGTCCTCGACTGATTTCGGTTTTAGTAAAATTCTAATGATGACCCGTCCGGCCTTCGGATATCGGCTCGGGCGGGATTCTTTTTAAGACGGCATCGTTTCCATTGGAGAAGATGTGATGGAAAGCATGGTCGAGTCGCTCAAAAGGCAAAGGGAGCAGGTTCTGCAAAGTTCCGATGAGGAAGTTTTGAGACGGCACATGAGCCTCCTTGAGATTGCCGTCATCAGCCTGCACAACCGTCTTGTGAACCGGATGGCCTCGGAGTCTGAACGTTTTCGCTCCAGCGGGGCCATTCTCGCCACGGGAAATCTGGGTCGGGGCGTGCTCGGACCTCAAGATCCGGTCACCCTCTTGTGGCTTCGTACGGAAACCTTCCCGTGGGACGAAAGCGCCCAGCGGGAGATTACAGCCCCTCTGGTGGATGCAGGGTGGCAGGTCAGTGTGCGATGCGCCACGATCCCTGAATTGCTGGAGTGGGGGGAATCACACCTGCCTTTCTTTTTCGAAATGCTCGATGCTCGCTATCTTTCCGGGAACCGCCAACTGGTCAGTGAACTGGATCACGCGTTGGATGATTTTATCGCCAGGCATCAGTCGGTGCTCTTCGAACATCTCTATCAAGGGATTCGAACCCGGCAGGCACGGTTTTCCATGCCTGAAGATTGGTTGGAGCCGGACATCTTGGAGAGTCCCGGGGCTCTCAAAGACATCGATTCCATCCGCTATGCCGCGCGCGTGCTGCTGGATGTGCGGTGTTTTGACGACGCCATCTTTCAAGGATATCTCACGAGAAAAGAGGTGGATCGTCTCCAAACGGCCGAGAAGAAGTTCCTCAAATGGCTGAACCTCCTGAGAAGCGTCAGAGGGGACCGTCACAGTGTATTGGATTTTCAGATCCAAGAAATCTTGGCCGAAAAACTGGGCTACAGCGGCAGATCCGGCTTCCTGCCCGTAGAGTCGTTTATGCAAGAGGTGCACGAGACGCTCTATGACGTCTTTTGTGTCAGTTCGGAGTTTTGCGAACGGTTGCAGGAGACGGGAAAAATTGGAAGCGCCTCCATGCCTCGCGCCGAAAAGGTCCTCATCGAGGAAGGGGTCACCTTGATGAATGGGAGGCTCCAGGTGGATCCGGGGAGATTCGAACCGACGGCGGCCAACGTTATCCGCCTCTATGCATTAGCGGCTCGATATCGCGCCGGGTTTTCCAGCGCCACTCGACGTTGGCTGCACCATCATCGCAGTGTGGTGGAAACCTCTTCCGGGGATCCCGGGGTACAGAAAGCCTTTTTCCAATTGTTGGCTGACGATGACGGGCACGTTTCCGTCATCCGGAAGTTTTATAACGATGGGTTTCTGCGGGCGCTTGTTCCTGAAACAGCTTCAGTGCACGCGCTGGTGCAGCATGACGCTTTCCATGTCTATCCCGTCCATGAACATCACCTGAGGACCCTGAGGGAAATCAAACGGCTTCAGGCGGGAGAGTATCTTGAAGAAGAACCCGAACTGACGGCTTTGGCTCGGGAGACAGGTCAAAATCCATGGCTTTTTTTGGCGGCCCTTTTCCACGACATTGGCAAACATGCGGGAAGCCACCACGCCAAGCACGGGGCCGACATGTTTCCTTTGATCGCCAGACGCCTTGGTCTGAGTCCGGAAGGGGCGGATCTTGTAACTTTTCTTATTCGCAACCACTTGCTTCTCATGGACACGGCCTCCATGAGGGACCTCGGAGACGTGGAGCTCCTTGTCCAGTGTGCGCGTACCATCGGGGATCCAGAGAGACTTCAGATGCTTATGATCTTGAGTTTTGCGGACATGGTGGCCACCGGCCCTCGAGCGATTCAAAAGTGGAAAGAAACGCCGATTCATGAGCTTTATCGGCGCTTATCGGATCTTCTGGAAAAGGGTGAACCGGGTGAGGAGGTCTTGGCCGAGCGTCTCCAGAGGTTGAAGGATGCCGTGTATGAAAGAGTGGCCGACCTGGTGGACCGATCCCGGCTGGAAGAGCACTTCCGCGAATTGGCTCCTCGATACGTTTTGACCACTTCGCCCGAAGCGGTGGCTCGTCACCTGCGGCTGGAAATGGAGCTGGGTTCCGACCCCGACGCGTTTGTCTGGGAAGTCGAGAAAGAAAGCGGCGGAGTGGAAATAACGGTGGTCAGCCGCGAAATACCTGGGTTTTTGGCGAAGGCCGCCGGGATTCTCACCTTGCACGACCTGGATATCCGGGATGCCCGGATCTTTACCAAAAAAGACGGCGTGATGATTCTCGTGTTTCGGTGTCATTACGTGTTCCCGAGAGAGGAAGAACCGGATTGGGCGGCTATGCAGGGGGATTTAAGGCGCGTTTTGGAAGGGCGATTGGCCTTAGATTATCGGATCGCGTCTCACGCCGCGACCAAAGGACTCGGAACATCGAAAACCTTGATTCCAAGCCCCAGCCGTGTTCTGGTGGATAACGAGTCGGCGACGGAATACACCATTGTTGAAGTCTATACCATGGACCGTCCGGGACTTTTGTACACCATCACACGGGCACTGTCGGATTTCCAGGTACGAATCGACGTGGCCAAGATCACCACCAAAGTGGATCAGGTGGCGGATATCTTCTACATTAAGAATCACCGCGGGCAGAAAGTCACGGACTGGGAACAGGTTGAAGAGCTCCGGCAAGCTCTCCTGTTTTATCTGGACGGTCCGAGGCGGTCTGCGCCGTAAGAATCGAGGAAATGCCCCATGTCTCTCTATATCCGTCGCACGAGTGAGGGCTGCCGAACCCATTATGTCCTTAAGGAATCCTACTGGAACGGGTCATGTTTTGCCGCGAGAAACATCCTGGATTTAGGACCGGAACCTGCCGCACATATCATTTATACGGGGGGCAATGGATTCTATTTCAGCGACACGGTGGAAGAGGCCTTCGCCCGTATGGGGCTTGAGCGCGAAACCGAAGATCTGGAGAAGGCTTTTCTCCTTTACGTCGATCCTTACATTCGCCGAATTATCGAAAACTTCACAATGGGGAGAACCGGGTCACATCCATCATGGAATCATGAGGAATCGGCCTATCATCAGCGGTTTCTCCACCCCTTTGACAAAAGACGCATGCACTTTCTTCGGTGTGGCCGTATGGACATCGGCACTCTGGAAGGCAGGAGTTGGAAGTTCTTGAATGTGTTGTGTGACAAGAGCCGCGACGAAATCGAGCATGTCATCGATGGAATGGAGAAAGACTTGCGGCCACAAGAAAGGCGAAATTACATTTTCACGGCCTTGCAGCTCCAAAAGTATTTCCCGAGTCACCTCATGAAAAACAATCCGGCCGCCTTGGATCCGGAGAAGGTCGATGCTTATTTCTTAGAGGAAATATGCAGGCTTAATGAAGATAAAGATTTTTTCTTAGGGGTAGAAGACCACGATTTCCGAAGACTTCATCCCTTTCTCGTGAAGTACGTCATCATGTACTTTGATTACACCTTCACCCCTCAGTCCTTATGGGACAGGATTTTCCATGATTTCGTGCGACACCGGCAGCAACGTTTTCCGTTGCCGAAGGCTTTGTCGGAAGAGGAGGCGTGCGAACGTTTAGGTCTTCATCCAAAAGAATACCGGGCCATGAGCGCTCAGGCCCTGGCCCGGCATTATCGACGCCGGGCGAAAAAACTGCATCCCGATGCGGGAGGGGATCACGAAACCTTTATCCATCTCACCGAGGCTTACGAGTGCCTGGCTCGCCGGAAGACCCGACGGCCATAAGACATGTTACGGGCCGTGGGCTATCACCGAAGTTCACACTGTAACAGATCCTGCACCACGGTATAGGGATCTGTTCGCCGCTCCGTGACTTGGCGCACCAAATCATCCAGGTTCTGCCCCCTCTTTTCCATGCGCCGCATCAGTTCCGCGAGGGCCTCTTCCCGCAAGGTTTCCAGGAGCTGGGTTTTGGCCCGTTTTTGTGTCACCGCTTCCCATTGGCTTCTGTCGTTTTCCAGAAGATAGAGGCGATGGCGTTCTACAGCTTCCATGAGTTCAGGGATACCTCGACCCTTTAGGGCCTCGGTTTCGATAATAGGCGGCTCCCAATGCTGGTCGCCCGTGCGGCGGAGTCCCAGTTCGATGAGGTTTCTCAGTTCGCGCACGGTCTTTCGGGACCCTTCCCGATCCGCCTTGTTGACCACAAAGATATTCCCGATTTCCATGATCCCGGCTTTGATGGCCTGGACTTCATCTCCCATGCCAGGAATGGTCACCAACACGGTGGTATGGGCGCAGTTGGCGATATCCACTTCATCTTGCCCCACACCGACCGTTTCCACCATGATAACGTCCTTGCCCATGGCGTCCAACACGGTGATCATGTCGTTTGTGGATTTGGTGAGGCCGCCGAAATGGCCACGAGTGGCCAAACTGCGGATAAACACGCCACCGTCTAGGAAATGGCGCTGCATGCGGATCCGGTCTCCCAAAATGGCCCCGCCGGTGAACGGACTTGTCGGATCAATGGCCAGGATGCCTACGGTCAGCCCTTTTTTTCGGTATTCCATGGCCATTTGATCCACCAGGGTGCTCTTGCCGACACCCGGGGATCCGGTAAACCCTAAAATGTAGGCCCTGCCGGTATGAGGATAAAGTTCTTTGAGGATCTCCCGGGCAGAGGGCATCTGGTCGTCAATGTCCCGCAAGAGTCGCGCCACGGCCCGCACATCTCCGGCCAGGATTCGTTCCACGATGCTCATCGTCTGTGCCTCTTTCTCTTTAGGCGACCATGGCTTTCCGAGGTCTCACATGAGTGCGGACCCAGTGGACGATATCGTCCAATTTGGCCCCGGGCTCAAAAATCTCCTTGATGCCGATGGCCTTGAGCTTGGGGATGTCTTCCAGAGGGAAGATACCGCCTCCGATCACGGTGATGTCTTCGGCATTGTGTTCTTTGAGAAGCTCCATGATTCGCGGGAAAGAGTAACGGTGAGCCCCGGAAAGAATGCTCAAGCCGATGAGGTCCACGTCTTCCTGAATGGCCGTACTCACAATCTGCTCAGGGGTCTGGTGGCAACCGGTGTAAATCACTTCAAAACCGGCATCGCGAAAAGCCCGGGCGATCACACGTGCCCCTCGGTCATGTCCGTCCAGTCCTGGCTTAGCGATCAATATGCGAAGTTTCCTATCCTCAGCCATGGAAACCTTCCCTCCTGTGTTGTCGTCACCCGATTGGTTGAGCCTCAAAAGGGGGCTGGAGTCGGCACGCCCCGCAAGTTGGTAGACTCCGTTTGAGCGCAAACGTGCCGTGCGCTAGAAAGTTCCGGGATCAGAGTAAGTGCCGAACACTTCCCGGTAGAGATCGCAACATTCCTGTTCTGTGGCACCGGCCCGGACGGCGTCGATAAGGGCCGGCATCACGTTGTTTTCCCAGCACGGGGGGCCTTCGCATCGACGGCGCAGCTCATCCATGGCTTTCTGCAGCTTGATCTTGTCTCGTCGGGCCTTGAACTGCCGGGTTCTCTCAATCTGGAAGTTTTCCAGCTCGTCGTCAATCTTGAGCACGAACTCCAGATCAGGCCGGGCGCTGGGAAACTTATTTACCCCGATGATGATTTTCTCGCCCTTTTCCACTTGTTGCTGGAAGTGGTAGGCGGCGTCGGCGATTTCCATCTGGGGATAGTCTTTTTCGATGGCGGCCACCATGCCCCCAAGCTCGTCGAGCTTGCGGATATAAACCATCGCTTCCTCTTCCATCTTATCCGTCAAGGCTTCCACAAAATAGGAGCCCGCCAGGGGATCGATCACGTTGGCGACGCCCGTCTCGTCGGCCAGGATCTGTTGGGTTCTTAAAGCGATCCTCACCGCTTCCTCGCTGGGGATCATGTAGACCTCGTCCAGCGAATTGGTGTGGAGCGACTGGGTGCCACCCAAAATGGCGGCGAGGGCTTCTGTGGTGGTGCGGATGATGTTGTTGTAAGGCTCCTGGGCAGTGAGGGAACAGCCCGCCGTTTGGGTGTGGAATCGGCACATCATCGAGCGTGGCTTTTGGGCCTTGAAGCGGTCCCTCATCAGGCGCGCCCATAGGCGCCGGGCGGCGCGCATCTTAGCGATCTCCTCAAAGAAATCAATGTGGGAGTTCCAGAAGAAGGAGAGGCGTCCGGCAAAGTCGTCCACCTTAAGACCCCGCTTGATGCACTCCTCCACGTACGTAATCCCGTCGTAAATTGTGAAGGCCAGTTCCTGCACCGCTGTGGCGCCGGCTTCCCGAATATGGTAGCCGCTGATGCTGATGGTATTCCATCTCGGCACTTCATAGGTGCCGAATTCCACCGTGTCCACGACCAGGCGCAAGCTTGGCTCGGGCGGGAGCATCAATGTTTTTTGGGCGATAAATTCCTTGAGGCAGTCGTTTTGAATCGTGCCACCCAACTTTTTTCGGTCATAACCTTCATTTTCCGCATTGGCGATGTACATCGCCCAAATCACCGATGCCGGCGGGTTGATGGTCATGGAAGTGGTGACTTCCTCCAAATTGATGCCGGCAAAAAGCCGCTGCATGTCATCAATGGTGTCGATGGCGACGCCGCACTTCCCGCATTCACCCCGCGCCAGAGGAGATTCTGTGTCGTAGCCCATAAGCGTGGGAAAGTCGAAGGCCGTGCTGAGGCCTGTTTCCCCGTGTTCGATGAGGTAATGAAAGCGCTTGTTGGTGTCTTCTGCGGTCCCTAAGCCTGCGAACATTCGCATGGTCCAGAGTCGGGCACGATACATGGTCGGTTGGACGCCTCGGGTGAAAGGAAATTGTCCAGGAAATCCAAGATCTTCAAAATAATCTTTTCCCTTGATGTCCAGAGGCGTATAGAGGGATTTTACCTCCATGTCGGAGACGGTCGAGAACCGCTCCAGCCGTTCTGGCATTTTCTGGAGAGCCTTTTCATACTCCTTAAGCCAATCCGCGTATTCCTTCTCCATGCGATCCAATTGCGCTTCCGAAAACATTTTTTGGCCCATAGTGCTTTTCCTCCTCCCACGATGAAAACCAAGGCCCACGGTGCAGATGCAGCGCTGGTGGACGAAGCCTCGACCTACGGTAAATGAACGGCTTCACGTTGCGGGCAGGTCACCCCTCCTTGGCTCACCCCTCGTCCATTAACCTTTGACAATGCAAAAGAGCAGTTTCGGAGCGTGCGGTCAAGGTTTCTTTGGTAACGCTTTGTCATATTAACAACGTTTGGGTTTTGAGGGCACGCGGCGGAAGGCCTTCATGCGGGGATGGTGTCCCTGGGCCTTGAATGGTGTGCGGTTGTGGTGCACCGCGTGCGGCATGGAATGTGCTCGCATTCCTTAAAGGTTGTAACGGGGTGTCGGTGTGCCTGCAGTTTCAAAAACCTATGCTCAACCATTCGGGACCTTAATGGACGGAGTTATGCATTGTCAAACAAATTTTTTTTCTCTTGACCATCCCAAAAATCCTGATGTAGGAAGGACCCGTACGGGTACCAATGACCTAAATGCGCGCGTCTTCACCCACTCTCACGATGGTTCTCTCTGGAGCTCTTGCGCTGCTTCCGCCACATAGACTCCCCTAACGTTGGTACCTCCCTAACACGAAACAATTCCTTCTTCGCAAGCCGTACCCTCGGCGCGCCGGGCATGGGAGCTGCTGCTTTGGCGACTCGGCGAGTTGGTGATGTGGATGCTGAGTGCAACAGACCTTGTCAACGCCTTATTCTCAACGTCCTTTGGAAGGTACGGTCTTCCTATGGTCACCTGACACAACTAGACGATGAATTTCTGCCCCGCAGGTTGTCGGCCTTTCGGGCGACGGCCTGATATGGGGGCACGGGGCGGGTAAGGTGGGGTGGTCTTGTGCTTTTTTTCAAGAGCAGGTGTTTTTTTGAAACGCGTGGAAAGGAGGTGATGGAAAGATTGGGCGTGTTGCCAGGGGTTATGGTGTGGATCGTTTTTACCAGCGAGTGCATAGGAGGTCACAATGTTTAAAGGGATGCCGAAAGTATTCTGGGCTGGTATGGCGCTTCTTTATGGGTATTTTTTTCTGTTTTTTATCTTAGAGATTACGGTCCCGAAGTTCCCTTTAGCAAAATTTTTAGGGGTCCCCGCATGCTATATTTATAACTGGCTCATCGGCCTATGGGTCATCAACTTGATCGTGGCGGCGCTCTTTTACATCGCTGAGGAAGCTCGAGAAGCTCGGCTCGCCAAGAAATAAGGAGGCTAGAATGGGTGCAAATCCAGTCGTTATCATCGGGGCCTTGATCTATTTTGCCATTATGATCGCCATTGGGTACTTTACCCGAAAGGCCGCCCTCAATGCGTCCGATTACTACGTGGCCGGCCGCAAAGTCGGCTCCTTCATCAACGGGGCCGCTTTAGCCTCAACGTATTTGAGCCCCGCGAGTTTCCTTGGACTCCCAGCGTTCATCTTCCTTTTGGGTTACCCGTTCTGGTGGGCTCTGGTCGGCATCATTGGAGGGATGCCCATTGCCACGCTGCTTACAGCGGCTCCGTTGCGTAAATACGCCCCGACATCGTTCACCGACTATTACGCGGATCGTTATGACACCAAATGGATGCGCCTGATCGCCGGGGTTCCCACCATTATTGCCGGATTTGCCTATGTGACCTTGTCCATCGTTGGTACCGCTCTTTTCATGCTCGCCATCTTGAAGCTGAACTACAACATTTCTGTGGTCATCGGCGCTTTGGTCGTCTTTATTTACGTGTTTTATGGCGGCATGGTGGCCACGACCTGGTCGGCAGCCTTCCAAGGTGTCACCATGGCGGTGGCGGCGATAGTGGGTGCCATTTACACTATTGCCCATTTCGGCGGCCTCAATCCCATGACGGACGCCATTTTGAAAGTGACGCCCAACTTTTTTAACTGCCCCTATGTCAGCGAAAAGCCCTCCAGTGCCCTCATGGGCATGTGGACAGGGATTGTGGGTTTCTACTTTACCTGGCACTTTGGTTTCGCAGCCATGCCGTACACCGTGGTGCGCTTCTTTACCGCGCAGGACATCAAGTCGGCGCGCCGCAGTGTCTTCTGGGCCATCTTTTTCGGCGGGTCCATGTATGTGGGCTTGATTATCATCGGCTCGGCCGCGCGCGTGCTCATTGAAACGTTGCATCCCTATATGTCCGTTGAAGGCGTCAAGGATGCCATGGGAGTGCTCAAGCATATGAAGGGCGTTTATGGTGTGGGTGGTGCGGCTGTCACCGACTACTCCATGATCGCCGCCATGGAGGGTCTCAAGAGCCCGTTCCTGTTGGCCGTGATCTGCGCAGGAGGTTTGGCCATTGCTATGTCGACGGCGGCAGGCTGGACCATGGTGCTCAATGTGCTTTTGGGCCGCGACCTTATCGGAAAAGTCTTCGGAAGCAAGTGGCCTGAGGAAAAGCCTGTTCAGGTGACCCGGGTCATGACGGTCATCATTACTGTCATCTGTACGCTCGTGGCCTTCAGCCCTCCGGCGTTGGTCTTGGACATTTCTGGAGCTGCCTTTATCGTGATTCTCTGCTCCGTGGGACCGCCTCTCGTCCTGGGTATTTGGTGGGATAAGGCCAACACCACCGCGGCCGTCATCAACATTATCGTCATGACCGTGCTGTCCACCTATTCATGGATGTATGCCAACACGAAGCTCGGAAGCGCCCATTGGTTCTTCTTGGGTCAAAAAGGTGGCATTGTCACACCGCACCAGTTTTACTGGGTCTTTGTGGGGCTCATTTTCTTTATACTCATCAGTTTGGTGACCAAACCCAACAGGCCTGAAGTCATCCAGAAATACTCTTACAACTTGAGGCCCGAAAACTAGGCGCCTAGTGAAAGGCCGGGAGGGCGACCTCCCGGTCCATCCGTGATCAGATAAACCTCATTGGGGTGAACTTTTGGGGCTGTCCATGGCTGAACATCATCGGAATGAAAGATTGGAGCGCTGGGAACGCCATCGTCGAAGATGGTATCTTTTGTATTTTTACGTGGGTGTTGGAGTCAACCTTTTGCTTTATTTCACGAAACCTTATGGATTCGATCCCAGCGGAAGTCTTTTTTGGGGGTCTTTTTACGGCCTCGGCATACCACTGTGCACCATGTTTCTAGGAGTTTCCATTCATCGAAAACTTCTTGGCGCCTAAATTCTCTCATGAAATTAAGTCCAATGGTTTTCCGATTCCTTCTGATGTGTACGGTCTGGCTTTGGCCCGTGGTTCCCTCCGCCCGAGCGGATATCACTTATGTCCATGAGGTGGAAGCCGAAGACCTGTTCACGGGCAAGAAACTGCTCGCGGTGACGACGAGCTATCGGGCCGATGGGATGTACATGGACCAGAGACGTCAGTACACGGGATCCTGGATGCAGCTTCTTTTCGGAGGAGTGCGAGAGGATCGCCGGACGGTGCATATCTCTTTGGCGACTCAGGATATCCGGGAGGTCGATTGGGGGCGGGATAAATGCCGTATTTTCCCCTTGGCTCGACTGAAGGATCCCGCGTGGATCCGTAGCCTGGAGAAGGCTCAGGAAGATGACCAGCCACTCATGCCCGATCGGTACGATGTACGACCTCCGCAATTGTCCATTACTGCGGATAGGCCCGACGAAAGCTGTGGGAAGTACCGATGCCGCCGGGTCTCAGCCCGTCTCCTCCAGCATACGTACGACCGACTCAGGGAAGCCCACAGCATCACGGAAGTGCAGCAGGAACTGTGGCTTTCGGACGAGGTGCCGGGTTGGGATGAAGGCACTCGGGTCCATCGGGAACTGGGTGCGATTTTGGGGTTGGAGGAGGAGCGTTTGGGTCCCTTGTCTTTTCTCTTGTCCTATTGGCAGGGATCGTTACAGCCGCTTGCCAAGGACTTGGAAAAGATTCGGGGTTATCCGGTCAAGAGTAGGGTGCGCGTGACGGCGCACTACGTCCCCAAAGAAGGGGAATCCAAGAGAGTCAGTCGTGTTGTCAATGAAGAAACCAGTATCTTAAAGGAGGTCATACCCGCGTTTGATCAAGGTCTCTACGAGGTCCCACCCCATTTCACGACAGTTCGTGTTCCTTAGGTGATGGAGTTGTCAACGCAAAGCTTTAATGAAAGGGAGTTGTCCATGGCACGAGAAGACTATTTCAAATGGGCGGAAAGCGTTCTCGATCCTTCCAAGACGTTCGAAAAACCAGAAGCTCTTGCGGATATTAAAATCGTCGAACTGTGCACGTTGATTTTGGGTCCGTCCCTTCCTAGTTACCTTTCCGAACTCGGGGCGACGGTCTTCAAAGTGGAATTGCCCGGCATGGGAGACACCATGAGGTCGCTGACGCCCTTTGCCAAGTTTTTCAACGGCGCGGCCATGGGGTGGCTCAAAGAAGCCCGCAACAAATACCATTTGGCCATCGATGTCCGTGTCCCTGAAGGTGCGGAACTTTTCCGGGAATTGGTCAAACGCTCGGACGTGGTGGTGGAAAATCTCCGTGCCGGAACCATGGACAAGTGGGGTATCGGCTATCGGCAACTGCGGGAAATCAACCCAAGGATCATTTACATCGCCCTAAACGGTTTTGGGCAATGGGGACCGTATCTGGAGCGGCCTTCCTACGATGCCATCGCCCAGTCCGAGTCCGGCGAAGCCTGGATCAGCGGTTTTCCGGACAAGCTGCCCATGAAAGCCGGGATTTGGTTGGCAGATTACTACGGAGGCCTTGTGGGCGCTGTGGGGGTGCTTGCCGCTTTGGCCCATCGGGACCGGACGGGACGGGGCCAGTACATCGAATACTCTCAGGCGGAAAACCTCATGCGCGCGATGGATTGGACGTGGCTCTACCAGCATTTTACGGGCAAATGCCGTGAGCGGTATGGCAATCGGGATGTGAGCATTTGTCCGGCGGATATCGTCCCCAGCAAAGATGGGGAAATGGTGGCCATTGGTGCCGCAACGGACACGCAGTTCCAAGGTTTGTGCCAAGCCATGGGGAAACCGGAACTCGCTCAAGATCCCCGTTTTGCCACCCACCTGGAACGGCTGAAAGAAGAAAATGCCGTGGAACTCCTGGCAATGATCCGCGATTGGGTTGCGGGCAAGACCTATGGGGAAATCGACCAGCTGGCCTGCCAGTATGGTTTTGGCGCCCAAAAGGTGGCTAACGGCAAGGATCACTTCGAGGATGAACACCTGCGCACGCGCAATTTCACTTATTATGTGGACGATCCCATTTACGGAGAGCTCTACGAGGAAGGCATCGCGCCGAAGCTGTCGGAAACCCCAGGTCGCATCAAGTGGGCCGGGAAACCGGTGGGCTTCGACAATGAATTCGTTCTTAAGCGTTACCTCGGCTTGAAAACCAAGAAAATCAAGTACCTCAAAGAAAAGAACATCATCGGCAAATGGGTGGACGTGCCTCCCGGCCGCAAACCGCCCCAAAACTGGGACGGCAAATCCGGCGTTCTCTTGGCATGAGCTTCCACATTCTTACGCGCGACACATGAAGAATAACTCTGTGGACCTATGGAGGATCGCAATGCATATGGAAAAGGAAAAGAGCTGGGGGGATTGGATTCGCGAACTGGACGATCCGGCCAAGAATCGCGAAAAGCCGGAAGCGCTGGATCATATCACGGTTTTGGATGTGAGTTATGCCAACATGGCCGGATGCTTTTGCACGTCCACTTTGGCCGAATTCGGCGCGACCGTGATCCGTATTGAGCCACCTGGGGGAGACCCCGCCCGCACGTTCACCCCTTGGGGCTATATGCACATGGGTACCGGTTTGGGGTATCTGAATGAAGGGCGTAACAAGCTCCATGTGACCTTGAATTTGGAATCCGAGGAAGGGCAGGAGATCTTCAGAAAACTGGCGAAGCGGGCGGACGTTCTGGTGGAGACGTTTTTGCCTGGCACCATGGATGCCTGGGGTCTAGGCTACCGGCAGCTCAAGGAGCTCAATCCCCGACTCATCTACTGTGCCCTGTACACTTACGGCCAGTTCGGCCCCAAGGCGGCCTGTGGCAAGGCCGATGTGGACGTGGTGGACCAGGCCTATTCTGGGGTGGTGTCGGTCAGCGGTGAGCCACCGGAAGATCCGCAAAATCCAAAGCCCTCGGAAGTTCCCACCAAGCAGGGCAATTGGATGGGATGGTACGCTGGTGGTGCATGGGCCGCTGTGGCCATCCTTGCGGCGCTTCACTACCGGGTCAACTCCGGGAAGGGCCAGTTTATCGATGTTTCTCCTGCGGAAGCTTACGGTAGATGTATCAATTATGCCATAACCTATTATTATGGCTTCAAAGACACCATCCCTCGAGTGGGCAATTACGATGTCGGTGTATTCCCTTACACTTATTTCAGATGTAAAGACGGTTTCGCCTTCTTGTCCGGATTCGCGGATCCTAACTGGAAGGCGTTGTGCACCATTATCAACCGTCCTGATCTTCAGCAGCAATTTCCGACCATTTTCGAACGCCTCAATGTGGACAACATGAAAATCATGTACAAAGAAATTGAAAAATGGACTATGGCGCACACTTACGATGAGATCTTTGATGCGGTCATGGACTACAATAAAAACATCGGACAAGGTGTCGTCGTCCCCGGTCGGATTTCCTCGCCCATGGATACCATGAAGGCGGAAAACTGGTGGGTGCGCATGGCCTTGGAAACCATCGACGATCCGCATTACGGCGAGGTCACTATTGCCAATCACGCCCATAAGATGACGGAAACCCCGCCTCGCGTTAAATGGATCTGCCGACCGGTCGGGGCCGATAACTATTACGTTTACGCGAAAATGCTGGGTTATGGCACCAAGCGGCTTGAGGAACTTAAGGCAAAAGGCGTGGTGTGACCCCCCAACCCTTCAATGACAAAGAAAAAGGCCACATGGTGGCCTTTTTCTTTGAGATGCCGAGAGGGGGTGCAGAGATGATTCCTCCAAAGGAATTTTTAAGGAAAATTAAACCATTTTCCTTCCTTTCCGAGGACCATCTGGCCACGTTGACCAGCAGTTTGGACGTGGCCATGTACGGTTCAGGGACGGTGATTTGTTCCAAGGAGGACGTCTGCCCCTACGTTTTTCTTGTCTTTTCCGGTCTTGTCGGTCTCTATGACGATGATGAACTGGTGGATCTCGCCTCCAAGGGTGAGATCTTCGGCTTGTTGTCTGCCATACACCAAACTCCATCCTATTACGAAGCTCGAGCCCTAGAAGATACTATCTGTTATCTCATCGACGCCGAGGCTTTTGATCGGGTGTATCGGGCCCACAGCGCCTTCTCTTCATTTTTCAGCACTTTTATCGAGAGGCGTTTTCGATCCTTTTCCCGATTGGCTCGGGATCAGGAATCCACTCAGGAGGGTGCCGTCGGGGTTTTGGTGGAGACCCTTGTGACCAAAGCGCCGGTCGTCTGCGGCCCTTTTCAGACCATGGCGGAAGCCGTAGCCATTATGGACACCCACCACGTGGGATCCGTGGTGGTGACCGAAGGCGGCAAACCCATAGGCATCCTCACCAACAGGGACATGCGACGGGTCCTCCTGCAAGGAAGCCCGAACAGTTACGTCAAGGACTTCATGTCCGCTCCAGTCATCACCATAGATCGCCAGGCTTCAGTTCTGGATGCCTACACCACCCTTCTTCGCACCGGCATCGACCATTTGGTGGTCGTCGATGAAGATCGCGTGCACGGCGTGATCACCAGTAAGGACGTCCTGTCTCAACTGGAGCCCTCATCGTCCATCCTGGCCTTGTATCGAAAGATCCTCAAGGCTCTGGACCTCGACGAACTGCAGAGCGCATTTCAAGCCATCCGGGTGGCCGTTTCGGAAATGGCTTTAAAAGGGACCCACTTTTATCAGCTCTCCCGCATGATTACTTCCGTGTATGACACCGTTGTCGTCAAAGTCATCCAAAAACACACGGTTTCCGGCGAACCGCCGGATTTTCTATGGGTTCATGTGGGCAGCTCTGGCCGGAAAGAACAGATTCTTACCACGGATCAAGACAGCGCGCTCATTTGCGGCGAGTCGGGGGGATGCCTTGGCGTCGCCGAGGCCATTACGAGGGATTTGGATCGCATCGGCATTCCCCGGTGCCCTGCGGACTACATGGCCTCAAATCCTCGTTGGCATTTGTCGCTTGAGGAATGGAGGGAAAACTTTCGGCGGTGGTTTTTGGAACCCATTCCGGATCACGTGCGGTATTTGACGGTTTTCCTCGACTTGAGGGCGATTTATGGCCATGGTGAGTTGCTCGGTCGGCTCCTCGACGGGATTCATGAGTCCGTGACCAACCAAGCCGTGCGTTTCCTCGCTTACGATGCGGCACTGCACGAACCCCCCATTGGCATTTTCGGAATCAAACATCGAGACCGAGGCATCGATTTGAAACGATTCGGCATCTATCCTATCGCCAACGGGATCCGCGTGATGGTTCTGGCCAACAAGATGCTGCGGATCACCAACACGCGCGAGCGCATCGAAGCCTTGCGCGACGCCGGCGTTCTGGGCAAGGAAACGGCCGGGGATCTTTTGGAGGCCTACGCCTTTTTGCAAGATCTTCGCCTAAGACATCAGGCTCGATCGCTGAAGAATGGCAGCGCAGGGGCCAACCTCCTCATGGCTGACCAACTGGACAAGATGGATTTACTGATTTTGAAAGAATCCTTGAAGGTGGTGGCGTCTTTTCAAAAAAACCTCAAGGCCCTCTATGGTGTGGATCGAGGGCTTTGATGCGGTTAAGCGAAGCAACTTTTATCTCTGTGGATGTGGAAACCACGGGGCTGGACGTGCGCCGCCACGACATTATCGCCGTGGCCCTCGTGCCCATGGCGGGCCTGAAGATCCGTGTTCGAGATGCTTATTATACGCTCGTCAAACCTCGGAATTATCGACTGGAGACGATGAAGTATCATGGCATTGCTCTGGAAGCCCTGCAACAAGCTCCAGCCTTTGAAGAAATCGCCCAAGACCTTCTGGGAAGATGTCACGGCATTCTTTTGGGACACTGCGTTCACATCGACTATCAATTTCTGCGGCGCCACTTTAAGGACCTCGGGATCTCCTTTGAGCGGCAACTGGTGGACATTGCGGAGGTGGAAAAATGGATCGGTCAAAAAACCTCACGCAGGCGCTGTTGCGATGAGCTCAGCTTGGATGCCTTGATCGGTCGTTATGGACTCAAAGAGCACTACCGCCATCACGCTCTGGCCGATGCCTTCTTCGCTGCCCAGATTTTTCAAATTCAGATGACCAAATACGCCGTATCCACAGTGGAACAGCTTCTCAATGTGCTCAAGAATCAGAAAGTCTGCGAAACGCATTTCCTTCTCTAGGGACAGCCCAGAGGTCGCGGTCATTCGTGGGTTCAGAAAAAAGCTTTGTGATGCTCTCCCGTTGTGCTAGTCAAAAAAATTGAAAGGGAGATCATCGACAATTCATCTCGATGGGGTGGGAGACGTTTGGCAAAAGTTTCGAGAAAAGGAGGCGGAGCATGAAACGATGGCTAATGGTTTTGGGAGTTGTTGCGGCAATCGGTTTCGGGATGACCTTTCACGGATGGGCAGCGGACATCGAATTGGCCAAGAAGTCCACATTGGAAGAAATCCTGAAACGAGGGGAGCTCCGTGTGGGATTCGAAGCGGGGTATATGCCTTTTGAGATGACCGATAAGAAAGGCAATTTTGTCGGCTTTGACATCGATATGGCGAAAGAAATGGCCAAGGCCATGGGCGTGAAATTCGTTCCAGTGAACACCGCATGGGACGGCATTATTCCCTCGTTGATTACCGGGAAATTTGACATCATCATGAGCGGCATGACCGTTACACAGGAACGGAATCTCAAAGTCAATTTTGCCGACCCCTACATCATTGTCGGGCAGACGATCCTCTTGAACAAGAAGCACGAAGGCACGGTGAAGTCCTACAAAGACCTGAACGACCCAAAATACATTGTGACGTCCAAATTGGGAACGACAGGGGAACAGGCCGTGAAACGCGTGATTCCCAAATGCACTTACAAGTCTTTCGAAACGGAAACGGAAGCTGCCCTTGAGGTCGTTAATGACAAAGCGGACGCCTTTGTTTACGATTTGCCCTTTTGTGTGGTCTTCTTGGCTCAACAGGGGGCCGGGAAATTGGTGTTTCTCGACCAGCCGTTCACTTATGAGCCTTTGGCCTGGGCCATCAACAAAGGGGATCCTGATTTTCTGAACTGGTTGAACAACTTCCTGCGCCAAGTGAAAAACGACGGCCGATACGATCAAATCTATAACAAATGGATCAAAAGCACCGATTGGATCCAAGATGTGGCACAATAAGATCGAAGGTCTTCCGGATCCGACGGTTGCAGGATAAACGGCTTTTCTGAAACCGGCCTTTTGGGTCCAGGAATGTGGGAGCTGGCGTGTCGGCCTTTAGGGTTCCGAGCCGGCACGCTCCCTCTGCTGTGCCCCCTCCCCCGTGCATGTGGGCAAGCCCTCTACGATTCCGGCGAAAGGACAATTTCGGATAAGCATTAAGGAAAGAGTCCCATGGCGAGAGCAGTGCAGCACATGACTCGAGGGGCTTACGCCTTTTGGGTCATGGTTTTCTTCATCATGATCCTCGGGGTTTTGAGCGTCCTTTATTACGCGACCCGAAAAGTGGATTATGTGTGGCGTTGGTATCGTGTGCCCCAATACTTCTACTATAAGGAGAAAGTCGAAGTTCGATCGGAGATCCAGGGGCGCGTCGAAGACATCGTCCAATCCGGAGAGAATGCGATAGTACGTGTCTCGGGGGATGGGGAAACGGCCCAATACACCATCCCGACAAAGGGGATTCGGGTGGACGCGGGGGATACCGTCTATCCCGGAGATGTCTTGGGTGTCTCTCAGCGATGGAAAGTGGGCATTCTCATGCAGGGTTTGTGGCTGACTCTCAAGGTCAGCGTGATTTCCATCCTACTGGGAATTCTCATCGGCCTCGTGGCCGGACTGGCGCGGATCTCCTCTAACCCGGCACTCAAGTGGTCGGCCGTGACCTATGTGGAGCTCATCCGGGGGTCTCCGCTCCTCGTCCAGATCTTTATCTGGTACTTCGTCCTAGGCACAGTGATCAACACCCTTTTGGCCAAGAACGGACTCGAACAGCTCCCGCCCATTTGGTATGGCGTGGCGTCTCTGGCGTTTTTTTGCGGTGCCTATGTGGCCGAGATCGTCCGCGCCGGCATTCAGTCCATTCATCGAGGACAGATGGAAGCGGCACGATCGCTGGGGATGAGTTATCCCCAAGCCATGAGGCACGTGATCTTGCCCCAAGCTCTCCGGCGGATCCTGCCTCCTCTGGCGGGACAGTTCATCAGTCTCATCAAGGATTCTTCATTGCTGGGTATCATCGCCATCCGGGAACTCACGAAAGCGACTCGTGAAGTGGTCACGACGAGCCTGCAACCCTTTGAGTTATGGTTCATGTGCGCCCTGCTGTACCTCGTGCTGACGTTCGGTCTTTCGATGTTTGTCCAGTACTTGGAAAGGAGGACGGCGGTCTCGTGATCACGGTGGATAAGGTTTCTAAAACCTTTCATGCCCCTCATGAAGTCAAGGCCTTGCAAAATGTTTCGTGCCAGGTGGCCAAAGGCGAGGTGGTGGTGATTATCGGCCCGTCGGGGTCCGGCAAGAGCACACTGCTGCGGTGCCTCAACCGCTTGGAACATGCGGACACGGGCCACATCTACATCGACGGCGTGGACATCATGGACCGCAAGACGAACATCAACAAGGTCCGAGCCGAAGTGGGCATGGTCTTTCAATCCTTCAATCTTTTTCCTCACAAAACCGTGCTGCAAAACGTGACTTTGGCCCAAATGGTGGTTCGCAAGAGGGCCGAAAAGGAGGCCGTGGAGAAAGCCATGGCCCTTTTGCACAAGGTCGGTATTCCAGACAAGGCGTCGGTGTACCCAGATCGTTTGTCCGGCGGCCAGCAACAACGGGTGGCCATTGCCAGAGCTTTGGCCATGGATCCGAAGGTCATGCTTTTTGACGAACCGACCTCGGCACTCGACCCTGAAATGATCGGCGAGGTTTTAGATGTCATGAAAACCCTTGCCCGAGAGGGCATGACCATGGTGGTGGTCACCCATGAGATGGGCTTCGCCCGGGAAGTGGCCGATCGGGTCATCTTTATGGACCAAGGCTGCATTGTGGAAGAAGGCACTCCAGAGCACTTCTTTACCAATCCAACCCACAAAAGGACCAAGCTCTTTTTGAGCCAAATTTTGTGATTTGGGGGGGAGAAACGCTATGGAAAAGCATCTCCTGATCACCGTCAGCGACGAGATGTCCCATCTGTTCGGCGTGCGATTCGTGGCAAAGTTTTTTCAGCATAAAAAGCCCTTTCGCTTGACGCTCCTTTATGTGGCCCCGACGCAGATGAGTGGGGATTGGAAAAGCGGCAGACCTTCCACAAAGGCCAAGGTCCCAGAAGAAACGCGGATTCGCGGCGAAAAAGCTTTGGAGTACAGTGCCCAACTCCTCATGGAAGCAGGGTTTTCCCAAACCCAGATCGAATCCAAACTCATTCCCAAGGAGATGGAGACGGTCAAAGAAATCGTCATGGAAGCCCGCCGTGGGCGCTACGACGCCGTGGTCTTAGGCCGACGGGGCTATGCCGCCTTTGCGGGGGTCTTTTCCACCAGTGTCAGCACAGAGGTCTTACGGCAGCCCTTGCCGTGCCCTTTGTGGATTTGTCGCAATCCGGGATTGGAAGGGGAACGTATTCTTTTATGCGTCGATGGATCCGAAGCGAGTGAGCGGATCACGGATCACGTGGGTTTCATGGTCCAAGATGAAAGCCATCAGATTTGTCTTTACCACGTCATCACCGATCAGGGCCGGCACACCCGTGAGATTTTAGACCGGGCCAAGACCGTGCTCGGTGAAAATGGGGTGGCTCCCGAACGCATTGATTGGAAAATCATGGTTTCGCAAGATGTTGCCGAAGCCATCATCGACGAGTGCCGGGAATCATCTCCATCGGTCATTGCCATGGGCCATGAAAATGACGGCGGCAAGGGCTTTTTCGGCGGGATCTTTTCCGGATCCGTCTGTTCAGGGGTGCTCAAACGGTTCGAAAACGGCGCGCTCTGGATATCGAAATAGAAAGATTGCCCGTTGCCGTGGCACAAGGGCCGTTGAACCGGCGCGGCTAGTTTCTTCAAAGAAAGGCTTTATCCCAACCGGAAGCGTGTGCGGAGTCTTCGGCTCAAGGCCCTGACTGCCTCAAAGGCATTTTCGACGGTTTGCGTTCCATCGGGGTTCACCAGGCAGCAGGTCGCCGGGGACAAAAGGCTGCGCTCGATCAGTTCCTCTTGGTCGATGCCTTTTCGGCTCAAAGAGTTCCAAAGCCCGAGCAACCGAGCCTCCAGGGAGTCTAAGGACTCGGCTTTGAAAGGTTCCACATTGGTGGGCACCATGCCCCACACCACAACACCCCCCCGCTGCAAAAACCGCCGGATGGCCTCTGCATAAGACACAAAAATCTCTCCGTTGGAATACACGTCGAGGGACAACACGTCGAGATCCAGATTGAGGAGGAAATCCCAATCTGGGTTTCCGCACAGGTGGATCCCGCGGGGTCTTTCGATCATGGCGAAAAAGGCTTCCAAATCGTTGCGGGCGGCGATGTGGTTGTAGCCGCTCAAGGCGCTGAAGATGAATTGAAGACCCGGCTCGTCCACAAACATAAAAGCGTTAGCATTCAGGGTCTTAAGCCGTCGAAGCTGCACATTGACCCGCTGGGCCATGAATTCCATAAGAAAAGGGCGGACCGAGTCATGAAACAAAATGGGGCGCTCGGATTCGTCTTGGACGTTGAAGCCGAAGCTGACAGGCCCTTCCAATTGCCCACGGATCGCGGGCCGTTCTGAAAAATCCATTTGCAAAAACCGGTGATAGACTGCCGAGTATTGCGGGCTGATATCGAACAGCAATGGATCGTCAAACCGTTGAAGAACCGCTGGGAGATCTTGGATGAACTTCTCGGTGGAGAAACGCAGTGTGCGTTGCTGCATGTCCAAGATGATCCCGGGAAAATTCTCGGAGGCCTGGACATACATGTCTTCGTAATAGCTGAGCAGGGGCAACTGCGGCCAGAACGGGATATCCAAAGATAGAGCCAGGGCGAGGGCGCGATCCACGTCGCGATGGGGCATAACCGCCATGGCAGTTGTCATGAGATTTCCAGGTATTGGCATAAAACCCTCCCGAGGGTGTCCAGGCGGTCCTGCGATGCACGGGGAAGCTCTTTTCCAGGTCAGCTGGGCGCCAGGTCAATGATTGCCCCGTCCCATCGCACTTTAAACAGGGGTTTATCGAAGGGGTCGGCAGCCCGGTCCTAGCCCGGACTGCCTCTCCTTGCCAGATCCACGTTCCTTGTTGCAGGAACAACGTTCTTTTACGCGCCCAGAATGGCCTTCAAATCTTCCTCAGGGGTGCTGATGGGCTTGATGTCGAAGTTCTGCACCAAGAACTGGAGGACGTTCGGGCTGAGGAAAGCCGGCAGCGACGGCCCGAGCCGGATGTTCTTGATGCCCAGGTGCAACAGACTGAGAAGGATGGCCACCGCTTTTTGCTCATACCAAGAGAGCACCAAGGAAAGGGGCAGTTCGTTGACACTCACATTGAAAGCTTGAGACAGCGCCAAAGCGATTTGCACCGCGGAATAGGCGTCGTTGCATTGGCCCACATCCATAAGTCGGGGCAGTCCTCCGATGGTTCCCAAGTCTTTGTCGAAGAACCGGAATTTGCCGCACGCCAGTGTGAGGACAACGCAGTCTTTAGGGACGAGTTCCACAAACTGGGTGTAATAGTTCCGGCCAGGTTTTGCCCCGTCACATCCCGCCACCAAGAAGAAGTGGCGGATGGCTCCGTTCTTGACGGCCTCAATGACCTTGTCGGCCACACCAAGCACGGCGTTTCGGGCAAACCCCACCATGACGTGGCTGCCGTTGCTATCTTCAGCAAAACCAGGGAGTTCCAAGGCCCTTTGAATGACCGGCGAAAAATCGTCCCGATTCACATGGCGCACGCCGGGCCATCCCACCACCCCGCTGGTGAAGATGTTGTCCTTGTAGCTTTCTTGGGGCTTTTGGATACAGTTGGTGGTCATGAGGATGGCCCCGGGAAAGGCGGCAAATTCTTTGGCCTGATTCTGCCAGGCGGTGCCGTAGTGGCCGTAGAGATGCTCATATTTTTTCAACCCCGGATACCCATGGCACGGGAGCATCTCCCCGTGGGTGTAGACGGTGATGCCTTGGCCCTGAGTTTGCTTGAGGAGTTCTTCCAGATCCTTCAGGTCATGACCGGAAACCAGGATGGCTTTCCCCTTTCGGTGACCCAGAGGCACTTTGGTGGGCACAGGGTGGCCGTACGTGTTTGTGTTGGCGGCATCCAAAAGTTCCATCGCGCGGATGTTTATTTCACCGACCCGCAGCACCCGCTGGACCCAATCGTTCAAACCGAGATCGGCACGGACGGTGTCCGCAAGAATCTCTTGGATGGCCCCATAGACGGTTTCGTCTTCCTGACCAAGAATGTGGGCATGATGTGCGTAGGCGGCCACGCCTCGCAGCCCGAAAATGGCCGTGTGCTTCAATGATCGGATATCCGGGTCGGTTTCCGGATCCTTGTCAAACCCTACCGCTTCTCCCTGGCGGACGAGCTCGCCCAGTGTAGCTCCCGGCTGAAAAGACGCGGGACCCTCCCCGAAATCCACCCGTCCTCCGGCCGTGTGCACTTTTCCTTTCAAAGTCTCCCGCAATCTCACGGTCTCTTGGATGAAACGGACCAGATCGTCTGGGTCGAAATTGACGTTGGTGAGAGTTGTAAAAAGGGCTTCGCAGGTGAACACGTTGGCGGTAGGATCTTGCACGCCGACCTTTCGGCCTTCTACGGCGATTTGGCTGAGACCCTTGAGGAGGTGAGTGAGGAGATCCTGAAGAGCCGCCACATCGGGCTGCTTGCCGCACACGCCCAGCTTCGTGCATGCTTGACTTTTGGCCGTTTGTTCACATTGATAGCAAAACATGGATGCCTCCTTTGTCTTTTTTTCCTGAGGTCTGCCATCGAACAGTTCCTTCTTCCATGGCCACACCTTAAAGAGCAGCGGCCCCCAAGTCCTTGACCTAGGTCAAGAAACCCTTTTTTAGAGATATTGTCCTCCCAGCTCATCAATCACCACGTCGATGGGCTTTCCGGTTTCCTGTTCCAACTCTCGGCGGGCTCTCTCCAAGCGCGAGCGGTAAGCCGGCAGGTCATCCACACCGCGGAGGGCCCCTCCGTAACGGCCCAAACGGTACAAGATGCGATCGTCTTCGGGGAGAGACAGATACTGATCGATAGTGCCCAGCATTTTGTTTTTATCTTGGGGGAACGTCCCTTCGAGGTCTTCCAGCAGGTTGCGCATGTGGTCTGAGGTGAGTGTGCTTCGGATGTTGGAGAGATTTTCGATCAGCAGCCGGATTTCTCTTACCGTGTCGTCGTCCGATAGGGGCTGGAAAGCTCCGGACTGGAGATGATCCCACAGCGGTGTGTGAGGCGGGACACGCAATGTGCGGAGCCTGATAAAATGAGGGTCAATGGCTTCGAGCACTCGAGCAGTTTCCAGGGCATGTTCCCTGGACCACCGGGCGCCTCCGAGTCCCGGCATGATGTACTCCGATAGGGTCATGCCCGCCTCTTTGACTTTAATTCCCGCCTCGATGTGTTGGGCGGCGGTGGCTCCCTTCTCCATAAATTTCAATACCGCATCGGAGCCGCTTTCCAGCCCGATATGGATCCGGTCCAACCCCGCTTCATGAATTTCCCGCAGTTCCTGCACGCTTTTTCGTGCCAAGGTGGTACTGCGCCCATAGGAGGTCACGCGCCTTATTCCAGGCACTTTCTCCTTGAGGTAGCGTAAAGCCTCCACAAGGTCGTGGGAGCGCATGACGGGGTTGTTGGCATCTTGGAGAAAAACGGTGCCGTCCCCGTGATAAAGCCAAACGGCCACATGCCGGTAGCAGCCGCTGGTGGTCGGATCTGTAAGAATTCGATTGATGACCGGTGGACTGACTGCACCCCCTTCCCCCATGGACCAGGACAAGGCTTTGACATCGTCTACAATGGCGCACACCGTGTCGATGTCTGCCTTAATCTCAGCGAGGGATCTTCGGCTGAAAGGCCGTCCTTTGTAAACGGGGCAAAAGGCGCACCGGTTCCACGGGCAATTGCGCGTCCAGCGCAGGAGCAAACTCCGCGATTCGCTGGGTGGCCGAATCGGTCCTTGTTCGAAATGAAAACGCATATGGCAACCTCCCTTTCCGCACAGGTGCCGCCGTGTGATTGTGTTTTGTGGTTCAGGTCAGTATATTTTATAAAGTCATTGAGTTTGAGGAAAAAAGGCCATTCAGGACGAGGAGTTGAGTGCATGACGGAAGAGAAGTTTACGGCTGTTTACCTCATGGTCAGGCAGAATGAACTTCGGCCTGAAGACCAAGGATCTTACGAGAAACCCCTCGCCGCTCAGCGCGAAGCCTGCCTTGCTTACATCAAGGAAAAGCTGCCGCCGGAAGAGCAGGAGCCGATCAGCGTTTACACCAGCCGGTCTCAACTTTTTATGGACATCGATCGCAAGAAGGTGAAACGTGTGGTCGTTTACGAGCTGGAACGCCTGGCGGCCGATCGGAATGAGCTGGAAGGGATTCTCTTTGAGTGCCGTTCCGCCGGGGTACCCATACTTTCCGTGCGGTAGAAACGCAAAAGGCCGGTGGGCCACCACCCACCGGCCTCCTTAATGCCGTGACTTCATGCGGTCTTGACAGTCACCTTACGTGGCTTTGCCTTGTCCACTTTAGGCAACGTCAGGGTTAAGACCCCGTCCTTCATCGCCGCTTCAATTTTATTCTGATCGATGATGCGGCCGAGTGTGAATTGTCGAAAATAATCCCCCACGCCGTACTCACGGAGCAGCATTGTTTCGCCCTCGCGCTCCAAGGTCACGGTGCCGCGGATGGTCAACTGATCATCTCGAATGTCGATGTCCACATTCTCCGGCGACACCCCAGGCATATCGGCCACTAATGTGAGAGCCTCTTCGGTCTCATAAATATCGACAGCCGGAACATAGACAGGGATATTTCGCGTGGTTTCCGCCGGCGTCTGCACTTCCTGCTTTTCTCTCACCTGAATATCTTTGTCGGCCATGATCGTCACCCCCTTGTGGCTTCAAGACGTGAAGATCTTCGATTTTACACAGTCTTGACCGTGATTTGTTTCGGACGAACCTCTTCCGCCTTGGGCAGCGTGATTTGGAGAATACCGTTCTTGAAGACTGCTTCCACCTTGTCCACGTCAATGCGCGTCGGCAAGGTCAAGCTTCGGCGGAAACGGCCGAATTCCCTTTCGCGGCGATGGAAGCTGACATTATCCCCCACCTCCGCGCTCTTCCGTTCGCCCCGAAGTGTGAGCGTATCTCCTTCCACCGAGATTTCAATGTCACTTGCCTGGATACCCGGCAGCTCCGCACGGATATAGAGATTGTCCTTATCTTCGCTGACGTTCATCAATGGGAACACCCCGAAACGCAGGGGACGGAAGCCACGAAAACCACTGAAGAGACGATCCATTTCCCGACGTAGACGATCCATTTCCCGTTCCATTTCCTCAAAAGGTCGGAAGAAATCCCCTTGGTCGGACCAGCGGATCAGTGCCATGGCGATATCCTCCTTAGTTGTTGATTTTACAACATAACTTGTTCTGTTTGTTCCGACGAAAAACTAAGTTCCCTGGATCACCCTGTCAAGGGATCCCCATGGTCGTTGACAACCCGTGGGGATTCTTTTAGGTGTCCTCCTGACACTCGATTCAAGAAAGGAGGATGAAGCCGAGTGAGAACGTTCGAAAAGGAGGATCCACGACTGGAAGGAATCGGCTGGGTTGCTGATTCGGGTCCATGTTCCGGGGCGTATATCTTAGGCGGAGGGCGTCTGCTCATTGACACGGGCAACATGCTGGGACTTGTGGATGAGATTGAGGAAATGGCCCCTTTGGAGAAACTGGAAGCCATCGCACTGACCCACACGCATTTCGATCATGTGGGGGGCATGGCAGAAATTTATCAGAGGGTTGCCCCAGACGTCTTCTTACATCCAATGGCGCGAGAATACGCACGATGGCTGCGGTCTCCGTTTCCGGAATTCTTTCAAAGCTTGCAAGACTCAGGGAAAATCCATTACGTTCAAGACGGCGGGGATATCGCAAACTTCGGACTTCAGGCTCTCCATCTGCCAGGGCATACGGCGGGAGATCTCTGTTTCTACCTCGAAGGCGCTCAGGCGCTTTTCAGCGGAGACGCCGTCCTTCCCTATCAGTTGCGCTTTGCGGCCATCCTGTCCAAGCCGGATGAAGTGTGTGGCGGCCGGATCAAGGATAAGATGGACAGTCTTCGAAGGCTTCTTCGTCTCCCCATCAAACATTTGTTTCCAGGTCATGGCGAGCCCGTGCTCCACAAGGGGGCGCACCAGATTAAAATCGCATTGCTGACCCTGTACCAAGCCCTCTACGAGGATCCACCGGAAAAGGCGTGGCTCCTGATGGCAAAAGATCTGCTCGCTGCGGACCAGCCAGAAGAAGCCCGGGAGTGCCTCAAAAAGGCGCGCAGCATCGCACCGAACTCGGAGGCCGTAAACCGGTTTGCCGAAAAGCTCCGTTAGCACGCCGGTTTAAAGCCCAAAAACCGCTGTCTTATCCACTGTGTCTTACGAATTCTTCAAGAATTCATCTCCGCGAGGGCGCAAAGCGGGTAGCGTTTAATGCACAATGCCTTAGTTGCCGGTTCCCAACAACAAGACGATCTGGGTTTTCTCTGCATCCTTACCAATGACCACGTGCAACATTTTATCGCTTTTCTTCCAATGCCCTTGCTGACCGTCTTTGTGGGTCATCTCCATCTGGGCTTCCCAGCCGGTCTTGGTCAAGCTTTCTTTATAATAAGAGTACACTTTCTCTGCGGGATCGGAGGTGGTCATGACCACGTGGGAGCCTTGCTCGGTTTTCATGGCCATTTCGACCTGGGCACCTGGATACGGGGCCACGACATTTTTGAGATCGGCGGGGTAATCCACTTGGGCCGCGGCGGGAAGGACGAGGAACAGACAGCCCAACAGCGCAAACACAGTCCAGAGCCGAGGGTTCATGCGATTCTCCTGTTTCAAGGGGTTGGGAATCCATCATGGAACTGAGGGCATCGGTCGGGCATAGCCAACACATTTTAGATTTCACATGAAACAGCGGCAATGAAAAAATGTATGAGGGAAGGCCTGATTCGTAAAACGCGGGAGGTGAGGGGGCTGGATCAATGGCGGCCGGATCATTGTGAGATTTTGGGGCGCCGAAGCGCCCCTTACCGGCCACCGAATGCCCACGACCGCGCCGCCCATGGAAGAAAGGAACATAGCTCTCCCATAGGGGCGGCACTGGTGGGGCTTGAACTATTTCCAGCCGAGGTCGAAACGATCGAGATTCATGACCTTGTGCCACGCCGCGACGAAATCCTGCACAAATTTTTCCTGTCCGTCATTGCAGGCGTAAACCTCTGCAATGGACCGAAGTTGCGCATTATGGCCGAAAATCAAATCCACCCGTGTGGCTGTCCACTTGATTGCGCCGGTGGCGCGATCCCGTCCTTCAAATACATGGGCATCTTCCGAGATGGGGTGCCATTCCGTGCCCATGTCGAGAAGATTGACGAAGAAGTCATTGGTCAAGGCCTCCGGGCGATTCGTGAAAACTCCATGGGGGGACTGCTGGTAATTGGCATTGAGGACGCGCAGGCCACCGACAAGTACCGTCATTTCCGGGGCGGTCAGTGTCAACAGCTGGGCCTTATCCACCAGGAGATGCTCGGCAGGCACACTGTATTTCGCCTTGAGATAATTTCGGAAGCCGTCATAGAGCGGCTCGAGGACGGCAAATGAGGCAACGTCGGTTTGTTCCTGCAGCGCGTCCATCCTTCCTGGGGAGAAGGGGACCGTAATTTGGAAACCGGCATTGCGGGCCGCTTGTTCCACAGCCGCGCAACCTCCAAGCACAATCAAATCGGCGAGGGAGATCTTCTTACCTCCCGTAGCGGTGGCATTGAACGCTTTCTGGATTCCTTCGAGCACGTTAAGCACTCTGGAGAGTTGCTCGGGCATGTTGACGTCCCAGTCCTTTTGCGGCGCAAGACGGATGCGCGCGCCGTTGGCTCCTCCGCGTTTGTCGGATCCGCGGAAGGTGGACGCCGATGACCATGCCGTATAGACGAGCTGGGGCAAAGAAAGACCCGATGCCAGGATCTTGGCTTTAAGGGCAGCGATGTCCTCTTGGTCAACCAGCGGGTGGTCTACCGGTGGGATGGGATCCTGCCAGATGAAGACCTCCGAGGGGACGTCAGGGCCGAGATACCGTGAGCGCGGGCCCATGTCTCGGTGGACGAGCTTGAACCACGCCTTGGCAAATGCGTCGGCAAACTCTTCCGGGTGCTCCATGAAACGCCGAGAGATCCTTTCATAAACGGGATCGTATCGCAGCGAAAGATCCGTGGTCAGCATGGTGGGTGGATGCTTCTTGTTGGGGTCATGGGCGTCGGGAACAACTGCCGGTGCTCCCTTGGCCACCCATTGGTAGGCACCCGCCGGGCTTTTGGTGAGTTCCCAATCGTATCGGAACAAGTTGAAGAAGAAATTGTTGCTCCATTTGGTCGGGGTGACGGTCCAGGTGACTTCTAAGCCGCTGCTGATGGTGTCAGGGCCTTTGCCTGTGCCAAAGGTGCTTTTCCAGCCCAAGCCCTGCTGCTCGATGGGGGCCGCCTCGGGTTCCGGCCCCAGGTGTGATGCCGGACCCGCTCCATGACACTTGCCGAAGGTATGACCGCCGGCAATGAGGGCGACCGTTTCCTCATCATTCATCCCCATGCGTGCAAAGGTTTCTCGGATGTCCTTTGCAGCGGCCACCGGGTCTGGATTCCCCCCAGGACCCTCGGGGTTGACGTAAATCAGCCCCATCTGCACCGCGGCAAGAGGATTTTCCAGGTCACCCTGGGCGGTGTGTCGCTTGTCCTGGAGCCACTGACCTTCTGAGCCCCAATAGACACTCTCATCGGGCTCAAACCAATCTTCGCGCCCTCCGGCAAACCCGATGGTTTTGGCTCCCATGGATTCCAAAGCCACGTTCCCGGCCAAGATCATTAGATCTGCCCAGGAGATCTTGCGGCCGTATTTTTGCTTGATGGGCCATAGGAGTCGCCGCGCTTTATCGAGGTTGACGTTATCCGGCCAGCTGTTGAGCGGCGCAAACCGCTGTTGGCCGGACCCGGCGCCCCCGCGACCGTCGCCGATACGGTATGTGCCGGCACTGTGCCAGGCCATTCGGATGAACAGTGGTCCGTAATGACCAAAGTCCGCCGGCCACCAGTCCTGGGAGGTGGTCATCAGTTCTCGAAGATCCTTTTTGACAGCCTGCAGGTCGAGGGACAAAAACTCCTTGGCGTAATTGAAGTCTTCGCCCATGGGATTGCTTTTCGGGCAATTCTGGTGAAGCATTTTCAAGTTAAGCTGGTTCGGCCACCAGTCTTGAATGGATTTGGTTTCGGCAAGGCTGGCGGGGGACACGGGGTTCTTAGGGCGATCGTGTTCCATGGTCGCTCCTTTCATGGATGTCTGGGGTGAGCGGGGATCAGCCCTCCCGAGAAGAACGATCCTTCTTAGGGAGATTTTCTCTTGGAAGGGCTACGGGGACACCTAGGCATCGTGCCGATCACGGCAGGTGGGGCAGATGCCGAAAAAATCAAGCCGATGAGTAACGATTGTAAATCCCGTCGTGCGGGCAATTTCCTCCGTCAAATCCGCCATGCTGACCAATTCAGGGTCTAAGATCTTCTTGCACTGAAGACACACCACATGGGGATGGGGATAAGGCTTCAAACCATCGTAGCGATTACCCATGTTCGGAAAACCCAACTCCAAAACCTCATTGAGTTCTTTAAGTAGGGACAAGGTCTTGTAAACCGTCGCGAGACTGGTGGTCGGAAACCGGCGGTGCACCTCTGTGTAGATTTCCTCGGCACTAGGATGTGTTTCCGTGGAGACTAAAACCTGGACGATGGCCAGTCGCTGCGGCGTCATGCGCAATCCGTGATCTTTAAGCTTATCGACCATATGGCGAAAACGCTGATCCGGATCAGGTGATGCGGCAACGGGAACCATGCGACGGATTCCTCAATAAAGGTCGTGAGCAGACTCTGGAAAATGGTTATTAACAAATACAAAACATTTTTAAAGAAGGAAAGTCAAGAAAAAATGATGCCTGTTGGGGTGAAGAATGGAAAAATGGTTTGCAGGCAAATAATAAGAATGCTAAGGGGAATGAGCTCTTCCCGATGAGGATGGAAAGGATGAGTCATGCTCTTCAAAGACTGCCTATGCTTCCAATTGTCCTCCCTCAGTCGATCCATGGCGCGGCATTATCGAGAGCGCATCGCCCCGTATGGATTGACCCATACCCAATTTTTTATGCTCATCGCCCTATATGAGGAAGAAGGCGCCCCGCCGAGTGCCCTTGCGGACAAAACCCATTTAGACCGGCCGACGGTCACGGGGATGATTGACCGTCTGGAAAGGGACGGATGGGTGGAAAGGCGGCCGGATCCTCACGATCGTCGCTCATTTCGCGTTTTTCTCACCTCCAAAGCTCACGAGCATCGACAGGCGCTTCTGCAGATTTACTACGACGTGAACGGGATGCTTCTGGAGAAGTTTGGCCGAGACGAGTGGGAGCGTTTCCGAGCGTTACTCGAGCGGTTTCGGGATAGCGCGGACTCACAAAGTTCTGAAGGACCGTAAAGAGGTCTGACCGGCTTTGTTCTTGAAGGGGGGGGTAGGGTCTTTCATGCGTTGGGAACACCATGGTCCCATGGCCCTTGGTGGAAAGGAGGACATCCGATGAAAATTCTTGCCATTAACGGGAGCCATCGGAAAGGACAAAACACGGCCACCCTGCTTCGATTGGTTTTGGAGGAATCGGAAAAAGGTGGTGCAGTGACGGAGTTGGTGGAACTCGTGGACTATCGGATCGACTACTGCCTGTCCTGCAATCGGTGTCTTCGAGAGGCGCGTTGTGCCATCGAAGACGACGACATGGCCCTGCTGGCCGAAAAAATGCGTTCCTCGGATGCTCTGGTTTTGGGTTCCCCTGTGTATTTCGGAAACGTCACAGGGAGACTCAAGGTTTTTATGGATCGGACACGTTGGCTGCACATGCGGGAGAACCTTTTGGCAGGCAAACTCGGGGCCGTTGTGACTCATGCGGCACTGCGTAACGGCGGCCAGGAAATGACCCAGATGATCCTCGAACGTTTTCTCATCTCCCACGGCTTCCGGCTCGTGGAGCCTCGAGAACCCGGACGACCGATCTACAACGGGGGTGTTTCGGGCACAATGTTCGGCTCCCTGGATCAGGGGCGTTTTCAATGGAAAAGTCGTGTGTTGGAGGACGAAGTTACTGTGGAAATGTGCCGGGCTCTCGGCCGAAATCTGCTTCGATACCTAGGCCGAGGCTCCCTGTAAGCTTGTGGGCGTTGGAGGCCGTTGTCATGGATACGTTATTCAATCCCTCATCGGTTGCTGTGGTTGGGGTATCCACGTCTACGGAGAATCTGGGCAAGAATATCGTCAAGAACCTCGTGTCCTTCGGGTTTAAAGGGAAAATACATCCTGTGGGGCCACGAGGCGGCACGGTGGAGGGGCTCAGCATTTGCCCCTCCGTCGGAAAAATCGGCGAGATGGTTGACATCGCCGTGATCCTGACCCCGGCACGGACTGTCCCGGAGATTGTGGCTGAGTGTGGCGAAATAGGAGTCCGGTGGGCTGTCATCCAGGCCGGTGGTTTTCGGGAGTCAGGTGCCGAAGGGATTGAGTTGGAAAATAAACTGCTCGAAGTGGCAACCCGTTACGGCATACGATTTGTTGGCCCAAATTGCCTCGGGGTGATTGACACGACCACAGGGTTTTCCGTTCCGTTCATTGCCTTGCCGACTGTGTACCGCTGCGGCCGCATGGCGATCATGGCCCAAAGCGGTGGAATGGGCTTATCTTTGGCGGAGAGACTTACCACAGCCGGGGTCGGGTTCGGCAAGTTTGTCAGTTTGGGGAACAAACTCAGCCTGGATGAAGTGGATTATTTAACCTATCTGATGAACGACTCGAAGACGGACATCATTTATTTTTATCTTGAGGATTTCAAAAGGGGGCGTGAGTTTTTCGAACTGGCCGCCTGCAGTCCCAAGCCGATCCTCCTTCACAAATCCAATACCTCAGCTCTCAGCCGCACCATAGCGCAGTCTCACACCGCCGCGCTTGCCGCCGATGATCGTCTGGTAGACCATTTGGCGCAGGAGGCCGGGGTTGTCCGGGTTCGGTCTGTGTCAGAGGCCGTTAAACTGGCCAAAGGATTTTCCTTACCGCCGCTGCGCGGACGCAGGTTGGCCGTGCTTTCGCGATCCGGAGGACACGCTGTGGTGGCAGCCGACACGTGCGGGGAATTCGGCTTCGAATTTCCTCCTTTGGGTGAGAACGTGCTGGAAACCATTCGACAGCACGGCCGCGCTGGTGTGATCCGCCTGGGAAATCCTTTAGACCTTGGAGATATCTACAACCTTGATGTCTACTCCGGCGTGGTGGAACGGGTCCTGGAACAGTCGGGCATTGACGGTGTCGTCCATATCCATGTGTCCCATATGCGCGTTGAAAAGGACGCTACCCGTAGATTGCTGGGCGAGCTCAAACGCTTGACAGAGGCTTTCGGGAAACCCGTTGCCGTCGTCGTGGAGGTTCCCTTGAGCGATCGTGTGGACTTGGAGAAAGAGGCTTCTTTCCCGTTTTTCATGGATGTTCGGGAAGCCGTTGAGGCTTTGGGCCTCCAAGTCGCTTATTTTTCTCGCCCACCGAAGGTCTCGACATCCGGGGCGCTGAAGGAAAGCCGACCGACATGGTTGGAGTCCGCTGATGCGTGGGTTCGGGCACGGGAAGGCGACGGGCGCCAGCCCGCGATTCACGAATGCTTGGAACTTCTTGAGATTCTTGGTGTTCCGACGGCTCCTTGGCGGGTGGTGGGTTCTTTACCCGAGGCACACGATATTGCCCGGGCTATGGGCTATCCCGTCGTTTTGAAAGCCGTGGCGAGTTCTCTTTCGCATAAGAGCGACAGAGGGGGAGTGGTTCTGGGCATCGAGGATGCGTCGGCCTTGGATCGAGCATGGCAGATCATCATCGGACGGGGTTTTAAACTGGAAGGCGTGGTGGTGCAGCAGATGATCAAAGGAAGCCGGGAGATGATCGTGGGGGCCTACCGGGATTCCATCTTTGGACCAGTGGGCCTGGTGGGGATGGGAGGTGTGCTCGTCGAGCTCCTCCGGGATGTTTCCTTCCGCTTGGCGCCTCTCGCCTCCCAGGAAGCTCTCGAGATGATTCGCGCTTTGCGGTGCGGGGCCGTGTTCGGGGCGTATCGAGGCATGGAGCCGGTTGATTTGGCAGGCGCCGCGGAGGTGCTATCTCGTCTTTCCTTGTTCGTTCATCATTTCCCAGTGGTTCACGAAGTGGACATCAACCCGATTCTGTTCGCCGATCACGGGGGAAAGGGCGTGGCTGTGGATGGGCGCATCCTTCTCGCCCACGCGTAGGTGCCCGACGTTGCCGTCGAGGTCATATTTGGGAAAAAGAGACAAGGAGATGCAATAAGGGATGTCAACCCTGAAGCGACATCACCTATGTGGGCTGACTCCTGTGCTGGCGAATGCCCGCGCCTGCGAGCCGCCGGCCCATCGCGGCACGGATCGTCTCGTCGTGCTCGCCCGCGTCAAGGGTGCGCTCGCTGCGCTCGCCGGCTTTGCCGCCCTTGACACGATCTGTGCGCGACGAGCCGCCATTACCGTGGGCGATGGGCATACGGGTGCCTCCGGCGGGGGCTCCGGGCTCCAGGTTGCCTCGCCACTGTTAGGGTGCTATCCTAGAAAAGCGGGCGGTCCGGGACCTCGAGTACGCCTGCGGGCCTTTACGGCGCGTCAGGATTTCTCCAATGGGGCATGGAGCGCCCGCAACCTGTTTCTACGCGGCCTTGACCATGGCGGCGGCTTTGCGCATGCCGCGCATCGCCTTGTGGGCCGACCACGGCTCGTTGCGTACCAGCAATGTGAACACCAGCTCCGCCAGCTTGCGCGCGATGGCACCCCCGGCGGCCTTCTTGGTCTTGCCGCGGGCCCGCAACCGCTCGTAGAAGCTTCCGATGACCGGGTTGTACTGCCGGGCGGCCGCCGAGGCCACCAGCAGCGTCATCTTCAGCATCCGGTTGCCCTTGTACGTCATGCGATAGCGGCGCTTCGCCTCGCCGCTCTCCCACACAATCGGGTACAGACCGCAGTAGCCCACGAAGTCGCTCTTCGTCTCAAAGCGTGCGATGTCGCCCACCTCGGCGAGAATCGCCGCCGCCGACACCGCGCCGATCCCCGGGATGGACGTCAGCACCTGGTCGGGAAAGACCCGCTCGAGCAGTTCGGAAATGGCACCATCAATCTCCACGAGCAGGGCATCCAGGTCGAGAATCCGCCGCGCCGTCATCTCCACGAGCATACGCGTGACCTTGGCAAGCTCAGCACAGGGTGCCTCTGCCGCCAGGGCGTGGAGCTTTTCAGCGAAGGCCGTGCCCACGCGGTGCCTGGGGCCGTAGCGCATCGCGGCCAGATCCTCGACGCTGCGCTCGATCAACAGGTGCGGCGAGCCAAACTCGGCAAGCACGACCAGCAGGCGCTTGGAAAACGTCTGGATGCCCAGCACCTTCCGGTAGCCCGGCAGGTGGTAGCGCAGCAGCTTGTGGAGCCGGTTCTTGTGGTCGGTGCGCTCTTCGACGAGACGACGCCGCGTCCGCGTGGCCTCCTTGAGCTCCTCGAACAGCTCGGGCTGGACGGCCTGCGCCCTGGGCTGCATCCGCAGCAGGAACAGCGCGATGAGATGACTGTCCAGGCGGTCGGTCTTGGCGTCCTTGAGCAGTGCCTTGCCGAAGTGCTTGACCGCCCGCGGGTTCAGCACGTGCACCTCGACCTGCCGCCGCTTCTCGCCACGCAGGGCCTGCTCCAAGCGCTTGTGCATGTTCGAGGTGGACTCCATACCGCAGACCACCTGCGCCTTCGGGCCGACCAGAGCACTGGCCGACACGATGGCAGCCCGCAGCTCTGTCCAGCCCTGCTGATCGTTCACGTAGGTCGAAGGTTGGCGCACTGTGCGCCCCTCACTGTCGACAAAGGAGGCGTCGATCTTCGCGTTCGATACGTCCAGACCCACGCACAGTTTGTCTCCATTCATCGCATACCTCCATGTGCAAACTGTTACCACCGGCGAGGGAAATCCCCCAACGCGCCAGCCCCGCTTCGCCTCCTGAATTGCGCGGTCGTGCCGCAGGTTGCAATCAAAGCTCCGGGCCGGGCGCCGAGGGGTCAGTCTCCTTGTCGCGCTCGTAGCGCACGGACCATGACGACCTGGTTCCCGACGCCGTGGCCCGGACAACTTAACCAACCACAAACCGCCTGGTCCACACGTCCGAGCGACCCACACTACTTATAGGAGAAGGCCATGCATCGTGAGCGTCAGGACCAGAGTGAAGTGTTCGAGGCCATGTTTCATCCGCGGGCGGTGGCAGTTGTCGGTGCGTCAACCCACGTGGGCAAGGTGGGGAATTTCGTTCTGCGCTCGGCTTTGGCATCTCAAGCGGAGAAGGTTTATCCTGTCCATGCTGGAGGGGCGCAAGAGATTTTGGGCGTAAAAGCCTACCCTTCGATTGCGGCGATTCCGGATGATCATGTGGATCTTTTTCTTTTCGCCATTCCCCATGAACACATCCTGCCAAACTTTGAGGCCGCCATTCATAAGGGATGCCGGGGAGCGGTCATCTTCACGGCGGGTTTTCGTGAAGCGGGAGAGGATGGGCTGCAAAAGCAATTGGCATTGCGCCGCATGGCCGATGAGGCCAATGTGAAAATCATCGGGCCCAATACCATGGGGTTTTATCGTGCCCACAGCCGGATGAACGCCACATTCATGCCGGTGCTTTCTGACTTTTTTCAAAAGAAAGGAAAAATCACCGTCATCAGCCAAAGTGGGGGGGTGGCAGGGTTTGCGGCCATTCGGTTCCTTGAGGATCACATCCCCATCGGGACGCTGGTTTGCCTGGGCAATCGGGCCAATGTGGAATTTGCCGACATGTTGGACTTTTGTGCGCAAGACGCCGAAACGTCCGTGGTCGCCCTCTTTATCGAGGGGTTGGACGATGTGCGACGTTTTTATGAGTCGGCGGTGCGTTGTGCGTCCCGAAAGCCAGTGGTGGTCCTTGGAGCAGGTTACACGGCGGCAGGGAGTCAAGTTGCCCGATCTCACACGGGAAGCATGGCCCAGTCCGAAGCGATCTATGAAGCCACCTTCCGCCAGGCCGGCCTGGTTCAGGTGCGCACGGTGGAAGAACTGGTGGACACAGCCAAAATCTTGGATCTTGCGCCCCCACCGCGGGGCAACAGGGTTGCCATGATTACCCATACGGCCGGCCCCGCGGTGCTGGCGTCCGACGTGATTTCGCGGAAAGGTCTTGTCCTTGGGGATTTGAGTGAAAAGACCAAAAAAGCATTGGTTTCACGGAACATGCTCGCGCCTTTCATGCCCCCGGGCAACCCCGTGGATCTCACCACATTCGGCTACCTAGACCGACGCCTCTACGTGGATGTCTTGGAGCTTTTGGGGGCGGATCCTGGAGTGGATGCCGTTCTGGCCATTTGCATCTCGGGATTGGGAGATCCCGGAGTGGTTCCCTTTCCCGTCGAAGCTTTCGGACGAAAAGCCAGAGAGTCAGGAAAGCCGGCCGTTTTTGTCTGGGGGGCTCCGTCCGGGGCGAAAGAAGAGTTTCAAGCGTGGATGCAGGCCGGTATTGCGGCGTATCCCACGGCGGAGCGGGCGGCGGCCGCCTTGGCCAATCTCTATGCGGCGAGCCGACACGTGGCCGAGGTCCCTTTGTCGGACGCGTCGGAAAGGTTTTCCAGAGAATTGAATGCGTTGGTGGATGATCTCCGAGCCTCCGGCGCGCCAATGGTTTTGGAAGCCGAGGCCAAACGTGTCCTGGAGGGGGCGGGGCTTAGGACGGCCCGCACTTTTGTGGCCAAGGACGAGGAAGAGGCGGTCGCCGCGGCCCGAACGCTGGGCTTTCCCGTGGCGATGAAGATCGCCTCTCCGGATATCGTGCACAAGAGCGACGTGGGCGGAGTAAAGCTGGGTATCGGAGACGAGGCAAGTCTGAGAAGGGCCTTTCGGGACATGATGGAACAGGTCCGGAGCGCATGTCCCGGCGCGCGCATCCTCGGCACGGCCGTTCAGCCCATGGTGCCGGAAGGCACCGAGGTCATTGTGGGCGGTTACAGGGATATCCAGGCTGGTCCCGTGGTCATGTTCGGTTTGGGTGGGATCTGGGTGGAAGCTCTTAAGGACGTCGCCTTCCGGTTAGCTCCCGTGTCGGAAACGGAGGCCCGCCGGATGATCGAAGAAATTCGCGGTGCAAAAGTCTTGGATGGGATTCGTGGCAAATCCCCCGTCAACAAAGAGGCATTGGTGTCTCTGATTTGTACCTTGGGCCGGCTCATGGATCAGCTCCCCATTCAGGAAATCGACTGTAACCCGGTCATCTTCCATGGAGACACCTACACCATCGCGGATGCCCGCATGAGTTGGCTTGAGGATAAACGTGACAGCCGAGAGTGATCGGGACGGCGACGGCGCGAGACCTTCTGGGCGTCCTGGGGGAAACAGCCTTTCTGTTCGGATTGCTTTGTCCGCTCGACACGTCAGCAGCGAGTCCTTCTCCTGGTCGGGACCGTTCTCCAGCCGAAAGAACGGGGGGACGAAGGCCTTCGAAGCGTTCCCGAGGGACCACAGCCTGAGGAAACGCATGGGGAAGATCGAGCCGAAGCTCACGACTTGGAGAACGATATTCAGGTTCAAATCACTGGATCAAAATGATCGTCAGACCCACAATCGGTGGACATGTCTCGTCCCCACCTTTTGTAACTCGGTTGAATCTCATCCTCGGTCTGTAAGGAGGCACTGGAGTACAGTTTTTGGGGAGGTTCAAAGGCCGTTCCATCGAGCACGGTAAAGGTCAAGAAACGCGAGCCAAGGACTGCGCCCATGTGAAATCGGCGCGGGGTCCAAGGCATCGTTTTCGACCTCTGGAGTGACTTTGGCTTGAGGGGATTGTCGTGCCACCGATTCGGTTGCGTATCATCGACAGGCGACTGTGGATCGGTCTCTGGGTGCGGCCAGGCCGAGCTTGTGTGGTCCGTGTTCACGGACACCCGGCTGTGGCCGAGATGGGGACCGAGTATCACCGGCGTCCTCGTCGATGGACCGAACATTGTGGTCCACAAAGGAATGCGGGGTCGCGTGCGGACGGTACTCGGTTTCTCTGCGCCTTTTGAAATTGACCGCGTCGAAGCGGGAAAGTTCTGGAGCTGGCGGATAGGGCCGTGGACGGCCACGGGGCACGAGGTTCATGATGACGGTCCCCGTGCCTCGTGGATTGTTTTTACTGTGCCCCTTTGGGGATTTTTCTATGTGCCGGTATGTTTGATGGCGGCGTGGAGGATCTCCATTCTGGTCCGCCGCCTCCCCGTGGGGCCGAATCACGCCGCGCCGATCAAAGGCAATTCTTTTTCGATGGTAAAAAATACGGCAAATTCCTGCGCCCCCACTCCTTCCGATGTGGACGGGTAACTTTTTCTCCGCAGAGATTCGATGAGCTCCGGATCTTGGGATTCCCTGACCTTCTTCAAGAAGAAGCGCTTGCCTTTATAGCCGCCGCCATCTTCCCTGAAAAGATAAGCCGCCCGAGGGTTGGACTGGAGGTTGTGGTGCGTCAGCCGATCCTTCATGATGAAGACCAGACTTCCATCGTCCATCACATGCGGCCTCGCGTAGACCGCTGCGTCCACCCGACCCTCCGAGTCGGCTGTCGCGAGAACGCCAAAGCCTTTTGTCTGCTCGAAATACTCTTTGAGGTTCATGGCCTGCTCCTTTTGTATATCAACCCGTTTAAGCGCCTCATGACGCATCCATTGCGTTGACTCGACGTTGAACGCACTTAATCTAAGGCGGTTTTGGAAATCCGCCATGGATCGGTGTGCCGATCCACGGGTTTTTCATGAAAGCTTTCGCCGAGCCGATACGGGTTTGGATGGGAAGGATCTGAAGCCGCCGTGAGCCGAGTCCATGGTGAGACCGGGTGGACCCCGGTGAGCCATAAATGACCTCCATGGGTCAACGCCGCGTGGGCTGAATCGCGACCGTCTGAGCCGTCCCGGATCAGACGGAACGTTTGAAAACCGAAGGGTTTTCAGCCACTCGGCGATGCCTCCTTTGGCTGAATGTCCTAGGGTGGGGAAAGGCCTCGGGGTTCCGTAACCGGATATTCAAAGTCTACTCCAAGGACGTGCCGATCTATTCCACCTCGATAGGAGTCGCCTTTTTCTCTCGGTGCCTATCTGATTTTTTCTTTTCCAAACTGTCGATCCGTTCATCAATCAGGCTGCGCACCGCGCGCAAGACTTCAATGCGGGCATTGGTGAGGTGATCCCAGAAAGGTCCGCCGGGACCTTTGGCCTTGCCCACAACATGCATCATCTGGCACATGGGACAGCGGCACCGGACATCCTTCGGCTGATCCGATCCCTGAGCATGTTCATCATCACGACTCATGACCCCCTCCAAAGGTTATGGTCAAGGTTTCATGTTCCAGTCGAGCCTTCTCCGGGTACAGGCGGGCAAAGGCTCGAGGCAGAACCAAATTTTTCTTGAAGGCCCCCATGCGGATGATGAGTTCGTCACCGACCTTGGTGAGGGCGATTTCTTCCCGGCTGACGAAAGGAAAGTGGATGCGGACGCTGTGCGATCCGTTCTCGCAAACAAAGGTGACCGGCTGGTGATGATAAAGAATGTCATGCGGCGGTGTTTCGCCATACAGGGCTCGGGCCAGCTCTTTCAAACGGTGATAGCCGAGGGTTTCCTGCTCATAGTAGGGTGCTGTCAGCACCGGAATGGGCTGGAAGGATGTGGTCACCAACTTGAGGTATTTTTGCTGCTGCTCGAGCAGCGCCGTGAGAAAAGGATCGCGGGCGTCTGCGGACAAGACACGGTTGACCACTACCGCATCAATGCCCAATTGGTGCAGAGAAAAGAACATGAAGCTTCTCTGAGTTTCCCGAATGACCATTTTTTCCAGATTGGTTACTAGGCGGACCGATGTGGTCTGCGTGTCGGTCAAAACGGCATCCACGCCGCGCAGCTTCTGGAAAAGGTTTTCGATGGAGGCGAAGTAGGCGTCTTCCGGAAGAGGCACATCGGACAAACGCCGCACCACGGGGCGGGCGACGCGGAATAGGTTCCTTTCCATTCGGAAAATCTTTTCCATGTACCATTCGAGAGCTTTGGGGACGCTGACGAAACGAATGGATTCCGCCGTCGGGGCACAGTCCAAAATGAGCACGTCATAGGCGTTTTCCCGGACATAACGGTTCACATAAAGAAGAGCGCTCACCTCCTCCATCCCCGGTAGCACTGCCAATTCCTCGGCAAGCACTTGATCGAGACCGGAGATGTTCAACAAAAGGCTGAGGTAGCGGTGAACTTCCCCCCAATGTTTTTGGATCTCTTCATGGACGTCCAGTTCCTGGATCCATAGGTTGTCGGCGACGACTATCGGCTGACCTCGGTTGACATCCATGAGCCGCCGATCCAAATCAAAGGCATCGCTCAGGCTGTGGGCGGGATCCAGGGACATGACCAAAGTCTGCAGTCCCTTCTCCGCCAAAAGCACTCCCGTTCCTGCAGCTATGCTGGTCTTGCCTACACCGCCTTTTCCTGCGAAAAGAAGAATGCGCATTGCCGTTGTCCGATCCGGCTTTGTTCATCGCGGGCATTGCTTTGATTCTATGCCTTCCCATTAAAATCGATATGCCGCTGAGTTTCAAGTCCAACAGGGACGCCTTGAACCGGTTGCACAGGGAAGGATGTGGGTGTAGAACCCAAACACTGAAACCTATTTGTGGTCAGAGGAAGGACGGTGTCCGAGACGACTCACGCATCACAATCTTTGGCCCCCGTGGATCTGTCCATTGTGATTCCGGTGTACAACGAAGCCGATAACGTGCTCGATTTGGCCGTGGAGATCGAAGAAGCCTTAAAGGGCTGTGGCATGCGTTGGGAGTGCCTTTGGATTGATGATGGGTCAACGGACGGGACGTGGGACCGGCTGCTCATGGTCGCCGGGCGAGGCCCGACAGGAACTCATCGTGTGTATGCCCTGGAGAAAAATACCGGACAGTCGGCCGCACTGTGGGTGGGATTCCAGAGGTCTCGTGGGGCCTTGATTGCCACGTTGGATGGTGACGGCCAAAATGATCCTTGTGACATTCCCCGTCTCGCGAAAATCCTGTCGGACGGTGACTGGGATTGTGTCCAAGGATACCGGGCAGCCAGAAAAGACGGATTCCAGAGGCGGGTGGCTTCTCGCATCGCCAACGGTTTTCGAAACCTGATCACGGGCAGATGCGTTCGTGACGTGGGCTGTTCGACGCGTATTTTCCGCAGGCAGTGCGTGCCTTATCTGCCGCCATTCAAGGGCTTGCATCGGTTCCTGCCAACGCTCATCCTGTATCAGGATTTTCGAATTACGGAAGTCCCTGTCAATCACAGACGCCGGCGTAAAGGGGTCACTAAATACGGGATCTTCGACCGCCTTTGGGTTGGGATCTTCGATCTCTTCGGGGTCTATTGGCTCCGTCGGCGGGGCTTTCGCTATCGAATTCAAAAAACCTTTCCGGAACAGGAATCGCCATGAATCCGGAAAAGATATGGTTGGGTGTCGGATTTTTTGCACAGGGTCTCTTTTCGGCCAGGTTTCTTGTCCAGTGGATTGCCAGCGAACGGGCGGGACGGAGCATTGTCCCCGTGGTTTTTTGGGTTCTCAGCCTGTTCGGTGGAACGCTTCTGTTGGCTTACGCCCTGTGGCGTCGGGATCCGGTCTTTATCGTCGGGCAAGGGGCGGGGCTTGTCGTCTACAGTCGGAATCTCTATCTCATTCATCGGGAAAAGCGTTTGAGGGGGAAGACCGGGAGTGTCTGAGGGAGATTGGCGAACCGGCGTGTTTTGGTGGGCCATCCTGTGCGCCGTCCTTGTCGCCGTGGCCTTTCAGGGGAGTCGAGGCCTATACGATTCCACTGAAGGCCGATATGCCGAATGCGCCCGTGAAATGCTCGTTTCCGGGGATTTTCTTCGTCCCACACTGGATTTCGCCCCCCATTGGACGAAACCTCCTTTGACCTATTGGGCCATTGCGGCCGGTGTTCGGGTTTTCGGTCGGAATGCATGGGGAGCCAGAGCTTATCTCGTTCCGACCTTTGTTTTCACGGCTCTTGGGGTCTTTTGGTTAGCCCGATGGTTGTGGGACCGTCCTACGGGAGCCATTGCGGCTCTCCTCTATGCCACCATGTGGGGACCCGCAGGGGCGGCCTTCACGGTCAACTCGGACTCCCTCCTCACATTGTGGGAAACTTCAGCGCTCGCCAGTTTTTGGTGGGGAGTTCGGAGCCGCCGCAAATTCGCTTTTATCCTAATGTGGCTCTTTTTCGGTTTGGCTTTCTTGACCAAAGGCCCGCCGGCTCTGCTTCCGGTTGCCGTCGTGGTGGTCTTCCGCATCCTTGGGCGGAAGACGATCCCCGAAACAATCAAACCTTTCGTTCCAGCGGGCATCGGTCTGGGGCTGGTTGTCGGCATGTGGTGGTACGTGTGGGCTGTGGCGCGCTATCCGGGGCTTCTTTCTTATTGGGTGAAGCACGAGATTGTTGGCCGGGTGGCTACGGAGGAGTTCTCTCGGCATCCCCATTGGTACGAAGCATTTACGGTCTATTGGCCGTTTCTATTAGGGGGGTCGCTCCCATGGCTTGCCGTGGTGTTCTGGCTTGAGCGCAGGACCTTCAAGGAATGGCTCCAGGGAGTGAGGAGCCGAGGGTTTCAAAGTGCCGTGGACCGCTTTCAATCCACTTTCCGGAACATGTCTCCTGAGACTTCGTTTTTGACGCTTGCTTTCTTCGTGCCGCTGGTCGTCTTTTCCATCAGCCGTTCAAAACTGCCCCTCTATGTCCTGCCTCTTTTTCCCGTAGGGTGCTGCACTCTAAGCCGCACAATAAGCAACTTCGCCGCTCGCGGTATTCTGAGTCGAAAAGGTCTTTTGACTCTCGCTTTGGCGAGCAGTGCGGTGATCGTTTCGGGAAAAGGCGTGCTGGCGGATTGGCCTTCCAAGAGGGATATGGGAAAAGTCGCCTGGGCTCTCCAATCTGCATGGCCTGAAAAGGAAGGATCTGACCGGCCGCCGTTGTACATTTTTTCTAAGAGTCCATGTTGGGGGCTGCAGTTTTATTGGGGTGATCCGGTGATTCGCGTGTATCCGGAACCTGGGGCGATTCCCCCTCCGGGATATCTTCCGTCTTCGGCTCTGACGACGGACAAGGGAAACTTTGAAACTCCCGCCGGGGTCCCGCGGAGAATGGTATTGACGAGAAAAGAGAATGCCTCCCTGCTGGAGAACATTCTTCGACAAGAAGGCCATAACGGGATGTCCCGAGAACTCACCCGACATTGGGTTCTCGTGGAAATGACCGTGGGATCCTCAAGTTCGGCCTCCTCGCAGGTGGGTGCTGGCAAGATCACCCCAGGATTTACTGCGAAAAATTGAACCTTGTCCATGTCTTGTGGAACGCCGGCGGTTGAGGCGGGACTCCGCACGCAGGTGGGGCCGCATTTGCCGGTACCGGGGCGTGGGGAACCACACCCCGGTCGGCCTTCACTTCTTATTTACCAGGACGCATGGGCATGAAACCTGGGCCCGAAGGACCGGCGGCGCGTTCCTCCAACCATGCCTGCACCTTGCCCCTCTGTTCATCGGTGAGCAGACTCATGACTTCTCGACGGACCTTGGAGCGCAGAACGGCCAAATCTTCTTGAGCCGATGCCACACTCTTGTGCGCTTCTCGAATAGCCGATTCCGTCGCATTGTCCTGAGCGATGGTGTCATTTAACTTCTGATGGGCTTCCGCCATCTTTTTCATGGTGTGCTGAAAATCCTCTCGATGTTTTCTGAGCACGCCAAGGATCTTTTCCTGTTGATCCGGGGTGAGTTTCAGCTCCACGATTTTTTCGAGGAACTGAAAGAACATGCCGCCGCGTTCCCCCACAAAGGGTCCGGGTCCACGGCCTGGAACGTCAAAGGCACGGCCTTCGGCCTTCAGGGCGAGGGTGAGACTCAAAGCCGTCAAAAACACTCCCAACAGTAGCTTAGGGGCACCGTTTTTCATCGAACACTCCTTTCCTCACCAGTTGTTGAGACGTGTGGCAGATTCCTCGATCATGTCAGGCATCGACGACTGCTTCAGGCGATGTCTTTTGAAGAAATTTCACCTCCTTTGCTCAGGTTTTGGGGAACGCAGTTTTTCTCCGGCACGGGCTCCCCTCAAAGGGGGCGGCCGATGTCACACGCATGGATGGGATAGCCCGTTCATTTCTGAATGTGTGTGAAGATTCGGCCAAGAACAGAAAAACATTGTAAAGGGCTCCGAAGAAACCTTTACAATTCTTGACATGCCCCCGGGCGTTCGGTGCGATAGGCTGAAACATAACAAAACAGCCTGAAATCCATGCAGGTGGTGGAAATGGAAAAGGGGATCCGCGTTCTTGTCATCGATGATGACTGGGAGCTGTGCTCACTCTTGGAAGAGTACCTTGAGCCTTTAGGGTTTTCGATCACGAGTGTGCACGATGGAGAAAGAGGAGTCCGTGCCCTCGAAGAACGGCCGTTCGATGTGGTGATTCTTGATGTCATGCTGCCCGGGCGCGACGGATTGGAAGTCCTGAAATCCGTCCGAGCTCGAAGCGACGTGCCGGTGATGATGCTGACGGCTCGGGGGGAGGATGTGGACAGAATCGTTGGGCTGGAGCTCGGGGCTGATGATTACCTGCCTAAACCTTTCAACCCTAGGGAGCTTTTGGCCAGGCTGCGGGCTCTGCTTCGTCGCGTTCATCGAGCCTCTTCGGAAAGGACTCCGGCGGTATCGGAAGAATCGGGTTCGTGGGCCGATCCCCTTGTGATCGGTGATGTGGCCTTGTCCCCGGCCACACGCACGGTAACGTGCCGAGGAAAGATCGTCCCGTTGACCACGGTCGAATTCAATCTTTTGGAAGTCTTGATGCGATCGGCAGGCCAGATCGTGTCCCGGGAGGACCTCAGTATCAAGGTGCTTGGCCGCAAGTTGCATCCGTATGACAGAAGTCTCGACGTCCATGTGAGCAATTTACGAAAAAAACTGGCGGATTCACAGCATGGGGTCGAGAGGATCAAGACGGTACGGGGCGTGGGGTACCTCTATGTGTTCTCGGGATGAAACGAGTCCGGCCTGGTGTGAGGCCGGCACAGTTCGTGCCTGGGTTGAGGAACCGGGATGAGAGGGGTCTTTGGAAAGATTTTCTTAGCCTTTTGTGCCAGTATTTGTGCGGGAGCGTTGTTGTCCGCAGTGGTGCTGGGGTGGATGTTTCCGAGGAGGAATTGGCTCGAGGGCTGGCGGGAGGCCACGCGACACACGGTGAGGTTCGTGGGAATGACCGGCATAAAGATCTACGAGGAACAAGGCCCAGGAGCTCTCGCCCGTTTTGTGGACCAAATGGAACAAGACCTCTTGGTTCGCTATTTTTTCCTCGACGCCTCAGGCAGAGAGCTCATAGGACGTCCCGTACCCGAGGTGCCACGGACTTCGCCATCTTCTCGAGTCCCGAGTCCGTGGCGGGGCGTCCGACTGTTCCCACCTCCCCTTGAAGTCATGGAACTCACCGGACCTTCCGGAGCCCATTACACGCTTGTGCGCCACCTTCTTGCGCCGGTTCCTCCTCGACCTCCTTCTCGTCTCATGGTGCAAGGGGTGACTCTGGGGGCGCTCCTGTGTGCTGCCGGTGTTTTATGTCTGTTTCTCGCCCGACATTTTGTGAAGCCCCTGAAAGCCCTGCAGCACACGGCCCGTCTGTTGGCGCAAGGCGATTTCGGCGTCCGTGTCGGGGAGCAGATTCGCCGCCGAAAGGATGAATTCGGCGCTTTAGCTGGGGACTTCGATCACATGGCCGAGCGTTTGGGACGCCTCGTGGAATCCCAACGCCAGATTCTTCGGGATATCTCTCATGAACTTCGCTCCCCGCTGACACGCCTTGGAGTGGCTGTGGAATTGACTCGAAAACAAGCCCCGGAAGAGCTTTCGCCCTTTTTCGACCGCATTGAAAAGGAATCGGAAAGACTCAACACGTTGATTTCCCAGCTGCTCACGTTGGCACGCCTGGAGCATTCCGGGCCTCTATGTCTCGAAAACCGTGTGGCCTTGGATCGACTTGTGGAAGAAGTGGCTCGGGACGCGCATTTCGAGGCCCAAGGAAAAGGGTGTGCCGTGCACTATGAGCTGGAACCGGCGGATGTTCTCGGATCGGTGGATCTCTTGCGCAGCGCCGTGGAAAACGTCATTCGAAATGCGGTCCGGTATTCTCCCCCCGAGCGCACGGTAACCGTAACCTTGAGGCGGAATGCAGAAAGAGGGGAACATCGGGTGGTCATCCTGGTGGAAGACGAAGGTCCCGGCGTTCCGGAAGGACACCTGGAAGAAATCTTTCGACCCTTTTATCGGGTGGGCGAGGATCGGGATCGTAGGACGGGAGGATCGGGTTTGGGTTTGGCCATCGCGCAGAAGGCTGTTCAAGGCCACAAGGGGAAGATAACCGCCTGGAATCGGCCTGGAGGCGGGCTGTGCGTTGCCATGGAATTGCCCGCCGCACCACACCCTCAGGATTCGGGGCGCTGATACGGCGACGTTAAGACCCCGTTTGACTTGTCCAGGGGAGCGGCCGTATCAATGCAACCGCCGGCCCCACGAGGATGTGGGTCACCGATGGGGTGAGATGCCGACAGGCGTCATGCTTGAACCGAAAACAATGGGGTTTCTGCGAGGTGTCTGAAAGCATGACCCACCACCCTGGCCCGTTTGAGAGGCAAAACCGTTGCCGATTGACTTTTGAGGTCGGTCGCCCAGAGAGTGGAAGTTGCTTGTGTCCTCAATTATATGCCAACCGTACCGGGGACCTCGTGGGGGAGAACACGTCGTCGGGTGAGTGCCACAGAAAAATTACCAGCGAGACGGGCCCTTTGCCCACCGTGAATCCGATGAGAATAGGGAGCCCTTCGACTCGTCTTGGCGAATGCCACCCCGGCGGCTTGTCGAAGATCAGCGACGGATGTCATCGGGCACCCTCGGTGGCCTGGCTCATCCCAACAAAAAGACGCTGTGATCGGACGGCTGGACATGTTAAAGATGGAATAGGCGGATCAGCGCCGTCGGTACCAATACCATGCAGACGGATGACCTTTTTCTTCCCCGATGACATACTTCTCTCTGACGAAGGACGCTCCGAAAAGCGCCTGCACCTCCTCAACGGAAATGCCCCAGAAGCCGCCTCGCCATGGGCGTGGAAGCCAGGCGTACAGCATGTAACACGCCTGAGGCGCGGTCAGCCGTTCCAGTTCTCTGGCGTAACGGATCCGCCTGGCATTGCTCAAGGCAAATAGGCAACCAATGTCCAAAACATAATTATAGGGTCCCTGGAGCATGGAAAGATTTGTGACATCGGCGACGTAGAAGGTAATGGAAAGTCCTTGGGAATCGGCCTTCTTGCGCGCCCGGCGGATGGCTCTTGGGGAGAAATCGACTCCGGTGACGTCCCAGCCGTGCCTTGCCAGCGTGACGGCGTTCGTTCCTGTGCCACATCCCAAATCCAAAGCTTTCCCGGGCGGGTTTTGCGCGAGGAATTCCATGACTTCCGGAGGTGTGACCCCCGTATCCCACGGTGTCTGACCGCGCAGGTAACGCCATTCGAAGGCCCAACGGCTTCTCATGAGCTGATCTTTGAGGCGCTGCCACATGCTCAATTCCCTCGGCAAATGGTACGAGCTCATTTTGTCATAGGATGCTCCGTTAAAAAAATGATCTCACGAAACACCACCTCACACAAGTTTGTTCAGGAAATGCGGTGAGCTCCACGGGGTTCACAATAAAGCGGGTCTGTGACATAGTGGCCTGCGCAGTATCTGCCGTTTTGAGGTCAAATCGTGGGAAGGAATGGGGTTGTGCACGTCCGGAAGTGGGCTTTTGTGACTGCGGCACCGCAGAGCGGTTCGGGAAAAACAATAGCCACGCTGGCCATATTGGCGGCGCTTCGACGTCGCGGTTTTCAGGTGCAGGCGTTCAAAATCGGCCCTGATTTCATTGATCCCGGCCTGCACAGCCGCGTGACCGGAAGGGTGTCTCGGAATCTGGACGGATGGATGCTTTCCCGGGAGACCAATCGGGCGCTTTTTCGGCGTTTTCTGCGGACTGCCGACGGAGCGGTCGTTGAGGGTGTCATGGGCCTTTTTGACGGCTATGACGGCAGGACGGAGTCGGGGAGCACTGCCGAAATGGCCAAATGGCTGGGGCTGCCGGTCATTCTTGTTGTGGACGCCCGCAGTATGGCCCGAAGTGTCGCGGCTTTGGTCCATGGGTTTTGTACTTTTGATCCGGAACTTGCCTGCGCGGGCGTCATTTTCAACCGAGTGGGCAGTCCAGCTCACTTGGATTTTCTTCGGGAAGCCATGTCCGTATCTCACCCGCATCTTCCGGTTCTCGGAGGGTTGCCGCGGGATGAGCTTTTGCGCCTTCCAGAACGTCATTTGGGACTCGTAACGGCCGAGGAAAGTCAGCTGGATGAGGCGTTCTTGGATCGATTGGCCCGCACGGCCGAAGACCATTTGAGTTTGGATCGACTGCTGACCCTGACGACATGGGAACCTGAGGAGGCTCAGGAGGCTTCTTCTGTTCCCCAGCCCCTGTTTTCGGCAAGCCGGGATCATTCAGGGACACCTTCACAAATGAAGGTATGGGGAAATCTGTCGACATGCGGGAAACCGCCTTTGCCGGCGTGGGGTATCGGGCAAGAGGGTGTCCCTGCAATGGAAGTCCGTCCGGGCCCGGGGAGTGAGCAAAGGCACGTCGCACCGGACATGCTCTCAGCCGGGGGGGCTCATGGGGAGCTTGACCAGGGTCCGTTGATTGCCATCGCGCGGGATGCGGTTTTTTGTTTTTATTATCAAGACAACCTCGACTTTTTGGAAGCGTTCGGAGCTCGGCTCCGTTTTTTTTCTCCCCTTGCCGGAGAAACCATTCCTGAAGATGCGGCGGCGTTGTATTTGGGTGGGGGGTATCCGGAAGTTCACGCAAAGGATTTGGTGCAAAACAAACGCTTTTTCAACGATCTTCGAGCGTTTGCCGTCAAGGGCCGTCCCATCTACGCCGAATGCGGCGGTCTCATGGTTCTCAGCCGGTATATCGAGCTGCTGAGCGGGGAGAGGGTGCCCATGGCGGGCATTCTTCCTTTTGGTACTCGGATGTTGCCGAGGAGGAAAGCCTTGGGCTACGTGGAGGTTGAGCTCACCCGTTCGTGTGTGTTGGGTGAACCCGGAATGCAATTGCGCGGTCATGAGTTTCATTATTCAGAAATCGTCGAGCCGGTGATGCCATCGGTCGTTTCCTACTGCTACCGCCTTAAGGCACGAAAATACCGTCTCGACCAAAACGAAGGCTATCAAATGGGATCGGTGCTTGCCAGCTATGTCCATCTTCATTGGGGCAGTGCTCCGCATGCTGCGGCCTCTTTTACGGCGGCCGCGGGAAAGGTTTCCCGCTCATGAAGTCGCGGCGTGCCAAAACTCTCATGTTTCTCGGGACCGGCTCGGATGTGGGCAAAAGCGTTCTTGCGGCCGCCTTTTGCCGCATTTTGAAGCAAGACGGCTATGCCGTGGCGCCTTTCAAAGCCCAAAACATGGCGCTCAATTCCTACATTACGCCGGAAGGCGGGGAAATGGGTCGAGCCCAGGTCGTCCAGGCGGAAGCTGCCGGGGTCGCCCCTCATGTGGATATGAATCCCATTCTTCTCAAACCCACATCCTCCATGGGATCCCAAGTCATTGTCCTTGGGAGGGCCGTGGGCAATTTTTCTGCAATGGAGTATTACGCTTACAAGAAAAAATTGGTTTCAGTGGTGCAAAACGCGTTTGACCGGCTTGCTGCCCGCTACGATGTGGTGGTGCTGGAAGGGGCGGGGAGTGCCGTAGAACTCAACCTCAAGGAGCACGACCTAGTCAATCTGGCCATGGCCCGGCTGGCTCAAGCCCCCTGCATCCTTGTGGGAGACATTGATCGAGGAGGGATTTTTGCGGCCCTGCTCGGGTCCCTCATGCTTATGGAGGAGGAAGAGCGGAAACAGATCGCGGGCTTCATCGTCAATAAATTTCGCGGTGATCCCGAGCTGTTCCGCCCTGGGGTGCGTATTCTTGAAGAGCGTTCGGGGCGACCGGTCTTCGGAGTGGTGCCTTTTTTTCAAGACATTGCCCTCCCGGAAGAAGACAGTGTGGCTCTCAGAAAGCGAATGGCGAAGAGACCGGAAGGTGACGAGGCGTGCGAGCTGTGGCGGATTGGAGTGGTTCGGCTGCCTTACGTTTCCAACTACACGGACTTTGACTGTCTGGAGCGGGACCCCAGGGTGCACTTGGCCTACTTCGACAAGCCCGCCGAGGTTTTCGGCTATGAGGCCGTCATTCTTCCAGGAAGCAAGAACACGATCGAGGACATGCTGGCTTTGAAACAGTCCGGCATGGCCGATGCTCTTCGCGCCTACCATAAATCCGGCGGAGTTCTTGTGGGGATTTGCGGGGGCTACCAAATGCTGGGGCGTCGCATTATTGATCCTTATGGGGTGGAAAGCCGACATAGGGAAACGGAAGGACTCGGCCTGTTGGATGTGATTACGGAGATGGCACCGGAGAAAATCACCACCCAAGTCACCGCCCGCCTCTTATATCCCAACCCTTTCGGTCTGGAACAAGACTTGTTTCCCCTTGCGGGCTATGAAATTCACATGGGCCGGAGTTTTTTTAAAGGGGAGGGGGAAGGCCGTCCCTTGTTTGAGATCGTCCAGCGAAACGGCCGGGATGTGCCGCGCAATGAGGCGGCCGATGGAGCTTGGGCCGGCGATGGTCGGGTGTGGGGCACGTACATTCACGGCATCTTTGATAACGACGCCTTCCGGGACATTTTTCTCACCTCTCTTGCCATGCGGAAGGGTGGGAGCGTGGAAAAGATCACCCCGCCACCTTTTCGTTTTGCGCCCTGGAAGGAGCAGCAGTACGATGCATTGGCGGATTTGGTCCGCCGGCATTGCGATGTCGACCGTGTCTACCGTGTGATGGGCATAAAGTAAGGACGACCGTGACGGACTTTCCTTATCTTTCCTCTGCTTCTCTCCTTGCTGCTTTTATATTGGATCTGATTCTGGGCGACCCGCCCAAGTGGCCGCATCCCGTGCGATGGATCGGTCAAGCCATTGAGGCGACAGAACCTGTTTTCTACGGAAAGAACGCTGGGGCGGCGGGACAAAGGTTTCGAGGGGTCCTTTTTTGGTGCTTTCATGTTTTTTGGGTCGTGGCTGCTGTGACGGTCCTTCATGAGCTGCTTTCGCGGATCCATCCCACATTGACCACGATCTGTGCCGTCTGGCTGGCTTACACGACACTGGCGACACGCAGTCTTTACGACGAGTCCAAGGTCGTGGCAACGGCTCTGGAATCGGGTCAATTGGAGGAAGCCCGTCGAAGGCTTTCCCGGATTGTCAGCCGAAACACAGAGCATTTGGACGAAGAAGGCGTCTGGAGAGCATTGCTCGAGACGGTATCCGAAAACTTCTCGGATGGTGTGATCGCCCCGCTTTTCTATCTGGCGTTGGCGGGTCCCGTGGGGGCCATGGGCTACAAGGTCGTGAATACTCTGGATTCCATGGTGGGCTACAAGAACGACCGGTATTTGAACTTTGGATGGTGGGCGGCCAGAGCCGATGATGCCTTGAACTGGATTCCTGCCCGTCTCAGCGCCCTTCTGCTCCTGGCGGCCGGGGCCGTGTGGGGCCTGGATTGGCGGCGCGGGTGGGCGGTGATGCAACGGGATGCTCGGAAAACCTCCAGTCCCAATGCCGGGTATCCCGAGGCCGCTGCGGCCGGGCTCTTGGGGGTGATTTTGGGGGGTCCTGCAGTCTATTTCGGCAAACCCGTGGAAAAACCGACTTTGGGAGACCCTTTGAAGGCCGCGGACCGGGATGCCTTTCAGCGCATGACTCGCTTACTTTTTGTCGGTGCGGCTTTCGGGATGCTCTTGGCCACGGCCGTCCGATGCGGAGTGTAAAGACAAGGAGCCTTCTTTGACGGGAAAGGAAAATCGCGACGGGTCGTGGACTTCGATCCATGGAGGCAACGTTTTCGAGACGGCGCGTCGTCTTGGGTGTGCTCCGGAAGACATTCTGGATTTCAGCGCGAGCATCAATCCCTTGGGTCCCCCGGAGGGACTCGTGGACATCCTGACGAAGGCGTACCGTTTGCTGTTGCACTATCCGGACATTGCCGTTCGTGCCTTAGGGGAAGCCATTGGCCATCGGTTCCAGGTGGACCTGAACCGAATTGTCGTCGGCAACGGGTCCACGGAGCTGATCTATGCCCTGCCCATGGCCCTTCAGGCCGACCGCGTGCTGGCCGTGGTGCCGACGTTCAAAGAGTATCTCAAAGCCTTCGCGCTTCATGGGTGCAGGGTGGAGTTTTGCGTTTCCGAGGCGGCCAATAACTTTCAGCCCACGGTGTCCCAGCTGCGGCGGGCCCTGGAAATCGTGGACCCTCAGGTACTTTTGGTGACCCACCCGGGAAGTCCCAGCGGTGCCCTGATTCCTGAGGACGTCCGGCAATTTCTGTTGGATGAGGCCCGCACTCGAGGTTTGGTCCTGGTCGTGGATGAAGTCTTCATTGACTTTTGCGAAGAGGCGTCGTTTCTCGAAGCTTTAAGAGACCACGAGCGACTGATTCTTATTCGCTCCATGACGAAATTCTATGGCATTCCAGGATTGCGCCTGGGGTATGTGCTCACGTCCCCAAAATGGGCCGAAGCCCTACGACGTTACGTGCCGCCGTGGTCGGTGAATACTTTGGCGCAGGCCGCCGGGGTGTTTTGCCTTCAGCAGGAAAAGTATCGTCGCGAAACCCTGGCGGTGGTTTCTCAGGAACGAGCGAAGCTCCGCACCGCTCTAGCCCGGATGCCTGGGTTGACCGTCTTTCCTTCGGCGGCCAATTACCTTCTTGTTCGGCTCGGCCGAAACCTTCCACCAGCGTCGGCGCTCAAGGAAGACCTCCTGCAGCGCCATCGATTGTTGATTCGGGATTGTGCCAATTTCGACGGCTTGACTTTCCAGGATTTTCGCATTGCCGTGCGTTTACCCCAAGAAAACGATCGACTCCTTTCGGCACTGGCCGAATGGCATCGGAGCCTCCCTGTTTCGCACACAAATTGAAAACTTTCCCGAATCCGTACCATCCCCGCCATCGCTGTATTGTCTTGTGGGCATGATAGGCAATCGATGCCGACCCTGAGCAAAAATGCCCTGGGGGGCAGGCCCCCGTGCCTGGCCTGAATCACTGCGGACCACCGGATCAGGGCGACCACGGGAGGTCGCCCCGACGAGGACAACACTCCCATAGCTGTGTTTTGGCATGACGATAAACCTGAATCGGTGGAACGAGACGGTGTGGGCTGACCTTCCGAAATCCGAACGGATGCCCCTGCCAGGTGAAAATGTGGCAGAAGATCCTAAGGCATAAAAGTTACGGACGTTCAGCACGATATCTTCGATTACACGGTTTTATTCTTAGAGGCTATCCCATGGATTTAGAGACTTTGAAAATCATGGCACGGAAGGTTGACATGCGCAAATCCGGGTGAGCTGTGGAGCGTGGGCATCGAAAATCGGGCGCGGGGGCCGGCGCTTTTTGCGGCGCCGCCCCCAAAATGTCGGTCCATTCTCTGGCAAGCGGTTCGGCTTCAGTGGCTCTCCGTCTCCTCCTTAAGGAAATACGCATGATATTCTTGGTCGGTGAGATGTTTACGCATGAGAGTGGAGAGCATATCGAAAAGACCGGTCATTTCATCGTTCGAAAGGCGAGGGACGAGAATCTTTAACAGACCGTCATCGGAAAATTTCTGCAGATAGACCATCAAGGATTTCTCGTCCACCTCCCGCGAGAATCCAAAGGCCACCATGCCGTCGTAGGTTTCCACAAAGCGGTGGGAATGTTTTGCCCCCATGCCGCGTCGCCTCCGTTACTGTCGTTTAGGAGAGATCGTTCATGTAATAGTCCAGGCCGAAGTGGGTGATTTGTTCTTCGCCCATGAGGTATCGCAGGGTATTTTTGAGCTTCATCAACTGGATGAACAGATCGTGTTCGGGATAGAGACCTTCTTTGTGCATTGGGCTCTTGAAGTAAAAAGACAGCCATTCTTGGATGCCGTACATGCCCACGCGTTGGGCCAAGTCTGTAAAAAGCACCAAGTCCAAGCATAGAGGAGCGGCCAGGATACTGTCTCGGCACTGAAAATCCACTTTGATCTGCATCGGGTAGCCCAGCCAACCGAAAATATCGATGCAGTCCCATCCTTCCTTATTGTCTCCGCGGGGCGGATAATAATTAATGGTCACCTTGTGATAGTAATTTTTGTAGAGGTTCGGATAAAGTTGGGGCTGGAGAATGTATTCCAGTACAGACAGTTTACTTTCTTCCTTGGTCTTGAAAGAGTCTTTGTCGTCCAGCACCAACCCATCCCGGTTGCCCAAGATATTGGTGGAATACCAGCCTTCCAGGCCCAGCATGCGCGCTTTCAGGCCTGGGGCGAGGATGGTCTTCATCAGGGTCTGTCCGGTCTTGAAATCCTTGCCGGCGATGGGAACCTTTTTCTCCTTGGCCAAAGCCACCATGGCGGGGATATCCACCGTAAGATTCGGCGCCCCGTTGATGTAGGGGATGCCGCTCTCCAAGGCTGCCAAGGCATAGATCATGCTCGGGGCAATGCGAGGGTCGTTTTTTTCCACGGCGTCCAGCAAGGCTTCCAGCGATTGATGCGGTTCATCCGGCCGGAGATAGACTTCCGTGCTGCCGCACCAGATCATGATGCACCGATCGATGCCGTGATCCTGCTTGAAGCGGGCGATGTCTTCCTTGAGCGCTTCTGTCAGGGCTCGCAGACTGGTTCCCGACTTGATGTGGCTTCCATCAAGGTTTTTGACGAACCGTCGGTCAAAAACCGCTTTCATGGGTTGGATGGTTTGGAGGAAATCCCGGATAGGATCCAAGTGTTCTCTTCGGAGCACTTTGGCAAACAGGGCGGCATCATATCCATTGGCTTCATAAATGTCCCAGCCGGCGAAAACAATGTCATCAAGGGGCGCCAGAGGGACGAAGTCCTTGATGCGGGGAATGCGGTATTCGTGGCGTTTTCCCAAACGAATGGTGCCCATTTGCGTGAGTGAACCGATGGGTTCTGCAAGGCCGCGGCGGACAGCTTCCACGCCGGCGATGAAAGTCGTGGCAACGGCACCGCCGATGCCCGGAATGAGCACCCCCAGTTTCCCACGGGGCGGTTCGATATCTCCTTTGCGCTTGAGGTCTTTTTCCTGCACGGTGTCCCTCCGATTTGCTCGTAGATGTGGTGTGTCCCCGGAATGGCCGGAGCAGGGTGCGTGTTGAATTTGCTGCCCTTATCCGGGCGGATTCCCTATAGGCTTCGGGTCAATCACGTGTCAAGGGAAACGCCCGGTCTCCTGATGGAAGAAAAGGCGCAGATCCATGACACGGCCACTTGTCTCGCTCTGGCGGCTTCCAGCGTTGCTTTTTTGAAAACTGTTGGATGTTGAGTCATTCTACTTTTTAGCCCGATTTGTGCGGCAGACAGCCCTCCAAGGTGAGCAGTGCCCTTTTGATGTGGAGCCCTCCGGTAAAGCCTCCCAGGGAGCCGTTTCGACCGACGACCCGGTGGCAAGGTACGACAATGGAGGTAGGGTTTTTACCACAGGCTTGCCCCACGGCCCGTGCCCCCCGAAGGCGTCCCACCCGGCGGGCGATGTCCCCATAGGAAACGGTTGTCCCGTAAGGTATTTGGCACAATTCCTTCCAGACGCTCTGCTGGAACGATGTGCCGAAAGTCCAAGAGAGCGGAATGTCGGGGTGTTTCCCCGAACCCTGGAAGTATTCCGCTAGGCCTTTGCGGGCGGCCAACGAAAAGTCATTGGGTTCCCAAACCAATTTCCCGTCCGGGAACAGTGTGTGGACAAAACGATCCGCCGCCTTCCACACTTCCGGAGGATACGATTTCTCCTCGGATTGCCGGGAATCGAGAGTCACCACATGGCAGGCGCACAGGCCTTTTGTGGTGGCTCCCGTGAGGATCCATCCCCAGGACGGTTGACAATACAGGTCCACCCAGATGCGTGTCATGGCATTTATCCTCAGTCGTCCGTGAGAAAATCCGTAATATAGGGGTTGGTTTGCATTTCTCGGCCTATCGTGGAGGTGGGTTGGTCCCCGTAGTCGTGCCCTGGCCAGACGATGGTTTCCGGAGGAAGCCGAGTGAGTTTTCGCAAGGATTCGAGGAGCTGCTCAAACGAGGCTCCCGGAAGGTCCGTTCGCCCCACGGCGCCCACAAAAAGAGTGTCCCCCGTGAAAAGGTGGCCGTCGATCAAGATGCAGCACGCTCCCGGGGTGTGACCCGGGGTGTGGATGAACTGCATCGTCAACGTCCCAAAGGTCAAAGTGTCCCCGTCGTGAACGCGCACATCCGCCGGCGGGCTGATGGGAAACCCCATGGCACGGGCAAAAGCCTGATTTTCCGGCATCTGAAAAAAATCATCGTCCAAAGCATGCATGACGATGGGGGCTCCGGTCAGTTCCTTCATGCGCTGATTCCCGCATGTATGATCCGCATGCCCGTGAGTGTTGACAATGTAACGGCAAACCGCTTTATTGGCTCGAAGCCAGGCTGCCACTTCGTCCTCGTTACCCGCTGGATCAATGAGGATTGCGTCTCCTGTGGCTTCGTCAATCACGAGATAGCAGAAGACTTCCATCATCCCGACCGGTTTTTGCAAAATCTTCATCATGCCCCCCTCTTTGGAGACCGCCAAGGCCCGGCACAATAACCGTTCTGGACTGTCTGTATTTCCCGGAAAGGTCATTACAATGGCTCAGGATGACCAGAATGTCAAAAGATCTGCACGACCTCTGACTCGACAACCACCTCTTGGTGACAAAAAACCTCCGCACCGACTTTATGTCCTGGAATGCCGGATGGAGCCCGGCGGACATTGGGATATTGCCTGTGAGGGGCTCGTGGGGTGTTGGCGAGAACCGCCTTATGTGTACCTTTTTTTGGATCGGTGGGCCGCGGAGCCCATCGTGGCATGTCTTGAGGCCAAAGGGGCAAAAGTCACGGGACATTATGAAATCAGCTATGCGCAATGGCAAAAAATTCCCGGTCGTATCTTTCTTGTGGGCCCGTTTCGGATCGTCTTCGACCCTGCGGAGAAAGAATCGGTTCCAGATTGCCACAAAACCATCGTCTTGAACCCCGGTTTGGTTTTCGGCTTGGGTGTGCATCCAACAACCCGGCTTTGTCTTAAGCTCCTTGGGAAGGTCTTTGTCCCGAACCTCATGGAAACGGTCGTTGATTTAGGCACAGGCACGGGGATTCTGGCGCTGGCGGCGGCTCGATTGGGCGCCCGTCGCGTTTTGGCTCTGGATGTCAACCCTCTCGCAGCTCAAGAAGCGGCAGGCAATATCCGGAGAAACCGGCTGCAACGGCGGATCTTTCCCATCGCCGCCGAGAATCTGGATGCCGTCGGCGGCTTCGGCACTTTGCTTCTCATGAATTTGGAATGGCCGAGCCTCTTTTCCGTATTTCAGTCTCCAGGCTGGAGGCGTTTCCGTTGGGTGTTGTGCAGCGGTTACCTGGAGGGACAAACCCGGACGGTCCAAGACGTCATGTCACCGACCCACATCATGGAGGCGGACATGCAGATGGAAGGCTGGGTGGCATCCTTCTGGGGTCGCCGATCATGAACCTCACCGAACGATCCCAAGATTCCAGCCGGTGCGACGTATAATTTCACCCCCAAAGATGAAAAGACCTCAGATCCTGCCATCCTGTGGGGTGTCGTCCCATTCTGTTCAGGAGTCGATGTCCCCCTGATGCTCACCCGTGGCGCAGGTGTTCCGGCGGGTGATGAGGACGGGTTGTTGGAAAGTGGACGAGATGTTCTCTCGGTCGGAACAGCATTTCGTGAAGAAAATTTCTTCAAGTGTTCGTTATTGACAAACTTTGGGTGGTCAAATAAAAACAATTGACCCCGATGGCTGAAGATCTCTCCTGTTCGCCCTGCCTTCCCTCCAGTTCCTGCGGCTCCAGCACCGGGATCCACTCCGCTCATGTCTCAACTGGCCAACCCTGGGTGGAGCGTTGAGCTTTTTCGATTAAATGTAGTCGGGCTCGTTTTGGAAGATCGACGGGTTTATTCGGGTGAGACGAGGAGGTTCCCATGGATTTTCAACTGACTGATGAACAGCGCATGATCAAGGAAACGGTCTACAAGTGGTCTGTCAACGAGCTGGGACCCATCCAGGAAAAGGTGGACGAGGAAGATTGGTTTCCCCCGGACTTTTTCAAGAAATGCGCAGAAATCGGAATCCTCGGCATCACGATTGACGAAAAGTACGGCGGTCTTGGGGGCGACGTCCTCATGCAGACCCTGGCGGTGGAAGAGATGAGCCGCATTTGTCCCGGTTTGGCCATGACCTACGCGGCCCATTCCAATTTGTGCATGAACAACATTCATAAGAACGCCAGCGAGAAGTTGAAAGAGAAGTATCTGCCCGCCATGGTCCGCGGTGAGAAGATCGGCGCCTTGGGCCTCACCGAGCCCAATGCGGGTTCAGACGCCATGAGTTTGCGCACGAGGGCGGAAAAGAAGGGGGATAAATACATCCTCAATGGCACGAAAATGTTCATCACCAACGGTCCCATTGCGGATGTGATCCTGGTGTATGCCAAGACGGCGCCGGAAAAAGGGGCGAAGGGGATCAGCGCGTTTATTGTCGAGAAAGACTTTCCCGGTTTTTCGGTATCCCGAAAGCTCAAAAAGTGCGGGATGCGCGGTTCTCCCACGGGTGAACTGGTTTTTGAAGACTGTGAGGTCCCGGCGGAGAATCTGGTGGGCGAAGAAAATATGGGTGTTCACGTCATGACCAGCGGGCTGGACATCGAGCGCATAGTTTTGGCCGGCGGGTCCATCGGGATGGCGCAGCAAGCATTAGATTATTCCGTGCGTTATGCTGCGGAAAGGGAACAGTTCGGCCAACCCATTGGCAAGTTTCAAATGATCCAGCAGAAGTTGGCGGACATGTATGCCCGCACGGAAGCGGCCCGGCTCCTGGTTTATCGTGCGGCGCAAGTGGCGCAGAACGCGCCTCGGGGTGGCAAGGGCACCGAGTTGACCCGCCAGGCGGCAGCGGCCATTCTTTTTGCTTCTGAGACCGCCACCTGGGTGTGCAATCAGGCGATTCAGATCCATGGCGGCTACGGCTACTGCCTCGAATTTCCCGTCCAGAAACTCTGGCGTGATGCCAAGTTGTATGAAATCGGGGCAGGGACGAACGAAATCCGCCGGATTGTGGTGGCCCGGGAACTTCTTCGTGAGGCGTTCGCCCGCGCAGGAAAAGCCTAAGATTCGGCCTTTTGTCTCCAGGTCTCTGGAAAATGTCCTCGTGGGGTGCTGTGGTTTGGAAAGTTGAGGGAGGGGGGTATGGATCAGCCCGTGGTTTTGGAAGAACGCAGAGACCAAACTGTAATTCTGACGCTGAATCGACCGGAGGTGATGAACTCGTTCAATTTTGCCATGCTCCGTGGGCTTCAGGAAAAAATCGAGGCCTTACGTTTCGATCCGGAGATTCGCGTGGTGATCATCACGGGGGCCGGGGATAAAGCCTTTTGCGCCGGAGCGGATCTGAAGGAACGGGCGACGCTCTCAGAGGTTCAGGTCAAGGAGTTCATTTTTACGATCCGAAACCTTTTTACCGCCATTGAAGACCTCCCCAAGCCGGTGATTGCCGCCGTGAACGGCGTCGCGCTGGGCGGGGGAACGGAATTGGCTTTGGCCTGCGACATTCGCATAGCGTCGGCTACGGCGACCATGGGGCTGACCGAGACGCGGCTGGCCATCATCCCCGGCGCCGGCGGTACCCAGAGGCTTCCTCGACTTGTGGGGAGGGGTAAGGCAAAGGAGCTCATCTTTACAGGGCGACGGGTTGGCGCCGAAGAGGCGTTTCAGATCGGGTTGGTGAACAAGGTGGTTCCCCTGGAAAAACTTTTGGAAGAATGCCTGGCCATGGCGGCCATGATCTGTGAAACCGGCCCCATTGCTATTCAGCAGGCCAAGTACGCCATCAACTACGGACTGGAAACGGACCTGCACACGGGCCTGGCGATTGAATCCAACGCCTATTGGATCACCATCCCAACGGAGGACCGTCTGGAAGGGCTTGCCGCTTTCCGCGAAAAGCGCAAACCCGTTTACAAGGGCAAATGATAGGGCGCTTGACCGACCCAATCCTTCGGGAAGGAAAAAGGTGACGCTATGAGCGATGCGCGAGCGGAAAACAGGGCTTTTTGGGAAAACGAAGAGCTCAAGCTGGACGAAAGGGTCTACGAAGCCATGTGGCCCGGAGGGGAGGCGGCCGTCCAGCGTCTGGCCAAACAAGGTAAACAGCCGGTGCGGCAGCTCATCCAAAAGCTGATTGATCCCGGCACGGAATTTTACGAGCTCAGCCGTTTAGCCGGTTTTGGCATGCATTATCCTGAAGTGGACGATGTGCCCTGTGGGGGTATCGTTACGGGAATCGGCAAGATCTACGGCAATTGGACCATGATCATTGCCAACGACAGCCGGGTCAAAGCCGGAACTTACTTTCCCATCACCCTGAAAAAACATCTGCGGGCTCAGGCCATTGCGGAACGGTGCGGCCTCAACTGCGTCTACATCGCCGATTCTGGAGGCGCTTTTCTGCCGATGCAGGCGGATGTGTTTCCGGACGACGGCCATTTTGGATCCATGTTCTACAATATGGCTCGCATGTCCGCCAAAGGGCTGAAGCAGATCACCCTCAGCACGGGGGGCAACACGGCCGGGGGCGCCTATATCGTCTTTATGGCCTGCCAGGCTGTGATGATCGAAAAATTAGCCTATTCCTTTCTCGGCGGCCCACCTTTGGTGAAGGCGGCGACCGGAGAAGTCATCTCCGCGGAGGATTTGGGAGGCGCCCGTGTCCACACCCAGATCTCGGGGGGTGCCGATCATTTCTGCCGAACCCAGGACGAAGCCATTGAAAAGGTTCGAGAAATCCTTTCCCTGGAACCTCCGCAGAAGCTGCATATCCATCGCTATGCCGAATCGCCCCCGGTGATTCCGGTGGAAACCATTTATGAAGAACTCCCGGCCAAGATTCATCAGGGGATCAATGTGCGGGCGGTGATCCAGGCCTTTGCCGATGACAGCCACTTTATTGAATACAAAAAGAATTATGCCCCCGGTCGGGGCGACAATATCGTCACGGGAAAAATACGGCTCAAGGGCATACCCGTCGGAATCATTGCGGCCAACGGTTTGGGGATAATTTTTGTGGAAGCGGCTCGCAAAGCCACCGAATGGATCGTGCGGTGCTGCCAGGAAAAGGTGCCGCTTCTCTTTATTCAAAGTTCTCCAGGATACATGGTGGGTTCGGAATCGGAACACATGGGGATCGGCAAATACGGCGCGGATATGGTGCGTGCCGTCTCCTGTGCCCAAGTTCCCCGGGTCCAACTGGTCATTGGGCCGGACAATGGTGCGGCCAACTATGGCATGTGCGGGCGGGCGTACAGGCCGCATTTTCTGTTCGCCACCATGAGAGCCCGGACTTCGGTGATGAGCGGGCGTTCGGCCGCCGAGGTCCTTCTTTCCATTGAGGAGCGCAAGAGGGCGGCGGAAGGCAGGCCCATGAGCGATGGAGAAAAGCAGGCTTTCCGCATGCAAATGATCGACAAATATGACGGGGAGGCCCATCCGTTTTTCTGCGGGGCCAGACTTCTTAACGACAGGGTTTTGAAGTTTCGAGAAATTCGGGACTGGCTGGCCATGGCTTTTGAGGTCAGTCTGCTTCAACCAATCGGTGATCCGGCTTTCGGCAATCTGAGGTTCTAAGGTGGGACTGAGTGTCCGAAAATGTCGGGATGATCCCGCATGGAGCCGGCGACTCCCTTTAGGGTGGGGCCACCGGAGGCGGCGTGTGTGGAGAACCGGTGGGACACGCGCCGCGGTTCGCAAGCCGTGGGGGACAGCCGATTGCACCGAGGGAACCTTTTGCAAGATGCCGAAGGTGTGAAACCGCCTCACATGCCGCCCAACGAAGGAAGCTGTGTATGGCGACCCGATCCAATCCCAATTCGATGTTCAAGGAGGACACAATATGGCAATCATGAATTATCCGAAGAAAGTGGTTTTGGGCGACATCACCGTTCGAGACGGCTTCCAACACGAAGAAAAATACATTCCTCTTGAAGCCAAGCTGTGGGTGGCCGAACAGCTGGTGCTTGCAGGTTTCCGACGCATCGAACTCACGAACTTGGGGAACCCCGCCGGAATGCCCCAGTTCAAAGACGCCGACGAGCTTTTGAAGCGTTTTCGAAACAGCAAGAAAATCGCCCACCTCCTAAAGGACGTGGAGGTCACGTGCGTGACGATCCGCGAAAAGGCCGTAGAACGCGCCATCAAAGCTCGGCAGGAAGGCTATGGCCCGGACCGGATTCTTTTCATGGTCTCCACCAGCGAATCGCACCACAAGAAGAATTCCGGGACGACTCTGGCCGAGTACTGGAAAATGTGCGAAGAGTACATCCCTAAGGCCCATGCCGTAGGGATGAAGGTCTGCGGTACGGTGAGCACCATCTGGGGCTGCCCCATCGAAGGTCCAACGGAGCTGAAAAAAGCGGTGGAATTTACCCAGCGCTGGCTGGATATCGGCGCGGACGACATCGAGCATGCCGATCACGACGGGTCGGCGCCACCCAATAAGGTTTACGAGTATTTCTCCATGATTTTGGACGCCATTCCGGATACATCCAAGCACATTGCCCACTTCCACGTGACCCGCGGCTGGGGTCTGGCCAATGTGCTGGCGGCGCTGCAGGCGGGCATCACCCATTATGAAGGCACCATGGGCGGCATCGGGGGACAGCCGGCGAACTTTGTGGATGGCGTCCCCGTCGCCGGCACGGGTTCCTATTACTACGTGGATCCCTCCATTGTCGGTTTGGTGTGCATGGAAGACATGGTGGTCATGATGGACGAAATGGGAATCGACACGGGGCTTGATGTGGACAAGGTCCTGGAAATCGGCCGCTGGGTGGAAAAGATTGTCGGCCGGCGTCTGCGCTCCGAGTGTGTGCGGACAGGACGCATTCCCAAATCCATGACCGGTCGCGGCTAGACTGAATCACTTCTCGGGGGGAGGGCGGCCCAAGTCACCTTCCCTCCTGTTTTCCATCCCATCCCGCACACCGATTCCGTTCCATAGAGGTTCATCCCGCTCTGCCGTCGTTCCCTCAAAATTGCCGTTGCCTCCGTGACCTGCCGTGCCGTATTGATGGCACGGTGACGCATCGAAGGGGGCATCCATGGATTACGGTATCCGGCGCTATGAGTCGACCCAGCGGTTGTGGTGGTTTGCTTTTCTACTCTTGTGCCTCGCGGCGGGACTACCGCTCTCCACGCAGTTGCGCTCGTGGTGTGCCGCTCCGCTTGTCACAGAATCCGTGAAACCGAAAGAAATCCTGCAAGGACTGTCCTTTTGGCTCAGCACGCCCTGGGCGTCTCAGGGTTTCATGGGACCGGCGATTTTCTACCTGGCCGGTGTGTTGGCGGCCTGTCTGATTTTTCGAAGCATATGGTTGATTTTTCAAGTGGTGGGTACGGCGCAGGTGTCTCTCGCCCTGAAAAAGCACTTGGGTTCCGGTCCCCAAGGGCGGAAACCGGCCCGGCCCGAATGGTTCATGGAAAATCCCGCCGGGGTCTTGCCTGTGGAGCGCCTGGCCAGCGAAGCCGCTCAAATCCCGTGGTCTTTTTTCTCTTTGGCGCACAAGCGTCTGCGTCTCCTGGTATCGGACGGCCGCGGGGTCCCCTCTTCCGATGAGATGGTCCATCGGGAACAGCGGCTGGAGGGCGTGGATTGGCACCTGGTGAGCTCATCTTGGAATGCGTTTCGGTCCATCAATCGGGCGCTTCCCCTCGTAGGCTTCGTCCAGTCTGCGTGGGTGTTCTACCTCTGGCTCCAGCCCGTGATGGACGGCACCCATGACGTCAGTCACAGTGCCGTCGCCGGCATCGCGAGCCTGCTCGCCCTGGTCCAAACGGTGGGGGCGGCCCTAGCCTTTGCTCTCGGCTCGGGTCTTCTGTCTCGCCTGGAAAGTCTTTATCTATCGAGGTTGGACGGGCTTTTCTACGATCAACTTCTTTCCCGTGTCCCCCTGCACAATGCGGATACCCTCCTGATTCTCAGAACCTTGGCGACCTACTTCCAGGAGATCCAGGAACGCCTCGGGAAGCTCGAAAAAGCCTTGTTGCGGGACCGTTTCTGAAACGTTCGGGACCCCGACATTCAGTGTAAGATGTCCGGCGACGATTCATCGATGGGCATGATGCCCATTTGACGCAGAAGCCGTCGGTCTCGAGGGCTTTTGGTTTTCAGCCATCGTTCGTAAATTCTCAGGATCCCTCCTGCGTGCTGTCGGCCTGACGCGTCTCCGATTTCAGCGAACAAATCGACGAGGCGCAAGAACTTCTCACTGAGCTCCTGAAAGACCCCTTCAAAGCCCCAGTCCACGATGCGAGCGGCCAGCAAAGCCTCCAAGGATCGATAGGCCGTGCTGCCGATGGCTGCGTAATAATCGATATCCACCAATCGGCGCTGAAAACTGTCGGAAAAGAAACCCGAGACGAAAAGCGTGGTATCCCCGATTTGTCTCAAGATGCGGGCCCTTTTTTGGCTGGAGACCCCATAGCTTTCCATGAGGGCTTGGGCGAAGGGTTTATCCCTTTCTCCCCATTCCGGTTCCCGAAGCGGGGTGCTTTGGGTGTATCTCGACAGCAAGTCCACTAGGTAAAATTGGGCCAGTTGGGAGATCTCCACATGGAGATCCTGCGAAGCCTTTTCCACGGCATCCTTAAAATATTCCAGGAGACTGCGGGTTTCCAACATGGACATGTGAACCTCCTTGCCGAAGACGCCTCGAAACATTCCCAAAAGGTCCCCGAATCCCTTGTGTTTCCTTACCCATGACATCGGCGGTTCGGTCACTGTCCTAAAGACTTCCGTTCTGTTTCGTGCCGACGCCTGGGGCCGCATGAGCCACTACCCCCTCACGTGGGGAGCGGGGTGCTCCACCAGCGGGTCCCTGAAAATCATGTTCCAAAAGGATGCATGGAATTACGGAATGAACCTACAATGCCCTGAAGCGCCTAAGCTGGTTGTCGTGATTGTCGAATAAATTATGACAAATGACAGGCTGGGGGATCAAGGGTGGAGCGCCCGATGTGCCACGGTGCGGAGGAAAAGATGTTTCCGTTCACCGAAACACCCTTTTCCCGCGCCTGGGGACGGCGCCCTCGGATGCACTGGGAACCGGTGTCGGACCCTCACCACGACCCACTGGGGAATGCATGCCCGGAAAGACCGGCTTGCGGAAGGCGGGGAGTGCATGGCGTGGAGCCGCCGGAATAAAGAGCTCAAGGCGTACGGTTCGGCTCGTGCGCGGCTCCTCACGTGACTGTCTTTGAGATGGGTAAGCACTCCACGAGGGGACGTGCCCCTAGGAAAAGTGAAGCCCCGTGTTTTTTTTGCGGCGCTGTCGGCCCATGATGAGACCGATCACCCAGCCGCTCAGGAGGACCAAGGCCCCCGTTAAAAACCATTTGATGTTCTGCGCGAAACGGAGACTCTCATTTTCCTGGGCCAGCCTTTTCGCCAATGCCTGGCTTTCCGCCAAGGCGGCCTGGGTCTTGTCGAATTGTTCCTTAAGACCGAGATAATCGGCCGAACCTTCTCGAAGAGCCTGATATTCCTTCTTCAGGGTCTCCAGTTCGCGAGTCGTTTTTTCCAAGGTTTCCGTAAGCTCCTTTTCCCGCGTCTGGTAACGCAACCATTGGGAATCGGATCCTGTCAGCGCCGATTTGATGGCCGTGTTTTCTTGGCGCAACTGGGCAGCCTGTTTTTCCCACGGCACCCGTTCCATGAGGTAGCGGCTGATGACCCAGCCTTCTTTGTCTTTCGCCGGGCCGTCCAAAACGCGGACAAGGACCCAGCCGGCATCATTCTTCTGCAGCACGCGGACTTCCTGGCCCGAACGGAGCATGGCGATAATCCTATGGGAACTCGAGGGGCCGCTGTGGAGTGTGATTTCAAAGGTATCCGTCACATAAGCCGCCCACGCCGTCCCCCATAGGAGGATCGTGACAGCGGCCCAAACGAGGCCACATTTGCGAAAGAGGCGATAAGAGCGGTGCACGGGGTTCCCCCTGTTGTTGTCATCACGGCACAGCCAAAAACTTCCACCGACCAGAGGCACTATAGAGGGTGCGCGGGCTTTCCCGCAAGGGAAAGGAAAGAGCTGTGCAGAGGAGCACAAAAAAGTGACAAAATTGTTCTCCGATACTGGCATTCCGTCGAGGGATGATTAACTTCACTGAGGAATGCAACCCACTGAAAAGGCTTCCTTTTGGGTTAATTTTTCACTGCAGGAGGCAGTAAGACTATGGCAAGAGCAGTCGGCATTGATTTGGGCACGACCAATTCAGTGGTGGCCGTATGGGAGAACGGGAAAGCTACGGTGATTCCCAATGCTGAGGGTTCCCGCACGACCCCATCTGTGGTGGCCTATATGGAAGACGGCCAGAGGTTGGTGGGACAGGTGGCCCGCCGACAGGCGATCCTTAACCCACAGGCCACGATAGCCTCTGCCAAGCGCTTCATCGGGCGTCGTTGGGACGAGGTGGAGGAAGAGTCAAAGATTGTCTCGTACAGGGTTGTCCGCGGTCCCAACGATGCGGTGCGGTTTGATATCCGGGGCAAACTGGTGGCGCCGGAAGAGGTGTCTGCCCAGGTTCTAAGAAAGCTTGTGGATGATGCTTCGAAATACCTGGGGGAAAAGGTCACGGAAGCGGTCATCACCGTCCCCGCGTATTTCAACGACGCCCAGCGGCAGGCAACGAAGCAGGCCGGAGAGATCGCCGGTTTAAAGGTCCTTCGCATCATCAACGAACCCACGGCGGCCGCTTTGGCTTATGGTCTCGAAAAGAAAAAGAACGAGACCATTCTGGTGTTCGACTTGGGAGGCGGCACTTTCGATGTGTCCATTCTGGACGTGGGTGACGGAATCTGTGAGGTTCGGGCGACGGCAGGAGATACGCATCTGGGGGGTGACGATTTTGACAAACGCGTGGTGGATTGGCTGTCCGAGGAGTTCCTGAAGGACACGGGAATCGATCTGAGAAAAGATCGGCAATCGCTGCAAAGGCTTTACGAAGCGGCGGAAAAAGCCAAGTGTGAGCTTTCTTCGACCATCGAAACGGAAATCAATCTGCCGTTTATCACGGCCGATGCCACAGGGCCGAAGCATTTGGTCAAGAAGCTGACCCGAGCCAAGTTTGAGGCCCTCACCCAGGACCTGGTGGAACGGTGCATGGGCCCGGTCCGACAGGCCCTTGCCGATGCCAAGCTCACGGCCAGTGACATTGATGAAGTCATCCTTGTGGGAGGCTCGACCCGCATTCCGGCCGTGCAGGAGCTGGTCAAGCGGCTGACGGGCGGGAAACAACCCAATATGAGCGTCAATCCGGACGAGGTGGTGGCTGTTGGGGCCGCCGTCCAGGCGGGGATCATTAAAGGGGATGTGGACGATGTGCTCCTGCTGGATGTGACCCCTCTGTCTTTGGGCGTGGAGACCTTGGGTGGTGTTATGACCAAACTCATTGAGCGGAACACCACCATCCCCTGCCGTCGCGAGGAGATCTTCTCGACGGCGGAAGACAACCAGACTGCCGTGGATATCGTGGTTCTCCAAGGGGAGCGGGAGATGGCCCGGGACAATCGCGTGCTCGGCAGGTTCCGCCTGGAAGGTATTCGGCCGGCGCCGCGCGGCGTGCCGCAAATCAAGGTGACCTTCGACATTGATGCGAACGGGATTTTGCACGTCACGGCGCGTGATGAAGACACGGGCAAAGAGCAGAAAGTCACGATTTCCGATTCCACCAATTTGGAAAAGAGTGAAGTGGAGCGCATGCTGCGGGAGGCTCAGGCGCATGCCGCCGAGGATCGTCGGCGCCGAGAGACCGTCGACGCGCGCAACCATCTGGATTCTCTGGTTTACCAGCTGGAACGCACCCTGAAGGATCTCGGCGACAAGGTGCCGCTGCATGAAAAGGCCCGATGTGAACGGTTGATTGAAGATGCCCGTAAGGCTGTTGCTGATGAGGGCTTTACCAAAGAGGGATACCAATCTCTGGCAGGTGATGTGCAACAAGCGTTGCACGGATTGGCGGCTTCGGCCTACCAGAAAGCCAGTGCATCGGCTCAAGGGGCTGACTCTCAGGGTGCAGCGAAGGCTCGCTCGCGGGCTAAGGACGACGACGTCATCGACGCGGAATTTACGGAAAAATGAGGTGTCCGGAGACAGTGAGCCGCCGGAGGTGGCGTGAACCGGGGCGCACCACCGTGCGCCCTGTTTTTTCGCCTTTTTTTCTTTAGAGTGATAAAGAAAAGCTTAAAGACAAGATCTTGGCCCGCATCGGGCTTATCCTGCAAGAACGAACAAACCGAGGTGGCATCCCATGGCTGTCAAGTTTCGAGATTACTACGAAGTTCTCGGGGTTTCTCGAACGGCGAGTCAGGAAGAGATTCAGCGGGCCTATCGGAAGTTGGCGCGCAAATACCATCCGGACGTCAATAAGGATCCAGGCGCCGAGGAAAAGTTCAAAGAAATCAACGAAGCCTATGAAGTTCTCAAAGATCCGGAAAAGCGAGCCAAGTACGACCAATTGGGGAGCCATTGGCGTGCCGGTCAGGATTTTCGGCCACCTCCGGGCTGGGAGGCGCATTTCGATTTTGGCGGCGGGCCGGGGCAACAGGAGTTTTTCTGGTCCGGAAGCGGAGATTTCAGCGACTTTTTCGAGATGCTTTTCGGGGGGCAGACCTTTCGACGGGCGCAAGCGGCCGGACGCTCTCGGGCCGGTGCCACATGGAGACAGCCGGGAGCCGATCGCCACGCGACCCTGCGCATCTCTCTGGAAGACGCTTTCTGCGGCGCCACCCGAAGCATCACTTTGCAGGGAATGAGCACGGCCATCGATGGGAGTGTGCGACCCGAAGTCAAGAATCTCGAGGTCAAGATTCCCCGAGGTATTCTCCCCGGGCAAAAGATTCGACTCGCCGGGCAAGGGTTTGAAGGCGTAGGCGGGGGACCCTCAGGGGACTTGTACCTTGAGGTCGAAATTGAACCCCATCCCGTGTATCGGCTGGAGGGTCGGGATCTCTTCATGGATCTCCCCGTGTCTCCATGGGAAGCGGCTTTGGGGGCCGAAGTTTCCGTGAAGACTTTAGGGGGAGCTTTTTCCCTGAAAATCCCCGCGGGTTCGCAGTCCGGGCAGAAGTTGCGTCTGAGAGGAAAAGGCATGCCCAATCCTAAAGGCGGTGCGGGGGATCTTTACGCGGTCTTGAAGATCGTTGTCCCGAAAAAACTCACCCGTGAAGAAAAGGTTCTCTTTGAAAAACTGATGGAGACATCGACTTTTGACCCTCGAGCTTAACGCAGCGCAGCACCGGCGTGGTTATTTCCCCATGCCCCTGAGGTTTTTATCGGGGGGTGAAAAGATCCACGGCGAAAAGCTGCACCTCCTGTTTTGCTCGAAACCAGGGGGTGGGCTGTTGTGAGGGTGTGGGCAACAACGAGAGGCGAAAGGATAGGGTGGTCAACCGGGCTCAGGATCCCGAGGTGGGTATCCGGGCGATATTGTGAGGAGGCGGCGTCATGGTGGAAAGACGCTACGGCATTGTGCTCAAGAAGTGGCCCCGAGATCCGGGCCTGTGGGAACTGACCTTGCCACAGCTGGCATCCTTGTGTGGAGTCCATCCGGATCTTATCGTTCGATTCGTCAAGCTGGGGCTCTTGGATCCGTTGGAAGAGCAGGCCGGAGTGCCACGATTGTTCGAGCGGTCCGCGGTCGACGTGGTGCTCAAAATCCTTAGACTTCGTCGGGACTTAGGGATCAATTACGCGGGGATCGGCGTGGTGCTTGAATTGATGCACCGCATTGACGTCTTGGAGGCTCGAGTTCGCGAGCTGGAAAGTCAAATGATCGGCCGGTGTTCGGACCGGCCGTGGCCATAAAAAAAATGAGGAGGAAAGCGATGGACCTCAACAAATTCACCATCAAATCTCAGGAAGCCTTGCAATCGGCTCAGACAAAGGCCGTGAAATACGGACACGTGGAAGTGGACGGGGAACATCTCCTCGTGGCACTTTTGGAACAGCCCGAGGGGTTGGTGCCTCGAGTGCTCAAAAGGATGGATGTTTCCCTGAACGCCGTCGTCGAAGATTTGGTCAAGGAACTGGAAAAAAAACCGAGGGTGAGCGGCCCCGGGGCAGAACCCGGCAAAGTCTACATCACCCAGCGACTCAATAAACTTTTGGTCAAGGCGCAAGAGGAGGCCCGTCATCTCAAGGACGAATACGTTTCGGTCGAGCACCTTCTTCTTGCTTTCGTGGAGGAAGGCCCGACGACGCCCGCTGGGCGAATCCTCCAAAAGCATGGGGTAACCCGGGACGCCGTGCTCAAAGCTTTGACGGCCGTTCGGGGGCATCAGCGGGTGACCTCGGCGGCACCGGAATCCACTTACGAGGCCCTTCAGAAGTACGGTCGGGACTTGGTGCAGGAGGCGCGCAGCGGCAAACTGGATCCCGTGATCGGTCGTGACGGCGAAATCCGGCGCGTCGTTCGGATTCTCAGCCGAAAGACAAAGAATAATCCTGTGCTTATCGGTGAGCCGGGTGTGGGCAAAACGGCCATCGTGGAGGGTTTGGCCCACCGAATTGTGCGCGGTGACGTCCCCGAAGGGCTGAAAGACAAGACGATCTACGCTTTGGACCTCGGGGCTTTAGTGGCCGGGGCCAAGTATCGTGGTGAATTCGAAGAACGCCTGAAGGCCGTACTCCAAGAAATCAAGGAATCTGAAGGGAGGATCCTGCTCTTTATCGATGAGCTTCACAACATCGTCGGTGCCGGAAAGGCGGAAGGGGCTATGGATGCCGGCAATATGCTCAAACCCATGCTGGCCCGCGGCGAACTCCATTGTATCGGTGCCACGACTCTGGATGAATACCGCAAGTACATTGAGAAGGATGCCGCCTTGGAGCGCCGTTTCCAGCCGGTTTTGGTGGATCAGCCTTCGGTGGAAGATACCATCTCTATTCTCCGCGGCTTAAAGGAGCGTTTCGAAGTCCACCATGGTGTGAAGATTCAGGACAGTGCCTTGGTGGCCGCGGCTGTTTTGTCCAACCGCTACATCACTGAACGGTTCTTGCCGGATAAGGCCATCGATCTTGTGGATGAGGCCTGTGCCATGATCCGGACCGAAATCGATTCCATGCCGGCGGAGCTGGACGAAGTGACTCGGCGCGTGATGCAGCTGGAAATCGAAGAGGCGGCCCTGAAAAAGGAACGGGACAAGGCCAGTCAGGAGCGCCTGGAGAACCTTCGGAAGGAATTGGCTGACCTTCGGGAAAAGGCCAACGCCATGAGGGCGCAGTGGGAGGCGGAGAAAGAGGCCATTAAGAGGGTTCAGGCCCTCCGGGAAGAGATCGAGAAGGTCCGTCATCAGATCGAAATCGCCGAACGTCAGTACGACCTGAATCGTGCGGCGGAACTCAAGCATGGCCGGCTGCCGGAACTCGACCGCCAGCTCAAGGCCGAAGAGGAAAGATTGAGCGCCCAGCAAGGGGGCAACAGGCTCTTGAGGGAGGAAGTGACGGAGGAAGAGATTGCCGAAATTGTCTCCCGATGGACAGGGATTCCGGTGACCCGCCTTGTGGAAGGTGAACGGGAAAAGCTGCTCAAGCTCGACGCCGTGCTCCATCGACGCGTGGTGGGGCAGGACGAAGCCGTTCAGCTCGTGGCTGACGCCGTGCTGCGAGCCCGCTCCGGGATCAAGGACCCGCGACGTCCCATCGGTTCGTTCATTTTCCTTGGGCCCACCGGCGTGGGCAAAACGGAGTTGGCCAAGACATTGGCCGAGGCTCTCTTCGATTCCGAAGACAATTTGGTCCGGATCGATATGAGCGAATACATGGAGAAGCACACGGTGTCCCGCCTCATCGGGGCGCCGCCGGGATACGTGGGCTACGAGGAAGGCGGCCAGTTGACCGAAGCCGTGCGTCGCAAACCGTATAGCGTGATCCTTTTCGACGAAATCGAAAAAGCCCACCACGATGTGTTTAACGTGCTCCTGCAAATCCTCGACGACGGTCGCCTGACGGACGCTCAGGGCCGCACAGTGGATTTCAAGAACACGGTCATCATCATGACAAGCAACATCGGGTCCCAATATCTCCTGGACGGCATCACAGATCGTGGGGAGATTCGAGAGCACGCCCGCGAAAAGGTCATGGCGGATCTGCGTCGCCATTTCCGGCCCGAATTCTTGAACCGGGTGGACGACATCGTCCTTTTTAAACCTCTGACCTTGGAAGAGGTCAAGAGCATCGTGGATTTGCTCACCAAAGACCTGGAGCGGCGCCTCAAGGACCGTCGCATTCGTCTGGAGATCAGCGATTCCGCACGGGAGTGGCTCGCCCGGACGGGCTACGATCCGGTCTATGGCGCTCGGCCGCTCAAGAGGCTTTTGCAGCGAGAGTTGGAAACCCGGATTGGGCGGGCTCTCATTGCGGGCGACATCTTGGAAGGGGCGACCATCCATGTCAATGTGGGAGACGGCGGCTTGGTTGTCTCCCACACCAACCCGGTCAACGCCGATGCTGCGTAAATGCCGCAACGTCATGGGAAGGTCCGGGCGGTTTCGGCGTTCTGATGGGTCTGAACGCCCGTTCGCGGGGGGCTGGTCATGAAAGATATTTCCGTGGCGATGAATGCCCAATACATTGAAGAGCAATACCGGCGATGGAAGGCGGATCCTCAGAGTGTGCCCGAAGACTGGCGATGGTTTTTTCGAGGTTTCGAGCTGGGAGCGGCCGGGGAAGCCGTAAAGGAGGCGGCCCCTGCCCCCAGCCCCGACGATATCCTTCGTCAGGTGCGTGTCGCGGAGCTTGTCCGACGCTATCGGGAATTGGGCCACCTTCTGGCTTGTTTGGACCCTTTGCTGGAATCCTGTGCGCTGGAACATCCCCTGCTGGCCTTGGAAGCGTTCGGCTTGGAGCCGGCGGACTTGGAAAGGGTTTTTCACATCCCGGACATTTTCTTTGGGGGGGCTCCACCGGCAAAAGACGCCGTGCAGGAGGGCAAAGACGATGACCCCCGGCAGACGACCGACGCCCAGGATGACGTCCTTTCCAGAAGCGTGGGCCGCGGTCTCGGGACCATGGCCGATCAGGTGTCCTCTCCCGACCTCCTCGGGAACAGACTTCCCCTTCGGGACGTGGTGGCTTTCCTGAGGGAAACTTACTGCGGTTCGGTGGGCGTGGAATTCATGCACCTTCTTGATCCCGACGAGCGTCGATGGCTTCAGGAGCGCATGGAGTCCTCCCGGAATCGGCCATCCATGTCGGCTGCAGAGCGCCTTCGGATTCTGGAAAAACTTTGGCAGGCAAACCGTTTTGAGCAGTTTCTGCACAAGACCTACCTGGGGCAAAAGCGTTTTTCGCTGGAAGGGGCGGAGACCGTGGTCCCCATGCTGGACGAGCTCATCCGACACGCAGCGGCCCAGGGGTGCGACACCATGGTCTTCGGCATGGCCCATCGTGGCCGGCTCAACGTGCAGGTGAACGTTCTGGGAAAACCGCCTGCTGCCGTTTTTTCGGAGTTTGAAGAAAGCTGCGATACAGAATCGCAAACGGGCAGCGGAGACGTCAAATATCATAAAGGATTCAAGGGGTGGGTGGACGCCTCAGGAGATGGTGCGAAAAAGGTCAGGACGATCCTGGTCCCCAACCCGAGCCATTTGGAATCCGTGGACCCGGTGGTGGAGGGCTTGACCAGAGCGCTCCAGGATGTTCGCGGACAAGAAGGCACCCGTCGGGTTCTTCCCGTGCTGATGCATGGGGATGCCGCTTTCGCCGGCCAAGGGGTGGTCTACGAAACCATGAATTTTTCCCAGCTCCCCGGATATCGCACCGGTGGCACCATTCACATCGTCATCAACAACCAAATCGGGTTCACCACCGTCCCCGAAGAAGCTCGGTCCACACGATACGCCACCGATGTGGCCAAAATGCTCCCGGCTCCCATCTTCCACGTCCACGGGGAAGACCCGGAGGCCGCCCTGCATGTCATTCGGTTGGCCTGCGATTATCGGTACCGGTACGGAAAGGATGTGGTCATCGACGTGGTGTGTTATCGCCGCTACGGGCATAACGAAGGGGATGAACCCTATTATACGCAGCCGACCATGGTGGAAAGGGTCCGCAAACGTCCTCCGGTCAATGAGCTGTACGGCGCGCGGCTGCAAAAGGAGGGCATAATCACGGCACAAGACGTCCAAGAGTTGGATCGAAGAATTTTGTCCGCCTTGGAAAGTGCCCTGGCGGAGGCTCGAAGCGTCGGCTGCGTCCTGGTTCAGGACGAGCCCTTAGAAACCTGGACGGCACCGGCGGCAATGAAGCCACAAGGGGTTTCCCCGGGCACAACCGGGGTATCTTCGGAAAGGCTTTTGGCCATTGCCCGGGCTGCGCACACCTACCCGCCGGGATTTCATGTGAACCCGAAGTTGGAAAAGATTCTCGAAAAACGGCGCGAAAAAGTAGAAGAGGGCAAAGATTTGGATTGGTCCACAGGGGAACTCTTGGCTATAGGATCCCTTCTCCTGGAAGGCCATCCGGTGCGTCTGAGCGGTCAGGATAGCGCCCGAGGGACTTTCAGCCACCGGCACGCGGTCTTGTACGATGTTCGGACCGAAGAAACCTATGTGCCCCTTAATCACTTGGCTCCCGATCAAGCCTTCTTCGCTGTGTACAATAGCAGCCTGTCCGAATACGCCGTTTTGGGCTTTGAGTATGGATACTCCCTGCGTGATCCATCAACATTGGTTCTGTGGGAGGCTCAATTCGGAGACTTTGCCAACAATGCCCAAACCGTCATCGATCAGTATGTGAGCGCTGCGGAAGCCAAGTGGCGGTTGCCCAGCGCCCTGGTCATGCTTTTGCCCCACGGTTATGAAGGGATGGGTCCGGAACACTCCAGCGCTCGTTTGGAACGCTACCTCCAACTGTGCGCCCAAGACAATCTGCGGGTTTGTCAGCCCACCACGCCGGTTCAGTTTTTCCATCTGTTGAGACGGCAAGTCCACCATCCCGAAAAAAAGCCCCTGGTCGTCATGACGCCCAAAAGCTTGCTTCGTCACCCCAGAGCGGTCTCCGACTTGGCGGCGTTTGTCCAGGGACGTTTTGAACCGGTCGTGGATGATCTTCAAGGTTCTGCATCGGCTGTGGTCGGTGTCTTGTGCACAGGGAAAATTTTCTATGACCTGGAGGCGCATCGGGAAAAACTCCAACGGGACGACGTCGTCCTGGTGCGGGTAGAGGAAATCTATCCCTTCCCGGAAGAGGCGCTGACTGCTGTTTTCTCCAAATACAATGGCGTGCGGCACTGGGTTTGGGCGCAGGAAGAGCCGCGAAACATGGGCGCGTGGGCGTTTGTGTGCCCGCGGCTTGAAAAGCTTCTCGGGGATAAACCGATTTATATCGGTCGGCCGGCATCGGCCAGTCCCGCGACGGGGTTTCATCGACGCCATAAAGAAGAACAAGAGCACCTTGTGGCCGAAGTTTTTCGAAGGCCATGAACATTTTCCCCCAAGACGGGTTTGGCGCCGACAAAGGAGGTCTTGGGGGATCGGGGAAAGGCAACGCGTGCGGGGACGGTGAGTGACAGCCGTGGACTGCATTGGGCACGACCAAGGAGTGGGGCATGCATTATGACATCGTCATTCCGGAAGTGGGGGAATCCGTTCGAGAGGCTCTATTGACGGAATGGTTCGTGAAGCCGGGAGAACGGGTGAGCAAGGGGACCGTGCTCTTTGTTCTGGAAACGGACAAAGTTACCCTGGAAGTTCCTGCGGACGCGGAAGGTGTTGTGGAGATTTTGGTGCCGGCAGGAGAGAAGGTGACCGTGGGAACCGTGGTCGGACGCCTTCGCACAGAGGCGTCGGTGACAGAATCCCCGCCGCCTGCGGAGCCGTCGCCCATAGAAAAACCGGCACCGGCCCCACTCCAGATGGAAAAGGAACCCTTAAGGTTTCTCAAACCTCAACCAAGTGCCGTCCCCCCGGCCCCGCTCGACGTTTTTCCCTCCGTGGCTCAACTGGCCTTGGAAAAGGGAGTGGATCTCGCGACAGTGAGAGGCACGGGCCCCGGCGGGATGATCACGCGGGGAGACGTGCTGCTGTTCCTCGAATCCCAAGGGGTTTCCAAGCCGGCCACGCCCATGCCGTTCGCCGGGACCCATGGAATGGGCAAGCCGGTCCCGGCGACACAGGAGCCTTCTGGGATCACCGGCCGTAAAGCCATTCCGGCAGGCTCCCCCGGCTCCGGCTCCGAGGGCGTTCTAGAAGAGACACGAAAGCCCATGAGCCCCATCCGGAAACGGATTGCGGAAAGACTCTTGCATGCGAAGCACTCCACAGCCATGCTCACCACATTCAACGAAGTGGACATGAGCCGCGTTATAGAGTTTCGGCGTCGGTTCAAAGATGCCTTCAAGGAAAAGTACGGGGTTTCCCTCGGATTTATGAGCTTTTTTGTCAAGGCCTGTGTCCAAGGGCTTCAAGAGATTCCTGAGGTCAATGCTTTTATCGACGGCGACGATATCGTCTATCACTCTCATGTGCACATGGGGATTGCCGTGGGAGCCGAACGCGGTTTGGTGGTGCCGGTCATACGTTATGCGGACACACTGAGCTTTGCCGAGATCGAGAAAGCTATTGACGACTTTGTCCAAAAGGTTCGTGAAAATCGCTTGCAGTTGCGGGACCTGGAGGGCGGCACTTTCACCATTACCAACGGCGGAGTTTTCGGATCGCTTTTGAGCACTCCCATCTTAAACCCTCCCCAGAGTGCCATCCTAGGGCTGCACAAGATTGAGGATCGTCCCATCGCACTGGGAGGGCAGGTGGTCATTCGTCCCATGATGTACGTGGCCTTGAGCTATGATCATCGGATCATTGACGGTCGGGAAGCTGTGACGTTCCTGAAAAGAGTCAAGGAGTGCATCGAAGATCCCGAACGGCTGCTCGTGGGGATCTGAACCGGGAGAGGAGCCATGGAGACGGCGAGATGACAGCCGAAAATCGTTACGACCTAGTGGTGATTGGTTCGGGCCCCGGCGGTTATGTGGCCTGCGTGCGCGCGGCCCAATTGGGCATGAAGACAGCCTGCGTGGAAAAGGACGAACGCCTCGGCGGGGTCTGCTTGAACGTGGGCTGTATTCCCAGCAAGGCCCTTCTGGATTCCAGCGAACTGTATCATCTGGCGCATTTTCGCTTTCAGGATCACGGGATCCGTCTTCACGGGGTGAGTCTGGATCTCGGGGCGATGATGGCCAGAAAAGACAAGGTGGTTCAGGAGCTGACCGAAAACGTTCGTAAGCTTTTGGAAAGGCATCATGTCACCGTTATTCACGGGACAGGTCGGCTGGCCGCGCCGAACCGGGTCATTGTGGAGCCAGCCGCGCCGGAGGGCGGAGTTCTTGATCTGGAAGCGGGGTCGGTGCTCCTGGCCACTGGAAGTGAACCCATTGCGGTAGCTGGCATCCCAACCGATGGGAAGTTGGTAGTTTCCTCAACGGAAGCGCTGGCGTTTGAGGAAGTTCCCAAGCGTTTGGGGATTGTCGGCGGGGGCTATATTGGGCTGGAGTTGGGGGCGGTATGGAAACGCCTGGGATCTGAAGTCACCGTCATTGAAATGCTCCCGAGGATCGCCTCCCTGCTGGACGGTCAGGTATCCCGGACTTTGGAGCGCATTTTGCGTCGGCAAGGCTTCCGTTTTCTCTTGGAAAGCCGAGTTTTGGAAGCTTCCGTGGATCAGGGGGAGGTTGTCGTCAGGGTCGAGACCCCAAACGGGGAAGAGCGACTCGTTTTCGACCGCCTCCTGGTGGCCGTCGGGCGTCGGCCGCGCACCCAGGGCTTGGGCTTGGAAACCGTGGGCGTGGCCACCCATCCTCAAACCGGTCATATCCTCGTGAATACCCGGTATCAAACCTCTGTTCCCGGCGTCTACGCCATCGGGGATCTCATCGCCGGTCCCGCTTTAGCCCACAAAGCGTCCGCGGAAGCCATCGCCTGTGTCGAAGGGCTCGCAGGAAGGGCCAGCGAGGTGAATTATGATGCGGTCCCCGCCATTATCTATACGTCGCCGGAGGTGGCCATGGTGGGGAAGACGGAAGAAGAACTCCGGGCCCTCAACGTCCCGTATTGTGTGGGCACTTACCCCTTCTCAGGGGCAGGGCGTGCGCGGTGCATGGGCGAAACCGACGGGTTCGTCAAAGTTCTCTCCCACGCCCTTTCAGGCCGCGTCCTCGGCGTGCACATCATCGGCCCACGAGCGTCGGACATGATCGCGGAGGGTGTGCTCGCACTAGAGTGCGGAGCCACGGCGGCCGATATCGGTCGGATCATGCATGGCCATCCAACGTTCGCTGAAGCGCTTCAGGAAGCCGCCCGGGTAGCCACAGCCTGCGCCATCTACGGGAAGGATTGATTTTGGAGAAACGCCACGGCGCGTTTTTCTGACCACAGGGTGCCGTCGGAGGACATTTCCCAAAATCCGACATGGCTGCCCCGTGCCGGGGTTTCCAAAGTCAGGTGCGGATTCCGATAAGCTTCCCGATAAGGAAAACATTCCGGACTAAGGAAAGGATCGTCCAAGGCGTTCACGAGCAAGGTCGGAATGGCGATTTTTTCCAGAAAAGGTTTGCAGGAGGCTTTGGTGTAGTAGTCTTGTGCGTTGAGGAAGCCATGGAGTGGGGCCGTGTAGCGGTTGTCAAAGTCCTCCAAGGTGCGGAGGTTCTCATAGCTGGCCGTGCTCAGCAGATCAGGGAAAAGAGGCCTTTTGGCCTCGATTTTTTCTTTGAGCATGCGGAGGAACCGCTTGAGATAAAATCTGTTTCCGGGCTTTGAGATTTCCCTGGCAGAGGCACCAAGGTCGCAGGGCACCGAAAAGGCCACAGCCCCAAGGATCCGAGAAGAGAGGGTGTTGCTCCGTTCGCCGACGTATTTCAGCACCAGGTTGCCCCCCAGACTAAAGCCCACCAAAGCAATCCCATGGTAGTCCTCCGATTTCAGGACGTGATGCACGACGGTTTCCACATCCTCGGTCATGCCGCTGTGATAGAAAAAGGGCTTTCGATTGGGTTCCCCGCTGCATCCCCGGAGATTCATGGCGCACGCGTCCCAGCCCGCCCTGTTCATAGCCCGAACCATACCCAAAACATAAGGTCGTCGGGAATGCCCTTCCAGTCCGTGGCAGATCACTGCGACGCGCCGAAAACCGCGACGCGCCCAATCCACGTCCAAGAAATCGCCGTCAGGGGTGTCCAGCCGTTCACGGTGGTACGCGACCCCCGGGACCAGCCGCATTCGGTTGGCAAGAATCATGTGCACATGAGGGTTACGGACCCCGCGGGGCGTTTTGTAAGAGCACGGCTGCACCATATTCCACTCCTCCCTCCATGAAGCTTGTGGACGGTCTCTTCCAAGGCGGTCGGGTTCATCCCATACACTGCGATCCCACGGGAACACAAGCGTCTTGGCGTCTGAGTCGGCATGAGGTTTTGCCAGCCCTGTTGACTTTCACCGAATATTCACTTATGAAGTCCATCAAGAGGGAAAGCAGGGTAGTCAAGGAGGTCGAGAATGCAACTCACGCCGGCTCAAAAAAAGGTGCACGATTTTCTCCACACCTACATGGCCGTGCATGGCCATGCCCCGTCCTATGAGGAAATCCGCAAGCACTTGGGATTCCGGTCCCTGAACGCCGTGTATAAGCACCTCAAGCAGCTGGAAGAACGCGGATATGTGCGAACCCTCGGGAAAAACCGAAAACGGGCCCTGGAGCTTGTGGAGCTTCGCCCGGCAGGGGCATCGATTCCTTTCCTGGGTGTTGTGGCTGCCGGAACACCCATTGAGGCTGTGGAAGTGCCGGAAACGGTGGACGTTCCGGAAAGCCTTCTTGCGGGCGGGGAGCACTTTGCCTTAAGGGTTCGGGGCGACTCCATGATCGAAGAAGGGATCCGAGAGGGGGATATCCTGATTGTCAAAAAGCAACCCACGGCCGAAAACGGCCAAACGGTGGTGGCGTTGGTGGATGGGGAAGCCACCGTGAAAAGATTCTATGTTCAGGGAGACTTTGTAGAGTTGCGTCCCGCCAACAGCACCATGGATTCCCTGGTGGTTCCCGCGCACAGGGTGGAAATCCTAGGGGTGGTGGTGGGTTTGGTGCGCCATTATCGGCATCGATTGGGGCTATGACGCACAACACACCCACGCTTGGGCATTATCGGTGCATTTTGCTCCCGGAAAACCGTATGGGCGTGACGTCCCTGGATTCGCGAAGGCCGAGGAATTCAAAGAAAAACGGGATACGCATGTTCCGGCATGAGGATTGCCTTTGAAGAATGCGAAAAATTCGCATCGGTGAAAGGAGGATGGACTTATGCCGGCAGGAGACGGAACAGGACCTTTGGGAAGAGGCCCTCGAACGGGTCGAGGATTGGGATGGTGTTCTGCGCCCATCGCGGAAGGCGCCCGGCCTTACTTTGGAGGTTTCGGCTTAGGCTGGGGGTGGCGAGGCCGGGGAATCTGCAGGGGATGGGGTCCGAGAGGCGGTGTCCCCGGATTCGGCTTTGGGCCGAGATGGGGATGGCGTGCCCTTGGGCCCATGAGTCGTGAAGAAGAGCTCCAGTGGCTTAGAGGCTATACGGCCAACCTAGGACAAGCTCTGGAGCAGGCCCGCAAACGGATGGCCGAACTGGAAGGAGAAGCCCAAACGTAGGGCGGAATCATCCAAACCCACGACGTAGTGGGATCGGCACAGGCAACGAGAGGACGGAGGCGGCCTCGGCGAGTGTCCTGGGCCGATCCTTTCGGTTCTCGATCTCGAAGAACTTTGGGATGCCCCGGGGCATGACAGACAGCCCTTTTCCTGCTATAGGAAAAGGGCCTCGCGTTTATAAGGGCCCAGATTGATCCACCTGAGCCGTCGCAACTGGCCGTCCGATGCCCGATCATCCATTGGACCGAAACATCGGTCTGTTTGTCGCGTATCGCGTTCTTTTCAATCTGCGCTTCTACTATCCCGTTTTCGCCCTCTTTTACAGAGACGCCGGGGTTGGTCTGGAGGAATTTGCGTGGCTCCAGGGGCTGTGGTCGGTAAGTATCCTTGTTTTCGAAGTGCCTTCTGGGATGCTGGCCGATACCTTGGGCCGGCGCACCACCCTGCGGTTGGCCGCGTTCTCCGCGGTGCTGGAGATGATCGTGTTCGCCATGGCTTCGGATCTTTGGGGTTTCGCCTTCAACCGCGTTCTCAGCGGCTTGAACGAAAGTCTGGCTTCCGGCGCCGACTCGGCTCTGCTTTACGATTCTCTCAAGGTTCGCGGTCGTGCCGAGGAATACAAGAAATGGGTGGGGACGGCCCAGTTTTACGGTCTCGTTTGTGGATCCTTGTCCACTGTCCTGGGAAGCTACATCTATTCTTGGGGAATTCGGTATCCCATTTGGGCCACAGCTGTGTGCATGGGAGCATGTGCGGTGGTGTCGCTTTTTTTCCGCGAACCCACTGTTGCCGCACATCGGCTCACGTGGCGTGATGAAAAGCAGCTGTTGAAGGACAGTCTAAAGGAGCTTGCGGGCTGTCGTGCCCTGCTTTTCCTGGTCTCCCTGATCGTCGTGGCCGACTGTGGAGCTCGGATTGTTCTTGTGCACAATTCCCTCTACTACGAGGAGCTGCTCATTCCCATCGTGTGGTTCGGCGTTGTGGGTGTGGGGGTGCGTCTCATCACCTCTGTGGTCTCCAAGAACGCCTATCGAGTGGACCGCAAACTGGGTTTTTTCCCATCATCGGCGCTCATGTTGGGGCTGATGACCTTTGGATTGTGGGGTATGGCCGCCATGATTCCTTTCTATGGCATCGCATTTGTTCCCGTGGTGACTTCCGGCATGTATTTTTTGACACTCACTGTTGAAGGGGAAATCAACCGAAGGATTTCCAGCGATCGGCGCGCCACAGTTTTGAGCCTGAAAAACATGGCCCTCAATATCGCCTTCGCCGTGGGCATGCCTGTGTTCGCTATGGCATCCCGTGGTGGCCTTCAGCGCGGATTCCAGAGCCTCGCTGTGGTCTTTACGGTGCTCTCCGCGCTGGTTCTTCTTTCTTCATGGTGGTTATGGAAACCTGCAAACGGAGCGGCTCAAGAAATCGAAGACGACATCCGTTGAATGGTTGTGGGCGATTTTTCATCGGCGTGGCCGCTTCAGATGGGGATGAGTCGGTCTGAATGCCTCATCTGGGTGGGCCGAGGCCGCGGTCCCGTGATCGAGGGCGCAAGACGGGCCAAAACTGTTAGGGGCGTGAGCCCTCATGGCGCCGTTTTTTCCCGGACCCTCGACACGTGGGGCAGACGGCATTGGCATAATCCACGCAGCATGCGCCCGGCGTGATGACTGGTTCGGTACCGCACACGAGCCCTGTGCCACAGCACTGAGGGCAGACCTCGTCGGGGTGGCTCACATTTTTGGAAAGGGATGGGCCGTTTTCCTCTGTTTTCATGACGTGTGATCGCTCTTCCACGCGCCGTTCCTCCTCGGCAACCGACCCGTGAGGCATCGGGGGGTCTTGAAGCGGGAGCACCTTTCAGCTTCGGTCTAACCGAGTGGAAAGGATTTTCTGCCGTTGTCAATTTCAACCCATGGCACGCAGCCTTTTCTTCCGTCCGATTTCCTCTGTGTTCAGGCCGTCCCATTCAAGGAACTGCGCTTTTGAAAGCTTCCCCATTCTCCAAGCCAGCTTAGAATCTTCGGTGTGCCGGACGAACACCGGCAGAACTCGGGCGCCTTTTTTCGATGGACTTTTCGAACTGCCGCCTTTCCAAAAAAAATCTGGCACGTTAATAAAGGCAAGGCAAGACATTTCCCTGAGAAGGGTGACTTTCGATCCAGAAGAGGTCTGGTGACGGTGGGGATACGAGCGCCGAAAGTGCTTTTTGTGGAGGACGATGCCTCCCTGCGGCTCACCCAGAGCCTCTATCTTGAGCAGGAAGGATTCGCGGTGGTGCCCGCCTCCAGCCGGCTGGAGGCGCGTCGAGCACTGCGCGAGAACTCCTTTGATGCCGTCGTGACGGACCTTCGCCTTGGCGATGCGAGCGGGCTCGACGTGCTGGCCGATGTGCAATCCCTGAGGCCCGATGCGGAAACTGTGGTCATTACCGGCTATGGCTCCGTGGAAACTGCCGTGGAAGCCATGAAGAGAGGTGCCTACGACTACCTCACCAAGCCTGTGGATCCCGAGCTTTTGGTCCGCATTCTGCGAAAAGCTCTGGAACGGCGGAAACTGCGCCGCCAAGTCGATTCCCTCGCTCGGCGCTTCGCGGAAGAAGCCGGGCTCAATCGAATCGTGGCGGAAAGTCCCGCCATGAAGGCGGTAATGGAACGGCTGGACAACGTCGCGGCCACCGATGCGCCTGTTCTCATTGAAGGAGAAAGCGGCACGGGGAAAGAACTTCTGGCCAAATGGATTCATCAGCGTAGTCCTCGGTCCATGGGGCCTTTTGTGGGAATCAACTGCGGTGCCGTCCCGGAGACATTGCTGGAAACGGAACTGTTCGGCCACGTGCGGGGAGCTTTTACCGGAGCGGTTCAGCCCAAGAAAGGTCTTTTCGAGGCGGCCGACGGGGGGACGCTCCTCTTGGACGAAATCGGCGAAATATCGCCGGCTTTCCAAGTCAAGCTGCTGCGGACCCTTCAAGAAGGGACGATCCGTCGTGTGGGGTCGGTGAAGGAAACCCCTGTGGATGTCCGGCTCATTGCCGCCAGTAACCAAAGCATCATGCGACTCGTTCAGGAAGGCCGCTTCCGTCAGGACCTCTATTACCGCATCAATGTCGTGCCCATTGTTTTACCGCCCTTGCGGGATCGCCGGGAAGACATCCTGCCTCTCGCTCGCGCCGTGTTGGAACGGCTGAGCCGACGGATGGGGAGGAAGGTTCCGGAACTTACGGAAGCAGCGCGACGACGTCTTTTGGACTATCCTTGGCCGGGCAACGTCCGTGAGTTGGAAAACGCCTTGGAGCGCGTGCTCATTTTCAGCCGGTCCGATGTCCTTGATGCGGGTGATCTCCAGCTGGAATTTTTGGGGCAAGGACCTGGAAAACTTTCGGCCATGGGGCAGGCGGGGACTTCTGCCCTCGGGCCTCGGGAAGACGGTCTCGGGAACCCGGCCTGTCTGGAAATGAACCCCCATGTGGAAAGGGCATCCTTCAAAGAGCCATCGGATATCGAAGGGACCAGGGGTGGCGGCGATTGGGGCCTTTCGCCCGATTTGCCCTTGGCGGAAGTGGAGCGGCGCCACATCCTCGCCGTTCTCTCCCGCTGCGGGAACAACAAGACAAAAGCTGCCGCCATTTTGGGCATCGGGACCAACACCCTTTGGCGGAAATTGAAAAAGTACGGCCATGAAAAGCCCGAATCCTCGTGATCGCACCGCCCTTGACAGGGAAAGCCTTCTCGCCATGCTCGACAGCATGGAGGATCGGATCTACGTGGTGGACCGCACGTATCGCATTCGTTTCATGAATTGGTCTTTACGGAGCGAGATGGGGGACGGGGAAGGAGCCCGGTGCTACGAGTTTTTCGGGCATGAGCCGGAAACCTGTGATGAGTGCCAGCATGGGATGAGCTCTTTCGAACCGGAGAGGCGGCGGGAGTGGGTTTCACCCAAAGACGGTCGGGTTTACGAGGTGTCCGTGTCTCCGCTGCACGGGCCGGACGGCAGTATTTTTCGGCTCCACATCATGCGGGACATCACGGAACGGAAAGCCCTGGAAAGGGAACTCCACGAACAAGCCCGGTGCCTCGAGGCCAAAGTCAGAGAACAGGCGGAAATCCTCTTTCGCCAAGAACGGCTCTCTTTGCTGGGAGAAATCGCGGCCGGACTGGCCCACGAACTGCGCACACCTTTGGGAGCGATCCTCACGGGCGTGAAACTCTTGGAAAAAGAGCCTAAGGATCCGAGCCGCGAGGCGATGATCCTGGATCTCATTAAGAAGGAGACTGTGCGCCTGGAAAGAAAGCTTTCCGAGTTTCTTCGGTATGCGCGGGGGCGGCGACCGGAAAGAAGGCCGACGCTCGTGAGTGCCCTCTTGGAAGACGTTCGCAACGTGCTTATCACCGATGATTCCGTGCGTGGCCGTGTCTCGATTCACGTCCATGCCGCCCCGGGCACGGATCCCTTCCCTTTGGACCCCGACTTGATCAAAGAAGTGCTTCTCAATTTGGGCCAAAATGCCCTCCAAGCCCTTGGAGGCTCGGGAGAACTGCGCCTGGAAGCCAAGCCGACAAATGAGGGTTTGGAAATCCTTGTCAAAGACAACGGCCCCGGCATTTCCTCCGCGGACATCCCGCATCTTTTCAAGCCTTTCTTCAGTCGCCGGTTGTCCGGGACAGGACTTGGGCTTGCGGTGTGCAAGGAGATCGTCGAAGCGCATGGAGGCTGCATCAGCGTCTCCAGCCTCCCGCAGGTTCAGACCACCTTCCGCATCGTCCTCCCTCGGTAACCATTCCACTTTGGTAACATCCACCGCGGTGTCTTCCATAATGGAATGAGCCTTTATCCAAGATGGAAGATCTTCGAGGTGGATGGACAACGGACACTAGGCGCCCAAGTCCCGGTTCCGCTGCGGCAGGTGACTTTCCTACCGTGCCGAACTAAAGACTGTTGCTCTCATATTCGTTTTCTGTGCGACCGGATCGCAAGGTTTTTCGAGGCTACGGAAGTCCTTTTCGGCGACAGGCCCCATGGGGGAGCGATCAGACCGAGGGGGCATGTTATCCGAGGAGATCTCGGAAATGTTTTTTGGCACGGACTTTGTCTCTTTCACGGGAAGACATTGCGGGAGAACTCGTCGGGCGTGCGTGTCCATCGGTGCGCACGCCGACAGAGGAATCACAAATTGTCGGGCTGACGACAACCATGGAGGACGATGATGGCCGAGGAAAAAGAGAAGAAGCAGAAGGCGTATAATTTCCGGGAGTTTTCGACGTGTGAGGCGACCATTCAGATGCTGCAGAAGGCGGCGGCGGATGGTGTGGAGACGGCGTTTCAGCGGGCGGCGGAGATGAAGGCGTGCCCGATTGGGGCGGATTCGGCGTGTTGTAAGCACTGCGCCATGGGGCCGTGCCGGTTGAACCCGAAGGATCCGTATTCGAAGGTGGGGGTGTGCGGGGCGACCATAGACACGATAGCGGCGAGGAATTTTGCGCGGATGGTGGCCTCGGGGTGTGCGGCGCACACGGACCACGGGATGGCGATGTTGGATGTGTTTCGTGAGGTGGTGAACGGGAAGATTACGGACTACAGGATCAAGGATGAGGAGAAGCTGCGCAGTGTGGCGCGCAGTGTGGGCATAGAGGTGGAAGGTCGCGAGACCATGGAGATCGCGAAGGATCTCTACAAGGAGTTGGAGCGGACATACACGCAGGTGGAGGGGGAGATTCCGTTTGTGAGCCGGGTGCCGGCGAAGACGTTGGAGACGTGGCGCAAATACGGGGTTGTGCCACGTGGGGCGATGCGGGAGATCATGGAGATCATGCATCGGACCCATATGGGGGTGGACCAGGATTACGAGAATTTGGTGCGGCAGTGTTCTCGGACGGCGTTGGCGGACGGTTGGGGCGGGTCGATGGTGGCCACGGAGATTTCGGACATTTTGTTTGGGACGCCGAAGCCTTTGGTGGCCGGGGTGAACATGGGGTTTTTGAAGGAAGACCATGTGAACATCATCGTGCATGGTCACGAGCCGAATTTGTTTGAGTCGATGATCGATTCGGTGAACGATCCGGAGCTGGTGGCGAAGGCGAAGGAAGCTGGGGCGGCGGGGATCAATTTATTGGGGATGTGCTGTTCCGGGGCGGAAGTGCTTTCTCGGCACGGGGTGCCGCATGCGGGCAATTTCATGAGCACGGAGGCGGTGATCGCCACGGGGGCGGTGGATGCCATGGCGGTGGACGTGCAGTGCATCAAGCAGGCTCTGGTGCAGATGAGCGAGTGTTATGGGACGAAGTTTTTCACGACGAATCCTCGGGCGAAGATCGAGGGGGCGCAGCACATCGAGTTTCATGAGCATCATCCGCGGGAGTGCACGAACAAGGTGGTGGAGTTGGCCATTGAGCGGTTCAAGAACCGTCCTGGGCGGGTGGTGATTCCTCAGCGACGGGACATGGGGGTGCACGGGTTCAGCCATGAGTACATCAACTACATGTTGGGCGGGACGTTCCGTGGGAGCTACACGCCGCTCAATGAGAATATCATCAACGGTCGGATTCGGGGTGTGGCCGGGGTGGTGGGGTGCACGAACCCTCGGGTGAAGCAGGATTGGGTGCATGTGGAGTTGGTCAAGGAGCTGATCAAGAACAACGTGCTGGTGGTGCAGACGGGCTGTTCCCAGATTGCCCTGGCCAAGGCGGGGTTGATGAAGCCGGATGCGGCGGTGTTGGCTGGGGATGGATTGGCGGAGGTGTGCGAGACGGTGGGGATGCCGCCGGTTTTGGGGTGTGGGTCGTGTGTGGACAACAGCCGCATTCTCATTGCGTGTGCGGAGATGGTGCGCGTGGGGGGATTGGGCACGAGCATAGCGGATCTTCCCGTGGCGGGGGCGGCTCCGGAATGGATGAGCGAGAAGGCCATCAGCATCGGGCAGTATTTTGTGGCCTCTGGGGTGTACACGGTCTTTGGGGTGACGTTCCCGACCCTGGAGGGGACGAAATTCCACAAACTCTTGTTCGAGGGTTTGGAGGAGATGGGGTTTGGCAAGTGGGGGTTTGCGACGGATCCGTATGAGATGGCCCACATGATGATCGCCCACATCGACAAGAGGCGGGAAGCTTTGGGGATCATGGGCCCGCGCGAACGCAAGCTCTTCGATATGGCCGATCGGCGCGCTTTGGACTAGCCGCTTTGTCGGATAGCGGGAACGCGGAGGCCGAGTGCCAAAGGGGATGTCTGGATGGGCAACCCGCACTCGGCCTCAATGGGACGGGCCCCGTTCTCGAGGTCCGGCGGGGAGTGGAGGAGCGGGTGGCCCTGAAGGAGCCCGCCGGACTCCGAAATCTCTGACAAAATCCCGTCTTCGGGCCCGAAGCTTGGAGGTCTCAAGGGAGTTTTCGCCTTCTAGACAGCCTTTCACGCCGGCGGGCGTGGACCTACCGGCAGGTAGATTTCGAAGGCTGTTCCGAGGCCGGGGATGGAGCTGGCCAAAATTTTTCCTTGATGATTTTCCACAATGCCATAGACCACGGAGAGCCCAATCCCTGCCCTTCTGCCGAAGGGCTTCGTGCTGAAGAAGGGCTCGAAAATCTTCTGTAAGGTTTCGTGGTTCATCCCTATGCCGGTGTCGGCGACCGTGAGCACGGCATAGGTGCCCGGCTTCAACCCGGCCGCCGGAAGATCGCTTTCGTGGTGGAACGTCCGTTGTTCCAAGAGGATCGACAGCGTTCCCCTGTCCGGCATGGCGTCCAAAGCGTTGGCGATGAGATGCTGGAGCATGCGCTCCACTTGCCCGGGATCGGCCCTAACCCAAACAGGGGTGGCGGGCACGGAAAGGGTGAAATGGATGTCTCGGGGCATTGTGCCCGCCAGCGTGTCTTGAAAATCTCGGAGTTTCTCGGCCAGGTTCAGGATCTCAAAAGTGGATGCGTGGTCGCGACTGAAGGCCAGAAGCTGTTCCACGAGCTGTCTGGCTTTGAGCGCTGCTTCGCAAATGGTTTTTGCTTGTCGTTTCAGCGGGCTGGCATCGTCCAGAAACCGGGAGAGCATGTCCCCATAAGCAAGAATTGGAGTGAGCAAGTTGTTGAAATCGTGCGCGATGGCTCCGGCCATCCGCCCGACGGATTCCATTCTCTGGGCGTGCCGCAGATGCTCTTCCAACCGTTCCTTTTCCTCCTGAGCCCGGAGTCGCGCCGAAATATCTCGAGCCATCAAGAACAGCACGGGCTCTCCCCGTACAGTGAGCGGCTTGGCGCTGATTTCCACCGGGACCGTGAGGCCCTGTCGGGTTCTGAGGTAGCCTTCCACGAGGCACGCGTCCCGCTCGTTGAGCTCGGCAAGGCATCGGTCCACCAAGTCTTCTGTTTCTGAAGCATCGATCATGCCGTCCCATGGGGTGTCCACCAGTTCCCTTTTGGAAAACCCCAAAAGATGAGACGCCGCCTGATTGGCATCGACAATTCGGCGGTCGCTGATGCGCACCACCAAAAGGGCATCTCCGGCCAGCTCGAAAAGCGCCGCATATTGCCTTGTGGATTCTTCCAGATCCTGCCGGGTGCGGATGCGTCCGAGGGCGTTCCCCAAGTGGGCTGCGGCGGTTTCCAGAAACGTTTTTTCGCCCTGAGAGATGACCGTTCGAGTGCGCGATGCCGCGTTGAGGCAGCCGACCACCCGACCTTCGTAGTGGATGGGCACGACGGCTATGGCTTTAAGGCCTTCCCTCGCTTGAGGATCGGACTTGATAACGGGCAATTCTTCATAAGTGGTGTATAAGGGCCTGGCCATGACCAGCTTCATAGTGGGGGAGTCCGAAGGGTAGGTCCCAACGGCCTTGACAAAATCTTCAGACACCCCCTGGTGACACACTAGCCGCAGTATGCCGTTTTTCTGATCCAAGAGATAGATGCCGCCGCATTCCATGTCCACCGTCTGGAGGATGGCATCGAGCACAAGTTGGATACGCTCATCCAAGTGGGTCATCGTCGAGAGAAGCGCGGCGATCCAGCGTTGCATGTTTTCCCGACGTTCTCCCTCCTTGATGCGCGTGATGTCCGTATGGGTGCCGATCATTCGCAGGGCTTTCCCTGAATCGTCCCTTTCCACCGCCATGCCCCGGCCGAGGATCCATTTCCAGCCGCCGGACTTGGTCCGCATGCGGAATTCGACGGCGAACTGCTGCACTTCGTTGTCGATGCAGCGCTGGTTTTCTCTCAGGGCCCGTTCACGGTCGTCAGGATGCACTCTTTCCAGCCATTCGGTGAGATTTCCGCTGAACTCCTCAGGATCGAAGCCGAGCATGCGAGTATACGCAGGGTTGTAGTGGACCCGATGAGTCCGTACATCCCAGTCCCAGATACCGTCGGACGTGGCTTCCATGACCAAACGGTAACGCGTTTCGCTTTCCTGCAACGCCTCATGGAGCGCATCGATCTCGGCTTTGCGTGAAACCGTCTTTTTGGACCTGTTGATCATATTCGAACCTTCCCTCATCGGATCGTTGGGGCGGATCGAATCGTTCCACCGTGACGGCCGGTTCCGGCCCAGGACCGGCCGCAAAGTGAAGATTCGATCGGCATGTTGCCGAAAGAGATCCAGATGGTGGTGACTGATGACCAGGACCTGAAACCCGAGCTTGTGGGCGATGGTGTGGACAATACGCATCAGGCGAGGCACCAGGTCGGGCCGAAGCCAGCAGTCCTGCTCGTCCAGCACAAGAAACCGGCGGTGTTCACACTCGTCCAACTCGGACAGGGCGATGAATCGAAGCCCCACGGAAAGAACGTTGCAGACCGATCTCCCTTGTCCGCGCAGAATATCTTCCGGTTTGCCGTCGCGTTCAATGCCGAAGTGAATGTGCACCTTGCCGAATCTGACTTCTCGGGACGACACCACCCGAAGATCCTGTCCCAAGATGTCCTGCAAGGCATAGGTCAGGTTGGTTTCCACCGCGTGCAGAATGCCTCCAAAATATCCGGTGGCGAGTTCTTCCAGCTTGTCGGCGACTGCCGGTTGCATTTTGAGGAACTCTTCCAGGCGCTGGAGAGCCTCCTCTTTTTCGCGGATCTCCTTTTCCATGATCTCGGCGCGAAACTTTAGAGCGGTGAGGCGATCCCGCAGCGTCTTGAGCTCGGACAGCGCCTCATCGGTAAGGTCGTGGTGTAGTTGTCCGTTCACGCCGCCGTCTCCGCTTCCGAAGCAGCGTCAATCTCGTCCAAAGCCTCCTTGATGGAACGGATGTGTTCTTTGTACTCGGCGACTTTGCGGGCGTTTTCTTTTCGCCATTGGGCGAGCAAAGTTTTGAGTTCCTCCACGTCGCTGGTGCCGTATTTGGCTTCGGCCTCTTTCCTCAGCTCCTCTAAACGTTCTTTCAGGTTTTGAAGCGTCGTGTCGGTCTCGATTTTTTTCCTGTGAAGCTCTTCGTATTCTTTTCGGAGACTTTCTAAACTTTTTTGAATTTCCTTGTCTTCCTGAGAAGCCGACAGGTTGGGCATGCGTTCAGGCTCTGGGGACATTTTTCATGACCTCCTCGTATAGATCCCAGATAATGGGCGTCACAGGGTCTCCAGGGTTGAGATTTTCTTCAAGAAAAGCTTTCAGCCCGATGCCTTCTGTGGTCTTCCTCAGGGCGAGGTTTTCCAGGCCCCGGATGAAACGCGAGACATCCAGAGGACCATCTCCGGGGGGGAATGTCGCCTCCAAAGGTGGGAAGACCGCATGGAAAGGCTCGTGAGGCACCTCAATCCTGGAAGGTTCGACATTTGGCGGAGTCCAGACGGCCACGGCGGGCCGCAGGTTTTTTGTGATCTCGCTTCGGGTGATCCGCGTGAGGCTTCCTGGGTTGATCCAGAGCGTTTGCCCGCGTTTTTGCGGTGGTTTGGGCGTGTGGATATGACCGTTGACCAGGAGGTCTACCCCGGGAATCTCCCGTAGGGCGATCCGGCCGGCCTCGTAATCGGGAAAGCTGATATTGTGGTGCGTCACCCAGACCACCCAGTCGTGCCCGTGACGGTCAACAGCCGAAGGGATTTCTGTCCAGTCAGGGGATGAGCCTATAAGGACTCGTGTGTTTCCCATTTGGAGGCTCGCGACTGGGCCCGCTCGGTCCAGGAGAACAATGACGCGGGCAGCGTTGAGAACGGCTAGAGATACGTCCGGAGTCAAACGGGCCTCGTGTTTGTCGTGGTTTCCCACCAAAACCCATGGGCGCACCGTTCGAAACAGATCCATGAGCTCCACGAGAAGACTGTTGGGATTGTCCCTAGGGACGTGAAAAAGATCTCCGAGAATTACGGGAAGGAGGCCGTTTTCTTGGGCTTTTTCAAGACAGAAAGTCAGCTTTTTGAGGACGGTGGCCCGGTAGTCGTCCATGCGGTGCCCTGGTGGATACGCCGCCACATGGGGGTCTCCGATGAACATGAAGCCGCAAAATTCCGTATATACCGGCAAAGCGTCCTTAGGCGGAGCCGCCAAAAGAGTTCGATCAGACATGACCAGCCTCCAGGAAATGATCCGGGTCCATGGGCTGTCGACAGAAGGGGCATATGGGCAACTTCTTCATGATCTCTTGCACCGCATGGCGTCTGAGTTCCAATTCATCTTCCAAATGGCGCTGTTCGTCTCGGAGGCGGCTGTATTGTTCTTGACTTTGCGTCATGGCGCCCACCAGCTGCAGGAGCGGTTCCAGGTCGCGCAGACCTGGCGGCGGCTCCAGACGTTCCAGTCGACGGCGCTTTGATTCCCCCTCCTTTATTATTTCGTGAAGATCCTTTAGTGCCTGGAGTGTTTGAAGAAGTTCCGCTGTGGGGTGAAGCTCCGGTGGAGGAGTAAGCGAAATCAATTGTTCATGCCTGGCGCCGGTATTTTCAAAGCTGGACTGTATGGCGCTTAACGCTCTGCAGGTGGATTCGAGCCCCTGGACACCCTGAAGCTCGGGAGGCGTGCGAAGATTGTGCGCAGCCTGGTTTCGCTTTCCCTCCACTTGCAGGCGCCTGAGCGCGTCATCCAGGCGTTCGATCACATTTGTTAATATCTCCGTATCCATGAGCTGGGGTGGCTCCTTCATCCGACCGTAGACTTGCGAACGACGGGAATCGCGATCGATGGTACGGCCCGTGCCCTCGAGGGCACTGACTAAAGCGTCCAGTATCGCGGCATCCTCGAGTTGAGGGGGACGACGCAGAGGTGTGAGGCATGCGGAAAATCCTTGGGTTCTGTGGATGAGACTATCGATTTTTTCCAATGTGTGGGTGATCTCCTCCAGGGGTGTGAGATCGATCAGTGGGGGAGGGTTCCTCAGATTTTGGAGCTCTCGGGATTTTTTGGAAAACGTTTCAAGACGACGCAGAAGACTTTGTTCCTGATCGATGAGGGCTTTCAGGGCGGGGATTTCCCGATGGGCGGCCTTAATCTGGTCGGACAAGTTCTCGGCCTTCTCCATTATTTGGGCAGCGGCCGCCAAGGATGCAAATCCGGCGAGTTCCCTCTTCCGCTGGCTGATGTCATTCTCTAAGCGCAGACGTTCTCTTTGCGCATCGGCGGTGCGATCCCTAAGAGCCTGCTGCATGGCCAGCAGATATTCGGCTTCTGTGGAAGCGGCAAAGAATCCGGCGGCTTGGCTCCCCGATTGATCCAGCAAAAAAATAGGGGTTCGTTGATTCCCGATATGGATATCCACGGAGCCTTCGTTCGTCCTCAGGCTGCGAATGCGAAGGATGGCTCGTATCTCCTCCGGCACGTTGCCGCGGCCAAATTTGGCGTAGGTTTCTTCTCTCCCGTCGGCAAAACGCGCCTTGTAGAGCGCCGAGCTCGCCGTGCGTTCCCACTGGACCCACGAGCCATCGTCCAGTTCCAGGCGCACAACGGCTTTTGACGCTCCATGGCGGATGAGTTGGGGCGAAGGCGGGTTTTCGGTGAGACAACGTAAAGCTTCCACGACTGCGCTCTTTCCCGTATTGTTCGGTCCGGTCAGAACGTTCACATTCCGGTGGAGTTCCAGGACCGTGTGTTTGTGCGTCATGAAATTTTCGATCACCAGACGGCGGATCATACATTTCCCCAAGACGTTGTGTGGTTGGATGCCAATGCTTTTGACCTTATACTTGTTCCGGAGGTTTCCTGTAAACTCACTTTTACCTTAATCCATGCGACCGCGTCTGTTTTAAAGGATATATCATATTGAATGTGCCTATTTTGTATACTCTCGGGTATCCCATCAAATTTTCACCTGGTAGGTTCATCCATTCGGATGTCGGAAGGCCGTCCCGCTCCGTCCCGTTCCACGGATTCGGGTTTATCGTTATGTCAAACCCCGCCATGTCACTGATATTCTTATAGGGTCGCCCCCCGTGGTCGCCCCGATACCGAGTCTCACCCTCATCCAGCGGACTGCAGCGATTCAGGGCAGGCACGGGGGCCTCCCCCTACGGCATCGTTGCCCGAGGCCGGCATTGATTCCAAATCATGACCAAAAGCTCATATCCAATGGCGGCATGCCACGGATTCGGGGGGATGCCGATGCTTTTGACTCTATACTTGTTCCTGAGGTTTCCTGTAAACTCACTTTCCAATCGGCATGGCGTCCAAGGTGAAGGTGAACCCTTTTCCCCTTAGATTTCGGCGGAAAGGTTCGTGATGGATTCCAAGAGTTTGCGCCCATACGGAAGGAACGAAGTCCCATGGAAAATCTAAGTCCCGGCAGGAGGCCGTTATCGTTCACTCAGCCGAACGAAGACATCGACCCCCTCATCGAGGAGTTGATCACAAGGGCCGGCCAAATCCAGCACCGTTCCCTGGTGCGCGAAATGATTTTAGCGGCGCTCAAAGCGGGCCAGGAAAGCCAATCCATCCTCGACCTCAAACTCATGAACACCACCCTGAAGGAAATGCGCTTCACGGCCAAAATTTTTTCGCCCTACCGTCATGTCCGGAAAGTCACCGTGTTCGGATCCGCCCGCACCTCTCCTGGAGAACCCATCTATGAAATGGCCCGGTCTTTTGGCAAGAGCCTTGCCGAGGCGGGTTTCATGGTCATCACGGGCGGTGGGCCTGGGATCATGCAGGCGGCCAATGAGGGCGCCGGGCCGGACCGCTCTTTCGGCGTGAATATTCGGTTGCCATTCGAGCAGGCCGTTAATCCGGTCGTCGGACAAACACCCCGATCCATTACATACAAGTATTTTTTCAATCGAAAGGTGGCTTTTCTCAAGGAAGCCGATGCAGTGGCCCTCTTTCCCGGAGGGTTCGGCACCCTCGATGAAGCCATGGAAACCTTAACTCTGCTTCAGACGGGAAAGCATAATCCCATACCTTTGGTGCTCCTCGAAGAACCGGATGGGACCTACTGGGTCCGATGGACCCAATTTCTTCAGGATGAACTCTTGTCTCGCGGGCTGATTTCCCCGAGCGACTTTTTCCTCTTTCGACGCATTCCATCAACGGATGGAGCGGTCGAGGAGATTCGACAATTCTACCGGCGCTACCACAGTCTCCGTTATGTCAAGGAAAGCCTGATTCTCCATTTGTCCGAACCGTTGCCCGTTGGCGCCGTGGATCGCTTGAGCGAATCGTTCCGAGACATTCTCCGGCCCGGCGGGACGATCCGCATTGGGCCGCCTCATGATGTGGAAAAAGACGATCCCGCGTGCATGCGTTTGACGCATCTGTACGTGGATTTCAACCGCCGGGACTTCGGTCGGCTGCGGCAGCTCATTGACGCCGTCAATGCGGCATGAAGCCGGTTTTTCAAATACATTTCCTGCAGGACATGGCGAAACGGTCTTCCGCTTCTCATGATTCCCGCATGGGCTCCACCACAGGATAGGAGCTCCCGAGTTTCTGAAGAAACTTGCGGACTTCGGCCCAGGTCTCCATCGCCTCGCGTGGGGCTCGGCACCGCACGCACACCGTCGGGCCTTCCTCCGTGATGCTCGGGTAGAGACCGATGTCCACTTCCGTGTGCTCGGACGCGAAGCGCTCGACCTCTTCGGCGATCTCTCCTTCAGGGATTTTTAGCGTGATTTCCAGCACCCGGGTCTTGGGCCCGTCATCCGGTCCGAAGAGACGGGTCAAAGTTGCCTGCGCCATGGGGTGGAGCATCTCAGGAAATCCCGGGAAGGCATACACAGGGTCGACGAAAAACCCGGGTGCGCCGATGGGATTGTCGATGAGTTGGGCTCCTTCGGGGAGCCAGGCCATCCTTTGGCGTTGGGCCGTGAACTTGTGCCCGTAACGCCTAGCCAGTATCTGAAAACATTCCTCGTGTTGGACCAGGGAGCGTCCCAAAGCTCGGGCGACACCCTGTCGGGTGCGATCATCGTGGGTGCCGCCGATGCCCCCGGATACGAAAATCGGACGGTAGCCTTTGTGAACGAGTGTCGCGACATGATCCCCGATGGCAATTTCGTCGTCGGGCAGAACCATGGCCACCTCGGCGGGGTGGCCGAACCGCGCAAACGTCCGAAGCAACCAAAGAAGGTTGTCGTTCGATCTTTCCCCATAGAGCAGTTCCTGCCCTACAGTTGCGACGGCAGGCCTCCAAGGTTGCGTCTGTTCACCCATGGGAAATCCTGATTGTGTCCCTTGTGATTCGGGTTCTAGACGACAAGCGGTATGTGCCGGTCCCATGACCTATGAACTGGCTGAATCATTTCCACCATAAAAAATCCTTAATTCTTTTTCCAGAACCTTCCGATGAGGCATACCAAAGGCGTCTTGAGGCATTCCATTTGGCTTGAGAGGGAGACAAGTTATGACAGACGGCGCACAAGTTTTGACGGGTCGGCGGGTGTTAGCGTTCTGGCTTTTGTTTTTCGTCATGGGGATGTCGTCCGCTTGGGCCAAGGACTATAAACAATGCGTTCTCCTAGACGTTCAGCAGCCATCGAACAAGATTGTGTTTGAGTCAGACAACACGACAAACAGTGTGGTTCTTGATTCCAAAATGCTCTTCTTCAATACCGGCGACAGTTTCAACGTGAGCGTCACCAACAAATGCAATGACCCCGGGACGCTCTATGTGACCGTTCAGGTTCCTGAGCCCGGTGGGGGGGCGAGCCGCTATTATCACAGTTTGAACACGGACAGTCTCTTACCGGTCATTGAATTAACGGAGGAGAAAAAGGCCTATGCCGAGGATTTCCCCAAAGGGGCGACCACCTTGTGGTCATTTGTCGTCAGCGAAGAACTCCATTTTCAAGGGCCTGTGATCTTCGAAGCTTACTTGATCAAAGACGGTCAGACCGTCGGCTTCGATTCCAAGACGGTCTACATTAATTTTGACATTACCGATCCCTGAGAATTCACCCCAGGGGTGGGATGCCGGCACGGCCCCCGAGGCGGCGGGCAACCTGGGCCGCCGCCCAAGATGCCCATCGAAAGCGCTTTTCCACGGGCCAAGCTTCCAGTAGCCCGTAGACGTAGGCTCCATGGAAAACATCTCCACAACCGGTGGTGTCCAGCACGTCGACCGCAAAAGCCCCTTGGAATTTCATCTCGCCATCGGCGCAATAGAGACTCCCCTTCGGGCCCAAGGTCACCGCCGCGATCTTGGGCCCGAGAGCGGCCAGTTTTCGGCAGGCTCCTTCTGGATCGTCACCCCCCATAAGACTCCGGGCAAAGGTTTCCGAAGCGATGAAATGATCGCTCCATCGGGCCAGCTCCAGCATGCCGTCCCGGAGGGAACCGGCGTCCACCACGACGGGTATTTCCCAGGCTCGGGCTCTTTGGGCGAGAGCCACGGCTGCCTGGATGAACAACCCATCGGTCAGGATGACCCGGCACCGGCACACGGCCTCCCAGGGTATTTCATCGGGCTGAAGGGGTGCTCCCGTCGGCCGCCGCCAAAAAATGGTGCGCCGTGCCGAGGCGGGTTCAGCGACGATAAAGGCGAATTGCGACCCGCACCCTTCCCGCACCCGCACCCCTTCTGTCTGGATCCCTTCACGTCGGAGTGATTCCACGATTTCGGCGCCGAATGCGTCATCACCGACAAGCCCGCAAAAAAAGCAGCGTTTCCCCCAGCGGCTCAGGGCCACCAGAGCCGTGGCCACGGGGCCGCCTCCCTGGACGGTCAAATCCCGAAATTCACACTTTGTGTCCGGTTGGGGAAACCCATCGATCACACCAAGGTAGTCGAGAGAACATTGACCCAGTCCAAAGACGTCCCACTGCGGATCCTCAAGTCTTTTCTCCGGCTCTTCAAGCACCTCGCCGAACTGTTCGTGGGGTGAGGCCATAAGAGGGAGCTCCTCGGAAGGGAACCGGGCGCCCGAGACGACTCCTGTCGGACAAGCGGCTCGGGGGCTGACACCTCAATGCAAAATTTGGCTGAGAAAGAGTTTGGTGCGCTCGTGTTTCGGATTGGAGAAAAACTCTTCGGGAACGTTTTCTTCCACAATGCGGCCGCCGTCCATGAAGAGAATGCGATGAGCGACACTTCGGGCGAAGCCCATCTCGTGCGTGACCACAAGCATGGTCATGCCTTCCTGGGCCAATTCGATCATGACGTCCAAAACCTCCTTGATCATCTCTGGGTCCAGAGCCGACGTCGGTTCGTCGAAAAGCATGACTTTGGGGTTCATGCATAAGCTTCGGGCGATGGCCACGCGTTGCTGCTGGCCGCCGGACAATTGTCCCGGAAACTTCCGAGCTTGATCGGCGATATGGACCTTGTCCAGATAATACATTGCGGTTTCCTCGGCCTGCTTTCTCGGGACCTTGCGCACCCAGATAGGGCCTAAGGTGAGATTTTCGAGGACGGTCAGGTGCGGGAACAGATTGAAGTGCTGAAAGACCATACCCACTTCCGAACGGATCTTCTCGATGTTTTTGATGTTGTGGGTGAGTTCGATGCCGTCCACGATGATGCGACCCCGCTGGTGTTCCTCGAGTCGGTTGATGCATCGAATGAGGGTCGATTTCCCTGAGCCTGAAGGGCCGCAGATGACGATCCGTTCCTTGGCGCGCACTGTGAGGTTGATTCCGCGAAGCACATGGAATTCGCCGAACCACTTGTGCACATCCATCATTTCCACCATTGGCGTGGCGTCGGGGGGCGGTTGTTGTGGCTGAGGTTTCGTCATGAATGGAGATCCTTTTTGTGGCCGTGCGGGGTTCAGCGGTCCGTGGAAAGCTCCCTTTCCAGCTTTCGGCTATAGTGGGACATGGAAAAGCACCCGGTAAAATAGAGGAGTGCGAGGAACAAATAAGCTTCCCGGCTGAAACCCATCCATTCCGGATTGGACAGCACGGTTTGGGTTGTCTTGAGCACATCGTACAAGGCGATAATAACCACGAGAGAGGTGTCCTTGAAGGCCGAAATGAGGATGCTCACCGTAGGGGGGATGACAATCTTCAAAGCCTGGGGAAGCACCACGAGCCGCATGGTGAGATAGTAATTGAGCCCGAGGGATTCGGCGGCTTCGTACTGACCTCTAGGGATGGCCTGAAGTCCGCCACGGACGACTTCGGCGATGTAGGCGGCCGTAAAAAGGATGATGGCCGCCTGGGCTCGCAGAATCTTGTTGATGGTGATGCCCGCAGGCAGAAACAAGGGAAAGATGATGGAGGACATGAAGAGCAGGCTGATGAGCGGCACACCGCGGATGAGTTCGATATAGACGATACAGAGGGTTTTCATGGCCGGCATCCGGGACTGTCGGCCCAAGGCCAGCAAGACTCCCAGCGGATAGGCCGCAGTGAGGCCGAAAACGGCAAGAAGAAGGGTGAGCGGTAATCCCCCCCACTGGGTGCTTTCCACGCGAGCAAGGCCCGGAACACCGCCGGCCATGAGGGTTCCCATGGCGGCCAGGCCGACGATCCAGGCATAGGCCAAAGTTTTGGTCCAAAACCTGCGTTCCCTGGAAAAAAACAAAAGCCCCACCAGGATAATCATGGCCACCGTCGGGCGCCATTGCTGATCGTAAGGGTAAAAGCCAAAAAGGATGAACCGGATGTTCTGACTGATGATGGACCAGCAGGCCCCATCGGCCTGTCGGCACATGGCCGACGGCGTGGCCCAGAGGGCCTCTGCGAAGGCCCAACGCACGAAGGGTGGGACCGTTTTCCAAAGAAAAACGAGGGTCAGTAGTGTCAATACGGAATTGAACGGGCTGCTGAACAAATTATGGCGCAGCCAGCCAAGGGGGCCGACCGTGGTCACCGGCGGTCTCACCGCGTCAGATGCGGCCGCATCGCGGCTCGGGATCGTCTGCCCGGATCCGCTCATCGTTCCACCAATTTTGCTTTTTTGTTGTACCAGTTCATGAAAGCCGACGTGGACAGGCTGAAAAAGAGATACACGATCATGATCAAAGCCACCCCTTCGATGGACTGCCCCGTCTGATTGATGGTCGTGTTGGCGACGGAGACGAAGTCCGGGTATCCGATGGCCACGGCGAGGGAACTGTTTTTGGTCAGGTTGAGCATCTGGCTCGTCAATGGGGGGATAATCACCCGAAGGGCTTGCGGGAGGATGACCAAGCGCAGCACCTGGGCCGGTCTTAAACCCAAGGACATGGCCGCTTCGCGTTGGCCTTTCCCCACGGCTTGAATGCCGGCTCGAACAATTTCCGCCACGAAAGCCGCCGTATACAGCACCAATCCCAGCAGCAAGGCCGTAAATTCCGGACTGAGAGTTTTCCCGCCGGCAAAATTGAACCCCTGCAACTCAGGAAGTGTGATCGCCCGGGGGCTGCCAAAGGCCCACCAGGTGAGGACGGGACTACCCAAGAGGAGAGCCACAGAGACCCGAAAGACGGGGAAGGTGCGACCTGTGCGGTCTTGACGCCTTCGAGCCCAGACACGTAAGCCGATGACGGCAAGCATGGCCGCCACGAACGCAAGGATCATGAAACGCCAGGCCGGGTGAGGGTCGACCGAGGGGACGATCAGACCGCGGTTGCACAGGTACACGCCTGTGAAGGGACTTAGGGCGTGGCGCGGCCCCGGAAGCATCTCGTAGAACAGAGCGTACCAAAAGAAAAGTTGGAGCAGGACCGGAATATCCTGCAAAACCTCAATGTAAACCGCCGCAAGGCGGGCGACGAGCCAGTTGGAGGAAAGCCGTGCGATGCCGATGAACGTCCCGAGCACAACCGTCAGCAGAATCCCTAAGGCGGCGACTTTGATTGTGTTCAGGGCGCCGACGAGAAGAGCTCGCGCATAGGTGTCCGCCGCGTTGTAGGGGATCAGCGATTCACCAATCTCAAAGGCCGCCTCTTTTTCAAGGAATCCGAACCCCGTGGCAATCTTTTGCCGTTGGAGATTTGCCACGGTATTGCTAATAAGATACCAAGCCAGAAGGGCCACAGCCGCCAGCACCAATACCTGAAATAGCACGGCCCGGAATCTCGGATCCAACCAGAAAGGCTCGTGGGGACCAGAATCATGGGTGGATCCTTTGGAAAGCGGATGCAAAATAAACCTCCGTCCACTGGCAAATCGGGCTTCTAAAAAATACCGATGGACTCCCCCGCAGAGGCTCGTTTTCGACTGGCCTCAGTCCTGATGCGGGTGTCTCCGCTCAGCCCGAAGCCCCGTAAAACCGCTGACAATTAGAAAACCACCCTCCGGCATGGTGTTCAATCGTTCAGTAGACCAGGGGGAGCATCGTTCTCCCCCTGGAGTCACGGGTTTCATTGTCCACAAGCGCGTTTTTGCCGGTATGACGGGTCCCACCCGTGGTGTCTTCCATGGGCGGCCCTGGAGCAAGTTTCCCGGAGAAGGCCGGCGGCCTATGGAATCAACGGAAAGGTGCGGCATACATGAGGCCGCCTTTGTTCCAGAGGGCGTTCAGGCCCCGTTCCATGGCCAAGGGTGTCTTGGGGCCGACATTCCTCTCAAAGATTTCCCCATAATTGCCCACCTGTTTCACGATGTTATAAGCCCACTTGTCGTCCAAACCTAAGGCGGCGCCGAGTCCGGGGGTCACGCCCAAAAAGCGTTGGATTTCCGGATCGGGGCTCTTGAGCATCTCATCCACGTTTCGGGATGTAATCCCGAATTCTTCCGCCTGGATCAAAGCCATGACGGTCCAGTTGACGATGTCGAACCATTGGTCATCCCCGTGGCGGACCACCGGCGCTAGAGGCTCTTTGGAGATGACTTCCGGAAGGATAATGTAGTCTTGAGGATTGGGGGCGACGGCCCGATGGCCGGCCAACTGGGAGACATCCGAAGTGAGACAGTCGCATCGGCCGGAGAAGAAGGCTTTGTTCAATTCCGCATTCTGTTCGATGACCACGGGTTTCCATTGAAGGTTGTTTTTGCGAAAGAAGTCCGCGGCGTTCAATTCCGTGGTGGTTCCGGGAAGAACGCACACCGTGGCGCCGCTCAACTCTTTGGCGCTCTTTACCCCTAGTTTCTTGGGGACCATGAACCCTTGTCCGTCATAGAAATTGACGTGGGCGAAGTTCAGACCGTTGGTGGTTTCCCGCAGGAGCGTCTGGGTCGTGTTCCGGCACAGGACATCCACTTCTTTAGACTGCAGGGCGGGAAGCCGCTGGACGGCCGTCAAGGGCACGAACTTGATCTTGGTCGCATCCCCGAAAATGGCTGCAGCGATCGCCCGCGCCGTATCGACATCCAAGCCTTTCCATTCTCCTTTTTCGTCAGGCATACTGAAACCGAAGACCTGGCCGTTCACGCCTACGGTGAGGTATCCCCGGGCCTTGACCTCGTCCAGGGTGCCGGCGGAGGCGTTGATGGCCCAACCCGCGAGCACTGCGATGACCAAAAACCATCTGGCTGTCTTCATAAAGCTTTCCTCCTTGCTGTGTCGGTTTGCGTGAAGCGTGGCCTCTGCTTCCTCCCATCCGGTGCCGAGGGCCACTGCTGACCCACCGGCATGACCGTCGTTTCCGGGATCACGCTCCCGTGAAACGGTTTTCCGTAAAGCTTCGGAGGACTCCTCAGGTGTTCACCGGCGACGTGCCTCACGACAACGGCCCGGTGAGGCAAAACCGCCGTTCGTGGCCCCTTGCGGGCACGGCCGGCCGGTTGTTGGGTTTGCGTCGTTTCGTTGGGCCCGGAGCAGGGAGGCAAAGGCGGGATTCCATGAAATGGCACAGGGCCCACTCTTATATACTGCGACAGCCGATCTTCGCTCAATGATTTTTCACTCCCTGCGCCGTGGAATCCGGCTAAGAGCTTGTGCTATAAGCCGAAGGGGCAAAGACGACGTGTGGGCGTCGCTCTTTTTCCCGCGGGCGGATCGGTGCCGGGCTCGAGCGCACCTTGCCGTCCTTGCTCCGAAAAGGATTCTTCCAGAGGCTCGGCCGAACTCCGGTCCGCCGCCCAGAAAACACGCTGCGGGAAAGGCTCTGTCCGAACAAGGGAAGACAGCACAGGCCGAAGAAAAAAAGAGGTGACTTATGGGTTTGACGTTTTTGGACGGCAATGAAGCGGTGGTCCGTGGGGCTGTGTATGCGGGCTGCCGTTTCTTTGCAGGATATCCCATCACGCCGGCGAGCACCATTCTGTCGGGCATGTTGGAGGCCCTTCCCCCCTTGGGGGGGATCGTCCTCCAGGGGGAGGACGAATTAGCCTCCATTGGAGCCTGCCTCGGCGCCTCCATGGCCGGACTCAAAGCCATGACAGCCACCTCCGGCCCGGGGATCAGCCTGTATAGCGAAAACATTTCCTTTGCCGTCGGCAGCGAAATTCCCCTGGTCATTGTCAACGTGATGCGTCAGGGGCCGTCTACGGGGGCGGCGACACGCGGCGCCGACGGCGATGTCCAGTTCATGCACTGGGGGCATTCTGGAGGGCTTCCTGTCGTCGTGCTCGCGCCCACATGTCCGGCGGACTGTTTCACCTTGACGGTCCATGCCTTTAACTTGGCGGAAAGACTACGCTGCCCGGTTTTTGTCGCTTCCAGTAAAGAGATTGGTATGACGCGGGAAACGGTGGCCTTCGATGAGGTGGAAAAACCCGAGGTGGTCCATCGAAAAGCCCATGTCGAGGGGCCTTATCTTCCGTTTGCGGCCGGTCCCGACGGTGTGCCGGCATTTCTTCCCATCGGCGGGTCGGTGTGCGTCCGCCAGACCTCTTCCATGCACGGTCCTGACGGTTACCTCACCAACAGTCCCACGGTCATGCAGGCGGTGGTGGAACGGTTGAAGCACAAGGTGGAATCCCAGATCGAATCGTTTTCCTTCTTCGATTGGGACGATCACGCAGGGGCCCGCACCCTGATCGTCACCTACGGCGTGACGGCTCGATCGGCACGTGCGGCCGTCTCGCGACTCCGCGCTCAAGGAAGGGCCGTGAGCCTGCTGATCCTCAAGACATTGTTCCCCGTCCCGGAAAAGGTTCTCCGTGCGGCCGCCGAGCCGGTCCGAAAGGTGCTCGTTGTGGAAGCAAACCTTGGGCAGTACGTGGATGAGGTCAGGCGCGTGGTGTGTCCCAAGGTGGTCGACTTTTTCGGACTCATGTGTGGCCGCATGATTCAACCCGATGAGATTGTTCGGGAGGTGATCCGTGCCGAGTCTTCTTAATCCGTCGCGTCCCCCGGTTTTTTGTCCTGGGTGCTCGCACGAGCGGAGTCTTCATGCGTTGGACAGGGCTTTTCAGCGGCTGGGTCTGGCGGCTCATGAGGTGGTCATCGTGAGCGACATCGGCTGCTCTGGGTTATTCGATGTCTTTTTTGCCACACACGCGTTCCATGGCTTGCATGGCCGAGCGCTCACCTACGCAACAGGCATCAAGCTCGCCTGTCCCCACACCACGGTCGTGGTCGTCATGGGGGACGGCGGCATAGGCATCGGAGGGGCTCACCTGCTGGCCGCATGCCGCCGCAATCTGGATTTGACCCTCCTCGTCCTCAATAATTTCAACTTCGGCATGACGGGCGGGCAATACTCATGCACGACGCCTCAAGACGCTCGAGTGGGATCGGCCTTTCTGAACACGTTGGAGATTCCATTGGACTTGTGCCGCACAGTCGCTGCGGCGGGGGCTCCGTTTGTGGTGCGTCGTTCCATCTACAGCCAGGACCTCTCGGACAAACTCGTTCAAGCCCTGCGATACCCCGGATTTTCCGTTGTGGACATCTGGGGAGGGTGTCCCGGCCGATATCTTAAAGCGAACCCCATGTCACCCGAGGATTTGCAGACCTTGGTGGAAAAAGCTGGACTGTGGGACGGTCCTGTCCCGGGCAATGAAAGGCGGGAGTACGGATCCACCTACGCCGAACATTTGGGGAAGGCCGAGCCCAGGTGGGAGTGGGCAGGGACACCACCTCAGAGCCGTGCAAACCTCTTTGGCCGATACGGGACAATCTTTTTGGGCGCCGCCGGAGAACGGGTCCTTTCCGCAGGGTATCTCTGGGCGATGACGGCCGTTCGAGCGGGTCTTCACGTCACTCAGAAAAACGATTACAACATCACGGTCATGCGGGGCCCTTCCATTGCAGAAGTGCTTTTGTCCTCCGACCCCATTGACTATCCCGGGATCGAACATCCCGATGCGGTGGTGGCCTTGGCGCGTGAAGGTGTAGAGCGATTGGCGGACTCGTGGGGGCATGTCACCACGCGGACGGTGGTCATCCACGCGTCGGACGTGGACGTGCCGGCCCATGTGGGGCAAACCGTTGTGGTGGATTTCAAGAAAGCGGAAATCGGAAGAAAAGATCGAGCGATGGCCTCTTTGGGGATCTTGGCGAGGGTGTCCGGAATCTTTCCTGTGGATGATCTCATCCAAGCCGCGGCATCGACATTGGCGCCGTCCCAGCGCGAGCAAGCGTCGAACCTCATCCGAAAGGGATATGCACTAGCCGCAGGGTGATTTGAAACGCCTTTTCGGAAGACCTGACGAAGACAATGGCGAAAACATCGGGTTCCAAGACTGACGGCAAGCCCAGGATTGAGAGCGCGCGTAGGGTTGGATCCAGGCTTTACTGGATGCGGTTTTCTCGGCCCAGGGGATCTCTCATCGAGGATCAAGGAGTTTTGAATCGCGTGGCTGATGCGGCTCTGTCCCCGCGCCTTATGAAAGAAAACGTTCCGCGGCGTTCCCCCGGAGATCCAGAACGCCACCTCTCAAGGCACCGATGGTCTCCTTCAGGCATTTCCGGACACCGTTTCAGGATGTCTGGCCATGGACTCCTTGGGTTGCTGCTCCACGCATGGATCGCGTTTTTCATGGTGGGTTCGCCGAGTTTTGCCCTGACCTTGGAGGAGGCTGTCAGAGAAGCTCTAGCCACGCATCCTCTGGTGAAAGCCGCCGAAGAGGACCTCCAGGCGCGAAAGGCACTGGAGCGATCCAGCCTCTCACCTTACGTTCCATCGGTGGATTTTTCCGGATCTGTGAACCAGATTTCCAGAGATGACATCGAGGACCGCAGAGATCAGTCGTCCCTAGAAGCGGAGTATCTTCTGTTTGATGGCGGGACCCGGTATGCCGACCGTTCCGTGGCCAAGATCCAATTGGCGCAAGCGGAAGAATCGTTCCGCGCCTCGAGACTCGATGTGGTTCGCAATGTGTGTGAGGCTTTTTTCCTCGTGCTGGCGAGAACCCGCATTCTGGCGGAGCGCACGATCCAGGTGGAAGATGCACGCAAGGATTTGGAAATCGCCGAAGGGCGCTACCGGCTGGGCGTGGCCATGAAATCAGACGTTCTTCAAGCTGCGGTGCGCTATGAAGAATCCCTTTACGAGAAGAGCGGTGCCGAAGGCGATCTGTCCACGGCTCGGGCGACCTTGTGGTCGCTTGTAGGCCGACCGTTGGATGCGGGCGAGGAAGCCGAGGGGGCTCTCGAATACCTTGGCACCCTCAAAGACCGCGAGGCACTGCTGGCCCTGACGGAGGCGCAACGTCCCGAAGTGCGGCTGGCCCGGCTGGGAGTGACCTTGGCCGACATCCAGTATCAGAAAACCCGTTCTCCTTTTCTCCCCAAAATCGCGGCACAGGCGGCCTACACGAGCAACGACGGGACCGGCGTTTATGCAGAAGTCTATGATGAGAAGCGGGTCGGTCTGACCGCCTCATGGAACCTCTTCCGTGTGGACAAGTTTTACGATCGCAAGGCGGCTTCGGCCCAACTGCAGGCGGCGAGGGAGCGCCTGTTGGAAGCCCTTCGGCAGGGCCGTCTGGAGTGTTACAGTCGTTACGACAAGGCGCTGACGGCGCGTCGTAACGTCGATCTCGCCAGGTCGGTTCTTGTGCAGGCGGAACACAATTACCAGCAGGCACTGGGGGAATACCGTGTCGGCAAAGGGGATGTGTTGTCTCTTGTGCGGGCGGAAAGTGCGTTGGGGACGGCTCGGGTTCGGCTCCAAGAAGCTTTGGGCGCCTGGAACGTGAGCTTGGTTGAACTGCAGCGGGCCGTGGGTGCGGAGCGACTCGACGAGCTGATGAAAGCGGAGTGATCTGCCTTGAAGAGATGGTTGATTGTGGTGATTGCCCTTGGGCTCGTGGCGGCAGGTGGTTTCGGATACCGAAAATGGCGGGCACCCGCGGCGGTGCAGGTCCTGGAAACGGCTGTGGTCGAAAAGGCGTCCATACGCGAGGTTCTGGTGGCCACAGGCATGATCAAGGCCCAAGTCGGGGCGTTGATTAAAGTGGGTTCTCGGGCCACAGGGGTCATTGAAGAAATGCGGGTCCGCGTGGGCGATGTGGTGAAGAAAGGGGATCTTATCGCCCGGATCGACGATCGCGAAATTCAGAAAAGCCTCGCCGTGGATCGGGCTGCTTTGGAAGCCGCCCGAAACACGCTAAAGGAAGTGCAAAGCACGTATCCCCAAAAAATCCGGGAGGCAGAGGCTCGATTTCGTTTGGCGGACATCAACCTGCGCCGGGAGAAGGCCTTGATTGCCCAGGATTACACGACCAGGGATGCGGTGGACCGGGCGCAGTCGGAGTACGATGCCGCCCTTGCGGTTCTTCAAAGACTGCGCCAGGAATGGGAGACCCAGCGGGCCGTGGCCGCAGCGAAACTGCAGGAGGTTGAAGCCAGGCTCAAACAGGATGAGATTCGCCTGAGCTATACCCGGATCCACGCGCCCATCGATGGGGTGGTCACCGATGTGACGGCGCAGCAAGGGGAGACCATTGTTACAGGTCTGCAAACGGCGAACCTTGTGGTGATCATGAATCCATTCCAGCTGGAAATGCAGATCTATGTGGACGAAACGGATATCGGGCGCGTGCATCCAGGTCAGTCCGTAGAGTATTCCGTGGATACTTATCCAGATCGCGTTTTTGCGGGAACGATTACAGATATTTACCATCAGCCCGTCATCCGGGATAACATTGTTTATTATTTGGCCATTGTGAAAATCCGTCAGGAAGATGCCACGGCGCTTCGACCCGAAATGACCACTTATTGCCGGATTGTTCTCACGGAAAAGGCAGAAGCTGTGTCCGTGCCCAATGCGGCGATCAAGTTCGAAGGAGGCCGCCAACTCGTCTATGTGGTGGACGAAAAACACAAAATCCCCGAAAAGGTTCAGGTGACCGTGGGGGTTCGCGGAGAAAACCGCACAGAGATCTTATCCGGAGTGACCGAAGGGCAGGTTGTGGCTACAAAAATCATTCTTCCTCAGAGCCCGACCAGTGCGGGCCAGGGACGGCGTTAGGTGATGTGGGTGGCCCGCCCGTCCCGGCGGAGGCCGGGTGGGAATGGTGGAGCACAAATGGCACGCAGGGACTGGCCGGAGGCCTCGGCCATGAGCCGAGGCCTGTTCATGGTGCAGCGCCGAGTTCGGGAGTGACGTGCTCATGAGCCTTTGCGTCCTAGAAGACGTAAAGAAAACTTACATGATGGGGGACGTGCGCGTGGACGTACTCCGGGGGGTGAGCTTCACCATTGAACCCGGGGAATTGACGGCCATCATGGGTCCGTCGGGTTCGGGCAAGACGACTCTGATGAATATCTTGGGGTGCTTGGATGTGCCCACCGAAGGGCGCTATATCCTCTCGGGAAGAGAAGTCACCCACATGAGCGATGATGAACTGTCCCGGATGCGCAGCGAGCACATCGGATTCATCTTCCAAAGCTTTCATTTGCTCCCCTATGCCACGGCCCTTGAAAACGTCTTGCTGCCGACGTTGTATCTCGATCGAAAACTAGACGGCCGTCGAAAACGTGCCATGGAGCTTCTGAGCTTGGTTGGATTGCAGGATCGGGCGAACTTCAAGCCAAGCCAATTGTCGGGGGGGCAACAGCAGCGTGTGGCCATCGCACGGGCACTCATGAATGCACCGCGCCTGGTCTTGGCGGACGAACCCACAGGCGCCTTGGATTCGGCGACAGCACAAGACATCATGGAGCTGCTCACAAACCTCAATGCCCAAGGGACCACGATTGTGGTGGTCACGCACGATCCGGAAGTTGCCGGCTACACTCGACGCATCCTTCGAATGCGGGACGGTGTGATTGTGGAGGACGCGGCTCCCGTGGCCAAAGCTCAAGGTGGTATTCCAGCAGTTTGTCTGTGAAGGGGCGGAGGGATTTTTCCGGCCTCCGAAGCAGTAGGAAAAGCGACCAAGGCCACCGCTGAAGTTTCGACCTTGCGGAATCTCCAAGCGTTGGTGAGCCATAGCGTTTTTTACAGAAGGAGAGTTTTTAAAGGAAGTCACAGGCAAGCGGGAGAGGACGGCGCGGACGGACTATGGGACGAATTTGGCTTCAGATCGCCGACGCGTGGCGGGCTGTGCGGGCTTATCGACTCCGCGCCGTGTTCTGCTCTCTCAGCGTGGCCTTGGGTGTGGGAGCCATCACAGTCATTGTGGCGGCCACCGAAGGTGCCTACAAGCGGGCTTATGACATGGTGGACCGATTCGGCCCAGACGCCATGCTCATTTTTGGAGAAGGCGAAGAAGCCAGAGCCGTCGGACGGCGGGAAAAAAACATCACCGTCGACGACGTGGAGGCGCTGCGCCAGGCGTTTCCTACGGCGTATCTGGTGGTGCCCATGAGCTCCCGGGGGGATATGATCGTCGCCTACCGGAATCGGAAACATCAGACCCGACTTACCGGGACCACGGCGGGGTACAGCCAGAGCTGGTCATGGCCGGTGACCGACGGACGGGACCTCACCGAACAAGATGTCAAGGGGATGCGCAACGTGGCCCTCATCGGGCGCACCATTGTGCAAGAACTCTTTCCCGATGAGGATCCCATCGGCAAGTCCATTTTTGTTCGCAACCTGGCCGTGCAAGTCATTGGCATCCTGGAGGAGCGGGGCTCGACGGGGCCGGGACACAACTTGGATGATCGCATCGTTATGCCCATCACTACGGTGATGAAAAAGATTCTCAATGAGAGAGACCGGATCCAGGCCGTGCGCATGCGTTTTGTGGACCCGACCCGCATGGATCATTTTGAGGCCGAGGTGCGTGCGTTCATGCGGAAACGTCACAATCTTCAGGAAGGCCAACCGGACGATTTCCGCATTGTTTCCCCAAAAGAAATCATCAAGTTCCTGGTGGCTCTGACCGGGTCCCTGATGGTCTTCATCGGTGTGACGGGGGTGTTGTCCCTTGTGGTGGCCGGCTTTGTGCTTGCGAATCTTTTTCTGCTCTCCGTCAACGAGAGAATCCCGGAAATTGGCATCCGGCGCTCGGTGGGCGCCAGGCGCCATGATATCCTTGCCCAATTCCTTCTGGAGGCGGTCACTTTGACCGCAGTGGGCGGACTGATCGGGTTTGGCATTGGGGTATTGGGCGGCCCGCTGCTCAAGACGGTGGCCGAATTTCCCCTGCATTTTTCTTGGAAAGCTTTCACGGTCGGCATGGTGATGGCCACGCTGGTGGGGGTCATTTTCGGGATGCAGCCGGCGCGAAAAGCCGCTGCGGTCCAACCCATCGAAGCGGTGCGTAAAGGATCATGAATCATGACCCTGCGACGTGTCTTGCTCAATCTCAAAATTGCGCGCCGTTCCCTGGCGAACTTCAAACTCAGGACCGTCCTGGCCGTGCTTGGGGTTTTTTTGGGGACGCTGTCTTTGGTGACCGTATCCAGCCTTTCTCAGTCCATGGCCCTGAAGACCCGCCAAGAAACGGCGGCCTTGGGGGAGAATTTGCTCATCGTGCAGAGCGGCACCGTCCGGACCTTCGGCATGCGCACGCAACTCATTTCTCAAGCCACAACCTTGACTCAGGAGGATGCCGAGGCCATCCTGAGCACCGCACGGTTTGTGGAGGATGTGACCCCGACTTCGGGCAAAAGCTTTGTTGTCAGAGCCGGCTCGACGGTGCTCAAAGATGTCATGGTCACGGGAGTTCGCCCCAACTTCCCGCAGATCCGCAACTTCCATCCGCGTCTTGGGCGTTTCGTTTCCGCGGAAGATGAAAGAAAGGCCGCTAAAGTCGTCGTTCTGGGGCAAAAGGTGGCGGCCAAACTCTTTGGCGGGGAGAACCCCGTGGGCCAAATGGTTCTCATCCGCCGTGTGCCGTGCCAGGTCATCGGGGTCATGGAAGAAAAAGGCGCCGACATTTCTGGATTCGATCAAGACAACCAGATCTTTATGCCGCTGAAGACCTTTCTTCATCGCTTCGTGAACAAAACTTACATTTCCACCATTTACGTGCGGGTGATGAGAGAAGATTTGTTGTCGGCCTCCAAAAAAGACATCGAGGATCTCTTACGGGTGCGCCATAAGATCGGGCCCGGCAAGCAGGATGATTTTTCCGTCGTGGATATGCGTGATGTCATGCATCTTAAAAGCGAAGCGATGACCATGATCACCCTGTTGGGACGCATTGCCGCGGTGGTCTCTTTCGCCATCGGGGGCATGGGGATTCTGTCCATCATGATTCTGATCGTCAACGAAAGGCGCCTGGAAATCGGGTTGCGACGTGCGGTAGGGGCAAGGCGGAGGGACATCGCCACGCAGTTTCTCACGGAATCCTCAGCCATCGCCCTGTTGGGGGGCTTTTTGGGCAGTCTCATCGGAGTGTTGTCCAGTGGGGTGATTTTCACTGTGCTTCGGTATCCTGTCGTCACTTCCTGGTTGGGATTGGTGGGTGCCTTTGCTGCGTCGGTGGCCGTGGGGATTGGGGCAGGGATTTATCCGTCGCGAAAAGCCCTGGCGATCCAGCCGGTGGACGTGATGCGATCCGAAGCCCGATAGACGCTAGACGCCGGATCATGAAAAAAGCGCTGGTGGTTTTCCTGATCACAGTTCTTCTCGGATCGGCCGCCTGGTGGTTTCGGCCTGGCCGGGCTCCTTCATTTGAGGATGTGGCCCAGAAGGCCGTCAACAAATGGGGCGCCGTGAAAAGAGCCGCCTGGAAAACGGCCAAAGGGCCGTCTGGCGAAAAAAACCTCTCCTCACTCCCCGAAGGGGAAGACGGCCAACAGTGGGTCGAACCCACCACGGGCATGCCTTTCGTATGGGTTCCAGGTGGATGTTTTCCCATGGGCAGCGAGGAAACGGAACAGGGTCGGGATCGTGACGAGGGGCCGCTCCACGAAGTGTGTGTCGATGGGTTCTGGATGGGCCAAAGGGAAGTCACCCGAGGCGAATTTCGCCGCTTTGTGGAAGCCGCCGGGTATGTCACCGATGCGGAAAGGGAAGGCTTTTCGTGGGTCTATACCGGCACGTGGGAAAAAGAGGGGGCTATTCGTGGAGACGGCCCGGTTTCCATCAAGACGACACTCACCCGGTGGTCCATGTGTCTTTGAACGATGCTTTGGCGATGGCAAAATGGATGGGAGAGCAGGTGGGTGCATCCTTCGGGTTGCCCACGGAAGCTCAATGGGAATACACGTGCCGGGCCGGTCGGTTGGAACCCAGGTTTTGGGGTGGGGATTCCCAGGAGGCATGCAGTTACGCCAATGTGGCGGATATGACAGCGGCCAAGGAGTTTCCGTCATGGGTGGTCCATGGATGTGCCGACGGCTATGTGTTTACGGCGCCGGTCGGGACGTTCCAACCCAATGGGTTTCGGGTGCACGACATGCTGGGGAATGTGTGGGAATGGTGTACGGATGCCTACGATCCTTTAGGTTATCGGAAGCATGGGGTGAAGAATCCCGTCCTCAGCGATCCGCCTCAGGGAGCACGGGTGATCCGGGGTGGCAGTTGGTACAGCCGACCGGACCATGTGCGTTGCGCAAAGCGCGACGCCCTCAGCCGACCCGATCGGCGCAGCCAGGATTTGGGATTTCGACTCATCCGCCAGTAAGTCTCCGCGGTTTAGGAAAAAAGCGGCCTCGTGGAAGCACAATGAAGCATAGAGACTTGACGATCGAGGGAAGGAAAAGCGAGGGTTAGACGTCCTTCAAAGGGAGCCGAGCCATGAAAAGGCCCACATTCCCGAAAGCTTTCCTGTGGCTTTATGCGTTCTTGGTGGCGGGCTGCGCCGTGAATCCCGTGACCCACGAAAGCCAGTTATCACTCATGAGCCCGCAGCAGGAGGTGGCCACCGGACAAGAGCTGTACCCTGTGTACACCCAAATGTCTTATGGCCTTTTTCAGGATCCCGTCGTGCAAGATTATGTCCAAACGGTGGGCAAACGCCTGGCCGCCGTCAGCCATCGTCCCAACATGCCTTATGAATTCAACGTGGTGAACGGGTCTGAAATGAACGCCTACGCCCTTCCGGGCGGAAAGATATCCGTCACCCGCGGCATGCTGACCAAACTCCACAATGAAGCGCAACTCGCGGCGGTCTTGGCCCATGAAATCGGACACGTCTCGGCGATGCATCACGCCGCATTCTACACCCGCCAAACGGTGGCGGGACTGCTCATGGGCATCGGATCGTCCATTTTGCAAGCCTCAGGGATCAGCGGCGCCGACCTGATCTCTCAAGCAGGGCTCTTGGCAGCGAACCTGGTTCTCATGAAATACAGTCGGGATCAAGAACGCCAGGCGGACGAATTGGGTATGGAATACATGGTGCGCGCCCGGTATAACCCTGCCGGCTATGTGCAAACCATGGCCATGCTTGAGGAGGAAGGGAAAAGGCAGCCGTCGCTTTTGGAGAGCTTCTTTTCCAGCCATCCGCTGACGACGGAACGCATTATGGCTTCGAACCAACGGTTGGAAAAATACGGCTCGGAACTGCGCACCCCGGAGGCGCTTCGACAGGGTCCGTTTCAAGAACGGACGGAATATCTTCGCCAGGTGGCTCCCGCCTACGCTCTGATGGATGCAGCCAAGGAAGAACTTTCCAAAGGAAATGGTTCCCGGGCCCTCTCACTCCTGAAACAGGCGACCAGTCAAGCTCCACGGGAAGCCCTCATTTGGGTCTATCGTGCGGTGGCGGAAAAAAAAGCTGGGAACGAAACCGAAGCGATTGCCGCGGCGCGCCGTGCGGTGGATCTTTACCCGGAGATGTATCACGCTCGGTACGTCGCCGGCGTGATTTTGTTTGAAGAGCGCAGACACCAAGAAAGCCTGGAACAGCTCAGCGCAGCCAACAAGATCGTTGCCGACCAGCCCTCGGTCATCTTTTACATGGGGCGCAACTGGGAAGCCATGGGTCAGAGGGACCGGGCGGCCCGCGCCTACTACGCGGTCCTCAAAAAGGTGCAAAAAGGCCCCATGGCTCAGTACTGTTACCAGCGTTTGGTCTCCTGGGGATATTTGCGTTAAAGATTGTTCAACACGGCCATGGCGTGATCGATTTCTTCGTCCGTCGTACACCAGTGAGGCGCCAGTCGTAAGTAGCCTGCCCGTGCCGAAACGAACACAGCCTTTTGCGCCGCTTCCTTCATGACCGCTTCCGGCGGTCGGTGGCTCAAAACGGACAGGATGCCCGATCGGTGGACCTGCGGGAACAGCACAGGGGTGTAGCGGTTGGGATCGAGGGATTGGAGGATTCGATCCTGAAGTCGGAAAATTTCTTGCTGAATCCTCTCTATCCCCACGGGCAGGACGGCGGATTTGAGGCTTGCGGCGAGAGCGGCCGCGAGAATGGTCGGGGATGTGCTGTATTCAAAGCGGCGGGCGCTCACGTGGGGATTCCAGCTGTGGTTGAGATAATCCTCGCCCTGGACCATGCATTCCGCGCCGACGAGAACGTCGCTGAGTTTTTTCCTGAATGCTTCCGCAGTGTAAAAAATCCCCGTGCCTGTGGGGCCGAAAAGCCATTTCCATCCGGAAGCCGCCAGAGCCGAGATATGCCAACGTTCCGGTTCAATCACGAGGCTTCCGAGACTCTGCGCCGCATCGACCACGAGATCGATCCCGTGATCCTTGCAGTAGTTTCCAAGTTCCTCCAAATCCGCTGCAAAACCGCTGGTAAACTGGACATGGCTGACGGCGATCATCCTCGTGCGATGGGTGGTCAGGCGGCGAACGTCCTCCATGCTCCAACCGCACGGACGCCCTTGTGAACAACGAAGCCCCACGGGCCGATCCGGCAAAAGGATAAGCCGTACGCCTCTCTTTTCCTGAAGCCGCCAGGGATAGTGGTTCGCGGGGTATTCATGAATGTAGCTGAGGATTTCATCGCCCTCCTCAAAGGGATAACCGTTGGCGATCATGCCCATGGCTTCCGATGTATTTTTGACGAAAGCCACATTTTCCGGGCTCGTTTTCAGGAGCTCGGCCGCAGCAGCGCGCAGCTCTTCCAGCGCATGTCGATAGGCATTCAGACCAAAACCGCCCCGCCGCATCTGGTGCGCGGAAACGTCCATGATCGCCTCATAGGACGGCCTCGGCATGGGGGACACGGCGCAATGAGCCAGGAAGACGCCTTCATTCTTAACGGGGAAAAGTTCAGGAGTTTTGGCAATCATCATCCACCATCCTTTCCTCAATGGAGCGCCTGATGGGGTGTTGCTTCCACGGATACCCGCTTTCCACCATGCCACTTTTTTTGCCCCTCCGCCACTGCGCAATGGCAGAGGGATGATCGGCGGTCCATTGACGTGCCATGGGTCGTTGGTTAGTAGAAGACAAATGACCGAAGGTGCTTCGGCGCGGCAAAATAAGGAGCATGTCATGAAAAGTCATGTGCACGCAGCGGCCTTTGCTTTAGGGCTTTTGGTTCTGGCGATGTTCTTCGGTTGCGCTTCCACAGGGGGACCGAAAGCTTGGGAACCCGGTGTTCCCCCCGGTCCACACCCGCCCAAAATTGAAGGGGCCTTCGCCGTCTCCTCCATGTGGATGGGCAAAATCTGGGAAATTTACATTGAGGGTTCAGATCCTGACGGGGATATGGACTACATTTGGGCGGAAGTCTCCCAGCTTGGCGGTCACATGTGGGACCAGCACCTGATTCGCCTCAAAGGTCCGGATCAATCGCGGTTCAAGGGGGTCATCACGTTACCCACGCCGTCTTTTCAGTCGCGAAAGATTTGGGAAATCCTCCGGGTGACCCTCCGGATCCGCGACCGTGGGGGACACTACAGCGATCCGGTCACGTTGGAAGTGGAGCTGGGAAAACCCACACAGGAACCCATTCCAGAGTCGTGGCTGGAAGTACGGAAAAAGCGTTTGGGGGTCATCTTCTTTGACTTTGATCTGGACCGGGCGGAAGGCACCACGGATTTCAAATCATGGTAAAGAATGGACAAAGGGCTGAGGTCCTGCCCTTTGTCCAGCGTAGGGCGTTTGATCTGGACTTCTATGTGGCGCGGTGCTCATTCTGGAAATTTGATCGTCACGGTTTCTGCGCCATCGTCCTTGTCGTATTTGACCTTGAGTTCCATGCTACTCTCACGAAGGCCCAGCGCCAGAGTCGATTTGCCTTTCTTCTCTTCCAATCCTACCATATGTTTCAGGATGTCGATCACCTTGGCCCCAATGTGTGCACCCGGGGACCTCAAGGGCGCTTCTCGATATTTCGCGCTTACGGCCACGTTGCCGTCGGCACGCCGCGAAATTTTGATCTTTTCCGCACCCGCGGTGACGCCGTGAAGCACGGCCAGGGCGACCCATTTCAAAGCGGCTTCGTCCTCATCGGGTTCATGGGGAACTTTCGCCATTTCCCTCAGAGGATCCGTGGTGGCGAAGCAGTCACAGAGCTCTTGAACCTTCTGATGTAGGTTACGCTTGTCTTTCATAGCCGAACCTCCCTCCTGTAGGTTTCTGATGTCTTGAAATTAAGACACATGTAAGCCTGATCAAGACGGGGGTTTCAAACTTCAGTGCATAAGGATCTTTCGATCATTCTTCTCGACGCACGGTCACAGAATCGTCGAATTTCTCCGAGCTGCGTCTTGCCGAAGGGGAGTGCCCCATGTTAGCCGAAACGTTAACATGCCCGTGGTTTGTCCAAGAGGGTTTTTCTTGTAGGGTCGGGGTTTGGAAAAGTTTTTCGTCAAAAAAGGAGTCCGTTATGCCGCGCATGCCCTTGGACGTGGACAGTCCCTTGGAGTTTTTGGCGATACTCGATGAAAATGGTGTCGTCGACCCGGTCCTGGAGCCGAATCTTTCGCAAGAGCTGCTTTTGCGGCTTTACCGATTCATGGTGCTGGGTCGGCGCTTTGATGAGCGGATGTTGCAGTTGCAGCGCCAGGGCCGGATTGGGACTTTTGCCCCGATCAAGGGCCAGGAAGCCTCCCAGCTTGGGGCCGTGGCCGCCCTGGAACCTCGGGATTGGATGGTGCCCTGTTTTCGAGAGACGGCGGCACAACTGTGGCGTGGCACGACCATGGAGAGCGTTCTTTTGTACTTCGGCGGTTTTGACGAGGGCGGACGTATTCCCGACGGGCAAAAAGATCTTCCCGTGGCTATCCCTGTTGCTTCACAACTCCTGCATGCCGTTGGGTTGGCCTGGGCGGCCAAATACCGAAAAAGCGACGAGGTGGCCATGACCTTTTTCGGTGACGGGGCCACATCGGAAGGTGATTTTCATGAAGCCCTCAATTTCGCCGCCGTTTACCAGACACCCACCGTCTTTGTGTGTCAAAACAATCAGTGGGCCATTTCCGTGCCTCGATCCAAGCAAACCCGTTCCCGCACTTTGGCGCAGAAGGCTTTGGCCTACGAGATGCCGGGCATTCAGGTGGACGGAAACGACGTGCTCGCCGTCTACACAGCGGCCAAGGAAGCCGTGGATCGGGCTCGACAGGGTGGCGGCCCCACATTCATTGAATGTGTCACCTATCGTATGGCCATGCACACCACGGCGGACGACCCCGGCCGCTACCGTACTCAAGAGGAAGTGGACCAGTGGGCTCGAAAGGACCCCATCGCCAGATTTGAAAAATACCTGACCCAAAAAGGCCTACTCAACCCACCGTTGATGGAAACCTTGGCGCGGGAGGTGGACGCAGAGATTCAGAAAGCTGTCAAGCACTACGAGGAGCTCTCGCGAACCCTAGGAAACCCTCTGGAAATGTTTGACCATCACTTCGAGCAGCTTCCTGGCCATTTAGTGGAACAACGCGAAGAACTGCGGGGATATCTTGAAGACGAACCGGAGGAGGCCCGCCATGCCTAAGATGACCATGGTGCAAGCATTGAATTTGGCGCTGCGTCAAGAGATGGAAAAGGACGATCGCGTCATCGTCATGGGCGAAGATGTGGGAGTCAATGGGGGTGTGTTTCGGGTCACAGAGGGGCTGATCGACCGTTTCGGACCGGAGCGTGTCGTGGATACGCCATTGGCGGAATCGGCCATCGTGGGCACGGCCATCGGCATGGCGGTCTATGGACTACGACCCGTGTGCGAGATCCAGTTTTCCGGTTTCAGCTACCTCAACTTTCATCAGATCGAATGCCACGCTTCGCGGCTGCGTCACCGATCCCAGGGGCGGTTTACCGTCCCGATGGTCATGCGCACCCCGTACGGGGGTGGTGTGCGGGCCTTGGAACATCATTCCGAGAGCCGAGAAGCTTTTTATGCCCACATGCCGGGCCTCAAGATGGTGATCCCCTCCGGCCCGAGAAATGCCCGGGCGCTCCTCGTGAGCGCCATTCGGGATCCGGATCCTGTGATCTTCTTCGAACCCAAAGCGAGCTACCGTGCTTTCCGCGAAGAAGTGCCGGAGGAGGAGGAAACCTTTCCCATCGGCAAATCGGTCCTTGTGCGCGAAGGCCGTCATGTGACCCTTGTGAGCTACGGAGCCATGATGCGGCCGACTCTGGAGGCTGCCGAGCAGCTTCACCAGGACCATGGGATTGAAGCCGAGGTGATCGATCTGCTGACCTTATCGCCTTTGGACGATAGTCTGATGGTGGCTTCGGCCAAAAAGACAGGGCGGGTGGTCCTTGTCCACGAGGCTCCGCGAAGCTACGGCCCCGGAGCGGAGCTGGTCGCGCGATTGGTGGAAAAGGCGTTCTACTATCTGGAAGCGCCGGTGCGCCGTCTCACCGGATTTGACCTCATCATGCCGCTTTTTGCCCGAGAAAAAGCCTACTTGCCCAACGCAACGCGGATCGTGCGTGCGGTCAAAGAAACTCTCCATGCGGCAGCCTGACACGGAGGATCGAAATGGCCAAAGTCTTTCGATTACCCGACTTGGGGGAAGGTATACACGAAGGCGAGATCGTGGAGGTGCTGGTCAAGGGTGGGGAAACTGTCGCGGAAGGCCAGCCTCTGCTTATCGTGGAAACGGACAAAGCCAGTGTGGAGATCCCGTCACCTTTTACCGGGGTGGTCCAGACCGTGCACGTGAAAGCGGGTCAGGTGGTGCGCGTGGGCGATCCCTTGGTGACGATTGTCGAACACGAAAAGCCGTTAGAAATTCCACAGCAGGAAGCCCCATCCGAGCTTCCAGCGCGTGAAGAACCTCCGGTGCGGGCAGGGGAAGCGCTTGCTGTGGCAGCATCTCCGGCAACGCGGCGCCTGGCGAGAGAATTGGGTGTGGATTTACGGAGCGTGCGTCCCAGCGGTCCAGGCGGGCGCGTCACCATGGAAGATGTGCGTCAGGCGGCTGAGGCACTCAAAAAACATGAAAAAGCGGTGGCCGAGCTCAGGGAAGGTGCCCCAGAGGTCAAAGCGGAGCTGCCAGTAGAGAAGGTGGCGCAGATAGAGGTTCGCGAGCCAGTGAGCGTTGAGCCCGTCACACCCGCGGATCGCCGTGTGCCGTTGCGGTCCGTCCGGCGCGTCATCGCCCGCCGTATGGCTGAGTCCTGGGCCAAGGTGCCCCACGTGACCCATCACGAAGGGGTGGATATCACGGATCTGGAACGATTCCGGCAGGCACTGAATACCGAGACGGCCGACGCCGCACAGCACCTTTCCTTCACCCCGTTCCTCATTAAGGCCGTTGTGGCGGTCCTCAAGGAGTTTCCGGCTTTCAACGCCAGACTGGATGAAGAGCGCCAGGAAATCGTCCTGCACGGACAGTTTCATGTGGGTGTTGCCGTGGATTCGCCTCGGGGCCTCGTGGTTCCCGTGCTAAGGGATGCGGACCGAAAGAGCATCACGGAACTGGCCTCTGAACTCAGGCAGGTTGCGCACAAGGCTCGCTCGGGTCAACTCAGCCCGGAAGATATCTCTGGAGGGACCTTCACGGTGACCAATATTGGTCCTTTAGGAGGCCGCGGCTTCACCCCGCTCATCAATTATCCCCAGGTCGCCATTTTGGGTGCCGGCAAAGCGCGGCTCGAACCCGTGGTGGTGGGCACGCTGGAAGAGCATACCATCGCGGTTCGGCTCATCTTGCCCGTGGTCCTTGCTTTTGACCATCGGGTCGTGGACGGGGCGGACGGTGCCCGCTTCGTCAACCGCCTGAAAACGCTCTTGGAAGATCCCAAAAAACTTTTGGTGGCCTTGTAAGTATCGTGAGAGGCTTTTCGTCGAGGATTCATTGCAAGAAGGCCGGAAGGATTCATGCCATGGTGATGGGGGAATTGAGTCAGGAAACGGAAGTGGCGGTGATCGGCGGCGGACCTGGAGGCTATGCGGCGGCTTTTCGCGCTGCCGATTTGGGCCTGGAGGTGACCCTGGTGGAAGCGGAGTCTCGGTGTGGGGGAACGTGCCTTCTCCGGGGCTGCATTCCTTCCAAGGCGCTGCTCCAGACGGCCGAAATCATCTGGGATGCCGCGGAAGCCGCCCGGCGTGGGGTGCTTTTCGACAAGCCGCAATTGGATCTGGAAAAGCTTCGAAGCTGGAAGGACGGCATTGTCCAAAAGCTTGCCGCTGGGCTGGAACATCTTGCCACGAAGCGAAACATTCAAATCCTTCGGGGGCGGGCCTTTTTTGAAAACGATCACATGCTGCGCTTGGAAGATTCGGAAGTGACCCACCTCAAATTTCGCCGCGCCGTCATTGCCGTTGGATCTGACCCCATTTCCCTGCCCGGTGTTTCACCGACCCTGGAAGGGCGTATCATGGATTCCACGGGTGCCCTGGCCCTGAAAGAAATCCCGCAGCGGCTTCTTGTGGTCGGGGGAGGTTACATTGGGCTGGAACTGGGTTGTGCCTACGCCGTTTTTGGGAGTCGTGTCACGCTGGTGCATCGAGGGGACAGGATCTTGGGAGGCGTGGACGACGATCTGGTGCGTCCTCTGGCGAAAAGAATCGGCACCCTTTTTGAATCCGTACGGCTGGAAACACAGGTGATGGAACTGCGGGAAGAAGAGGACTTCGTGGAAGCCGTTCTTCAAGGCCCTGCGGGAGCGGTTCGGGAGCGGTTCGATCGCGTGCTGATCGCCATCGGCCGGGCTCCCAGAAGCCGCGGGATAGGCTTGGAAAACACGTCCGTTGTCGTCGACGATGGTGGCTTCATTGCGGTGGATGACCAGCGCCGCACCTCAGTTCCTCATATCTACGCGGTGGGCGATGTGGCGGGCCAGCCCATGCTGGCCCATAAAGCCATGCGAGAAGGCAAGGTGGCGGCCGAGGCCGTTGCGGGAATGCCTTCAGCCTATGATGTCCAGGCGGTGCCGGCCGTGGTCTATACCGACCCGCAAATCGCCTGGGCCGGATTGACAGAAAACGAAGCCCTTCGAAAAAACATTCCCGTGAAAATCGCGCGGTTTCCATGGGGAGCCTCCGGACGGGCGCTCACCATGGGCGCGGCCGACGGTCTGACGAAAATCCTCTTCGATCCCGATTCCGGCCGCCTTCTGGGCATGGGCATCGTGGGTCGAGGTGCCGAAACCATGATCGCCGAGGGGGTTTTGGCCATCGAGATGGGCGCTTCGGCCGAAGATGTGGCCCTCACGGTCCATGCCCATCCCACGCTGTCGGAAACTGAAGGCGAAGCGGCAGAGGTTTTTTTGGGCAGTGCCACGCACCTTTACGTGCCTCGTGTGGCCGAGGGAAAGGGCAAACATCCATAAATTTCGGCGGGAGCGGGCGAGATGATTCCCCAGGTCGAAAACGGACCCCCACAAGGGGTGCTCCAGCAGGGATCGTGTCTTTGTGGAGGCCCGCACAATGCGAGGATCGGCATGCCCGCCTCGCCACGGATTTCAACGGACGAGAGAGGTGGGAAAATTTCAGAGATGCCCGATCGAAAGAGGCCTTCGTGCCCACGGCATAGATGACCAACGGAGCACACGGCGGATGAGTCCTGGCGGCCAGGTACCCATGATAACCGACAGGGTGTGCGAGAAAGGCCAGGTCCTTTCCGTCCGACAGACTTCCGAGCCGGAAGCGACCCATGGCGGCCATGATCAAACCTTCGGCTGTCCTCTCCGCCACGAAAAAGGGTGGCGAGAATCCGATGAAAAATTCGTCGTGAAGAGCTCAAGACTACAATCTAACAATATCAATAAGTTAAAATTAAAAGCACGCAGGACGACACACGGTGATGTCTTTTTCGGTCGGGGTTGGGGCTGGGACGGGTCCCATGGGCTTGACATCATGTCCTGCCAGTTGGAGTCCCATGGGATTTCCAGGTTGGGAGGCCAGGTGAGCCTGCCGCGAACGTGGACGACCAAAAACCCAGGTGGACTCGGCCGGCCCATTATAAGGCTCGAAATGCATCCGCCTGGACTTGGGTCACGCCGGCCACCTGAAAGCCGGACATGTGGAGGTCTTCAGAAAAGTCGGACGATTTTGCTCATGATACCTTGGATCCAGGAGCGGTCGGGGCGTCGGTGGTGATCAGCCGCAGTCCTTGTGCATCATGGGCGGCCAAGATCATGCCATGTGAGGCCACGCCCATGAGCCGCGCGGGTTTGAGGTTGGCCACCAGGATAACCGTTTTCCCCACCAAATCTTCCGGGGCGTAATGTTCGCCGATGCCGGCCACCACCTGCCGGGTCTCGCCGGTATCGACGAGGAGCCTGACAAGCTTTTTGGACTTGGGCACCCGCTCGGCGGCTTTCACCACGGCCACGCGGAGGTCGAGACGTTGGAAGTCCTCAATCCCGATAAGACCGTCTTGTGAAGCCTTTTCTGCAGCCTGCGCGGTCTCCCGGGCATCGGATGATGACGGGGGTGGAGCGGGTTGCTTTCCAGGGCTTTCAGAGGCTGAGGTTTTTTTCCTCACATCCACCCTTGGGAACAGAGCCTCCCCTTTTTCTACTCGAACGCCTTCGGCCAAACTCCCCCAGACGCCGTCTCGGTGCAGCCGCACGTCCAAAGCCCTCAAACCGATGCCGATCCGGCCGAGCATCTTTTCCGCCGTTTCCGGCATGAACGGCGTGATGAGCACGGCCACGGTCTTATTGACCTCCAAGAGGGTGCGGATTACCCGCTGCAATCGTCCTCGATGTGCGGGATCTTTGGCCAAATCCCACGGGGCTGTGCGATCGACGTACTTGTTGGCCGCGTTGATGACCTCCCACACCGCCATGAGCGCCTTGTGGAAGGCGAGCTGCGGGATTTCATCGGCGTAGAGGCGGATGACCTGCTCGACGTCCGTTCGGAGTGCGGCGTCTTCCGGTTGTTCCGGATCCCCGAAGGAGGGGATGATGCCGCCGAAATACCTCTCGGTCATGGCTAGGGTGCGGCTAAAAAGGTTCCCCAGATCGTTGGCCAGGTCGGCGTTCAGCCGTTGCACGAGGGCCTCTTCGCTGAAATTGGCATCCAGCCCGAAAACCATTTCTCGAAGCAAGAAATAACGAAAGGCATCCAAACCATACGCAGGGGCCAAATCCAAGGGACGGACGACCGTTCCCCGGCTTTTGCTCATCTTTCCTTCGTTGATTTTCCAGTAGCCATGAACGTTTAGATGCCGATAGGGGGCGATGCCTGCGGCTTTAAGCATGGTTGGCCAATAAATGCCGTGGGGTTTGAGAATGTCTTTGGCGATAAGATGTTGCGCGACGGGCCAAAATTTCTGGAAGAGCTCTCCATCGGGGTAACCCAAGGCGGAAACGTAGTTGATCAAGGCATCGAACCACACGTACGTGACAAACCGATCGTCGAACGGCAGCGGAATGCCCCAGCTCAGGCGTTCCCGAGGTCGTGAGATACACAGATCCTCCAAGGGTTCCCGAAGGAAAGCGAGAACCTCATTCTTGTAACGTTCCGGCCGGATAAAATCCGGATTCTCTTCGATGTGGTCGATGAGCCACTGCTGGTAGGCACTCATGCGGAAGAAGTAGTTGGCTTCTTCCCTTTCCACAGGCGGTGTGTCGTGGTCGGGGCATTTGCCGTCCACCAGCTCGCGGTCCGTGATGAACCGTTCGCACCCGACGCAATAGCGCCCACGGTAAGTATCGAAATAGATATCCCCCTGGTCATAGACCTTTTGCAGTATGTACTGGACAACCCGAGTGTGGCGCGGCTCCGTGGTGCGGATAAAGTCGTCGTGGCTGATATTAAGCTTCGGCCATGTTTCCCGGAAAAGACCGCTGATGCGGTCGGCATAGCTCTTGGGATCCATTCCCGCAGCGTCGGCCGCCTGAACGATCTTGTCCCCATGTTCGTCGGTGCCTGTGAGGAAATAGGTGTCATAGCCCATCAGGCGATAAAATCGGTTGAGCACGTCGGCCACGATCGTCGTGTAGGCGTGACCAATGTGGGGTTCCGCGTTGACGTAGTAGATCGGCGTGGTGACATAAAAACGGTTATTCATGCTTTATTCCTCATCTTCCTCGTCCTCGAGACCTTCATCACCGGGTGCATGAGCGCCTGCCTTCGGGTTTTCAGGTTTTGTGTGACGGCCCGGAACAGGTCCGGACGGCGTTTCCGGAAGCGGCCCGTAGGATATGTCCAATTCCTCGCCGCTTTCCAAAAGCACGGTGATGGTGCGATCCATCACGTTTTGACGGATGACTTTTCCTCGACCCTTGGGCGTGTCGACCTTCTTGCCCAGTTTGGGCATTCCCTGCTTGTATTGGCGATAAACGTCATATTCGTATTGGAGGCAGCACATGAGGCGCCCACAGGCACCGGAAATTTTCCCCGGGTTCAGGCTCAGGTTTTGTTCCTTGGCCATCTTGATGGACACGGGATGGAAGTTTCGCAGGAACGTGGCGCAGCACAGAGGTCTTCCGCACGTGCCCAGACCTCCCACCATCTTGGCCTGGTTTCGGACCCCAATTTGGCGCAACTCCACCCGGGTGCGGAAGCGACGCACCAGATCCTTGACCAGCTCCCGAAAATCCACACGGGTTTCCGACGTAAAGTAGAAAATGATCTTGGACCGATCGAAAAAACATTCCACATCCACCAAGTTCATGGGCAGGTTTAATTCCTGAATGCGTTCCAGGCAGAACTTTTCAGCTTCCTCTTCATAACGCATGTTGTCGAAATGTTTTTCGATCTCTTCTGGATTGGCGGGCCTCTCAATGGGCTTGATATCCTTAGGGTGCACATCGGGATTTTTCATGAATGGACCTTCCACAACTTCTCCCAGCCCAATCCCTTGTTCCGTGTGCACCACCACGTAGTCTCCCTTGTGGACATCCCAGTTTCCCGGGTCAAAGTGATAGATTTTTCCTCCCTCTCGGAAACGGATACCGATGACCTTTTCCACCTTCTCCATAAACCACATCCTTGATCTTCAAGCACACGGCTTCCAGCAAAAGCTGTTTGGCTGCGTGCGCCCGATGGTGCTGGACGGCCGTTTCAAGCACATCGAGAATGTGCAGCAGATTTTCGGGATGAAGTTGCCCCCACGGAGCCTTCATGGCTTCAGGACCTGCCGCACCTCTTCGTTCAGGGTCAATGGCCAGTTTGTTCAACAAAACTTCGCGCACGGCGAACTTAATACATTCCAAGTCCTCTTCCAAGTCCTCCGTTTCTTTCACCCATTGGGCCAGGTCCTGGAAAAAATCGATCATGGGGCTGTGGAGGGCTTTTTCCAGCCGGCGCAGTGCGGTATTCATCCGTTCTAAACGGTTTTGACGAACCCATGCCCGGGCGAGTTCCAGGCTCCCAAGGCTCAGGTTCGCGATCCGTGCGGCGGTCTCCGGGTCCACTGACATTTCCCGCTGAAGGATTAAAGCCACCGTGTTCATGGGGAGCGGCCGACATCGGATGTGGCAGCATCGGGATACGATGGTGGGCAGCAGGCTGGATGGTTCAGGGGCCAGGAGGATAAAGAGATTGGACGCGGGAGGTTCTTCCAGGATTTTGAGCAAAGCGTTGGAGGCTTCTTCGGTGAGGTCTTGGCTGTCTTCAATAAGGATCACGCGCCTTTTGGCTTCATAGGGATGAAGCCGGCAGCGGTCTTTGACGGTGCGGATCCGGGCGAGTTTGATGGAGGTCCCCTCTTTACCGACGATGAGGACATCGGGATGGACCCCACGTGAGATTTTGGCACAGGCGACGCACCTCTGACAGGCCATATTTGTGGCTTCGAAAAGTCCTTGGGGTATCTGGGCCGAGCCTTCTCGGGAGGGCTCTTCTTCGGAAGATTGGCGAGCAAGAGATGCCTTCCCCAAAACATGGGGCGTGTCGGTTGGCGCTTCACGCGAGATCATAGGAGATTCCAAGCAGTTCACCGCCTTGGCGCATTCCAAAGCGAGAGCCTTTTTGCCGATGCCGGGCATTCCCGTGAAAAGGAGCGCGTGGGGAAGCTTTCCCTTTTGAATCATTCGCGCGAGAAGGCGCTGTGCCTGGGGTTGGGCTGTAAATCCTTCCAGCGCCGTCATATTTCATCCTCGACAAGAGAATTGCCCACCCCTTCGCTCCAGGAAGGCGGTGAGGGCCGCCGTCACGTCTTGGAGTACCTCTCCCAGAGTTTGTGCGGCGTCAATGACCACAAAACGTCGGGGTTCCTTCCGAGCCAGTGTGAGATACCCCTGCCGGACCTTTTCCATGAACTCTCTCGCCTCTTGCTCTATTCGGTCCTTGGACGCCGAGCGTTTCGACACACGGTTCCATGCCGTCAACACGTCGCAGTCCAAAAGGACCGTGAGATCCGGGAAACAGGAGCCCAGCACGGTCATCTGAAAATCCCGAACCCGCTCTTCCCCGAGATCCCGCCCCCAGCCCTGGTAAGCCACGGTGGCATCACGGAAACGGTCGGCAAGAATCCATACCCCCTTTGCCAGCGAAGGGAGGATGGTTTCCCAGATCTGTTGGGCCTGACTGGCTGCATAAAGGCAGGCTTCCGCCCACGGGGCTATAGGCGAATGGGAAGGATCCAGAAGAATGGCTCGGATTTTTTCTCCAAGAACCGTGCCTCCGGGTTCCCTGAGGACCTGCACCGGATGGCCTCTGAGTTCGATCCAGCGCTGCAGATGCTCCACAACCGTGGATTTACCAGCCCCATCGATCCCTTCCACGCTGATGAAGAAAGCGCCCGCCCACGATTTAGAAATCGTCATCGAGGTGGCCTTTCTGTGTCTCGGCGGGCCAGAGCGACAACTGAGGGGCGTCCTGGATGCCGGAGCCCAGTCGAGGGGCTATGGGCTCTTCCACGACCGGCATCCGTTTTCTTTGCCCCTTATAGAAGTATCTCTTATAAAGGTTATGAAATTCAGTCCACGTCGAATCGGGATTCTCACTCTTGGATATGATCTCGTCCACACTGTTTATCTTGGCGTCCAAATCGTCCGCGAAGTGTAAGGCAAAAGCCTCTCGAGTCATGGGCAGCTGGACGGCGCCGTAGTCTGTTTCGCCGTGATGGCTGAGGATCAGATGTTTGAGTAACATTCCAGTTTCTCGGGGAAAATTTTGGCAGACCGCCAGCTTCTCATCGAGGATTTCCACGCCCAGGACCATGTGACCCACCAATCGGCCGACGTCGGAATGGTCAATGACGAGATCGTAGGTGAATTCATGGATTTTTCCGATGTCATGGAGGAACGCGCCCAAGAGAAGCAGGTCTCGGTCTAAAGATGGGTATTGGGCGGCGATCAGGTTCGTCAATCGCATGACGCCGACGGTATGTTCCAGAAGACCGCCCAGGTATGCGTGATGGATGGATTTTGCCGCTGGAGCCTTCACGAAGCGTTGCATGAGGCTTTTATCCGACAAAAAACAGCGGATGAGGGTGTGATAGGGGGCGGCCTTGATATTTTTGAGCAGGTTTTTGCATTCGTTCCACAAGACCTGACGATCTCTGGGGCAGACCGGGAGAAAATCGGAAGGGTCCACGGACTCCACGGGTACCGGGTCAGCTTTATGGACATGGATTTGGAGTTCGTCCCGAAACTGTTCACTGCGCCCCTGGATCCGAAAGACTTTGTGGTCGGTGAAAATCTGCGCGGCTTCGGCGGCGTTTTCCCAAAGGCGGGCCGTCAAGGAGCCCGTTTTGTCGCGAAGCGTAAGGGTCAAAAAAGGCTTGCCGGTCTTGGCCCTCCGTAATTGCTTCTCTTCCACGACGAAAACGCCGGCCACGTCCTGGTTCGGTCTGATGTCGGCAATGCGCAACTTCACTGGGTCCTTGGATCGTAAAGATTCTTTCTCCATCAATTGTGCGCCTCGTGCCCTGAGTCTGCTAAACTGCCCCCTTCCGCTGTGGCTGGTTCGATACTACAGGAACGTGGTTTTTTTTCAAAGACGCAGTCTACGATCTGAGGGATCGTGTCTTGTCAGAGGTTCCCACAGGCCCTAGGATGAGGTGAACACAAGGAGATGCAATAAGGGATGTCAACCCTGAAGCGACATCACCTATGTGGGCTGACTCCTGTGCTGGCGAATGCCCGCGCCTGCGAGCCGCCGGCCCATCGCGGCACGGATCGTCTCGTCGTGCTCGCCCGCGTCAAGGGTGCGCTCGCTGCGCTCGCCGGCTTTGCCGCCCTTGACACGATCTGTGCGCGACGAGCCGCCATTACCGTGGGCGATGGGCATACGGGTGCCTCCGGCGGGGGCTCCGGGCTCCAGGTTGCCTCGCCACTGTTAGGGTGCTATCCTAGAAAAGCGGGCGGTCCGGGACCTCGAGTACGCCTGCGGGCCTTTACGGCGCGTCAGGATTTCTCCAATGGGGCATGGAGCGCCCGCAACCTGTTTCTACGCGGCCTTGACCATGGCGGCGGCTTTGCGCATGCCGCGCATCGCCTTGTGGGCCGACCACGGCTCGTTGCGTACCAGCAATGTGAACACCAGCTCCGCCAGCTTGCGCGCGATGGCACCCCCGGCGGCCTTCTTGGTCTTGCCGCGGGCCCGCAACCGCTCGTAGAAGCTTCCGATGACCGGGTTGTACTGCCGGGCGGCCGCCGAGGCCACCAGCAGCGTCATCTTCAGCATCCGGTTGCCCTTGTACGTCATGCGATAGCGGCGCTTCGCCTCGCCGCTCTCCCACACAATCGGGTACAGACCGCAGTAGCCCACGAAGTCGCTCTTCGTCTCAAAGCGTGCGATGTCGCCCACCTCGGCGAGAATCGCCGCCGCCGACACCGCGCCGATCCCCGGGATGGACGTCAGCACCTGGTCGGGAAAGACCCGCTCGAGCAGTTCGGAAATGGCACCATCAATCTCCACGAGCAGGGCATCCAGGTCGAGAATCCGCCGCGCCGTCATCTCCACGAGCATACGCGTGACCTTGGCAAGCTCAGCACAGGGTGCCTCTGCCGCCAGGGCGTGGAGCTTTTCAGCGAAGGCCGTGCCCACGCGGTGCCTGGGGCCGTAGCGCATCGCGGCCAGATCCTCGACGCTGCGCTCGATCAACAGGTGCGGCGAGCCAAACTCGGCAAGCACGACCAGCAGGCGCTTGGAAAACGTCTGGATGCCCAGCACCTTCCGGTAGCCCGGCAGGTGGTAGCGCAGCAGCTTGTGGAGCCGGTTCTTGTGGTCGGTGCGCTCTTCGACGAGACGACGCCGCGTCCGCGTGGCCTCCTTGAGCTCCTCGAACAGCTCGGGCTGGACGGCCTGCGCCCTGGGCTGCATCCGCAGCAGGAACAGCGCGATGAGATGACTGTCCAGGCGGTCGGTCTTGGCGTCCTTGAGCAGTGCCTTGCCGAAGTGCTTGACCGCCCGCGGGTTCAGCACGTGCACCTCGACCTGCCGCCGCTTCTCGCCACGCAGGGCCTGCTCCAAGCGCTTGTGCATGTTCGAGGTGGACTCCATACCGCAGACCACCTGCGCCTTCGGGCCGACCAGAGCACTGGCCGACACGATGGCAGCCCGCAGCTCTGTCCAGCCCTGCTGATCGTTCACGTAGGTCGAAGGTTGGCGCACTGTGCGCCCCTCACGGTCGACAAAGGAGGCGTCGATCTTCGCGTTCGATACGTCCAGACCCACGCACAGTTTGTCTCCATTCATCGCATACCTCCATGTGCAAACTGTTACCACCTGCGAGGGAAATCCTCCAACGCGCCGGCCCCGCTTCGCCTCCTGAATTGCGCGGTCGTGCCGCAGGTTGCAATCAAAGCTCCGGGCCGGGCGCCGAGGGGTCAGTCTCCTTGTCGCGCTCATAGCGCACGGACCATGACGACCTGGTCCCCGACCCCGTGGCCCGGACAACTTAACCAACCACAAACCGCCTGGTCCACACGTCCGGGCGACCCACACTACTTATAGGAGGCGGGACCATGGAAATTATCGCCCGGCTTGGATCGCTCCTCGGTCTTTCCTTTATCAGCGGTGTGAACCTTTACGCCACCGTGGCCATCGTCGGCCTGTGCCTTAAGCATGGGCTGGTCCAGGGGTTGCCGCCGGAACTTTACGCGTTGGCCAGCGATGCGGTGATCTTCGTGGCGTTGGTCCTCTACTTTGTCGAATTCGTCGTCGACAAGATTCCCGGTTTGGACACCCTCTGGGATACGCTTCATACCATCGTGCGTCCGCTGGGCGGTGCGCTGCTTGCTGTGATGCAGGTTGGCGAAGGATCCCCCGCTCTCGAAGTCATCGTCTTCATGATCGGGGCCAGCCTGGCATCGGCAACCCATTTAACCAAAGCCGGCACTCGGCTTCTGGTGCAACTGAGTCCGGAACCGTTCTCCACCATGATCCTCAGCTTCGGGGAAGACATTTTGGCCATCGGCTACACTTACCTGACCCTGAGGCATCCCCGATGGTCCTTTTTCCTCACGATCCTTTTGGTCGCTGGAGTCGCGGTGTCCCTTCCCATATTGTTTCGAACGGCATCGCTGGCGATTCGAGGCGTGGGGTACCGGATCCTTTCGGCTTTCGGCGTCGGGTTGTCACGGAACTGTCCTCTGGATCTCCCATTCCCCGTGCAGTCGGCCTATGAGGGGCTTCGAGAAGAAGGCGAGGAAATCCTTTGGGCAGGAAAAGTCTTTGCCGTGAAGCTTCCCGGGGTCCCCCGTTATGCGCCGGTGTATATGGTTCTGTCTGATCGAGCGGCCACATTTTTCTACCGGCGGTTTTTCCACAGGCGGCATAAGACACTGCCCAAAGCCGAAATTTCCCGGACCGCCGTTTATCCACGAAAGCTGCTGAGCCTGTGTGTGTTTTACCATGCCTGTGTACCGTGGACGGTCGGTGTGTACCGCTCTCTCGAGCGAACCTTGCCGTCCCTTTGGTTTTCCGGGATTTCGTGATGCATGCCCCGCAGAGAATCACAGGGGGAGACGGGTCGGGTGGGCGAATGATATGAACGTGCCCAAAGGCGTGGACAGGCGGTCCACAGCGGGGAGTGGTTCAGAGCCATCAAAAGAGAACACATGATTTCCGATAACGACTTTGCCAAGGCTGTCCATCAGGACCCGGGGCTCGATGGTGTGCACGTTCCGGGGTTCACAGAGGAAGGACTTCGGATCTCGGACACCCTCAGGGGGCTCGTTCGAGAACGAAACCTCCTCGACTACAAGGGGAAAACCTCCCTTTTCTGGATTTTTTTTATCGGGGGAACGGGGACCGGCAAATCCACGGTGTTCGATGCGGTTTGTGGGGTTACGGTGAGCGCCGTTGGCGCAGAGCGACCCAAGACGGCTGGCGCCATCGGTTTTGTCCATGCGCGGGTTTCGGTGGAGGAGGATTTCCCTTTTCCAGAGTTTCGCTTTGTCAGCCATCAGAGGTTAAGTTCCCTCCCGGATTCGCCGTTGATCGGGGAACCCGGCGTGATTCACCTGTGGCGCCACGACGATCCCCAATGGAGTTCCGTGGTTTTGGTGGACACTCCGGATGTGGACAGTGTGGAAGCCTCGAACCGCTATCTGGTGGAGACCTTGTGGCGTCTGGCGGATCTGGTGGTTTTTGTGACGAGTCAAGAGAAGTATGCCGATGATGTGCCCTCCAAGTTTCTGAGAAGAATCGTCGAGGACGGCACCGACGTTTTGGTGGTCTGCAATAAGGTGGGCGGGGAGACCCGGGAGGAGGACGTGCGGGAAATCCTGAACCGGGAAACGTCTGTGCCTGAAGGCGCTTTATGGCTCTTGCCCTTTGTGCCGTCTAACCCCGTGGAGACGCTCCGGGTGACTCCCGTGTTCCACTCCTTTTTTTCGGTTTTGGCAAAGAAGGTGGCGGACCCGCAGGTTGTGGAAAAACGTGGGGCCCGCTTGGCCCAAAGGAGAAAGGCCCTCGGGGATCGGGTTCGAGAGGCGCTGAACGTCGTGACCAAGGAACTCTTGGAGGCCCAACGCTGGAGAGAACGGCTGGCCCACGATGCGCAACGGGCTGTGGACGCAATCATTGAGGATCAGCAGCGTCGGTATGCCTCAGAGACCCGATCCTATCTTCAGGCGGAAATCCGCAACCTGTTCTCGCGCTATGATGTTCTTGCCGGCCCACGGCGATGGATATCTCGGGTGGTCACGGCGCCTCTGCGGTTTCTTGGATTGATGTCCTCCACACCTTATCCCGATCGTGGCGAAGCCCTCCGGCGCATCAAGAATCGCATTCACCTCACCGAGATCCAGACCGCGGTGCAGCACTACGGGCGTCGGGTTTTAGAACAAACGATGAGAGATTGTCCCGAAAGCCCGATCGCTCGAGCTGTCACCCGCCCGGGGGTGCTGATGACCCCCGAAGAAGTGGCGGAGCATGTGTATCGAGAACAAGAACAGCTCATCCAATGGCTGGAGAAGGTATTTGCAGAATTGTCCCAAGACATTCCTAAGGGGAAGAAATGGGGTATTTATTCCACCTCGATTTTGTGGGGGGTGCTCATTCTCAGTCTTGAGGTCACGGTCGGGGGGGGGCTCAGTGTGGTCGATGCCGTCATCGATGCGGCTGTCGCACCCTTTGTGACAAAAGGGGCGGTCGAGCTTTTCGCCTACACCGAGATTCAAAAGATCGCCAAACAGTTGTCGGAAAAATATCGTGCAAGCCTCGTTTCGGTGGTGGAAGCGCAACGACGCCGCTTTGAAGTGTGCCTGGATCCCCTGTTGCCTTCAGAAGACGGGGTGAAGACCCTGCGCCGGTGGGCCGAATCCGTGGGGTGAGGCGGTGTGTGAAACGTTTTTTTGGGGAAAGGCGGCGTCCCGTCGTAGATCACGGAGTCTGTCGGAAAAAGATGTGGCCCGTTCGATGGGTGAGGGGCGAATAACCCGGAGACCTTTGGTCCGGGCCGAAAATACAGGACCGTGGGGCTCATCCTGGAACATCGGCACGTGTTTTTCCCGGGGGCAAGCCACACCCTGTCATTGACGAAGAAAAGGTCCGGGTGCGGACAACCTGGGCACTGAAACACCAAGAAACTCCTGGTGAAGGAATCACGCATGCTTAAATGGGAAACTGCCGCGACCGGCGTTGAAGACCTCGATCGCCGGGTGCGCGCCGTAGAGGCCGTACTCACCTCGGGGTCCTTTTTTCCCATAAGTGAGGAGGAACGCCAGAGTTTATGGAGTCGCGCTCAAGAAATTCGGCGCAAGCTCCACCAGCTGGAAGAGGGCACATTGCTGATCGGACTTGTGGGCGGCACAGGTGTCGGAAAATCCACCTTGATGAACGCATTGGCCCAGGACCCCATCGCGTCTGTCAGCCACAGACGGCCCCATACGGACAGAGTCTTGCTTTATCGCCATGCTCGATGTGCTGTGCCGACATCCCTCAGAACCGCAGGGAACGGCCTTTTCAACGAGGTGGTCCACGAGGCGGAGGCCGTCCGGCATGTGATCATGGCCGACCTCCCCGATGTGGACAGTTTGGTCCAGGAACATCGGGAACGTGCCCTGCGGTTTATGGAGCATTTGGATCTCGTGCTCTGGGTCACAACTCCGGAAAAATACGCCGACGGCCGCTTTTACGACGTCCTTCGGGCTGCGCCGAAGGCTCGAGAAAATTTCGCCTTTGTGTTGAATAAAGCGGATATCTTTTTCCCGGGGCCGGAGGGGCCGGGAAGTTTGGGTGACCTGGAAAAAGTGGTTCACTCATTCCGTCGACTCGTGCGCGAAGCCGGTGTCCCCGAGCCGATGATCTATGTCATTTCCGCTCAAGAGGTTCTGACGGAAGCCTCCACCTCACCCTGGAACCAATTCCCTTTCCTGCGCCACTGGGTTTTCCAGGAAAGGGATGCCAAGGAAATCCGGGCGATCAAAGAAGCCAATCTGGATGTGGAGTTCCATGCTCTAGTCGTGCGTTTGCGCGAGGGGCTGGCCCAACTGGAAAATGCGATCCGTTACTTGAAAGTTCTTGAGTCTGCCCTTTTGGATCCACAGCGCTTTGGAAATTCGGCGCTTTTAGCGCGGCGAGGGGTGCAAAGCTTACCCACTCTTGGCGAAAACCTCGCCGAGAGCCTGTACAACCCTGAAGATCTGAGCGGGGCATCGGCTGTGCTGGCGTGGCTGTCCCGCATGGGATCGAACCCACCGGCGCCGTCCCATGCAGTGTTCCATTTAGCTCGGGAGGTTTCGACAGAGTTGAACGAACATTTTCAGGAATACATGGCCGCCTTCCGGGAGTATGGCGCCGCTTTGGCGTTTCAGGAGGGATTGATGGACCCTCTTCGGGCAGAACTGCTGGGCAGGTTGCAGCGGTCCTTCGAGAACATCTCCGTGCGGGAACAGACCGAGGAGATGCTCATGACCGTCATGGCGCAGGCGCAACGCCGAGGCGAGACCTCTGTGCGTCGGCGGCAACGCACGGTGAGCGTTGTTATCACGGTGCTCCTGCTTTTTGCCCTAGGAGGACGGGAAGGCTGGCGGGCGGTCACCGCGGAACCGGGGGTGGCCCAGTTTGTGGGACTGTGTGCCGCCGTGGTGGAAAAGCTCTTTAGCGGGCAGGGCCTGGCGGCACTCGGCACCTGGGCGGTATTGCAGCTTGTGCTGGGCGGGCGGTTTTATCGCGAATACAAGAAATCCTTGCAGCGGCGCGGTGAAGCGATTATAGACTCGCTGCAATCGGCTCTGGAGCAGGTCCTGCGGCAGGCTTTGGAGCAAATCGTGGAGGTCATCCGGCAGTGCCGGAAAGAAATGGAAGACAGAATGACCGTGATGGAGCTTCTCGGGAAATCGGGTCCGTTTAAGGATGCGGTCCCCTCATGAAAGGTGGATGCCTGTGCCGCTGAAGATCCTCATTCTGGCGACGATTTTTGTGCTTCCCATGGTTCCCACCTTCTGGGCCATTCAGGAGATCCCGAGGCGCCAATTTCGCACCCGGAGAAGGAAGATGGTCTGGTTCGCCGTAGTGGCCACTATCCCCTGTCTCGGAGCGATTCTGTATTGGATTGTGGAGAGGCGCCACACGACCCCGATAATCCCTGCGTGAAGGAGGACGTTCCGCTCATGCTCACGGTGTTTCGCGAACATGCCGGCAGTTGGATCATCAAAGCCGCCCTTTTTGCCATCATCGTGGTTTTCATCTTTTGGGGTGGATACTCCTACAAATCCATGCGTGCCAGCCGCTTGGCCCGGGTTGGGGATGTCTATGTGACCTATGCCGAATACAACCAGGCTTACGACCACCTCCTGAACATGTACCGACAGCAATTCGGCAATCAGTTGACCCAAGAGATCTTGGATCGCCTCAACATGAAGCAGCAGGCGCTGGATCTTCTCATCAACCGGATTCTCATCACCCAAGCGGCCCACGCCATGGGGTTGAACGCGGGCTTAGAGGACGTCCAGGCCGAGATTCTTTCCTTCCCCGCGTTTCAGGTGAACGGGCAGTTCGACCGCCAACGCTATCTGGCCGTCTTGCAACACAATCGGATGACTCCGCAGGCGTTCGAGCAGCAGTTGGTCCAGGATCTCACCCTTCGACGTGTGGAAGCTTTCGTCAAAGGCCAAGCCGTGGTCAGTGAAGCGGAAATGGTGGCAGATATGCACTATCGATTGGGTCGCATCCAAGTGGCCTACGCCCAGTTCGACCCCAAGAGCTTCCAGGACAAGGTGGTTGTCGACGAGGCACAGGTTTCGGCTTTCTTTGAAAAGAACGCCGATCGGTACAAAGAACCGGAGAAGAGACGGCTGGTGTATGTGCCTTTTGTCCTCGATGATTTTCTTGGTTCGGTTTCCGTTGGCGACGACGAGATCCGCACGTATTACGAGGACCATCGCGACAAATTCCATCAGGAAAAACAGGTGAAGGCCCGTCATATTCTCTTCCGCCTCGGTGCGGAAGCCTCGGAAGACGAGGTGAAAAAAACGGAAAAGGCTGCACGGGCGATCCTTGAAAAGGTGCGCAAAGGTGAAGACTTTGCCGCGCTCGCCAAAGCTCATTCCCAAGACGGATCCGCCCAAGCTGGAGGCGATTTGGGCTGGTTCACCAAAGATCGGATGGTTCCGGCCTTCGCTGACGCCGCTTTTGCCTTGAATGCCGGTGAGGTGAGTGATTTGGTGCGGACGCCTTTTGGCTTCCACATCATCAAGGTGGAAGATGTGCGCCCTGAAGAAACGGTCCTGTTGGAACAGGCCAAGCCCCAAATTGAGCTGAACCTGAAGCGGGAAAAGGCCCGCGATGTGGCTTATCGCAAGGCCAGGGAATTCGCCGATGCGGCTTACGCGGACGGGGATGTGGCCAAGGCCGCCGAGCGAGGGAAACTGGCCGTGGAGGCCCCGGACAAACTTTTCGCCGCAAGCGATATCCTTCCCAAAGTCGGCAACGCTCCCGAGGTCATGAAAAGCCTATTCACTTTGGCCGAAGGCGAGGTATCCGACGTTTTGGAATGGCCCAACGGCTTTGTGGTCGGGCAGGTCAAGGCGGTTCAGGCGCCTCAGGTTCCACCCTTGGAACAGGTGAAAAGCCGTGTCCAAGAAGACGCCAAGGCGCAGCGAGCCCGGGAAGAAGCGGAAAAAGCGGCGAAAGCCTTTTTGGAACAGGCTCGCCAGGCGGGCGGTTTGGATAAGACCGCACCGCCTGCCGGTGTAAGCGTCCAAGTCAGCAGCTGGTTTTCGCGAACGGAACCGGACGAAAAATTAAGGCTGTGGGGTGAAGCTGCTGAAGTGTTGTTCCAGCTCCAAAAACCCGGGGATATGCCGGACGCTCCCCTGGCATCGCAGGGGGCTTTCCTCGTCTGCCAGTTGCTCGGTCGCCAAGACCCTGCCCCTGAAGTTTTGGACAAGGAACGGGAAAACACCCGGGCGCGACTCACCCAAGTCAAGCAGAACCAACTCTGGCAGGCCTGGCTTGCCAAGCAGCGCTCTGTCATCGAGGTGGAAATTCTCCACCAGCTGTAGCCCATAAAGCTCCCAGCGCAGGCCCTTTGCGAAGAGACGCCGCGGGCTTTCGGCTCGCGCGTTACGGCCGATGACCTGTGGAGGAAGACCCCATGCCCGCCAGGAGTTTTTGAGGCGGCACGGGGTTCGCGTCGGCTCCAGGCTGCCTGCACGGTTCCGGCTTCACGAGTGTTTCAAGAATTTCGGGTGTGTATCGGGAAGCGGAACGCATCGCGCGAAAACACACGCCCAGGCATTCTCGGAGACACGGACGGGTGAGCCTCAAGAGTGCTGCAGGCCCGCCTTACTCCGCCAGTCGGTCCAGCAGTTTTTCGAGCAACATCTGTGCCTGAGGGCAGAGTTTGGGTGCCAGACGCCGGATGGTGGCGGGGTCCTGAACATAAGGGGCTTCCGTGATTTCTTCGGCGCAATGTCGAAGCAGGAGTTCGACGCTTTCTTCGGTGGATTCCAGGTGGAACTGTAATCCCACCACGCGGTCCTGGTAAACGAAAGCTTGGCTTTCACAGGCGGCGCTTCGAGCGATGTGGGTGGCGCCTTTGGGCATGGCGAAAGTGTCCCCATGCCAGTGGAAGGCCGTAAAAGACGCCGGAAAATCTTGGAACAGGCGGCAATCGGCCGGTGTTCGCACCATGTGCACGGGATACCAGCCGATTTCTCGAAAAGTACCCGGTGAGACAGGCGATCCCAAAGCGTCTGCCAAGAACTGCGCTCCCAAACAGATGCCAAGGATTTTCTTGCCCGATGAAAGCGCTTCATAAATGAAACGCCTCTCAGTTTTCAGCCAGGGATAGGATGCATCGTCGTAAATGTTCATGGGGCCGCCCATGATGATGAGCCAATCGAAGGCGTCCAGCGCCGGCAGCGCCTCGCCTGCATCCAGTCGGGTTCCGTGGAGTGCGTGGCCGCGGTCGCGAGCCCAGGCGGCGATATGAGCCGGCCCTTCAAAAGGCACATGCGTCAGGACGTGAAGCCTCAGCATGGGCAATCCCTTTCTTTGAAGGTGAAGACGTTGTCGGCTGCCATGGAAAGCCCATAAAGACGGTCACCTCGTTGCCTTTTTTGACAGCCTGACCGGCCGGGCGCACGGCGTTTCCAGGGTTTCCGCGGCGTCTGTGGAGGTGATGAACATCTCGGGGGTCCCATTTGGCGTTTCGGGCTCGCTGCACAGAATTTTGAGGTCCATCAGACCGGCTGAAGGGCCTGATCCAGGTCCTCCAGGAGGTCTTCCGTATCTTCGATGCCCACGGAAAGTCGGATGAGGGTGTCGCGGATCCCCATGATTGCTCTCTGGTCAGGGGGAACGGACGCGTGGGAGGTTTCCACGGGAAAACAGGCCAGGGATTCCACACCTCCGAGGCTTACGGCCGGCTGGAACAAAGTGAGCCTTTCCATGACGCGGTGGGCGGTTTCAGCGTTCCCTTTGGGTTCAAAAGAAAGCATCCCTCCGAACCCCCGCATTTGCCGGGCCGCGATGGCGTGCCCGGGATGGTCGGCCAGCCCGGGATAGTAAACCCGTGCCACGCGAGGATCCTGAGCCAGAAAGTTTGCTATGGCCATGCCGTTTTCGTTGTGCCGGGTCATACGGAGCGCCAGCGTTTTGAGCCCTCTTTCCAGCAGGAAACAATCGTATGGGCTCAAACTGGGGCCGTAAAGCGAAACCATGGGTTCTACAGCCGTGATGAGTTCGGCTCGGGTGATGACCGCGCCGCAACACAGGTCGCTATGTCCGTTCAGGTACTTCGTGCCGCTGTGGACCACAATGTCGATGCCCAAATCCAGGGGATTTTGATTGATGGGCGTGGCAAACGTATTGTCCACCACCGTGAGGACCCCCCGGGCGCGGGCGATTCGGGCCAACGCTTCCAGATCCAAGACTTTCAGGAGCGGATTGGACGGGGTTTCCACGTAAATGAGGCGGGTTTCAGGGCGAATGGCTGCCTCAAACGCTTCTATGCTCTCGGAATTCACCCAGGTGACGTGGATGTTGCGGCGAGGCAACTCTTTTTGGGCCAGTCCGAGGGTTCCGCCGTAGAGGTCCCGCTGGAGGACCACATGGTCCCCGCTCTTGCAAAAAGCGAGGAAAACACAACTGATGGCCGCCATACCTGAGGCGACAACGATGCCGGCGGGCCCGTTTTCCAAAGCGGCGATTTTCTGTGCAACGGCGACTTGCCCGGGAATGTTCTGGTACCGCGGATAAACGACTCGACCCAATGGGCCGGGCACCCGATAGGCCGACGATGCAAAGATGGGCGTGTTGACGCCACCCGCCACAGTGTCTTCGAAGGTGCCCGCATGGACGCATCGCGTCGACAGTCCCATCTCGGAGTTCTTCGGTTCTTTTGGCATTTGTCCACCTTCTCTTCAGTTTTCCTTGGAAAATCTTTTTAGCGAACGGTGCGGCTCATGTCTGCAATCGTCATACAGCACATCTTCCCTCGTCTCCACAGGATGGAGCGGATCTGTCACGCCGCTCGGCCGGCTTTTCCCGAAGAGACCAGCTCAAGTCTCCCGAGGGGGATGTGGACCCGGCGTTTATGCCACGGAGCGTTCCAGAACGCTCAAGGCCGTGTCCACCACATTTTCTACAGTAAAACCCAATCGCTTCATGACCAGCGATCCCGGAGCCGAGACCCCGAAACGATCGATGCCGATAACTGCACCATGACATCCGATCCAGCGGTGCCAGCCCAGGGTGGACGCGGCTTCGACGGCGCAACGGGCGGAAACTTCTGGGGGCAGGACGGCGTCTTGGTAGGTTGGATCCTGCCGCTCAAAGATTTCCCACGAGGGCATGGAGACGACCCGGGTTGGGACACCCTTTTCCCGTTCCAGGACTTTTTGAGCTTCCAGAGCGACATGGATTTCGGATCCAGTGGCAATGAGGATGAGCCGAGGAGACCCGGAACTTTCCGCCACCACATAGGCCCCTTTCGCCACGCCGTCAAAGACTTTTTCCCGGGGGATGCCGAGCACCGGCACGTTCTGGCGCGTCAGCGCCAAGGCGACAGGTCCATCCGATTCCAAGGCGATCTTCCAGGCCGCTGCTGTTTCGTTGGCATCCGCGGGTCGAAGGACCGTAAGGTTGGGAATGGCCCGCAATGAGGCCAGGTGTTCTACGGGTTGGTGTGTGGGGCCGTCTTCGCCGACCCCGACGCTGTCGTGAGTGAAGATGAAAATCACCTTCGTTTTCATGAGCGCCGCCAAACGGACGGCCGGACGCATATAATCGGCGAAAACAAGGAAGGTCCCTCCATAGGGTCGCACGCCGCCGTGCAGGGCCATGCCGTTAAGGATGGCTCCCATGGCATGTTCGCGCACACCGAAGTGGAGATTGCGGTTTCCGCCCTTGGTCAGGAACGTTTTGTTGGACGGAGCCAAGTCTGCGGATCCCCCGATGAGGTTGGTGACGACCTGGGCTATGGCGTTAAGGATGGCGCCCGAGGCGTTGCGAGTGGCAACGGAACCTCCTTCAGGATCGAAAGACGGCAGGGATTGTTCCCAGCCCTCGGGCAGCTTCCCGTCCAGGTAATCCTTCAAAAGGGCGGCGTCTTCAGGGTACGCGCCGGCGTACCGCGTCATCAAGGCTTGCCAGCGCTCCTGAAGCCGCAAACCCTCCGTTACGGCCTGTCCCATGGCTTGACGCACATCTTCCGGCACGTAGAACGCCTCGTCTGCCGGCCACCCATAGCACGCCTTCGTTTTTTGAGTGGCGTCCGGGCCGAGCGGCTCTCCGTGACAGGCCGGGTTGTTCTCCTTGGGGCTGCCGTATCCGATCACCGTCCGGACGGCGATCAGCGACGGCCGATCCGTGACGGTCTTTGCCCTTTCGATGGCTCCATGGATGGCTTCCAGGTCGTTGCCGTCGGCGACCCGTTCCGTATGCCATCCGTAAGCCTGGAAACGGGCCAGGACGTCCTCGGTGAAGGTGAGGGCCGTATCCCCTTCGATGGTGATGTGGTTGTCGTCATAAAGGTAAATGAGCTTACCCAGTTTCCAGTGACCGGCCAAGGAAGCCGCTTCAGACGCCACGCCCTCCATGAGGTCGCCGTCGGAAACGAGACCGAACGTGTAATGATCGATGATAGGGAAATCCGGCCGATTGAAACGATCGGCCAGCCACTTTTCAGCCAGCGCCATGCCGACTCCCATGGCAAAGCCTTGCCCAAGGGGCCCTGTGGTGCATTCAACCCCTGGGGTGAGACCGTATTCAGGATGACCGGGGGTTTTGCTTTCCCACTGCCGGAAGTTTTTTAGTTCGTCCAAGCTCAGATCGTAGCCGGTTAGGTGCAGGAGCGCGTACAACAAGGCCGATCCATGCCCTGCCGACAGGATGAATCGGTCTCGATTGACCCACGACGGATTCGAAGGATTATGGCGCAAATGGCGGCTCCACAGCACGTAGGCCATGGGGGCTGCGCCTAAGGGCAGCCCTGGATGGCCTGATTTCGCCCGCTCCACCATATCCACTGCCAAGAGCCGAAGGGTCGTCACACACCGTTCATCCAAATTGTCCGCTGGCATCGTTTGCTCCTTGTCGAAAACTTTGAGGTCTGTGCTCTCCCTGAGCTTGATGGAATGAAAATTCCTCGCACTGGTGCCTCACATGGCCCGCGATGTCAAGTCGTCAGTCACGGATTCGGGGCCTGAGGCGGCGACCGCGGGCGGGCCCGCTTTTTTCGTTCTTGTTCCGTTTTCCTAAGCCATGGAGATCATCACCCAGGAACACACCGAGCACGGTGAGAAGCTCAGAGGGATCACCGGAAGCCATGAGGTCGGTGTCTGTCTCGAGACCCGTTTCGGGGGAGTACTTCAAGAATGAAATCCGCTGAAGTTGTAAAGCCGGCGGCCTTGAGCTTAGTGTCCGGATTTATGATTCACGGCTTTGAAGAGACCCGCATGCAATATGTCCATTTTGGCCTTCTCCATCCCCATGTTGGCGATACCAGGTAACGGTGGGCGGCCATCAGCCGCCGTGGTGGTTCGAGCTCTGGCGTTGCGGGAAATTTCTCCTCGAGACACCCTCAGAGTTCTGCGGAAGGACTTCAAACCGGCCGTTCTGCTCGCTTCCGCTCTAGGACTGCTTTCTTGGGCCAAGATCATGTTTTTATCCTGGGGACCTGATGTTCCAGAGGCGACGAGCTGGGAACGATCGGAGCCGTCCCTGCTCAGGTACAGAGTCTCCGAATGGTCACGGCGTATTCTTGGGGCGATGCCGGCGTTGGCTGCAGGGAGAATGAAGTAGGGCCCGACGGTGGTGGTCAGCCCCGCGGCGACCACCACCGCGGACATTACCGGCCTGCTGATCTCCTGCAGCCAAGTGATCATTAGGCCCTGAAACCGTGAGATCGCGTCGATGTATGAAACTCTCTTGCCGAAGATATCATCATAAATTTTCGTCTCTTTTACGCCATAGGCTTTCCGATCATACTTTTACCTGGGAGGTGCATCGATTCGGAAGACGGAAGGTCAGCCCACGCCATCTCGTTTCACGGATTCAGGTTGATCCTTATACTAGACCCCATCCACGGGATTGTTGTCCTCGTCGGGGCGATCCCCCTGGGGTCGGCTTCATAGCGGGCTCCAGCGTGATCCCTTGGACCGCGCCGATTCAGGGCAGGCACGTGGTCCTGCCCCTAAGGTGTCGGTACTCGGGGTTGGCACCGTTTCCAGACCATGACCATAAAACAATGTCCACGTGGCGGGGGACGCACGGATTCAAAAGGTTTTTTTGAGGACAGAAGCGCTTTTCCGAGGGAACCTGGCGCCCATGACGGCAGAGGGGACGACGATCAGAGAGGACCACCATTATTGACAACATCTCTGCCGATAGGCATAAACTGTTACGCTCTGTGTAGAGATCCACAGGCCTTTTTCTCTTCAAAGCTGGAGATCACGCAATGGGCGTAGCGCGTCGAAGGGCCGATTGGCGGATCGCAGGAAGATGGTGGGCGCTTTTCTGCACCTTGGGGATCCTGGCGGTACCCATCCTTGCAGGATCGTGGGCGTGGGCGGACGGAGAAACCCCGCTTCGAGTTGTTTTGGATGATAATTATCCTCCTTACATCTTTCGGGACGACAAAGGTCAACTTCACGGGATTCTGGTGGACCGATGGGCCCTGTGGGAAAAGGCGACCGGTCGCCCGGTGCAACTTCTCGCCATGGATTGGGGCAAGGCCCAGGAAGTGTTTCTCCAGGGCCACGGCGATGTCATTGACACCATCTTTCTGACGCCGGAACGGACCCAATACTACGCTTTCGGGGAGCCTTACGCGGAGCTGCCTGTGGGTATTTTTTACCACGAGACCATCTCGGGCATTCCAGACGTTCATTCACTCAAGGGTTTTGCCGTAGCCGTCAAAGAAGGCGATGCCACCATTGAGGTTTTACGCCACAAAGGGGTCACCACATTTTTGCGTTACTCAAGCTATGAAGCCATCGTGCGGGATGCCGCTGCGGGTAAAGTCAAGATTTTTTGCATGGACGATCCCCCTGCCCATTACTACCTGGCGAAGTACGGTCTTCTTCAACAGTACAAGAGAGGTTTTACGTTGTATTCGGGCTGGTTCCACCGCGCGGTGCTGAAGGGCCGGGAAGATCTACTTCAGACCGTGGAGCAAGGTTTTGCGTCTCTTTCCCCCGAGGCGCTCCACGCGATTGACCAAAAGTGGATGGGGACACCGTTGGGAAGGCGGATCCCATGGCGCATGATTGTGTGGACATTAACCATAACGGGTTTAGTGGTCTTGTCGAGTTGGGCGTGGATCGTGCTCTTGAACCTTCGAGTGCGCCAGAAAACTCGGGAGATCCGAAGGCTCCTTGAAGAAAGCCGCAAACACGAAGAGATTTTACGCGTCACCTTCCAGAGCATGGCCGAGGGCGTCATCGTGACGGACGAGCGTGGGGTGATCCGCGAGGTGAATCCTTTGGCGGAAAGCCTGACGGGGTGGAGTCTTCTCGACGCTCGAGGGCGTCTTGCGTCGGAAGTTTTTCGAATTGTGAACGAACAGACCCGTGTTCCCGTAGAAGATCCCGTGGCTCTCGTTTTGAAGCATGGAAAGTCGACTGGATTAGCCAACCATACCGTGCTGATCGCCCGGGATGGTACTGAACGACCCATCGCGGACAGTGCCGCCCCAATGGTCGATCCTGCCGGGCGGGTGATGGGGTGCGTTTTGGTTTTCCGGGACCAGACAGAAGAACGTCGCACGCTGTCGCTGCTCCATGAGACACTAAAAAAATATGAGCTGGCACTTGAGGCGGCGGCCATGAGTTCCTGGGATTGGCATATTCAGGAGCAGCGCGTTGAGCGGGATGAGCTGTGGGCCGAACGAAGGGGTCTCGACCGAAAGATCCATCGGGTCGACCGAAAATCCTGGTCGGAAGCCGTGCACCCGGAAGACCGCCCTCGGGTGCTCAAGCGCCTCAGGGAACACTTGGAAGGGCAAACCCCTTATTATGAAGCGACCTACCGCGTCCGGACGGCCGGCGGGGCGTATGCATGGATTTTTGACCGCGGCAAAATCATCGCTCGAGACGAAGCGGGAAACCCTGTGCGCATGATCGGGATCGAAACGGACATTACGACCCAGAAAATGATGGAGGCGCAGATTCGGCTGCTTACGCGCGTGGTGGAACAAAGTCCGTTATCTATTCTGATTACAGATTCTTCGGGTGACATTCAGTACGTGAACGAACGTTTCTGCCGCATGACGGGCTACGACCCCCATGAAGTCATCGGTAAGAATCCTCGGCTACTCCAGTCCGGCAGGACCCCTCGGGAAACATACGAGGCTTTGTGGAAAACCATTACACGGGGCCAGGTGTGGCAAGGGGTTTTATGCAACCGAAAGAAGGACGGGAGCTTGTTCTGGGAAGATGCGGTGATTTGCCCCATTGTCAACGAATCCGGCCGTATCGGCCATTACGTGGCGATCATCGAAGACGTGACGGCCAAGAGACAGTTGGAAGACCAATTGGCTCAGGCTCAGAAACTGGAATCCGTGGGGCGGCTGGCGGGCGGGGTGGCCCATGATTTTAACAACGCCTTGCAGATTATTATGGGATACGCCGAGGTGGCGTTGGGATTTGTGAGTTCCGAAGATCGGCTCCATCGGATGCTCAGCGAAATCCACAAAGCCGCTCAACGCTCCGCCGGCGTCGTCCGTCAGCTGCTCACCTTTGCCCGAAAAGACATCGTCCGCCCCGTTGCCCTGAACCTCAACGAACACCTCCTAGAGACCCATCGCATGCTCCAAAGACTTATCGGCGAAGAAATCACTTTAGAACTTCGCCCCGGAGCTGATCTGTGGCGGGTCCTTTTGGATCCATCCCAGGCGGATCAAATGGTCGCCAACTTGGTCATCAACGCGCGGGATGCCATTGAACGGGTGGGAACCATCGTTCTTGAAACGGAAAACGTGGTTTTGGACGGGAGGCGGAAGGCCGGCCCGGTTTTTATCCCCAAAGGCGAGTACGTGCGGTTTTCGGTGATCGACACGGGCTGCGGTATGGACGCCCAAACCCTGGAGCGCATCTTTGAGCCTTTTTTTACGACGAAGGAGGTGGGCAAAGGAACCGGTTTGGGGTTATCGACAGTTTATGGCATCGTCAAACAAAATCGAGGCTGGATAGACGTGTCCAGTACGCCGGGTCGGGGAACCCGATTCGATCTTTTCTTTCCCCGCCTCCGCGCGGAAGGCGACGGCCACGCCAAGGAAGATGGCCCTTCCAAGGGCGAAGAAATCTATGGAATGGGGGAAACGGTCCTCGTCGTGGAGGACGATCCCGTCATCTTGGAGCTGACGCTGTCCATTTTGGAAAACGGCGGCTATCGCGTTCACGCGTTTTCCAGTCCGAAATCGGCGCTCCGTTGGGCCCATGAGAACCCCGGTCCAGTGCATCTGCTCTTGACCGATGTGGTGATGCCCGAAATGAGCGGCCGCGAATTGTGGGACCAATTGAAAAAGTCGCACCCCGACGCGGCCTGCCTCTTCATGTCCGGTTACACGGCGGATATGCTCATGCACCGAGGAGTCGGGGCCACTGGCTCCCATTTCATCCATAAGCCCTTCACGGCGGACGCCCTCTTGTGGAAAATCCGCGAAGTCCTTTACTCCAGATGATCCCACACGCCGGAGTTCTGTAGAAAAAGTCTTGCAGGGAAATCGCCGGGGGTCTTTGCCGGACATCGGCTTGACTCGTGGAGAAAGGCTGCTTTATAACCCTGTGGGTATTCGGCCGTGCAGCACACTTATCCCTTGCGTTGTCTTTTTTTAAAAAAAGCTGGAGTGGGGGAGGTCAGCACCGCGGCCGATCCCGTGGGGTTATTCCTGTGGAATATTGAGCGGATAGGGAGAAGAACAATGAACTCGAACGGCAGCGGCAACCCAATGGTCGGGTCGGTCCTGGTGGTCGGCGGCGGGATTGCGGGGATGCAATCGGCCTTGGACTTGGCGGAGATGGGCTATTATGTGTACGTGGTGGAGAAGGAGCCGTCCATCGGCGGCGCGATGGCCCAGTTGGACAAGACGTTTCCCACCAATGATTGCGCCATGTGAATTATCTCGCCCAAACTGGTCGAGGTCGGCCGGCATCTGAACATCGAGCTTTTGACGTTGAGTGAAGTCGAAGAAGTCCAGGGCGAGCCCGGGAACTTTCGGGTCAAGGTTCGGCGAAAGCCCCGTTTTATTGATCTAGACAAATGTACCGGATGCGGGGAATGCGCCCGGGTGTGTCCTGTGAGTTTGAAAAATGAGTATGATATGGGTTTAAGCGAGCGCCGGGCGGCGTACCGTCGGTATGCTCAAGCCGTGCCCGGGGCCTTTGCCATTGAAAAGCGGGGGACGTCCCCGTGTAAGGCGACCTGTCCAGCCCACATTTCCGTCCAAGGGTATGTGGCTTTGGCGGCCCAGGGGAGGTATCGGGAAGCTTTAGAATTGATTAAAAAGGACAATCCCTTGCCGGCCATCTGCGGCCGGGTGTGCCATCACCCCTGTGAGACGGCGTGTATGCGCGGGAAAGTGGATGAACCGGTGGCCATCGACTTTATCAAGCGCTATATCGCCGATCTGGATCTCAAGGCGGAGACCCGTTTTGTGCCTGAGATCAAGGAAAAGCGGGACGAGAAGGTGGCCATCATCGGCTCCGGCCCGGCGGGGCTCTCCTGTGCATACTACTTGGCGCTGGAAGGCTACAAGGTCACGGTCTTCGAAAAGCTTCCGGTACTCGGAGGGATGCTCACCGTGGGCATTCCCGCCTATCGACTGCCTCGCGATATCATCGAGGCGGAAATTCAAGTCATTCGTGACATGGGCGTCGAATTCAAAACGGGGGTGGAGATCGGTAAAGATTTCACCATTGGCCAGCTCCGCCAGCAGGGCTACAAAGCGTTTTTTATCGGCATCGGCGCCCACGAGTGCAAAAAGCTGGGGATCGAAGGCGAAGACCTGGACGGGGTCTATCCTGGGGTGCAATTCCTCCGGGAAGTCAACCTCGGAAACCGGATTTTCTTGGGCGATCGGGTGGCTGTCGTGGGAGGCGGTAACGTGGCCATGGACTGCGTCCGCACGGCCCTGCGCACGGGTTCCAAGAAACCTTTCATTGTGTATCGGCGCAGCTTGGCGGAAATGCCGGCCAATGAAGAAGAAATTGAAGAATGCCATGAAGAAGGCATTGAAATCCTCACCCTCACAAATCCGGTCCGTGTGATCGGAGAAAACGGCAAGGTCAAGGCCATCGAATGCGTGAAGATGGCGCTGGGAGAGCCGGATGCCAGCGGACGGCGCCGTCCGGTGGAGGTCAAAGGGTCCAACTTTATCATAGAAGTGGATGCCGTCATTGCCGCCATCGGTCAGGAAACGGATTGGGCCTGTTTGACACCCGAATGCGCCTGCAGCTTGAGTGATTGGCGGACCCTCAAGGTGGATCCGCTCACCCTTCAATCGGATGACCCCGACATTTTTGCCGGTGGAGATGCGGTGACGGGACCGCGCACTGTCATTGAAGCCATTGCAGCAGGGAAAGAGGCCGCGATCTCGATCCATCGTTTCTTGCGTGGGGAGGATCTCCGGCAGGGCCGCGAGAAACGCTGGGAAGCGATCCAAAACGTACCCACGGAAGGCTATGACCGAATCCCGCGCGAGCGGATGCCGCGCCTGACACCGCCGGAGCGCCAGGGCAACTTCAATGAGGTCCAACTGGGGTTTACGGAAGAGCAAGTGCGTCGGGAAGCCCAGAGGTGCTTGAACTGCGGCGTGTGCTCGGAATGCTATCGCTGCGTGGACGCGTGTTTAGCCAACGCCGTCGTCCACGACGATCAGGAACAGGTTCAGGAACTCCATGTGGGCGCGGTGATTTTGGCCCCCGGTTTTGAACCCTTCGATCCCAGCATTTATGAAACCTACGGCTACAGACGTTTGGCCAACGTCATGACGGCCATGGAATTCGAACGGCTCCTTTCGGCCTCGGGGCCGACCATGGGCCACGTGGTCCGCCCTTCGGACCACAAAGAACCCAAAAAGATCGCCTGGCTCCAATGTGTGGGATCGCGGGACATCCACCACTGCGACCATGCGTACTGTTCGGCGGTCTGCTGCATGTATGCCATCAAGGAAGCCGTGATCGCCAAAGAACATGCCGGGAAAGAACTGGAAACGGCGATCTTTTTCATGGACATGCGGACCCATGGGAAAGATTTTGAGAAATACTACAACCGGGCCGAAGAGGAGCACGGGGTGCGCTTCATCCGTTCGCGCGTCCACAGTTTGGAAGAGGTCCCGGGGAGCGGCGGTGACGTGGAAGTCCATTACGTCACGGAAGACGGCCAGGTGGTGTCGGAAGTCTTCGACATGGTCGTGTTATCCGTGGGGCTGCAAACGCCTGCAGAGGCCAAGATGTTGGCCGAGCGACTCCACGTCCAGCTCAACGATGACCTCTTTGCCGAACATTCCTCTTTTGAACCGGTGGCCAGTTCCAGACCCGGCGTTTTTGTCTGTGGGGCTTTCCAAGGCCCCAAAGACATTCCCCAGTCGGTCATGGAAGCCAGTGCTGCGGCTGCCGCCGCGGGAAGTCTGTTAGGCGCCGTGCGGGGAACCCTCGTCAAGGAAAAGCACGTCCCGGCGCAGCGGAACGTTTACGGCGAGCCGCCCCGGATCGGTGTTTTTGTCTGCCATTGCGGGATCAACATCAGCGGTGTGGTGGATGTGCGCGCTGTCGCTGAATACGCCAAGAGTCTGCCTTACGTTGAATATGTCACGGACAACTTGTACACGTGTTCGCAGGATACCCAGGAGGTCATGAAAAAAGTCATCCGCGAACACCAGCTCAACCGCATCGTGGTGGCCGCGTGCACCCCAAGGACTCATGAACCCTTGTTCCAAGAGACCATGGCCGATGCGGGGTTGAACAAGTACCTGTTCGAAATGGCCAACATCCGCAACCACGATTCTTGGGTCCATGGGGCGGATCCGACCAAGGCGACGGAGAAGGCCAAAGACCTTGTGCGCATGGCGGTGGCCAAGGTGGCTCTGTTGGAACCTCTATCGGAGCCGGAGCTCTCCGTGACGCGGCGTGCTCTGGTGGTCGGCGGCGGGGTGTCGGGGATGACGGCGGCCCTGAGCCTGGCCGAACAGGGCTATCCTGTGGACCTCGTGGAAAGCGGTTCGCAATTGGGTGGCCAAGCGTTGAGACTCCACAGGACCTGGCGGGGAGAAGACATCGGCCGCTATGTGGCCACGCTGCGACAGCGTGTGGAAGATCATCCGCTCATTTCAGTCCATCTGAACGCGAGTTTGGCTCAGGTGGAAGGTTTTGTGGGCAACTTTAAATCGCGCATCCAAAACGGGGCGGAACCGGTGACGGTGGAGCATGGCGTCGCCATTATCGCCACGGGTGGCCGGGAATGGAAACCCAAGGAGTACCTCTATGGGCAGGACCCGAGGGTCCTGACGCATTTGGAATTGGACGAAAAACTCAAGGCCGATGACCCGGTGGTGCAGCAGGCCAAGTCCATCGTGTTCATCCAGTGCGTGGGAAGCCGCGAACCTGAGCGGCCTTATTGCAGTCGGGTGTGCTGTACCCATACGATCCAAAGCGCCTTGGAGATCAAGAAACGCCAACCCGACACCGATGTCTACGTGCTCTATCGAGACATCCGCAGTTACGGGGAGCGCGAGAGGCTTTACCAGCAAGCCCGCCGGGCCGGGGTTCTCTTCATTCGGTATTCTTTGGAAGACAAACCCAAAGTGGCCCAGGGTGATGGCGCCCTGAGCGTGACGGTCACCGATCATATTTTGCGTCGGCCGGTGATTCTTCCGGCGGATCTCGTCACCCTGGCGACGGCCATCCTGCCCAATGCCGATGAAGCTCTGGCCCAGTTGTTCAAAGTGCCGATGAACGAAGACGGTTTTCTCGTGGAAGCCCACGCCAAGCTGCGGCCCGTGGATTTCGCCACCGACGGAGTTTTCCTCTGCGGTCTGGCCCACTACCCCAAGCCCATGGACGAAAGCATCGCCCAAGCTCAGGCGGTGGCGGCTCGTGCGGCCACGATTCTGGCTCGGGATCGCATTCATTTTGCCGGAACAGTGGCGAGAACCAATCCTTTCCTGTGCAGTGCCTGTGGCACCTGTGTCGCCATTTGCCCCTACTCGGCCCCACGGTTCAATGAACGAGGCGCGGCGGAAATCAATCCTGCACTGTGCAAAGGATGTGGACTGTGCGTGGCTTCGTGCCGCTCTGGGGCGATCCAGCTTCAAGGCTTCGACGACGCCCAAATCTTTACCATGATCGACAGTCTCTAAGACAGGACAGTGGGAGCCAATGTGATGAATTCCTGGGAACCGAAGATTATCGCTTTCCTGTGCAACTGGTGCTCTTATGGCGCAGCGGACTTGGCTGGTGTAAGCCGCCTTCAGTATCCTGTGAACATTCGGGTGATCCGTGTCCCGTGCAGCGGTCGGATCAATCCTAAGTTTATCTTGGCGGCTTTCCGTCATGGTGCCGACGGAGTGTGGGTTTCCGGCTGTCATCCCGGAGATTGCCACTACATCGAGGGCAACTATTATGCGAGGCGCAAATTTGCTGTGCTCAAAAACCTTCTGGAACATACGGGCCTGGAACCGGGGCGCCTCCATTTTTCGTGGATTTCTTCGGCGGAAGCCTCCAAGTTCGCGGAAACGGCTCGAAAGGTGGTGGAGGCGGTGCGGGCTGTAGGGCCGGCGAGGCACTTTATCAAGACACAACCGACATGGGACGACATCGAGGCTCCTCTTCAGGCGGCCTGTCGAGCTGAGGTGGGTTAGATGCAGGCATATACGAAAATAATTCGAGAATCGGCCCAGCGGCTTTTAGCGGAAAAGAAGGTGGATGGGGTGATCGGGTTTCGCCAGGGGACCATTCCCATGATGAGTGAACCGGTTTTCATCCGAAATGTGGATCACGTGGACCAGCTTGTCTGGAACGGATTTTGCGGCGTCAACCTCGCCAATTACCTGGTCAAGCGGAAAGACCGTGTGGCGGTTGTCGCCAAGGGCTGTGACAGCCGAAATATCGTGCTCCAAATTCAGGAGAATCAGATTCGGCGGGATCAGCTCCACATCCTTGGGGCGCCGTGTCACGGCATGGTGGATCGCCGAAAAGTGTGGGCTTTTCTCAAAGGCCGGGAACCGCTCCAGGTTACGGAAGACGGCCACCAAATCCGAGTTTCTGGTAAGGACTTCGAAGAGGTTTTAGATCGGCAGGTATTCCTTCAGGACAACTGCCGCATCTGCACGCACCGAAACCCGGTGATTTATGATGAGCTTTTGGCCGACCCGGTGGCGGAACAGGCGGATGTGGACCGGTACGAAGACGTGCGCCGCGTGGAAGCCATGGGAACCGAAGATCGCTGGCGTTATTTTGAAGAGCTCATTGCCCCATGCATTCGATGCTACGCATGCCGCAATGCCTGCCCCATGTGCTATTGCCCGACGTGTTTTGTGGATGAATCGCGACCTCAGTGGGTGGGCAAGACATTGGATCCGACAGACACCCGCACGTTTCATCTGCTGCGCGCCTTCCACCTGGCCGGACGCTGCACCGACTGCGGGGCTTGTGAAAGGGCGTGTCCCGTGGGGATTCCCGTGCGCCAGTTCACCAAAAAACTCGAAAAAGACGTCAAGGAACTCTACGGCTACGAAGCGGGTGTGGTGGTGGAAGGACGACCGCCGTTGGATACGTACAGACCGGATGATCCGCAAGACTTCATCAAATGATCCGCACGTGGAGCACGGATCGGGCGAGAACGAACGCGACAGAGGATAAGGATCATGCTGACAATTTTTTTGGAAAAGCAAGAATTGCCCCGATTGATCGGTCGGGTGATGGAAGGGGCACGGGTTTTTGCGCCGGTCAGAGAAGGGGACGCCCACCGGTTCCGGCTTTTAGACAGGCCGGAAAAAGCGGATTTCTCTTTCCAAAACACCCGCCTTTCTCCCAAAGAGCTCATGCATCCGCCGGCGGAGATCATGTTTTCCTACAGCCTGAGGAAAGAAGACCCCAAGGCGGGCATTCTCGAGGAGGTTTCCAAGGCCTTGGGGAAACGCGTCGTGTGGGGGATCCGCCCGTGCGATGCCAAGGCGTTCCAGTTGCTGGACGTCAATTTCATCACGGCCGAATATGTGGATCCCTGGTGGCAGAAACGCCGACAGTCGACAGTTCTTGTGGGCTTGGGGTGTCATAACCCGTGCAGCACCTGCTTTTGCACCTCTGTGGGGACAGGGCCGTTTGACCGCAGCGGCGTGGATGTGCTCATGACCGAACTGCCGGAGGGGTATCTGTTGGAGGCCGAGACAGAGGCCGGTGAGGCGTTGCTGGTGCAAGGGGCGGTCGGTGGGAGGGCTTCCGAAGAGGTGCTGGAAAGGGCACGGTCTATTGCGGACAAGGCTTCCAAGAGTGTGCCGCGCCTGTTCCTGCCCGACCCGTTGCGGGACAAACCCATGACGGAGCTCTTTCAGGCCGCTTTTTGGGAAGAGGTGCAGTTTGCCTGCATCAACTGCGGCACCTGTACTTTTTTGTGTCCCACGTGCTGGTGCTTCGACATTCAGGATGAGGTCCACCAACACGAAGGCGTGCGGCTGAGACTTTGGGATTCGTGTATGTTTCCGCTGTTTACCCTCCATGGGTCCGGACACAACCCGAGAAACCAGAAGCTTCAACGGGTGCGCCAGCGCTTTATGCACAAATTCAAGTACTACGTGGACAAATACGGCAACGGGCCGGCCTGCGTGGGCTGCGGTCGCTGTGTCCAGTATTGTCCCGTCAATATCGACATCCGGCGCGTCGCGGGCATGATGACGGCTTCCTGCGTGTGCCCGACTTAGTGCGGAGGACTGACGTGAAGAACCCTTATTTGCCTTATCCGGTCAGGATTCAAGAAATCATCACCGAGACGCAAGACCGCAATCTCAAGACGTTCAAGCTTGTCTTCCTGAATCCGGAAGATGAAGCGTCGTTTGATTACATGCCTGGGCAATTCGCCGAATTATCCGTCGCCGGCCAAGGGGAAGTACCCATCGGGATTGCTTCTTCGCCCACCGAGAAAGGGTTCCTGATGTTTACCGTGAACAAGGTCGGGCGAGTGACGAGCTATCTCCACAACATGAAGCCCGGTGAGATCATGGGGGTGCGAGGCCCTTTGGGCAATTGGTACCCGTGGGAGGAAATGAAAGGCAAGAACGTGGTGATTATCGGTGGCGGATTTGCGTTCACGACGCTGAGATCCTCTATCGTGTGGATGTTGGATCCGGCCCATCGCAAGGATTATGGGGACATCACGGTGGTTTACGGAGCACGCCACCCCGGCATGCTGCTTTACAAAGACGAACTGGTGGCTTGGGAAAAACGTGACGATATCACCATGCATTTGACCGTGGATGCCACGGATGATCCCGGATGGAAGTACAACGTGGGGTTCGTGCCGGCGGTCACCAAGGAAAAGGCCCCTAGTGCGGACAACGCCTATGCCATCGTGTGCGGGCCGCCCATCATGATCAAATTCACCTTGCCCGTTTTGGCGGATTTGGGATTTCCCCCCGAGCGCATCATCACCAGTCTGGAAATGCGCATGAAATGTGGGATTGGGATGTGCGGCCGATGCAACATCGGCACCGAATACGTGTGCAAGGACGGCCCCGTGTTTTCCATGGAGAAACTGGCGAGCCTGCCCAACGAATACTGAGGGAACGGTTAGGTCATTTTAGGAAAAATTTCTTTTAAGCACGCAAAGCTTGTGTTACGTATAGGAGGAATCAATCAAACGGGAACCGAGTCAGGGGAGAAAGCTATGGAGCCGTTGCTGTTGACCAAAAGAGAGAGGCGCAAGCTGGCGAGCCAGTACGCCGAGCTGTGCCTGACGTGCGGCACCTGTGCCGGCGGGTGTCCCGTCACAGGGGTGGACGGCCTCGATGTGCGCAAGGTGGTGCGCCTGGCCGTTCTGGGCCTGGACCAGGAGGTGGTGGATTCCAAATTCCCGTGGGTGTGCACCCTGTGTGGGCGATGTGAGCATGCATGCCCCATGAACATCGACCTCTTAAAGTTGCTCCGTTCGGCCCGCAGCATGAGAGAACGGGACAAGGTGCCGGGGGTGCTCCACAAAGGCGTGGAAATGTGCCTTAAAACGGGAAACAACGTGGGGATTCCCGAGGAAGATTTCCGATATCTGCTGGAAGATTTGGCTGCGGAACTGGCTGAGGAGCTGCCCGGCTTTGAAATCCCCATTGACAAAAAAGGAGCGAAATATCTTTTCACCATCAATTCCAAGGAGCCTTTCGCGGAACCGGAAGACATGATGTTTTGGTGGCGGATCCTGTATGCTGCCAACGAATCCTGGACGGTGGCTTCCAAGAACTGGGAAGGTGTCAATTGGGGCTTGTTCACCGGTGACGACGCCGCGATGAAGGAAATTGTCGGGCGGATTGTTCAGAACTACAAAGAGCTCGAATGCGAGTACCTTGTCTTACCCGAGTGAGGCCACGCCTATTATGCGACCAGGCTTGGTCTGCAAAATTGGTTTGCCGATGAAGGTGTCAAGTTCGTCAGCGTCCACGATCTCCTGAAGCAGTACCTTGAGGAAGGTCGGATCAAGGTGGACAAATCCATCCACCATGAGCTGACGACGTACCATGATCCGTGCAACTATGGCCGGAAAAGTGAACGGGCTTTCGGCCACGGCTATTACGAAGAACCCCGTTGGGTGGTCCAGCAGTGCTGTGAGCATTTCGTGGACATGTACCCCAACCGAGCCAACAACTATTGCTGCGGCGCGGGGGGTGGGGCGTGGGCCGCGCCATACGTGGAGGAGCGCATCTTTTATGGTCGCGTTAAAGCGAAGCAAATCAAGGACACGGGCGCCAAGCTTCTGATCGCGCCGTGCCATAACTGCCGCGATCAGATCATGAAAAGCCTGCGCAAGGAATACGATTTTATGGACGTGGAAGTAAAGTACCTCTGGGAGCTCGTGGCGGATTCACTCATCATCGAGCCCCGGGAGGAGGGGGCGGAGGAGGAGTAATTTCCCCGGATAGTGCGCCATGGAGCCCCGGAAACGCAAAGACGTTTCCGGGGCTTTTTCTTTGCCCGGAGGTTCTTTAGAATGACCTTCATCGTGTTGGAGGAAAACCTCGGGGCGCGGAGGTTTCGCGAGGCGAAATCGGAACGTCCACGAATCGGCAGGGGATGGGAGAAGCGTCATGAGCAAAAAGAAGAAAGGAAAACCAGAAATCCAGGCGGGGCTTTCCGAGAGCGAAAAGCAGGAGGTGAGTTTTTTCATGGATCGGCTGCGCATGCAGGATCCCCAGGGGGTGAGCCTGGAAAACTGCCTCAAGAGCCTCAAACAGGCCTTGGTCCAGCGCGAAGCCCTGGCCGCGGCCTTGCTGGAAGCGTTGAGCCTGGAAGGCGGCCCGGTGTGCTTTCGGGCGTTCTGTGAACTGCAAGGTATCGTGCGCGATAAGCGGCTTGCAAAAATTGTCCGCCGAGCGGCCTATCGCTTCCGCCAAAAAGGTTTGAGTGTCCCTTCCGAATCCGCCCCTGCGGCCGAATCCTCCCCTGTGGTCCTCATCAGGGCGGAACCGATAAAAAATGAAGCCTACCTTGCCGTGAATCCCAAAGAACACATCTTTCAGTACGGCGCCTACGTCCATTCCAAGGACGAGGATGGATACGCCACGGTGGTTCTGTATGTCGGGGAGCTCTTTTCGTGCCAGGGCCTTGCCGTTTTTTCTGAATCGAGAAAGGGGTTCAAAGACTTTCTGCGCAGCGGAGCGGAATGGTTGGAAAGCCGAATGCACGAGATTCCGCCGGGACATATCGGTGGAGTGCTTCAGGCTCTGGCGTCCTTGGGACGGATCCCATCGCAGGAAATGAGGGATTTCGGCAAGGCGCGTCGGCTTTTAGAGCCTTATCGTCTGAAGGATCCGCAACCTTTGTTTCTTCAGCTCCGTGACCAGAAAAGACTTGGTCCGATAAGGGAGCCGTCCCCGGCCGATCTCTGCCAGTTCTTGACGGAAAGAGCCGGTCTCATCCCCTTTGACGGGGTCTTTACGAATACAGCGGCACTCCAAGCGGTGTTCACGGAACTGGAGACGATCCAGAGCGGTGTGATCAAGGTGCCGGACTATATTAAACAGGAGCGGGTGAAAGACGTTCTGGCATCAGCGACACGACGTTTTCTCCCGGCGGAGCTGTGTCGAGCGTTGTCGAAACACTGGGAGGAACTCGCGCTGTGGGGGCTTTTGGACCATGAAGATCCGACGGACGCCGAAATGATCTTTGCCTTGGCGGAGCATGCCGGCGGTGTGGAAGACCCCGGCTTGAGTCCCGTGATGACCAGAATTGTGGAATTGTCCATCCTGATTACTTACGATTTTGCAACGAGCGCACTCGAAGCGGACCTTCGCCGTCTTGACCGCGACCAGGGCAACGAACCGGAAGCGGTTCAAACGGCCGCCGGCCTTTATGTGCCTCGGCAATGGGTCGAGTAAAGAATAGGGAGGATCTTATGGAGGTCATGACCTTTCAGGTGTCCACATCCGCACGAAGCGACGCCGTAGACATTACGGCCTCGGTGGCCCAAAAAGTTCAGGAAAGCGGCCTCGTTGATGGGATCTGTTTTGTCTACGTACCCCATACCACCGCAGGTGTGACCATCAACGAGGGCGCGGATCCGGCGGTTATGGACGACGTCCTTCGCACGTTAGACGGCCTTGTTCCGTGGAAAGCCAATTACCGGCACACGGAAGGCAATGCTGCGGCCCATATCAAGACGACACTCACAGGCTCTTCCGTTTCGGTGATCGTCCAGAAAGGCCGGTTACTTCTCGGGACATGGCAACGGATCTTTTTGTGCGAATTCGACGGACCGAGGACGCGCAAGGTCCACGTGGCCGTGTGCAAATAAGAACAAAGGGCTGCGTCGAATCATCTTGGAGAGTGCCCCCTCACCTGCAGCTTTTTACGGAGAAAACATGGAACGATTGGAAGCGATTTTTTCGCCGAGCTCCATTGCCGTGGTCGGGGCGTCCACCGTCCCCGGCAAGGTGGGGCACGATCTTTTTGCCAACATCTTGCGCGGGGGATATACGGGAACCTTGTTTCCGGTCAATCCCAAAGCCCGGTCGGTTTTAAGCGTCAAATCCTATCCGAACCTCACGGAGATCCCGGATCCGGTGGAATTGGCGATCCTTGTGGTCCCTCCCACCGCAGCCCTGGCTGCTGTGGAGGAAGCAGCGCACAAGGGGGTCAAGGGTATCGTCATTGTCTCCGCGGGGTTCCGCGAGGTCGGGCCGGAAGGGCGGGCCGTTGAGGACAAGATCACGGCACGATGCCGCGAAGCAGGCATACGGCTCGTGGGGCCGAACTGTCTGGGGGTGATCAACCCCCATCCGTCGGTGCGCATGAATGCCAGCTTTTCCAACCGCATGCCGGCTCCCGGTCATATTTCCTTTATCTCCCAAAGCGGCGCTCTGTGCACATCCGTGCTCGACTTTGCGGCGGAGAGGAATTTCGGTTTTTCCAAGTTCATTTCCATTGGGAACAAAGCCGATGTGGACGAACTGGATCTCCTGCGGTACCTCCATCACGACCAAGACACCCAGGTCATCATGATCTATTTGGAAGAACTGCGTCGGGGTCCGGAATTTATCCAGGAGGTCAAAGAGATCACCTCCGGTGATCGGCCTACGCCCATCCTTGTCATCAAATCGGGCCGCACCGTGGCCGGGGCGAGGGCTGCGGCATCCCACACCGGGTCATTGGCCGGATCAGAGGCCGTCTACGATGCCATTTTCAATCAGTCGGGCATTATCCGGGTGGATTCCATCGAGGAGCTTTTCAACTTCGCTGGAGCCTTTGCCAGCAAAAAGACCCCTTTGGGCAATAAGGTGGCCATCGTGACCAATGCGGGTGGTCCCGGCATTGTGGCCACCGACATGACCGTTTCTTCGGGACTCGAACTGGCCCGGTTCCACGAGGAAACCGTGGAAACCCTCCAAAGTCATCTCCCTGTCACGGCAAACCTCCATAACCCTGTGGACGTCATCGGGGATGCCACCCAGGAAAGATACGAAAAGGCCCTGGAAGCCGTCATCAAGGACGAAAATGTCGACGGCGCCGTGGTGATCCTCACTCCCCAATCCATGACCAACGCCCTGGAGACGGCCAAAGCCATCGTGAAGATCGATCAAAAGACCCAGAAACCGATCCTGTGCTGCTTTATGGGGATTTTCGACGTCTCGGCCGGGGTCAAGGTGCTTCAGGAAAACCGTATCCCCGTTTATCGTTTTCCCGAACATGCGGCCAAGGCCTTCGGCGCGTTGTACCGTTACTCCCGCTGGCTCAACCGGCAGAAGTTGGCCCAGTATACGCTCGTGCATGATAAGGAACGGGCTCGGCAGATCATCCGGGACGCCGTGGAGCAGGGCCGACGCTCTTTGACGGAATGGGAAGGCGGGGAGCTCTTGCGCTGCTACGGTTTTCAAACGTTGCCGTCCTTTGTGGCCAAGACACGTGAGGAGGCCGTGGAGTATGCCGTCAGCCTCACGTTTCCTGTGGCGTTGAAGATCGTCTCCCCGCAAATCCTTCACAAAACGGATGCGCACGCGGTGCGGCTCAACATCACTTCGCCTCAGGACGTGGCGAAAGCGTATGACGCCGTGGTGGCCAATGCCAAAGCGTATAACCCGGCGGCGGACATCGGGGGAGTCTTGGTCCAGAAGATGGCCCTCCCTGGGGAAGAGGTTATCCTCGGCATGACACGCTACCCCATTTTCGGGCCCTTGCTGATGTTCGGCCTCGGTGGGATTTTTGTGGAACTGTTCAAGGACGTCAATTTCCGCGTGGCGCCTATTGGACGCAATGAAGCGCGGCGGATGATCCGAGGGATTCGAGGTTACCAGCTTTTAAAGGGAGTGCGTGGACGGCCTGAGACGGACACGGCGGTTTTGGAGCGTTATCTAGTGTGCCTTTCGGATCTCGTCCTAGACCATCCCGAAATCCATGAGCTGGATTTGAACCCGGTGATTGTCCACGAAAAAGGAGCGGGGGCTACGGTGGCGGATGTCCGCGTCCTTTTGGAACCGTGAAGAAGCCGCGGAAAAGAAAGCCCGATGGTTGACGATCTCCGGGGTGAGGCTTAAAGTTACTTTCAAAATTCAGCAGCGCGAAGTTATGGAAGGCGTTCGAACCAGGAGTCCCACTGCTGTCGACCAGACAAAGGAGAGTGTCCATGGGAGAAAGAGCCGGCGCAGTGACCATGAAGGGTTTGCCCCTGACTCTCGTCGGGTCCGAAGTTTCCGTTGGAGATCGCGCCCCGGATTTTGAAGCCCTGAACAACGATTTGCAACCTGTGCGGTTATCCCAGTTCGCAGGAAAGACTGTCATCTTGTCGTCCGTGCCCTCACTCGACACCCCTGTTTGTGACATGGAAACTCGGCGCTTCAATCAAGAAGCTGAAAAGCTCGGCGAGGACGTGGTGGTTTTGACGATCAGCATGGACCTGCCCTTTGCCCAGAAGCGATGGTGCGGAGCCGCCGGCGTCACACGGGTGATCACCTTATCGGATCATCGAGATGCCTCTTTCGGCCAGACCTACGGGGTCCTCATAAAGGAACTGCGCCTGCTGGCCCGTGCTGTTTTCGTCGTGGGTCCAGACGGGGTGATCAAACATAGCCAACTCGTCAAGGAAATCACCCAGGAACCGGACTACGCGGCGGTCTTAGACGCGGTCAAGAGCAAATAAATCGGGCACAAGTGAGCTTGGATCAAGCGTGAGGCTACCGGTGGAGTCATTCCCTTGCCGGTGGTGGCCCAAGGACGTCATGCGTTTCATGGAAGGGCCGGCGGACAGCCTGTCCCACCGAGCTCCGCGGCTTAGAAATAATGGCCGCGGGGACCGACGACATTCCAAGATCCGAAAAATGGAGGTATCGACAGATGGCTGAGAGACGTGAAGTGTACAAGTGCGAGCTTTGTGGAAACATTGTGGAAGTTCTCTGGGGCGGCAAGGGCGAACTCGTCTGCTGCGGTCAACCGATGGTGCTCCAGAAAGAAGGCGTTGTGGACGCCTCCAAAGAAAAGCACGTCCCGGTTGTGGAAAAGACGGCGGAAGGTTACAAGGTGAAGGTGGGCGGTGTCCCTCATCCCATGGAAGAAAAACACTATATTCAGTGGATCGAATTGGTGGCGGACAACATCTCCTACTTCCATTTCCTGAAACCCGGCGATCCTCCGGAGGCCGTCTTCTGCGTCAAGGCGGAAAACGTTTATGCCCGAGAGTACTGCAATATCCACGGTCTGTGGAAGGGGTAAACAATCATGCTGAGTGAAACGATGGTGAAGGCATTGAACGACCAACTCAATGCCGAATTGTATTCATCGTACCTCTACTTTGCCATGGCGGCCTATTGCCGCGACAAGGGACTGAATGGGTGTGCTCGGTGGATGGAAGCCCAGGCCCTGGAGGAACTGTCCCACGCGGTCAAGTTTTATCATTTTATCGCCGAACGGGGAGGACGGGTTTCGTTAGGCGCGATCGAGGCCCCGCCGAACAGCTGGGCTTCCCCGCTGGCCATGTTCGAAGACGTGGCCAAGCATGAAAGCAAGGTGACGGGTCTCATTCATCACTTGGTCGATCTGGCCATTGCGGAAAAGGATCATGCCACCAACAACTTCCTGCAATGGTTTGTGTCGGAACAGGTGGAAGAAGAGGCCAGTGTGGGTGAAATCGTCCAACAAATGAAGCTCATGGGTGAAGCCGGTGGCGGCCTGTTTATGCTTGATAAGGAATTGGGCCAACGGGTGTTTGTCTTGCCGCCGGGAACGACGCTGGTGGCTCCGGCTGCCAAATGAGCGCAGGGGAGGGCACCCCCCGGTGTGAAGGGGGGTGCCCGTTCTGTTTTTGGGCACGCCTTATGCACATTGAGCCCCCCGGTGAGCGGAATTGGGGCTGGTGATCCCAAGGTGGAAAGGTCGCCATATTCTTCAAGGACGTCGGGAAATTTGTCCACAACGTGGGTACTGGGGAAAAACTGACGGGAGGATAGTGCGCGGGCTCGCCTTTCCGGAGGGCGCAGGGAGTGTGAGGCGACGCAATCGGGTGAGGCGGCCTCAGCGGCATGGGAGCGCTTTGAGATGCCTTCCTGGCCGTGCAGAAACACAGCTTTCATGTGCGGGCTTCAGTACAAGGACCACGGCGCCCCCCGCCCCTTATCCTTTTCGTGTGGAAGGGGCAGCCCTCTGGGGGCTCTGTTCGAGCCGGCCTGCTCCAGGACGTGATCAAAGGAGAACTAGTCATGGGATCGGCAGGTGACGCACTTTTGGATCTTTTGTGCAGTGCTTTGGAACTGAAAGCCAAGAAGGAAAAAGTTTATGAAGAAGCCATGGCGTCCTGTTCGGATGCTGTGGGACGAGAGACGTTTCGGATCCTTTACGAGGCGGAAAAAGAGCACGAGAAGGCTTTGGCTCAGATTCAAGAGGGACTTAAGGCGGGAAAGGATTGGGCGGCTGCCTGTCGATATCGACCTCCTGAGAAAGACCTCTTCGGCCGCCTTGCTGAAAGCATCTCTCTGGATAAGGACAAGCTCCCGGAGGCCTGTACGGACGAGATCAAAGCGCTGGATGCCGGCATCCAGTTGGAAGAGGCGTGTATCCGACTGTTCGAAAACAAACTCCAGGATCTTTCGGATCCTTCTCAGAAAGACTTCCTCCGAATGCTCTCCGCCGAGGAGCGGGAACACCGGCGACTGCTTCAGGATTTAAAGTTCTATTACACAGATCCCCAGGGATGGTTCATGGAAAAGAGCCGGGCACGGTTGGACGGGGCCGGCGCAGTGACTTAAAAGGTTCGTGCGGGATTGAACTCCCCGTGGAGAGGATGTGGGACGCTTTCAGCAGTTGGCCTCCGGTGGCGCAGGCACTTACGGCAACATTTTTTACCTGGCTGACAACGGCCGTAGGGGCGTCGGCCGTCTTCTGGCGGCGTGCCTTCTCCCAAAGATTTCTCGACGCCATGTTGGGTTTTGCCGCGGGGGTCATGATTGCCGCCAGCTATTGGTCGCTTCTGGATCCTGCCCTCAAGTTGTCGGAAGGGCTGAATCTGCCGTGGGTGCCTGCTGCCGTGGGTTTCCTTGCGGGAGGACTTTTTCTTCGGGGCATCGATGCCCTTCTTCCTCACCTCCATGTGGGCTTTCGAACAGAGGAAGCCGAGGGGCTGCCCACGCGATGGCGCCGCAGTGTTTTGCTGGTTTTGGCGGTGACGATTCACAACATTCCGGAAGGATTGTCCGTGGGGGTGGCTTTCGGCGCAGTGGCCACCCAGCTTCGAGAAGCGACCTTGTCCGGCGCTTTGGCCTTAGCCATGGGCATCGGGTTGCAAAACCTTCCGGAGGGTGTGGCTGTGTCGGTTCCCCTCCGCCGTGAGGGTCTAGGGCGGTTCAAGAGTTTTTGGTACGGACAGCTCTCAGGGGCGGTGGAACCTGCGGCGGCGGTGTTCGGTGCAGCGGTGGCGTCGTCTTCTCTGGCGCTTCTCCCCTATGCATTGAGTTTCGCCGCGGGAGCCATGATCTACGTGGTGGTGGAAGAAGTCATCCCGGAGGCTCAAAGGGGTGGTCACACCGATGTCGTCACCATGGCGTGCTTATTGGGCTTTGTGTCAATGATGATTCTGGATGTGGCCTTGGGATGAAGCAGGAGGATCTTTGGTGAAAACGCCGCACTTTGCGCTCGGTCTCGGACTGGGGTTGATTCTCTGTGGGGCTTTTCCTTTTGGCCTCTGTGCAGCGCCGCACAGTGCCGACACGCAGGAATGCCTGGCTTGTCATGAACAAGCCACCCCGGGGATCGTCTCAGATTGGCAGCGGAGCCGCCACGCCCAGATCACGCCTTCCGAGGCCATGGCCGTAAATCCTTTGTCTCGCAAGGTGAGTTCCTCTGACGTCCCCGAAGATCTCAAAGGCCACACGGTGGGGTGTGCGGAATGCCATACGCGGCGTGCCGACGCCCATAAAGATACAGTGGACCACAATGGGTACAGGATATACGTGGTGGTCAGCCCCCAGGACTGCCGCACCTGCCACCAAGAGGAGGTAGGACAATATCAGCAGAACCTCATGGCTCACGCTCATGACAATCTTATGAAAAACCCCCTGTATCTCCAGATGGCCGGCGCCGTCAACAGCCTACAGGTTTTGGAGGAGGGTTCCCTCAAGGCCACGGAGCCCATGCCCCACACCATCGGCGATTCCTGCCTGAGCTGTCACGGGACGGCCGTGCACGTTCAGGGAATCGTCTCTCGGAGTACAGATTTTGGTGACATGGATTTTCCCGTGCTCACCGGTTGGCCGAACGTGGGGGTTGGCCGCTTGAACCCGGACGGGTCCAACGGGTCGTGCGCTTCATGCCACGTCCGTCACGGCTTTTCCATCGAGGTGGCCAGAAAACCGGAAACATGCAGCCAATGCCACAAAGGGCCTGATGTTCCGGCCTACAAGGTTTACGGCGTGAGTAAACACGGCAATCTTTATGGATCCCTCAAGGACAAGTGGAACTTCTCCAACGTGCCGTGGGTGGTCGGAAGGGATATCAACGCCCCGACGTGTGCCACATGCCATGTGAGCCTGGTGGTGGACGAATTGAACAATGTGGTGGCAAAACGCTCCCATGCCATGAACGACCGCCTTCCGTGGCGCATCTTTGGCCTTGTGTACGCTCATCCGCATCCCCGGGATCCGCAGACCTTTACCTTCACGAGTGCGGACGGACTCCCCTTGCCCACCAATCTGGACGGATCGTGGGTGAGGCAAGGTGTGATCGGTAAGGAAGAACAAGACGCTCGGCGGAAAACCTTGCAGGGCGTGTGCCTGGCGTGCCATGGGACCCACTGGGTGCGGGGCCATTGGGAACGGTTTGAAAAGACGATCGAAGAGACCAACCGGATGACCCAGACGGCGACGGCCCTCATGACTCAAGCGTGGAAGGAAAAGCGGGCCAAAGGCCTTCCGGATAATCCCTTTGACGAACCGCTGGAGAAACGGTGGGTGGAGCAGTGGTTGTTTTTCGCCAATAGCATTCGGTTTTCGTCGGCCATGATGGGTGCCGATTACGGAGTTTTTGACAACGGGCGATGGTACCAGTCCAAAGGGCTTCGGGAGATGGAACGGGTCAAGAGCATTCTACCGCCTGGGCATCACGGGAGGTGATTTCATGTGCCGACGGAAGCGCTTAGTTTTATTTATTTTGCTCGTCGCCATGTCCTTGGCGCCGGGATTTGGGCGTTTGGCAAAGGTGCGTGCGGAATCAGGGATCCCCAATGTGGGTGGGAAATTTCCTTCCATCGCTTTGGCGGCGCCGAAGGATCCGGCCATGAGAACTTACCTGGGTATCGGCGATGCCCAGACATTTACTGTCGACCAAGTGGACGCGGACGTGGTCGTGGTGGAAATCTTCAGCATGTATTGCCCTTACTGCCAAAAGGAAGCGCCAACGGTCAACGCGTTCTATGAACTGGTCCAGAAAAGAAACCGTCCCGGAAAAACGTTAAAAATTTTGGGCATCGGCGCGGGAAACTCCCCCGTCGAGGTGGACGTTTTCGCCAGGAAGTACAACGTCCCATTTCCGCTGATTCCAGACACGGACTACACCGTGCACCAGACCTTGGGGCAGGTGCGCACGCCTCATTTCATTGCGATTCAAAGGGGAGCTGACGGAGCGCGTAAAGTCATCTATTCGCAACCTGGAACTTTCGGGACCCCTGAAGATTTCTACCGACGCCTTATGGGCCCCTAGAGATGGGGCTCTGAGAAGACGCCGTGGAGAGATGGGACGCCGGAGCATTCCGAGCAGCGACCAGGGGGCATTCCTTCCCGGGGACACGATGGGCCAGGACCCGGGGTGGTGTCGTCGAACCGATGCTCATGATGGAACACCGGGCGGGAGGAGGTTTCCCGGACAGGAGATGGCCGCTCCGATGCCGCGAGGTATTTTCAGATCACCTCGAAGCCATTCACAGAGGGCATAGACAACCGGCCGCCCCCATGGGCGGAGCACGCGGACGGCAAAGGACCCGAATAATGAGAAAAGACCTTATTTTTTGGCTTCATATTGTGAGTGCCGTGAGCCTGGCCACTTTGAGCTTCCCTCAGGTTCCGCCCGTGCACGCAATGTCTGAAGCTTTTCAAGGCAAGATTTACGTCCCCGGCGCTCTGAAGCCCGTGGATTCTCAATTGAAGGTCCGCCTCGGAGACCCGGCCCCGGATTTTACCCTCCCGTCCGTTAAGGGTGAGAAAGTGCAGTTGTCCCAGTTTCGAGGGCGGAAAAACGTGGTTTTGTCTTTCGTTCCGGCTGCGTGGACTCCGGTGTGTTCGGACCAATGGCCGGGTTACAACATCACGCAAGACCTCTTCGAAGCCCACGAGGCGATTCTTCTCGGCATCACTGTAGACAATATTCCCACCCTGTTTGCCTGGACTCAGGAAATGGGTGGGGTGTGGTTCCCTGTCTTATCGGATTTTTGGCCCCACGGAGCTGTGGCGGCACAATATGGAGTGTTGCGGTCGGACGGGATGACCGAGCGGGCCACCTTCATTATCGACAAGCAAGGGGTCATCCGATTTATTGATGTCCACGATATCAACGAAAGACCTCCCCTGGACATGATTCTCAGAGAATTGGAGAAGCTGAAAAAGCCTTAAAGGGTCCAATGGAGTGCGTCGGATAATCGGCTGACGGTCTCAGGAGCAAGGGAGCCCTCGAGTGAACAAAGTTCTCTTATGTGCGTTTAATGGGGAAATCATGTGTTTTGTCCATGTGCTGCTGAATGCGCTGGATTTTGCCGGGCGGGGGCATGAAACCGCCGTGGTGGTGGAAGGGGCGGCCGTGAAGGCGGTGGCCGAGATCGCGATGCCGGATCATGCCATACACGGTCTTTACGCGGAAGTGAAGACGGCGGGGCTCATCCACGGGGCCTGTCGGGCGTGTTCGGCCAAATTCGGCGTGGTGGATGCCATGGAAAAAGAGGGTTTGACGCTGCTCGCTGACATGAAAGGTCATGCGAGCCTTGCGAGGTACGTGGACTTAGGGTTTCAGGTGATCACTTTTTGAGAGGAGGAGGGTGAGACATGACCAAGAAAAGGTATACGGTGCGGGGGCAGTGTCCACAGTGCGCGTGCGGTGATGTGACGTTTTTGGGTCCGGAAAAACTGAGGGAGAAATACATCGGTCCGGAAGAGGAGATGGAGATTCTATGCCCGACGTGCGGGACCAAGCACAAGGGCAAAGTGGTTCAAGTGGAAGAGGTCAAGGAATAAAAGCCGAAAAGGAGATGGCTTGTGGCCAAGGCCCTTGTCATTTACGCGACACGCACGAACCAAACCAAAGGAATTGGGGAGCTCATCGCGGAAGGCATGCGCGATGCGGGCCTCGAGGTGACCGTGCTGGGGGTTCAGGAGTTCGAAAGGGCGGAGCTGAACCCTGAGGATTTTGAAGCCATTGTTTTGGGGTCGGCGACCTACCATGGCGAGATGATGCAGCCCATGAAGACCTTTCTCTTCAAGCTGGAACAATACAATTTGAAGGGAAAAGTCGGTGGGGCCTTCGGGGCGTTCGGGTGGAGCGGGGAAGCTCCAGGGCGCATATTCGAGACCATGAAGAACATCTATCAGATGAATATGGTGAGCGGTCCACTGAAACTCAAGTCCGGAGCCCTAAGCGGCGGGGGACAAATGGCGCGGCGCTATGGGCAGGAGATCGCCCACAAGCTGATGGCCGGCGCCTCCTGACCATCTGAAAGGTGGTGTGGTTTTCAAGAAGTCTCCACGTTGGTCAATGAGGCGAAGATGTTACGTGAACAACACTTTTGAAAAGAAAGGAGCCCATCATGACAACGCCGAGACATTGTCCTGGTTTTGAACAGTTCAAAGACCTTCGTTCCTTTATTTGTAAGTGCGATGGCTGCGGGACCGAAAAAGAAATCTTCTCCGACGAGTTCGACAAGAAACATATTTGCTCAAAATGTGGGAACCCCATTGACTTTACGAAATGCACCGTATACGCCGGCGGACAGGACGAGACGCCGCGATAAGGACTCTGCATGGCTAACAAACTGGCCGGGGAGAAAAGCCCCTATCTGTTGCAGCACGCCGAAAACCCCGTGGACTGGTATCCTTGGGGCGAAGAGGCTTTTGCCAGGGCGCGGCACGAAGACAAGCCGGTGTTCCTGAGCATCGGATATGCCACATGCCATTGGTGCCATGTGATGGCTCATGAATCCTTTGAGGATGATGAAGTTGCGCGATACCTCAACGAGCATTTCATTTCCATCAAGGTGGATCGGGAAGAGCGCCCTGACATCGACGGCGTCTACATGAGTGTCTGTCAGGTGATTTCCGGTCATGGGGGGTGGCCGTTGTCTGTCTTCCTGACGCCGGAAGGCCTTCCGTTTTTCGCCGGCACCTACTTTCCCAAGACAGCGCGTATGGGCATGCCCGGCTTCATGGATCTTTTGCGGGAGATCGTTCGGTTGTGGCGTGAGGAGCGGGCCAAATTGACCGAGACGGGCCAAAAGATCCGTGAGGTGCTCCTGCGGGCATCCCAGGGGGAAGAGTCGTTTTTGGACGAAGGGGATCTGGACCGTGCGTTCAATCAACTTCGAGGGGCTTTCGACCCGAGGTGGGGCGGATTCGGGGAGGCCCCCAAGTTTCCCACCCCGCACCAGTTGACCTTCTTGCTTCGCTACCATGCGCGCACAGGCAATCCTGCGGCTTTGGGCATGGTAGAGGAAACCCTCATGGCCATGCGTCAGGGGGGCATTTTCGATCAACTCGGCTATGGGTTTCATCGCTACTCTGTGGATGCCCGGTGGCTGGTGCCCCACTTCGAGAAGATGCTCTACGACCAGGCCCTCCTGGCCATGGCCTACGTGGAGACCTTTCAAGCCACAGGGAAGGCTTTTTATGCCCATGTGGCTCGGGAAATCTTTGAATACGTCCTCAGGGATATGACCGATCCGGATGGAGGAGGCTTCTATTCGGCGGAGGACGCGGATACAGAAGGTGAGGAAGGGCTGTTTTACACGTGGAGGCCGGAAGAGATCCGTGCGGTATTGCCAGAAGACGAGGCGCGCCTGGTTTGTCGCTACTTCGGCGTGACGGAAAAGGGGAACTTTGAAGGCGGCCGCAGTGTTCTTCACATCTTCGAAGACCCGGAACTTCTGGCGCAACAGTTCTCCATGACGGTGGAGGACGTCCTGAATCTTTTGGAAAAAAGCCGGCGGCTGCTCTTCTTGCACCGAAACACCCGCCCAAGACCTTTGAAGGACGACAAAATCCTCACCGCATGGAACGGCCTGATGGCGGCCGCCTTGGCCATGGGGTTCCGAGTCCTTGAAGAACCCCGGTATTTGGAAGCCGCAGCGAAGGCAGTGCAGTTTGTCTGGGACACCCTGCGGGATGCGCACGGCCGCCTCTTTCGCCGTTTTCGGGCAGGTCATGTGGCCTACCCCGGTTACTTGGATGACTACGCCTGTCTAGGGTGGGCGTTACTGGATCTCTTTGAGGCATCTTTCGATCCGGCATATCTGGAGAAAGCCCTTGGTGTTCACGAAGCGATGCTGGATCTTTTTTGGAATAAAGAAAAAGGCGGATTCGATTTCACTGCCAAGGATGCAGAACAGCTCATCATCCGAGAACGTGAAATTTACGACGGGGCGGTGCCATCCGGGAATTCCGTGGCCTTGACCTCTTTGGCACGGCTTGCGCAGATTACCGGGGATCCGCGCTGGGAGAAGGCGGCGGACGGTGTCGTGCGATCCTTTGCACACGAAGTCAAACAGTACCCTCGAGCCTACACCCAGTTTCTCAACGGTGTGGATCGGCTGTTGGGACCCGGATGTGAAGTCGTGTTGGTTGGGCCCGTCCAGGAGCCTGAGGGGCAAACCATGCTGAGTGAAGCCAAGCGGGGTTTTCGGCCCCGTACAGTCGTCATGGTCAAGCCCGTGGAGGAAACGCCCAAGGCCGTTTTCGAAAGGCTGATTCCGTTTTCGGCGTCCATGGAGGCCATCCACGGCCGGATGACAGCGTATGTGTGCCAAGGCCGACGCTGTGATCGGCCGACTACGGACCTCAAGGAATTTGCGGCCCTTCTTAAAGAGGCGCGGTGAAAAAAAGGAGGGGATGAGAAAGGAGTGGTCATGAGTCCCAACCAAGCGGTCATCAAAGTGTTCGAATACGCGCTCAACCAGGAAGAAACGGGAAAACTTTTTTTTCAAACCGCCCTGCACCGTTTGGGAATTGGAGCGGCGGTGAGCGCCTTCAAGAGGCTCATCGCAGAAGAAGAAAAACACATCGCTTTCATCAGCCGGATTCTGGACGAGCTGCGCCAGGGCAAGGAAGTGGATCCCGGGCAGCTTCAGGATCTCATCCTGGAACCGACGGACTATTTCGATGAGCGGGCAAAGAGAGAGTTTCTGGAAGAGTGCGTGAAAGGGTCCATGGTTCCAGATGTGACCGTGTTCAACACGGCATGGCTTATCGAAAAGGACCTGAGCGAGTTCTACGCCAACATGGCCCAAAAGGCTGCCGGCAAAGTCAAAGATGCTCTGTCCATGCTTTCCCGATGGGAACACCAACACGAGATGTTTTTCAGGCAATTTCGCGACAAGCTCAGCGAAGCCTATGCCCAGATGCCATGGGGCGGATGATGCCGGAGGAGAGTCTGCCTCTGATGGGCTTGTCTTGATCCCCTCGCTTTCGCAAGCGTTGAAGCAACGGATACGGGGGTGATTGCCATGAGGTGGACGGGCGCGGCGCCCAAGACCCCAACGGGGTAAAAGATTCGGACGCCCTTTGTGGCCGGCTGAGGCTGGAGGAAGGACGCACGTGGGGATGAGCGATTTCCGGTATCATGAGAAAACCGTGTACCGGCGAGGAGCCTTGGGAGGAGGGTTCCTGAACTGGAACAGTCGCCCAGAGGTGTTCAAGACTTACCGCGGGCTGCCGTCGGTGACTCTTGCAGCAGAGATCCAGGGGGGGCACAAGCCCTTTTTCCAGGTGCTGTGGGAGCATCCCCAGGCGGGTTCTCCAGAGCTCGATGTCAAAAAACTCAGCCGGATCCTTCATTTGACCTACGGAATCACGGCCCGGAGCGGGCAAGGTCCCGATGCCTTTTTCTTCCGGTCGGTGCCTTCAGCTGGGGCCCTTTACCCTTGCGAAGTCTATGTCGCCGTCCAAGACGTGTCCGGCGTCGAGGATGGCCTTTACCACCATGACCTCGCCCGGAATCGATTGGTGCGGCTGCGTTTCGGGCGGTTCCTCCCCTCGACGGGAGCGTGGGGCGCGGCATTTTTCATCACGACTCTTTTTTACCGCAGTTCGTGGAAATATCGGGATCGAGCCTATCGCTACTGTTTACTGGATGCAGGGCATCTGGTGGAAAACGCTCTGCTGGTCCTTAAATCGGAAGGACTGGAGCCCCACCTTTTCGACCTCTTTGCCGACAAGGACGTGAACGCCTTCTTAGGGGTCGATCCTCAAAAAGAAGCCTGCGTGGCTGTGATATGTGTTCCCCGTGAAGTGTCCTGGAGCTCTTCTCCGGACCTGGGGGGACCGCAGGAATTTCATGGGCTTGAAGCGGTGTCCCGGGTCGATCCGGTGCAACCGGAAGCCTGCGCCATGAGCCTCTCGGATGTGGTGCCTCGGGATATCTTGGACGCTCATCGGGCCACCGAGCTCGGTGTGTTGGGCACCCTCAAAGGGAAATCCATCGCGGGGCAGGATACCGTTGCGAGGGATGGGATGGAGGCCGAGGGGATGAGAATCCCGCGCCCTGAAAACGTCCCTGAAAGCCTGTCCTTTGAAGAGACCATTCGGCGCCGACGATCTCATCGCAACTATGTCTCGAGTGCGGTGTCCGGTCCCATATGGAAGGCCTTGTGGAACAGCCTCGATCTTCAGCCCGCTTTGTGCTCTTCTCTGGAACTGTTCATTGCCTGCGGTGGAACCGAGGGATTGCCGGCCGGCATCTACTCTTGGAATGCCGCCGAGGGGGAGGCCCGAATCGTCCAGACCGGGGATTTCCGAAGAGCTTCGACGCGGGCATGCCTCGATCAGGAATGGCTTCGGCAGGCTCTCTTTCATTTCGCATGGGCTGTGAGATGGGAAACCGTCTTCAGCCGCCACGGGCCCCGAGGGTATCGTTCCGCCATGTTGGATGCCGGTCGTCTAGGGCAGAGGGTTTATTTGGCTTCTACGGCACTCGGTTTGGGATGTTGTGGGATCGGCGCTTTTTATGACGAGGAACTGCGGGATGTTTTTCAACTGAGGCCAGGCTGCGATGTGCTCTATCTCACGGCTGCGGGACCTGTCAAAAAACTGAGGAGTTGATGAGCTGTGGATCGGTTCGAGTATTCCATTACCAAGCACCCGGCGGAGACGTTTCGAGAAACCGTGTATTTCTGCACCGAACAAGGCACGTGCAGCGTGGAAGACGTGCCGGTGGATCAGGTGCGTTTCTTGGAGAATCTGTTAAACGAACGGGGCAAGCAAGGCTGGGAATTGGTCCAGTTGGCTTTCGGCAGAAACGGTGTGCTGGCCTTTTGGAAGCGACGGATGGTGGACGGGTAAAAAACCATCTTGAGGACGTCAAAAGAACTTTTCCGGTTCAGGTGACAGTGTGCAAGGAAGGCTCACGACATGACGCAAACGTTGAAGATTAAAGGGATGTCCTGCGGGCACTGTGCGAAGGCGGTGGAGAAAGCTTTGGGAGAGCTCCCGGAGGTCCAAAGGGTTCAGGTGGATTTGGCGGCCGGAACGGCCACAGTGGAATCGTCCGCTGCGTTGGATATGGAGCTTGTTCGGCAAAAAATCCACAAGGCAGGATACGAACTCATTTGAGCGCGCCATGGCAGATCGACAGGAGACCGGTGGGGAACTTTCGCAGAGTCGGCAATCCAGCGGCAAGACCATCATTTCCATTGGCGGCATGAGCTGTGCGGCGTGCGTGCGCCGGGTGGAAAATGTTCTGAAAGACCTGCCTGGGGTGTCGGACGTGGTGGTCAACTTGGCGACGGGGAAAGCCGTGCTTGTGCACGGGGACGGACTTCCCGATCCAGAGGCCATCCGGCGGGTGCTTTCGGAGGCGGGATACGAATCCTTGGGGGTGGTGGAGGAAGACCGGCGGGACGACCCTTTGGAAGTGCGGCGCCGCCAAGAAATGGGCGATTTGAGGCGCCGAGTGGTTGTGGGATGTGGGCTTTCGGTGGTGGTCATGGCGCTTTCCATGAGAGCCCATGTCCCGGGACTGAGTCGCCTCCCGGCGCATGTTGCCGATGGCCTTTTGATCCTGCTGACAACCCCCGCGGTTTTCTGGGTCGGGAGCCGCTTTTTTGAGGGCGCCTGGAAAGCGCTCCGGCAAAAAACCTCGGACATGAACACCCTGGTCGCCGTGGGTGCCCTATCTGCCTATGTGTACTCCGTGGCGGCCGTCCTGATTCCTTCATTTTTCTCAAAATCTGGTGTCCACCCGCACGTGTATTTCGATAGTGCCGCCATGATCGTCGCTTTGGTTCTTCTCGGACGGTTGTTGGAGGCTCGCGCCCGAGGGAAGACGTCTCGAGCTATTCAGAGACTGCTGGAGTTGAAGCCGACGACGGCATGCCTCATCCGGGATGGTGAGGAAAAGATCGTTCCCATTGAGGCTGTGCAGGCCGGTGATGTCCTTCGCATTCGCCCAGGGGAGCGCATTCCGGTGGACGGGGAATTGGTGGAAGGCACCTCGACGGTGGATGAATCCATGCTCACCGGAGAAAGCCTCCCCGTGGACAAGGTGCCCGGAGACCGGGTGTTTGCCGGCACCGTCAACGGGTTTGGAGCCATGACTGTGCGGGCGACCCGGGTCGGAGCTGACACGTCTTTGTCGCGCATCATCCGCCTGGTGGAAGAAGCTCAAGGGTCGAAGGCTCCGATCCAGCGACTGGCGGACCGGGTGGCCGCGGTCTTCGTCCCTGTGGTGATGGCTATCGCCGTCCTGACGTTTGCGGTCTGGGCCTTTGCGGTGCCGGGATCCGACTGGGGCAGGGCGGTACTCAATTTTGTCTCGGTACTTATCATTGCCTGTCCCTGTGCCATGGGACTGGCGACCCCGACGGCCGTGATGGTGGGGACAGGGTTAGGGGCTGAACTCGGCATCCTCATCAAGAGCGGCGAAACTTTGGAAAAAGCCCATAAAGTGGACATGGTGCTCTTCGACAAAACCGGCACGCTCACTCGGGGTCGTCCGGAAGTGACCGATGTCATGGGAGTGGCGGGGATGGCTCCAAGGGACGTGTTGAAGCTCGCCGCATCCTTGGAGGCCGCTTCTGAACATCCATTGGGACGCGCGATTGTGGACCAGGCCGATCGTGAAGGGGTTTTGGGGGATGAGGTCTATGGCTTTGAGGCCATTTCCGGACTTGGAGCCAAGGGGGTTGTGGGCGGGCATGTCGTCATGGTGGGCAATCGGCGTCTGCTTGCGGAGCACGGTGTCGATTTGGGAAATCTCGAGCCTCACGCCGACACATGGGTTCGCGAAGGCAAGACCATTGTCTATGTTGTTCGGGACTTCGTGACCGTCGGCATGGTGGCTCTGCGGGATAACCCCAGAGATTCTGCCCGGGAGGGAGTCCAAGCCCTGAAGGGATTGGGGGTTCGGGTGGGCATGATTACGGGCGACAACCCAGAGACGGCCCGCGCTGTGGCGGCCCTTGTGGGAATCGACGACGTGGCGGCGGAAGTGCTCCCGGAACGCAAGGCAGAGGTTGTGCGCGATGCCCAGCGTCAGGGGCATGTCACTGCCATGGTGGGGGACGGAATCAACGACGCGCCGGCCTTGGCGGCCGCCGATGTGGGGATTGCCATGGGAAGTGGGACGGATGTGGCCGTGGAAGCCGGCGATATTGCCCTCATGCGCCCCGACATCCGCTTGGTGGCCGAAGCCATGGTCCTGTCGCGCCTTACACTGAGGACCATCCGGCAAAACCTGTTTTGGGCTTTTTTTTACAATTCGGCAGGCATTCCCATAGCCGCAGGTCTCCTGTACCCCATATTCGGCATTCTCCTTAATCCCATGGTGGCCGCGGCGGCCATGGCCTTCAGTTCCGTGTCGGTGGTGGGCAACGCGTTGCGATTGCGCCGCTTGTGGGAAAAACACCGGGCAAGCGTTGCAATCCAAGGGAAATGAATTATAGTGAGCCGATATGAGGCTATTCGTTGCGCGGTTGAGCGCGGTGTTGCGCTGAAAAGTGCGGTCTTGAACATCAATGACACTGACAGAAAAGGAGGATTTTATGGCTCGTTATGTATGTCAAATCTGCGGCTATATCTATGATCCTCAAAAGGGCGATCCTGATAACGGTGTGGCCCCGGGCACGCCGTTCGAAAAACTTCCCGACGACTGGACATGCCCGGTCTGCGGGGCGTCGAAGAGCGATTTCGCCAAAGAATAAATTTTCGGCAGGGAAGACGTTTCAAGGAGAAACTTCATGATCTTCGGATTCAATGCCGCGGAAGTCTTCCAGATTGCGGTAGAGATTGAGGAAAACGGCAGAGCCTTTTATGAAAAGGCTTCAGAGAAAATCAACGACGCCGAAGTGCAAGCTATTTTCAAGGAGTTGGCCCTCCAGGAAGTGGAACATAAAAAGAAATTCATGGAATTGAAAGCGTCGCTGCCGTCGCAGGCATCGGCAGCTACGGTCTTTGACCCGAATAACGAACTTGCCCACTACTTGAAAATGATGGCCGACGGCCATGTGTTTCGGAAAAGTGAAAGTGTGGACGAGAAGATCGCTCAGGTGAAGGACGCGGTGGATGCTCTGCGCATGGCTATGGAGTTTGAAAAAGACTCGGTGATCTTCTTTCTCAGTATGCAAGATGCCACAGAAGAGGAAAAAGGGCGGCGATTCATCGGGCTTCTGGTGAAGGAAGAGCAGGAACATCTCAGGCGGCTGGCTCTTCAATTGAAGAAGATGACGCATTAGGCGCCGGCGAAGGAATGCCCGGGCCTTGGGACCTGAGCTCCCGGCCGCTCGGAGTTCCTGTCGCGCATCAATGTCCACCGGATCCACGTGACGTGCGGGAACATCCTCCTTCTTGGAAACAAGATGGCCCCCAAGACAAGCGGCCCTCCATAGGCGAGTGGCAGGCCGGATCTTCATGGATCCGGCCTTTTTACTCAGTGGGACTCGAGGACGCATGGCCCGATAAACCGAAAAGCGTCTCTGGTGTCAAAGGAGCCGAACTGAAGATGCGTCGACCTGTAGTGGACCTCAGCGGCTGTGTGGACTGTGACGGGTGCGTCAGCCTCTGTCCTGAAGTGTTTGTCCGAAATGAGGCGGGATATATCGAGGTGCAGGAGTGCGAGGTCTATCCCGAAGCGTTGGTGGACGAAGTCATCATGATGTGCCCGTCGGATTGCATCTTTTGGGAAGAAGATGAGGAGTCCGCATTGTGAGCGCGGTTGAAAGGCGAGGGCAAATCCACAAAAAACGGGTGGAGGAGCTGCTGCTCGACCCCGATTTTGCCGTGAAGACCCACCTGTGGCGTTCATTTCCCGCGAGAAAGGTCATCAATCCCCTTTTATCGTTTTTATGCGCCACAGACGAAACCCTGCGATGGCATGCCGTGACGGCGGCCGGGATCGTCACAGCGTCTTTGGCGGAAAAGGAACCGGAATCAGCTCGGGTGATCGTCCGTCGGTTCCTTTGGCAGGTCAACGAGGAATCCGGAGGCATCGGCTGGGGGATTCCGGAAGCGCTCGGGGAGTCTTTGGCTCGAAGCCGAATGTTGGCCCAGGAATACGGCCGACTTTTGCTCGCCTTTGTCCGGGAGGACGAAAACTATTTGGAGCACCCGCCCTTGCTGGCCGGGGCTTTATGGGGTCTGGCCCGTGTGGTCAACGCGCATCCCGATCTCCTCAAAGAAAGCGCTCTGGATTTTTCCGCCTACGCCGATCATCCCACCCCTCTGTTTCGGGCCTTGGCCTTATGGGGTTTGACCGCCGTCGGCGACGCTTCGAGTTTCGCTCGGCTGGAGGTCCTGGCGACGGATACGACGCCGGTGCGGCTGTACCGCGACGAATGTTTTCATCCAACGACCGTGGCCGCGTTAGCCCAAGAAGCTCGGTGTGCCATACGTGCCCGGGCGGGTGTCAGCTCGTCTCCAGGGGCAGCCTGATAATAAAGGTTGTGCCTCGGCCCTCCTCGGTTTCGAAGGTCAACTCGCCCTTGTGTTTCTCGACCACAACGCTGTGACAGATGGCCAGGCCTTGACCGGTCCCTTTCCCCACTTCCTTGGTGGTGAAGAAGGGATCGAAGATCCGATGCCGAATCTTTTCCGGAATGCCGGTGCCGGTGTCGCTTATGCGGATCTCGCACCAATCGTCCACCACCCGCGTCTTCACAGTGATGGTGCCTTTGGCCCCGGGCCGTTCCCGAATGGCATCCTTGATGGCATGGGCGGCGTTGACGACGATGTTGAGAAAGACCTGGTTCACTTCGCCGGGGAGGCATGGCACCGGCGGCAAATGGGGATCCATGTCGGTAATGACATCGGCGACGTATTTCCATTCGTTTCGGGCGACCGTCAGGGTGTTTTCCAGGGCCTTGTTGATGTCGGTGGGAACTCTCTCGTCTTGTCCTGGATGGGAAAACTCCTTCATGGCTAGCACGATTTTGGCCACCCTCGCGACGCCTTCCAGGGTCTGCTGGATCGCCTTGGGGATTTCCGCCTTGAGATATTCCAAATCAATGGCCTCGGCCGTCTCTTCAGCTTCGCGCACCGCTTCGGCAAGGTTTTCCACCTCCCGAGCCTGTGCCAATATTTCTTGGTGCTTTTCTAAAAGTTCCGCCAGGTCTTGAAAAGCCTCCTGGAGGAACCGTGAATTGTCGCCGATGAACTGCACGGGCGTATTGATTTCATGAGCAATGCCTGCGGCCAGCTGTCCGATGGATTCCAATTTTTGCGCCTGCGCCAACTGGGCCTCGAGCAGCTTCTTATGGGTGATTTCAGCCCCCATCAGGAGAAACCCGATCTGATCCTCGTGGTTCAATCCGATGGGGTTGATGGTCAAACCAAGGAAGCCCGGCTGGCCGTCGGGGCGCGTATAGCGAAGGTCGTCCACCCGCTGAGGCTTTTTCTTCCGTCGGCACAACTCCATGGCCGATCGCAGCCGCTCCCATTGCCATTCGATGGGAAGCTGGGAAAAGGGGCTGTGGAGCACCTCCGAAGCCCGTACACCGAGGACGTTTTCTGCCACGCTGTTCCATCGGATCACCCTTTCCTGGGGATCCAGCCCGATGAGAACGGACGAAATGGCCGAAACCAGCTGTTCCAACTCCCAATGGGCTTTTCGGACTTGTTCTTCGACTTTTTTAAGGGCGGTGATATCGTGGGCGACAGTGATGCATCCGGCCTGAGCCCCGAGGCCGTCGAAAATAGGGGCGTTGGTGACGCGAAAATAGCTCCCCAAATGTTCGTTGTAGACCTCATGCTCCATAGGACCTCCGCCATGGCCGATGGTATCCTGAAGACACTTGGGGCATTTTTCAGCGTGCCCGTGGATGACTTCCCAGCAAAAGCGATCGATGATCTTTTCTCGAGGTAAACCGATCCGGCGGGCCAATGCGGCATTGACTTTGGTGATACGTAAATCTTTGTTGGTCACACAGATGAGGGCAGGCACGGCATCAAAGGTTCGTTCCCATTCTTCTTGCGCTCGCTGGAGGGCCTCTCTGCCCTTCTTGCGTTCCGTGATATCAAAGAGAACCCCTGAGAAAGAATCGAATTTCCGGTCTGAGGTGAAGACAACGCGGCCTCGATCCTGAATCCATCGAGTTTGCCCGGAAGCATCGATAATCCGGTATTCCCGAATATATGCCCCGTCTCGGCTCAGAGCCTCCTTCACAGTGGTGATCACGTTAGGGATGTCGTCTGGAACGATGCATTCGATCCAACGTTTCTGCCCCGAGAGGAACACCTCGGGCGGATAGCCTGTGACGTCTCGAATCTGTTTGGAAACATAGACAATCGTCCAGTCTTTGAGGCCCTTGTAGACGACGCAGGGCAGATTCTCGACCAAGGCCGCGTAATCTTGTTGCTGCTGTTGGAGTTGGCGTGTTCTTCGCTCGACCAGCTTTTCCAGGTCCTCGCGATACCGGCGGTGTGCGATCTCCAGTTCCCGCCTTCGCAGGGCCCCCTCCACATCGATCCGTAAGGCGGCGATATCGAAGGGTTTAATAATATAGCCATAGACGCCCACATCGAACGCCTTATGGAAGACGGCTGGGTCGTCCAGGACAGAAAGAATGAGAGTCGCCGTATCGGGATACTCTTGAACGACGAATGCAATGAAATCCATGCCCCATTCTCCGGGCATGTTCAGGTCGGAGAGGACAAGGTCGAACGTCTTTTCCTTCAACAGGGCTCGGCCGGCGGCGGCGTCCGGCGCACTGATGCATTCATGGCCGAAGCTTGTCAGTGCGGCGCAAACCAAATGACGGATGGCGGCTTCGTCGTCCACCACAAGGATGCGTGCCATGGTTTTCACCCCTTTTGCGGCCTCCATGAAAAATGACCTGAAAATCCCACGCATTTGTTCAATCGGCAGCATTCATGTCCGACTTGAAAAATGCCGATCTCCAGAATGAATGACCCCGACGAGGTGTTTGAAACACCTCAGACCGACAACATCGAAACTGGAAATGGGGGCCTATGAAGCAGGAAGATTACGTGGTTTTCGACATTGAAGGGCAATGGTGTGCGGTGCCCTTGGCAGCGGTCCATCGGATTGTCCGGGCGGCGGCGGTGGCACCGGTGCCCTATGGCCCCGCGGGACTCTTGGGCGTACTGAACCTTCACGGCGGTCTCGTCCCAATTTTCGACCTGAGGTTCTTTTTCGGTCGAGCGGGAAAGCCCCTGTCCCCTGCCGATCGTTTTCTCATTGTCAACAACGGCGCAGGGCAAGTGGGCATCTGGACCGACGCGGTCCAGTGCATCGGTTCCATCGAAGTGGAAGGCAATGTCCCGTGCGGGCAAATTTTCGAGCAACACCGCGGGCCGTTTTGTGGGGTGGGGAAGTGGGATGGAAACACGGTCTTGATCGTCAAAACAGAATCTCTCGGCAGATCTTGGGAGAGTTTCGCTGACGGCGTGAAGAACAACGGCCAAGGTCTCAAGGAAATGCCACCGCATTGCTCGCCTTGGGTTTTCGCTTCCCGGGGCCTCCAGCCTCACGAGCCTCGATGCCATGGTGCCATGACGGCGGGGCTGTTGGCTGATACCGGCGAATAGCGTTTTCTTCTAACTTGTTCGGTTTGCCGAGGGCAGCGCACATGGATGTGATTCATGAAGTGGTACGGTGGGCAGAGGAACACCTTGGCTTCTTCTGCGATGATTCGGCACATGCCGAAATGCGCCGGAAATTGACCTCAGCCGCAAGAGAGAAGGGTTTTGAAGATGGTGCAACTTTCGCCCGTCATTTTTTTCAGGAACTTTCATCCGAAGAGCGGATCCGCGTGTTGGCGCCCCTTCTGACGGTTGGTGAAACGTATTTCTTCCGAGAGCACGAAGCGCTGCAAGCTTTTGTGGACGAGGCCCTACCGGAAATCCTTCAGTATCGGCAAAATTGCAACGACCGAAGGATTCGTTTGTGGAGCGCAGGATGCAGCACGGGGGAGGAAGCCTATACAGTGGCGATGATCATGACGGAAGCCTTGCGGGGGCATCCTGCCGGAGGTTTTTCTCTTCTCGCTACAGACGTCAATGAAAAAGCCCTGGAAACGGCACGCGACGGTCGGTACCGTCCCTGGTCCATTCGTAATCCTGTGCCGGCCCGTTACGCCTCACATTTCATCCAGGACGGTGGCGGAACAATCCGAGTGCGAGAGGAACTCAAAGACCGCATTCGTTTCGAGGCGCTGAACCTCATGGCTGGAGGTTACCCGTCACCTCTGAACGGGACGTGGGATCTCGATGTCATCTTCTGTCGAAACGTCCTCATGTACTTTCACTCCCGGGGCCGCCGAGAGGTCTTGAGTCGCTTCTACCGCAGCTTGCGGGAGGGCGGATGGCTGCTCCTCAGTCCTTCGGAGATTCATGTGGCCGATCCAACTTTCTGGGAAACGGTCCGCACCCCACAAGCCATTCTTTTGCGGAAAAGATCCCCAAATGTGCAATCGGAAGAAATGTCCAGAAATGGCCTCGTATGGGGGCGGATGGATCCTGCGGCGATGATGTCGACGCCGGCGGAGTCCGGCCGAGAAGGCCATCGCGCGCCAGTTCTAGCGACATTGCCGGGTCCGCGGAGCACCCCACGCCTTTTTAAGGGACCGGCATTCCACGATCTGCGGGCTCCTTCCGCATCCCGTCCATTCGAAGGATCGCTCGGTTGTCAGCCTGAGAGGGGCGTGGCCTGTTTCGGCAAAGCATCTTCGGTTTCCATGCCAGGACGTTCGCTTCCGCACGCATTGGCAGAGGATGCCGCGGCCGAATTTTCTCGCCTGGTTTCTCTGGGATTGTTAGAGGAAGCGGGGCATTTCGCCGAAAGACTCCTGAGAGAACCACAGGAGAACATTCAAGGTTTTCGAGACACCTTGCTTTCTCTGATTCAGGCCTTGGTGAGCCGATCTGAGGCGGAAAAGGCGTTACGTCTCATCGATGCCGCCTTGACCGTCCACAAGTTTGACCCGGCTCTTTATCATCTGAAAGGAGCGATCCATGCCGACCGGGGGGATCTGGGAGTCGCTGCGGCTGCTTATCGACAAATGCTCTATGTGGCCCCCGAATCCCCGCTGGCCATGTTTTCCCTGGCGATGATCTGCCGACGGGAGGGCCAGAACGATGCCGCGCGCCGCTACCTGGATGGCGCTAAGAAAGCCTTGCAGTCTCAACAGGAGAAAGACGAACTGCCTTTCAGCGAGGGTTTATCCGTCGGTCATCTGCGCCGCATGATTGAAAAGTGCTTAGAGACGCTCGATGCCAATGGGCGGGAGGAGACGCTGTGAGCGACGGTGAGGATAAAGATCGCAGCATCTTGGAAGACCGAGCCCGGGAGCTGGCCAAACCGCTGGAGGAGCAGGTTCAGCAGCAGGGGCACGATGTGGTGGTCTTTGATCTCGGCGGGGAGCGTTACGCGGTAGAATCGGCGGTGGTGCGTGAGATTCGACGGCTCGGCGCCGTGACGCCCCTTCCAGGAATCCCATCATTTGTCTTGGGGATTGTCAATGTGCGTGGGGAAATTCTTTCCGTTCTCGACTTGGCAAAAATCCTGAATTTGCCCGAAAGGCCACCCACCGAATCGGCCTACATGCTGGTACTGACCGATGGAAGTATGACTTTCGCCATCACAGTTCACGGACTCCGAGGCACAGAGCGACTTTCCCTCGATGGACTGCAACCCGCTCCTGGGGCCGAGGATGGCATAGCAAAAAAAATCATCCGAGGCGTACGGCCGGACCGCCTCATTGTCATAGACGGTCGCGCCCTCCTGTCGGAAAAAGCGCTGATCGTGGGTTACCACGAGAAGTAGTTGTCTTGGGCCTTCGGGCGAGAGCGAGGAGAAGAGGTTCATGATTGGCAAGCTGAAAAGGTCTCTGGCGTGGAGAATGGCTTTTTCCTTTGGGGCCATCGTCACCGTTTCCCTCCTCATTTCAGCGGTGGTGAGTTTTTTTTATGAAAAACGGGATATTCAGCAAGATGTTCTTGGGAGACAGGCGATCTTCAGAGAAATCCAGAAAGAACGTCTTCAGGAGTATTTCACCGAACGTGCCGGTATGGTCCGTCTCCACGCCAAGTCATTGGAAATCTCACAAATTTTGGCCTACACCAACGAAGCGCAAGCCGCCGGCTCCGGGGGAGCAACGGAAGAAAACTCATCGCGGCGATACGGGTTGATGGCTCAGAAAGCTCACAAAAAACTCAGTGCGGACATTCATGACGAGGGTTTTGAAGAGCTTTTGATCCTCGCTTCGGATGCTTTGAGGATCCTCTACGCGTCTCGGGAAGGCCTTGGCGTGCCGTCAGGCGATCGAGCGGAAAAACGAGCAAAGGCTTTAGCTCCGGTATGGAAGAGCGCTCTCAAGGAAATGGGCGTCGTGTTCGGGGACATGGTTTACTACGAACCGGCGGGCGGCCCATGCTTCTTCATCGCCGTCCCTGTGATGGAAGAAGCAGGCGTGCCCATGGCGGTTGTTGTGGCCGCAATCAGCCCTGGCCAGTTGAAGCACATCATCGAGGCGCGTGCCGGCTTAGGCGTCACCGGCGATACCTATGTGGTGGGACAAGACGGCGTTCTCCGCACACCGTCCCGGTTTCTGGGTGACACGGACGTTCTGAAAAAAAGAGTGGATACAGAGGCGGTCCGTCGTGCCGTGGCTGGAGAAGTCGGCCAGGACATCATCGTGGACTACAGGGGGACAAAAGTTATCAGCACCTACACGCCCATCGGGCTGAGCGAAGTTCTTCATGCCGACACGGATTGGGCATTGCTCGTTGAGACGGATGTCGCCGAAGCTTTTTCAGCCGTCCACACACTTATATTCCGCTATGCGGTGTTGACGGTGATTCTCGCATTAAGCGGTGTGCTTTTGGGTTTTGTGACCGCGCGCGGAATGATCCGCCCCATCCGAGAACTGATTACCGCCATTCACGAGGTCACTCAAGGAAATCTCAAGGTCTCCATAGAGGGGACTTCCCGAACAGACGAAGTTGGGGAATTGAGCCGTGGATTTTCCATGATGTTGGAGTTTTTGAAGAGACAGACCCATCAGGTTATGGATGGGGTCAATCATTTGGCCGCCTCCATCAGCCAAATCTCGGCCACGGCAGCGCAGTTGGCGGCGAGTTCCGCAGAAACGGCCACATCCATCAGTGAGATCACGGCTACGGTGGAAGAGGTCCGCCAAAGCGCGCGGTTGTCCCATGACAAGGGCAAACAGGTTGCGGAGAAATCGGAACTCTTGGCTCACATTTCCCAAGAGGGACGTCGGGCCACCGGCGATGTCCTCGGCGGACTGCAGCGGATTCGGGAGGAGATGGATTTCGTTGCGGAGAGCGTCATGCGCTTGAGCGATCAGGGACAGAGCATCGGCGACATTATCGATGTGGTTCGGGACCTGGCGGATCAAGTGAACCTCCTGTCGGTGAATGCGGCCATTGAGGCGGCCAAGGCGGGAGAACACGGCAAGGGATTCGCCGTGGTGGCTCAAGAGATGCGCTCCTTGGCCGATCAATCCAAGGAGGCCACGGAGCAAGTCAAACAGATCCTCTCGGAGATCCAGAAGGCCACCAGTAGCGCCGTCATGGCCATTGAACGCGGCACGAAGGCCGTAGCAGCCGGACTGGAATTGGGGCAACGCACCGGAGAGGCCATTGAGCGTTTGGGTCAAGGGGTGGAGGAGGCGTCCGATTCGGCTCTGCAGATCGCTTCATCGAGCCAGGAACAAGTGGTGGGGATGGAACAGCTGGTCCTGGCGGTGCAAAACATCCGGGAGGCGAGCGCTCAGAACACCGAGGGGGCGCGTCAACTGGAAGGGGCCGTCAGGGATTTGGAGCGTCTGAGTGTGAGTCTGAGGGAGGTATCGTCGCACCTTCGCGTGTGACCGCGTTGGATCCAGAAAAAACCTGTCGGCCTTTGCCAACGAAGACACGATCAGTTGAGACATCGGCCGGCGCCGGAACTCCGAATGGTGGCGGGAAGTTTCTGTGGGAGCCCTCATGAACGAAGCAGAACTCATGGAAAAGCTTCGGCATGCTTTTATGGGTGAAGCCAGGGAGCGATTGGATTCCCTGACATCACACCTCGATGTTCTGGAAAAAGATGCCGATCCTGTGCGCCGTGGAGATGCTCTGGAGGTGGCCTATCGGGAGTTCCACAGCCTTAAAGGGGCCGCTCGGGCTGTGGGATTTTCTGATGTGGAATCAGTCTGTCAGGCGGCCGAGAGCCTGCTCTCAGCTTTGAAAAGGGAAGAAGTCCCCCTGTCCCGCGAGGTGATCAGGGTCTTGTCCCAGGTTTTAAATTTTGTAGAGCGGATCGTTCAAGGAGAAGCGGGGGAAGAATCTGTTTCAGGACTTTGTCGGCGTTTAGAATGCATGCTCCATGGGGCAAAGGAAAGGAATCCCTCAACAGAAAATGACGCAGGCCGAAACCTGCCGGCATCAGTAAAGGAATGCGGGTCCGGAGACGAAAAATCTCCTGCCGTGCCGGTTTCCACGGAGTCCGCTCACACCCGGCGAGATGCTCTTGACGCCTCATACGGGATTATTCCGGTGGACGTTCCCGATTCTCTTGGGGCAGCCGCCCATGGCGGATCAGGTTCTGTTCCCGGCTGGGACGTCAAAGACACTCGGCATCGTCAGCCCTCATCTCAGCCGGTCTCTCGATCGGGTCAGCTCGTTCGGGTGGACGTCCAGCGGCTGGATGTTTTCCTCAAAAGGGCGGAGGAACTCATTTCGGCAAAATTGGCCATGATGGAGCACCTCCGTCTCCTTAAGAACCTTCATCGCCGCTATGAACAATCGAAACGGTTATACTCCTCGGGATTCGAAGAGTTCAAAGCGCTGAAAAGCAAAGCCCCAGATCTCAGCACGCCATCACTCCCCCCTGCCGGCAAAGATCTTATGGAGGTTTTGCAGTTCGTTGGAAATCATCAGACCGCCTTGCATGAACTCGGCGGGGATATGGCTCGAGCGCTGGCTTCGGCCGAGGAGACGGCCCGCACCTTGGCCATCCTCGTGGAAGAATTGATGGAAGGCGCGAAGGATGTCCTACTGCAGCCCTTCGGTTTGGTGCTCAGAGGGCTTTCCCGGATGGTGCGTGACATCGCCGATCAGCTAGGGAAAGACGTCTCATTGATCATCGAGGGCGACGATGTGGAAGCGGACAGAAGGATCCTGGAAGAATTGAAGGATCCTTTGGTGCACTTGTTAAGGAACGCCGTGGACCACGGTCTTGAAACGCCTTCAGAGCGGCTGCGCCTGGGGAAGGCACCCCAAGGGACCATTCGAATTCGGGTGGTTCAGGACGAGGCGCGCACAGTGACTTTAACCGTTGAAGACGACGGAAGAGGGATTGACGCTCAAGCACTTCGGGAGACCGCGGTCCGCCGGGGGATCTTGAGCGCCGAAGAAGGGCGTGAACTGAGTGATGAGGCGGTCCTGCAGCTTATTTTCCGATCGGATTTTTCCACAAGTCCCATGGTGACGGAACTGTCCGGGCGTGGTCTGGGCATGCCCATTGTCAAAGAAAAAGTGGAAGGCCTCGGCGGACGGGTGCGGGTGGAAACCCAAGAAGGGCGAGGCACCCGAATGATTTTGGAATTGCCGGTCTCTTTGGCAACATTTCGCGGGATTTTGGTTGGCGCCGGTGGGCGTCATTTTGTGGTGCCGACCCATGCCGTCGAAGCGGTCGTAAAACTTCGGGAAGGCGACTGTCAACGTGTGGAAGGACGGGAAACCCTCGTTCACGGCGGGCGGGTGATCCCCTTGGAAAACCTGGGACGGGTGCTCGATCTTCCGGAAGCCGACACGCCTTCATCGAAGGACACGGGGCGGCGAAGGGCGGCATTGATTTTGACAGGGGGGGATCGAACGGCGGCGGTGGAAGTGGACTCTGTCCTCGGCGAACAAGAAATCTTGATCAAGGGCCTTGGGCCTCAGCTTCAGAAGGTGATGCACATCTGGGGGGCGACGATCCTGGGATCGGGTCAAGTGGTTCCGGTTTTGAACGCCGTCGAAGTGGTCCGGTCTGTGGAAAAATCGACGCCGAGAAGCTTTTCACGAACACTTCCCGTCGCCGCGGGGCAGATCGGAGCGGCTGCGGACAAGAGAAAGCGTGCCGTTCTTGTGGCGGAGGATTCCGTCACGTCGAGAACACTCCTTAAGAACATCTTGGAGACTGCCGGCTATTCCGTGCAGACGGCCGTGGACGGCCAAGAAGCGCTGGCGTTGCTTAGGGAGTACACCTTTGACGCCGTGGTTTCCGATGTGGAAATGCCACGCATGAACGGTTTCGACCTGACACGTGCCATCCGTCAGGACGAAAAACTCAAGCATATGCCGGTGGTGCTGGTGACCAGCTTGGATTCTCGGGAACACAGAGAAGAAGGCCTCGAAGCCGGAGCGGACGCCTACATCGTCAAGAGCGCTTTTGATCAGAGCACCCTCTTGGATGTGCTCGAGCGCTTTACGGGTTAGATCGGAGAGCGTCCATGGCGGAGTCGAAACGCGTCCTCATTGTGGATGATTCACTGACGTGCCGGGAATATCTCCGTTTTTTGTTGGAAAACGAAGGGGGATTCCAGGTGGTTGGTTTTGCCGTGGACGGCACGGACGCCATCCGCAAGGCCTTGGACTTGAAGCCTGATCTCATCACCATGGATATCCACATGCCCGGAATGAGCGGGATCGAGGCTTCGCGGAAAATTTTAGAGCATCTTCGTGTCCCCATCGTCATGGTCAGCGACGTGTGGCAGACGGAAGACGTGCAGAGAGCCTTCGAAGCCATGGAGATCGGCGCGGTAGGGGGTGTGCAGAAGCCTCCGGGTCTGGGCCACCCGGACGCGGAGCTTTTCGCGCGAAGACTGGTGCGCACGGTGAAGCTCATGGCCGAACTTCCCGTCATCCGGCGGACTCCCCGAATAAGTCCGAAGAGGGACACACCCGAAGCCGTTGAAGGGCGCTATCCCCCCTGTGTGGTCAAGAAACCGGTGCGTCTGGTGGCCATGGGGGCGTCTACGGGAGGTCCCCCTGTGCTCAAGGACATCCTCAAAGGCCTGCCGACCAACTATCCGCTTCCGGTCCTGGTGGTGCAGCATATCAGTCCGGGGTTCCTCTACGGGATGCTGGAGTGGATGCAGCGCGAATGTGCCGTCCGCCTGCGTATCCCCGCCCACGGAGAAAGAGCCCTCCCGGGTACGGTTTACTTTGCCCCCGATGGGGTTCACATGACCATCGATCCGTCCGGCGTCCTCTTGCTTTGTCATCAGGCGTCCGAACACGGGGTCACACCGTCCGTTTCCGTCTTGTTCCGATCTGTTGCCGGATCCTATGGGGCGGCCGCGGTTGCCGTCTTGCTTACAGGCATGGGTAAGGATGGCGCGAAAGAAATGCTAAGCCTGCGCGAAATGGGGGCGTTGACCATTGTACAGGACAAAGACTCATGTGCGGTCTTCGGCATGCCGGGGGAAGCGGTACGCCTCGGTGCGGCCCAATGCGTGCTTCCCCCCGAGGGCATTACGCGTGTCCTCCTTGAGATTACCCGAAATGTCGTGACGCACGAGTAATCCAGGCCGATTCAGGCGCATGGAGAGGATTTTTAGCATGAATGGTAAACTGTCTCTTGTTCAAGAAAAGGTCCATATCCTGATTGTGGAAGACAGTCTCACCCAGGCCGTTTACCTTCAAGACTTTTTGGAAAAGAACGGCTGTGAGGTGACAGCGGCTCAAAACGGAACGGAGGCTTTGGAGGCTCTGCGGACGATCCGGCCGGACATCATCATCAGCGACATCGTGATGCCAGAAATGGATGGTTACGAATTCTGCCGACGTGTCAAAAGCGATAAGAATATGGCGGACATCCCCGTCATTTTGGTGACACAACTTTCCGAGCCCGAAGACATCCTCAGAGGTTTGGAATGTGGGGCCGATAACTTCATCACCAAGCCGTACGAGGAAAATTTTTTGCTTGCCCGAATCCAGTACATCCTCATTAACCGCAAGCTGCGTCATCGTGTGTGCACGGAAATGGGCTTGGAGGTGTATTTTGCCGATCGCCGCCATTTCATCACATCCGATCGCATCCAGATCCTTGACCTCCTCTTTTCGACATACGAGAGCGCCCTCCAAAAAGCCCGCGAATTGGAACAGGCCAACAAAAAGCTCCAAGAGGCTTTGGAAACCATCAAAACACTGGAAGGGATCCTTCCCATTTGCGCCGGTTGCAAGAAAATCCGGGATGAATCGGGGGAATGGCAGCATTTGGAGCGCTACATCGGCGATCGTTCCAAGGCCACGTTCAGCCACGGCCTATGCCCCGAATGTGCGCGGCGGCTCTACCCGCAATATTTTGAACAGAAAGCATAATTGGTGATGGGGGAGAATCTGCATGAGCAATGAACGGCGGGTCCTCATCGTGGAAGACAGCGTGACCCAGGCCATGCGACTCCAGTCGGTGCTGGAACCTTTGGGCTATGTGGTGCACCATGCGAACAATGGCTTAAAGGCTCTGGATTTACTGGACCACGAGTTCTGCCCTCTGGTCATCACGGATTGGGTGATGCCGGAGATGGACGGGATCACCTTCTGTCACACGGTGCGATGTCGATCATATCCCGGGTACGTCTATGTGATCCTGCTGACGGCCAAGGACGCCATCGATGACATCGTGGCAGGATTAGAAGCGGGGGCCGACGACTACCTCGTCAAGCCGGTGCATCCTTCAGAACTTGCCGCGAGACTGAAAACCGCCCGGCGCATATTAGACCTGGAAGCGACACTCAAGAAGCGTACGGAAGAGGTGGAGCGTTTGTCCATTACCGATCCCCTGACGGAGCTCTACAACCGTCGGTACTTCAATGAACATTTCCCTAAAGTCCTGCGGGCGACCCGTCGGCACGGGCGCCCTCTTGCTGTGGTTATGGCGGATATCGACCATTTCAAAAAGATCAACGACACCTACGGACACCAAACGGGCGATCAGGTGCTCCAAAATTTCGCCGCTCTCCTGCGAGGCTCTCTTCGGGCGGGTTTGGACTGGGCCGCCCGCTTCGGTGGTGAAGAGTTCGTCGTGGTCCTCCCGGAAACGAGTGTGGACCAGGGGGTCATCGTGGCCGAGCGGTTGCGGCTCTTAGCCGCCCACACGACGCTGGAAACCCCAAAAGGACCGGTCCGCCTCACGGCGAGCTTCGGGGTGGCCGGCATAGCGGCCGGCATGGCTGACGGTGTGACCCTCGAGACCCTCGTTGCCGCCGCGGACGCGGCGCTGTATCGTGCCAAGGAAAACGGGAGAAACCGCACCGAGGTCTACTCGGGCTGATTTTTGTCACCCGGATGCTCTGGCGAGAGAATGGTATCCATGATGTGCTGAATGCACGCCTCGACAAAAGCCTCTCTTTCCGGCTGTCCGTCCACGTCATCCAAAGAAAAAGCCAGGCTGGTGGGACTATGAACGGACAGCAATTCCAAGCCGGTTTCCAGAGCGTTGCGCACCCAAAGGCGGAAAGCCTCTAAGGCCGAAGACCTCCGGGTCAGAAGGTCTTCCACGGTGAGGGATACAGTTTGGCCGGCCCACTGGAGGTCCTCACGGATGGCTTCGACAAGGTCGGCGTCCAGACGCGGCCTGCGGACAGGAATACATTTCGCGATGACATCCACATAAACCTTGAACGGATCCTCACCGCATCGGTCTGGACGACACACGAGGCAAAAGTCGGTGTCATGAGGAATGGAAGCGTTTTCCGCGAATCGGTTGGTTCGGGCTATGTCCTGGAAGTGGCGGATCGTCATCTCACGGGCCGTGGGGGTGTCCTTGTCCATGTCATCTTCCTTCTTCTGCGAAATTCACTAAAATATGCTCTCGACAGGGTGAGACGATGCAAGAGGCCATCCCCGCATACATTCGCGCACTCCATTCGGGTACCCTGCAAGCCAAGGCGGCGGCTCTCAAAGAGCGGCTCAAAGCCTGTGACCTTTGCCCCCGCCGCTGCGGGGTGGACCGACTGTCTGGGCAGCTGGGTTTCTGCCGCACGGACGGGCGTCTCAAAGTGGCGGCCGTCAGTGTGCATCCTTGGGAGGAACCGCCCATAGCCGGCACCCGGGGGTCGGGCACGATCTTTTTCTCCGGATGCACCTTGCGCTGCCTTTTTTGCCAGAATTATCCCATCAGTCAATTGGGCGTCGGCCGGGTGATGTCCCCGGAGGAGCTGGCCGAAAAGATGCTTCGACTCCAGCGCCGCGGCGTTCATAACATCAATCTGGTGACGCCCACGCATCAGATGCCCCAATTTGTCGAGGCCCTGATCATCGCGGCACAGCGGGGTTTGCGGCTTCCCGTCGTGTACAATTCCAGCGGCTACGAAAGGGTCTCTCTGATCCGCGAATTGGAGGGCATCATCGACATCTACCTGCCGGACATCAAATTCGCTTCTGCGGAAGCGGCGGCACGGTGCTGTGGCCGAGCTGACTATGGGGTGCAGAACCGGCGGGCCCTCCTTGCCATGTGGCGCCAGGTAGGGCCGTTGCAGTGCAACAGCGACGGTGTGGCCGTGCGCGGGCTCCTGGTCCGCCATTTGGTTTTGCCAGGGGATTTGTCAGAGACTGTGCAGTGTCTTTCATTTCTTCGCCGAGCTTTGGGCAAGGAAGTGTGGGTGAGCCTTATGGACCAGTATTTCCCCGCCCACAAGGCTCTGCAGACTCCTCCCCTGGATCGCAAACCCAGCGCAGAAGAAATCCAAGCGGCCTTGGACACGGCCTGGCGTTTGGGGTTGCGCTTCGGGTTCACGCAAGAAACCTGCCCGTGCGGCACCTGAATGAAGCGTCGGTGTCCGTTGCCAACCGCTCATTCCCGGGGATCTGGGATGGGCGGCACAACCGCCGCTGAGGTCACCCGAGTTCAGGACGTGCGGCGCCGGATGCTGAAAGCCGTGTGGCCAGGTTCGCCGCCAGGAGGGCGCAATTCTTCATATCGTGAGGTGTCCCTGCCCCTTTCACTTCCACAATGGGTTCCACGACCTCAAGGGATAATTTTTGGGCGAAAGCCTCCAAAGCCTTGCGCGCGCCGCCCGCCCAAGCATAGCTCGTCATAATGCCCAAGAGCCGATGCTTCAGGAGCTTGTTTTCCAACAACGCCAAAAGGGATTCCATGGGCGGGAACAGGCCCGTGTTGTAGGTCGGGCAGGCGAGGAGCAGACCTTTGCATTTCCAAATGTCCGCAATGACGTATGACGCATGGGTTCGTGCGACATCGTGCACGATGGGCGCATAACCGTGCTCCGTCAAAGCCCGTGCCGCAGCCTCTACGAGTCGATACGTGTGGCCGTACATGGACCCATAAGCCACCACAACGCCCGGCTCCGCTTCTTGGGCGCTCCACCGCCCGTAAAGCGCGATGGGCAGCTTCGGATCGCGGCGCCATACGGTGCCGTGGGTCGGGGCAACCACAGTGATGGAGAGACCACGCAGTTTGTCGATGGCTTTCAGGACCATCTGGCCGTACCTGGCAACGATATTGGTGAAATAACGAAGCAGTTCACCTTGCATGAGATCGAGGTCAATTTCATCGTCAAAAAGGCCCTGATCCACCGCGCCAAAGCCACCGAAAGCGTCACCGGAGAAAAGGACGCCTGTGGTGGAATCAAAAGTCATCATGGTTTCGGGCCAGTGCACCATAGGCGTCAAATGGAACTGAAGCTTGTGGGTCCCCAGATCCAAAACCTCGCCGTCTTCCACTCGAAGGCACGGGTTTCCGGAGCCGTAGAAAGCCTCCAGAATTTCAAGGGTTTTTCTGTTTCCCACGAGCGTCATTTCCGGAAACACGGAGCGCAGAATCTCCACGGCGCCTGTGTGGTCGGGTTCCATGTGGTTGATCACCAAATAGTCCACGGATTTTCCCGAAGGCAAGGCGTCTCGGATTTTCCGAAGGTGTTCTGCGAGAAAATGACCTTTGACGGCATCGATCAAGGCCACTTTGTCGTCCACCACAAGATACGCGTTGTAGGAAATGCCATAGGGAAGAGGCCACAGGGCTTCAAAGAGATCGGTTTCATGGTCGTTAACCCCGACCCAGTAAGTGTCGGAAGCTATGAGGGGCGATCCAATCATGGGGTGCTCCTTTCCATTCGAGTGCAGGTCTCATGGGCACTTCACGTCCTCTTAACATATGCCGCATGGGGAACAAAGCGCCGATGCGGGACTCTGCCGAAAGGTGGGACGGCGTTCCCGCCGCCTGCAAAATGGCCGGCATGATTTTGTCCGGAGGGGCCGCCATGTTTGGAGCCATGCCCGGCACTGGACTTGCTAGCTGTCCGAACAACATTTATGTTTGTCAGGCGACATTCCGATTTCAAAGATGAAGCGGGATTTTCACGCGCCTCTACCGAATGCGGGAAAGGATTTCAACATGCGCCGTGTCACGTGGATGACCATGTCAATTTTCTTGCTCTGTGCCGGAGTGCACTCCGGCCACACCATGCAGACCGCTGCGGATCTTTTCGAAAAGGCCCGCAAGGATTCCATCATGTATCGTCGAGCGGCTTTGTACTCGGAAGCCTTGGCTATGGACGCCGGCTTGGTGGAAGCCCTCAGGGAACGCGGCACCATCTACTACTACCAGGGAAAGCTTGAAGACGCCAACGCCGACCTCACGGCTTATTTGGAAAAGGGGGGGCGGGATGTTCGCGGCTTGCTTTTTCGCGCCCTGGTTTCCACAAAACGACAGCAGTGGGAAAGGGCGTTGGCCGATCTGAATCAGGCCGAGGCCTGGGAACCCCGTCGGAGCGACATTCTCGGTTATCGGGCGGAAGTTTTCTATGAACTGGGGCGCGTGGCGGAAGCGGAGCGGGATGTGGCTGCGGTGCTCAGCCTTCATGACGATCCCGCTGCCATGGCCCGTGCTCTTTCGGTGCGGGGGAAGATTTACGCCGACCGTGGTCACCAAGAATTGGCCAGGGAAGCTTACCGTCAAGCGGCAAGCTTGGATCCCACGTGGGGAGTCCTCCGCACATGGGGGGACGTCCTCAGTCCGGAGCAAGTGAGTCGGATCGGCCTCTGGGGTCTCATCGTGCTGCCGGCCTTGCTCATCTTTCGGATCACCCTCCCGAAACCCAGACGAAAAGACGGCCGGCACGCTGACTTTGGCTTGCGGGTGAGCACATACGCCGCAGGGACTAAGGAAGGCCTTCGTGTCCCTGCGGCTGACGTTTTGAGGGTTCAGTCGTGGATTCCCTGAGGCCAGCGCACGATGGGGGTGCCGGTCGCGTCGGTGATGGTGATGCGGATGGCCGGATCGCCGTCCAGGCGATGGGTGGCGCAGGAAATTCAGGGATCGTAGGCTCTTACCGCCATTTCCACGCGGTTTAATAACCCCTGATCCACAGCGCCTTTATGGATCAGGGACTTCGCCGCCTGCTTCACGCTCAGGTTCATGGGGGCGATGTTGTGGGTCGTTCCCACGATGAGATTCGCCCGGGTGATCAAGCCATTTTCGTCCGTCGAGTAATCATGAATGAGGGTTCCGCGCGGGGCTTCGACACTCCCGACGCCGCGCCCGGCCCGGGGCTGCACCTCGGTTCGCACGTGAGGGTCACAGATCTGCGGGTCTTCCAACAATTGGATGGCGTGTTCGCAGGCATAGACTTCTTCGATGAGTCGGGCCCAATGATAAAGCAGGGTCGCTTGAGCGGGCCGGCCGAATTTTTCTCGAAATTCCTCCAATTCCGCTTGCGCACGGGGTGTAGCGATGCGGTCTGCCACATTGATCCGCGCCAACGTGTTGGATCGATAAATCCCTCGGGGTTGGGTCTCGTCCAAAGAGAAGCCCTCATTCCAGACTTTGGCGTACGGCATTTTGGCATAGGAATAGGGTTCCACGTGCTCGCCCAGAAATTCGGCGTAGTCTTGCACGTCGAACTCGTGGAAGCTCCCGTCGGGTTTCATCAAACGGATTCGCCCGTCATAAAGGTTCAAGGCACCCGTGTCGTCCACCGTGCCGATGAATCCGGTGCGGATGACGCCTAAGGACTGGATCGTCTCCATGTAAGGCGGGAAAACTGTGGTCTTGGCGAAATCCAGGGTGAACAGGGCAAAATCCAGAAGCTCGTGCATTTGGGCGAGGATTTCCCTCCGCTCGTCTTCCCGCATGGGTTTGGAAAAACCTCCCACCACACCCGCGATGGGATGAATCGCCTTTCCGGCGAATCGTTCCAGAATCATCTTGGCGCGGTGCCGCATCTGGACCACTTTCTGGGCCAGTTCGGGATGGGCTTTCGCGATACCGATGACGTTTCGCACCGAATAGTCGGCATCGGGGCCGATAACGAAATCCGCCGCGGCGAGGAAGAAAAAGTGCAAGAGCTTGTCTTCCGCATGGGCGATGGTCTGCATCAGTTCCCGCAGTTTTTGGGCGGCCGGTGGTGGGGTGACGCCGAAGCACCGATCCACTGCCTTGTTGGAGGCCAGGTGATGCATCCAGGGACAAATGCCGCAAATACGGCTGACGATCCGGGGGACTTCTTCAGCGGGTTTTCCCTCGATGAATTTCTCGAATCCCCTGAGAGACATGATGTTGACCCGCGCATCTCGAACCTCCCCGGCATCGTTCAGCTGAATCTGGATGGAGGCGTGCCCTTCGATGCGCGTGATGGGTTGAATGTGGATCTCTCGACTCATGAGCTAGATCTCCTTTCGCCGCTTTGATGGACGAAGCAGACGGTGACCTCCCGCAAAGCGCAGGAGGGAAGGGAATTCGGGCAGTGATTTCACGTCGATGCCGTTGGATGCCAGGGCGTTGAGCATGTCCAGCATGGGATTGCCGTCATGGCGCACCGGTCCATAACAGCCTCGACAAGGCACCCGAGCCGCAATGCACCGTGGGGTGATGCCGTCCCCTCCGCAGCCGGCCCGAGTCACAGGCCCCATGCACAAGAAGCCCTGTTCCAAGAGGCAACGCATCCTGTCTAAGGGTTCGTCCGGGCTTCGGTAATGCACATTTTGGAGAAAACGCCGCAGCGTGGTGAGTTTCCCCTTGCCTTCGCGCACCGTCGGGCAGGTGTCGCAAACGCTCTTTGAGGGAAGATCCGGTGTTTTTCCCTGCACCAGAGCCGTGAGCGCCGAGTAGAGCTGATCCGGGTGAGGTGGACATCCCGGGATGTAGAGATCCACGGCAATATGCTCGTCCAAGGCGGAACAGACGTCCAGCAGCTGAGGCACAGGCGCTTGAAAGGTCCGCGGGTTCTCATCGGTGGTTTCGGTGCTGAAACACCGTTCCAGAAGATCGCCGACAGGGAAACTGTTGGCCAAAGCGGGGATGCCGCCATGCGTGGCGCACGTTCCCAGAGCGATGATCATCTTGCAGCGGGATCGCATGTGGGCGGCAATTTCTTTGTGCTCCTCGTTTCTTATCCCCCCGCTGATGATCCCGACATCCGCTGCAGGGATGTCCACGTGGCCTTTTTCTCCAGTCTGGCCGAAATACTTGTGGTCCAACAGAACGGGGATGTGGACAAAATCTACAAGATTGAGCACATCCAGGAGTCGTTCTCCCAAATCGACCAGGGAAATTTCACATCCTGAACATGAATTGAGCCATTCGCTGGCTACGGTCACTGGCATCGGTGGTCCTCCTCGTGGGCATGGCCCGACGATTCACAGCGCGACAATCACAGGCTTACCCAATTCTTGGCGATGGACTCTGGCTTCGGCCCGCTTGCGCGCCGCCGCCTGCATCACGGCTTCCAGGACTTTTTCGGACACGGCGGGATCCTGCCGCCGATCCATCTCTTCCAGAGATCGACCGCGGGCATCCAGGTAGGCCGCCCTGCCTTTCGGTGTTCGTGCAAGATATGCGGTCCAACCTTCCGGGGCCCCCAGTCCGCCGAAAGAAATGTCCGCAAATTCCGCACTGTAGTCCTCACAATAGCGACACGCATGACGTTTGAGAGGCTCTAAGACATGCAGGTCCAAGCGCCGAGTCGTGCCGTCTTTCAGGTGGACCTGAAAGGTTTCTTTGACGTTGATCTTCAGGACATCATCCCAGGAAAAGCGGCCGCATCGAGCCAGTTGCTCACGATGAACCGCATCGAAAAGAAAATTTCCTGAGCAATAGAGGCCAAGGCAGATGGCTACGGACTCCGAGGGCATAACCCCTAAAGTCTCCATACGTCGGAAAGCTTGAATCTGGCAGGGGGTGCCCACCAAAGCGACTCGGCGCAGCCCCTTGGTCATGAGCGGCTTCAGGGCTTCCACGCTGGATCGGGCCATGTAGGCGTCGCCGAGCCCCACAATCCCATGGCTGGTATCGAAAAAAAAGCCGGCGCTTTCCCTGATCTCTTCGGGCGATGTGGCCAGAAACGGTTCCCGCTCATACCGTCCGGTTTGCCTGGTGACGATGGCCCCGTCGATGTGACCCGTATGAAACAGATGGAGCAAAAGGGCTGTCACCAACCCGCCGTCCGCGGCATGGCGGCGCACTTCGGGGTCGAGGGCCCGCCCGACTCCCGAGCTGAGCACGCGCCCGATGGGAGCGCTCCAACTCAGACGGTGGCGGGTTTCCGGGTCCAGTTCGAGGATTTCGGGGCATACGGCATGGCACAGCCCGCATTCGATGCACTTTTCCACGTCTTTATAACGGGGCCGGCCGTCTTCGCCGATCTCCAAGGCGCCGTAGTTGACCGAGGTGCACACAGAAACACATCCGCCGCACCGATGGCAGAGTCCCGGCTTGATCACCTCTTGGAGCAAATGGAAAAAGGTTTTCATCCTCGCTCCTCCTCTCAGGCGGACTGGGCAGAGCTTGCCGCGTGCCCTCTTAGGGGATTGGGGCCGAGAGCTCGAATTTTTTCAATGAACCGCGTCACCAGCTGCGCGAAGCGTGGTGCTTCCGCCGAAGAGACCCATTCGATGGCGAACCTTTCGGGATCGATCCCGAAACTCTCCAAGGCGATGCGAACGGCATGACTTCGGGCCAAGGCTTTATGATTACCGTCCAGGTAATGACATTCGCCCAGGTGTCAGCCCATGACCAGGACGCCGTCGGCCCCTTTGAGCAAGGCCTTGGCGATGAGGTCCGGATGGACCATACCGGAACACATGACCCGGATGGGCCGCATGTTCGGGGGATACTGGAGGCGAGACACACCGGCCAGATCGCCCCCTGCGTAAGCACACCAGTTGCACAAAAACCCCACAATGATCGGCTCGAAATCGTTCATGGACACTCTCCTCCCAGCGCCTAGGCCAACAGCGCGTCGATTTGGGCTTCCAATTGGTTCAGAGTGAACCCGTGAACCAACACCCCCCCTTTGGGGCACGTGGCTTCACAGAGGCCACAACCTTTGCACAAGGCGGGATCCGTGCGGATCCGTTTTCGGCGGATGGATCCCTCCACAACATCCTCCAAATGAATGGCCTGATAGGGACACACGTCCAGACACAACGCACAGCCGTCGCACTTTTCCGTGACGTACGACTTGATGGCATCCAGCTCCATCTCCTCTTTGGAAAGCACGACGGCGGCCCTGGAAGCGGCGGCTCGTGCTTGGGCGATGGTTTCATCCAAGGGCTTCGGGTAGTGACACAAGCCCGCCACATAGAGACCGTCTACCGTCAAGTCCACCGGACGAAGTTTGGGATGGGCTTCCGTCAGGAAGCCGTCGGCGTTGACGCTGCACTTGAAAAGATCCACCAGCTCCTGCGAAGGGGCGGGGTCTACCGCAGCGGCGAGGACCACGTAGTCGGCGCAGAGGCGAAGGTTCCTCCCGAGAATCCGATCGAACACATCGATGTGCAGGGCGCCGTTACCCACAGAGACCTGAGGCTTGGTGTCCAAGGAATACCGGATGAAGAACACACCCAGGGCCCGAGCCTTTTGGTAAAGTTCTTCCCGCATCCCGTAAGTACGCATGTCGCGGTACAGGACGGTCACATCGAGATCCGGATTCAAGGTCTTCATGCGGATGGCGCTTTTGACCGTGTGGGTGCAGCAGAGCCGGGAACAGTACGGGCGCCTCGGTTCCCGGGACCCCACGCACTGGATAAACACCACACTTGTTGCCGTGCGGATCTTCTCGGGATCTTGGGCGAGCAGGGCGTCACATTGGAAATGGGTCATCACGCGATGGTCCCGGCCGTAAAGGTACTCGTCCGGTTGGGCCTCTCGGCCGCCCGTGGCCACGACCGCCGCCCCGTAAAGAATCTCAAGCTCTGTTCCGTCCACCTCCACGCGACTTCGGAAGCTCCCGATGGATCCCTCCACCGATAGGAGACGAGCCGATTTCAGGACTGTGATCCGCGGATGCGCTTCCACACGCCGGATGAGATCTTCCAACATGGGCCGAACCGGCTGCCCTTGGTCGTTTTCCAAAAGATGCCAAGCATTTCCCCCCAAACGTGCACCCTTTTCCACCAGGACAGCATCAAAGCCTTGGTCCGCCAAGTAGAGGGCCGCATTCATGCCGGCGACTCCCCCGCCGATCACCATGGCCCTCTGGATGACGTTCACCCGTAGTCGACTCAGGGGGGCGTTGAGCGCCGCTTTGGCAACGGCCATCCGCACTTGATCCTTGGCCTTTTCCGTGGCTTTCCCAGGATCCTGCTGATGGACCCAGGCATTTTGGTTCCGGATGTTGGCCATTTCCACCAGAAAAGGATTGAGTCCTGCCTCCCTCAGAGTGTCCTGGAACAAGGGTTCATGGGTGCGGGGTGTGCAGGCAGCGACGACGATACGGTTCAGGCCCAATTCCTTGATCTTTTGAGCGATCAGGGTCTGGGTGTCCGCAGAACACGTAAAGAGATTGTTTTCCACGTGGGCCACGTAGGGGAGCGTTTTGGCGTATTCGGCCACAGCTTTGACGTCCACCGTGTTGGCGATGTTGATGCCGCAGGAACACACAAAGACGCCGATTTTCGGCTCCAGATTCCCCACGTCATGCTCGGCCGGGTATGTTTTGGTGCGCGCGAGACGTCCCCGGGCCGGCCGCAAGGCGCGGGCAGCTTCCGCCGCCGCAGTGGACGCCTGTGTGACGGCATGGGGTATCGCTTTTGGTCCGTGAAATGCCCCTGTGGCGTAAATCCCGGGTCGATTTGTGGTCACGGGGTCGAATCCGCCGGTTTGGGCAAACCGGTGGGGGGTGAGCTCAATGCCGAGGGCTGCGGCGAGGGATTCGGCGTCTTTGGGGGCTTCGAGGCCGACGGAAAGGACAACCAAGTCAAAGAACTCCGTGACCGGATGCCCGTCCTCATCCACGTACTGGATCACTGCCCCCTTGTTGTGAGGTCCCGGTTCAATGCTGTGCGGCCGAGTCCGCACAAAACGAAGGCCCCTCTCCTGGGCGTTCACGAGATAGCGCTCGAAATCTTTCCCATGGGTGCGCATGTCCATGTAGAAGACCGCCTGCTCCAGGTCGTCACCGGTGCAGTGTTCCGCGGTGACCAAAGCCTGTTTGATGGCATACATGCAGCAGACACTGGAGCAGTAGGCGTTGCTGCACTGATGGATATTTCGAGAACCCACGCATTGGATCCAGGCGATCCGGCGAGGTTCGGTTTCATCCGATGGACGGACGAGGTGGCCCATGTAAGGACCGTTGGAGGCCAGGAGACGCTCGTATTCCAGACTGGTGACCACATCACGGATGCGACCATAGCCGTACATTTCCAAACCGGAAGGATCGAAGGCCTCGAATCCCGGGGCCACAATGACGGCTCCCACATCCACGGTGAAGGTTTTGTCGGTGTCCTGAAAATTGATGGCGCCCGTGGGGCAGAACTTCTCGCACGCCCGGCATTTGCCTCGGGTGAGGTAAAGACAGTGGGCGGCATCGATGGCATATTTCAAGGGCACGGCTTGGCCGTACTTGATGTAGGCGGCTTTGCGTTTCCCGCGACCCATGTTGAAAGGGTCATCCACTTTTTTCGGACATTTTTCGGCGCACAGCCCGCAGGCGATGCACTTGTCCATGTCCACATAGCGCGGCTTTTGATGGACGGTGACCTGAAAATGTCCTAGAGAACCGGAAACTTCGGTGACTTCGGAGAGGGTGAGGAGTTGGACGTTGAGATGGCGGCCGACCTCGACCAGCTTGGGGGCGATAATTCACATGGCGCAGTCATTGGTCGGGAAGGTCTTGTCCAACTGAGCCATGACCCCGCCGATGCCCGAGGTTTTTTCTACAAGTATGACCTTGTAACCGGAGTCGGCCAAATCCAGCGTGGCTTGAATGCCGGCAATACCGCCTCCAACGACCATGATTGATCCAATGGGCTGTTCCTGCATGCGCTTTCCTCCCTGTGCGTCTGGAGTTGGGAACCGGTGAGGCTTTTGCGGAGGCTCGCACGAGCCCCCGTGGACCAACGAAGCCTGCCGGACCAAAGGGCGCTCCGGTTCAGGAGCTCTTGCGTCACCCCCTGAAGACGGCACCACGCTGAATTTGGCCCGTGCTCCGCCGCTCGGACCACGCGCGCGCCCCCAGGGTTGACGGCCGACGCCGTACTCACAGAAGTGGACCTCGACACCCCACAAAGGTGGCCACGTCCTGTTTTCGGTCGTGTGCCCGAAAGCTTTTCGGGGACCGTCTTTAAAGGGGGTCGGATGAACGCGGGCTGAGGCTTCGCAACGGCCCGTTGGGACGCGTCCACGGCGACCAGCGGAGGAGCGGTTTTACTGCCCGTTGCCCGCGATCTTTCGAACCCCAAAAACCCCGCTTCGACGGTCCCGAGGGGGGAAGGCATCGCCCACGGCGGTCATCCTTGGGAGCGGGTGCATACCGGCAAAGGGGGGCATCGCGAAGGCGACCGGGGCTCCGCTGGACCCTGCGGGGTGCACCTTAGATCGCCCGGAATCATTGTGCAAGTCTTTTTTGCACAAAATGCACAAATCATGAAACGCTCCCCCGCCAACGCACGTCCAAAGCGTTGCGCTCCGGCAACCGACAATAGGTGACCTCGGGATACCCCGCCATCAGGCATCCCAAGATCCTGTGATCCTCAGGAAGCCCCAAAAACTGCGCGAGCTCCGGGCCTTCCGCGGCAAAGACGTTGACGTATCCCGCCCAACAGGTCCCCAGGCCCAAGGCGGTGGCGTAGAGTTCCACGTATTCCAAAGCAAGAATGGAGGTCACACGGGCCGCCCGGTGGCTGTGAGGTGCCGAGGCGGCAATTAAATGAGGCGCATTCCTCAGAATGGGATCGCCGCCTCTTTCGGCAGTGCGAAGGATCCCCGCCATGTGCCATTCCTTGGCCAGGGTCGAACCGCCTTCCACAAGACGGCGCATCCACTGGACCACCATGGCCCGCACGGCGGCCATGGCTTCCGCAGATGTGACCACCGTAAAGGTCAGTCCTTGGGAATTATGCCCCGATGGCGCGTAGCGAGCCGCTTGAAGAAGCTTTTCCAAGAGATCTTGAGAAACGGTTTCGGATCGGTAGCAGCGGATAGATCGCCGCGAGCGAAGAAAAAGGAGCGCCGTATCGGGGTCGAGGACGGGAAAGCGGGGGAGCGGACTTTGGGCCGCCCGAGGTGCCCTCACATGGTCCAAGGCCCCATTGGGGCACACGGCCACACAGTGGCCACATGCAATGCACAACGGGGCCATACCCCGTCGCACTTTGGGTCCCGATTCCGGATCCACCGCAAGGATCCCCACGGGGCACACCCGCGCACACGTTCCGTCCCGATCACACCTGTGGAGATCCACCTGAATCATGGCCATGATCGCCTCCTTTCCAAGATTGGTCCCATTGAGTTGCCTTGGTCTCCGGTAAAGATGTTGAGAAAACATAACATGGAAGAAGAAAAAACTACCGGTGGGATGACCGCCCTGAGCCGCATGCGGGAGGGGGAGGGGAGCGGGGAGCGTCTTCCGGGGTGGAGGAAAAGTTGCCGGCGGGCCAGCACGTCATGGGCGGTCGGGTTCGTCGTGGAAATGGAGGCGAGGACGGGACGTGGGCGCAATCTTTTTCCAAGGTCGCCGGAACCGATTTCCGCCGGTGTCTATGTGGGGATGGAGCCTGAGTTGATCGACGGCGGAACGACTGATCCTCTGAAGGGAGGGAAGTCCCGGGGCGACGCCCCGGGACGCATCAGGCGGGGTGAAATGTCAGTGATAGTCATGGGTGCCGAGAATGACCGGTACGCCGAATTTGCTCTGGAGCATTTCGGCCATCTGCTCCGGCGTGGCATAGGGGCAACCGGGTTTGGCATTGGCCAGGCACGAACTGAGATAAATGACGTCCGGTTGAATGTTTGACATCTTTATGGCCACCCCGACATTAGGAACTGTCGATCGACCGGGGCATTCGCAACGAACGAACGACGTCACATGGACCGGTTCGTCAAACTTTCCTTCACCCAAGGCCGCTGCCTTGAGACATCGCCACTCCCCCGAGCAGCCGTAACCGCTGTCCATATAGGCGCCGCATCCCACAATGGTCACTTTTTTCATCGTCTACCCTCCGTCGTATACGGAACTCCACCCAATGGCCGACGTCCTGCCGCGGTCTTTGAAGAGGCCGGCCGGATCGCCTGCAGATTTTTCCACATCGACGAACATGAATCAATGATTTTCATGAAATCGGATAAAGAGTGAGTCTAGTGACAGGTGTCCCTTCGAGAAAGTTCAATATGGAGGCTCGGCCTGCCGGAGTGCCGATCCGTGGGCTCGAGCCCTGGGACCCGGAGCCCGGATGACCTCTGCGGAAATCTTGTGGTCAGCGCGAAAGACCTCTTCCCGTAGGATCTTGTGCAGGAATGCATATCCCCCCGGGGCATCCCCTTGGATCCTCTGAAGCCGATTTGTGAGATCACACGGATTGCGGCGTGCGCCCATGCGGAGCGACCGAAGGGCCCCTGAGCGGGATCGTCGTGAGTTTTATGGAATCTCTTCTTTTGTGAGAGGCTTTTTTTCATCCCCTCTGATCTTGAAATCACCCAATGTGTTGACTTGTGTTTTCACCGAACGTCGCCCCCGTGGGATGCGTTGACCGGGGACGAGCGCCCTTGGTAATGTCCGGGGCACACGATTCGAGCCGTTCGGGAATCTCGCACCTGGGTTGTGGACTCAGCGACCGGGCGAAACTCCAATGGAGAGAGCTCCAGCTCATCGCGCGCATCGGGATTTCCCCCGGAAGGCTCGGGAGCGGCGGATTGCTCCCACGGCTTTTGTGCCAATAGCATGGCGTCATCGGATGAAGACTCATGAGGGGGGTGGCATGCTTCGCATCCAAAGCGCCGTCGGTCTCGGGGTTTTGATGCTGATAGCCTGGAGTTTTTCGGAAAATAGGCGCCGAGTTGCCTGGCGGGCCGTTTTGGGAGGTCTTCTCCTGCAGCTGGCCGTCGCATGGGTGATGATCCACCTGCCGGCGGTTCAAAAGCTGTTTTTCATTCTACACCGTGCGGTGGACGTTCTTTCCCGGGCGACAGAAGCCGGAACGACCCTCGTGTTCGGGTATCTCGGAGGCGGGCCCCTTCCCTTTGAAACCGCGTCGCCGGAGACTGCCTACATTTTGGCCTTTCGCGGCTTGCCGTTGGTGATTGTGATGAGTGCCTTGTCGACCTTGTTTTTCCACTGGGGGGTAATTCCGGCGGTGGTCAAAGGTCTGGCGTGGTGCCTGCAAAGGACCACGGGACTCGGTGGAGCGGAAGCCTTGGGCACCTGTGCGAACATCTTTGTGGGCATGGTGGAGGCGCCCGTCCTTGTCCGGCCCTACATGGAAGGAATGTCCCGCAGTGGTCTTTTCACGTTGATGACCGCGGGCATGGCCACCATCGCCGGGACGGTGATGGTCTTGTATGCCAGCCTTCTGGAGCGGGCGATTCCCGGCGTCATGGGCCATCTGCTTGTCGCTTCCATCATGAGCGCCCCTGCGGCGGTGGTGGTGAGCAAACTCATGGTGCCGCCAAGCGGTGTGGCGGCGGACACCGCGGGAGAAGCGGTAAAGATGCGCTCTGAAGCCCGCGGCGCCATGGATGCGATCGCTCAAGGCACCATGGCGGGCTTGTCCCTTTTCCTCAACATTCTGGCCATGCTGATTGTTTTCGTGGCTTTGGTGCACGTGGTCAACGCCGTTTTGGGCCTTCTCCCGTCGTGGGGCGAAACCCCTTGGACGCTCCAGCGCCTGCTGGGGATCGTCATGGCGCCGTTGACGTGGTTGATGGGGCTGTCGTGGGATGAAGCCCTCGTAGCCGGACGTCTTATGGGAGTGAAAACGATTCTGAACGAGTTTCTCGCCTACCTGGATTTGGCCCACGTTCCGGCCCAGACATTGACCTTGCGAGCTCGACTCATCATCACTTACGCCTTGTGTGGTTTTGCGAACATGGGTTCTCTTGGAATCATGATCGGCGGGCTCGGGGCCATGGTCCCGTCGAGACGTTCCGAAATTGTGCAACTTGGAATGCGATCCATTGTCGCAGGCACCTTGGCGACCTGCATGACCGGAGCCGTGATCGGCCTCTTCTATGGACCTTAAAAGGCAAGGAAAGATCAGTTCATGAAGCATATCAGAAATTTCAGCATCATCGCCCACATTGACCATGGCAAGTCCACGCTGGCCGATCGGCTCATCCAAGCGGCAGGCCTTGTGGAGGAGCGGGAATTTCGGGATCAGATCCTGGATACCCTCGACTTGGAAAGAGAGCGTGGGATCACCATCAAGAGCAACACGGTGACCCTTCCTTTCACGGGAGCCGACGGCGAGACGTATCAGTTGAACCTGATTGATACTCCCGGCCACGTGGATTTTTCCTACGAGGTCTCGAGGGCTCTGGCGTCCTGTGAGGGGGTTCTTCTTGTGGTGGATGCTTCTCAAGGCGTGGAGGCCCAGACCTTGGCCAACCTCTATGCGGCGATGGAACATGATTTGACCATTGTGCCCGTCATCAACAAGATCGACCTGCCTTCGGCCGATGTGGACCGGGTGAAGGAAGAAATTGAGAACGAACTGGGTCTGGATGCGGACAAGGCCGTGCTCTGTTCAGCCAAGGAGGGGCTCGGGATCCATGAGGTGTTTCAGGCCATTGTGGAGCGCATCCCGGCGCCTCAGGGCGATGCCTCGAATCCTTTGGCTGCCTTGGTTTTTGATGCCCAGTACGATCCCTTTCGGGGGGCTGTGGTGGCCTGCCGAATTTTCAACGGCTGCGTCCGGACGGGGGATCGTATCCGATTTCTTTCCAACGGCGCCGTGTACAAAGTGGAAGAGGTCGGCTTTTTCCGGCTGAAGCGGGAACCCCGTCGGATTCTAGAAGCTGGGGAAGTGGGCTACATCATTGCCGGCATCAAGACGGTGAGCGATGTGCGCATTGGGGACACGATCACGTCGGATGACCATCCCGTGTCGGAACCTTTGCCGGGATTTCGGGAAGTTAAACCCGTGGTTTTTTCCTCTATCTATCCCGTGTCCTCGGACGATTATGCGTCCCTTCAGGATGCCTTGGAAAAATACAAACTGAACGATGCGGCGCTGGTTTACCAAAAGGATTCATCGGCCGCGCTGGGACAAGGTTTTCGCTGCGGTTTCCTGGGATTGCTCCACTTGGAAATCGTTCAGGAACGGTTGGAGCGCGAGTACGACCAATCCATAATCATGACCATTCCCAGCGTTCAGTACCGATTCACACTGGACACGGGAGAGACGGTCACGGTGGAGAACCCGCAGTACTACCCCGATCCTGTGCACATCAAGGCTACGGAAGAACCGTTTATTCGAGCAAGCGTGCTGTGCCCGGATCGATACATGGGGGCGGTGATGAAGTTGTGCACGGAAAAGCGAGGCGAAAATCCGCGGTTCAGTGTTCCCAGTCCCGGCCGGGTGGAAATCGTCTTTGACATGCCTTTGGCGGAAGTCATCTACGATTTTTATGATCGGCTCAAGACGGTCACCCAGGGGTATGGATCCTTCGATTACGAATGGATTGGCTACCGATCCAGCGACCTCGTGAAGCTGGACATTTTGGTCAACGGCGAAAAGGTGGACGCCTTGTCCCTCATCGTCCATCGGGACCGGGCCAGGCCATGGGCCGTGCAGGTGTGCGATCGGCTCAAGGAAGAAATCCCCAGACATCAATTTAAGATCGCCATTCAAGGGGCTGTGGGCGGAAAGATCATCGCCCGCTCGACCATTTCTCCCTTCCGCAAGGATGTCACCGCCAAATGCTACGGCGGGGATATTACGCGAAAGCGCAAGCTCTTGGAGAAGCAGAAAAAGGGGAAAAAACGCATGAAAATGGTGGGCTCGGTGTCCATTCCCCAGAGCGCTTTTGTGGCCGTGTTGAAAACGGACAAAGAGTGAGGGGGAGGTCGACGTCCGTGAAAGACTGCGCGGGGCTTTATGTCCATGTGCCTTTTTGCCGAGGCAAATGCGCTTACTGTGGCTTTTATTCCACGGTGCAGGAGAGCTGGATTCCGGCTTACGTCGAAGCGATGTTGCGGGAAGCGGATCGATTCCGAGACCGTTTCGGTCCCTTTGATACCCTTCATTTGGGCGGTGGGACGCCCAGCCTGCTTTCCCCGAACGTCCTCCAGCGGCTTGTCCGAGGGTTGCATGAGCGGTTTTCCTTTGCTGTGGATATCGAACTCACGCTGGAGGTCAATCCGGAGGACGTAAGTCGGGAATCGGTATCTGTGTGGTTGGACGAGCACATCAATCGGGTAAGTGTGGGGGTGCAATGCCTGGACGATCCTTTGTTGGAGATCCTGGGGAGGCGACATACGGCCGGCCGAGCCCTGGCGGCCCTCGAGACCCTTCGTCGAGGGGGCTGCCATAACCTCACAGTGGATCTTATGTGGGGCCTGCCGGGCCAGGACCTCTCCCGGTGGTGGAAGACGCTCGAAGAGGTTCTTGCTTTCCGCCCGGAACACATTTCGTGTTACGAGCTGACTCTGGAGCCGGGAACCCGGCTCGCCGGTCTTGTCCGTACCGGCCGAGTGCAGCTTCTGGATGAGGAAGCGGCACGCGAATGGTTTGAAAAGACTTCCGATTTCCTGCAGGAAAAAGGCTACCTCCACTATGAAATCTCCAATTACGCCCGGTCGGAGACCTGGGTGTCTCGACATAACACCAAATATTGGAGACATGTGCCCTATCTCGGATTGGGTCCCGGTGCCCATTCGTTTGACGGGAGGAGACGTTGGGCGAACGTGAGATCCGTTTCCCGCTACGTGACGAGCCTTCGGGACGGGACGCCGTGCGTTGAATTCATTGAGGAACTCTCCCCTGAACAGAAGCGTTTGGAACAACTGCTCCTTGGTTTTCGAACCCGAGAGGGGGTTCCCTTGGACGTGGCGGTTTGCGGTGAAGCGACCGCCCGCGTCGTCCACACCATGGAGGCAGAAGGTCTGGTGCGAAGGCACAACGGTTTCTTAACCCCGACGCGCCACGGATGGCTTGTTGCGGATCACCTGCCGTTCCTCTTTTCCTGAGACTTTGCTATAAAGGGCCAAAAACCGATACAAAGGGGGGCACTCGTGGACCTGCCTTTCAAGCGTAAATTGAACATACGGCAAAAAATCGCTTACGGCCTCGTAGCCCTCACCGTATGTGTTGTGGTGCTCGGAGGTCTATCATACAAGTATCTCCTTGATATCGAAAAAAAGATCCATTTTGTCGAATTTGCTGATGACCTCAGCAATGCTATTCTAGAAATGCGCCGTTATGAGAAAAACTTTTTCCTGTACCAACTCGAAGACGCCTTGCAGGAGAATGAAGATTACCTGAACAAAGCCCTGACGATGATTCACACGTCGTCCCCGGAGGTTCCCAGACTGCACGGGGCGGTGCACGTGGAGGCCATCCATCGGGAACTCATGACCTATCAGACTTTAATGAAACAGCTTCGAGAAAACGGCTCGCAGAGCGATCTGGAAGCTCTGGAGAACGGCATCCGAGACAGCGGTAAGAAACTCGTAGACCTTGCCAATGAATTAGTGGCTTACGAGAGGCAGCGGATTTTGGCCATTATCCGTTCCTTGAAAACCCAACTGGTGCTTTCTCTGACCGTCTTAATCGTTTTCAGCCTATTTCTGATGCCTTTGGTCAGTCGAAAGATTATCAAGCCGTTGCGCGTTATCGAACAAAGCACGATGAAAATTGCCCATGGAGACTTCCGGCCTGTGGAGGTGCCTCAGACCCATGATGAGACCCAGCAGGTTCTAGAGGCTTTCAACCGAATGATCAGTGAGCTCGAGCGTAGACAAGACCAACTGGTGCAGACAAAGAAGCTTGCCTCCCTGGGGATTTTGACGTCCGGGATTGCTCATCAGTTGAACAATCCGCTCAATAACATCTCCCTTAATCCGTGAAATTGCGCCTATACATAAAACTATTTTACTTTAGGTATCTCATTGGATTTACATCTCATTTATGCTATAGTGCCTCCTGTCACATTTTCACCCGGCAGGTGCACTCATGAAGAAAATTGAGATCGAACAATCTTCGAAGGCTTTCTACAGCGGGCAGGCAGGCTTGGCCCTTGTGGGGAATCTGATCAACGGCTACACGAGCCTGTGCGAGCAGTTGGAAAAGCAAGTGCCAGGGCGACCGATGATCTCGCACGCGGATGTGGTCAAGACCTACTTGGGGCTTCTGTGTCTGGGCAAGAGTGACTTTGAAGCGGCTGCGGGCGTTTCCGGAGATGACTGGTTCAAGGAGGCTCTGGACATTCAGAAGGTCCCTTCGCAAGAAACTTTGCGGCAACGTTTGGACAAGCACGCGATAGTTTTCGAACGTGTTGCCGGCGCAAGTAGCGTAGAACTGCTTGAGAGGACCCAAGTTCCCGTGACGGCGCTTTCCACGGGGCACGTGCCTTTGGACCTGGATGTTTTCTGCCTGGACAATTCCGACACAAAGAAAGAAGGGGTTTCGCGGACGTACCAGGACTATGACGGATATGCGCCGATCGGGGCTTACCTTGGCCAGGAGGGATGGTGTGTGGGCCTGGAGCTTCGCCCGGGGTCTCAGCATTCTCAGAGCGGATTTGTTGACTTTTTGCGTAAGGTGTTGGTGCATGCGCGCAAGGTGACCTGCAAGCCCCTTTTGGTGCGAACGGACGCGGCTCATGATGCCCTGGAAACGCTTGTGGAGCTTCGCCGACACCCCAAGCTGAGCTTTATCATCCAATGGAATCCGCGCAGGGCCGACGTCCTTTCCTGGCGTGATCGGGCCTTCAGGGAAGGCCGTGTGAGTGAGCCCCGGCCCGGCAAGAAAGTGGCGGTCTTCAGCACGTGGGTGACGCGACACCATGAAAAGAGAACCTATCGGTTTCGGCTGGTGATCCGGGTCACCGAGAGGATATCGGATAGCAAGGGACAAATCTTGATCCGGCCTGATATCAAACTGGAGGGCTGGTGGACGTCGCTTTGCGTCCCTGAAGATGAAGTCATCGGGTTGTACGAGAATCGGGGTCTGAGCGAGCAGTTTCACAGTGAGATCAAGTCCGACCTGGACTTGGAACGATTGCCGTCTGGAAAATTTGCCACCAATGCGCTGGTGTTGACCTTGGGCGGACTGGCTTACAACATTTTGCGCATCCTGGGGCAAAACGGGCTCCTGGACCATTTTTCGCCCGTACGGCATCGGGCCAAGCGACGTCGTATAAAGACCGTGATCCAGGAGCTGATCTATATGGCAGCGCGCGTGATCCGAAGCGCTCGTCGGCTCAAGCTCCAGTTTGGTCGGCATTGTCCCGCTTTTCACGCTTTTCGGAGTGTTTATCTCAAATTTTGCCCGGCGTAGGGATCGCCGCCGCAAAAGCCTGAAAGCTCCTTTGGCCATAAGGGGGTGAAGTGTGTCCGAAAATGTCTGAGATGGCATCGTCATGAGGGCTTTTCAGGCCTTGAAAAGGCGATGAGCCGAAAAAGTGGCTGAATCAGGGCATCGGTGCCCTCCAAAATGGGTTCCGAATCCATGCTCGTCAGTCCACCCAATCACACTTCACTGATTCAGGATCTCCACATCGTGCCAGATCGCTCTCGAAGAATTGTCCTCCGGGGATATGGATTTTCTGCGTCGGCTTTTGGTCAACGTGGAACAAGAGGTGGGTCGAGCCCGCGATATCGTCCGAGGGCTGTTGGAATTCGCCCGTGTCAAGGAATTCACCATCATTCCGACGGCGCTCAAGGAATTGGTGGAGCGCACGAGGAAACTCTTGTCCAGCCAGGTGCCGGCCGGGATTTCCATGGAAATGGATATTCCCGAAGACTTGATCGTGCCTTTGGATCCCCAGCGGATGCAGCAGGTTTTGTTGAACCTTTACATGAACGCGATTCAGGCCATGAAAGAGGCCACGGGTAAGATCACCACCCGGGCATGGACGGATCCGGAAAGGGAAAAGGTCTACATCAGCGTCGAGGATACGGGCTGCGGGATTCCGCCGGAAAATCTCAGCAAGATCTTCGATCCCTTCTTCACCACCAAAGAAGTCGGTTCGGGAACCGGCTTGGGTCTTTCCATCTGTTACGGCATTGTGGCGCAGCATCATGGATTCATCACGGTGGTGAGCCACGTAGGCGAGGGCACTCGGTTCACTATGACCTTGCCTTTGAAGGCTCCTGCCGGGCGTGAGGGTGACAACGCATGACGCCGGCGAACATCCTTGTCGTGGATGATGAACGCATCGCCCGAGAAAACCTGGCCCATGTGCTTTCGAAGGAAGGCTATCGTGTGGTGTTGGCCGAAAGCGGAGATAAGGCCTTCCGTGAATTGGAAAAACAGACGTTCGATTTGGTCTTGACGGATCTTCGCATGGAGAACCTCGGGGGCATGGCGGTGCTCGAGCGCTGTAAGGAATTGAGCCCGACGACGGAAGTGATCATTGTCACGGGCTTTGCCAGCGTGTCTTCGGCGGTGGAGGCCATGCATAAAGGAGCCTATTACTACCTGCCCAAGCCGTTCAAATTGGACGAAGTCCGCCACTTGGTCCGTAACGCCTTGGAGCGGCGACGGCTCCACCAAGAAGTCCAGGAGCTGCGGCGACAGGTCGCCGAAGGGGCGACCAAGGTGGCTTTGGTGGGCAGGAGCTCGAAGATTCAAGCGTTGCAGCGGATGATCGAGCAGATTGCCCCCACGGACTGCAACGTCCTGATCCTCGGGGAGACGGGCACAGGCAAAGAGCTGGTGGCGCGCGCCATCCATAACTTGAGCCAGAGGGCGGGAAAACGATTCATGGCCGTCAACTGTGCCGCATTTTCTGAAGAACTCCTTGCCAATGAGCTGTTCGGCCATGAAAAGGAGGCGTTTACCGGGGCCCGCAGTGCCAAGCCGGGGCTGCTCGAGGCCGCTTCGGGCGGGACGATTTTCTTGGACGAGGTGGGCGATATGCCCTTATCCATGCAAGTGAAGCTCCTTCGGGTCCTCCAAGACAAGCGGCTATTGCGTGTTGGTGGTACGGAAGAGATTCCTGTGGATATTCGGGTTGTGGCCGCGACCAACAAGGATTTGTCCAAAGAGATGGCAGCCAAGAGGTTCCGCCAGGATCTTTACTATCGTTTGAATGTGGTCACCCTCTATGTGCCGACGCTTGCCGAACGCAGAGATGACCTCCCTCTGCTCTGTCGACATTTCTTGAAAAAAGCCGCCACGGCCCAAGGTAAAGAGGTTCACGATATTTCCCCGGAAGTGATGAATATCTTGTGGCGCTACGAGTTTCCAGGGAACGTCCGAGAGTTGGAAAATATCATCGAAAGGGCGGTAGCCTTGGCTCAAGGCTCCACGATTCTCCCGGAACACCTCCCCCCTGATCTCCAGCAAATCACCCTCAGGGTGAGCCGACCTCCCTTCCGCGAATTCCTCACCCTGGAAGAAGCAGAGAAGGAATACATCCTGTGGGTATTGAAAAAGGTTCGAGGCAACCGCACACGCGCCGCCGAGATCTTGGGCATCAACCGTGCCTCGCTCTGGCGCAAGCTCAAGACGTATAATATGAGGGAATAGGCACCCCGACGTTTCGACTCAAAATCCCACGTGAGACGATCATCTTCCCCGGGGTTGTCCCGGGACCGATTCCATCACAAGGACATGGGGAATGGCCTCCAGGATTTCTCCCAGTGTGATGATTTCCAGCCCTTCCAGAACATCTTTGGGCAAGGTGTGAACTTCGGGGAGGTTCCCCTCCGGCAAAATCACGACGCGCAGACCCGCCCGCTGGGCAGCCAAGAGCTTTTCTCGAATGCCGCTCACGGGAAGCAGGCGACCGCTCAAAGTCATCTCCCCGCTGATGGCCACATCGTTACGTGCCGGCTGTTGGGTCAGTAAGGAAACCAACGCCAAACAGATGGTCGCGCCTGCCGAGGGGCCGTCTTTGGGGATGGCCCCTGCGGGGATGTGGATGTGGATGTCCGTCTCTTTGAAAAAGTCCGGATCGACACCCAAGTCTCTCGCGGAGCTTCGGACAAAGCTCAGAGCGGTTTGCGCAGATTCCTTTAAAATGCTTCCCAAAGACCCGGTGAGGATCAGTTGGCGGGATCCCTGCATCCGTGTCGCTTCCACAAAAATGATTTCTCCGCCGGTTTCGCTCCACACCAATCCCGTGGTCACGCCGAGCCGCGGCTTGGCCGCGGCGACCAGAGGCTGGTAACGGGGTGATCCCAACAGTTCGCGGACGGCGCTCTCGTCGATCACTCCCGGTTCTCCGAGGATCCTGACTTCCTGAACATAGGCGCGGGCAAGCTTGCGGCAGATGGCCGCGATTTCCCTTTCCAGCTGCCGGAGCCCCGGTTCCCTCGTATAATCTCGAATGATGGCGCGCACGGCGCTTTCGGTGAAATGCACATTGCACCCCCACAAGGCGTTTTCCCGAAGCTGTTTGGGAATCAAATGATGCTGGGCGATTTGAAGCTTTTCTCTTTCTGTATATCCTGAGAAATCAATCACTTCCATTCGGTCTCGGAGCGGCCCCGGGAGTCTTTCCACCACGTTGGCCGTGGCGATGAACATCGTTGCCGAAAGGTCAAAGGGAACGTCAAGGTAGTGGTCCATAAAGAGGGTGTTCTGTTCGGGATCGAGGATTTCAAGAAGCACGGAGGCTGGGTCCCCCCGAAAATCCTGCCCGATTTTGTCGATCTCGTCGAGCATGAGGACAAAGTTTCTCACACCCAGCCGTCGGATTTCCTGAATGATCCGCCCCGGCATCGCTCCCACATATGTGCGCCGGTGCCCTCGAAGTTCCGCCTCGTCCCGCAGGCCGGCAAGAGACATGTGGGCGAAGCGCCGTCCGAGGGCCCTGGCGATGGAGCGTCCAATAGAGGTTTTCCCCGTTCCGGGCGGTCCTGAGAAGCACAGAACCGGACCCCGGGCCATTTGCATATGGCGCTTCTTTTCCTTGATGGATCGCACCAAAGTGCGCAGTTCGTCCAGATTGACGGGTTTGGAAAGATAGTGCACGGCGCCCTTTTTCAACGATGCAACGGCGGAGTGCACCGTGGCGTAGCCGGTGATGACGATGGTTTCCGTCAGTGGGGCTTCCCTGCGGGCGTGCTCGAGAAGCTGCAGTCCATCCATTTTTTCCATCTTGAGGTCTGTCAAGATGAGGTCGTAGCCGCGGCTTTTAATCTTTTGGAGGGCTTCTTCACCGTTGGCCGCCGTATCGACTCCGTAGCCCTCTTTGCGCAGGATGTACTCCAGGTTTGTTCGCGCAATCTGTTCGTCATCGACAACGAGGACACGAAACTGCTGGATGGAACACAGCGTCCGAACCGCCAAGTACTCTAGGATACGCTCCTTGACGTGCTCAAGGCCGTAGTGGTCGGCCGTCAGGACGTCCTGCACATGGTCCAGCCGCAAATCATCTTCCGTGAATTGGGACCACGGTAAGGAGATCAAGTAGTCGAGGTAAGTCACCCCGATGCCGTATTCCGCTGTGGAAGGGTCCAAGTTTTCCAAGAGGTCCAGCTCTCTGAGCACGACACGCTCCACGTGCTCCGGAAGATTCACCTTTTCTAAGGCGGCGCGGAGCGTCTCGAGCTTTGTCGTTTGCCCCTGTGAATCGTCCTTTGTCTTGCGAAAAAAAACCATGACGACGTCCTCTCCTTTGCGTCGAACCCGAGCCGATGCTGCCTGACCTCCGCGTTGAACGTTCTCGGGAAGGCAGTCCGATGCAATATGCAACAAACCATTCCCCTGACGCAACATCCTATAAGATACCGTTTCCACTGACTTTTATTGGGGTTCCATAAAAAGAGTTGCATCATGCAACGCTTTGGCTCCATGAGCACTTGGTCGAACCATATCCAATAAGGCGAATAAAAACAAACTGTTAAAGTCAATACCCCCCTTCCGGCACAGTCCTTGAGTAGGCATCAAGACAACGGAAGCTTTTACGGACCAGGGCGATGGACCCTCGAGGAGAGGAGGCGGTCATGAAAGGGTGGAAAAAAAAGTTGGAAGCCATGGCGGCGGCGGTGTCCTTTGCCGAAGCCGGCGATTGGAAGACCGCAGAGGAATTGATGCAGGAGGCGGTCGACAAGAGGCTGCATGATCAGCCGAAGAAACGGTCTCGCACGACGGACCGCCCGCGAGCTCGAGTGTATCGAACCTAGGCGTAATCTGCAAGGTCCTTATGGATCAGGAAGCTAAAGGGAGGATGAAGATGTTCAAGAAGATCAAAAAATTTGTGGGTGGAAGCGTTTCCAAAAAGGGAAAACCTGCCGTGGAACAGAGGGATCTGATTCGGGAGAAGGTCGAGGAACAAATGGTGGCGGTGACGTTTGCCGAGGCAGGTCTGCCCCATGAGGCTCAGGCACTCCTCCGCGAGGCCCAGTTGGCACGGCGCAAAGTGTTGCTTGTCGCCCGAGAAGACAAGATTTCGGACCCCGTGATGCACTACGCGGTGGGATTCGCGGAGCGCATGGGCTATGACCTCGTCGCCTTGAGCGTGATCCCTCTGCCTCGACACGCTTCGGGCAACCCGGCAGGGCTGGAAGAGATTGTCCAGGAATACGCGAAATCTTGTGCCGCTGCCGTTAAGAAACTGGAAGAGATGTGCAAGGCTCGTGGTGTTTCTTGTATGCACGTTTTCAAGACAGGTTCGGTGGAAGACTGCGTGTGGGAAGTCCATGACGAGGTCAAGCGGATCGAATTTGTCATCAGTGAACCGGATATCCCGCAGGAAGCCGTGTCTCGTGGAGAACCTTGGGTGATCCCAGTGTATTCCTTGGCCCACTAAAGTATCCACCATCTTTGCCTCCACGGAAGCTTCTCCTGGAAGGCGGGCTCTTTTTCCACAGCACGAGAGAAAGAAACCGAACTTCCAGGAAGCCGTACCTCCCGATGCTCGGAGGGAGGCCGGATGGATATGACGTGTTCAGTTGGATGAGGGAAGAAGGGGGACACAATGGACGGCCACTTTCTACTTTCTGTGTGTCTGGTGGCTACTGTTTTGATTGGTTGTTTTGTTTTCCGTAAAGAAAATCGAAAGGGGTGAACGGGGGAGCTCATCGGTCGGGCAGCCTAAGGAGGGTCTATGACGCAGGATATGATTCTGACATTGCTGGTGCTCTTTTTGGCGGTGTTTCTTTTTGTCTCGGAATGGGTTCGGGTGGATGTAGTGAGCATCATCATGATGGTCATTCTGCCCCTCATGGGTCTTATCAGCCCCAAACAGGCCTTCGAAGGTTTAAGCAGCAACGCTGTCGTGTCCATTATTGCCGTGATTATCATCGGTGCCGGTTTAGATAAGACAGGCGTGATGAACAAAGTGGCCTCTCCCATCATTAAGTTCGGAGGGCGCAGTGAGACGCGGATCATGTGCCTTGTGGCCGGCATGGTCGGTCTCATTTCCAGTATGATGCAAAATATCGGGGCGGCGGCGCTCTTTATGCCGGCGACTCAGAGAGTTTCCAAACGATTGAGCATTCCCATCTCGCGATTGCTGATGCCCATGGGTTTTTGCGCCATCATCGGGGGAACCCTGACCTTGGTGGGCGCCAGCCCGACGATTCTTTTGAACGATCTCCTTGTCCTCAAAGGTCAGAAACTGGAACCCTTTGGGCTTTTCACACAGACGCCCATCGGAATATGTCTCATGACCAGCGCGTTGGCATACTTTGCGCTTTTGGGCCGAAGGATTCTTCCCGCCGGTCAAGGCGAGGATGACGTGGACATTACGGCCCGGTTGATTCGGGCGTACAATGCCTTGGATGTGCCTTACGAAGTGGAGGTGCCGGAGACTTTCTCTGGACCGCAGAGCCTTGCCACCCTACGCGTTCGGCAGGATTTTCTTGTTTCGGTGGTTGCCATCGGAAATCCGCGCACAGGCGCCCGACGCATGGCTGTTCGTGGCCGGGACGCCGTGGGCCCGGGGGATGTCCTTGCGGTTTTGGGCGAAAAAGACCGAGTGCTCAAAATGGCCGCCTACTATGGGTGGAAAGTGAAGCCGGCTTTGGAGTTCTTTGCGGACGATCTGGCCCGAACCAACGCAGGTTTGGCGGAAACCATCGTCTCCCCCAGATCCGAACTTGTCGGCAAGACCTTAAGCGAGGTGGACTTTACGGAGCGGTATCGGCTCAATCCCGTGGCGGTGCAGACCAAGGACCGTATCTACTATTCCGGGATCAACCATGTGCGTCTCAAGGCAGGGGATATCATTCTGTTGCAGGGCGCGTGGTCGCGTTTCCATGTGCTTCGCAACATGCCGCAACCTCGGGCACTGACCTTCGCCACGCCGCTGGAAGGTGAAATCCTCCGACCGGAAAAGGCCAAGTGGGCCGTCTTGTGGCTGGCCGTCGCTTTGGGCCTGACTGTCTTTTTTGACGTCCGCCTTTCGGTGGCGCTCATGTCCGGCGCTCTTGGCATGATTCTGACCGGTGTATTGAGCATCGATGAGGCGTATCAATCTGTGGACTGGATGACAGTCTTTCTCCTCGGTGGACTCATTCCCCTGGGTGTTGCTTTTGAGCAAACGGGGACGGCGGCTTATATTGCCAACAAAATCTTGCAGGCGGTCGGCCATGTCCCTCCCATTGGGTTAATGACCTTAGTGGCGCTCTTGACCACGTTTTTCACGCTGGTGATTTCCAATGTGGGTGCCACGGTGTTGTTGGTGCCGCTGTGCATGAACATGGCTCTCATCTCGGGTGCTGATCCTAGGATGACGGCCATGGTCGTGGCCCTATCGGCATCGAATAGTTTCATCTTGCCGACCCATCAGGTGAACGCTTTGGTCATGCGACCCGGAGGCTACCGCACCGCGGATTATTTAAAAGCCGGCTCCGGCATGACAATCCTTTACATCGCGGTGATGTTAGTCATCATCAAGATCTTGTACATTTAGCGTCCTCTGCAGCCGACAAGACCTCATCTCAACGGCGTCGAGACAAGCGTCTTGACGCCGTTTTTTCAGGCCTTTTGCAACCTGTTTGCCAGCGAGCCGAAATGTCCCTGCAACACCTCCCCCGGGCTCTCTTTTTCTGCGATCATAAAAACCATGCACCATGGAAGACGCAGATAAAACGAAACCCTGGCGAGTGGGCAAGGATCGCCTGGGACATTGCCCATCGGGGTGATATCCATGTGAAGGATGAGCCTCTCGCGTCAATGGGGTATCGGCCTTTTGGCTGGTCTTGCCGTGCAGAGATCGCTATGATTTAAATGTTACAGGTGAGCTCCAGGAAAGAGGGCGGAAAACCGGCGTATTGGGACTCAGGACGTAAGGAGGGCGGCATGGGCAGGGCGAAAACAATCCTGGTCATCGACGATGATCCCGAAATTTGCCAGGCTATGGAGAGCATTCTTTCGGACAACGGTTATGAGGTCATGACGGCCACGGACACGGTTCGCGGGGAGGCCCTCTTGCAGCAAAGGAAGCCGGATCTGCTCATTCTGGACATCATGATGGCCACCATGCAGGAAGGCCTGGATTTTGCCGCGAAAATTAAGAAGAAAGAGGGCCCTTACGGCCTCCCGATTCTCATCGTTTCGGGGAGACCGGCTTCGGAAAAGGGATATCAGCGTTCTGTGGACGAAGATCTGGATTGGATCGCAGCGGATATCTTTATGGAAAAACCTGTAGATCCCGAGGATCTGTTGCGGAACGTGGAAAGTCTTCTGTCGCGGCCGAAATCTTAAGAACGCACCCAACGCCTGTGGCTCGTGAGGTGGCTCATGTCGCTGCGGCTGTTCGTGGAAACCTCCACCTGCTCCTGAAAATCCTCTCTTTTTTCAATTTGTCGGCTTGTGGCTTCACCCATTCCCTTATACCACCGCGACTCTTGGCCCGTGAGGTGGGGACCCATGTGGTACCGATCCCTCGGCTTTAAACTGATTTTTGTCGTCGGGGCTGTCACGGCTTTGGTGTTCGCCGTGTTCTTCTACGGGACACTGCGGACGCAAAGCATGGAAACACTTGACGAAATGGTGCGCAGCGTCCATCTGGCGAGCGAAATCGTGCGACGTTCCCTGCGTTACGACATGTTGGAGTACCAGCCGGAGCGTCTGCATCGCGCCATCGATACCATTGGAGGGCATGAGCGGATTGAAAAAGTACGCATCTTCAATGCCATGGGCCAAATAATCTACTCCTCGGACAAAGCCGAAATGGGTACCTACTTGGACAAGTCGGCGGAGCAATGCTACGCGTGCCATACACGGGAAGAACCTTTTGAACGGCTGGACACTTCGGAGAGAACGCGCATTTTTCGATCCGAAGCCGGCTATCGTGTGCTGGGCATGATCAATCCCATCTATAATGAACCCGACTGTTTCAACGCATCCTGCCATGTGCATCCGCCGGACCAAAAAGTGCTCGGGGTTTTGGACATCGATGTGAGCCTGGAAGGCATGGACCGGGCTTTGGAGCGCATGCGCACCCACATGCTTGTTCTGGCGGGCAGCGCCGTGGTGGCCGTTGCCGTGGTCATTGTCTTTCTCATTCACCGGTTTCTCAACCGACCTCTGCATCACCTCCTGCAGGGGATTGAACGGGTGGGGTCTGGAAACCTCACCACGCCCATCGTGGTCCATTCCAGCGACGAGATCGGTGTCTTGGCCAAGGCTTTTAATGTGATGACGGAACGGCTGCGGGCTTCGGAAAGGGAGCTGCGGGAATCCGAGGCCAAGTACCGCTCTCTGTTTGAAAACGATCCCAATCCCATCTTTGTGCTGGACCTTGAGACCTTTCAGATCTTGGATGTGAACATTCGAGCCGTGGAAACCTACGGCTACAGCCGGGAAGAATTCCTGAGCATGTCCTTTTTGGATTTGGCGGAAGAAAGGGAGGCGCGAAAGATTCAGGAATTGGCGACCCAAGCGTGCATTTTCCTTCCGCGGGTGCGGCATCGACGCAAGAGTGGTGATTACCTTTACGTGAACATTCATTCCTGCCCACGGCTGCATCTCGGCCGGGATGTCATCATTGCCAATATCGCCGACATCACCGATCGCGTCCAGACCGAAGCCCAGCTCATTCAGGCGGCCAAGATGGCCACTTTGGGTGAGATGTCCGCGGGAGTGGCCCATGAACTGAACCAGCCCTTGAACGCCATTCGCATCGGGTGTGAGTTTCTGCTTAAGAAGGTGCGTCGGGCCGAATCCATAGATCCCGAAACCATGACCAAAGTGGCGACCCAGATGGTGGAGCAGGTGGAGCGTGCCTCCGGCATCATCAATCATCTGAGAGAATTCGGCCGAAAATCCGATGCCTTTGAAATGGAACCTGTGGACATCAATCGTCCCATTCAGGACGTGTTCACAGTGCTCGGGCAGCAGCTTCGATTACGGCAGATCCGCGTGGAGTTGGATCTCGCGGAGGGACTGCCCCCTGTTCTGGCTGTGGCCAACCGTCTGGAACAGGTGTTTTTGAACCTGGTGATGAACGCCCGAGATGCCATAGAGGAAAAACGCCAACGAGGCGAGGAAAAAGCCGGGGATATGGTCCTGTACATTCGAACCTTTCGGGAAGGGGATAAGATTGTGGCGATCGTCCGGGACACGGGCACAGGAATTCCCGAGGGGGTACGGGAGCGCATCTTCGAGCCTTTCTTTACCACCAAGGAGGTCGGCCGGGGGACGGGCCTCGGGCTTTCCATCAGTTACGGCATCGTCAAGGAATGCGGCGGAAGCATCGAAGTGGAAAGCGAAGAAGGGCGAGGCACAAGCTTTCGTCTCGTGTTTCCCGCATGCCAAGAACCGGAATCTTGGATGGGGTGGCGGGCCGTGTCTCGTTGAGCGGGCGGAGTGGGCCATGAGAAAGGTTCTGGTGGTGGACGACGAAGAGAGCACGCGGGAGTTGTTATCGTTGAGCCTGGAAAGCGACGGCTATGCGGTTGTGTGTGCGGAAGACGGCTTCAAGGCCGTGGAGATCTGCGCCAACCACCCACCGGACATCGTGGTCACCGACATCAAGATGCCCGGCATGGACGGGATAGAGCTCCTGCGCCGCATCAAACATCTCAATCCCGACATTGAAGTGATCATGATCACGGGACATGGCCAGATGGAGCTGGCCATTCAGGCCCTGCAGCTGGAGGCGTCGGATTTCATCAACAAGCCCATTCGCGATGAGGCCCTGAGTGTGGCGCTTCGGCGGGCGGAGCAAAAAATATGGATGCGTGAAAAGCTTAGGGAATACACGGAAAACCTGGAATGCATGCTCAAACAGGCTACCGATGAAGTCCGCAAGCGCTACGACTTTGAACACCATCTCATTCATACGTCCATGGACGGCATCATCGTCAATGATCGTGAAGGCAATATCATCCTCTTCAGTCAAGGGGCGTCGCGCATATACGGGTACAGCCGGGAGGAGGCGGTGTGCGGGCTCAAAGTGACGTCGCTTTATCCCGAAGGGGAGGCGCGCCGCGTCAAGAAATTGATTTATTCGAATCAATACGGGGGGCCCGGATATTTGCTCAACTACGAAACCACGGCGCGAACTAAGGACGGGCGGCTTGTGCCCATCCTTCTTTCTGCGGCGATTCTTTATGAAGACGGCGAGGAAGTGGGCACCGTGGGTTATTTCAAGGATTTAACGGAGGTCAAAGAGCTCCAAGCTCGTTTGCTTGAGCAAACCCGACTGGCGGCCATGGGCGAGGCCATGGCGGAAGTGGCTCACGGTGTGAAAAACATCCTCTACGGCATGAAGCTCGGCGCCTACATGGTGGAAAAGGCTTTGGCTCAAGGAGAGCACGACAAACTAGAAAAAGGCTGGCAGATCGTGCGCAAGAACATGGATCGCATTGCCCGTCTGAGCCTGGAGATGTTGGATTATTCGCGAGGCCAAAGTCGGCGCCAGGAAACCATCTCTGTGAACGATGTGGTCAACGATGTCTGCCAGGAACTGGGAAAACGTGCCCAAGAGGAAGGCATTCAGCTGGACCTTGACCTTGTTTGTGATCTTCCTTTTATTTTTGGAGATACAGAATGCTTTCATTCCTGTGTGTTGAATCTCGTCAGCAATGCCATGGAATCGTTTGGTGAGGAGAGTGCGGAGAAGCGAGTCATCGTAAGGACTTTTGTCCAAGAAAACCGATGGATTTGTCTGGAAGTGGAGGATACGGGACGAGGTATTCCGCTTGAAGTGCAAGACAAAATCTTTCGCCCCCTTTTCACCACCAAGGGAGCTCGAGGCACAGGACTCGGATTGGCTATTGTCGAGAAAATCGTTCACGAACTGGGCGGAGTGGTGGATTTTCACACCACGCCAGGTCAAGGCACGACCTTTAGATTGCGCTTCCCTCTTCCCGCAACCGAATAACAGCCGGCACCCCAGGCCTTTCCTGCGACGAGTGAGGTCTCGAAAATGCTGATGCACCACCCATGATGTGACGGCTGCCCACGGTCATTCCCCAGGTTCAGGTTTTGAGTACGGCCTTTACTCAAGAGGAGAACATTTCCTCTGCGCCTCTTTTCGGTTCAACGAAAAGAAACCTTTTCGACGAGCGCATTGGTCCTGTGTTGTTTCGAAGACATTTCCGTCTACACAGCACCACCCGAGCCTTTGGCATTTTTGTATGGCTTCGTTTCGATCCAATGAGAAAAACCCTTGACGACGAGCGCATTTGTCTTGTGTTGTTTCGAAGACATTTCCCTGTAGACAGCACCAGCCGAGCCTTTGACACTTTTGCATGGCTTCGTTTCGATCATGTGAGAAGAAGCCATGGTTTCGTTCGCAGTCCTGACGCGATGTCTGTGACAGTTTGCCGTAGGCGCAACACCAGCCTTGATCTGAAGTCGGAATATTTGGAAAATGAAAGCGATGAATCCATGAAGGGATTTCCCGAATTTCTTTGTCACTCATCATTCTAGGGCCTTCAACGATGTTTCCCTTGGAAAAGACGGCAAGTTGTTTTGACGTGAGGATAAGGCCCGCAGGGCGATGAATGTGCGCCCCGCCCTCAATCAGGGCGATGATTGTTTCCTGATCTCCTGTGATTTTGAAGTTCGCCTTGCTGTTCATAATGCCCGCCACATCGGGCGTGTCAAAACAGACATCGTGTTTGTACATATATATTTGACCGAATCCCACACGAACATGGAGGCACTTTTTCCCGGTCACGGGATCTCGTCCAATGCTGAACCAAGGGTCTGTATTTTCGTCCAGTTGGCAGAAGCCGCCGTCCGCAAATCGAATGCGCGCGCTGCTTCCCAACCCCGTGGAAACATGGGCGCCGTCAAAAATCTCATCCCCGGACCGCCCTTGTCTTCCATCCACATAAACTTCGGGGCCGGACACTTCGATGATGCCGAGGCGGCCAGGAGACGTCACGTATAGGGATGGCGGAACACACGATGACGCGCATATCGTCACCCAGAGCCACCTGAAACAGAAAGCGGCTCGAACCATACGGCGCAGTGTTTGGGTTTGTGAGAACATTAGTCCTCCTTGGGGTGGTTGTCGGTATTGAAGAAAAGGGATTTCATACCGATAACTTCCACGCTCTGGACGCCACCGGTTGGTACACAATAGACCTTCTTTGCGACTCCATCCCAGAGCACCAGTTCATCATTCGTTTTGTTCAGTAAGGAAAACCCGGACACCTGAGATGCCCCAACCTGCCCTTTCCAACTCATGATCACGACCGGGTACTTGGTCGGGCGCACCAAAACACCGTAGGCCATGAGGGTGAAAAGGGTGTAGAGGACCGCGATGAGCAGGAAGGGCAAAATCAACCAAGGACGAAGGGTCGGTAACACCGCCGTGGCATACCAGGCCAGGGCGAGCAACACCAATGCCAGGGATTCCCCTTTCAAGAGGTGGAGGAAATAGTCGCGTAACGGCTCGAGGTTGCCGTCCAGGAGCCATTTCTCCAAATGACCGACAATTGTGTCGTTCGCCAAGGTTGCGGAGGACTTGTAGATAAGGTTGGATATTCCAAGAACGGAAGAAAAATCATTATAATAATCCAGGAGTCTAAAAATCAAAACGTAACCAAGAAAAAAAACCACACAGGATGATGTCAACCTTCTTTTGGTTTCGAAAAAACCTTTGAACAAAGTGAAAATATGAAGGCAACGCTCCGGAATCTGTCGCCGCTTCAAGGCAAAGCACAAGCCGACCAAGGTCACTCCCAGAAGGAAAAGGCCGGTGAGCAAATACAGACCGAGAACAAACCAAGGCAGCAGTTCGGCAATGACCATACCAGCCAACGCCGTGAAGAATTTGCCGCCTTCCTGAAGGTAACGTTCTTTTGGAAAGTCAAACAGGCCGAAGAGACCGAGCATGTTGAAATGGGATCGTGCCACAAGGTAACCGCAGGCGTAAAAGATCGCCGCAATACCCGCAAGGGAACCTGTCAGGCGACCGATGAATGCGGATATGTTCTTAAAGAAATCCATAGGAGGTCAATCTCGGGAGGTTTTCGCCTCACGAAATCATGGGTTTGATGCCCCGAGTTTTTTAAGACATTTTTCCTATCCAAGACCGAATTGTTTTGTATCGACCCACGCCATACTGAGAAGGGACCAGAAGTCCAGGGCGAGTTTGGAGAGGACGTAGTCGTAAGGCAGCCAGCCGTAACCTTGGTTGCCCCAAGAGACACCCCAGGAATTGCGGATTAGCAGTGCCCCGGTGGTGGTCTTATTGCATTTGGTGTTTTTGATCTTCTTACCGTCGTCGTAACCCACGGCGACGATGGCGTGACCCCACTGCGCCTTTTCACCTGGGCATGGGAATGGAATACCGCCTTTGACGTCACAATCATTGAACGAGGGAAACCCCCAGAAACCGAACATGGATGGAATGCCGGCCGCGAGATATTTTTTGACGCCGGCCAGAACGTCGGCACTGCTGGAGTTGGTTGCCATGGGGTCGTGGCAGAAGTAATTGAGGGCTTCGTAGTTGTCGGCTACAGCGTAAACGAAGCTGGGAGGTTCTCTGTCAAAATCGGGTTGGACATCCGTATAGGGCCAGTATTTCTCATCGGGCACCCCGCACAGTCTTAAGGCGCCCATGGTATTTCGGAGCCAGGCGCCCGTATCCCCGGTGACTTGCATGAGGTTACGTGTCGTTTTGTAAACGAACAACCTGGATCCCTCAATGTGCTTTCCGTACGCCCGCTTCTGAAAAAATTCCACCACGCCTACGGCTGCATGGGCCGTGCACGACCCCAGGCTCTTCTGATTTTCCACGGGTGTACACCACGGTCGTAAATCCGTGGTGGGCGGAAGGGCCTTCAGGTTTTCGGCTTTGTGTAGGCCTAACTTTTTGGCGAATTCCCTGATCCGTGGGTCCCCCTCTGTGTAGTCTCGAAGATCCGGCAGCGGGGGCAGCCAGCCGGTGCCAAAAACTTCCTGAGACTCTTTGATAAAGACGGGTTTGTAAAGGGTATACATGGGAATACCTCCTGGACTTTGGGGGTAGTGCATGCGCCACAGATAGAGCGACGGGATCGAATCCCATAGATTCTTGACTGCTACCCGCAGTCCATCACAGAAGGATCACCACGGCATCACGGTGCCTTATAGATTAAGGGTGCGTTGCTTCTGTATGGGCGGCACGTTCGGGGGGAACGAGGGGCTGTCCCATGGAGGCTCATGGAGCCACAGGAGGCCGGAAACAGTCAATCCTGGATAATCTCTCTGCAAGAGAGTCCGTGACGTTTAAAGTCCGCCGAAGTCCACTCGGAGCTTCTTTTCCAGGTGATTGGCCAAGTGGATCAGAGGATAGCAGATCACGAAGTACAAGAATCCCACGAGTCCAAAGACCAAGAGTCCTTCAGGGATACGCTGCACGGTGAACCAGCCCACGCGGGTTACGTCGGTCACACCGATCACGGACACCACTGATGAATCTTTGATCAGCAGAACATATTGTCCCACTAAGGGCGGCACAATCGTCTTCAAAGCTTGGGGAAGAACGACGTGACGCATGCGTTGGAACCAATTGAGGCCCGAGGCCTTGGCTGCTTCCGACTGACCCGGCGGGACGGCCAAGATGCCCCCGGTCACGATCTCGCAGATGTAGGCCCCTGCATACAGAGTGAGGCTCAACACGGCGGCGGCGAAGGCTCCCAAGTGGAGTCCCCACTCGGGCAGGATGAAAAAGATGATGAAGACCTGGACCAGGAACGGGGTGCCCCGCATGAAATCCACATACGTAAAGAGAAGTCTCGCGAGCACCGGCACCCGGGAAGCACGAACGATGCCCGCTCCAAATCCGATAAGTGTGCCCATAACAAGGCTCAGGCCAGAGACGGCCACGGTCATCCACAAACCCTTCAAGAAAAAAGGGAAGGTCTCAATGAGTTGCTTTAGGTAATAAAGCCACACGGTTGGAAATGTCCGCTCCTATGCCGGTTGAACATAGATGAGCCTCTTTTGCCACCAGGTGGAAAACGCTTTAAGTCCATAGTAAATCAGCAAGTAGAAGAAGGCTGTCGTGAAAAAGCCCTCGGCGGGCATGAACCGCTCTGAAGTGATAATCTGACCGGCTCTGGTGAGTTCGAAGACGGAGATGAGGGACAACAGAGCGCTGTCCTTGACAAGCACGATGGCCTGACCCAGAAGCGGCGGGATGGTCATGCCTAAGGCCTGGGGGAGCACGATGGAGCGCATCCGCTGAAGATAGGTCAGGCCGGAGGCCATCCCCGCTTCGATTTGTCCCCAGGACACGGAAAGCACTCCAGCTCTAATGATTTCAGCCATATACGCTCCGCTGTTCAGCGATAAAGCCACAATGCCCGTTTGGTATTCGGGAAGCCGAACCCCGAGGCTCGGCAGCCCGAAGTAGAAGAAATAGAGTTGTGCCAGGAGGGGTGTAGAACGAATGGTTTCGATATAGGCCCCCGACAAGACCGAAAGAAAGCGCAGGCGTGACAATCGAGCGCCGCAGGCCAAGGTGCCCACCATGAGGGCGCCCAGGAGGGACAGCGCCGAGAGCCACACCGTGGCCCATAGTCCCTTGAGGAAGAGCGGCATGTAATCGAGGAGCACTCGAAAGTTGAAGGCTTCCAGCATGCCGGTCTCAGTGATCCTTCTTCCAATCCAACGATTTTACCCAGTAATTGATGTTTTGGTCATACCGGCCGTCTTCGCGGACCCAGTGAAAGAAAAGGTTGATCCACTGCAACAGGTGCGTGTCTTCCGGCCGCACGGCGAAGGCCAAAGGTTCTTTGGACAGCCGTATGGGAAGGATCTCGATACTGCCGGGAGGGAATTCCTGCATCTGGCCTACCACAGCGGTTTCGTCGTTCACGCCGATGTCCGCATGCCCCGCCAGCACGGCGTTGATCAGCAACGGACCGCCGCCCTTATAGGATTTGATCTGAGCTTTGGGAAAGAAGCGTTTGGCTTCCCCTTCCCCGGTGCTTCCCAGAAGGACGGCGATGGTCACGTTTTCCTTGTTGCAATCTTCAATGGTTTTGAAGGTGCTGCCTTTTTTGGCAAAGACGACCGCCCCCGTGTAGTAGAAAGGATCGGTGAAGGACACCTTCAGGGCTCGTTTCAGGTTGGCCGTCATATCGGCGGCCAGGAGATCGGCCTTTTTGGAAAGCAGGGCGGGAATGAGGCCGTCCCAGTCATAGTCCAGGAAGGTGACCTTGACTCCCATCTCCTGAGCCATGAGCTTGCAGAATTCCACGGAACTCCCGGTGCGCACGCCGTTTTTATCGACGAAGCTGAAGGGAGGTCCTTGGGTTTGGACGGCCACGCGAAGCTCGCCGCGCTGAATGATTTCCTGAAGTGTGTCGCCCGCCGCGGGGGCGCTGAGCCCACAGAGAAACGCCGCCACCATGCCCAACATCCAGAGCCGTGTTCCCCATTCTTTCATGATCGCCTCCTCGTTAAGGTTAGGTTGGGATCTCGCCGGCAATGAAACGCCGACATTCTTCGGCAGGATCATTAAAGCTTGGCAGCCGAGCGCATCTGCGGACTGGAAAAGAACTTGAAGCGCCCGAGCTCACATATGCTTTATGGCCTCTTGGGGAGGCATCCAAGGCCGCTGTTGGAACTCAGCCGCCTCGTGCCAGGTCAGCACCCCGTTCATGGCTGTGACGCCCTCCAACAAGGGCGGGTAGCGCCGGAACGCTTCAGGGATACCATGATCCGCAAGGGCCCTCAAGTACGGAAAAACCTCCAGAGCCAGAGCTTGGGACGCCGTTTGAGCCACCGTTCCCGGAATGTTGGTGACCGCGTAATGAATCACCCCATCCACGTCCCAAACCGGATCGGTGTGTGTGGTATAGCGATCGATGGTCTCTACCGCTCCTCGAAGGTTCGCCGTCACATCCACAATGACGCTACCCTTTTTCATGCGTCGCACCAAGTTCCTGTCGATGAGATGGCGTTCGCTGTGGGCAGGCACCGTGGCCGTATTGATGACCATATCCGCCGCTGTCACGTAATGGGCCGGATCCACGACATTTGTGTTGTGAATATGGATGTTTTTCGGGGCGTTTTCCGCAAAAGCGCGGATGGTCCGTTGGTTGATCTCAAAGACGTGCACTCGGCATCCCAGGGCCGCGGCCACTTGAGCCGCCTGGCGTCCCGATTCCCCTGCCCCCAGCACCACCACCACGGGTGTGTCCAGCCCGGGATAAGCCACCAGGCTCTTGCCCACGCCCCCATAGTGATTCCAAAGAAAGCGCATGCCCTGGAGGACCGCCTGCTGGCCTGCGATGATGCTCATGGGGCGAAGCAACGGAAAAGACCCGTCCGATTCCCGCACGTTTTCGAAGGCAATGGCCGTCAGATGCTTTTGAAGAAGCATATCCACCAGTTTGGGCCGCGTCTCGCTGTGGAGGTAGCAAAAGAGGATCTGGCCGGAGCGAAAGACCCCAAACTCCTCCTCCACCGGCTCCTTGACCTTGACCAGGAGGTCCGCAGCTTCGCTCACTTCCACGGCGGTGGTCACCACGCGGGCACCCGCTTTTCGGTAATTCTCGTCACTGAACCCGGCACCGACGCCCGCACCGCTTTGCACCGTGACCTGATGCCCGACTTGCACCAGTTCCGAAACATTTGCCGGCACCACCGCAACGCGGTACTCCTGAGGCTTGATTTCCTTTAGAACTCCCACATGCATTGGCTTTTTCCCTCCTTCACCCGTCACGTACACCACAATGGACTCCACGGCAAACAAAAGCCTATGGAAAAGATCCAGTGTCTGGAATACCTTTCCCTTTTTTCCGCACCAAGACGCCGAGTTTACAGAGGGACGCTTGGGGTCTCCGGGCTTGTGCCGGATTTTTTCGATGACGTGGGGTCATTCTCACGGCGGATCAGGATAAGATCGACAACGTTTCATCAAACTGGCAGTATGGGATGGGTGAATCGGGTGACCCAGGCGCCTTCCTCAGGGATGGACAAGGATACGGAAATGGGAACACAGAAACCGGATGTTGTGGTTATCGGCGGCGGCGTGATGGGCCTCACGACCGCCTATTATCTTATCAAAAAAGGGGCCAGGGTGACCGTGCTGGAAAAAGGGCGCGTGCCGGCGGGGAGCTCTTACGGCAACGCGGGCCTCATCGTTCCGAGCCATCTTCAGCCTCTGTGTTCGCCGGGAAACGTCAAGGAAGGCTTGCGTCACCTTTTGAACCCCACGGGGTCCTTTTCCATCAGCCTTTCTCCGAATCCCGAGCGCCTGGTATGGCTCGGCCGTTTTGTGCGTCACAGCACGGCCGATCACGTGAGGTACGCCGTGGGTGTTTATAGGAGGCTGGCGGACCGCAGCCTGGAGCTCCACGACGAATTGGCTCGGCAGGCCGGTGCGGCGTATGAATACGCTCGGGACGGGCTCTTGTGCCTCTATGAGACTCAAGGGGCGTTGAGGGCGGCAGCCAAGGAGGCCGAAGAATTGTCCCGAGTGGGACGCCCCGCCCATGTGCTGGACGCCCGAGAGGTTCGGGAAAGAGTTCCTGCCGTGGGGCCGTCCATTATCGGCGGCGTGCTGCAGGAGCCTGACGGTCGCTTGAATCCGGCGGCTTTCGTGGCCTGGCTTGCGGACACGGTCCGTCAGGCCGCGGGACGCATTATGGAAGAGACCGAGGTTTACGGGGCGATCTTTGCCAACTCGACGGTCAAGGAACTCAGGACCACCAGAGGCCCGGTAAAAGCCGACCAGTTTGTGCTGGCGGCAGGAGCCTGGACGGGACGCCTGGCCGGCATGTTCGGCCACCAGCTGCCCGTGGAAGCCGCCAAGGGATTCAGCATCACGTACGAAAAGCCTCCCCGCATGTCCTCCCTGCCAATGCTTCTGGAAGAAGCTCGCGTGGCCGTCACCCCATTTGCCGACGCTCTGCGGCTTGCGGGGGTTTTGGAATTATCCGGCTTGGACGATCGGCTTTCGGCTCGACGCATCGACGCCATGGAACGCGACCTTTTGAGAACTTTGCCGGGAATCGGGCCTCTTCGGGTGAAAGAAATCTGGCGCGGCTTTCGCCCCTGCACGCCGGACGGCCTGCCTTTCGTCGGCCGGCTGAGGCGCCCGACCAACGTCGTCGTGGCCACGGGACATGCCACCAAGGGCATATTTCTCGGGCCGGTCACCGGCGAAATAGTGGCCGGAATGCTTGCCAACGAGAGTCAGGATCCTGATCTGCTCAAAGCCCTGAATCCTCACCGGTGACGGCGACTCCGACAACAGGAGTCGCCTGCCTTTTGCCGCACGCACGGATGACGAAGTCACGCTCTGGAACAAAAGATCCTTGCTTTTATCAACAGTTAGGGTTTTAATCGTTAAAAATTTTTGGCTTTTTTACCTTTCCAAAAGCCAGACCCGCCATATGTGGATTGGCCGTTCCTTACCTTTAAGGGATTTTTCCGGCAAGGAGTCCACATGGAGCATTTGTCGGTGCGATTTTTCGGCGGCTTTCACGTGCAGCGCGATTTTCCACCGCAGTCGCTGCACTTTACCAGAACCGCACAACACCTTCTGGCTTATTTGCTTTTGCACCGACGCCAATCCCATCCCCGTGAAATCCTCGCCGGAACGCTCTGGGGTGAGACGGACGACGAAAAGGCCCGAGCATGCCTCAACACAGCCTTATGGCGTCTTCGAAGAGTCCTGGAGCCTTATCCCACGGCCAAAGGCAGATTCCTGGTTACCCTCGCCAATGGTGATGTGGGAATCAACCCCGAGGCCCCATTGAGACTGGATGTGGCGATATTTGAGGAAAAGACAAGAGGGGTTTTTCGATGGGATGCCCATGGACCATCAGCTTGCGAAGTCGGCGAAGTGGAAAAAGCGTTGACGCTGTACAAGGGCGAACTGCTCCCAGGCTTCTATGAAAACTGGATCCTGGAGGAGCGGGAGCGCCTGCACTGTCTGCATATCGATGTCCTCGGTGCCCTGATGCACGCTCACCATCACCTTGGCAATGTGGCGCAAGGTATCGAATTCGGCTTGAGAATCCTCAAGGAAGAACCATTTCGCGAGGACGTCCACCTTACGGTGATGCAGCTCTACCGCGAGGCGGGCCAAATGTTCATGGCGCTGCGCCAGTATGAAAAATGCCGCAAGAACCTTGAGGACGAATTGGGCATTTCCCCTTCCGAAAAGACCCGACGCTTTTATGAAAGCATTCTGCCCGCCGGCCGTTCCTCCCGCAAGCCCTCCTCGCCTCCGCCCCCGCCGGACGACAGGCCATTCCGCCAGGCCCTGGCCACCCTGCAAAAGGCTTTGGATACTCTGGAGCGGGTCCATCTCGACGTGTTGAGAGCCGCCCGCATGGTTTCCCAAATCCTTGAAGAAAGCGGCCGGAATCCGCGCGATGGCTCGAGAATGCCGCCCGGGACTCCCGAGTCTTTCTGATGGGCGGAGCGCCTGCATGACTGCTCAAAAGCGCCGTCGGCATGGAGCGCGGTGGAAACCCTCGTTTTCCTAGGCTAGGGACCTCTGCCAGCACCGAAGATGCTGGAAAGCCAAAACAAACGAACGTCTGTGAAAAACCTCAGAGGATTCAACATGTGTTCCGCCATCAACGGTCGGAAGGCGGATCTATCCTTGAACGAGCGCTGCGGGCTGCGGTCCATGAGCACTGAAACGATAGGAAGGTAAGATGAAGAAAATGCTTTCTTTCTTTGTCCGGACTCGGTTGGTTTTTGCCGGACGTGTTTCTGCATTGGATGCGGCGCTCTATTCGGAGGCCACAGCGGATGAAGGGGGGAGCCAGAAATCTTGCGAGCCGGCCAAGGCGGCAAGCCGGACGATTAGAGCAACTACAGTTTACACGACCCGGAGTCTTTCCAAGAGGTCGCCGCCGTTTACAAAGACAAGGCCAAAGAACACACTAGTTGATAAACATCCGGGAGCTCAGGCCAACCGAAGAAGTGCGAAAATTATGAATTTTGAGAGGCCTCTTTTATCTTCGACGAGGTGGAAGACCTTTCCGGCGCCAAGCGATGGGCCAAGGGACAACGACCTCACGCAGCCGATACGGTCCGCGACATCATAGCCATTGTGGTCACGGAGAAAAAACAGCATACCCCTGTAGAGTCCCCGTGGTGGGAAACGCTGCGGTGATCCCCTGCCTGAAAAAACATTTTCGCGTGAGCCAGTGGTGAGCCCACGGTGATTCGGTCGGATTAAAGACACAGCACGTCCGCAAGCTATGGGCAGCGTATCGGCTTTCGCTCATGAGACGCGGGTTCCGGTGGTTCAGCGTCGGGGGATTCGGTGGCCAACATCTCCGCCATCCATTCGGTGGGGGCTTCCATCGCCACCTTTTTGGATAGGGCTTTTCGAGCTCTGCCTCGTGAGGTTCGCGAACCGCACGCGTGCCGCTTCCATGTCTTTTCCAGTAACGAACTGGCCAGGCTCCAAGAGGGGGACGTGGAAACCACCGTGGGCTTTTATCTTTATCGCATCACCAGGAATGAACACCGCCGAAACCTTCACAACATCACACCATTGGACCGGGGACGCTCACCGATTCTTCTGGACCTTCACTATCTGGTGACCTTCTGGGCGGACAGCCCGCTTACCGAGCACATCTTGGCGGCTTGGGTCGTTCAGACCTTGGAAAACTATCCCATGCTGGACACATCCATTTTGTCTCCCGAGGCGGGCTGGAACGTCGGGGACCAGCTGCAGGTGGCTCCTGAAGACCTCTCTTCGGAAGACATGATGCGCATTTGGGACGCCTTGTCTCCTTCGTACAGACTCTCTTTGGCGTATGTGGTTCGGCCCGTGCCCATTGAGATGCCAGCCCATGAGGAGGGCCGTCCCGTGGTGGCCACTGCATCGGGTTTCACGGGGAAGGAGGCGCACCATGCCGGGGTCTAGCGTTGATCCCCGCCTTCTGGAAACGGCGCGCTCCGTGGAATGGCGGACTCGGAGGATTCTCGGCGGTATGCGGTTCGAAGACCGGACCACCCGGGAGCTCGTCTCCAATCAGTTGCGGGTTCGCATCCCCGGCGTGAACCTGTTCTGGAATCGCTCTGGACACCTCATCCTGTCCCAGGCTCCGGGCCTGGAGTCCTACACGCGGGGCTTTCGTTCTGTTCCTCATCTTTCTTCCGAGGACTCACTTTCCTTTGTCGGGACGGTGGAAGACCTTACGGGACGCTATCTTTCCCGCTCGTTTTCCTTTCGGCTGCCCAGGGATCCCGACCCGACACGTCACGAGTCCTCCGATTCGCTCTTTCAGGCCGTTTCCGTAGCGCTTTTTCCTTCACCGATCGCTTCTGCTTCTCATCCCTTGTGGAGCCAGGTGAGAGTCTCGCTGGCCCGATCCCTTCATGGAGCCATTGAACCTCTTTCCGAAGCATTTGTCCGTATTACCGACGCCTCAGGCACCTCCGTGCTCGGCAGCGGACTCACCGATTCACGCGGCGAGGGGGTGATTTTCATTCCCGGCGTCCCCCTGGCTCGATCCGCGGAAGGCGCACACGAGGACGAAGAGGAGCCCGTGGTGGTTTACGATCTCCCTGCCCGAATCCAGGTGGTGTGGAAGCCTTTGGAAGAGAAGCCGCCCGATCCCGACCACCTGGAGGAGGAGCGAGCGGTTTTGGTTCGCAGTGACGAACCCCTCTTTCTCAAGGCGGGCCGGACGGAGAGGATACGAAGAACGCTGACCATAGCGTAACCTCACCACCAAATCAGGAGGCGGAACTATGCCGGAATACCTTGCCCCTGGCGTGTACGTGGAAGAAGTGAGCTTTCGTCCCAAATCCATCGAAGGGGTCGGGACGAGCACCACGGCCTTTGTCGGTCCGACCCGAAAGGGCCCCCTGATGGAATCCCCCGTGTTGGTGACCAGCTTCGGGGAGTTTGAGCGTATTTACGGAGGCTTGGAAAATCTATCCTTTACGGCCTCTACGGACACGGATCCTCCTGTGACGAACTTCATGGCCCATGCAGTGCGCCTCTTTTTCGACAATGGGGGAGTCCGCCTTTACATCGCCCGAACTTTTGTTCCCCGAACCGATGGGGGCGGCACGGTGGCTTCTGGTGGTGTGGCCCAATCCGATGCGGTGGTGAGTGCGGGCGGAACGCAGGTTCGGTTCACGGCCCGCATGCCTGGTTCCGGCTTAAATGGCCGGATTACGGTGACGGAAAAGACCATTCCTGTGACTTTGGCGACCCTCGCCAAAGCTCCCCTGGGATCTCTTCTGCGCCTGCGAAGCACCCAACCTCAGGCGGCCGTCCTTTTGGGCGGAATGCCGCCATTTCGATTGGAGGACGGGGATGCACTCAGCCTGACCACCTCGTCAGGAACCGCTGGCATCACCTTTGAAGGTCGCCCCGCGGAGGTCCAAGCCGATCCCGTTTCTGATCCCCTGACCATCCCGGCGGACACGGTTCTTCAGGTGACCATCGGGGGCATGGCCCAGCGGATCCCCGTTCCGGAAGGGACCGTGACTCTTTCTGATCTCGCGGCGCATGTGAATACACGTCTTCGAAGGGGGTACGCCCGAGTCCAAGGAACCGACCGGCTGGTGCTGGGAACGGATGCTCGGGGTACGGCAGCTGCCGTGAGCGTGGCAGCTCTGCCGGCCGTGGGCTTTTCCAGCGATCGATCGGCATTCGGCACGGGAAACGTGGCCAATCTCGATAACGTCACCCCGGAAGAAATCGACGGGCTCCTTCAAGCGGCGGGCATTCCGGTCCGCGCCACCGTAGATCCCGCCACCGGTCGTTTGGTGCTCAGCACTACCCACACCGGTGAGAGCGCGCGGTTGCAGGCAGCGGACACCTCCGCAAGGATCAACCTGGGATTTCCCGCCGATGAGGCCCGAGGCCGAGCCGCCTTGGGCACCCTTTATTACGTCAAGGCAAGCCATCAGCCCGACGGTTGGATGGGCGCGGCCGACCGGGCCACCGCCCTTAACACGGCCACGCCCCTTCCCACCGGCTCCGTCTTGGTTCTCATGAACCTGGAAACGAGGGATGCGGATAACAACGTGCGCCTTTACGAAGATGTGGGCTTTTCGCCGCTGCATCCGCGCTGGCTGGGTTCCGTTTTCGCCTTCTCACCCACGCGGCGTTCTGAAGCCCTTCAGAATCCTTATGCCGTGGACGTTCAAGGATCCGTTCATCCTTTTGACCTGCGGGACGGCCTTCTGGGTTCCTCTTCCAGTCGGACCATCGCGCTCACCGGAGGCAACGACGGTGCGGAGCTTTCAGAAAACAGCACCGTGGAAGGAGCGGTAGCGTACTCAGATGCCATCAGGCTCCTGGAAGACGTGGAAGACGTGTCCATCCTGGCTGCCCCTGGTTATTCGGCTCTGTCCCGCTACGCCGGAATCCAACAGGCCTTGATCACCCATGCGGAGAACATGAAGTATCGGATCGCCGTGCTGGACAGTCCTCCGGGGGCAGACTTCCAAGAGGTGCGGGAAATTCGGGGCACCATCGATTCCGCCTACGGCGCCTATTATTACCCTTGGGTGATGGTGTCCAATCCTCTCGCACGTCCGGGCAACGATCGCATTCCCCAGGAGATCGCTCTGCCGCCCAGTGGCTTTGTGACGGGCATCTATGCACGAAGCGACGTCCGGCGTGGTGTGTGGAAAGCCCCCGCCAACGAAGTGCTCCGAGGTGCGGTCCGCATGGAACGGGACATCAACCAGGCTCAGCAGCAGGTCTTGAATCCCCTCGGCATCAATTGCCTCCGTTTCTTCCCCGGGAGGGGCTATCGCATTTGGGGCGCCCGCACCACTTCATCCGATCCCGAGTGGAAGTATGTGAATGTGCGCCGTTATTTCATTTTTTTGGAACATTCCATCGACCGTTCTACCCAGTGGGTGGTTTTTGAGCCTAACGGCGAACGCTTATGGAGCAATGTGCGGGCTACCGTGTCCGCCTTTCTTTACAACCAGTGGGTCAGCGGCGCGCTGTTGGGATCCCGGCCGGAGGACGCCTATTTCGTCCGCTGCGACCGGTCGACCATGACCCAGGACGACTTGGACAATGGACGCCTCATCTGCCTGGTGGGAGTGGCCGTTTTAAAGCCGGCCGAATTCGTCATCTTTCGAATCGGGCAAAAGACGGCCGACGCAAGGCAGTAGCCATGGGAGCCGCCCAAGCCGTCACGGACAAAACATCACAGACAGGGGAGGGGGACGATGGCTGCTGACAGGACGGTGCCCTACGGTGCCTTTAACTTTGTCGTGGAAATAGATGGCCTTTCCGTAGGTGGCTTTTCCGACGTGTCGGGACTGAACACGGAAATCACCGTGTCGGAATACCGGGAAGGGAACTACCCCATGAATCACGTGCGCAAGATTCCCGGCATCTACAAAGTGGGCGATGTGACCTTGAAACGCGGGATCATCGATTCCCGGGAGTTCTGGGACTGGGTTCAACAGGTGCGACGAGAAGGAGTGGCGGCGCAGCGCAACATGTCCGTTGTCCTTTTGGATGAGAGCCACAACGAGGTCCAGAGATGGAACTTTCGAGGTGTGATTCCGCTCAAGTGGACCGGCCCGACTCTCGCGGCCAAGGGAGGAGGCGATGTCGCCATGGAGGAACTGGTGCTTTCGGCGGAATATCTGGAACTGGATTGAGACGAACGCCATGGCGGCTATCTGGTTTGGAGAAAAAACGCCGGATCTTTCGGCCGACCCTCACCGCATGGATGTGGTGTTTTTTGTAGGGCTGGCACCGGTTCGGCCTCGGGATATTCTGCCGGAACCCTTGGACCGGTGGTTTCGGGAACGAGGCTGGCACGAGCGGGTGGAATCGACTCCTGGTGTGATTTCGCTGAGAGATGTGCCCGTTCCGGTGGATTCCTGGGAGACTTACGGACGGTATTTTGCCTGGCCCTGGGACGCGGACGGCGGACCGCCGGAAATTTACCCCCTAGGACGTGCAGTCCAGTCTTTCTTCGCCCAGGGAGGCCGAAAGGCATATGTGGTTTCCATGGGGGATCCCATTGGAGAAACGGCGGATACGCGGCAACGGGTACAGGCTTTGGAACGGGTGCTCTATGGCGTGGAAGGGTTACTGGGATCTGTGACCACGCGGGACGAGCTCGCCGTCCTAAACTTTCCGCCCTTAGATTTTCCGGAAGCCGACCCCGACACCTGGCATGCCATTCATCACGGCACGGCCCTTGGGGATGTGGCCTTGGTGGCCTACCCAGATCTTCCCTATCTTGTGGCGTCCTTGCCCGATCCAGTGCCCGTGGCGATGCCGTCCAGGAAGGACCCGGAAAGCTTCGTAGAGTGCTTCGGGGAAGAGCTCCCCGCCAGCCCCTGCCGAGTGGTGATTTCCAGAGCTCCTCGATGTGACGGTATCGGCCTTCGGGTTTGGAAGCAGGCGGTTCAGACAATCCTTCTGTGGATGCAACAAAACGCGAGGGAATGGGTTCTCGTGGCCGCTCTACCTTTGCCGATGCCAGAGCTGGACTCTTCATGGTGGGCCGTGGCGCTGCAGGACGTGTTCGGTGTCCGGCCGGAGGAGGGCGGGTGCGCCAGCGCTTTTTTTCAGTGCGTCTTTCCGTGGCTGGTGGACCCATCGGAAGCTGGTGCCTTGCTTTCTCCCGACGGCCCGCTTTTGGGACTGCTCGCCGCCAACGCCCTGACACGAGGGACATTTCGCAGCGCCGCCGGCCGTTACCCCGTGGGTGTTTCAGGGATCGTCCCCGTCCTTTCCTTGGCGGAGCGGCAAAAAGCTCCCGACCAGGCTCACACCATGGAACGGCGCCTCTGCCTATTTCACAGCACGCCGAATGGCGTTGTTCTCGCATCGGACCGGACCACCAGCCTGGAACCTTCCCATGGACCGGGTCCGGTAAGTCGCCTTCTGGGGTTCATCTTCAAGGCCGCCCGCAGGCTGGGCGAGACTATGGTGTTTGAGAATTCGTCGCCGCGAACCTGGAACCAGCTTCGGCGAGTGCTCGCGAACCTGCTGGAATCGATCTATCTCGCCGGAGGTCTGGAAGGCGCGCGTCGCCAGGATGCCTTTCACGTCATGTGCGGGCTGCACACCATGACAGGGCAGGATGCGGACTCGGGACGCCTCGTGGCCCACATTCAGGTGCGGCCGGCGATACCCGTGGAGACCCTGCAGGTGGTTCTGGCTATAGAACCCAACGGAACCGTCCGCATGGACTAGGGAAGCATTGATGATGTCACCGCATTCCACCCATCCTCTCCCCATTTTCCGGTTCCGCGTGGATTTCTACGTCAGTCCTTCGGAATCCGACGGCGGAGGAGAACCTGTGCCGTTGTGCAGTGGGCAATTTGCGGAATGCTCCGGCTTGGAAGCTTCCATGGAACCCAAGGCCATCAAGGAAGGCGGACGCAACTACGGTCCGGTGCAGCGCGCCGGACGGGTTTCCTTTGGCACGGTGGTTCTTCGCCGCGGGGTCACCACCACCCAAGACTTGTGGCGATGGTTTGAACTGGTGGCCTGTGGAGGTTACGCCTACCGGCTGGACGTTGTGGTGAGCATGTTGGAACCGGGCTCGGATCCGGACTCTCATGACGCCGCTCTACGGTGGCGGATGCACCGAGCCTTGCCGGTCAAATTCAGGACCGCGGATTTGAACGCTCGATCCTCGGACGTGGGCATCGAAGAGCTCCATTTCGTTCATGAAGGGGTGGAACTGGAGAGGAGTTGACAATGCCCGAGCTCACCAAGGCGTTCCTCACGCCCCTTACCGACGATGACGGTCGCAACTTGTCCCAACAGGACCAGGAATCCCGGCGCGTTGAGGTGCACTTTAACCCGGAATCCCTACAGATGTCATTGACCAACCGGGTGCAGCAGGGTCGGGGGTGTCAGGCTGCACAGCATGTGACGGACGCGACGGCTCAGATGACCGTGGACCTGGTCTTTGACACCACCTTGGTGGGGACCGACGTCCGAGAGGACACTCAGAGGATCGGCCGGATGATGGATCCGGTCCTGAACCGGGGTGCCCGCCGAGCCCGGGATCGGAGCCGGAAGATTCCCGCCGTGGTGGTCTTTGAGTGGGGCACGGTAAAGTTTACGGGCTACATCTCCAGCTACAGAGAAACGTTGGACTTTTTTTCCCCGGAGGGGATTCCGCTTCGGTCCTCGGTGAATCTCACGATCCATCAGCAGGAGCGGGTTTTTGAGGAGGGTGAGGTGAGCCAAGAAGCGCAAGACGCCCTTCGGGAGCGCACCCAGGCGACCCTTATGAACCTCGGTCCGCAAGAAAGCCTCACCCAGGGCGCCGCTCGGGCGGGGGATCCACGGGCGGCCAGAGATCTGGCCCGGTCGAATAACGTGGACAGCTTGAGACATCCTGGCGTGGAAACGATTGCCGTGACGGCCGGCCTGCGTCTTCAAAGGGGCGTCTTGGCAAGTATCCAGGTCGAAAGTGGAGCGGGGTTCGGCGTGGGGGGGCGAGCTCGGGCTGCGGTCGAGGCCGGCTTTCGAACAGATGTGGGAGCGGGCACGAGCCTGAAGGATCGGATTCGATTTGAAGAGGAGTAAACGGTGGCCATTGTTTTTGATGAAGTGATCGCGGAAGCGGCCGAGACCCCCGGGACCCCTGATCGGTCGGAAACCCGGGAGCGTCCCGGGGCAACTGTGGAAGACGAACTACGTACTTTCAGGCGCCTTCAGGCTGTGGTCCAACAGCGCGCCGCGCGCCTTGCGGCAGATTAGGAAACTGGCCGAGAACGGCTGCAGGGTTTTGCGCGCGGACGGCATCCCCGTCGTCCTCCCGGTCTTCCGGAGTGCTGCCCGTATGGGAATCTTGATGGGGATCTGGCACCAAACACGCGATGGCACGGAGGAGGTCCCTTGAAGAACACCCATTTTCCACATTTTCGGGGAAGCTCCGGAGATTTCATTAGGTGCAGGATGAGATGAGTCCATGAGTACGGAACGGGCCGTGAGCCGAACCGCCTTGTACGCCGCCCGCCCGACCCTCAGGGTGGATGGGCGGCGCTGCACCTTGGCTGACGAGTTGCTGCTTGCCGTGTCCGCTCATGAGCAACGCGACGGTCTGGCTTGGGCAGAGTTTCGCTTCGCCAATGTCTCCCGTTCCACGGATCGAGGCATCGGCTGGGCGTTTGAGACCCCTCAGGACAGTCCCATGGGTTTGGGAGCTGCATTGAGCCTTTCCATGGGAGACGAAGCGGCGCCCACAGAAATCTTTCAAGGCGTGGTGAGCGGTTTGGAAGCGGTCTTTGGGCCGGATCATCCCCCGGAACTGATCGTCCTTGCGGAAGATCCCCTGCAAAAGGCCCGAATGAAAAGGAGAACCCGCACTTATTCCGACACCACTCTGGGGACCTTGGTGGAAACGCTGGCCGCCGACATGGGCCTTCAGGCCCGGGTAAGCGGCTTGGATCATCCGATCGGAATCCAGGTGCAGATCAATGAGACGAACCTGGGATTTCTGAGGCGTCTTCTGCAGCGCTACGACGCGTGGTTTCGGGTTTGCGGCGGGGAACTCCACGCGGCAGCGTGGGGCGACACACCAGAGAGGGAAATCACGCTGGAGTTGCACAGTCGGCTGCTGCGAGTGCGTTTGTTGGCGGATCTGGCTCACCAGGTGTCCGCCATCACCCACAATGGGTGGGATGCTGTTCAGGGCGCACCGATTCGGGTGGAAAGCGACGAATCCATCCCTTCGGGCCCGGGGTCGGGTCGCACCGGACGTGAGATCCTGGAAGAAACATTCGGACCTCGCACAGAACACGCAGGTGCTTTGCTTGCCGCCGATGAAAGGGAAGCTCGGGCTCTGGTTCAGGCAGTTCATATGGGTCGAGCTCGGCGTTTTGTGGTGGCAGAAGGGTGCGCACAGGGGCATCCCGAGCTGCGAGTAGGGAGTCGAGTCCGGCTTGTGGGAGTAGGTCCTCGCTTTGAAAACACGTACACGATAACGCGCACCTGCCACCGCTTCGATGTGGAAAACGGCTACGAAACGGATTTCGAGGCCGAAGGGGCCTATTTCGGAGGTTGACCATGGACGGATCTTTGGGCTGGCGCCCTTCTGTCTGGCTCCAGTCCCACTTGGCCCAGGTGGTGTCGGTGAACGATCCCGAAGGACGCCATCGCGTTCAGGTTCGGCTGCTCTCCTTTGACGGCTTCGACAACCAGAACGGGCCGGTGTGGGCTCGGGTGGCCGTGCCGTGTGCCGGATCTCGGCGGGGGGCCTTCTTGCTTCCGGACTTGGGCGACGAGGTGGTCGTGAACTTTGTGGGCGGCGATCCGCGCTTTCCCGTGGTGGTGGGGTCCCTCTGGAACGGCTCTGCTCCGGCACCCGAAACCCTGGGCGGAAGGGGTGAGGCAGTGGATCGCTGGACCCTGGTGGGCAAGGCAGGCACCCGCATTGCCATCGAGGAACCCGCTTCCGGAAGCCCCACGGTGAGGATCACTACACCGTCGGGCATCGAGGCGGAACTGACCGACGCCGAGGGGGGAAAGATCGTGTGTCGCGCTGTCGGAAGCACCATCACGATGGACCCTTCAGGCGTCTCCATTCAAACTCCTGCCACCGTGAGCGTGGAGGCCTCCCAGGTCCACGTCAGTTCAGGCATGGTTCAAGTGGATGCCGCCACGGCCACCTTTAGCGGAGTTGTCCGATGCAATACCCTCATCACCACGACGGTGGTAGCTTCCACTTACACTCCGGGAGTGGGCAACGTATGGTAGGCGTCCAATACTCTGTCCGACTCATGGGCCCTTCCATCACGGCGACACCCGGCGTGGATCTTCGGCCGTTGATTCTCCAATACCAAGACGCCGATTGCCTTTCCAGGCTTCTTGAAACCCTTCGGCAGACAGATCCCAGGGAAGGACTAACCCGGGCAACCGCTGGTGTTCGATCCTTGGAAAACGTGTTGCGGCTTTTTCAACCCGTCCACCGAGTGTTTCACGTGGTGCTGGTCCATGCCGCCTGCACACAGCCTGGGGAACCCCGTCTGGATCCCGCTCGGGTGGAAAAGGCGGGATTCGTCGTGAGGCGCCTGAGAAACGGCAGGGTTCAAGGGTGGTTGCGCCAGAAAGAATTCCCGGTGGGCTGGATGGATCTTCCCCAAGAGGCGGTCCTGGACGAGACAAGTTATGACCCCGATCCTCTTGTGCGACAACAGCGGCTTTTGGGAAGTAACCATAAGTTGCTTTCCCTGTCACCCCCTCGGGACCCGCTGGAAGAGCGCCAAGAATCTTTTCTCCCACTGTTTGCCGCCCCTCCCGACGTTTGTCGTGCCCAGGGAAAGACGTTTTTTTACGGCATCCTGACCCTGACAAGCGACGAAGCCGCTTCCGGCACGGCTCCTCCACCCTTCAATGATTCCGTGGTACGGGAGCGTATTCCACGCCTGCTTCAGGCGGGGGATGGTCGGGAAGATGTGATGCGCACAACCAAGGAGGAGTTCTTGGCTCTTTTGCGGTTCCTGGAGCGGGATGTGGGGGCTTTTACGGGATCGCATGAAGGAACACGTATTCTCATGGATCTTCAGACCATTGCCATGCCTGCCGAATACCCGGGCTTGACGGTGCGCACCGTGGTGGAAAAGGCCTACCAAGAAATGACAAGCGGCGGCGAAAAGGGGCTTCGCTGGATTCCTTCCATTTGGCCCGTTCCCAATAAGAAACAAGCTCAAGCGATTGAAACGGCCGTAAAAACGGCGATGAGGGCACGATGGCGGGAAGTGGCTCCCCGTCGAGAGCGTTTCGATGATACCGATGGGCTCTACGAGCTTCGAGCTTTTCTCCGCGTTCGAGGGGCAAATGGCTGTCCCTGCCGAACGTTATGGAGTCTTTCGTCGGAACCGTTCCAGATTGTTCCGTGGTATGAAAGCAGCGGACAACCTCCCGTGCAGGTATCGCTCCCCACCCTGGACCGCCAGGCCCTTTCCCGCCTCAAACCCAATGTGGCTTTTCGGGTGCCGCCGTCGCTACGAAAGACTCTCGAAAAACTGGACATGAAGAACCTTTTGGAGGGTTCCCACGAAGAAGGATCGGGCCATTTCGGCATGATCTGTGGCTTCAACATTCCGATCATCACACTGTGCGCCTTCATCGTTTTGCAGATTTTTCTCGTCCTTTTGCACATCGTATTCTTCTGGCTCCCTTTTGTGCGCATCTGCATTCCTTTTCCGGGCTTCGAATCCGAGTCCGATTCGGAGAGTTAGCAGATTCTCCGAGTATCCCTAACCCCCAGAACGGGGGCCGTTCTGCCGCTTTCGAGGCGGGCAAAAAAGGGCCCGCTATCCCAGGAGAGAACACCGGTGAGCGTGTCAGCCGGCCCGCCTTGAAAAGTTCGGAGGGAGTGTTGGACATGGCAGGAAAAAGCGGTCATCTGCCGCCTGCGCCGATCAGCTGGCCTCTGCTCCCTGTTCCGGATGGGCACGGGCAGCTCGGCTATCCTTCCCTGGAGGAAAGCGTTCGCCAGTGTATCCGCATCATTTTGTTGACCAGGCCTGGGGAGCAGCTCATGAGGCCGGACTTTGGGGCAGGCCTTGGGCGGTTTCTTCATGAGCCCAATACCCTGACCACGCGCCGCCGCATTCACGACGTGGTTTTGGACGCACTGGACAGGTGGGAACCCAGGATTCAGGTGGATCAAGTGCTGGTGGAGCCTGTTGTGGACAGGCCGGATCAGATCCGAGTGGAAATTCGCTATCGGATGCGACGAAACGGCGGCCCGGGCCGGGCGACGTTGACCATGACCTTGGAGAGTTGAGCCATGCCGTTGACCGTTCCAACGCTGGATGACAGGACCTTCGAGGATTTGGTCCAGGAGCTGCTTGCACGGATTCCGGGACACACGCCGGAGTGGACCCACCCGGCCCCGGGAGACCCGGGCCGGACACTTTTGGAGCTGTTCGCGTGGCTTGTGGATACGCTTCTTTATCGAGTCAACCGGATTCCGGAACGGCAGCGTCTGACCTTTCTCAAATTGCTGCACATTCCGGTTCGTCCTGCGACAGCCGCCCATGGGTTACTCGTCTTGGATTTGGCCAACCCCAAAAAACCGGAAATCGTGCCCGTTGCCGTGGGCACGCCAATCTCTGGGCCTGTTCCTTTCGAAACCGCCGGGGAGATCATGGTCTGCCCTTTGGAAGGCGAAGCCTACGTCAAACGTGTCCCTACGGCGGATGAGTCGGTTCGGCTGGGCAAGGTCGTGGAGGCTCTGCAATCGGTTTACGGCCTTAGCGCGGCTGCGGATGCGCCGGCCGTCCTCGCCTATATCACTACGCCCGTTTTCGTCGATCGAAAAGGGGACCCCTCGGGGTTGGACATTGCGACCACCGTGGATGGGTGCTTATGGATGGCGCTTCTTTCCCCTTCGGGAGCGGACCCTGGAGCGGTTCGGCAGTCCCTGGCCCGACAGGCAGCGGATTCTCGGGTGCTCAACGTCGGGTGGTGCCCTGCTCATCACGTCTCCGGGATCCAAGAGATCCTCGGGCCGAGGGGCGCTGTGGTCCACGAGTGGGAAATCACATCGAGCCGGACCATGCCTTCCGGGGAACCCGAGTACCTCACCTTGGAGGTGGTGCACGACGGCACGCTCGGCCTGCTTCAAGAAGGTGTCCTTCGGCTTCTTCTGCCGGACATGGATGATGTGGGCGCACCGGAAAACGACCTGGAAAAGGACCTGTTCGCGGGTGTGGGAAACCGGCCTCCTCGATTGGACGATCCCCAGAAGGCGTCGCGCCTCATCGCGTGGCTCCGCCTACGACCGACGCAGCCCGTGCAACATCTGCCGGTGACCTGGGTTGGAATCAATGCGGTTGAGATTGATCAGAAACGCACACTTCGAAACCTGATGATCGGCGTCTCCGACGGGACAGCCGATCAGGAGTTCGGCCTTCCGGGGACCTCCGTGGATTCCGAGTCCCTGTCCCTTCAAGTGGAGGACGGCGACCAGGGTTTTGTCACCTGGCAGCGGACGGTTGACCTGACCACCGCCGGACGTGACGACCGGTGCTATGAATTGGACTCGGAGGCCGGCACAGTTCGGTTCGGAGACGGCGTGCGAGGGCGCGTCCCTTTGGCGGGAATGCGGATTCGTGTGGAAACCATGAGATTTGGGGGCGGCCGACGCGGCAATCTTCCGGCTGGTTCCCTCACGGCCGTGTCCCATCCCAAATGCAAGGCCTGTCAACCCTTGGCGACCGGAGGCGGCGAGGATCCCGAAAACCTGGAAGAAGCGGAGAAGCGCATCCCGGCCTTTCTTCGCCACAGAGACCGGGCCGTGACCCAAGAAGATTACCGTCAGCTCGCTGCCGAGACACCGGCGGTGCGCCTTGGCCGTGTTGAAGTCCTGGCCCGATTCAAGCCGCAGCAAAGGCGTTTTGATGTTCCCGGGGTGGTGAGCGTCCTTGTGCTTCCCCATAAGGAAGAGATCCAGCCCCCATGCCCCAGACCGGATCGTCTCTGCTTGGAGCGCGTTTATGGGTACCTGGATAGCCGGCGTCCCCTAGGCACGGAGCTCTACGTGATCGGCCCCGAATACAAGGGCGTGGCCGTGAGTGTGGCCGTGCGCATCCGGGAAGGGCATCGCCGGGACCAGGTCCTGCAGAACGTGCGGCAGACCCTGCGCCATGTGTTCTGGCCCCTGCCGCCCGGGGGCTTTGACGGCACCGGCTGGCCGCTAGGCGGAACCGTAGTGGACAAGGACCTGGAGGTGGCCGCGGCCAGGGTGAACGGGGTACGCCAGGTGACGGGCGTGCGCCTTTTTTCATTGGATGCGAAGGGCTGGAAGCTTCTTAGCCCCGCAACCCAGGGCATGCCGGTGGTTTTTGTCCTGGAGCCCTGGCAGCTTCCAGAACTCCTTCAGGTGGTCTGTCAGGAGGGAGATCGGGCCTCCGAGAGCATGAGCCGATCTCCTTGGGATCACCTGGAGCCGGGCACACCGGTGTTTCCCATTCCCGTGGTGCCGGAGGTGTGTTGATGGACAGCAACGGCTTGAAATTCTGGATGGCTGCGGACGCTCGAGACTGGATCTTGGATGACAACGCCGCATGGGACGAAACCCGGCGCGTGGTCAGGCTCGTATCACGCCGGGCTGTGCCCCCGTCCGTTCAAAACAAGGTTACGGCAAGAGCTGCAGCCGATCGCTCTCGAGCGACCCTAGATGCCTTCGGCACCTGGGCGATGATCTCCCCGACGGGAAGACATGTGACGGCTGCCGGAGCCTTTCCACAGCCTGAGGACATTTGTCAGGTGGATACCGACGAAAGAATCCTCGATCTGGCTGCCGGCCCGAACGGGGTCTTGTACATGGCGGTGGAGGGATCATCCGGCCGACATCATGTGCTCCTGGTGGACCTGCTGCGCCGTTGGCCCCCCGTAAAACTCTTCCATCCCGAACTTCAGGTCGATCGTATTGTGGCGCACCCTTCAGAAGGGGCGTGGCTTATCGACCGCAAACGCAAGATGGTGGCGCGGGTCAACGGCGTACCGTTTCCTGAACACATCCAACGGGAATTTTCGCCGCGAGTTGGGCGCCCTTGTGAGGAAAACGATCGACCTCCCAAGATCCACGATCCCGTGGTTCTTCCCGTTCCTGCACAGTGGGAGCTGATCGCGGCGGCGCCGTCGGCCATCGGCCGCTTCGCGTTTCTCTTCTGGATCCAAGACGCTGACGCTCAAGTCCTCATCTGGGATGAACACACTTTTTCCCCGCCGGACAGCGTGTGCGGCCTGTCGGCTCCCTTTTCCATCGGGTGGGTGGAGGGGAACCGGTGGGCTTTCCTTTTGGAAGGCGCACGGGATGCTCCGGTTTTTTCCCTTCCTACGGGCGAGGGGAAGGGGGTGTCTCCTGTGGGAGCCCTTTATCCGCTTCCAGGCTGGGATGGAAGCCCGTTCTGCAACGGTCCGGCAAGCCCAGTTCATTTTCTGCAAAAGCGGACGTCCTTAGCGACAGATCTCAACGGCCAGGTGCAGCCTAAGGCCCTTCAGCCCTTGTCGCATGCCTTTTTGGCGTCCCACGCTTCGGTGCGTGCAGCGCGAGTTTTGGACAGCGGTGATTCCCGGACCGTCTGGCATCGGCTGTATCTGGAGGGGGTGATTCCACCGGGTACGGGGATCCGGTTGCGGCTCGCCGCATCAAACGCGCCGGATCCCCCTCCGCGGGAGCGCTATGTTCCCGTTTATTTTGGAACCGTGCCTCCAGAGGCAGACTTGACCCATTCCGGAGCCGTTCCCCGGGGCTGCTGGGTTCCGAGCGCTTCAGAAGTCCCTTTTCACAAGGGATTTCTCGACTGCACGAGCCAAAGAGACCGGGCGGGACTTTTCACGGCGCTCATCCAGAAACCTTCGGGGCGGGTCAGGCGCGTGGAAGGACGATTCCTTTGGGTGGAGATGGACTTGTGGGGAACCGGTCAGGCAAGTCCAGAAGTCGCGGCACTCAGAGTGTATGCCCCCCGATTCTCGTACCGGGATCGCTACCTTCCGGAATTATTCCAAGAAATGGTTGGAAGCTTGGACGCCGAGACCGACGGCGTGGCCAGTGGAGCCGACTTTCTGGAACGGTACCTGTGCCTTTTTGAAGGTCTGCTGACACCCTTGGAAGACCAAGTGGCGGCTGCCCATGGGCTTACGGACCCGAACGCGACACCACCGGAGACTTTGGATTGGCTGGCGTCCTGGATCGGAATCAGCCTGGAACCGGCCTTTTCCATCGCCTCGAGAAGGCGTCTCCTTCGAGAAGCCATGCTCCTTCTTCGTGAACATGGTACGCCGGCGGGCATGGCCCGTGCCCTGGACATCGCCACGGAAGGGGCTATCCGGCACAGGCGTATGGTAGTGGTGGAGGATTTCAGGCTTCGCCGCACGTTTTCCACGATCCTGGGCGCCGCTCTCGACGAGGCCCAGGATCCGCTGACCCTAGGGGGTTCCGCGGAAGGGAACAGTCGAGTGGGGAGAAACCTCTTTTTGGGAGCCCGAGAACAACGGGAATTCCTGGCCCTGTTTCGCCCCGATGTTTTGGAGGGGCACGGCGAAGAAGCAGAGGTGATCGCTTTTTTGGATGATTTTGCCCATCGCGTGACGATCCTGGTCCACGAGGAAACCGACCCGGACACGGTGGCACTGATTCGCCGCGTGGCGGCCATGGAGGCGCCCGCCCATGTGCATGTGCGCATTGCGGCCGCGACCGAAAATGTGGTGTTAGGCATCGCGTCGCTCCTGGGGGTGGACACCGCACCCGGAAGACGAGCGCCCCTGAGTGCCGTCTGTGAAGACACCTCCCGCCTTGGCCGCGACTCTTCCCTTGTGGACACACCCAGCCTGGATCCACGGTACGATTAAGGAGGTTCGCCATGGAGCGTTCCACTGATCCGCTGACCCATCCCGTCCCTCCCGACCGTCTGCATTACGAAACGGGCATGCTCCTCGATGTGGAAGACTTTCAAGATGAGCAAACCTATCACAGGAGCCGGCTTGCCCGCCTGGCAGCGTACCTGCACGGACATGGCACCGTGGCCGGACTGGAGGTGCAATGGCTTCCCGCTTTGGAAGAGCGGACCTCCCCGCCCCGCCCTGCCCGGGAAGAGCAGCTGGTGGTGACGGCTGGGCTTGCCCTGGACCGATTGGGAAGACTCATTGAAGTGCGTCGTCCCTTGTGCTTGCGGCTGGGTGTATGGTTCGAGCAGCAGGCGGAGGACCCGGTTGGACGAGATCGCCTGTCAAAAGCCCATCACTTTGCCGCCGCCGGCCTCCCGGAAGGAATCTGGGTGGATGTTTTTGTCACTTACGTCCCCTGCCGTCACGGCACGCGGCCGGTCTTTGCTACGGGAAACTTGGACAAACTGGATGGGGTGGCCCCTTCCCGGATCCGCGACGGAAGCCGGGCAAGCCTGGTTCTTCGAGAGGAGTCTGTCCCCCCGAGACCTCGTCGGCTGTTTCCCGATCTCAGCGGACTGACGGATCCCGAGGAGCAGCGGCGTCGCATCGTAAACTACAAACTTCGCGAGGCGTGGTTTGAAGAAACCCAGTGGGAAAACGGAGGCGATCGTCTGTCTCCTCTTCCAGAACACACACCGGATCAGGACGGCACGGAACTCTTTCTCGCCCGTGTCGTCCTCCCGGCCACACCGGGGCCACCCGTGGCGCGGGACATGACCCGGGACGTGGAAGTTTTCAACGATCTTCGGCTCTTTTCTTTCTCTACGGCCGAGCTGGCCTGGCTGGCCGGCTATATGAGGTGACAAGCCATGGCGGAATGGATCCCAAAGATGGGGCGTGTCCAGGTGGACGCAGAAACCCTGAGCCGCCTTTCCCGGTCGGGACTGTTGATGACCGATACCCGGCGCAGCCGGCCCTTGTGGTTTGACGGCCGATTCCTCACGGCTCAAGACCTGCAGCGCGAGCAGACCTACTTTCTCGTTCGGCAGGCGGATCTCGCTCAGGCCGCAGGGCACGGGGTCGTGCGTGGGCTGTGGGTGATGCCGGGTTCCAAGGCGAGCCATCTTCACGTGGAACAGGGTTTTGGAATCGCTCTCGGCGGTGAACGCATCGTTCTGCCTCGGGACGTGGAAGTGGACTTGGGAAATCTGCCTTTCCTGGACCAGCTGAACCGAACGCTCGGTTTGTCCAAGGAGCCGGCTCCACCCTTACGAACCCTTTCGGGTCTCTTCGTTCTCGCAGCCCGGCCCGTGGAATTCACGGCCAATCCTGTAGGCGCCTACCCTTCCCGGCTGGGAGACGACCAGCGTGTGGAAGATGGCGACATTGTGGAAGCCGTCGTATTAACCCTTCTCCCCTACACCTCGACGGAGGTGGCCACACCGCCTTCGTGGCGACGTGCAACGGCCGCCCATGAACTTTTCGTTCGCGGTGCTGGTTACACACCGCCTCCTTCCACCCTTCCTCTGGCCATGGTGGAGCTGGACAGAGGGTTCGTCCAGTGGGTGGACCCGCCCATGGTGCGCCGGGAGATGGGGCCTTCCCCCCTTGATGTTCTCGGATTGGGCACGGTCCCTCAATGGGTTCGCATCTCACATTTCCTGCAAACCCGCAGGATGTTCGGAGAAATTGTGGAAAGTCGACGCTTGGCGGGGCTGCCGCCTGCCTTTGCCGCTTCGGACTATTTCCTTTCCTTGCCTTCCGCGGGTCAGCTTCCGGCGGCGTGTATCGACCCCAAGGCCCTGACCCAAACCTACTTTCCCCCCGCCGTCCAGGTGGACCTCTCTCTCATTCCCGACGATGAACTGCCCTGCTTGGTGGAGGAAAGTCTCCAGCTTCCGCCCTTGGATTTGGGTGCGTCGGAAGAAATTCTGGCCGCGACCTCGGTTCTCGTCCTGCTTCCATTGGCGAGGAGCATCTACCGACAGATGGCCGCAGAACTCGGGACCAGCGAAACGGCGCTGCGTGCCGCCGGCACCCGAAGGGTCAAGAACGTGAGGGCGTTGACGTCGGGGATGGAGCCACGAACGCTTTTTTCTGAGGCGGCGGTTCAGGAAAACAGGCTGTCCCGATGGCAGCGGCTCCTGAATCAAAACCCCTCGCTGTGGTATGTGCGCCGACGAAACCTTCACCAGCGGGAAGACGTGGTGGGAGCCAAGATTCCCGTTCTGGCCGATGAATTCCGGGACGAAAGACAGATGCGGGCGTACCTCAAGGAGAAAGGCCTAGCCAACAAGTACACGCGCCTCAAGGTTCGGGCCAGTGCCGAGGCGGACCTTATCATGGCTTCCATGCTCACCTCCAGAAAATTCCAAGAATCGGACACATTGCTCAGAGCCGCCGTCCGGGAATTGGAGAAGGCCAAACGGCTGGATGCCTCCACGGCGAGAGAGATCATGAAACGCTACGACGCCGAGGCTCTCGGCGAAGGCATTCGAATGGTCGAACAAAAGATCCTGGAACCGGAAACCACGGGGGACGGGATCCCTGACACGGAAGCCATGAAGAAAAATGAAATGGTCCGAAAGAAGTTGGCCGAAGCGCAGGTGGTTCCCGAAATCGATGAGATCATGCGGCGTATCAAGCCCGAAGCTCGGGAAAAGTTTTTGGAAGACCTAAACGCGCTGGTGAAAGACCCGAGCGTCAAACCGGCCGCCCTGGTCGAGTTCGTTCATGGGACCTCGAGGAGTCTAGCGTCATGAGGATCTTTCCGCTCAGAGGTTGGGAGAGGGACGAACGCGCTGTTCTCATCGAACCCGTGCCGGCGATTCGAATCGCAGAAGGTTCTCGGCGTCTCCATCATTATGCCGGCCGGACTTTGACAAAGACGGCGTTAGACAGGGAATCCGCCCACCGTGATCGACATCTTGCCCTGGCTGGTTTGGAGCGGTCGGCGGGGGTGGTTTTCGGTTTGCAAGTGGACGTGGAACCGCCGCCAGAGCCACGCAGTGAAGGGGTTCGGGCTGACACGATGGAAGAAGGGGATGAACCGAAGGAGCGTCTTTCCACATCGCAAGGGAACTGGGTCATGACGCTCTCACCGGGTCGGGGCCTATGCTTAAACGGAGAGGATGTCGTAGTGCCGCGCCCCATGAGAGTCGCCTTGGACCACATCCCCACTTGGGGAAAGGATAACTCGGAATCCCCGCCGCCACGAGGGGTGGGGGTGTTGATCCTGGAGCCGATCCTTGCCCGAATGCCAGCCGATCCAGACGATATGGACCCTTGCGAACTGCATCCCGACGAGGAAGCTTTTGTGGACTATCAATGGATCGACGGATGCCGACTGGTGTGGATGCCCTGGCCCACGACGGAGATTCCTCTGCCGGCGTCTGAAGTTCGCTTCAGAAACGAGCTGGCGTATCGGATCTTCACTCATGAGGCCGCTTCCGACGGATCACCTCCTGTCTTTCCTTGGGAACAGGTGGGGGTTCCCGTGGCTCTAGTCCAGATTGCCGAGGACGGCGCTGTGGTCTTTGCGGACCGCTTCGCTGTGGTCCGCCGTGGCGGTGTCCCCCGACACCAACGGCCGATCTTCCCCTCAAGGGGCTCTCCCTTCCTCTGGCAGGCACGCATAGAGCAATTCCACGAACATCTTCGGGAGATTCTGGCCTCAGGGCGGCCAATGGAAAGAGCCGCCGATTCGTTCCGTTATCTTCCCCCTGTGGGGGTATTGCCCATGGAGGTGCTGGACCTGGAACACCGACGCATCGGCTTTTTCCCGGGAAACTACCGGCTGGAGGCGACTCCGGTGCCGTTGGAGCAGGTGGAGTGGATCGTGGAAGGTAGCGTATCCCTGAAACCACTAGACCTCTTCGGTGCGGATGCCCTCATGGTCTATCTTCCCGTGCCTCAAGAGCTCTACGAGCCCCAACTGCTGCAGACCGAGGAACCGGATCCCTCCCTTCAGCAGACCGTGGATGCCCTTTTAAAAGAGATCGGGCTGTGGTTGGGCCGGCGGACGGATCTGAGATCCCAAGCGCCTGTGGTCCTGGGCAGTATGGACGTGGCAGCCATTCCCACCTACCCGGATCCGGACCTGGACGCCCAGCCGGGAGAGCAGGCCCTGTGGAGTGACGGACAGCAAGACGAATACAAGAAAAAGACCCTGGAAGTTCTCGTCCGGCTCGTCGATCATACCTTATCGGCCTATTCTCTCACCACGGAAGAAAAACAGTGCTTAGAGCTGCTCAAAACCGGCAGGCAGGAAAACTCTGACTACAAGGATCTTGGCACGTTCATCGAAGAGTTGGACGACAAGATTCGGCGGAGCGACGATGCGGTGGACCTAGGATTTCTCAAGGTTCAGACAGACATCTATCGAGTGCGTCAGATTCTGCTGGGGGATGAAAAAGCCACAAGGCTGGCCACAAGCCCCGTGTTGGCGGACATTGCCAGAGGTGAAACAAGCCGGGCCACTGAGGTTCAGTTGAAAGCTTTTTTCGAAAAGGCCAAGGGGATGCAAACGACGACGGGTGCGGCGGTGAAGCCATCGAACAATCCCACCGAGAGGGTCTCGGCAAGCCCCACCTGGACAGTCTCCAAGACGATCCAGGACCTTACCGCGGAACCTGTTTCTGTGGAGGCGGCGACAGCCGCCGACATTCAACTGAAGAATCCCATCGTGGGCAGGATTCTCGATTTTCGAAGCACAACGGTGGTGGAACGTATTACCGATCCTTTGGCCCCAGAAGCCAAAAATTACGCCGTGGCGACCAAGGCGAGCGTCTTGGAAAGCCTTCTGAAGATCCCCATCGAAACTGGGGATGTGCGTGGACCTCTGTCCGATGGAAGTATCGCAATCTTTTCCAAGGAGGATTTCGCCCGGTTTGCCGCAGATTACCGGCAGGCAGTGAACCTGCTTCAAGAGTGGAAGTGCATCCATGAGCAGGGCGCATACGTGCTTGTGCATCTCAAAGGGCTTTCCGCCGAGCAGCAGAGTGTGTTGGGGCAAGCCCTCCGGATTTTATTGGATCATCGGGAATGCGATCTGAGGGATCCGGGTTTGCCTTATCTGGTCATGGCCGGCGTCTTTGATCCTGACCCCACTGTGTTCGATGAAGCAGCGTACCTTGCTTCGGGCGTCTCTGCATTGGAGAGCGCGGTGGGGATCCTTCGCCGCATGGAAGCCCGAATCTTGGATTATCGATCCGTTCGGGACAAGTGCTTGGAATGTCTCAAAGAGCTGAAAGACATTGCAGACCGATGGGCCCACGCCTTGAAGATAGTGGACGACGAGCTGGCGGAACGGCGGCACGATCTCGTGGTGGCCCGATCGCTGCTCGAGGAGGAAAAAGCCAGAGTGGACGCCGTCAACAGACGCCGGCGGGAGATTCTGGAAAACCATGTGCCCTTCCTTATCTATGCCCGCCCAAGAAGATGTTCCATCACCACCCATGCCGTGCCATGCCTCTCCCTGTATGGGGTGTGGAGACCTCCGATACCCACGTGCCTGGAAGAAGAACACCAGGCTCCGGAGGAGTTGGAAGTGATGTTCGGGCACCTGCGAGCCTTGCCGCTGGCGTGGTTCCCCTCACTGCAGAAGCTTCTGGACCGGCTGGACCACCCTCGGCGCATACTGGATGTTTTGGGGACGGCACAAAAGCGCGCCCAGACGATGGCTGTCGATGAGGAAAAACTCGGGAAGCGCGGTGGGGGAGTTGACGGACTCGGTGTCTCATTTCTTCAGAACGCCATCGAGGGCATCATGGGGGCCCATGCCCAAGCCGATGACGCCCGATGGGGCAAAAAAGCGCTGTTGGATCTAGGTACCTTGCAGCGCCTCTCCTGGAAAGAGCTCAAAGAGAAGGCTCAGGAGATCTTGTCTGTGGAGGATTTTCTCAGTGGGAAAATCGGCCGGTTTCAGGCGACAAGCCAAGCCTCCAGGCTGGTCCAGGAAATGGAGGATGTCGCCGTGTGCTTGTATGTCAGGGTGGGTCGGGTACCGCCGGCTATACGCTTGGAATGGGCACGGCGGATCAGCCAATTCGACAAGCCCGTAGACCTGAGGCGTTTCACCATTCTTCTCCGTTGGGGGGAGGTCTCCCTAGAGCTTCGAAAGGATCTGCAGAGCCTGATTGACTGGCTGTTTGCCCAAGTGGACCCCGGCATTCAGGAAGCCGTGGATTTCATGAATGATGTGATTCGCGTGGCCGTGCTTTTGGCCAGCCATGCTCCAGTGAACCAGATCGTCGCCGGCCACGTGCCCGCACCGGTGACGGGCAGGGCGGGGGACTGGCTGGATTTGGTGATCGATAAAGGGTTGGTCCGCATTGGGATGCAGGTTGCCATTGAAGAAGCCAGTGGAAGTGCCGTGCGCGCCGTGGTGGAGGACATCAGCGGGGCTGAAGCTCGTGTGAAGGTCACGTGGGCCGAAAAAACCACCTACCACATTCCCACAGGAGCCAAAGCCCGATTTCTCTAAAACCACAACGAAAAGGTCGTGGGATCCCATTAGATCACTCCATCGCTGTGGGCCACGAACCGATGCCGACATAATGGAACATCCGGCGCACCATAAAATCGAGGACGGCCTTGAGTGCTGTCCGAAACGGATTGATGGGGCGCTCGGAGATCTTGGGGGCGGGAACCTAGGCAGGCTCTAGGTTCGGCAGAAGGCAAGGTATGGAGTGTCGAGTAAGAAAACTGCGGATTCGGGCGGGCCGGGGTGCACCCGTATCCCATGTGGTCCAGTGCCTGGAAAACACTCTCCGCACCGCATCCTTTCCGGGCATGAATTCCAGTGCCTTGATCGTGGTGCGCTCCATTTCCCTTCGCCTCGGCACAGCCCCCATGAGTTTTTTTTCCGGATCCAGGCTTGTGGATTCCATGGTCGCCAATCTTGCCCTCCAGGCGGTGCCGGCATGGACTTCAGGTGCCGCTTTGGCGCCCGCCGTCTGGTTCCGGGACACCTTGGAAGCTCCGGCCCTGTTGGCGTTGCGGCTCGTTGTCTCCCATCGGGCCGACGAATGGTTCTGGAGAGGAGCCATAGTCGGCTGGTGTGACGATTTCGAATACCCCAGTGGCTTGCCGCTCGTGGTCAAAGCGGCCGCCCGCCTGCAACCTTCCCGTGCTGCGGTTGCCCGGCTCGTCACAACCCTCATGGACGCGGGCCGACTGGATTCGCTCCTGGAAACCCTCCATAAGGCAGACGGTGAAGAACTGCTCACCCATTTCGGCCTGCCGAAGGAGACGGCCACTTGCAACCCTCCGTGGGGGACCGGCCAAGTTCGGTCCGTCGTCTCGCGGCTTCACGACCGATGGGGTCGTCTTCTGGTCCGCTGGGCCGCTCGCTGGGGTGACGAAGATCCTCGCACGCTCTGGCTCGCGGCGGTGGCCCTGTGGCTTCACGGGCCTATACAAATGGAAAACACCCTGCATTGTGCTTGCGGTGCATCGGCGGTGACACAATCACTCCCTGAGACTTCCCGGCAACGTTTTCAAAACCCCGTGGGGTGCGATGACCCGCTTGCCTTCTCCGCCATGCCGCCTTGGGACCCACTTGAAGTTTGGGACACGGGGTCGGTGGTGGTTCCGTTGCCACGTTCGATCAGCAAAGTTAACCGCGCACCGGAAGATCAAACCACCGATGCCGTATCCTTGAAGAGTGAAGGGGCGGAGGCCTTTCGCCACCGGGGTGCCGGCGAAAAATGGAGAGAGCTCAATGAAGCCGACCTGCGTTTCACCTCAGAATCCATGCGGACTTTGGAAAAAACCATCCCTCCCCGCTCTGGTGCAGTGCCTCAGGGGGGCAAAGCTCCTCAGCAGCGCTCGGCTCAAAACACCCCCGGAAGTTCACTCCCTCAAGGAAAAAGTGTTCACCCTCGAAAGACGGACCCGCCGCCTTTGGACACCAAAGCGGAAATGGGGCCTGAGGCCATGGTTCAGGAAAGCGGGCATGGGGAACGAAGCGTGCCAGGCACCTGGGTGATTGGGGATTCGTCAAAGCGTCCCCGATCCCTCAATGACGAAGAACTCGAAGACGCTCCGAAAAAAACCGCGCTGCCCCTAGAAAAGCCCCTGCTTTCCTCGAAGACCCGGATCGATATGACAGCCGGCGCCACCACGGTCCAAAGGGTGGGATCGGCACGGGAATCCCGGATAATGCCTCAGCGGGTGCGAAATCCGAGGTCGTTGCCTCGCGGGCCATCTCTTTTGGCGGCCGACAATTCTCGCGCCGACCGGGCTCAACCGTTCGCGGCCCCGTTGTTTCTGGATGCGCAATGGAGTTTCGTATCAGGTTTTCTTTTTCTCCTTGGCCTCTTTCGATCTTTGTCCTTTGAAGAGCTTTTCTGTCGACATCCCTGTTTTGCGGCGATGGTCGCGGGAGTTCGGTTTCTTGAGTACATGGGACGTCTGTTGCCATTGCCCGAGGGCGACCCCCACCACCGAGTGTTGTCATGGGACAGGCCTCTGGACGAAAAAAAGAGCGTTGACAAGCCCTTCAATCACTTCTCGACTTTATCCTCCGCAGCCTTTTCTGATCTTCAAAGCCGATTTCGGGGACAAACGCCTGCCTTCCTCGTCTCTCCAGGAACTCAGCACGTTCCCCTTTTTGAACCGCCCGCATCGTGGCGGCGTCTTTTGGCGGAGCGCCCTCAGACGCAAAGGCGCTTAGGTCTCCGGATTGTGCAACCGAGGCAAGGACTGCGTCTGCTGGTGGATCGTACTGAACGCCTTGTCTTCGGCGTTTCGACGAGCCATGGAAAAACGTTCGATTCAACCGGCTCAGCCCCCTGGGTGCAGGCTCCTGTACAAGATGGTTTGCAAGACAGAATCCTCCTAGGTCTTTTCAAAGCGGCGCGACTCGTCACTTCGCTTTTCCTTTGGCGTCGGGAGGGGCTGACGTTTCAGGGGTTAGCCCGGCGGCCTGGCCGCATGGTTGTTGGGCCCACCCATGTGGACGTCTTTTTTCGGCTGGATCAGACGGATGTTCGTATCCGTCGGCTGGGTTTGGATGTGACCCCGGGTTGGGTGCCGTGGCTTTCTCGGGTGATCACCTTCCATTACGGGGACTGAAGGCGGAATTCGGCGTGGTCCACCGGAGACCGATTTGCCTAGTCCCCAAAAACCCAAGTGTTTTGGTGCACTCGTGCCCATGACACCCGACTCGTGATGCAAGAGGGGGAGAAGAGCGGTGGGGACCAAAGGGATGCCGTTGTGGGAACAGGTGTCCCATGAGGCTCAGGGAGCCATAAGGCTATCCTTGGCTGTGGCGGCGATTTGGCCTGCGTCGTTTTTCTATTTCAGGGATACGGAACGCTCTTTGGCAAGGCCGGAAGGAGCTTTCCTGCATGCCGTGTGGCGGAAGATAGGATCGGTTCATCTTTGGCATCAGGCGGTTGAGGAGTCGCTGCTTCGCCCGGCAGCCCAGGATGCCCGCCTTGTGGGATTGGCCCGCGCCCTCTCCCTGAGCACCATGGAAATCCTCACGACAGCTTTGTGCCTAAGCATCGAGGAGGATTCCCTCATGGCAGCCGTGGTGACCCATATCCAGCCCAACACGGGATCGCCGCGTCCTACGGTGGGTCTCATGGCCGAAACCTTGGGGCCGTTTCTCAGGGAGGCTGCGGAAGCTTCCCCAGGGTGTCTTCTGACCACGGGAACAGCCGTGAGGACAGGACTTCTCTACCGACGCAACGAAAGCGCACCGCTTTGCGACCAGCAACTGGCAGTGCCTTTTCCTCTAGTCCTTTCCCTTCGAGGAATTTTGCAACCCTGGCCCGGGACTTCTTTCGGCGGCCTTATGGAGACGGACCGCATGCCTGAAACCTTGCGGCGTGATGCCAACGCGCACGCCTCGGCCTTGAGCGAAACCCACGGAGCCCATCTCGTCATTCGTGCGTCGTCTTTCCGGGAAGCGCAATTGGCGGCTTTTCTGGTCTGTAAGGCGTTGAACCGGGGTCCGCTTTTGGTTCAATCCTCCGAAGCCCCTTTGGCGGGCTTGGGATTGTACTGCGCTTTAGATCGTCTGGTTCCGGTCTTTGTGCTGGAGACATCTCCCGGCCAAGTGAGCCATCTTCCCGGCGTGTTGGGTTACACAGGGCCTGTTCTGGCGCTGGCGGGTCCCGACGGAGCTGTGGAAGCTCTTGATGGGACCGTTATCCAGTGGCGGGTGCCGCTTCCCAGTCCTGAAGAAAGGTGCCGGCTGTGGCTAGGTATGGTGGGCGATCCCGGTGTGGCTCAAACCCTGAGCACCGGTCATCTTCATGGGGTGGACCGCATTCAAAACCTCGCCTTTTTGGCACGCATCAAAGCCCGAGTGAACGGTCGACTTCAGGTGGAATTCCAAGATGTGCGTCGCGCGGCCTTTGAGGTGGGGAAATTGGAGACCCTGGCCCAGCCTGTAGCGGAGGAAGTTCCTGAAAGCGCACTCATTCTCCCGGCATCCACCCGAAAAACGCTGGAAATGCTGGAAGCCCGCTGTCGGCACCGAGAGGATCTGCCCCGGCATCTGGGGGTGACCGTTCAAGCATCCTACAGGCCAGGGGTCCGTGCCCTTTTTGTGGGGCCGTCGGGAACAGGAAAAACCTTGGCAGCATCGTGGCTTGCCGCTCGACTTGGCTTTGCCTTGTATCGCGTGGATCTGGCCGCGGTGACAAGCAAGTACGTGGGTGAGACGGAAAAAAACCTGTCCACGCTGCTCTCGGCCGCCGAAGACGCCGACGTGATCCTTCTTTTCGACGAAGCCGATTCCCTTTTCGGGAAACGCACGGAAGTCCGGGATGCCAACGATCGCTTCGCCAATGCCCAAACCAACTACCTTTTGCAGCGCTTGGAACACTATCGAGGCATCGTGCTCCTTACGAGCAACAGTCGGGCCCGCATGGACGCCTCCTTCAGCCGCCGCATCGACCTGGTGGTGGAATTTCCCGCACCTGGTCCCGAGCAGAGGCGCGCGCTGTGGAAATCTCATCTAGGCACCGATCACGAGTTGCAACCTGGGGACATGAATCTTTTGGCTGCCCATGCTGATGTCTATGGAGGTCACATTCGAAATGCGGTGTTAGCCGCCGCCGTTCGGGCTCTGGAAGCGGGACGGCGGGTGCAATGGGAAGACGTCCTCGAGGGGTTGAAGCTGGAGTATGTGAAATTGGGCCGCCAGATACCCGCCGAGCTCCTTGTTGTTCCTTGAATGTGTGCAGCACTCCGCCGCTTTTTCATGCGACGGGATAGAGAGGTGCCTATATGGATGGATCGAAGACGGCAGGCCGGGAAGAGCGCGGCCGGGAAATCCGCATCGCTTTGGTGCTCTACGGTGGAGTGTCTTTGGCCGTTTATGAAAACGGGGTCAGTCGAGCCTTCTTTGACCTGGTGAGGGAGAACGGCCCGTTCAGGCTTCTTCTGAAAATCCTTGACGCCAACGCGGTGGTGGATGTGGTCTCGGGGACGTCCGCAGGCGGCATCAACGGGCTGTTTCTTGCCGCAGCCCTGGAATCCGGCGGAGACTTTACCAAGACATCAGATTTATGGAGAAAACATGGAGATCTGGGTGCGCTTCTTCGCCCCGTGGCCGCCTCCGAGAATGCCGAGTCGCTTTTGGACGGGGAAGGATACTTTCAAAAGCGTTTGGAAGAGGCCTTTCTCAGCATCCTCACTCCGACCTCCGAGCATGAGTCCACCCCGGGAGAGATGGATGTCTTCATCACTGGCACCAACTTGGAAGGGATCCTGACCACCTCTTGGGATTCCTTGGGCGCCCGTATCGACGACAAGACGCATCGAACCGTCTTTCGACTGCAACATCGGCCGGGGCGGAAGGCTTTGGGGTATGCGGATTCCGGGTCCAAAGGCTCCCTGCGGCTTCAGGCCTGTATCCTGGCTTCCATCGCGCGGATTACCTCCACCTTTCCGGTGGCTTTCCCACCCTTTTCGTTGGAGCAAATTCCCCGCGACCTAAGGGAAAAGGTGAAAGAAGCCCTGGAGCGAACGAGTCGCACGCGGCCGACGCACCACGTGTACGTGGACGGCGGCGTGTTGGACAACAAACCCTTCGGGCCCGCCCTGGAAGCCATCTTCTACCGTATGCCCCACAAGCCGGTGGATCGACGACTGTTTTACGTGGAGCCGGATCCCGAGCACCTCACGCCCTTGACTGACGACGAATCCAAGCGCTTGAGAAACCCTTTTCGGGTAGCCGCGGCCTCCCTGAACACCATTCCATCCCATGAAAGCATTGGTGAGGACTTGGAAAAACTCAAAGCGCACAATGCGAGAATTCGCTGGCTTCAGCGCATCAAGAAAGACTACCCGGCCAGGTTCCGTTCCCATGAGACGGCAACCTCCGCCAGTCCGGACTGTTGCGCTCCAGACGGGGAGATTTACCGACGGGTCCGTGTCGACAGCCTATGCACCCTTATGGTTTCGGATACCGACGACGTCCCTTCGGCCAAGACGGAAATCGCCGATCCTGAACGCGTAAGGCTGTTCGATTCGCTCCGTCAAAAGCTCTTGGCGTTGATACCGGTCAAGGGGACGACCTCAGAAGTCACGGGCAGCGTGACCGACTGGCTCCATCCCTATGACGTGGAGTGGCATATGCGATGTGCTTTCCACGTTCTTTACGAGCTTTACACCTGCGTGGACGATCCGAAACAGTCCACGCACGAGGACTTGTTGGGAGCCGTCCGCGCCACAGGAAGGATCATCAAAACGCTCAAGGTGATCCGAAACGGTCTGGCTCTCACCCGAGACAATCTCTTTCAACAGACAAACGGGGGTAAGCACCTGGAGCCGGAGCTGCTCCTAAAATCACTAACGACGTACTTGGAGCCGGAAAACGAAGTCTGGGGTACATTGACACAAAAGTTGGCGGCGGAAACGGGTGCCTCCAAGGGCGCCTCTTTTCTTCGAAAGCTGCAAGACCGCGCTGATGGGCCCCTTGGGTCTTCCGTGCTCACCGAGACATCCTTGCAGGCGTGGCAGTGGAGCTCGGATGTGGGCGTAGATCGTTTGGGGCCTCGGACTCTTTCTGCAGCGCCCCAAAGGACAATCCTGACCATACTGCACGATGCTCTAAAGGAAGTGGTTCAATTCACCGCAGATAGAGGCAACCTCATCGAGGATTTCGTCCTCCTCGATCGAGCTTTTTATCCCTTGGAGTTTGCCGCTGGCATCCATGAGCTGGATGAAATCCAATACGTGCGCATCAGTCCTCGAGACGCCCAAACGGGCCTCAGTGCCGTGGCACCGGGACTCAAGGTGACCGGAGACGATCTGGCCCATTTTGCCGCCTTTTTCCGTCGGGACTGGAGATCCAACGATATTCTGTGGGGCCGCATTGACGGCATCTGCCAAATCGTTCGGGGCCTTCTGGAGCCGAAGGTTCAGAAAAGGCTGTGGCACAGGCGATGGAGCCTGCCCGATGGGATCACCATGGAATCCCTGGATGACCATTTTTCCGGGTGTCCTTTGTCTCAAAAAAAAGCCCTGCTTCGGTCGTGGCGGGACCTCATGGACACGCGGCCTCCAGCCTCCTGCTCTGATGACGATCCCCAGGGAGTGGAGTGGTTCCAAAAGCTCGGGGCCTTCAGGGACCGGTTCATTACGGCGGCGCAGTACCACGCTGTGTCCCAGGACCTGGGAACTCTCTACGAAGACGTCTATTTTCAAGAAATCGTTTGGGGCACCGTTGCCGATGATGTGGGAGTGGGGCCACAGAGCGGGGAGGCCATCATAGCTGCCCGAGCCCGGGAAAGAGGGATCGCGGCCCGCAGCTCCGTCAAAGACTGCGGATTGGACTTTCAAGAAATGGCCCTTGGATCCCAGACGGTTGCCGGACCCAAAGGAGCCGTGCCCGCCCACATCCTTACGGAATACACCTGCCAAGTTTACCTGTTGGTCTGGTGCCTGATGCAGACGGCATTAAAGGGGCATAAGCGCCTTTCTGGTTTCTTTTCGCGTCGAATGCTTCGCTGGACTCTGCGCATACCCATCGCTTTTGTCTACCATCTGGTACGGACCCAAAGGCTTCAGCCCCGGTCTTTTCCCATTCTGGGAGTGAGCAGTGTCGCGGCTTTGCTGGCCTGCGGGGCTACAGGGCTTTTTTTGGGAAATTTGTGGTTCATGCTGCCCATTGCGGCGGCCTTGGCTGTTATGGCCATCGCGACCTGGCTGAAACGAACAAGGCAATGAATGCGCCGGACAATTCCCCAGAGGGGTCCACATGGTCACTTTGATCCACGCGAAGAAACCCAGGGGGCAAATGGGCGAGAAGGCGTCTTCATTATGCCGAAGCGCCCGCACGACTTCTCGCGACACGTCGCGCCGTAGGATCCAGCGTTCCCCGGACAACGGCCCGGAGAGTGTTTCGGCCTCATCTTCCTCTCCGCGGCTTGCATTGGGCGGATTGTCCCTTTTCACGGGATCCAGCGTCTTTTCCCGTCTAAACCTTGGTATGGAGCCTCTGGAGCTGCATTTGGATCCCGAGATCGAATGGCGAATCCAGGAGATCCTGACCACCCGATTGGATCCTTCGCTCCTGCACGGCCTGATCCAGGAAGCGGCCGCCCGCGTGGAAACAGCCCCGCATCTTCCGCCCCGGCCCATGGCCCAGGCAGCCGAACCGGCGTCCACCTCAGCCTCGACCGTCGTTACCACTCCCCCTCGTGAAGCCTCCATCGGGGATGTGGCACGGGCCTTGGCCGCTACGGAACCGGTGGCCGGAATGCTTCGACGCCTTCAGGAACAGGCCCGTGATGAAGCCTTGCATGTTTGGGGACGGGCCGCATCAGGAGAACGCGCCCTTTTGGTGAGCTCCTTTGCACTTATCGGCGGAAGCGCTCTAGCGGGCATCCTTTCCAGCCCTTCGGCCAGAAGAACCATTCTTCCGCTGCTCAACGGACGCTCTCTCCCTATTCCCGGTGTGGATTGGCTCCGCGTGGAGATCTTTACCGATGAAAACAGTGTGATGTTTGGAGTCCACCTCGATATCGGCTCCCTGCTGCCAGCGCTGTGGGGGTTTGGGCCGGCATCTCCTCGAGCTCTCGGTGGTCCGCCGTCTCCGGGACCTTTTTCGCCGGTGCAGCGAAAAGAGGAGGCGACGAGCGCCTCGGAAACACCGGTTTATGGAATCGGCGCACATCTTGAGCGATCCCGAGGCAAGGGACGGGGTCTGGATCCGGAGGTCCGAACCCGAATAGAGCGAGAGCTGGGGGCCGACCTGTCCGCCGTGAGAGTCCACGAAGACACCGCGTCCCATCTGCTTTCCCGGTCCCTGGGGGCCAGAGCCTTTACCTGGGGAACGGATATCTTTTTCCGTCACGGTGCCTACAACCCTCAAAGCTCGGAGGGCCGGAGGCTCATCGCCCATGAGGTGGTTCACACGCTGCAGCAGGAAGAAGGGCTGACATCGGTCCATTCTCAAAGGGAAAACTCGGTGATGGCCTCTCAAGAAGATTCCTTGGAAAAGCAGGCCGAACAGATCGCGCAGTCCCTCCCCCTAGACAGCCCGATGCCGTCTTACGACACAAATTTCCCGATGACATCGGTCCTCACGTGGCATTCCCGGCGCTTGAGCATGCCCGGGATTTTCAGGGATACCGGACGTAGGCGGGGAACACGGCAGGACGTGCCGAGAGTGGACGTCCAGGAGGTGCTTGGCCGAGACTTCGCTCATTTAATGTCCGTTCTTTCCACGGATCAAGTGCGGCAGATTCAAACCGTTTTGGATGCCCGACGGGAACTGGAACGACTGGGGCGGCTCCTCGAACCCCTTCGGGGCTCCATCCTTTCCGTGGACGTGAGGCGTCGCGAACGGCTTGAGGAGCGCTCCCGTCGCCAGTGGGACATTGTGCGTGCACACCAGTCTCTCTCGGTTTCTACCGACCGCGTTTTGGCCAATGATGTGCTCATGGCCGAGCGGGACGATCCATCGGAGGTGCATCTTTACAAGCAGCGCCTATACCGCCAAATGATTGCTCATCCCATGATCGTGACAATCACTGAAGGGTACCCGCCACGGCCTCTCCTTGTCTATCTCTGGGGGCCCGGCCGTTGGCGAATTCCTCACCAAAATGGCCTGGTTCGTTTCCAAGATTTGATGACCATTCAGGTTTTAAATCTGGATTACCAAAGAGTTTTGCTCCGCGGCATGACGGAAACGCTTGGGGAGATGTTGGAACTCAGGCGCGAGATGGGGGGGATGGTTTATAACCCCAGAGGTCGCGTGGTGGGAGAAATCGAAGGAAGGCTTTGGAACACCACGGTCCGGGTAGGATGGGAGATCGGCCGTCTAAGCGGCTATTACAACGACGGTCGGGGCCGCCACGAAATGCTGGGCCATTTGTTTCGCCTACGGGGCGCCCGAATCGTTCTACAAGCCCCAGACAATTGGCTGCATATCTATGAATTGGATCCTCAGGTGCACCTGAGGGACCTGACCAGCCCCCGGAACGACAGGTACGGTTACCTTATGAGGCGTGGTACCCAGGTGCAGGTCCATCAGATTCTCACGTCCGATGGCGCCTGGCTTGAAGAGACCACGGCCGGATGGCGCCATGAAAGATACTCTACAGGTCTAAACGTAGTGGAAGAATTCGCCGTAGGGGCTATCTTTGGGGATTGGTACAGGGAACCATCCACGGCCGCCACTATCGGGCAGATCCTCACTGGGTGTATCCCCATTGTGGGGCAGATCGCCGACGCTCGGGATGTAGCGGCGGGCATTCATCGCATGTGGGAAACCGGGGGGCGAGACGGCAAGCTTCAAACCGTGCTGGCCCTGGTGGGCTTTGTTCCCCTGCTGGGCGATGCCATTAAGCGGGCGGGGCGAGCTGGAGGCCGCAGAGCCGCTGCAGAGACTTTTGAAAACGCCGCCCCGGACATTCAAAACCGTTTATCCCGTGAGTTGATGAGAGATCCTGAGGGAGTAGCGCGCCACTTTCCAGGATTGTCCCGCCCTGGGATGGCGGCGCAGATGGCGGACAACGTGGACCTTTTGCAGCGTGCGCTGAGCGGAAGCGCCGGGGCCGTGCAGGAATACACGAGCCGAGTGGCGCGCCAGCTGGAAGAAATGGGTGGAAACGCGGGGGCGGTGATATACCTTCACGGAGGCGAATGGTCGAGAGTGGCCCAAGCTCTGGCACGGGGAGGAGATGAGGGCAGTCGACTCATGACCCGGATGCAGGCTTGGCGGATTCGGCAGTACGATCTCCTGGGGCAGGAAATGCACAACGCGTTTCGCGAAATGGGTTCCGGCTTTTCAGAAAGAACCCTCGGCCCACCACAGCTGCATCGCACCGGCACCGACGCCATGACGAGCGATATGGACATAAGTTTCCTGGGGCGCGACGCCACGTTCTATCGCAACTACGCCATTACCGTGATGGAACGTCGTTACGGGCCTGGGTGGCGCAGACTGATCCATGCCGACATATTCGCCGACCCAAGACGGCTTCATTTCTTTGCGGAACTTCCCGATCGAACTGCCCGGGAAGTGGAGCAGCGCATGGTTCGGGAAACGGAGCTCAACGTGCTGGCGCGGATGCTTCGGGAAGGCACGTCACCCGAGACCGTGGAACGGTATGCTCGGGAAATACACGTCCCCATGGCCAGGGTCACAGAGCGTCTGGAAGAATTGCAGCGGATCGCCTCCGATCCCACCCTGCGCCGCCGACTGGAACTCCAGATGGACGATCTCCACCGCCAGTTTGTGGGGGAAACGGACCCGGCGAGAAAAGCGGCCCTCGCCGAAGAGATGGCCCGGACCCAGTCACGCATCAATGCAGCCACGGATGGGGCGTACATCGGTCCAGGAGGGGCGGCGCGGCACGTGACGCGCCGGGACGACATCGGTGGAGTTCGGTCGGGCGCCTACACTCCCCTTTCCCCCGCCATGAACTACATGGCCTTTCTGGATGATCTGAGCATGGTTTCCCATGTGGTCACCGAAGCAGCGAGGGAAGGCTTCAGCGGGAGCACCGCAAAAAACCTGATGAAGTATTGCCAGCGGCTTCTAATGGAGGCGGGGGCCAATGGTACCGACCTCAGACGCATTCAGTTGGCCCAGGCGCTCTACGAAGAGACATGGTACCTCCTGGCGGCGGCCCGTCGGGATCCCCAAAGCACCTTTGAGCGGGCCCGTCACTTGGTTCGACGTGCCCAGGAACAACTCAGCGGAGCCCTAGATGAGTTGATTGCGGCTACCCGCGTCAACGCGGAACGTTACATGGCCTCCGCGCTACCGGGTGAGAGCAGAAGTCGCGTCCTGGAGACTGTGGAAAGATCCGCCCGAGTACTCCGTTCACAAAAGGCGAGCCTTGCTCGGGTGACGTCCATCCTGCTCCGACGCCAAGGGGTCATGCCACGGGGTGAGATCACCGGGCCGGAAACCGTGCATGCGCCGACCATGACTCGCCCTTTGGCACGCTGAGCGACCCTTTAGACCCCCCCGATGATTCCTCGGGATTAGAGTTGATCGTTGTGAAACACAGGGACGGCACCGTATGCTAGCCTGAAAAGCTTCTGTCAGAGTCCATGGCGACTTCGTTGAAAGTGGAGGAGGACAGGCTGATGTTGCCGACGTCCTGACCAACACCGCCATTGATCTTGCGCGGTCGGCCGCCGGCACCGTTGAGGACACATGGGTTGTGTGTGAGGAATGAGGGGCGCGGAGTTCAGTCTGTATATGTTTCGCGCATGAAGAAGGTGCAGGCGAGGACTACCAGGGAAGAAAAGAAGAGACAGGACAGCAGCACCGTGTAGGCTTCCAAGGGATAGCCGAAGGCTTTGGAACTGCCCGCCTTGAGGTCCAAAATCCATCCGAGGAAAGGCATGGCTACGGCGCCCCCGAGAAAAGGAAAGAGGTTGAGGGAGCCCAAGGCGGTTCCGGCGATTTCGATGGGGAAGAGCTCCTTGACGGCCGTAAAGGCGACGACCACGGTGGATGAGGAGCTTATGGAAAAAAGCAAAAAAAAGAGCATCAAGGCCCACGTGGGCAACCCCGAGGGAAAGAGCCGCAAAAGGCCCAGTTCCACGGTCATGGCGAGAGCGCAGGCCATCAGTGGTTTCTTGCGGCTTTGAAGGACGTGATCCGAAAGAAAACCTAAAGCCGGACTTCCAAAGATCATTCCCCACGCGATAAGGCTCAGCACTGATCCCGCCTGTTCTCGACTCATCCCATAGACATGCATGAGATAAGGCCCGCTCCATAGGGCCCCAAAACCGAAAAAGATGCCATAGTTTGTAAAACACCACAGGGAAAAGAGCCAAAATTGGGAGGATGCCAAGACGCGGGCTATGCCCTGCCGAAGGGTGCCGATGCTCGCAGGGTTTGGCGTTTTTTCCGGTGCAGCCGGGGTGACGAGAGGGGCCCAACCTTTGGCTTCCGGTCGGTCCCGAACCACGGCCCAGACCAAGACCGCAATGACCAGGCTGATACCCCCGATAAGCTCGAAAGAAAAGCGCCAGCCGAAGGCGGTCGTGAGACGAGCGAGGAGCCATGTGGCTGCGAGAATGCCCAGCCCACCCACAGCGTTAAGAATGCCGGAAACAAAGGCAAACTCTTTCGGCCGAAACCATTGGGACAGGATCTTCATGGTGGGGATGAAAACCACGGCAGCACCGAGGCCGACAAGAAACCGGCCGGCAAAGGCCACCCGGACATCCGGTGCCAGGCCGAATAAAAGACTCCCTGCCGCCGCCACCACGGTAAAAGCGCTCACGGCCTTGCGCGCCCCGATGGAATCAGACAAAAGCCCTGCGGGGAATTGCATGAAGGCATAGCAGTAAAAGTAGACGGACCCTAGAAATCCCAAGGTCCCGGCGGACGTGCCGAATTCCTTTGCCAGTTCCTCGGCAACCACGGAAAGGCTGAGCCGGTGGAAATACACAAAGAGATAGGCGAAGGCCAGCGTGGCAAAGATGAGCCATCGGTACCGAAGGAGCCTCTTGAGCTCTTCTCGCGCCACGAAGGACTCTCCGGAGAATCTTTGTCCATGCTTTGGTGCAAGCCCCAGCCGAGGCATTGTGAGCGTCAAGCCAATCCACAAGTCGACCCACGCATCCTAGCATAGGCACCGAAGCCGTCAAGGTCCATGGCTGTCCATTCCCACCCTCCCCGGAGCCTCTCTCTTCCGGAATAAAAAGGTGACTTCGTCTCGATTTGTGTTAGAATGCGTTACAGAGAAGCGCACTTAAGGGGGCCGCCATGAAGACGTATCGAGGAGGTCCGGACTCTCATTCGAAGCACTACTTCGGATGCTACGTTTCGGCAAAAGACCGGGAATGCATGGCAGCATCTTTTATCCGGGAGGGGCTCCTGAGCGGCGAGCACGCCTTGTGTCTTGTGCCGGATCCCCAAGGGATGGCGGTGCGGTTCCGGGATGCGTGTCTTGTGGACGGCTTTTCTCCACCGCCGACACCTCACGTGACTTTCCACCGTTCGGAGACCATTTACATTCGAGATGGTGCGTTTGACCCTGATCGTGTGCTTTCGCTTTTGGTGTCTTATGTCCAATCCGCCTTGGAACTTGGGTTCACAGGAATGCGCGTGGTCTCGGACGCCTCCTGGCTTTTGGAGCATCCCCTTGGCGCGCATCAAGTGGTGGAATATGAGCATCGGGTCAACCGAGTCGCTCAGGGGATGCCTTGTTCGCTTCTATGCCTTTACCCCGGCAAAGCCCTGCCCCGAGCCTTTCTCACGTATGTTTTTCTGGCGCACCCCTATGTCTTTAAAAGGGATGGGTGTTTTTTTAATCCGCACTATGACGACTTTGACATCCTCATGGAACGTCCATTCCAAAAGACCACTTACGAGACCCTTCTCGAAGAGCTTGAGCCTTTGTAGGCCGAGCGGGCGACCAAAAGTCCTGCCTATCCATGTTTTTTCCGTGCATGTGATTTTCCTAGGGCTTTAGTGGAACGACTTCCCTGACGCGTCTCGGGTTCGAGTTCCCGAGGAGACCTTTGACGAACCCGTGGGTTCAGACCTGGGGTGGAAGGTGATTCCATACTGGTGTTGCGTTCGGTGTGGCAAGCCGAATGCCGTCGGATCGGCTCCATGGGGTGGTTTCCCCGCGGATTCAAGGGCCATGGGCTTGTAGTGAAAGGATAAGGCGGATAGAGTCCCACGGGGCAGCAAGACTGGGTGCGATCGAAAGTTGCGGGGATGAACCATCGGAGCGTGGTGCGCACGGTGAAAGGTGTGGGGAAAGTGGGGACGTCGAGCGGCACGGTGGTGCACGTGGGAAAGTATTTCCCTCCATTTAAGGGAGGGATGGAAAACTTTCTCGCCGACCTGGTTCGGGCCCAGGCGGCGGAGGGGTCGTGGCGACCTGTGGTGTTGGCGCATGGGCGGAAGAGGCGGGATCTGCCGCCCTATGTTCGGCTCGTGCCGTTCTTCGGGGAAGTGAGCCATGCGCCGGTAAGCCCTGGGTTTCCTTGGGTTCTTAACCGCATCCTTCGCCGGGAAAAACCCGACATCCTGCACCTGCATTTGCCCAATACCAGTGCCTTATGGGTGCTGCTTTTAAAACGCGCGCGACACATTCCGTGGGTGGTCCACTGGCATGCGGACGTGGTGCCTTCCAAGCTCGACCGACGTCTAGCGGCGCTTTATCGAGCGTATCGGCCCCTGGAACAGGCCGTGCTTCGACGGTCTGCGGCCGTCATTGCTACGTCTCCGGAGTACCTGAAAGGGAGTGAACCCCTGCGTGCGCACCGCGCCAAATGCCACGTGGTGCCCTTGGGAATCGATCCCGAAAGGCTGCCGTCCCCAGAGCGGCTTCCGTTGGAGCGGGCAGAAGCACTGTGGGGGGCACGGCGGCATCTTCGCGTCCTTGCCGTAGGGCGCCTGAGCTATTACAAAGGTCACGAGGTGCTCATCAGGGCCGCCGCACGCGTTTCCGGCTGCCGGGTGATTATTGTCGGAACCGGTGAGCGTCGGCCGGCTCTGGAAAGGCTCATCGCTTCTGCGGGCTTGGCGAAGCGTGTTGCTCTGGTGGGCTCTCTTGCCGATGAGGATCTCTGGGCGCTTTTGGCTACAACCGACGTCCTGTGCCTGCCGTCCCTGGAAAAGACGGAAGCCTTTGGCGTGGTGCTTTTGGAAGCTCTACGCTACGGTGTTCCCGTTGTGGCCAGCGACATTCCCGAATCGGGGGTGGGCTGGGTGGTGCGCACCGCCGCCTGTGGTTTTCTTGTGCCGCACGGGAATGTCGAAGCCCTCGCGCGGATGCTTTCAAATCTTTCGAAAGATCCTTCTTCTCTGGAAACGGTTCGTTCACGCCTCTTGGGAGGGTTTCCCGCAGATTTTCATATTTGCCGCGTTGCCGAGCGCCTTGGGCGTATTTACGCCTCTTGCCTCACCGTATAAGGACAAGATCGTGGCGACGACGCGTGGTCTCTTTCCCGTGAGATGAAAGATGTTCCGTGATTCTGCATGGGATGAGCTTGACCGGAATCCGTGCGGTTCCCGCCGTTGGGATGTTCTGTCACGGTTTTGAATTGACGCCCAACCTCGGGCTAAGATCATGTAGCGGCAGGCTCCCGTGCCCGTTCTGAATCGGTGCGGTCCATTGGATCAGGGCCGTGCCCGGTGTCAGGGCGACCACGGGGGCGCCCCGACAATGACAGCTGTGGCATGGATGGCGCTTGGTTTAACGATAAAACTCAATCCATGGAACGGGACGGGCGGGCTGAGCCTTAGACATCCAAATCGAAGCAGTTGCTTGGTAAAAATGGGACAGGACGTTCTATAGCATAACAGAGCGTTAAATACACTATGACAGCTGCGGTAAGATAGTTTTTCTAATAACGCAGTTTCACGAATTAAGGGTTGAATAAAAGACCCCGTTGCTTGATTGCAAGAACCGTGGCTCGACTTGGACGCGGCGCATGAGTCCGAGTCCGAAAGGGTCCGACGGACAGCGGCGCCTCGGTGACCACAGCGGCGCTGCACGGAGGAAAAGCGAAAAATTCAACGTAACTTAGGTCTAGGGTGCACTGATGAAAAGATCAGAAGAAGTGTGGCAAGCATATCATTCGCTGCTCCGGTATTTTATCAAAAGAAACCTTTCCGATGATGCAGCCGCCGACGATATCCTTCACGAGGTGTTTTTGAAAATGCATTCCAGTTTGGCCACCCTCAAAGATGATACAAAGCTCCACCAGTGGATTTACCGAATGGCACGAAATGCTATCGTCGATTATTTCAGGTCGCGGAAGCCCACTGTAGAAATTCCTGGAAACCTCGCTGTAGGTGAAACGGACTCCACGGAAAATGTCTATCAAGAACTCGCGGAATGCTTGCAACCGATGGTTAAAGCGCTGCCCGATAAATATAGAGAGGCGATCATTTTGTCGGAATTCAAGGGCTTGAAACAAAAGGAAGTGGCTCGGCTCCAGGGGATTTCCATTTCGGGCGCCAAATCCAGGATCCAGAGAGGACGTGCGCTGCTGAAACAAATGCTGTACGAGTGTTGTCGGCTTCAGTTCGATCATCGTGGTCGGCTCTGTGGTTACGAACGCAAGGAGGGAGACACCGGGATGTGTTGAGCGCCGGCGACTGCGGATCGTTTGCGTCCTTTTCAGTCTTTTTTCGTCTATGGAGTGAACGACGTGGACGACCACACATGCTTGAGAGGAGGCTTTTCATGGACAAGTTAAAGAATGACGAGATCCGCAGCGCTGTTCGGAAAAATTACGCACAGATTGTTGCATCGGAAAGCGCCTCGTGTGGATGTTCCCCCTCCTGTTGTGGAACACCCAACGAGGGAAAACCGGCCGATATGGCGCTTCGCGTGGGGTATTCGACCGCGGATTTAGCCGCTGTGCCCACAGGGGCCAATTTGGGCCTGGGGTGCGGCAACCCGGTGGCCATTGCATCCCTTAAGCCTGGAGAGGTTGTGCTGGATTTAGGGAGCGGCGGGGGATTCGATTGCTTTTTGGCCGCCAAGGCCGTGGGCGATACAGGCAGGGTCATTGGTGTGGACATGACGCCGGAAATGGTTGCCAAGGCTCGTGCAACGGCCGTGAAAATGGGGTTTGGCAATGTGGAGTTCAGACTGGGTGAGATTGAACATCTGCCGGTAGCAGACAACAGCGTGGATGTGATCATTTCCAATTGCGTAATCAATCTCTCTCCCGAAAAACAAAGGGTTTTTCAGGAGGCTTTTCGCGTTTTGAAATCAGGCGGGCGGCTGGCCATTTCCGACGTTGTGGCGACGGCTGAATTGCCTGAGCACATCAAGAGTGACACGGGCATGCATTGTTCGTGTGTCAGTGGTGCATCGTCCATCCCGGAACTTGAATCCATGTTGCGGCAGGCCGGCTTTATCAACATACGTATTCATCCGAAAGATGAGAGCAAAGTTTTTATCCGTGACTGGGTTCCCGGAAGCAAGGTTGAAGAATATATCGTTTCGGCGACGATCGAAGCCCTCAAACCATAGGCCCATGGGAACCCAACCGGGTTATCGGGGCGATGCATCCCGTGCCACAGGGATTTTGCCCGCGTGATTGCGAATGATGACCGGGGGACGGCCCACCCTGTGGGTGAGCGAAAGCCCATGGGGCCGTCCCCCGGTTCTCGCCGGACATCGTCAAATCCAAATGCCTGTGGGCCTCGGATGGAAAAGACCGGAGGGCGGTTTTCGCTCTTTTGGGTGACCGACCTGCTGTGCCGTAAGCCCGCCGTCGATATGGATGAAAACATTGCCACCGAAGCGGATCTCGAGGTCCTTCCCTCTACAAGTTCGGACGATGTCCGGTGGACCCATGGCGGTTTTTAGATGTTCCAAAAGTGCCACAGCTGATGACTCAGGATAGCCCGTGCGGGACCGTTTGGACGATTCGCGAAGCGAGGGGGGCTTCCAGGGTCTTTTCGGCACGCAGAAGGGCGGCAGGACAAGCCATGGAAGAGTGTATCGAAAATCGATTCCACGAGCGTTTCAAAGAGGATCTTCAACAATTGGCCGCCCCGATCGCAAAGCAAGGCTGCATCCCAAAGGACGAACATTTTTGGGCGCATCGGACGGCGTGGAGAAATACAGCCTCTCGTGACCAGCTTTTTCAAAATTTCAGTCGAATAAAAAGACGGTTTGGCGTCAGAACTTTCATGAAGCCTCAAGAATAAACAAAGTCTTTTGAACCGATTATCCGGCCGCCGACCTGCCCGCACCGGTGAATTCGCACTCACGCTGATCGCTGAAACTCCGTCCGGAATTTCGGCCACATGGGCTGTATCCTTTCCCTGGTCTCAGACCTCACGAGAAACCGTGACAAATTTATTCAACTCTCAGGGGCGATCTGCCGATAACACAATGTGTATTAGGGAGTTTGCGCCATTCCGACGATGTTTTGCGCGCAGTTGACACGTAGAGGGAGGAGCCATGCATAAGCGATGCGTCGTTACAGTCGCAATGCTTTCGGTCATGATTTGGAGCGGCCTTGCTCCTCGAGCTCAAGGCGATTCAAAGCACTACGTGGGGATTGAAACATGTGCCCAATGTCATGAGCAGGAATACCAACGATTTACCGCCCATTCAAAGAAGCATCACTCCTTCAGGAGCATCGAAAAACTTCAAGACGGCTTGACTGCTGCGGAGATTCAAAAGTGTTACGGCTGCCACACCACCGGTTTTTGGCAACCCGGCGGTTTTGTCGATCCTTTGACCACGCCGGCGATGAAAGACTTGGGGTGTGAATCCTGCCATGGACCGGGTTCGCTCCACGCGACAACCGAAGATCCCTCACACATACGGAAAAATGTGACCGTGGAAGACTGCCAGCAGTGCCACAACGCAGAACGGGTCCGAGCCTTCAACTTCAAACCGCTGACTCATGGCGGGGCGCATTAGAGAGCCAGGGAGGGGGGCATGGGTCGTTTTCACCACCGCCTTTTCAGTCTTCAGGGCAAAGTCTTGGTTATTGTCACCGCCACGGTGTTGGTCGTGTTTGTTGGCATAGGGTGGACAAGCTGGTGGACACAAAGGCAGAAGCTCCTTCAGCAGGGTCTGGAAACGGGACGCCTTCTCGCCGACTCGGTTTATGCGTCCATCAAACACCCAATGGCCACGGGGGCCGAGGCCGCCTTGGAGCAGCAACTGGTGGACATTGGAAATAAATTCTCGAATCTTGAGATTTATATCTATGATTTTGCCGGGAAAGTCACCTACGCCAACCGCGAACAATTGTTGCGAAAGGATCTTCGTTCCCTTGATATTTCCTCGGGCGTTATGAAACACATCGAGGATGCGCTCTCCGAAAAAGCTGTGGAGCAGAAGGTGGCTTTGGAAGACGTCTCTACACGACCGAGAATCACCGTCATTACCCCCATTCTCAACGAACCCTCTTGCTATCACTGCCATGGATCATCTCGTAAAGTGCTCGGTGGTCTGCTGGTCCGGCAGGATGCTTCGGCGCTTTTCGCCTACTTAAAGAACGTCCGCATATTCACCGCCGCGGGGAGCCTGCTTGGAACCATCGTGCTGGCCGGGGCACTGGTGCTTATTCTTTCACGTTTTGTGACCCGGCCACTGGAACGTATTGTGGCCGGTATCCGACGTTTGGCCGAGGGGGATCTGACCGTGGAGCTTGCCCACCAAAGCCGTGACGAGTTGGGTGAGCTGACCACCTCTGTGAATTATCTGTCCGAGAGTTTGCGTGGGACCATTGACCAAGCCCGAGAAACCGCCCTTCGTGTGAGCGAGGGCAGCAGTCAGCAGGCGGCCTCCATCGAGGAGACGTCCGCATCCTTGGAGGAGATCAGCTCCATAATTCGTCAGGGTGCGGAAAAATATGCCGAAGCTGACACGATGATGCGCGACAACGAAGGGAAACTGCTTGAAGCCGACAGAGTTATGAAAGCCTGCATAAGTTCGCTCGACGAAATCGTCACCACTACAGAAACCATGGCCAAGATTATTAAGGACATCGAGGAGATTGCCTTCCGAACAAACCTCTTGGCCCTCAATGCGGCGGTGGAGGCGGCTCGAGCCGGAGAGGCAGGGCAAGGGTTCGCCGTGGTCGCCGACGAAGTACGCAGCCTGGCCCGCCGCACAGCGGAAGCAGCGAAATCCACCGGCGATCTGATTCGCACCGCGCAGCTGAAGACCCAGGAAGGTCGCACCTTGGTTCAGAAAACAAGCGCAGCGTACGAAAAAGTCGCCATCCAAAACAAGAAGATAAGCCAGCTCATCAAGGATGTGGCTTCCAGCAGCCGGGAACAGTCTTTGGGGGTGGAGCAAATCAGCCGAGCCGTGCATGAACTGGATCAGGTGATTCGAGGCTTCACGGCCGTCAAGGATCAGCTCACCCGGGTCATAGGTTTTTTCAAGACCAACGGCCGTGAGGATCCGCCAAGGACAATGTCCCCGGTACTACAGGAACGGCGTCCTGAGGTTCCCATCGTGGCAAAATTTGAAAACAGGAGGACAGGACGCAGCTTGGAACACCAAGAAGAGGGCGAGTCAAAATAGTTTGTTTTTTTGCATACGTCCGCGTTTCGGCCGCTGTGCCAGAGTCTTCGGTGGCAGTCGGTCGGTGGAGAGGATCTCGAGGCGAACAATCGTGGGCCGATGAGACGTTGGGACACGAATGCCGGTGTCGGGGGCTTTTCTACGCTGGGGAGGGGCCGATAGAGGTCTTTGCCGTTCCCGCTATTGGACCCCTGGCTTCGGAGGATAACCTCATCCTCATCCGCCCATGATTTTATTGAACACCCTCCGGAAGCCCCCATCGACCGGATAGGGTAGTTCCGCTGTGGCTTTCCTGCCCGGTGCGTCCAATGCCGGGGGCTTTCCAAGGAGCGGCGCCAAGCCGCTCCTCTCTTCAGACGGCAACGGTGATTATTCCCGGATGCGTCTTGTCAATTGTCGCCCGTAAAGGGGCCACCGATTGTCGGCCAAACTGGTCCACTTTATAAAGTGGCGCTAGGGCGATTCCTCGTCGTTTAGAAAGTGACGATCGAGTCCATCTACTTGATGGAACCACCTTAGAATGGGGATTTTGACGGGCTCCACAATGGACGCCCGCAGCTCACTGACATCGGTTCCGATCGTCCCCTAAAGGGTGACAAACTTTCTACCCCTGAACTCTTCTTGCCTCCTTTCCGGGGTTGTTCAGAGTGGCCGCGCTTCCAATACGCCTCAAAAGTATCCGCGAACACCCTGGCGTGAGCCGCGCAGGGCCGGCGAGAATGGGCCAACCGGTAGCTCGTCGGAGGCGGCCCGGAGCGGCGGTTCCACAGCATAAAAACCATACTTGGTTTCATGACTCCACCTCCTTGGCCCAGAGGCGGGGCTCTTTCGCTCGGTAACTTGATCCGGTAATGATCAGCATCGAAGCCCCATGGGTCAGTCGGTCCAGGGCCGCCGAAGCGAGCAGCGGGTTGCCAAAAAGATCCGGCCGTTCCTGAGGTGCTCGATTGCTGGTCACTACGATGCTTCCCTTTTCGTAACGCTCATTGATGACATCATAGAGGTCCTCCGGAGCCGGCGGGTGCAGCGCCTTGAGGCCGAAGTCATCGAGGACCAGCACGTCCGGGCGAAGGTACGTCTGAAGGCGGCGCTCCAAGGTGTTGGTTGCGCGGCCGGCGTTGAGATGCTCAAGCATCCGGTAGGTATTGACAAACAGCGCCGCACAGCCTTGCCGACAGGCCTCATGGGTGAGGGCTTGGGCCAAGTGGCTCTTGCCCACCCCGGCCGGTCCGCAAATAAGAACATTCCTTTTTTGACGGATAAAGTTGCACGTGGCCAGATCCAGAACCTGTTGGCGATTGATCCCCGGGTTGAAGGAAAAGTCAAATCCTTCCAAGTTCTTGGTCGTATTGATGGCGGCTCTGCGGATACGGAGGGCGAGCTGTTTTTGAGACCGCCGTTCCACCTCGTCTTGGAGCAACCTCGAGAGAAACTCCACGGAGCTCCATTTGCCGTCGATAGCTTGCTGGTTTCGGGACTCGAGGGTGTCGAGAATTCCAGACAGGCGCAAGCGTTTCAAAAAGGAAGTCAGCTGATGAGTCATTGCCATGAGACACCTCCCACGAGCGCGCCGAACAGCTCGTTTGCCGAGCGCACGAAAATCTCCGCGGGGGGTGCCGCTTTCCTGACCGGGGCAGGTTCCGCTTCCAAGCCCTTTTTCAAAATGAGTTTGATCGTTTTATAGGACGTATCACCGAAACGGATCGCACGAGAGCAAGCCGCTTCCAGGCGCTCAGCCCCAACCTGTTTACCAAATCGCAACAGGCGGGCCGCGGTATGGAGCCGGTCCTCGGGCCGGTGCTCCAGGTAACTTGCTACCACCTTATGGGTGCACGTGCCGATGGCCTTGGCCTCTTCCAGGCAACCCGCACGCGTCACGGTGAGCCCCGGCACTTTGTGCGGTGGCAGATGGTCCACATTGGTGACGCGCTCTCCCGCCTTGCGGGCGCGACAATGGGTGGTGATCAGTTGGTGATCGGCGCTATAAACCTCGACCTTGTCAAGGCAACCACGCACCCACACGGATTGTCCAACCAACCGAAAGGGCACGGAATAATAGGCTCTATCGAAATGCACATAGCAGTCACGGCCCACTTTGAGCTCTTTCCAGACCGCCACATCGTACCGACTGCGGGGAAGTGGGCCGAGACACTTTTTCTCCACCTCAAAGCGTTCCAAGGGCACCTCTTTCGTGGTCCCGTGCTTTCGTCGCCCTGCGGTAGTGTTGCACCAGGCAAGCACATCCTCGTTGGCCTTTTGTAACGTTGTCGGCTCACGCCCCCCGAGGAAATTGCGTTTGACGTAGTGAACCCCGCCCTGTTCCACTTTTCCTTTGTGTCTCGGAGTCCTGGGCCGGCACGGAGCAATGAGAAAATCATAGTGCAACGCACACTCGCGGCAACTCTCCTGGGCCAGCGGCTTGTGCCAACAAGCGTGCACAATGGCCGCTTTGAGATTGTCCGGCACGATGCGCCTGGGTACACCTTCGAAAAACTCCAATGCATGGCGATGGAGATTCAACCAGGTCTCGATTTTCTGATCATGCACGAACTCCACATATTGGTGCCGGCTCCAGCACAGGCTCATGACAAAGACCCAGCTTTTGCGCCACTTGTCCAATTCCGGATCGAACATCATCCCGGCATAGCCGAAGTCCACCTGGGCCTCTTCGCCCGGGGTCGTCTCCACTCGCACCATCGCATCCGGCTCATGGGGCTCCAGGGACCGAACAAACCAATAAACCGAGGAAGGGCTCCCCTGGTATCCCCGTTCCCTTAGCCCAAGTTTGCCATTTTTGAGGGCCATTTTTCAGAAACCGCTCAGATGAGCGGCACTAAGTTCTTGAAAAGAGGTTCCGCAAAGACGGAAAAATCCACTGTAGTGGCAGAATATGGAAAGACATATTGACTCCCCAGTTGATATCTGCCAACCTGCTGCCACTATGTTTATCCGAAGAGCGCGAAAAAAAGACCCCCAAACGGGCAAAACCTACTTCTACCACCAGCTGGTCGAGTCCTACAGGACTCCCAGTGGGCCCAGGCAGAGGACCCTCCTCAACCTGGGCAGACTGGATCTGGACCCCAAGGAGCTCAAACGCCTGGCAAATCGTATCGAAGCCCAGATGAAGGGCCAGTCTGGCATTGCTCAACCCAAACACATCGAAGAACCGGCCCTCCATTTTGTCTCGCTTTTGCGTAAGAAGCGAATCCAAGCCGCTCAGGCCGAACCGGAAAAGCAGGGGGATAAATGGCAGCCAGTCGATATCGATTCCGTCCGGACGAGCGATGTGCGCACCGTCGGAGCCGAGGCCGTCGGGGTTTGGGCCTATGATCGGTTGCAGATCACCAAGGTTCTAAAGGAGTGCGGCTTCACCCAGGCCGACATTGACCGGGCCAAGGTGTTGATTCTTGGAAAGCTGATCCATCCCGCAAGCGAACGAGAGACCCACGCGTGGTTTCACCAAAGGAGCGCTCTTGATGAGGTGATGGGCATCAACGCAAAAGACGTTTCTCTGACCAGCCTGTATCGCACCTGCGATCGATTGCTGTCCCGCAAAGAAGACATTGAGGCCTCTCTTGTGAACCGGGAAAGGAGCCTTTTCGGACTGGGCGAAAAGCTGATTGTCTATGATCTGACCAACACCTACTTTGAAGGAAATCCCAACGCACAAGAGGCTCAGCGGGGCGCTTCCAAGGAAAAGCGAACGGACCGGCCCCTTGTGACCTTGGGACTGGTGCTGGACGAGGAGGGCTTCCCCAAGACCAGCAAGGTCTTTGCCGGAAATGTCTCAGAACCGGCGACTCTGGAAGCCGTTGTGGAGGAGATGCTGCTCCATCGCCCACGGCAACTCAATTTACACAGCCCGAGACCCACGGTGGTCATTGATGCGGGTATCGCCACGGAGGCGAACCTGGAGATTCTTCGCGCCAAAGGCCTGGATTACATCTGCGTGGACCGACGACGGGTTGAAGATCTTCCGGAGGGCGATCCACACGTTGTCCATGAAGATCCTTCGGGAATCGTCAGGGCGCTGCGAAGTGCAGACTCTCGTGAGGTCTTCTTGTTTTGTGAAAGCGAGGGTCGAAAAAACAAAGAAGAATCCATCAAGAACCGATTTCAAGTGCGCTTTGACCAGGATCTTCAAAGAATGGCCGATTCTCTCCAAAAAAAAGGCGGCATCAAAAAGTACGAAAGGGTTCTGGAGCGCATCGGTCGTCTCAAGGAAAACTACCGGATGGTGGCCCGATTTTACGAGATTCGGGTGGAACAAAAAGATGGTCAGGCGGTCAAGATCTCATGGAATCTCAAGGATAAGGAGGGCCTGGAAAAGAGGTTTGCCGGGCGCTATCGCCTACGGTCTTCCCGAACGGATCTTTCGGACAAGGAACTTTGGAATCTCTACAACATGCTGACCCAGGTGGAAGCCTCCTTTCGGAGCCTTAAAAATGATCTTTCCCTACGGCCGGTCTTCCACAGCCTATCGCGCCGCATTCACGGACACCTCTTTGTGGCCGTGCTTGCTTACCATTTGCTGTGCGTGATCCAGCGAGCCCTCCATGCCGCTGGAATCCGCCACCGCTGGTCCACCCTGCGAACCCCACTGAGCGGACAGGTGCGGGTGACCACCACCATGATCAACGACAAGGGACAAATGATCCACATCCGAAATACTTCTGAGCCGGAGCCGATCCATGTGGAAATTTACAATGCCCTCGGACTTCCCCGCAGCCCCTTGAAAAGGGTCCTGAGCATTGATTGAAAATTTGTAGTGAAGAACGAAAAGCCACATTCTAAGAATAACAATAACTTACGCAAAAAAGTGACAAACTTGGGATAGGGGGAATACGACCCCCTGCCAGCAAACTCAGCGCATCAGCCGGGGAGAGCTCTTGGCGTGAAAACATACAATTGAGGTACTCATCACACCATCCGTTGCGAGTTGAATCCACGTACTGCACGAGGAGGTTGCCGACCGCTTCGACCTGGTTTGACTACCATTTTTTGTAGTGATTGTGCCTTTCTACTGGCGAATTCAGAGCGGCGGCAAACTGTAAGCCAAGGACCTTGCGCTTGTTGAGAGACCTCCGTAAGATTTCAACAAATTTGTGGAATAATCTCCTGGAGAACCTCTTCCCGAATTTCGCCCAGCATTGAGTTCAACTTTTCAACCGCCGCTTTACGCATCTTGTTCAAGATCTTAGCAGTGGAGCAATTTTCTGCGAGGAGTGTCAACCGCTGCTCAGAGAGAGAAACTCCTTCTGGGTCGCGCAGGAACACGTTCGCCGATACCAGGCTCAACAAGGCATGTTTAACCGCCTCAGAGGAAACTTCGCCGCCTAGACCTGCGACAGTAGCTTCAATGGCCGAGCCGATATCAATCTGGTGCACCGGATGCTGGACCAGCCAAGATACCACCGCGTAGAAATTACTCGCCGAGGGTAGGCGAAAGATTGGGCTTCCCGTGGCTAGGGCGCTCCGATAGGTCTCCGGGGTGTGCACCTCGCGACTGTCGATATCCGGCAAAATTTCCGTCCCTTTTTGCACCGCATCGCGGAGAGCAAGTACGGGTTGCGAATTCAAGGGACGGGCTATGCAGAACTCGGTTCCTTTGGAGACATACTGCATGTACTCGATGAATTTGGAGAATCCGAAGCGAATGGGTTGAAAACCAGGAACTGCGTATTTGATCGCTTCTTGAACGACCGAAAGGTAAATACCGTTTTGCATCAAGTTTGCCTTGGATGTAGTGTCATGGGCATACCATTCCAGGATCTCGCGCGTTTTAGCCACAATCCCATCCGGTGTTAATGTCTTCAATGGCAGGATCCGCTGAGCCAGCCGCACATTGCGGGGGTCGTAGACCTCGGCTGGTGAAGAAACGCCAGCAGATGCAGAGACCGCTGCCCGTTGCGGACGCTCTTCATCCCCTTCTTCTGGGTCATTGATCAGGACGAAGGCATCACACACTGCCTGAAATGTCTTGTTTGTAGCCGTGCGATAGGCACAACCCACCACCACCTTACCATACTCATGCAATTTCTTTGCCAAGGCTGCAAACCCACCATCACCGGAAACAATGACAAAGACCTCTAGGGAAGGACGCACATGGGCCAGATCGATGGCATCAATCGCCAGTTGGATGTCAGCCGCATTTTTCTTCTGATCCAAAGAGAAGCCGAAAACTTGGATCGGATCGATCCCTAACTCGTTGATTTCACTACGCATGATCGCTAGCCGGCGATCACTCCAATTGGCATAAGCCCGTTGCAAGGCAATCTGCCCAATTTTCCGGTCTGTCGTACACTCTCCAAAATGTCCTTCAGAGACAGGTTTGCCGCCATCTGCTGGCTGAAACTATATCCTTTGAGAAGATTCTCAACGTCGTAAAAAACGGCTGTATTAAACCCAGTGTTGTTCTTCATATTCCTCCTCGCGCTCTGAGGATGCGGATTACAGGGGCTGGTGCAACCAGCATGATTTCAAAAAATACCTTAATGTGGTTCTCAGGTCCTAAATACGTAAGGTGTCGTTGGGCGAGCTGATTTTCGGGCATGGCAGGCCTTGTCGGAAGATCGAGTCACCGGCGGTGAAAAAGAGGTCATAGGGGTGCCGTTTCAGCTTTTGTCGAACACGCTTCGCCCTTCGTTCAACCGTGAACAGAGATCGCTCCGGGCATGTCACATGACTGTCCTTTATCCGTGCCTGGACAAAACTTAAGGCAGACGCTGCGAAATGCCTGAAAGGCTGGCCGAGGCTGGCCGAACCGCGGCTCCCGTCGACGGTCACTTCTGATCACATGTGCCGCCAGATGAATGAGTACTTCGGTAACGGTTCTCATACAACGCTGCTTGACCAAATGCCGTCCCAACAATATGGAGGCAAAAGCCTTTCTCGCCCCAGGATGCGCAGGATGTTGTCAGCCCATCCGCCAAGGGTCCACACTATCACATTGGCGGCCGACTTTCCAGACGGGGCCATTGCTCCAAGTCCGGACAGGAGCAGATCTCGACGAGATACTGACCGCTTCGACCCCGCTTATCATCTAAGCAGATCATGTGATCCTCATCCATGGAAAGCGACGTCCCCCTGCCCTCCGGATAGACATCGGGCTGGATCAGCGTGTGCCCCCTCGCATTATGTATCCTCTCGGTGACCAGGATCAACTGCCGAAGCTTATGGGTCTCCCCTTGATCCCGGCAAGCCACCCAGGTGTTCATTACCGCCTCTCTCTTATTAGGCCGGTCCCCAGCGAGGGCGCTTAGGACGGCAATAGCTTCAAGGCAGCACCTCAGGCTGATTTTCCCGTGTTCCGGCAGACTCAGACTCCTTTTGGGGTGAAACGGGATTGAAAGGGCCTTCGTGAGCAGCTGTCATGGATTCGCGGAAACCTCGCCGGACGATGTGGGTGCGGCGACGCCGTGCAGCTCTTGCGGTGGACCGTCTTGGTTCCGTTCCGTGAGAATCCGGACAGTCTCGGCGATTTCCTCCGCTGTCACACTTTGCCGCAGCCTTTCCATGTTCTCCATGATGCCGGCAAAGCGCACCGCCTCGGCGGCACTGACCCACGCCAGCTGCAGTCTTTCGGGGCGAATGCCCAGCTTTTCCATTTTTCGGCGCACCTTTTCGATGCGTTTTTCCGTCCAATGATTGGCATTGATATAGTGGCAGTCGCCGATATGGCACCCGCTGACGAGAACCACCGGAGCTCCCTGACGAAACGCGTGCCAGATAAAGGATTCAGCGACCCGTCCGGAACACATGGTCCGAAGAAGGCGCGCGTTGGGGGGGTACTGAAGCCGAGAAACCCCCGCCGCGTCGGCCCCGGCATAGGAGCACCAGTTGCACGCAAAGGTGAGGATTTTCTCCTGCGGTTTCTCCGCGAGCAGGGTTTCGATTTGATCCAGAATCTGCGCGTCGGTGAAATGGTTCATCACGATGGCGCTTGTGGGGCATTCAGCGGCGCACGTGCCGCATCCGGCGCAGGCCGCCGAGGTGACCACGGCCGCCGTTTTCTTTTTCTTGTCCACGGTGATGGCGTGGTAAGGACACACTTGGGCGCACCGTCCGCAGGAGATGCACTGTTCCGCCACAACCTCGGCGGTGATGGGTTCCGTGAGGATTTCACCCCACTGCATGAGGCGCATGGCACGGGCCGCCGCCGCCGAAGCCTGCGTCACGCTGTCCTTGATGTCCTTGGGCCCTTCGGCGCAGCCGGCAAAGAAAATGCCTCGGGTCGCAGCATCCACGGGTTGCAGTTTGGGATGGGCTTCAAGGAAAAAGCCCTCGGAGGTGAGTTGCAGCCCGAGCATTTCTTGGAGCTTTCGGGTGCTCTCGGTGGGCTGCATCCCCACGGCCAAAACAAGCATATCCAGTTCGTGAAATTCCAGGCGCCCTGTGGCGGCATTTTCCACGGCGACACGCAGACTGTTGTTCGGCAGCTCCTGGACGGTCCCCGGCAGGCCTCGAATGTAGCGCACGCCCAAACGACGGCTCCTGGTGTAAAGATCTTCAAAACCTTTCCCGAACGCCCGGATATCGATGTAAAAGACTTTGATGTCCACGTCGGGGTGATGCTCCTTGAGGACCAGGGTGCTCTTGACAGTGTTCATACAGCACACGTTGGAACAATAACCGTGGCCTTTTCGGGCGGAGCGCGATCCGACACATTGGATGAAGCCCACCGACCGCGGAGGTTTGCGGTCGGAAAGACGGACCACCTCACCCTTTGTCGGCCCTCCGGCGTTGATCAGACGTTCAAATTCCAACGAGGTGAGCACGTTTGGAAAGCGGGTATAGCCGTATTCGTCCAATTCCGTAGGATCATACGGTTCCATGCCCACCGCGACGATGATGGTTCCGACACTGACCTCGATTTCTTCATCGGACATGTGGAAATCGATGCAGCCTTTTTCGCACACGGCGATACACTTGGCACACACCGCGGGGTTATGCCCGAGACACTCGTTGACGTTGAGCACATAGGCGGAAGGGACCGCCTGGGGAAAAGGCGAATAGATGGCTTTGCGGGAGGACAGGCCCTGGTTGAATTCGTCCGGGCGCACCACAGGGCAGACCCGTGCGCATTCGCCGCAGGCCGTGCAGGCTTTTTCATCCACATAACGGGCTTTCTTAAGAATCTTGACCCGAAAGTTCCCCACATAGCCCGAGATGTCAGTGACTTCACTGAGCGTCAAAACAGTGATTCGAGGATGCCGACCGGCATCCGCCATTTTCGGCCCAAGAATTCAAATGGAACAGTCCATGGTGGGAAAAGTTTTGTCCAGTTGAGCCATCATGCCGCCGATACTGGGCCGTTTTTCCACCAACACCACCTCAAAGCCGCTGTCGGCGAGATCCAGTGCCGCTTGGATGCCGGCGACGCCGCCGCCGATCACGAGGGTTTTCTTGGTCAAAGGCACACGTTGGGGATAGAGCGCAGTGAGCCGCCGCACGCGAGAGACCGCCATGCGCGCCAGGTCCGCGGCCTTGTGCGTGGCGGCAAGCGGGTCGTGCATGTGGACCCAGCTGCACTGTTCCCGAAGATTGGCCATTTCCAACAGGAAAGGGTTCAGTCCGGCGTCGCGCATCATCTGCCGAAAGGTGGTCTCATGCAGTCGAGGCGAACAGGACGCCACGACCACGCGATTCACGCCAAGATTTTCAATGTCCTGTTTGATCGTTTGTTGGCCCGGTTCAGAACATGCATAGGAGACTTCCCGGGCGATCACCACATCGTCCATGTCTTGGACGCTGCGCACGACGGCGCTGCAGTCGACCACTCGTGCGATATTCAGGCCGCAATGGCAGACATAGACACCGATCCGCGGTGGGGCGGACAGAAAGCCGGACGCATCCATGGCTTTTTTCTCCTCATTACTCCCACTGAATGGTTTTCGCGAGAAGCGAGGTGAGGTCAATCATTTCCACAGCGATCTCTTCCCCGAGGAACGGATCTTCCATGGCACAGCGCAGATGGATTTGACATTTAGGGCAAGCCGTCACCAGCACGTCGCTTCCTGTTTCCTTGGCCTGGCGCAGACGTTTCAACTGGAGCGCCTTGGTGTATCGGTCACATCCGGTCCAGGCACAGTTGCCGCAGCACAAGGCGGACGCGGCCCGGTCCACCATTTCCTCGAACCCCTTGAGGTTGAGCCGTTCGATGAGTTTTCGGGGCAGATCCGCCTTTTTGGCCAAGCGGCTCAGCCGACACGGATCTTGAAAAGTTATCTTGTGATCAAAGGGTTTGAAGCCGACGGCACCCTTGCCGACCTCCCGATCGGCCACTTCGAAAATGTGGCTTACCCGACAGGGCAAGGAAACGCCGTGTTCGGGGTAGTGATGGGCCAGGGTGTAGTAGCATTCCGGGCACGCCGTGATAATTTCCTCCACGCCTGCGTCTCGAAAGGCCTTCGCGTTCAACTGAGCCAGCTTGACGAAATTTTCTCGGTCCCCCGACCACAGGAGGTCATGTCCACAACAGCGTTCATCGCTAAGGAGGCGCGGCCGGATATCGAAGAAGTTCAAGAGACGCAGCGCGTCATGGAGAATGTCCTGGGTGTGCACGTCCCGGAACCGTGTGAAGTACATGTCGAAATATGGGGCGCATCCTCCGAAGAAGAGCACGGGGCTTTGGGGATCGACCTGGAGGTCTGCCTCGAGATCCTCCCAGCGCCGAGGTTTAAGATCGGGGGAAGTCATGGTGCGCATCAGGGATTGAAAGAAGCCCCCGTGGGCCAGAGGCCCCGATCCGTTGTCCGAATGGTGCAAGGCGCGAAGATCACGGATAAAGTCCGGAAAGTGAACCCCCGAAGGACACCGGTCGTCACACAAACCGCAGGTGATGCAGCTCCAGAGATCGTTGAGAACTTCCTGCGCCTTGATTGCTCCCGTCATGAGATTCGTTGCCATGCTGCGCGGCGAGAACGGCTTGCCGGTCAAGGTCAGCGGGCAGGCGGACGAGCATTTGCCGCAATCCTGACAGGCGTAAATATCGTGGTTTTTGAGCAAGGCGGCCACGCTGGTTTCTGTGACCGGATGAGGCTCGGTGGGACGCGGCGGGACGACCGGAGTTTTCCCGAGGGCGCGGATCTCGTGACAGAATCCCTCCATAAAAGCGAGCAGTCCGGACGCATCGTCAGGGAGGAATCCTGCCCATTGCAGACGGTCTTCTCCGATCCCGAGGATCTTCAGGAGGCGGCGCATGTATTGGATTCGGGTGAGAGCCGCAGAATTCCCCGTCCCGTAGCGGCATGATCCGGGTTCGCAGCCGGCAAGCACGACACCATCCGCTCCCATTTCAAAACACTTGAGGATCAGGGCCCGCGTGACCCGACCGCTGCACGGCACGCGCACCATGCGGATTTCTTCAGGGATAGGGGCCTTGCCGTCTTGGAGGCTCTGGAAAGCGGCGTGGGGTCCCCAGTTGCACAGAAACAGGACGACATTGAGCTTATTCATGACGGTTCACCGTGACCCTAAATCGCTTCCATCAAGATTTCCTGAATCAAATGTTCCAAGACGGCACGGTCTCGATAAGGGCTATCTGCGGCGTTGGACGGGCAGATGGCGATGCAGTTGCCGCACCCCTTGCACAGGGCTTCGTCGACGCACGCCGTGCCGTAACCCCACTCGTTCTGACGAAAGCTGATGGCATGATGGGGACACACTTCTGCACATCGCCCGCAGCCTCGGCACCGCGACGCATCAACGGTCACCGTGTAGCCTTTGCTGTGCCGGGGACGCCTCGGCATAACGCACGCCGCGAGAACCGCCGCCGCCGTTCCTTTAATCCGCTGAGACGCTTGAATGCCCGGTGGGTTGGCCAAGAAGAGTCCGGGGACGGAGGTCGCTCCGGGATAAAAGAACGGAACTCCGGCCACCCCCCTGCGCTGCATTGTCCACTTGATCGGTCGTGGCGGCAGATTTTCATCGGGGATGTAAGGAATGGTCCTCCGTGATCTTTCGCCCAGGATGACCGCTCCGGCATGAAGGACCTGTGAGGTCCCGTCCACTGTGGCCATGAGCTGGAACGCGCCGATGGTCCCTCGGAGCCCCTTGATTTCGGTGCGGTGGAAGACGTGAATGTTTGGATGGCTCGGAATCTCAACGGCCTGATCCTGCGGGCCGGTGAAAAGAAAGACCTCCATGCCGGATTGCGCAAGAGTCAGAGCGCTTTTCACGGCGGCCTCTGAAACGCCGATGACCGCCGTGGTGAAGTTGTACGGGCGGGCCGGAGCCGGCATGCTCTTGAGCTTGCGGGTTCGCCCGATGGATCGTTCGAGAAGACCTTGGAACCGTGCCAGCGCGACGTCTTCCCCTTGAGTGAAAAACCGAAGGGCTTCTCCCCGAAGGTTACAGGTTTCGACCATGGCCCGGCTGATCCCGGTGGCGTTGAAAAGAGCAGATTTCAACCGGCTGCGTTGGTCCGTACAGGCGCTGCACACGAAATCCAGGGGGCAGCACACACATGAGGCCAGAACGACCCGGGTCAGCCCTCTCTCCCGAATGGTCTGGACCAGGGACCTCGAACCTTCCGGACTGCAGGCAGACGGCACAACCTCGGCATGAACGACGTCGGGTCGGGAAAGGAGAGACGCCACGTAGTCCGTCATTGCCTGAGACCACCCCAGGGAATCATGGCAACGGCAGGCGAAAACGCCGATCCGCACCTCTGGAGATAACGGCGGATCTGGAGGGGGAAAGGACAAACCGTGCCCTTTCATTCGCTGGGCATTTTCCCCAAGAAGAATCATGGCTTCACCCGCCGCAGCAAACCCTCTGACAATCATGGCGTAAACATCGTCTTGGGCAGAAGACTTCGTGTTATACGCCCGAAGGACGTCTTCCCCGCGGATGGGCGGGGCCAGATGAGGATCGGCTAGGATGACCACCCCGGCCTGTTCGATGACTTCCAAAGGCTTCTGCCGATGATCCACGGCCCCACAGCTGTTGCAGGCTTCAAGGCATTGGAGACACTCCGAGCACACCCCGCACTGAAGGCACCTTTCGGCCTCAGCGCAGACCTGGGCTTGGGAGAATCCCAAAGAGACCTCGGTGAACCCGCATGTGCGGCGGGACGGATCCACATGGGCGGCCATGGGACGGCCACAGTAGACCAAATTCTCCACGATCGGCCGAAGATCCGCGTCGTCGGGTCGACAGGCGGCCGCCATGGCTCCTTCGCCGCTCAAGGCCGCATGCACCGATTGGGCGACCCGGCGCCCGGAAGCCATGGCATGCACCACGGACGACGGGCCGGACACCGCATCCCCCGCGGCATAAATGCCGGGCAGGGATGTTCTGCCCTGTGCGTCCACAACGAGCAGCCCCTGTGCCGTCATGGACAGACCCGTTGAGCCGTCACCGAAAACGGCCGGGTCGGCCTGCTGGCCGATGGCCACAAAGGCTCGTCGGCACGCCATGAGATAAGATTCGGCACCGGGTTTAGTCACAGGCCAAGGAATCCCTTTGGCGTCGGGTGGCCCAGGCACCGTTTCGACGCATTGAAGGTGGGTCAAGCGACCGTTCTCTCCCAGGAAAGCGGTCACCCGCGTGCGATCGATGATCCGGATGCCTTCCAGACGAGCCTCGCGGACTTCTTCGGGGTCCGCCGGGATAAGGTCCTCGGGAAACCAGGAAAGGATCGTCACACGGGCGCCCAAGCGCACCAGGATCCGGGCAAGATCGAAAGCGGCGTTGCCGTCGCCGATGACCACGACGTCCTCAGGGAGGGCCGAAACTTTTCCCCGGTGGACGGCGGTCAAAAACTCCACGCACCCTTCCACTCCCTGGAGATCTTCCCCGGGAACGCCCAATTTTCGGTCTTTCCAGGTCCCGACGGACACAATTACGGCGTGATAGTCCTGCGTCAGGCTCTCCAATCGGGCCAGATCCACAGGATGGGACGTGACGATCTCCACACCCAGGTGTTCGATCCACCGAATTTCACGGTCCAGGACATCCCGAGGCAGGCGGTGCGGGCCGATGCCGTAACGGAGCAGGCCGCCGGGTTTATCCTCCTTTTCCAACACGGTCACCGCATAACCCCATCGGGCGAGATCTGCCGCCGCCGCAAGGCCCGCGGGACCTGAGCCGATGACGGCGATCCGTTCCGGCCGTTTTGCCGCCGTCCTCTGGATCTGCACCGGATCGGCATGATCGGCGAGATACCGTTTGATTTCTTTGATGCTGACGCCGCCATCCAAACCTGAGCGGCGGCAGGCGGCTTCACACGGGTGCGTGCAGACCCGGCCGCAGACGGCGGGGAGCACGTTGTCTCGGCGGATCAGTTCGAGGGCTTTGGCGTAATGTCCCGCACGGGTGAGCGCCAGGTAGCCTTGGACGTTGACCCCCAAAGGACAGGCCTCCTGACACAGGGGGGTGCGGCGTTTATCGATGACCGCTCGTCCAGGTACCATGTACCGGCTTTCCGCATGGACGGCCTTGCTCCCGTCAGGATTCGTCACGGGGCAGGCCTCCAGGCAGCGGCCGCATAAAATGCAGCGGTCGGCATCCACATAAGTGGGATCGACAATGATGCGGGCGGCAAACCCCTGGGACGAGTGCTTCAGGGAGGCGATGCGCGCGGGCAGGAGGCATCGGATTTGAGGGTTTCGTAAAATACGGAGCAATCCCGGACGGTGGGCGAAATTCAGGGGTAGCCCCGAGGCGAGCCGCCACTCGTGGCGAGCCAGCTTGGCGTTCAAGTCCGGATCCGGATCCACCAATGTTACCGGAACACCCATCTCCCCGAGCTTGTTTGCTGCAGCCACACCCGCCGGATTCGCTCCGATGACCAGCACCTTATGCAGACGCTCTTTGGAATTTTCCTTCATGCCATGTCTTTCTCACCGGACTCTTTCTTGCGTCGGCCTTTCAAGACGGCCAGGCCGTATTCATAACCCTTGTCAAACGCGGCCGAATTCATCTTCTCCGTTCCCTTGGGGACCAGGGCGAGGACGGTGTCTCGAGCCGCCTGGGCGGAGACGACCTGAGTGACGGCGGTAAAAGAGCCCACCATGACGATGTTGGCCATCATGCGACGTCCGAGCTCTTCGGCGAAACGCGTCGCCGGGATGGCAAAGCGTTCCCCGTGCCATTCCCCGTGAGGGCGGACCAAATCCTGGTCAAAAAGCAGGAGGCCGTCCTTTTTGAGAAGAGGGATGTATTTTTCGTACCCGCCTTGGGACAGGCACACGAGGATGTCCGGGTGCCTGACATAGGGGTAGTGGATGGGCTTGTCCGCGATAATCACCTGGGCGCTGCACGCGCCGCCTCGTGCCTCGGGGCCATAGGATTGGGTTAACGTGCTTTCCCTGTGATCGCGCAAACTGGCCGCCCGTCCCACGATCATCCCGGCCAACACGATGCCCTGTCCGCCAAATCCGGTAAAAAGGATCTCCCGATAGATCCCCTGACCTGTGGTTTTCATGGGGTCTGGTCCTCTTTTCAGCCCACGACCGAATCGGACAGGCGGCATGTTCGGTCGTACATCTCAATGCACGTCGGGCGATGCTCTTCCACAAATTTGCCCAACACAATGCCTCGCTCAAAGTCCATGGCCGCCTCCGCCGGGTTGGCGCCGTTTTTGACAATGGTGCGGTTTTGGTAAAGCTTGAGGGTATCCAGAGGGCGTTCCTTGTTGCGTCGGCCGTATCCCGTGGGGCACGGCGCAAGGACTTCGATGAAAGCGAAGCCCTTGTGATGGAGGGCTTCTTGAACCGATTGGGTGAGGTCCCGCGTGTGAAGGATGGTCCATCGGGCCACATAAGTGGCTCCCGCCGCGTAAACGAGATGGGGCAGGTTGAAAGGCTGCTCGGGATTCCCTCGCGGTGTGGTGGTCGTCTTGGCCAACGGGGGTGTCGTGGCGGCGACCTGCCCCCCGGTCATGCCGTAGTTCAGGTTGTTGACGCACAACACCGTGATGTCGATGTTGCGGCGGGCCGCGTGAATGATGTGATTCCCGCCGATGGCGAACAAGTCGCCGTCTCCGCTGAAGACGATGACATGGAGTTCCGGTCGCGCCAGTTTCATTCCCGTGGCAAAGGGAACGGCGCGACCGTGGGTCGTGTGATACGAATCCAAGCGCGTGTAGCCGGCGGCTCGTCCCGAACAGCCGATGCCGGACACCATGACTGTTTTATCCAGGTCGAGACCGCTGTGGGTGAGGGCCATGAGGCACGCGGAAAAAGCGGTGCCGATGCCGCACCCGGGACACCAGATGTGAGGGACCCGGTCGGTGCGAACCAAAGGATCCAAAGGATGGACCGGGGACGCTTTGGGTTTTTTCATAGCGATTCCTTCATGGCGCGGACAATCTGTTCCGGAGGGATGACGCTTCCGCCGGCATGCCCCACGAGATGACAGGGGACTCTGCCCCGGGTGCACCGTTCCACTTCCAGGTGAATCTGCCCCAGGTTGATCTCCACGGTGAAAATGGCTCTGACTTTCCGGGACAGCGCCGCCACGGCCTCTTCGGGAAAAGGCCACACGGTAATGAGGCGGAGCAGGCCCGCCTTGATGCCGCGCTCACGGGCTTCGTCCACCGCCGCCAGGCTGCTGCGGGAAGAGACCCCGTAGGAAATGATGGCCACGTCCGCATCCTCCAGCCGATACGCCTCCGTCTGTAGGATGTCTGCCAGATTGCGCCGAATCTTTCCGGTGATTCGGGCGACCATTTCCGCATGGCATTCCGGGGTCATGACCGGATAGCCGCGTTCATCGTGGGTCAGACCCGTCACATGGATGCGATAACCATCCCCGGCATCGGCCATGGGCGCCACCCCATCCGGGCCGGGATTATAGGGCTTGAACCGGTCTTTGCGGCCTTTGGGGCGGCGTCGGGTCACCGTGCGAATGGCCGACGCCTCGGGGATCACCACCCTTTCACTCAAATGGCCGATGACTTCATCGCTCATGATGAGCACGGGAAGCCGATACTTCTCGCTGAGATTGAAGGCGGTGATGGTCTGATAGAAGATCTCCTGCGGAGAGGCCGGTGCCAGGGCGATGATTTCGTAATGCCCATGGGATCCCCAACGCGCCTGCATCATGTCGCCTTGGGCCCCCAACGTGGGGAGGCCTGTCGACGGACCGGCTCGCTGCACATTCACGACCACACATGGGGTTTCCGTGCAGATCCCGAGACCGATGTTTTCCATCATGAGGCTGAATCCAGGGCCCGACGTGGCCGTCATGCTCTTGACGCCGGCACACGAAGCCCCAAGGACCGCGGCCATAGCCGCGATTTCGTCTTCCATCTGAATGTACGTGCCGCCCACATCGGGCAGCCGGTCCGACATGTGTTCGGCGATTTCCGTCGCCGGGGTGATGGGGTAGCCGGCAAAGAATCGGCATCCTGCCGCCAAAGCCCCTTCGGCGCAGGCGACATCCCCGGTGATGAAATGCTCACCGGTCCACACCGCTGGTTTCATATATCACGCTCCTCCTTGGACCTTACGAGCTTGCGGACCCGCTGCGGACAGGAATCCCCGACTGGGTGGATTCCGCCGGGATTTCCACGGAATAGATGGCCAGGTCCGGGCAGATGATTTCGCAGTAGTGGCAGTTGACACACGCCTCCGGATGCTTGACTTCGGGTGGATGATAGCCTTTGGCGTTGAACCGTTTGGACTCTTCCAGGACATCCCGGGGACAAAACGCGATGCAGTAGCCGCAGCCCTTGCATCGATCTTCAAGGATCACGACCCGGCCCTTGGAGATGTGGATCTCATCCACATCCAGAGGAGTTCTCCAGAATTTCATAAAAGGCCACCTCAATGCTTGTTCCGTCCATGATGAACCGATCCCGTTGCCGAACAAAAGGGGGAGCCGTCCCCTGTACCGGGAACCCGGGCGACCAGAAACCGCACTAGAAAACAGGCCCCATGCACATGTCAAGAGATTTTCTTCTCAAGGAGAGGCATTCTAGGCATCCCCCCCTGCATTTCGGGGGGGAATTCCCTGCGGGGCTCGAGAAAAGACCCAGGAATCCTTCTCCTACCAATGGTTCCCTATGGCTTTTGAGTGGGCGGACCCAGCGCTCAGGCCTTTCGGGTGCACTGAGCCTGCCTTCCCCCCTCAAGATCGGCTGGGGGAAATATCAGTGTGGGTGGAATGGGAACATTTCGGTGCATGTCTCCTTCAAAGGCATCATGGGTGTCCTTCGGGTCGTCTGTGGGATCAAGGCTGCAGACGGGTTTTTGCAGGACCGAGGTGGCGAAGCCTTTCAGGTGGGAAATCGTGATAAAGGTGCCCGGGAGTTTTCCTTCGGTGCGGCCTGATGGAGTTAAAAACCTTCCAGGATTTTCCCCGTGGCCGCGTGGAATCGCACCCAGGCGTTTTCTAAGGAAATTCGGCTTTGGGCAAGCTGACTCTGGGCTTGCACCAGATCTCTTTGGGCTTGGGTCAGGCGGACCAAAGAGGCTTGGCCTGCGGCGTATTCTTTTTCGACGAGATCCCGGGTCCTTTGGACCAAGGCGGCGTTTTCCAACTGGAGCCGGACTTGCTCCTGAGCCCCGAGGATCTGTTCCACAGCTGCCTTGACCTGGGAGACGGCTTCCACGGCGACATTTTCCAACGTTTTTTGAGCCTCCCGCTGAGACTGTCGTGCCTCTCGGACCCTGAAAAAGTCCTCTCCGCCCGAAAACATCGGCACGACTACCGCGACCCCGAGGGATGAACCGAAATCGTCCTGTTCCAGACGTGCGTCATGAGTCCGTGATCCTTCCAGTGTACCGAAGAGATTCAGGGATGGAGAGAAGCGTGACCTGGCCGATCCCACCGCCGCTTGGGCGGCGCGAAGGGTGAATCGAGCCTGCTGAAGGTCTGGACGGTGGTCCATGGCATAGGTGACGGCGTCGGCGAGGGAGGGTGGGTTCAAAAGGCAAGGGTCGAGGTCGGCTAAAGGGGCCAGTGCGGTCTGATTGTCGAAGGCGCCCTCGGGAAGGCCAAGGAGAGCCGCCAGGCCTGTAAGGGCGACCCGGTATTGCTCGTCGGCTTGGATCTTTTGGGCCCGGGCCAGATTCACCTGAACCTGAAAGTTCAAGACGTCGCTGAGAGCCCCGGCCCCAAGGGCCTCTCTGGCCTGGGCGTCTTTGAGCTGCCGCGTGTTGAAGGCTTCGTCGGCCTCGGCAATGTTACGCCGTTGCCGGGCCAGTTGCGCCAAAAAATAGCTGTCCGCGACGGCTTCAAGAAGCACGCGCCGGGCTTCGCGATAGGCCTCTTTGCTTTCCTCTTCGTGAAACCGCGAGGCGGCCAGCGAAAATTCCCGATAAAAGCCGTCAAAGAGCGTCAGTGTGGCGCTCAAGGAGGCGTTGTAAACGTCTTCCCGCATTCCCGGATAAAGTCCCGGACTGATCGAGGTGATCCCTGAGGAAGAAAGGGCGCTGCCTTGGCTTTCCGGGGTGCGCACATGGGTGGCCCGCGCCGATCCTTCGATGCGCGGCAGATACCGTGACCAAGCCTGCCGGACCCTTTCTCGGGCTTGCGCCGCCCGAGCCTGGGCGGCACTAAGCGACGGATTGGCTTCCAAAGCGAAACGTTGCGCCGTCTTCAGGTCCAAGAGGCAGGCGGGCGAATCAGAGGGACGTGATCCTCCGGGCTGGCATCGGATTGAATCGCCGGGGATTGGGCGCCGGCGACGGCTGACATCAATAAAAACCAAAGAAGGACGAGCCACGCCCGTCTCGGCATCCGTTTTTGACGCATGGGACATCTTCCTCAACGTCTATGTTGGCGTTAAAGCGTTTTTCACGTTCACACCGTTTTTCCATCGCCGCTTTAGGCGGCAAGGGCGTCCACCGAATTGACCGGCTTTGTGTCGAGGCCGTTGTTTTTTCGGCGTTGTGCGGGTTCCACATCTTCGCGACGTTGGGGCCAACGGCCGTTCCGTGCACGATACAGCACCAAGCGGATATCGTTCAGGATGGCAAAAAGCGCTGGAATCAAAACCAAGGTCAAAACCGTGGCGAAAGCCACCCCGGCGGCCAGGGTCACCGCCATGGGAATGAGGAAACGTGCTTGAAAGTCCGTTTCCAGAACCATGGGCATGAGGCCCCCCACGGTGGTCACCGTGGTCAGAACGACCGCCCGGAATCGACGTCTTCCGCCTTCCACAACCGCGTCAAAAAAGCGCATGCCTTCCGCGAGGTTTTCGTTCACCCGTTCGATAAGCACAATGGCATCATTGACGACGACACCCGTCAAAGCCACCATCCCGAAGAGGCTCATGATGGAGATGTCGAATCCCATGAGGAGATGGCCGACCACCGCCCCGATGAGCCCAAAAGGGATTGTCACCATGATGATCACGGACTGAACGTAGGACCGAAAAATTGTCGCGATGATGATGAATATGCCGAGCAGTGCTAAAGGGAAACCCACTTTGAGACTCGACAGGGATTCGCGCATTTTCTTCTTTTCCCCTTGCACCGCGATGCGCAATCCGGGGTAGCGTTTTTCCAGATCGGGGAAAAAGCCTGCCGAAAGCTCTTGAAAGATTTCCTGAGCATTGGCTCGGTCGCTGTCCACGGCCGCACTCACGGCGACGCGGCGCATGCCGTCCGTTCGGGTGATTTGGGCATATCCCGGGGCGGATTCAAGGGAGGCCACCGATCGCAAGGGCACCTCGGCCCCCTGAGCGGTTCGAATGCGAACGTGGTCAAGCTTGGACAGATCGCGTCGTTCCTCTTCGGTGTAGCGCACCTTGATGCGGATATCGTCCCGACCCCGCTGTATGCGAAGCGCTTCTTCCCCGTAGTAGCCTGCGTAAATCTGGCGGGCCAAATCCTCCACGGTGAGCCCCAAGGCGTGGGCTTCCGGTTTCAGCCTCAGTCGCAGTTCTCTTTTCCCTGCGGCATAATCGGACCGGATCTGGTACACGCCGTCGAAACGCCTGAGCCGTTCCATGAGCTCTTCGGAGGCCGCCACGATGTGGTTCATATTTTCCCCTTGGATCCACACCTCGATAGGCGCACCCGGTGGCCCCGCCTCCATGCCTTCAAAAGTCAAAGATTTGATGCCGGGAATTCGCCCCGTTTCCTTCTCCCAGGCCACCATAATGTCCTTGGAGTGGATACCCCTTTTTTCCGAGTCCAGGAGGATGGCCTGAATGGCACCGAAGTGCGGGCCCCGAGAGGGCACCTGGCCGAGGGTTTGACCGACCAGCACCAGGCGGTCCACGAGCAGCGGCTGTCCCGTGCGGGTTTTGAGACGCTCGTTGAGACGGAGCAAAGCGTTTTCAACCCGGCTGACAGCCTCGTGGGTGACGTCCACCGGCGTGCCCTCCGGAAATTCGATGGTCGCGTTGATGACGAACCCGTCGATTTCGGAAAAGACGATGAACTTCACGATGCCGCCCTGGATGACCCCAAGGCTGATGAGCAGAACCGCGATGGCCGCGCTCAGTCCGATATAACGCCACTTGAGAAAGAAACGAAGGGACGGAAGATACACTCGCTCGATGAACCAGTCCGTTCCCCACTGGACCTTCCGCTGTATTCCGTCGAGAAGTCGACGAAGGGTGGCGGGTTTTGATTCCCGATGATTGGGATCGGGAAGATCGTTGAGATGAGCAGGCAGCAGGGTGAGGCACTCGAGGAGAGAGACGCTCAGACAGGCCACAACCACCTGTGGGAGAATGGCAATAAACTTTCCCATGATGCCACCGACAAAGGCGAGGGGGATAAAGGCGACGATGGTTGTCGTCACGGCGGCCACCACGGGGAGCCCCACTTCCCTCGTTCCCTCGACAGCCGCCCTGAGCGCCGGTTCTCCTCTCTGTCGATGGACGAAAATGGCTTCACCGACCACGATGGCATCGTCGACGATGATTCCCACGACCATGATCAAGGCGAAAAGAGAGATCATATTGATGGTGCCACCGAGACCCCACACGATGGCCAAAGCCCCTGCCACCGAAACCGGGATGCCCATGCCGGCCCAGAAGGCCAGACGAACGTCCAAGAAGAGCCAGAGGAGGACGAGCACCAGGAGGAGGCCGTACAGGCCGTTCCTGAGGAGAAGGTGAATGCGGGCCCGGAGCATGTCCGTGGTATCGTAAAGGATCTTGATGTGCAAGGAATCCGGCAGCTCTTTTGCCTTTCGTTCGACAAACCGGGTCACGGCGCTGGAGATGGCCAGGGCGTCCTCCTGGGATGTCTTAAACACAATGAGCATCACGGCCGGCTGCCCGTTCACCGAGGCTCGGATCGGATCCTCCGTGAATCCGTCCACAATCCGACCGACCCGACCCAAGGGGATCATGGCGCCGTCCGGTGTTGCGAGAAGGACAAGGGAGGCCAGCTCTTCACCTGTGTAGCGGCGTCCCACGGTGCGCACCCGAATTTCCTCCCCTTCGGTGCGAATGGTTCCCCCGGCCAGGTTGAGATTGCTCCTGCGCACGGCGTCCGCCACTTGGGCGAAAGTGAGGCCGTAGCGGCGCAACGTTTTTTCCGACACTTCGATATGAATTTCATAGTCCCGGGTGCCGAAGGTTTCCACCTGGGAGATTTCGGGCAGGGCCTGGAGTTCGTCTTTGATCCTTTCGGCCCATTCTTTGAGACGCCCTTCGCTCATGTTTCCCGAGAGGTACACGAGGGCAATAGGGCTTCGCAGCGTCACATCCGTAATGACCGGTTGTTCTGCGTCCACCGGGAAGGTGGACACGGCATCAATTTTCGCCCGAACTCGATCCAGCACGACGCGAAGATCGGCGTTCTCCATGACCTCGATGGTTGCCGTTCCCACGTTTTCTTGAGCCTGCGTGATGATCTGTTTGATGCCTTCCACCCCTTCCAAGGCTTCTTCGATCTTGCGACAAATCCCTTCCTCCACCTCTTCAGGATCAGCTCCGGGGTAAGGCACGGTGATGGTGATCATGTCCAAGGAAAATTCGGGGAAGTTTTCCTTGATCATGAACACGCCGGCCATGATGCCCGCCGTGAAGATCAAGACCAGGACGATGTTGGCAAAGACTTTGTTCCTGGCGAAAGCCGCCAGCAGGGATTTCATGGCATGGATTCCTTTAACGGCCGGGAATGGGTTTCCCCAAGGTCGAGGAGCATATTTTCCAGTGGGTTGACGAGCCGGGTTACAATGACCCGGTCGCCCGCGTGGATGCCCTCCGAAACGAGCGCTTCTTCCCCTTGGAGGCGGGCCACGCGGACCGGGACCGTCTTCAAGCGGTTTTCCACGGCCACATACACTTTGCTGTCATAGGTCACCGCCCATTGGGGTAATCGCACCACTTGGCGCAGGGTCCGTCCGGGGATATCCACGGCGCAGAACATGCCGTCGACCAATGGCAGCCTGGCGGCGTCTTTGGGAGAGGAGAGCCCTCCCGGGACGCGGACCGCCACCGTCAGGGTGCGGCTCGTGCGGTCAAAGGCCACGACTCGGTGGAGGAATCCTTGCCAGGTCTGATGCTCGGGATCTTCGGTCCAGCGCACAACGCATGGCACTTGACGGAGTCCTTGAAACCACGCCATGTCCCCAGGATGCCTGTCCGCGTCGAACAGAAGCCACCGGCGCGCGTCTTCACTGTCGAGAGGCACGAGGATCTCCAGGAGGGAATCGTCGGCAAACGTCACGGCGGGCGCGCCGGGAGTGAGGAACTGCCCGGGTTCCACGGATTTTGTCGCGATGCGGCCCGTAAAGGGCGCCCTCACTGTGCATCGCTCACGCTGGGTCAGGGCCCGCTGCTTTTGCGCCCGGGCCGCCTCTAAGCTGCTTTGGGCTTCGCGCAGCCGCATGGGATACACCGCGAGGTTTTGTTCCACCAACTGGAGCTGATCCAGGGCCTGATTATAGGCTTTTTCGGCGGCTTCCACCCCGGAGCGTGTCCCGACTCGACTTTCGTCGTAGAGACGTTGCAGTCTTTGATATTCTGTGAGAGCGAGATCCCGTGTCCGTTGCAGGATCGCGAGGCGCCGCTTTTCCAGTTCCCATTCTTTCTGGAGCCGTTGGACCGTGTTTTCCAGTTGCGTGACCTGAGCCTCCGCCTGTGCCAACGCCGACTCATAGTCCCGGGGATCGATCTGAAACAAGACATCCCCTTCAGGGACGATTTCCCCGACGAGCAGACGAGGATGCACGGCCACGACCATTCCCGAAACTTCCGGGGACAGGATCACGCTGCGGATGGAATGGGCTTCGCCATAGCCCGTCAGGACCACAGGCGCATCTTCCGGCCGGGCCTCTCGGATCTCCACCTTGAACGCTTGTTCTTGATAAACGGCTTGCGCGGGAGGTTTCTTCAGAGACGCCAAAGCCGCCATGGCGGCGATCCCGGCGAGAAGAATGGCGCTGGAGACGATAATCGGAAACCAAATTCTGTGATGCCCTGGTCCGACTTTCTGAGAGTCCATAGTGACGGCTCGCGCCTTCGGGGTCTCATCGCAGAGATTGACCCCGAAGATGTTTTGGAATTATGGCCACATCAGGCGGTAGCGATGGTGAATTTCCGCCTCCATATCTTCATGAAGCAGCTCCACGGGGCGGGCCCCATGGGGGCACAACACGTTCGGTGTTGTCCCAAATAACCGACAAGTGAACGGGCGCACCGGGTAGATCGTACAGCCGTGATCGGCAAGGTACGGACAGGTGGTTCCGTGAGCGGTCAAAATCTTTCGCCCTTGAGCTTCCAAATAGGCCCGGATACGGGCGTCTTCCTCACGGGTGCGGGAAGGCACCCCGAAGAGGCGGCAGCAGTCCGTACATCCGGGCAGACACTGCATAGGGGGAATGAGGGCATAGAGATCGTCCAAAGTCATGGGGCTTTCATCGGCACCGTGCATGGTTTCCCTCCGGGCTCTCCTGATGGGCTTTGCCTCCAAAACTTGCACAATAGCCTCTCACCATCGTATTCTTCCGACAAAAGGCGATATCGCCCCTCGGGCGTGTCGGACTATAGGGCCGAAAGATACGGAGTGCAATAAGATCACCGAGAGGATGCCAGGGAGGAGATAACATGACGGATTGTATTTTTTGCCGAATCGTTTCCGGCGACATACCTTGCGCCAAGGTGTATGAAGATGAGCGTGTGCTGGCCTTCTTGGACATCAACCCTCTCATGCCCGGCCACACTCTTCTCATTCCTAAAAAACATTCGGAAACCCTGTTCGATATGGATCCGGAAGATGCGGCGGCCTGTGGGGCCGCCTTGCAGAAGGTGGCCGCTGCCGTCTTTAAGGGGATGGATGCTGAGGGGATGAACGTCCTCCAAAACAATTACGAAATTTCAGGACAGGAAATCTTCCACGTGCATTTTCATCTTATGCCTCGCACAACCGGCGACGGGTTCAAGGTTCCATGGCCGGCAAAGAAGTACGGACCCGGTGAGATGGAATCTGTGCTCCAGCGGATTCTGCAAGCCTTCTAAACGCCTCGGCCCGGACAACTCAGCTGCGGTTTCCCTGGAGCGCATGATGGGCGTGTACGGATGAAGACGAGTTGGAATGGGCGCCCGCCGAGTTGCTTTTGGCTAACGTGAGAGCCCACGAAGCCTCCTCGAGTTTACCGCGCTTGAGGCAGCCCGCGGCGTAAACGGCCGCTTTGTGTTGAATGATGCGTTCGACATGCTCTCGTTGGGTGGCACTCAGGGGTTCTGTCTGCAGGAGCTTGGCCAAGGCGCGAAGACGAAAGCGGTCCAACGCGGGGACCGTGGCCGAGAGCTGATCCCCGTGGCCACCCCTTTTGATCACCAAAGCCTTCGGGACAAGCCCCATAGGATAGCGGCACCCGATGCGCAGCCATAGGTCATAGTCTTCACAGGCTAAGAGGGATTCGTCGAAAAGCCCGACTTCTTCAAAAAGGGTGCGATGGACCATCACCGCCGACGGGCTGACAAGGCAGCGCTCCAGCAGCCTTTCAAAACACCATCCGGACGGTTTCGCGTGATATCGCCTGGGATTGCGGCGTCGGCCGTTCTGCACCCAGATTTCATCCGTTTGGCAGATTCGCATTTGGGGATGCTCGTTGAAATACTCCAACTGAGCGCGGAGCTTCCCCGGAAGCCACAAATCGTCGGAATCGAGAAAGGCAATCCATTCTCCTCGAGAAGCTTGGATCCCGGCATTCCTCGCCGCACTCACGCCGCTCGGGCGTGCGAGGCGGATGGTGTGCACAGCTTCTCCGTAAGCGGCGAGCATGCGCGGCGTGTCGTCTTCGGACCCATCGTCCACAACAATGAGTTCGAAAGATGCTTCTTTCTGCGCGAGCACTGATTCCACGGCGTCCCGCAGCATAGCCGCACGGTTTCGTGTGGGGATGATCACGCTGGTCAGATGTGGCACCATGGCCCACGTCCGGTTTTCACAGGCTCATCAGCCGGGTCCAGAAACACCCGAGAAGTCCCAGCCCCACGAGAACCGACTCAATGAGGGTTTCCAGGAGGGCGGCGTCTTTGAGACGACGCCCTCGGGAAAAACGGAAAAACACCCTGTAGGTGAGAGCGGCCGCCGCGAAGAAAATGCCGAACGATGTCGACAGTCCGACGGAAGATCCAAGGAGCGAAACCAAAGCGAGGAGCGCCAACACAAACACGATGAACCGGCCGGATTTCTGTTCTCCCCACAAAACGACAATCGTTTCGCGGCCTACCAATCGGTCGCCTTGAATATCGAGGCTGTCCAAGAGCGCCGTGCGGACAAGCACCAGCAGGAACACCAGCGCAAAAGCGTAGAGCAGCCGTCCGAGGCTGTCTCCCATGTGATGGAAATGGGGAAGCCAAACGGTGACGCTCGCCCAGGCCAACGGGACGGTAAAAGTTTTGGACCCAGGAATGTCCTTGATCTTCAGCACACTCGCTCGATGAATCCAGCGCGGTTGAAAAATAGGGACGGCATACAGGGACCCGAAAGCGAGCATCACGACCATAAAAACCCCTGGGAGGATCCCTTGGGCGGCGGAGCTGACCAAGGCGAAAACGGCGGCGGCGATGCCCGCCGTGGTAAAGGCGACGCGGTTTTTTTCGTAATAAGATGCCCGCTGGGGGTCGTTCAGTTGAAGGGCTTCCCGGTCGATGTAGCGGTTCAGCGTGTGCATGGCAAAGGCGTAGGCGGCAGCCATGAGGACATGCGGAAAGCCGATGGGAAGATTCGTGAGCGCAGACACCGCCTCCGTGAGAAGACCCGCCGCGGCGGCACACGCGACGTTGTTGTAGGCCAGCTTTTCCAAACGATGGCGCCACCGGGTGGTCCTTGAATCGTGTGGATCCGGCGTGATGTTTTCCAAAAATCGCACCACATCCCGGATCATCCAATTCGGTGTGGACGCTCCGGCCGAAACCCCCACCCTGTGGAATCGGGACATCTCCCGGAGATCCAAATCCTTTTCCGTCTCCACGTGATATGTGGGAACACCGCATTCTCGAGCCGTCTGCGCTAACCGAATGGTGTTGCCGCTGTGCGTCCCTCCCACAATGACCATGGCCTCGACATGCTGACAAAGGCGCCGCACTTCGTTTTGGCGTTCGTGGGTGGCCCCGCAGATGGTGTTTTCCACAATGCCGTGGGGATACTTTTCTCGAAATCGGGCTTCGATGTTTCGAAACACCTCTTCATTTTGGGTGGTCTGCGCCACCAACAACACGGAAGACCAGTTGGTGGGGAGTCGCTCCAGATCGTCGGGCGTCTGAATGACCACACCCCGTCCTTCCGTATAACCCATGAGGCCGATGACTTCTGCATGATCGGGATCTCCGGCGATAAGAGTATGAAAGCCTTTTCGCGCGTACTTGCGGATGATGGCTTGAACTCGGGCCACGCGTTTGCACGTCGCGTCAATGAGTCCTCGGGAAACCTCTTTCAGGCGGCGCCGCTGATCCGGTGGGATCCCGTGAGCGCGGATGACAACCCACCGATCGCGACAATCTTCTTCCGTGGCGGCTTCTTCCACACCGCGCTCCTTGAGCATGGCCAGCACCTGACGGTTGTGAATAAGGGGCCCGAAGGTGCACAAAGGCATTTTGTCCCTGGATCGTAGCGCTTCCAAGGTCGTTTCCAAGGCCGTTCGGACGCCTTCGCAAAAACCTGCCGTTTCGGCCACGATGACTTTCATGGGTGCTCCTGCGTCATGAGGACTGGACCGGGATCCCGGACCTTGCAGGTCAGCAGGTCGGCCTCTGAAACGGCCAGCTCGGAAACGAAGGTTTCAAGAAGATCCAAGATGCCGGCAAGGTCCGGGGCGTGCATGAGCCGGGCCCGCCATGTGGAAGAATTTGGGCACCCTTTCGTATACCACACGAGATGCTTTCGAAGGGCGCCGACGGCTTTGGGTTTTTCCTGAATGAAAAGGTGAGCGTGGTCGAACACGGTCTTTCGGAAGTCTTCCCAGGTCGGCCGTCGGGTCAGAGGGCTTTGAGGCGTGAGGTGCTGGGCGATGACGTGAAAAAGCCAGGGGTTTCCCAAGGCACCACGCCCGATCATCACCGCATCACAGCCCGTTTCCTGCTTCATGCGGAAAAAATCGGAAGGTGAGGTCACATCGCCGTTTCCGATGACCGGAATGGTAAGCTCCTGTTTCAGTGATCGAATCCACTTCCAGTCGGCCCGTCCCGCATAGACTTGGCGGACGGTGCGGGCATGGAGGGTCACGGCGTCCGCTCCAGCCTCCTGGATCCTTCGGCATAGGGTGAGAACATGAATTTCCTGCCGATCCCAGCCAAGGCGCGTTTTGACGGTCACCGGGACGGACACCGCCCGTTTGACGGATTCCACAATGCGGCAGAGCCGATCCGCATCCCTGAGCAGAGCGGCCCCTGCTCCCTGTCGCACGATTTTCCGGACGGGACATCCTGCATTGATGTCAACGATGGCGGCCCCGCTATCTTGTACGGCTCGAGCGGCTTCCGCCATGGCGTTCGGGTCGGCACCGAAAATCTGAATGGCCAAGGGAACCCTCACCCGTGAGGGGATATCCAGAATCCTCAGACAGGAAGGGTCCCGGCGCCGAAACCCCTCGGCGCTCATCATCTCCGAGGTGGCTAGACCTACGGCAAATCGCGTGAGCACGGCAAGGAATGGGCCGTCTGTCACACCTGCCATGGGAGCCATGACCACCGGAGGATCCACCTGGACCGCCCCGATTTTCATTGCGCCGTTATGCGAAAGGTCTTGTTTCCCCATATGGTTCTCGCGCTCAAGGTCCGGTGAACAGGGGAGATTTCTCACGGAGCTTGAGGATCATGATTTTGAATCACCGCTTCATAAAGGAGTTTTCGATGAGAAGTCAACCGCACGAACCGGACTGCCTTGACGTTGACAGGGGTTTTGCCCCTTTGTTAGGAGCTTGTCCGAAAATGTTCCACCCTTCTGGATGGAACGGATGGAGGGGCCGGTCTGTTCCGGGGGTCCGGAGGTGTCGGCTCTACCCTGTGTCGGGGACGCTCCGCCGAGGGGGGACGATGATCACCCAAGGGGTAAAAGAGTGCATTTTCGGAGCCTGGATCTTTTGATCGTCAGCGCGGTGCCCTCCGAAGTCGACAGGCTGGTCGGTTGGTTTGAGACTGTGGAGTCCTGCGATGCGGGGTGGACAACAATCCAGGCTGGCGGGTTGGGACGCCTCCAGGTCGGGCTGGCCTGTCTCGGGATCGGTAAGGTCAATGCCGCCGCAGGGGCGGCAGCCCTCATCGAGCACTTCCGACCCGCCATGGTTTGGGTGATTGGGAGTGCAGGAGCGTACCCCCAAGGGCCCCTTCGGCTAGGCGACGTTTTGGTCTCCTCTTCGGTGTCTTTGGGGGATGAGGGTGTTTGGGAGAGACACGGCATTCGCGGCATGGACACTCTCGGCTTTCCTGTGGGGATCGAAAGGGGAAGCCCCGTGTTTGACCGCTTTCATTTGAGCGAAGATCCCCTCTGGAAAGCTGTCGCCCAACTGACACCCCCGGGATTGTATTGTTTGGGTGAAGCGTTGAAAGGATTACCGGTCGCACTGCCTTGTGCAGTGGGGTCTTCCTCGAGGTCGGCCGTCCAGGAGCCCCCTATGGGGGAGCCCCCTACGGGAGCTTTTCAGGTGCTTTTCGGGCCGTCGGTCACCGTGAGCATGTCCAGCGGTGATGAATGGGTCGCCAAAGAGCGTTTTACCCGGTATGATGCGTGGGCTGAGGACATGGAAGGAAGTGCGGTGGTGCAGGTGTGCCGCCGATATGAGGTTTCCGTGGTTCAATGCCGAGGGGTGAGCAATTGGGCGGGGCTGCGGGACCGAAGCACGTGGTGCATGAAGGAGGCGATGGCCCACGGGCACGCTGTGCTTGGGACGTGGCTTGAGACAATACGCCGGAAACCGGAGGATTTTTTTTGTCCGCCGAAGGAAGGTCTCCGGCGATGATCGAGGGGTGGTGCATGGAAAGAGCGACATGCCGTCCCGCATAGGGAGGCATGAGCGCTCTGCAGGGGAGGAGGCGCTTGCCCGAAATTCTCTCTCTAGGATATTCCACGTGCCCAAATGACACATTCATCTTCGGGGCATTGGCGCTCGGTGCCGTCCAACCCACCGGAGTACGCTATGAGCCGTTTCTCGCCGACGTGGAAGTGCTCAACCGCAAGGCGAAAGACGCTCGACTGGATGTGACAAAGATCTCTTTCCACGCTGCGGTCTATTGCCTCAAGGACTACTGGATCCTTCGTGCCGGGGGCGCTCTGGGCCGAGGGTGCGGTCCCATCGTGGTGGCCCGGAAACCATACGGCCCGGGTGATTTGGCGGAGGCCACCATGGCGATTCCCGGCCGCATGACAACGGCGAACCTTCTTCTGGAGCTTGCCGGATTCCATCGGGGACCGCGTGTGGAGATGTCTTTCGAAAAAATCCTGCCGGCGGTGGCCTCGGGCGCTGTGGACGCCGGGCTTGTCATCCATGAAGGGCGGTTTACCTATGCCGGATTAGGGCTGCACTTGGTGTTGGATCTGGGAACGTGGTGGGAGGAACACACGGGATGCCCCCTGCCGCTCGGATGCATCGTGATTCGCCGGAGTTTGGGGCGAGAGATCGCGAAAATTACGGATCGGGCCATTGTGGAAAGCCTCAACTGGGCCCAAAGCCATCCGGAGTCCGTATGGCCGTATATCTGCAAACACGCGCAAGAAATGGAACCTGATGTCATTCGGCGTCACATCGAGACATTTGTCAACGAGTTCAGTCGAGATGTGGGTCCGGAGGGCGAAAAGGCCGTGCGCCGGCTGCTTAAGGAAGCTGCCCGAATTGCCGGCATGGTTCTTCCTGAAACTCCACTTTTTTGGACGGATTCTTCATCGGAAGACGAGGTGGCGTAAATGCAGCAGACGAATGTCCGCCCGTTTCTTTTTCCTCACAGTGTATTGCCGGAAACCGCTGCCCGGTGCTTTCTCACCGTGTGGCCGTCTCTGGAGTGTTTACGGTCTGTTGAGCCGGCCCATGTGCCGCAGTGGGCTGCACCGTACTGCGCCCAACGTGTCTTGACGAAGGATGAAACATTTTGGGCTCGCGTCCGAGGTCTTCTCAAGGGCTATCGAGAATTGGGCTCACGTGTCGGGGAAGATGGATTGATGGCCGTTCTCAGTCGGGATTGGGCGATGGATGCCGCTCCCGAAACCCGGGGCCACATCCAGTCAATCCTCAGGGGGATGAGCCCGGATCCACCCAATCCGGCCGATGGCCTCCTGACAGAGGCGGCGGTCTTTCTTGAATTGGGCAAGGAGTTGGATGTCCGAGAGCTGGACCTGTCACGAAATCTCGAGGATGTCGGCCGGTTGGAGGAAAAACTGTTTCAAGCCCTAGGGGCCGATGAAGAAGACAGCGCCGAATTGCAAAAAGCTTTGGAAACGAGCAATCCCCCTTTGAGTCCAGAATGGGGGCATTTCGGATACCTGTTGCGGCAGCGCATCGGCTTTTGGTTTCGTTTGTTCAGCCAGATGACGTTTTCCGGCGAACGGGTTGTGTTGGCGGCACTGAGCCGGGACGTGGTGGAAGAGGCGCTGGATGCGCTCCAAACGGCAAAGGAAAGGCACGGCGACCAGTGGGACCCGGGGGAGACGGCGTTGTTCACCTTTCCCCGAGTGGATAGTTTGAGCCCCGAAGAGCTGACCCACTGGCTCAGCGCCGTGGACAGCCTGGAAAGTCGGCAGCGATTCCGACAGGATCTCGAGGCATTCATTGATGAGCCGACCCGGCCCGAACGGAGGCGTGACCTTGGGCAAAGCGCCCAGGAATTTGAGAATGCTCTGAAAATCCTGTGGGCTCAATGGGGTCGAGATGCCCAAGGGATCCGTGGTTACCGGTTCGTCCTCACTGCTCCGAGGGATGTGACTTACCAAGATATCTGGTGGTCCCTGGACCGAGCGGGGGCACAGACGCTCGGTCCGGGATCGGTCAGCCGGGATCCCGTCGTGTTTTTTCACCTAGAGTGAGAACGGAACGGGCGGAAAGGGGAGCGAGGCATGCAGAGCGGAGTTTCTTTAGAAGGCCGTTTGGGGGAATTGGCGGAGCCCGTGCAGGCCGCATTGTCGCGGATTCAGGCGGAACGGGTGGTGGCTCGGATTTGGAGCGGCGATCACACGGTCTGGAAGCCGGAGCCCCGGGAAATCACCAATCGTTTGGGATGGCTTCGAGCACCCACCCTCATGGAGCCACATTGGGATGAGATCCACGAGTTTGCTCAGGAGATTCGGGGGAGCGGTTTCCAAAGGGCCGTGCTTCTGGGGATGGGGGGCTCGAGCCTTGCCCCGGAAGTTTTATCCCGGATGTGCCCTCAGCGGGACGGTCTCCTCACCGTCACGGTTCTCGATACCACCCACCCTGACGCCATCGCCCGGATCCGTGACTCCTTGGACTTCGCCAAGACGCTTTTCATTGTGTCCACAAAGTCCGGCGGCACGGTGGAGACCCTTTCGCTGTTTAAATATTTTTACCGCCAGGTCTCGGCCCTTTTGGGCCCGCACAAGGCAGGGGATCACTTCTGTGCCATCACCGACCCGGGAAGTGGATTGGAAACGTTGGCCCGGTCGCTTCGGTTCCGCAAGATCTTTCAAAACGATCCCAATGTGGGCGGGCGCTATTCGGCGTTGACCTTTTTTGGGCTCGTGCCCGCGGCGCTCATGGGGTTCGACGGACGATCCATTTTGGAGCGCGCCGAAGCCATGGCGGAACGTTGCCGAGGGGAAAACGGCCGTGCCCAGGGTGGCAACCCCGGTCTATGGCTTGGGACTGTCCTGGGTACAGCGGCCCTGCACGGTCAGGACAAATTGACGCTGTGGACCGATGCCGCGTTTGGCAATCTGGGCGACTGGGTGGAGCAGCTCATTGCCGAGAGCACCGGGAAAGAAGGCAAGGGTATTGTCCCGGTGGTGGACGAACCCGTTGGGGAGACTGCCGCCTACGGTCCTGATCGGTTGATTGTGCTGACCGGTGTCGGGAAAGATCGTGGTGGGGCCCGGCCATTGGATTGGGGTTCCGATTTTTTTGGGGCGGGTATTCCCCAAGTGAGGGTGCAGACCGAGGGACCGCAGGAGGTAGGAGCTCTGTTCTTTTTATGGGAGTTTGCCACGGTGGTGGCAGGCCACCTGCTCGAGATCAATCCTTTCGACCAGCCCAACGTGGAATCCGCCAAGGTCCAGGCGAAAAAAATGTTGGCCGAATATTCGGCATCAGGGCGCCTGCCCCATGTGCCGACGGCTCTCCAGTGGCGCAATGTGGATGTCATCGGGCATGCGGCAGGATCTACGGTAAGGGAAGCTTTCCATGCCTTCGTCGATGCCGTGCCGGCGGCCGGCTATATCGGCGTGCACGCGTATGTGGCCCCTTCAGCGGAAGTCACGGCGTCGTTGCGAGAACTGCAGAAAACTCTTCGAGACCGCACCCAAAAAGCCGTCACCGTCGGCTATGGACCGCGGTTTCTCCATTCCACGGGGCAGCTTCACAAAGGCGACGGGGGCAAAGGGGTTTTTATCCAAATCACGGACGAACCGCAAACGGATCTTCCCATTCCGGACGACCCCGGTGGAGAGACGTCGACGGTCACCTTCGGCACATTGATCGCGGCGCAAGCGCTCGGCGACAGGGAAGCTCTGCTGGCCGCCGGTCGCCCCGTGCTTCGGCTCCACATTCGGGGGGATGTGGCCCAGACGGTTCGGGCTCTCGCCCAGGAAATTTAGAGCGCTCCTGTTTGACAAAGAAAGGTTGTCGGCGGTCTCCTTGGGACTCGCCGTTTGGGTATGATCCCAAGGAGCTTCGGGTTTCGTGTCCCGCCCTTTTATTCTCGGATGGTATTTTGGGAAAATGAGCCCCGAGTTTTGAGGCGTCGGAGGAGCGCCACCCGTGGATTTCCCGGGTTCAGCGGCTGCGTTTTCCTCCGATGGTCGAGGTGGGCTTGGCCACGAGGCGCTGAGAACCCCTTCCCTCACAAGGGGCGTGCCGTCCCCGAGATTCCCGTCGTCGTGCCGTGAGCGTTCACGGCTCCGGCTCAAGAATCCCCAAAAACTCGCTGAAAAATGGCATCCACGTGCTTCAAGTGATAGCCGAGGTCAAAAAGCCCGTCGAGTTCCGCTGCCGTAAGGTGTGCGGCGACTTCGGGGTCGGCGTGGAGATGGGTCTTGAGGTGGCCGCCCTCCTGCCACACTTTCATGGCATTTCTTTGCACCAGCCGATAGGCCTCTTCTCGGCTCAGGCCCTTGCCCACCAAAGCCAACAGCACCCGCTGGGAGAACAGCAAACCCCCTGTGATTTCCATGTTTCGGCGCATTTTCTCCGGGTATGCGACGAGTTTGTCCAGAACCCGCGTCAGACGGTTCAGCATGTAATCCAGAAGGATCGTCGAGTCCGGGCCGATGATCCGTTCCACGGAGGAATGGCTGATGTCCCGTTCATGCCACAGAGCCACATTTTCCATGGCCGCTAAGGCGTAACCTCGAAGCACCCGTGCCAACCCGGACAGGTTTTCCGAAGCGATGGGGTTGCGTTTGTGAGGCATGGCCGACGAACCTTTTTGGCCCGGGGCGAAGTATTCTTCCGCTTCTCTCACTTCGGTGCGCTGCAGGTGGCGGATCTCCACGGCGATCTTTTCCACGGTGCATCCGATGAGGGCCAGGGTGGTGAAATACTCGGCATAACGATCCCTCTGGATGACCTGCGTACTGATGGGCGCGGGTTCCAGGCCGAGGCGCCGGCACACGCGGCGTTCGACATCCGGATCGATGTTGGCGTAAGTGCCGACGGCGCCGGAGATTTTTCCCACCCTCAAGGTGTCTCGAGCCCGGACCAATCGTTGGCGGTTGCGTTGCATTTCCGCATACCACAGGGCCCATTTGAGACCAAAGGTGATGGGTTCCGCATGAATCCCGTGAGAACGGCCCATCATGACGGTGTCTTTGAATTCGAAGGCACGACGTTTCAGCACGTCGAGGAGCCGGTCCAGATCGTCCAGGAGCAGATCGGAAGCTTCCAGGAAGAGCAGCGCGTTGGCGGTGTCCAGGACGTCCGAGGAGGTGAGTCCCTCGTGGATGAAGCGCGAGGCCGGTCCCACGTGTTCCGCCACACATGTGAGGAACGCGATGACGTCGTGTTGGGTTTCCTGTTCGATTTCATCGATCCGCTCGACGCTGAAGGCCGCCTTTTCTCGAATCTCTTTGATGGCCCAGGGGGGGATTTCACCGCGTTCGGCCCGCGCCTCACACACGGCCAGTTCCACGTCCAACCACTTGCGATATTTGTTTTCCAAAGTCCAGATGCGGCCCATTTCCGGCCGTGTGTATCTCATGATCATAAAAAACCTCTCCACATGTTCGGGTCTTGAGGGAAAAATTTTCGGGGCATCATAATACCCGACTCCAACCTTTTTTTTAAAGCGGGATGTTTTTGTGGAGTCCCATGACCGCAGAGGATCCACGTTCCGGTGGGCGTGTTACTTAATCTTGGCTCCGGGCGCTTTTGGTGCTATAGAAAGCGGGCTCCTTTTTGAGAGCAAGGGTATAGTATGAAGGTCTGGTGAAGACGCTTGGAAGGATATTGGTTATGCCGGTAGCACCGAATGTCAAGATGGGGAAAGGCGTTCATATTCATCATCCTGATTTGGTGAATTTGTATGGCTGTACGATTGGTGATGGAACAAAGATCGGGGCTTTTGTGGAGATTCAGAAAAACGCTATTGTTGGATCCTATTGTAAGATCTCTACACATACGTTTATTTGTGAGGGAGTGACCATTGAAGATGAAGTCTTCATTGGGCACGGCGTTGTGTTTGTCAACGATCGTTATCCAAGAGCCGCGTGCGAGGGGCGATTACAAACGGAGGACGACTGGACCGTCATCCCGACATTGGTCAAGAGGAAAGCCTCCATCGGCAGTGGGGCCGTCATCTTGTGTGGAGTGACCATTGGTGAAGGGGCATTGGTGGGCGCTGGGGCCGTTGTGACTCGCGATGTGCCGGATTACAGTGTCGTCGTTGGAGTGCCGGCGCGTTGCCTTCGGAGTATCACAGAGAGGCTGGGTGAGGGGGCGTGACGAAACAAGCTCTCTTTTTCATCGTGCTGACAGCGGCCACAACAGCCGGAGCGAACCTGTTGATGAGGGAAGGGATATTGAGGGCCGGAGGGATTCAGTTCGGTCCCGAGACCTTGTTTGGGGACCTCTTGAGGTTGTTCAGGCAGCCTCTCTTGGACATCGGGGTCATTCTCTATGCTGTTGCCTCGATTATATGGTTTCGAGTGATTTCGACGGAGAATCTCAGTACGAGTTACCCCATACTTGTGGGAATGACGTTTTTATTTGTGACGTTGGGTTCCCTCATGTGGTTTGATGAATCTTTGACGTTGGGGAAAATTCTGGGAATGTGTTTCATCCTCATCGGGATTTTGGTGGTGAGCTCAGGATGAAGGAAGGGGTAAGGAGAGGGTGATGATTGGAATCGGTGTCATTGGCTATGGGTACTGGGGGCCCAACCTGGTAAGAAACTTCGCCGAAGCTGCGGGCGCCAAGGTGGTGGCGGTTTCTGATTTGCGCCAAGAGCGGCTCCGTCTTGCCAGCATCCGTTATCCCGGCATCAAGGTGATGACGAATCACGAAGAGCTCATCGTGGATCCCCAGGTCGATGCGGTAGCCATCGCGACCCCGGTTTCCACCCACTACGAATTGGCCCGGACAGCTCTTGAGGCGGGGAAGCACGTCTTGGTGGAGAAGCCGTTGACCGCCTCATCCCAGCAGGCGGAGCATCTCATCGAAGAGGCCGCACGTCGCAACTTGGTCTTGATGGTCGATCACACGTTTGTTTATACGGGGGCTGTGCGTAAAATAAAAGACTTGGTGGAGCATGGCGAACTCGGAGAAATATATTATTACGACTCCGTGCGGATCAACCTCGGTATTTTTCAGCACGACGTGAACGTTATATGGGATTTGGCGGTCCATGACCTTTCGATCATGGATCATGTCTTGCCAGTTCCACCCATCGCAGTGTCCGCCACGGGAATGAGCCACGTGCCCGGGAGTCCTGAAAACATTGCTTATATGACGCTGTTCTTTCACGGAAATCTCATAGCTCACATTCATGTCAACTGGCTGGCTCCCGTCAAGTTGCGCTCTACCCTTATCGGTGGAAGTCAGAAGATGATCGTGTATGACGATCTCGAACCGAGTGAAAAGGTCAAGGTATACGATAAGGGAATTATGGTCGATAAGAATGGCGAAAGCTTGTATCAAATGCTCATTGGTTACAGAACCGGGGATATGTGGGCCCCGCGGCTGGATCTCACCGAAGCGCTTCGAACGGAAGTCATGCACTTTCTCCAGTGCATTGAAAACGCTGCCCGACCCTTAAGCGACGGAGAGGCAGGGCTCAGAGTCGTGAGAATGTTGGAAGCCGCCACAGAATCCATGCGGGCGCAGGGCCGACTCGTTCAGCTATGACGGGAGATGCCGATGATGATCCCTTTCGTAGATCTCAAAGCCCAGTACGTAACCCTCCAGCACGAAATCCAAAAGGCCGTGAGTCAGGTTCTGGAGAGCTGCCAGTTTGTTTTAGGCCCCCACGTCAGCGCTTTCGAAGAGGCTTTCGCGGCCTATTGCGGCGCTCGATATGCCGTCGGGGTGAATTCCGGGACAAGCGCATTACATTTAGCGTTTTTAGCGGCAGGAATTGGGCCGGGGGATGAAGTGATCACCGTGCCCTTTACGTTCGTGGCCACAGTGGCGGCCATACGCTACACGGGTGCCCGAGCCGTTTTTGTGGACATCGATCCTGTCTCTTTCACTTTGGATCCGAAACGGCTTGAAGAAGCGATCACACCAGCCACGAAAGCCGTGGTTCCCGTCCACTTGTACGGGCAACCCGCAGAGATGGATCCCATTCTTGAGATTGCCAGGCACTACGGCCTTGCCGTCATCGAGGATGCGGCGCAGGCGCATGGGGCCGAGTACAAAGGCCGTCGAGTAGGCACCTTGGGGGACATGGGATGTTTCAGTTTCTATCCCGGAAAGAATTTGGGAGCTTATGGAGAAGCGGGGGCGGTGGTGACTGACAATCCTGAGTACGCCCGTCTGATTCGCATGCTTCGGGACTGGGGTGCGGAAACCAAATACAATCATGTGCTCAAGGGATATAATTACCGCATGGAAGCACTGCAAGGGGCGATTCTCGGGGTCAAGTTGCGTTACCTGGAAGCCTGGACAGAGGCGCGACGAAGGCATGCAGCTCTCTATGACGCCTTGCTCACTGACTCGGCTGTGGAAACTCCACATCAAAGGCCTGAAGTGAAACATGTCTATCATATTTATGCAATCCGTACATCGCAGAGGACTTTCTTGCAAGAAACTTTAACCAAGGAAAATATTCATACGGGAATCCATTATCCTATTCCCGTTCATTTGCTCGAAGCCCATTCAGACCTGGGGTACCGACGTGGTGATTTTCCATGCAGTGAGGCCGCGGCGGAACAGGTCCTTTCTCTGCCCATGTACGCGGAGCTTTCGGACGCAGCGATCCACAGGGTCGCGGAGGTTGTGAGAAGGGCACTCGATTAGGACGTTGACCGAGGGGTTTGGAATGCATTGCCTTGTGACAGGTGGAGCGGGCTTTATCGGTTCGGAGCTGGTGCGGCAGCTCGTCAGTCGCAACCTGAAAGTGACCGTGATTGATAATTTGGTCAACGGAAAGGTGGAAAATCTTCAAGGGCTTCCTGAAGAGCGGATGTCTTTTGTCCAGGCTGACATTCGGGATTACCCGCGAATGGCGGAGTGCATGGAACACGTGGATATTGTGTTCCACCTCGCGTGTTTGGGAGTTCGCCATTCGATTCATTCTCCCATCGAAAATCACGACGTCAATGCCACCGCGACGCTCCAAATGCTGGCCATGGCGAAGAGACTGGGAGTGAAAAGATTTGTATATGTGTCCAGTTCCGAGGTTTATGGAACGGCCCGGTGGGTACCCATGTCCGAGGAGCACCCCACCTTTCCACACACCGTTTATGGAGCGTCGAAATTGGCCGGGGAGTGTTATGCCAGAGCCTTTTACGAAACCTATCGGTATCCCACAGTGATTGTGAGGCCCTTTAACGCCTACGGGCCTCGATGCCATCACGAGGGGGACAGCGGGGAAGTGATCCCTAAATTTTTGCTGAGATGCATGGCTCGACGGCCTATGGTGATCTTTGGGGACGGACATCAGACCCGTGACTTCACTTATGTGGCGGATACGGCCCGCGGGATTGTTGCGGCCGGCATGACCGACGAGGCCATAGGTCAGACCATCAATTTAGGGAGTGGCGAGGAGATCAGCATCAAGAGTCTGGCCATGAAGGTAGCGGAGCTGGAAGGTCAAGCCCCTGCAGAGATCCTCTACGAGGAGCCGCGTCCGGGGGATGTGCTCAGGCTCTGCGCGGAGACGACCAGGGCGAAAAAGCTTCTCCACTTCGAACCACAGGTAGGGCTGGATGAGGGGCTCAGAGCCCTACGGGAGTGGTATCTCAGCACAGGACTCTCTCCGGAAGAGCTATTGAAACAAGAGGTCGTTCGCAACTGGCAAAGGAGCGTCCCGTGATTGAAATCCCCGTTGCGAAACCTTGGACCGACGCACGTGAAGTGGAGGCTGTGGAGCGTGTGATCCGGTCCGGTTGGGTGACTCAGGGGCCGGAGGTGGCGGCTTTTGAGAAGGAGTTTGCCTCTTTCGTCGGGGCGCTTCATGCGTGCGCTGTCTCCAGTTGTACCACGGCGCTTCATCTGGCGCTGTTGGCTGTCGGTGTGGCTCCTGGAGACGAGGTCATTACCGTCAGCCATTCCTTCATCGCGACCGCCAACAGCATCCGATACTGCGGCGCCATCCCCGTTTTTGTGGATGTGGAACCAACCACCTTCAATATGAACCCGTCCCTCATCGAATCGGTCATTACCCCCCGGACGCGTGCCGTTCTGTGCGTCCATCAGATGGGAATGCCCTGTCACCTTGAGGCGGTCTGTGACGTGGCCAAGCGCCACGGCTTGTTTGTCATCGAAGATGCGGCCTGTGCGGTGGGAAGCGAGATTTTATGGCAGGGTCGATGGGAGAAGATTGGGAAACCCCATGGAGATATTGCCTGCTTTTCTTTTCATCCCCGAAAGATGCTGACTACTGGAGACGGCGGCATGCTGACCACGAGCCGTGGGGAGTGGGATCAAAAGTTCCGCCTTTGGCGTCAGCATGGGATGACCGTCCCCGATGCTGTTCGCCATGGCGCGAGAGAAGTGATTTTCGAGTCCTACGCGTCTTTGGGTTTCAATTACCGTATGACGGACATTCAAGCGGCTTTTGGTCGAGAACAGTTAAAAAAGCTTCCCGAGATGATCGCGAAACGGCGCGATCAAGTGCGGCGCTACAAAGAGCTTCTCCAAGATATCCCCGGACTCGTGCTGCCCGAAGAACCGCCTTGGGCACGAACCAATTGGCAGAGCTTTTGTGTCAGACTGCCGGAGAGTGTGAATCAGCAGGCGGCGATGCAGGCCCTTTTGGACGAAGGGATTGCCTCGCGTCGGGGTATTATGTGTGCGCATCGGGAACCGGCCTACCTGAAAGAGGAGTGGTCATGCGGCCTCGGGCCCGGACCCTGTGGGTGCCCGCAAAATGCCTGCGCCCGGTTGCGGGAAAGTGAGCAAGCTCAGGATCATTGCGTGATTCTTCCTCTCTATCACGAAATGACCGAGGAAGATCAAATCCGTGTTGCCGATGCCCTGAGGAAAGTGTGCCATTCATGAGCTGCAGATCGAGCGCGGAAGTCGCTCAAGGGGCTTCAGCCGAAATGACCGAGATCACCCCTGGGACAACAGGGACAACATTGATTTCCGTGGTCACCCCAGCCTTCAACGAGGCTGGAAACCTCCCCGTTCTCTATGAGAGGCTGCATCGCGTCTTCACAGAGTCACGCGTCCATTGGGAGTGGATCGTCGTCGATGATCACTCTGCCGACGAAACCTTTGAGGTTCTGCGAGCTCTATCGACTCGGGACCGCAGGGTTCGCGGCTTTCGGCTCTCCCGTAATTGCGGCTCTCACGTGGCTTTGGTCTGTGGCCTCCATCACACAAGAGGTCAATGTGCGGTGGTTCTCGCGGCGGACTGCCAAGATCCCCCAGAGTTAATTCCGCAAATGATCAGGCAATGGCTCAATGGCGCACAGGTGGTTTGGGCTGTTCGGAACCGTCGTGAAGGTGAAAAACAGCGGACTATCACTTTCTCAAGATTTTATTACTTCTTGATGCGAAGGCTTTTCGGGCTGAAAGAACTGCCGGCCACCGGTGCCGACTTCTTTTTGGCCGACGCGCGTGTTGTGGAAGCTCTGCGGCAGTTCCGGGAGCGAAATGTCAGCCTTATGGCGTTGCTGACGTGGATGGGTTTTCGGCAAACCTCGATACTCTACGACAAGCAGGCCAGGCTTCATGGACGATCGGGATGGAATTTGAGTAAGAAGCTAAAACTTTTCCTCGATTCCGTAACCTCTTTTTCCTATTTGCCCATAAGGGTCATGGCGGCTGTGGGAATACTCATTTCTTTTGCAGGGTTTTTATACGCGTGCGTTGTGATCGCCAATGCCCTCACGGGATCTCCACCTCAAGGCTGGGCGTCTCTTATGGTGATTGTTCTTGTCATCGGGGGCGTGCAGATGATCATGATGAGCATCCTAGGTGAGTATCTCTGGAGGGCTTTGGATGAAGCCCGACGGCGACCACAGTTCCTTGTCGAATCCTCCACTGATCATGAAAATCTCAAGACCTAGCCAGGCGTTGCCCACGTGTGGCGTCATCACTTCGCATGGGGCCATCAACGACCCGTTCGGGTTGTTTTCTGCAGTTGTTCCATGGCCTTGTTGGGCGCTAAGAGGATCAGAACATCTTCGGCATTGATGACAAAATCAGCCTTGGGGATAAATGTGAGCTTGTTGTCGGGTTCCCGCCGGACGGCAAGGACCTGGGTGCCATATCGATTGATGAGATCCAAATCTCTCAAGGTCTTGCCTATGAAATCGGGCGGGGCCTCCAATTCGAAGATCCCGTGGTCGCCGATAAACGGGAGATACTCCAGGATATTCGGATTGGCCAGACGTCGAGATAGACTGATGGCCATGTCCTTTTCGGGAAAAAGGATATGATCGGCGCCGACGCGTTTGAGAATCCTTTCGTGCTCCTCGCTCAGGGCTTTCGCGTAGACCTGCGGGACGCCGATCTCTTTCAAGAGAAACGTGGTGAGGATGCTTGCGAGCATGTTCGTTCCAATGGTCACCACGGCGACATCCGCTTCGGCGATCCCGAGGTCGAGCAGATTTTCTTTCACTGTGGCGTCTGCCGCTACCGCGACAGTCAAGTCGTTCTTGGCGTGCTGGACGGCGTCTTTTCGAATGTCCAACCCCAGCACGTCAAATCCTTGTCGGGACAGTTCGCGGCCGAGGTAAAAGCCAAAGTTCCCTAAACCGATGATGGCGATACGCTTCACGTTGGATCCTTTCAGCCGATCATGACGGGTTCTTCGGCGTATTCGTAACGACTGGTTTTCTTTGCCGGCTGAATAGCCATGGCGAGCACCAGGGGTCCGAGCCGGCCGATGAACATCAGACCGATGACGGTGATTTTTCCCCAAAAGCTCAGCGTGGGGGTGGCGCCAAGGCTAAGGCCGACCGTGCCAAAGGCGGATGTGGCTTCAAAAAGGATTTCCAGAAATCGTCCCCGACTCTCCTCCGCACCCAAGTGCCCTAACTCTGATCCCAACAAGCACCCAGTTCCCATGACCACGACCACGGCCGATAAAACGAAGACGGAAAAGGCACGCCGGAGGGATTCATCGGGAATGCTTCGTCGAAAAGCATGGACGCAGGGGCTTCCTTTCAAACGGGCCCGACTGAGGGCGGCCAAGACGGCGACGGTGGTGGTTTTTACCCCGCCTCCCGTAGAACCTGGACAGGCCCCGACGAACATGAGCAGGATGGTTCCCAAGAGGGTCAAATCTTTCATTCGGGCGAAGTCTAAAGAGTTGAAACCGGCCGTGCGTGTGGTGACGGATTGGAAAAATGAGGCCAAGATCTTGCCGCCGGGGGAGAGATCGGCTAGAGCCGCGGTCCATTCCATGGCAAGGAAAAAGACCGTGCCCGAAAGGATGAGGAAGACCGTTGTGCTGACGGACAGCTTCGAGTGGAGGGATAGTCGTTTCCATGGTCTGGGACTTCTTGCGGCCCGCACCGTCTCGTGCAAAACTAGAAAACCAATGCCGCCGAGGATGATGAGGCCCGCCATGACGAGTATAACCAGGGGCGAATTCTGATAGCCCATAAGAGAATTCGGGAAAAGAGAAAACCCCGCATTGCAGAAAGCGCTCACACTGTGAAAAACCGCATGGAAAAAAGCCTGGCCGGGAGGCATTCGATCCAAAAACGCACCGAAAAGCAAAGCAGCCCCCGTGGCTTCGATCGCGGCGGTATAGAGCACGACATGGACGATGAACGTCCATAATTGGACACTTCGCCCATAGGTGTATGTGTCTTGGAGAAGAAATCGAGATTGCAGAGAAACGCGCTGCCCAAGGACCATGAGCAGCACCGTGGAAAGCAGCATGATCCCAAGCCCACCCACTTGGATCAAGACGAGCAGGATCCCTTGGGCCCATGGGGTGAACTGACTCCCGATGTCGTAAAGGCTCAGGCCCGTGACACACGTGGCCGAAGTGGCCATGAACAGCGCGTCAATGAAAGGAATGCGGCCTCCGGCTCGAGTGGGCAGGATGCGCAATGCCAAGCTTCCCACAAAGATGATCGCGGCGAAGCCCGCGACGGGAACCAAAGGTGGGGGTAGAAGATTTTTTCTACGATGCGACACCATAGAGCCTTTTTTCCTCAGCCCGTGCCGGCCGTCGTATAGCACAGTCGAAGAAGACTGTCCAAAAGCCTTTTGCCCGAAGGCCGCCAAACGCCGCCGAGGTTTGACTCTGAGTGTTCGGTGACTATAATCAAAACACTTTGCGGACGGTCTCACGTGCACCACATCTTAGTAGCCGATCCAGGACGCACCATGCTCGATGATTTGATCCAATCAGTCTCTTTAGACTTTACCGCTTTCCCGGGCCAGGGACTGATACCCGCCGTTTTCCTCTCTCGACCTAACAGGTTTCTTGCCGAGGTGCTCATGGAGGACGGCCGTCGGGAAAGAGTTCATTGCCCCAATTCGGGATCCATGAGAGGGTGCCTCGAAGTGGGAGCCGCGGTGCGTTTGTCCAAGGCGGTTGCCGCTCAGGCGCGCAAAACGGCTTACACGTGGGAGATGATTCACATCAACGGCGGCTGGGTGGGGATCAACACGGCGGTTCCCAACCGTTTGGCGGTTCTCGCCGCGGAAAAGCGCGCCCTGCCGATCTTTCAAGACGCGCTTGTGGTCCGGCGGGAAGTGTCCGCCGGAAACCACAGCCGCATGGACCTCCGCATCGATACCCCTTCCGGGCCGCTTTGGGTGGAAGTCAAAAACGTGACCCTTGTGGAAAAGGGGGTGGCCTATTTTCCCGATGCGGTGACGGCTCGGGGAACCAAGCACTTGGACGTTCTTGTGGAAAAGGTCCGTTGTGGAGAACGAGCCGCCATGCTCTACGTGGTGCAGCGGATGGATGCAGAAGGTTTCGCTCCGGCGGATCACATTGATCCGGTGTATGCCCGGCGCTTCCGATGGGCTCGGGCCCAAGGTGTTGACGTGTGCGTTGTCCAGGCGAAGGTGAGTCCGGAAGCGATCCGGCTGGAAAGGCTTTTGCCGTGTGCCTCAGGGGAGACGGAGACTTTTGAGTGGGGCGAAGGGCGGGGAGCCATGGAGGCTCCGGCCCGAGCAGAGAAAGGGGGGAATCCATGAGCGAAATCATTTCGGTACGGGCGAGGGAAATCCTGGATTCTCGAGGAAATCCCACGGTGGAAACAGAAGTCATTCTGGAATCGGGGGTGATGGGACGGGCGGCGGTGCCATCCGGAGCATCGACGGGCTCCCGGGAAGCTTTGGAATTGCGTGACGGTGACCCCAAACGGTATCTGGGCAAAGGGGTCCTCAACGCGGTTCGGAACGTCAACGAAGAGATCGGCCCCAAAATCGTGGGCATGGATGCGCAAGACCAGGTGGAATTGGACCGATTTATGATCGCTTTGGATGGGACGGAAAACAAAAGCCGTCTGGGGGCCAACGCCATTTTGTCGGTGAGTATGGCCATTGCCAAGGCGACCGCAGAGGAATGCGAGCTGCCTTTGTATCGATATTTGGGGGGCGTGTCCGCGCGGATGCTTCCGGTTCCCATGATGAACGTCCTAAACGGCGGGGCACACGCGGACAACAACTTGGATATCCAAGAATTCATGATCGTTCCGGCAGGGGCGCCGACCTTTCGGGGTGCCTTGCGCATGGGCGCCGAAATCTTTCAGCATTTAAAAAAGGTGTTGAAGTCCCGCGGCTACAACACGGCCGTCGGCGATGAGGGCGGCTTTGCCCCGAACCTACGCTCCAACGAGGAAGCCCTGGAACTCATTATGGAAGCCATTCAGGCCGCAGGGTATGCCGCCGGCGATGATGTGTTCATCGCTCTGGATCCGGCGGCCAGTGAGTTTTACGAAAACGGGCGCTACATTTTGAAAGCGGAAAAGAAACCGGAGAAGTCCTCGGCCGAAGTCATCGATCTTTACGAGAGCTGGGTCGAGCGCTACCCGATCTTGTCCATTGAAGACGGTTTGGCCGAAAGCGATTGGGATGGCTGGAAAGCCATGACTCGACGGCTGGGTGATCGGATCCAAATCGTGGGCGACGATATTTTTGTCACCAATACAAAAATCCTCGAGCGGGGGATCGACGAAGGGGTGGCCAACGCGATCCTCATCAAGCTCAATCAAATCGGCACGGTTACGGAAACCTTCGATGCCATCGCCATGGCCTACCGTGCCGGCTATCGGGCGGTGATTTCCCACAGGTCCGGAGAAACGGAAGACACGTTTATCGCCGATTTGGCCGTAGCGGCCTCTACCGGCCAGATCAAAACCGGGTCACTGTCCCGTACGGACCGCATTGCCAAATACAATCAGCTGCTTCGGATTCAGGAAGATTTGGGAGACGCGGCCCGATATGCCGGCATCGAAATCTTTCGCCGGTGATGCGTCTGTGGCGGCTCAGGAGCGTCCCCTGCGGATCGCCCTCACCGGCGGGATCGCCTCCGGGAAAAGCACCGTGGCTCAGATGCTTCGGGAAAAGGGGGCCGTGGTGCTGGACGCCGATGAGGCGGCCCGCCGTGCCGTGTCGCCGGGCCGACCGGCCTGGGTCAAGCTCAGGGAGATTCTCGGCCCCGATTTTTTTGACCCCTCCACAGGGGAACTCAAAAGAAGGGAACTGCGAGAGCGAATCATTTGCGACGAAAATCTTCGCGCTCAGGTGAACGCCGTGGTTCATCCCGCAGTCCTTCAGGCCATGGAGGCGGCATGGCGGGAATGCTGCGCGCGGGAACCCGACCGTCCTGTGATTTTCGATATCCCTTTGCTCTTTGAAGTGCAGATGGAGGATGCCTTCGACTGGGTGATTCTGGTCTATGCAGATCCGGAGACGCAGGTGGTCCGTCTGTGTCATCGCGACGACGTTTCTCCCGACCAGGCGCGGCAAACCCTGGGGATGCAGCGCCCCATCGGGTGGAAACGGGAACGCGCTCATGTGGTCATTGATAATTCCCGGGACTTGGAAAACACCCGCCGACAGGTGGACGCTCTCTGGGAAGCCATTGTGCAAAGGAAACCTCTATGCCGGAAAAACACATCCACGACGTCGTGATTGTGGGCTCGGGACTCGCCGGGCTGAGGGCGGCCGTGGAAACGGCCGACCACCTGGATGTGGCCCTCATCAGCAAGGTCTTTCCCACCCGGTCTCATTCCGGAGCCGCCCAGGGGGGGATTGCCGCCGCCTTGGGCAACGAGGAGCCGGATTCCTGGGAATGGCACATGTTTGACACGGTCAAAGGCGGGGACTACCTCACAGATCAAAACGCCGCCGAGGTGCTCGCGCAAGATGGGCCGCGTGCCGTCTACGAACTGGAACACATGGGTGTGCCTTTCAACAGGAGGTCCGACGGAACGTTGGCCCAGAGGGCTTTTGGAGGGCATACGCGCAATTTCGGGGAGGCTCCTGTAAAACGCGCGTGCTATGCAGCGGATCGCACCGGTCGGGTCATTCTGGACACGCTTTATGGCCAGTGTGTGCGCAAGGGCATTCATGTCTACCCTGAGCACGCCGTCGTGGACTTGGTGGTGCGGGATGGTGCCGTGTGCGGACTCATCACACTGGATTGGGCCACCGGAGAGCTCCACGTCTTTCACACCAAGGCCGTGCTCCTGGCCACAGGAGGGTTCGGCAAGGTTTTCAAGACGACGTCCAACTGCTTTGCCAACACGGGAGACGGCGTGTTCCTCGCCTATCGCCATGGATTTCCCCTGCAGGATATGGAATTTGTTCAATTCCATCCCACCGGCATTTACGGTCTGGGGGTCTTGATCAGTGAGGCGGCCCGAGGGGAGGGTGGGATTCTCAAGAATCGTCTAGGTGAGCGTTTCATGGAGCGCTACGCACCGACGATCAAAGACCTTGCCGCCCGAGATGTCGTCTCACGGGCCATCATGAGCGAAATCCAGGCTGGACGCGGCATCGACGGACGAGATTTCGTCCACCTGGATTTAACTCATCTGGGAAAGGCTCGACTGGCCGAAAAACTCTCAGATATTTCTTCTTTCGTGCGCATTTATCTCGGGATCGACCCGGCGGAGGAACCCATTCCGGTTCAGCCCACGTGCCACTACATGATGGGCGGTATCCCTACGGACGTGGACGGGAAAGCCGTGGACACGGCCAACCGGCCAATCCCGGGCCTCTATGCCGTCGGGGAGTGTGCCTGTGTGTCTGTCCACGGAGCCAACCGCTTAGGATGCAATTCCCTTTTGGATCTGGTAGTCTTCGGGCGACGAGCCGGCCGGGACATGCTGACCCGTGTACCTGGGATGGACCGTGTGCCTTTGCCTGTTCGAGCCGAGGAGCCGGCTCAGGAGCGGATAGCCCGTCTGAAGGAAAAAACCCGAGGTGTTCGGGCGTCGGTTCTGCGGGAACGCATGCAGCAGGAAATGATGGATTTCTGCGGGGTGTATCGCACCGAGGCCGGCCTGACAAGAGCGTTGGAAACCATCCGCGGGTTGCAGGAAGCATACCGTCGAGACGTCTTCCTGGATTACCTTGGGGCCCGCTACAATGCGGATTTGATGGAAGCGTTGGAATTGGAATCCCTCCTCACCCTCGCCGAGGTCATTCTGGTGTCTGCATTGGCACGCCGGGAAAGCCGCGGCGCTCACAGCCGGGAGGACTTTCCGCACAGGGATGACAGCGCCCATTTGCATCACACCTTAGTTTTCCAGGACAACGGAAAAATCCAGCTTGGCGCCAAACCCGTCGTTATCACTCGATTCCAACCGAAACCGAGGTTTTACTGACATGGAACTCACCCTCAGAATCTTTCGTTTCGACCCAGAGACAGATTCCCAGCCGCGGTATCAAACCTATCGCGTCACGGCGGATCCCACGGAACGGATCCTGGATTGCTTGAACCGCGTCAAATGGGAGCAGGACGGCAGTTTAAGTTTCCGGATGTCGTGCGGTCACGGAGTGTGCGGTTCCGATGCGGTACGGATCAACGGCCGATGCGCTTTGGCGTGCCAGACCTTGGTCAAGGAGTTCGATGGTGTCGATGAGGTCCTGGTGGAGCCCTTGCCTTCTTTCAAGGTGCTCAAAGACTTGGTCGTCGATCTGGAACCCTTCTTTGAAAAGGTCCGTTGGGTCAAGCCCTTTCTTCTGAACCAGAGTGAAGCTCCGGAACGGGAAAGGTGGCAGGACCCGGAAGAGAGGAAGAAATTGGATCATGTCATCCGGTGCATCCTGTGCGCCTGTTGTGTGGCGTCATGCCCTGTGTCGGCGGAAAACGAGCGGTTTCTTGGGCCGGCGCCCCTGGTTTGGGCGTTCCGTTACATTTTCGACAGCCGGGACACCGCCGCAATCGACAGGTTGCGAGCCGTGGATAGCAAGGACGGCGCGTGGGGATGTCGAAATCACTTCGAGTGCACTCGGGTATGCCCTAAGGAAATCCCCGTGACGAAAAGCATTAACGTGATCAAGCGAGAAATTGAAAAGGTGCTGCGTTAGACAGGAAAGGAGATCGAGCATGTTCCAGCAAAAAGACGTGGAAGCCAAGATCAGGGAACTTTATCCGGACATTGACAAATTCGGGATTTTTGTCACGGTGAAAAAGGACAAATTGGTCGGTGCCACAAATTATGCCGTCCAATTGGAAAAAGACACCCGTACCGCTACCTTTAAGCTCGGCATCGAAGACGTCCAACAATGCATGGCGGGAAACCGTTGTGCCCTCATCACCGCGGAGCTTGCGCAATTCATCAAACGTTTCATTGATGAGAATTACAGCATCGCCGAAGCGGGCTAAATCCCCAACCCATAAACACATCTGATGGACTCCAGAGCGTTGGGGGGCGTGGAACGAACCCTAACGAGGGGGTCCGCATTGTGTGATGACCGACAAAAGGAAAGACTCCCATGCTCCATTGGCTTCCCGGACCGTTAAACGGCTTGTTTTCGGTGGTGTGGCTTTCGACCAACACGATTTTCTGGTTTGTGCCTCTGATTGTCGCCGCCGCCTTGAAATGGATGCTCCCTTTGTCTCGTTGGCGACAGGGGTGCGACCGAGTGCTCAACGCCATCGCCCAAACCTGGGTGAAACTCAATAATGTGGGATTGGCCCTGACCAAGAAGATTTCCTGGAAAGTGAGCGGTCTGGATCATTTAAAGGAGAACGGCTGGTATCTGGTTTTGTCGAATCATCAGAGCTGGACCGATATTGTGGTTCTTCAGAAAATCTTCCATCGGCGCCTTCCTTTTCTAAAGTTCTTCCTGAAAAAAGAGCTTATCTACGTGCCCTTCCTCGGCTTGGCGTGGTGGGCTCTGGATTTTCCTTTTATGAAACGATCCTCCAGGGCGGCTATCCAGAAAAGGCCCGAGGTGCAGACCCGGGATATGGCCGAGACCCTGAAAGCCTGCGAAAAATTCAAAAGGGTGCCCATTGCGGTGATGAATTTTGCTGAAGGCACACGCGCCACTGTCGCCAAAATCCTTGAGAAAGGTTCCCCCTACACCCATCTTTTGCGACCGAAGGCCGGGGGGGCTGCCGTGGTGTTGGCGGCCATGAGGGAACGGCTCCACGCCATCGTGGATGTCACGCTGGTCTATCCGGAAGGGCCGGTGAGTTTCTGGAGTTTTTTGTGCGGCAAAGTCCGAGAGATTTGGGTGCATGTGGAGACCCATCCCATTCGGCAGGAGCTTTTGGGGGACTACTTTCATGATCGCGAATTCCAGAAGCGATTCCAGCAGTGGATGAATGAGCTGTGGGAGGCGAAGGACCGGCGGATTGAAGCCATGAAACGGGAGTGGCGCCAGCGAGTTTGTTCGGGACACACGGACCCTGGCAGTTTTCCACACGGCGGCTGGGATGAGTCCATGGCGTAGCACGGGCCCACGTCCCGTCCTGCGGCCGGAGGCGGAGGAATCGGCAGCCGGCGCTGAGATGAAACGGGCGGGGGCGCAGCGGACCACCGGGTGCAGAGTGTTTCCAGAATAGAGAAAAAACATTTGGGGAGACAAAAAGCTGTCCCATGGCGGCGGACTCCCGGTGATGCGAGGCTGACGGTTCAAGCCGTCGGAACCTGGAGGCCGCCGTTCCGGCATCCATGCTCCACACGGGCGTTGATGGAGCGATGATGTCTCAGAAATTGTTGAAACAGCTGGGTGTGCTGGACATTTTCTGTATTGCCGTGGGCACGATGGTGAGTTCCGGGATTTTTGTCCTACCGGGGGTTGCCCACGCCAAAGCCGGTCCTGCTGTGGTGTTTTCGTACTTTTTGGCAGGCTGTCTCATGACGGCTGCAGCCTTAAGCACCATCGAGCTGGTTTCGGCCATGCCCAAAGCAGGGGGCGATTACTTTTTCATCGCCCGAGCCATGGGGCCGGCTGTGGGCACGGTTCTGGGTTTGCTCAGTTGGTTTGCCCAAACGCTCAAGAGCGCCTTCGCCCTGGTCGGGATCTGGGCGTTTACCGAGAAATTTTTTCCTTTCGACACCCGCTTGCTCGTGGTGGGCATTGGTGTCTTTTTCACGTTTTTGAACTTTTGGGGCACCAAAGGATCCAGCCTGTTTCAAATCATTTTTGTCCTCATCCTTCTCAGCCTCATGTCCCTCTACATTTCCTTGGGGTTTCCTCATGTGCGCGTTCAAAATTATGTGCCTTTCGCGCCCTACGGATGGAATGCCGTGGTGGCCACCGCGGGTTTCGTCTTTGTTTCTTACGGTGGGTTGCTTCAGATCTCCGCCCTTGCCGAGGAAGTCAAGAATCCTTCGCGAACCATCCCGTTAGGGCTCTTGTCGGCCGTTTTGGTCACTATCGTGGTCTACTGTCTCATGGTGTTCGTCACTTCGGGCATTTTAGGCCCCGAATCCTTGGATCGCTCCTTGACGCCCATCAGTGATGCCGCCGCCGTTTTTATGGGCCGAACCGGAGAATCGGCGTTGACGATGGCGGCCATGACGGCTTTTCTGACCACAGCCAACGCAGGTATTCTTTCGGCATCCCGATATCTCCTGAGCCTCAGTCGGGATGAACTTCTCCCCACTCTCTTCGGTCGCGTGCATCCGAAAAGGAAAACACCCGTGGTGTCCATACTCGCCACGGGAGGCTTCCTCATCGGTCTCTTTTTTCTCCCTTTGGAATCATTGGTCAAGATGGCCTCAATGGTCGTTCTCCTGACACAGGCATTGACCAGTGCCTGCGTCGTCATCCTCAGAGAGAGCCGCATTCAGAACTACCAACCCACGTTTCGAGCCCCATGGTATCCGTGGCTTCAAATCGCCAGCCTTGCCGGCGTGGTGCTCCTGCTCGTTGAAATCGGCCTGCAAATACTTCTGATTGGTTTGATTTTCGTCACGTCGGGCCTCGTTTTCTTTTGGTTTTACGGGCGAGTCAAACAACAACGGGAGTACGCGCTCCTGCACGTGTTGGAAAGGCTTTCGGCGCGCAAAGTGGTGCGCTATGCCCTGGAGTCTGAGCTCAAAGAGATCATTCGCGAACGGGATGAGCTGTGTTTAGACCGTTTCGATCATATCGTTGAGGCGGCTGAGGTCATTGACCTCAAGGAGGCTGGAGACCTCAAGGTCCTGATCGAACACCTCAACCCGATCTTGGTCCGGCGAGGCCTCTCACGTCGTCTTGAAGCCGGCGAGGATTTCGCAGGAGAAGATCCCACCGTAAGGTTGGTGGAAATTTTCCCGGGGATCGCCGTGGCCCAGGTGAGCGCGAGTCGGCCGGATCTCTTTGACGTCGTTTTGGTGCGCAGCCAGCATGGGCTGCGGCTTCCGGGGCTGGAGAGCCCCATTTATGCTTTGTTTCTCTTTTTTGTTGGGGCTGATGAGCAAAATTTCCACTTGAAGGCTGTCGCCGCTTTGGCCCAAATCGTTCAGGACCCGCAATTCGACGCGCGGTGGCGTCATGCACGGGACGCTCAAGCCCTTAAAGACATCCTCGTGCTGACGGATCGCCGGAGGGTTTGTTCGTTCGAACCCCGCCCATGGGAATTGGGCAGGGATTGACGGCTGCACCCCTGGGATTCAATAGGCCTTGTGAAGCACGTAAAGGGCTTCCTCAAAAGTCATGTCCTCGGGATTGAAGAGCAGGGCCCCGTCGTCCAAAGCTGTCCTGGCGATGCTTTCCAACATCGCCGACGGGACGTCGGCGTCCCGCAACCGTGTGGGCAAGCCTGAGAGCTCGTGGACGCGGGCCTGAAATCGCCGCACGGCCTCGATGGTTCTTTCCGCACGGGCTCCGGCCGGTGTCTGGGCATACGTTTCGGATCCGGTCAAAGGCAAGAGCAGTTCCCCGATGGCGTCCCGCCGTTTGTCCAGATTGTATTCCAGGCCGTGGGGCAGAAAAATGTTCATGGCCGTGCCGTGATGGACATGGCACAGGGCCCCTGTGGCGTGCCCGAGAGCGTGCACCATCCCGACCATGGCGTTGGAAAAAGCGATACCGGCGAAACATGCCGCATTGGCAAGGGCCAACCGCGCCGACGCATCCGACCCGTCACGTAAGGCGCCGGGCAGATTTTGAACAATGAGCCGCACGGCGGTCGTCGCATAAGCGTCGCTCAAAGGGTTTTTCTGAACCGAGATGAAGGCTTCCACGGCATGGGTGAGGGCGTCCATGGCGGTGGCGGCTGTGAGTGTTTTCGGGAGGCTGAGGGTCATGCGGGGATCGAGGATGGCGACGTGAGGATAAAGATGGCTGGAGGCGAAAGCCATCTTGACCTTCCTGCGACGGTCGGCGATGACGGCCACCAGAGTGACTTCCGACCCCGTCCCGGCCGTCGTGGGGATGACAATCAGGGGCTTGAGCGGTCCGTGGATTCGGTCAGCCCCGGAATACTCCAACAGTTGTTTTCCCCCCGTGCTCACCAGAATGTTCACTGCCTTGGCCGTGTCGATGACCGATCCGCCGCCGACGGCCACCAAACTGTCGCAGTGTCCGCGGTGGAACGCGTCTGCCCCTTCCTCGACGATGGTCACTGACGAGTCTGCCGGAACCTGGTCGTAAACGGCTGCGACGACCGCTTCCGAATCATCGAGCGTGGCCGTCACGATGGGGAGAAGCCCGGCTTTGGTCACGCCCGGATCGGTGATGAACAAAGGACGTGACGCGCCGAGCCTTTTCAGTTCATAAGGCAGATTTTCCAGGGCGTTCGGACCGGAAAGGATTTTGACCGGGCAGTGAAATTCGAAATAAGAGGCCGTCATGGGATGCTCCTTTTCAGACGCCCAAAGGGATTCCAAGGAAATACAGCCAAATCCGTTTCCACATCTTCTCGTGAAACGGCATCGGCCGCACCCGTTTGACCACACGTTGAGCGATCCATTGAGGGTAAAGCAGGCATTGGACGCGATCCAGCAAGCGTGTGAGCTGCATGGCCACAGCCAAATCGCCCACCACACTGAGACGGTTTTGGGCGAACCCGTCCACCGTGCTCAAACGGGCGGTAAGCATCCGGTAGGCTGTGTCCATGTTCTTGAAGCCGATCGTGAGGTCCGCCTCTCTTTCCGAAACACTGTCACCCAACGAGCGGAGCCTGTGGTGACGTTCCAGCCGTAAAGCCATTCTCGGCCCAAACGGCATCACCTTGAAAAGCACCGTGAAGCCTTCCGGCCAGGACGCCAGCTCGTTTCGGAACACGGCGTCCAGTCGCGAAGCCGACTGAAGGGCGCGGCCAAGAATGAAGAAAAAGGCTCGAACGACGGCGGTTTTCCACACGGACCGCCCGGGAAAAGCGGTATCGCGGTGTGCCGTCTTTACCGGAAGCCGCAGACGGCGGACCGTTTCTTTCGTGGGCACGCCGTTCCTGTTGTAACCTCGGAGCAGGTAGTAAGCATCCAGCATGGCGTCAAGGGCGATGAGGTGAGGTTGTGGAACGGGGTGCGGTGTCCGGGGGCAGCCAAATCGGGCGAGGCGCTGCCATAGGGGCTCTTTCTTCTGATATGCGGTGAAATCGCAGGGTCTCGATTCCGTAAGGAGCCTCTCGGGCAGGGTATCGTCTTTCCGACTCACTCCTTCCATGACATTGAGCATGCGTTCCAGGGTGACGATCCGGTCGCCTGCCCTCAGGAATTGTTGCTGGCTGAGCGGGATTCCGTAGAGGGTCTGAAAAAGTTTGGTGAAGATACGGAGGTCCATGAGTCGTAGGGCCAGGACAGGGAAATTTCGCATGGTCCAGGCTAAAATGGGCGGGGGCGTAAGACGGGCGACGGGGGCTTCCAGAAGATAGGCGTATGTGGTGAACACGCATGTGGGCAAGGAGTTGATTCCGGCGTAGAGGCTTTCGAAAAAGCGCACATAATGGGCTTTGGCTTTTGGGGTGCGGGGCTGGAGGAATCCGAGAAAGACTTCCAAGGGGAAAAGTGTCGCCGAAAGGTGGTCTCCACCCCGATTGGCCACGGCGTAGGCCAGCCCTTGTCCCCAGGAACCCCGAGGGTCGTACGCCGGCAGCTCCAATCCCTTGACGTGCATGGCAAACGATGCGCCGCCGAATTTCATGGAAAGACGGCGCACCCCCTGGGCCATGTCGTCCCCCAATCCTCGGCGATAGGCAATCGACTCGATGGCTTCAGCAACGCCTTCTGTCGACCCGAAGCGCAGAGGGGACTCCAAGAGGCCCTTTTCGGAGGCTTCCATGACATAGGCCAGCACACCTCCACAGGAGATGGTATCCAACCCCAAGCGCCCACAGAGTTCATTCCAGGCGGCAATCGCCTCCGAGTCGAAGATGCCCAGATTTGTCCCTAACAACCCGACGGTTTCGTATTCGGGAAGCTGGCGCGTCTTGTGGTCTGAAAAGACGCCTTTATGTCCGCACAAGATTGTGCAAGGTCGGCACGTGCTCGGCTTGGCGCCGTAACGATCCCGCATGGTCCAGCCACTGACCAGAGAAGACTGAGGAGCTTGCCCATCTTGGAAATTGCGGATAGGAAGGATCCCTCCTGTATTGCATAAATCCACATGGCTGGCCGTGCCGGCGTTTCGGTAAAGATTTCCGGTGAAGCGATTGCGATGGAGATACGCTGTGGCGCGCCGACATGTCTTTTCGAAACCTTCAGGATCCGCAGGCAGATATTTGACCGTGCCACCTCGGGCGATCACCGCCTTGAGCTTTTTTGATCCGAAAACGGCGCCGAACCCCCCTCGGCCCAAAAACCGATGGCCGGAAGCGATATTGGCGAAAAGCACTAGGTTTTCTCCGGCCGGTCCGATAACCAGGGCGCCGTCTTTGCCCTTGAGATCCAAAGCGTCTTGGGTTTCCTGGGTATCCCGCCCCCAAAGATGCGCCGCATCCAGGAACCGGACGCCGTGAGCATCGATTTCCAGAACGACGGGTTCGGGAGATTGCCCTGAAATGATCAGGCCTTCATAGCCGGCCGTCTTCAGGGCGATCCCGAACGGACCGCCGCAAGAAGAAGAAGCCACAAGACCCGTGAGAGGAGACTTCGTCACGGCCGAAAAACGGGCACTGCACGGGGCTCCTGAAGCGACGACGACACCGGCGAAAACGGCCATGACATTCTCTGGCCCCAGAGGAGCGATTCCCGGCCGGACGCGCTCCGCAAAATACCTTAATGCCAGCCCTTTCCCGCCGAGATACTGTACCCGGTCGCGCCCCGAAATCTCAAAGGTCGTGGTCGTCTGACGGGACAAGTCCACCTCAAGCACACGGTTGCCGCTCCCTACCCATTCCGTCATGTCCCCTCCTTTTCGTCCGCAAACCCCGTGCCCTTATAGGTCATTTTTCTCTTTTTCCGTGCCGACGGGGAGCCGTGTCCATGGGAAACGGCCATCGTCAGGGTCTCGTCGCTCTTCTAGCCGCCACGGCCACATGGGCATACGCGGAAAAGAACCTGATTGACTCCCCGTGGAGCTCAACGGGAAAAATCTCTATACCTCCGTTTCGCTCTATGGCCTTGAGGTCCCTTCCATTTCCGAAACCCAGTTGACGACGATTCGGGCCAGATTTTCGGTCATGTCCACAATCCTCGGGCCGGCTCGACAGGTGAGCCCGCACGGGAGTTCATACACTCTGCCGGTCCGGACGGCGGAACAGTGCTTCCATCGAGGGTCCTCGAACAAAAGGGGTTTGATGGTGGGCTCACAAAAAAACACGATGTCCGGATTCCATGCGGCCGCCTCCTCATGCGGCACGGCCCCATAGGGAGGATCCCCGTGGGAGAACAGATTGACCCCTCCTGCGCGGTGGATCACGTCGTATTGAAAGGCTCCCGGCCCCACAGTGATGAGGGGATTCCACTGCATAATGCGAAAGATTTTCGGGCGCCTGCCCTCCGGAATGCGGGCCCTGTGCCGATCGACCGCCTGCAGACGGGCTTCCAAGCGGGACACGAGCCGTTCCCCGGCGTTGGGCCGGCTGAGTCGTTGTGCCACAAGCCGGATAGACTCCAGGGATTCGTCGATCGTGGCCGGTTCACTGTGAAACACCGAAATGCCCTGATCTCGTAACCATTGGGCGATCTCTTCTTGGTGCCGACCAAAGGTGCACACGAGATCGGGAGATTCTTCGCGCACGGCCTTCAGATCAGGGGAGGCCCAACTCCCGTAGGTTTTGAGACGAAGCACGTCTTCCGGGAAATCGCAGTCCTCGGTGACTCCCATGAGGACATCGAGAGCTCCAAGGGCCGCAAGGCTTTCCGTATGGGTGGGTGCGAGGGAGATCACTCTCATCATGTCTTCCCGTGGGTCGCGGCAACGAGACGGCATCCGCCTGAAAAATCCCGCCCGTTATGCTATCTTTCCAGTGAAGGCTGGAAAGGTGGGTTTCGGGACCTCGGCGTGTTCTTCCGATAACACAGTCCCCGAAGCTGTGTCGACGGCGATGTCGTCGGGAACGGAATCGGCACCGTTGGCGGAAGCCTTGATTTGGAAGTTCGGAAGCCGCTGTGTGCCCCGGGCCTCGGCAGTGTTCATGACGGGACCGTGGATGCCCTTCGGTCAAGGGGCAGGACTATAAATTGCAATTATTTCGGAGGATCCTCAGACAAGCCATGAAGCGATGGGTGGATTTCTATGCCGGTCGGCGGATCTTGGAAATGGTCAAAGACGAAGGCTTGAGGTGGGACCGCCTCTGCGGAATGCTCGGTGCGGCCGGAGGCCCGAAGTGGCTGGTGCTTTACGGCATAGACCGAGCCCTTTGCCGCGAGGGACTGGTGCATCTCCAAACGCCCGTGGATTTTCTCGGAGCGTCCATCGGCGCATGGCGTTTTGCCGCCTACTGTCAGAAGGATCCGGCTGCGGCATTGGACACGTTCTTGGAGGCGTACCGAGGCCAGGCGTACAGCATGGCGCCGAACCCAGAGGAAGTGAGCCGGGTGCTGAGACGGGTGTTGCGGTCCTTTGTTTCAGAGGAAGCGGCTCGACAGATTGCGGGGCAGCCTCACCGACGCCTGCACATTGTGACCGTGCGCGGCCGAGGCTTGTTGAAGACGCACGCTTCGGCCATGGTCGCCTTGGGTCTTGCGGGAGCCTCCCTCGCCAACAGCGTGAACCCCAGGTGGTTACGGATCGCTTTTGAGCGGACAATTTTCACCCACCCGCAGAGCTCTCTTTTCGACGAGGTGGAAAACGGAGCCTGGCCCGCTCGACGTGTTCCTCTTCGGGAGGATAACGTGATCCCGGCACTTCTGGCTTCAGGATCCATACCCATGCTCATGGAGCCCGTCAAGGACATTCCCGCAGCCCCACCGGGTGCCTATTGGGACGGAGGCTTGATGGACTACCATGTGACCGTGCCCCTCCGTTCGTCGGCAGATCGTATGCTGCTCTACCCGCACTATACCCACCGGCTCGTTCCGGGATGGTTTGACAAGAAGTTTCCTGGACGCCGGCCGCCCCTTCACAGTTTGGCCGACGTCCTTCTCGTCGTCCCCTCCTCATCCTTCATCGCGTCGCTTCCCTATGGACGGATCCCGGATCGAAAAGATTTTTGGACCTTTGCGGGAAATGATTTTCAGCGCCGGCGATTCTGGGATACAGTGATTTCAAAATCCATCCGTCTTGGGGAGGAATTTTTGGAATTGGTCCTTTCGGGAAAAATGCGGGAACACGTCCAACCCATGGACGCGTTGTGGGTGTCGTCATGACCCTCAAGTTCCCGCAGATGCGGAGCATTCCATGGTCCGACATGCCGAATTCAAGGATCTTGAACGGGTTGCGGAAATCGAAAGGCTCTCCTTTCCAAATCCTTGGACGCCCTATTATCTGGAAAACGCCCTTAAGGATTTCTTTCTCGTCTATGATGACGGAGTCACAGTGCAGGGCTACCTCGCGGCCACATGCCGTGAGGAAGACCAAAAGGCGACCATTCTCAAAGTGGCCGTGCATCCCGAAGCTCGTGGCCGGGGCATCGCCTCCATGCTCGTCCAAGGCGCCCTGGCAGCTTTCGAGGAACGGGGCATCAAGAACGTGGAATTGGACGTCAAGATTATCTCGGCGGGGGCCGTGCACCTTTATGAGAAGTTCGGGTTTCGCATCCAGCGCATGGTCACCGTGGACGTGGACGACACGAGCTTCCTCGTCATGAAGAAGAAAATCTAGCAGAATCGTCGGCTGACCTTCCGACATGCGAATCGACGGAGCTGGCTTCAAAAAGCTGATGCGAGGCCGTAACGCACAGACGAGACGTCAATGCACCACGATATCTTTGTGAAGACGGTGGGCATTGGTGCGATCTCATGGATCAAGGGAAGATTCTAGAGGATCCAGGCTGCAGCGGCGGGTCTTCTGGAGGGCACCGAGGATCCGTTCGAACCGGAAAGGCTTTTCCACAAAGTCGGCCGCTCCCTTGGCAAGGAGATTTTCCCGCTTCTCAGGGTCCAGGTACCCTGTAGCGATGATGACGGAAAGACCCGGGTGTCTCTGGAGCATTTCTTCCAGGCATCGGGCGCCTCCCATTCCTGGCATATTCAGGTCCAAAATGACGGCATCGGGCACCTGGGGCAGGGTGTCCAAAAGAACCAAGGCCGTCTCGCCGTCGGGTGCCGTGACCACCTCCAGTCCATAACTTTCCAAAAGGTTTCGGCCAATCTCTAAAAGATGGGGCTCGTCGTCCACCAAGAGGATGGACAAGCCTGTGAGATTCACCGGGACGGTGTCTTCTTCCTTTTGGGGAGAAACCATCGTCTCGGCCGACGTGACGGGGAAATAAAGATGAAATCGAGCGCCTTTGCCCGCTTCGCTCTCGCACTGGATGCCGCCGCCGAATCGTTTGATCACACTGTAGACAATGGCCAGCCCCAACCCCGTTCCTTTGTCCGGAGACTTGGTGGTGAAGAAAGGTTCATAGATGCGCTCTTGGATCTCAAGGGGGATGCCGGGTCCGGTGTCCGCAATGGTGAGTCGTACGGCGGGTCCTGTGCGGACCATCCCCAACTTCTGGGCCATGAGGTCGCCGACGGTTGCGGGACCGGTTTCAATGCTGATGGTGCCGCCGTCGGGCATGGCGTCCCGGGCGTTCATGACGAGGTTGAGGATGACCTGTTCCAGTTGATTGACATCGGCCGCAATTTTACCCACATGGCTGTCCAGGTGCAGGTTGAGTTGATAGGTTTTGGGGAGGACCCGCTCCAGCATTTCACAGACCCGCAACGCGGCGGTGTTGATATCCACGGGTCTGACTTTTTCGTCGGTTTTTCGGCCATAAATCAAAAGCTGTCGGGTGAGATTGGCCCCTCGATCTACCGTCTGGAAAAGCTTATCCAAGAAGACACGGTCGGGATGGTCGGAATCCATGCGCTGAGACAATATCTGCAAATAGCCTTGGATCATTTGTAAGATATTATTGAAATCGTGGGCGATGCCTCCGGCTAAGGTGCCGATGGCTTCCAGTTTCTGGAGCTGCACCAGCTCCTGTTCCATCTGCCGCTTGTCCGTCACATCGCGCACGATGCACAACAGGGCCGGCCGTTGTTGCCATTCCATGGGAACGACGTTCATGTCCGCCCACATGAGGCGCCCCGAAGGATGCGTTAGACGCAGCGTCATCAAGGGAGGAGTGATCTGCGGATTGAGTTCCAGAGACTCGAACAGATGCATCAAGACGTCTTGGTCTTCCGGGGAAATGTATTCCAACAGCAGCGTTTCCTCGATCTCTTCCAAGGGGCGACCCAAGAGGGTTTGTGTGCGTGGGTTCGGGAACCGGATGCGTCCTTCCTGGCAAATGAAGATGGCATCATTGGCGTTTTCGATGAGGCGCCGATAATTGGCTTCCGTTTCCTCCACAGAGGATTCCAATTTCTTGGAATATTCCTCCAGTTTGGCGCGGGTTTCCGCCAGTTCGTGCCGAAGAAGGAATTCCCGCCACCTGTGCCGGTGATCCATATGGGCTGCGATCAAAATAATGCACAAGGTCGTCAGGATAAACAGATTATGGGCGAAGAACGTGTTCAATGTCGGATAGGGATCGAACCCTAAAGCCGCTCCTATATAACACCCATAAAGCACAAGACAATGCAGGGCCAATCTCTTGACAGGAACGGGCAAGACCACGCAATAGGTCAAAAAGACGAGGTTCAGGCCGGCATAATAGGGGGTGTGGGTCCCGCCCGTGTCCACAATCATGAGCACAATGCATAGGCCGACGACGTAAAAGCCGATGGTCCCCAGAGCAAAGCTGTGCACCGGCCAGCGGCTTTGCCGATTGACCAGATAAAGGACCCAACAGGTGATGGCGGCAAGGGTTCGATAGAAAATGAATTTTTCGAAAAGACCAGGGAAGAGCAAGGCGTCCAGAATGCCGAACAAGGGCACCAAGGTGCCTCCAATGACCAGAACGACGTTCACCCGAAGGCGTAGGAGCCCTAAAATTTCCTTTCGGAAACCTTCTTTCAGAGCCTGGGAAGGAACCGGCTCAGGCAGGGGCGATGTGGTCTCCAGCCCCCAGAGTCCGCCGAGGGGATGATTGTTGCCCGGCATATTTGTTTTGTTTTCCATCGCTTCGTCGAGCGACAGCCGACCATGTCAGGACGCTGTCGGGTCCCGATCCGCCACCGCAAAAAGATTGATCCCTTCCGGTTCGGCAAGAAAAGTCACCTGTCCTCGAAAAGGCGTTTGTTGAAAGATGTCTTCCAGGTCTTTTTCGTTCCTGTAAATCAATTTCCATCGCAAGATCTGGTCCATGATAACCCTATTGGGGTTGTTCGGGGAGAAATTCCCGACAATGAGGCAGCCTCCCGGTTTCAAATGTTCATAGCAGCGATTCACCAGGGCGATGAAAAGCCGACGATCCAGGTAGTCGGTCAAGCCGGCGGAATAAATGATATCCTGCGGATCAAGACGCTGGCGGCTTCTGCCCAGAGCCCACCGCACGGCGTTGTCATTGAGATACCTGATTTTCGCCCTGTGGGGGAAAGTGTTGACCACGGTGTCTGTGTAATGCAAAGCTTCCGTGTCGGCATCCATGCATGTGGCTTCGAGGCGATGGTCTGCGTCACAGTTCTTGATGAAGTCGAACAATTCCCGGCTGGAGCCGCATGCCAGATTCAGGATGCGGATGGGATCCTGTGAGGCGCAATGCCTCGTGCTGCGCCGGAGAAGTTCCCGGGCCAGCAAGGATCGCCGTCCGCGCACTGCGCGGGATGCCGGGGCATTGAGGCACCATGCATCCACAAGCGGGCCCAGCCTGCCTTCCCCTTCCGGCTCGTTCCGATAGATCATTTCCATCATCACAAAGTCCCCGGCATACCCTTTGGGCTTGTAATAGGCCCGTTCCGCAAATCGACTCCTCATGAAATACGGAAAAATCTCCCTGAAGATATAGGCCCACCCTTGCTCTTGAAAATCACTTTGGCCGATAAGAGGCTCCAGCTCCTGAAGGCTTCGATTCAGCTCATCCAAGATGGCGGTGCAACGCTCCTGAAACCCATCCTTCTCATGTCCGTTCCCCTGATTGTGCAGCCTGTAGCTGAGATGGAAGAAATCCCTTTTTGTCTTTTCCACCAGGTCATAAACCAGGGTTCCCTGCCACGTACGAAAGAATTCCTCGGGCACCGGCCGCGCTTCGTGAAATTGCCTCTGCCCGGTGGACAGGGATGCCGCATAGGACGTGAGGGGTTCCCGCTCGTCGAGCACGCGGCGGAATTTGGCGCACACCGATCGGGCCACCTCCGTAATGAAAATGCTGTATCGGTGGGGATCGTGGAGGCGCAAAGCCGCCATGGCGTCCCAATCGAACACACGCAGCACGCTTCGCTCCGTCGCCCGAACGTTGCGCATCCTGGACATACCGTCGAAGAAGCCCGTTTCCCCGAAGAATTCCCCCGGCCCGATATAGGCCACCGCGATCGTTGTTCCATTTTGACCGAAGGCGACTTCGACGGCGCCCTCCTCCACATAATAGAGGCATCGCTGTTGAGCCCCTTGGACAAGAACCTTTTCGCCCTTGCCGTAGACCACTTCCTGCCCCAGGGATCGGAGCATATCGTCCGTCATTTCCATTCCAGGCGGCCTCCCGTGACAATGGCTGGAACGTCGTCCGGCCCAACTCCACACTCTATGGAATCCATCGGAAGAGAAGAGGTTTTTCTTGAAGGTTTTGATGGCGGCTCTGGTTCGAAAACATCCAGGTGAATCATCTGAAACCGGCAAGTTGGATTTTTTTGATCCAGATAAAGTCTCTTCAACCCAAGAGCCTCCAAGAGCCTCAGGCGGACATTCTTCGCAGAAATGGCCTTTATCTTCTTGTTTTTTCAAGGGAAAGTAGTCTCTGGCCGATTCCGCCTTTGAAACGTAGAGATCTGGCACAGCCATTGCCTTTTACAGAAAGCGAAAGCCGTGAGCTTTCGGCGCCACGGAGGTGTCACGGAGGATCAACCACAAGGGACAGAAAGGAGTTTCTCATGAAAGGTGTGCAGTGGATTTTGGTGGTGGGTTTGGTTGTGGCGGCGGCCGTCCCCGTGTGGGCGCGCGGACCTTATGGGGCGGGCATGGGACCCTGCTGGGCCCAGTCGACCCCGGAAGGGCAGGCCTTTGCTCAAGAGGTGGCCCCACTTCGACAACAACTCTACCAGAAACAATTACAGTATCATCAGATGCTCAATGATCCCAATGCGGATCCTACAGCCCTCGGCACCCTCGCCCGGGAAATGCAGCAGATTCGGCAGCAGATCTGGCAAAAGGCTCAGGATGCGGGAATGCCCTGCGGTTATGGCCCACACGGTCGTGGCATGGGAGGGGGCATGGGGACCTGTCCGTGGGGAGCGGGTCAAACCCAGTAAAGGGATGGAGGTTGGGTTCACGTGAAACGCCCAACCTCCTCCCCTGACTTAACGCGTTCAAAAGCCGGCGGCCTGTTGCCGGATGAGGGCAAGAGGCATGTCGGCGATCATTTTCTGGAGTTGCGCCGAGGAAAGTCCGCAGAGGCGAATGGCCGACACCACCGGGGCAGGGTCGAGCCGCTCCATTTGAGCCCCCGCCAGGAAACGGTTCGTGATGAAATCGGCCACAGTGATCAAAGCCACCTCTTCCGGAGCGGCATGGCTTCCGCCCGGCTCCATGCGGTGGTGCCCGGACACCACATCAGCCACGTCCGCCGGAAGATTCCAATGAGCCGCCAACAAAGCCCCCACCTCGGGATGATCCATACCGAATAGATCCTTTTCAATCTCCTTGAGCGGACGGTTGCTGAGGAGCGCCCGTCGGTAAAAAAGCGGCGCCTCATCGGCCACGAGCTGGTCGAGGACGACTTTGCCGATGTCGTGCAGCAATCCGTAGGTGTAGGCTCTTCCCTGAGGGACGTTGAGTCTGCGGGCGATGAATTCGCCCACGAGGGCTGTAGTGACCGCGTGTTGAAACAGGCCGCCTTTGCAAAGGGAATAACCGCCGAGTTTGGAAGGAAAAACGCCGGATAGAAAAACGGAAAGGGCCATCTGGAGGATGCGCCTTTCTCCAAGAAAGACGAGGGCCCGATCCAGGGAATCGATCTTCTCCGAGGCACCGTAAACGGGGGAGTTGCACAAAGCCAAGACTTTGGCCGCCAAGACCTGATCCAATCGAATTTCTCGACTGATTTCGCCCATGTGGTAATTCTCGGAACGCAAAAGGGAAAGGATTTTGAAAGCGGTCTGGGGGATGGGCTTGACGTGGCGTATGGCGGTTTCCAAACCCTCCCGGTTGGGCTTGTGGATCTTTTCCGAAGTTTCGGGCCGAAACAAATGGCTCCCGACAGGAACGATTTCCGGGGTCCAGTTCTGGCAGTTGAGCCGCAGACAGCAGGTGAAGGTCCCCCCGGTTTCGCTGCACCGAATCGGGATGCGCATACTTCTGAGGAAAAGTTCGACGCGTTCCAGCGTGCGGGCCCCGATCTGCAAATCCAGCTCGATTTCTTCGTGTGGCCCCACGATGGCCCCTCCGGCCACGGCGGCCTCCATCCGCGGCGGCCTGGCCCCTTTTTCTTCCAGGGCTTTGAGGAACAAAGGAAGGCCGGTGGAGGCATAACGGAGAGGTTCCGGCGGGACGCCGCCCGAAACGAACGGTTCGGCCAAGAGGGCATGAAACAGTCCTCCAACCCCCGCGTCCTGATCCCACAGGGCGACCCCCACACAGGTGCCCAAATAGGCCTCCAAAACCTCGGGACCGTGAGAACACACGCGCATTTCCCCTGACGGCACGATCACGTAATGCACCTCCTTGAGATGATGTCTTCCGAACATCGGCGGAATCCATCCGTTTCTTTAGACACTCTGAGGACATGACAATGAGATTTCAGCCCGCCCATGAACGAATCCGGGATCTGACATCCTCGGGCGGACCCGGGGCGATATTTTACTTTGTCGTGATCAAACTCTTGATAGCCTCATACTTCTTATCGCCGATTCCTTGGACGTTTTTGATATCTTCCGGATTCTTAAAAGGGCCGTGGGCTTGACGGTGTTGCACGATGCGCTCGGCGATGGCGGGTCCGATTCCTGGCAGCGCTTGGAGCTGTTGGGCATCGGCGGTGTTGATATTCACGAGATTCGGTGATTTTCCGGGGGCCGGGCTCTGCTGTTGGCTCAAGGCGGGGGGCGACCATAGGAGGACAAACACGGCCGCGAAGAGGATCCACCCTGTTGCCCGCGGCCGAAAGGTTGAGAAACGGCGTGCTCTCATCTCTCACTCCTCATCTTGGGTCAAGGGCGTCCGCCCGAGGATGTCCTTTGATGGTCTTTCTTCCATTACATATCCGGACGGAAGGGGCGCTGTCGATAGGAAAATGTCGGAGGAATCGGAGAACAATGTCGCTTGATGCTCAAGGCGGCTCGTGGCAGACTACATCCCACGGGATTTCATCTGGAGAGAGGGCGGCCTATGAGAGAACTTGTCGAGCTGACCAGAAAACTCATGACATTTCCCACCATGCATTCGCGGCGGGGAGAGATCCATCGCTGTGCGGATTTTATCGAATCCTATCTTAAGGAGATCCCGGTGGCGGTGACCCGCATGGAGTGCGACGGGATTCCCTCCTTGTGGGTCGTTCCCCTTCAGGGAAGGGTGCCGGTACTTTTCATGAGTCATATCGACGTGGTGGATGCTCCCGAGTCCCTTTTCGATCCGGTGGAACGGGACGGCCGCCTGTATGGCCGGGGCAGTATTGACGACAAGTACGCGGTCGCCCTGTCAATGATGCTCGTCAAAAGCCACATGGACGAACTGGCGGCTCAAGGCAAAGGCCAAGAATCGCTGCCCTTTGGCATCCTCATCACGGGCGATGAGGAAATCGGGGGATATCGAGGTGCACGGGCCGCGCTGCCTCATATTGCGGCCGATTTCGCCATCGCCCTCGATGGGGGCAGTCTTCGCGAAATCATCGTCAAAGAGAAAGGAATCCTGCGAATTCGCTTGACCGCTCGAGGGAAAGCCGCCCACGGCGCCCGCCCATGGCTTGGCCAAAACGCCATCGAAATCCTCATGAACGACCTGAACGCGATCAAGAGCCTATTCGATGTCCACACGGAAGACCACTGGCACCGGACCCTGAACATCGGTATCCTCCACGGGGGCCGCTCCGTGAATCAGGTGCCGGACACAGCGGAGGCGCACCTCGACATCCGCTACACCGAAAACGACGATCCGGACATCCTGGTGCAGGCCATCCGTGAAAAGGTCCGGTCCCAAGTGGAAGTCATGGAGCGGGAACCCTTGTTCTTTGGGGAAACGGGCGGTCCTGTGCGCACCCTTCTCCACATCGTTCCGGAAGCCCGGTTGGGCCAAGCTCATGGGGCCTCGGACGCCAGATTTCTCTCCCAATTCGGCATCCCAGGCATTGTGTGGGGCGCCGATGGGGAAGAAAGCCAGCATGCGGAAACCGAGCACGTGGTTATCGACAGCATGGTGCAACTCTACAGAGCCTTGGATCGCTTTGTGCGAGCTGGACGCTGTCGCTGAGCCTTCGGAAAAGACCTCGCCTCGAAAAGACAAAAAAGGATTTATTATGGATCAAAGCCCTCGGTTGCTTGTGTGGAACTTTACACCTGAAGAAAAAGAGAAACTGGACCGCATGCTGGAACTGGTCAAAGCCCCTCCGGCCTTCACCATTTCTCCGTACCAGGGCCATGTGGTGGTTCGAGAGATCCTCCATTCCAATCCAATCGGTGACCAACCCTTTGAATGCGACGAAAAAATCGTTCTTTTTTACAATATCCCCCAGAAAGGGATCTTTTTTCTGATCCAGAAATTCAAGGACGCCAATCTCCCCAAGCCCATCTTTGCCGTTATTACGGAACATTCGATCAACTGGCCGTTCAGCGAGTTGGCGGCGCACCTCATCGAGGAGCGCCGTGCGGCGCGGGCACGCAGTGCCGTAGCCTTGGACGAAGAAAGCCCGACGTGAACGACCTTGTCGCCATGGGATGGAAGAAGAGCGGCTGGATCCGGGCCGTCTGGAGTCCGCTCGGCGGGGCGAGCCTGCGGGATACTCTCGAGGGAGGAATCGCGCGGGCTTGGGCCGCCGGGTCGGCGCTCCCAGGACCGGGCGGTGGGCCACGGCGCCCGCGGGGTTGCGCCGCCGTGGATCCGGCAGCTGCCAACGACGCCGAGTTGTCGAAGGCATGCCGCCCACGACAGCGATCGGTTCCACCTCGGGGATGAGTCCCGGACAATGTGAGAAACAGGGGAGGGAAGAATGAAGACGCGCAGCGCGATGATCTTATGGGCCGCCTTGACCGTGTGGGCTGCGGCCGATCCCGGTCAGGTTTCAGCCCTTGTGCAAGAAAGGACCGTCACGGTCAGTCAGAGCGGCGTCGCCTTGTTCCGGGAAGTGGACCAAGTGGCCGTGCCCCCGGGACGTCATACCGTGATTCTGGAGGGTTTTCCCCAAACTATGGATCCGGAAACACTCACCGTAAGGCCTCTGACCGAGGTGGAAAACCTGATTCCCTACACGCTGGTGGCCCATTTTCGGCCTATTACGGAAAACCAACTCCTCAAAAGCTATGTCGGTAAACAGCTGGATGTGGTCATGACCAACCCCAAGGGCAGTCTGGACGCCCGAATGGTGCGACGCGTTCAATTGGTCTCCGAGGGGGCTGAAGGCGGATCCCCGGTGTTTCTGACGGAAGAAGGGGTGTACACGGGCGAATATCATGGCATCTTTTTCCCGGCTTTGCCGGAAGGGTTGAGCACGACGCCTTCAGCTTACTGGGACGTGGAAAACAAGGGGAAAGCGCCGGTGGAAGTGCGTGCGGAGCGGCTTTACGAGGCCGGCGGATTGCATTGGAAGGCGTTTTATGTCCTTTACATGAAACCGGAGGCGACCGAGGCGGCGTTGGAAGGTCGAGTTGTTCTCCACAACACCACGGAAGTGGATTTTCCAGGAATCAAAGTGGTCCTCCTGGCCGGGGATGTGCGCCGGGCAGGCCGGCGTGACCGGTTGCCCCGGGCGCCCATGGCGGAGCTGTCCAAAGCCGCCCAAGCCGCTGCGGTGGAAGAGTCCCCGGCGTTCGAATACCACTTGTATCGCCTTCCCGAGCCCATTGCATTGAATGCGGGGGATCCCGTGCAAGTCCTATGGGTGAAAGCCCCGGCGGTGCCCATTCAGAGGCGGCTGGTGAGCACGGGGGACGGGTCGGGAAGCGATTGGGGCGTTGAGCGCGCGGAAAGCCGCATGCAACCGGTTCGGGCCGTGATCGACATTCGCAACGAGGTGGCCGGAGGGTTAGGGGTCCCGCTGCCGGCGGGGGTCGTTTCCGGACGTCTCATCACAGAGCAGGGCGAGGCCATCCCTCTAGGAGAGGATACCATTAGGCACACACCTGTCCACGGAACGCTCCATCTGGAGTTCGGCCGTTCCTTTGATGTGCAGGTCGAGCGGATTCTGGAGGACAGGAAAAAAGTGGGCCAACAAGGGCAACGCCTGCGTTGGGTCCTCACGGTGAAGAACAGCAAAGGGCACCCCGAACGCGTTCACCTGGAAGACACGCTCCCCGGCGATTGGAAGATCGTTCAATCCAGCCAGCCATACGATAAGGTTCACGCCGGGCTTGTGCGCTTTCCCGTGGATGTGCCGGCTCAAGGTCAGGTGCAGGTGACCTACGACGTGGAATTCACCGCACGCTAGGGCCTCGGCCACCCCATCTTCCCGTGGGATGGGCTCATGGGAAAAGGGACGGGTAAAGCCGCCGGGCGAGATCTTCTGCGGCCTCCACAGCCCGAGGTCCCGGTCGGGAATAAAGGGCTTCTTCCACCATGAACACCTGTCCGGATCGTACCGCCCGGAGCGCCTCGAAATGGGGACGGTGGTGAGGGGGAACCGGCTGGGGATTCATGGGGCCTTTCTGGACAATATAGACGTCCGGGTCCATGGCGAGGAGGTTTTCCACCGACGTTTGGACGATGGCTTCCGGCAAGGAGACGGCGTTCACGGCACCGACGGCGTCCATGAGCGCCTGCGGCATGCCGCCGAGACCGGCCACGGCCAGAGGTTCCGCCCGGATTTCAAAAACGAGCCTGGGCCGATAGGAAGCCTGCCGACAGTGGGACCGAAGGGCATCCAGGCGCCGGCGTAAGGCATCGACGCGGGTGCGGGCCTCTTCGGTTCGGCCGGTGAGGGTCCCGAGCCGTTCCATGGCGGAAAAGATGCCCTCGAAATCCTTGGGAGCAAAAATGACCACGGGAATCCCGGCATCCGCCAATCGAGCCGTTTCCGGAGTGGCGCTTCGACGGCTGGCGCTTTGCACGACCAGATCTGGTTTCAGGCCGATAATCATTTCCACATTGGGGCGCATGTGGGTCCCGACGGCAGGCAACTGCTGGATTTCCGGCGGGTAGATGTCGGCATGCGTGCGCGCGGCGACGACCGGCCCGGCGCCGATGGCGTAGAGCATTTCCGCGAACGCCCCGTAAAGCGGCACCACTCGTCGGGCCGGTGCCTCAAGCCGGACGGTTTGGCCCATGTCGTCGATGACTTGGATGATGGTCTTATCGGATGCTGACGATTTTCCAGAAAGGATGAAAATCGCGAGCCCAATGACCCATAGGGCATGTTTTCGTTGGATCATGGCCGAACACCTCCGTCTGGAAAGCGCGGATGCCGGATGGTCCGACATCCTTTGCCGACCCGCCTGGAACTTGTGAACCCCCTGAGTCGGAGAGATCGAGTCGATCGGGAAAGCTGCATTGCCGCAGAGATCACCGTGGACTTCAGCGTCTTCCATGGGAGGGGGGACTCCGGGGGACGGTGTGACCGGGCAGCGGCATCCGTTGTGCCAGTGAAGTTTGTGTCCCATTTTCAACCAGCGGGTCCGTGGATCCGGGTGTCTGAAGGTCAGCCCATGCGGTCTCGTTCCCCGGGATCAGGTTGACCATCGTACCAAACCACCTCCGCGTGCGTCTTGTCCTTATGGGGGCCCGCCGCTCTGGGCGCGGCCGTGATCCAAGGGACCGGACCCATTCCGGGCAAGCCCAGGGGCCTGCCCCTCCATTGCCCTTGACTGAGGGGTGGCACCCCTTCAAGACCATGCACGGCACACCGTGTCCCGGTGGCCGGGATTGCCCGGATTCCCGCGACTTTTGTCGGTACCCTGGGGCTGTGACCTTCGTGCTCACCGATAACCGACGGAGAGGCTCCGGTCCAGGTGGAGCGGCCCCAGGATCATCGTATCGCTCGGGCGGTTTCCAGAGGTTCCTTTGCGGGAAAATAAACCTGGCGCACCCCATGGTGGCCAGGCACGTCATAAACGACGGCCGAGGTGTCATAGACGGCTTCCAGAATCTTGGGATCGAGAACGTCGCCGGTGGGTCCGTCCGCGACAAGGCGTCCGTGTTTGATAAAGACAAGGCGTCGGCAATAGACGGCGGCCGTATTGATGTCGTGGAGCACGGCGACGATCGTCCGCCCTTCTTTTTCATGCAACGTTTTGAACACATGAAAAATATGGAGCTTGCGGTGGACATCCAGGGCCGAGACGGCTTCGTCCAGGAGGAGGATGGGCGTGTCCTGAGCGAGGGCTTTGGCGACAAAGACCCTCTGGCGCTCCCCGCCGCTGACCATGGTGATCGGCCGCTCGGCCAAGTGCACGGTATCCGTCCACTCCATGGCCCGACGGATCGCCGCGGCATCTTCAGGGGTTTCTTCGCCGCCGCGCTTCTGGTGCGGGTATCTTCCCATGGCCACCACATCCCGGCACGAGAAAGCATAGGGCACGTGGACATCTTGAGGGACGACAGCCAGGCGCCGGGCTCTTTCCCGATGGGGCAGGGTTTCCAAAGGGCGGCCGTCCACGCGGATGCGCCCCGACGACACGGGCAGGACGCCGCTCAGGGCCAGGATCAGAGTGGTTTTCCCGGATCCATTGGGCCCCAAGATGCCGACAAATTCCCCCGACCCAATCGTCACGTCAATATCGTGAAGAACCTTTCGATCCGGATAGCCGCAATGGACGTGTTCGATCTGGATCACAGAGCGACAGCCTTTTTTTTGTGCACCAGAAGGTAGGCGAAAAAGGGTGCCCCGAGGATGGCCGTCACGACCCCAAGGGGGATTTCCCGCCCGCCGGAAAGTATCGTTCGGGCGAGGGTGTCCGAGATCAGCGTGAGCAGGGCGCCGAGGATCATGGAGGCGGGCAGGAGGTGCCTATGGGCGGGCCCGAGACACAGGCGGGCCACATGGGGCACCACCAACCCGACGAATCCCACGACACCGCTGACGGCCACAGCGGCGGCCGCCACCAGGGAAGCCGCCGCCAGAAGACGTCGACGCACGGTTTCCGTGGCCACCCCGCTTTGAAAAGCCACGGCGTCTCCAAGGGCCAAAAGGTCCAATTCCCGGGCGTACACAAAAATGATCCAGGAGCCGACGAGCAGATACGGGGTCACGGCGAGCACATGACGCCAGCTCCGCCCTGCCAGGCTGCCCATGATCCAAAACACGATGGTCGAGAGGGATTCTTCGTGAAGGCTCTTGAGCAGGCTGATGCAGGCCGACAGGAATGTGGAGACAATGATCCCGCCGAGAACCAAGGTGGTGGGATGGATCTTGCCCTGAAGTCGGCCCAGGAGCATCACCACGCTCAGGGCCCCGACGGCACCCCCGAAGGCCGCCACCGGCAGCAGACTCATGCCCGCCAGCTTCCAGGACGCCCACCCGAAGAGGATGGTCACCGACGCCCCGAAAGCCGCCCCGGTGGAGACGCCCAAGGTGAAAGGGTCGGCCAGGGGATTGAGCAGAATGCCCTGATAGACGGTGCCGGAAAGCGCCAAGGCGGCCCCCACGACCATGGCCAGGACCACTCGGGCCAACCGGAGGTGGACGAGGATGTATTGGGCCGTGGCGGCATCTGCAGTTCCGGGGTTGGGGGAAGACGAAGAAAGCAAAGGGCTGACGGCGCGCCACAGGGCACCGGCGTCTATGGGAAAGGGTCCCACGCTGACGCAGAAGACGGAAATGGTCGGAAGAACACAGAACACCGCGGCCCAGAAGAAACGCCGCCTCCGCCGCTGCCTCTGGGACAGGGGCGGAACAGAAGCGGCGAGGCCCGGATCGCGGGGCATGGAAAGATCCGCCGTGGGGTGCGCTTGTGCGGGGGCCACCGGACTATTCCCCATGGGCTGCCGTCGACCGGCCGGGTTTCTTGACGATGAGAAGGGACAAGTAGTGGGGGGAAAGGTTCTGTAACGCGTGGAAGTCCCTGACCACCACCTGGCCCTCCAAGCCGCATCGGCTCACAAAGCACACGGAATCTTCCAATCCCAGATTCCGGATCTGCTGGAGGATTTGAGGGAACTGCTTATAGGTTTTCATGAGGACCACGTTGTCGGAGAATGGAAGGACCTCGGGGAGCCGTTCCCCCCCTTGGCCCCGGAGATGACCGTCAGGGTTTCTTCGGCCTCCGCCAAAGCGACCCCGGCGCAGGCCGCCGCCGCCTGGTAGGATGTGATCCCCGGGACGATCTCCACGGGGACCGAGAGCAGACGATGACGAATCTTTCGCAAAAGATAAATGAATGTGCTGAACGTCATCGGATCGCCCAAGGTCAGGAAAGCCACGTTCACGCCCGCAATGAGCCGTGCCGCCACCGTGTCGCAATTGGTCCGCCAGGCCTCTTCCAGGCGGTTCTTGTTGAAGGTCATGGGAAAATCCAAGAAATCCACGGGGACGCCTTCGGGAAGATGCTCCCGGACGATCTCCAGGGCCAGGCTGTAATCGTTGGATGACGACGACGCGGCAAACACATGTCCGACACGGCCGAGGACTTTCACTGCCTTGAGGGTGAGCAAGTCCGGGTCTCCGGGACCCACACCGATGCCGTAAAGAGTTCCCAGCATGGGGATCTTCCTTTCTCGTTAAAGCTGACGCCGGAAATGGCCGGCCTGCCGGAAGACTGACCGTTCACGATCGCTCATTTTCATGACGGCCTGAACCACGGGCCAATTCCAAGAGAGCATGGAGGATGGCCACGGCCACAGGGCTTCCCCCTTTGCGGCCGAGCACGGTGATGGACGGCACCTCCCGGCATTGCCACAAGGCCTGCTTCGCCGTATCCGCCTGCACAAAGCCCACGGGGACGCCGACGACCAACGCCGGGCGGATGTCCTCCTGCGCAATGAGGCGGAGGGTTTCCAACAGGGCCGTCGGGGCGTTTCCGATGGCCACGACGGCTCCATGGAGTTGTGGTCCAATGCGGCGAAAAGCGGCGGCGGAACGGGTAAGGCCGTCCTTTTCCGCCGCGCCTTGGGAGTCGGGGTCCGATGCCGGGACCTGGACGGCGTTGCCGAACCAGCCGAGTCGCGTTGCGGAGAGCCCCACGAGAATCATCCGCGTGTCCACAAAGATGGGAACCCCCCGCCGCACCGCGGCGCATCCCTCCTCGACCGCCCGTTCATGAATGCGGATAAGCTTCGCGAATTCAAAGTCCCCCGTTGTATGGATCACCCGGCGGACGATGGACCACTGATCCCCAGGAAAACTGTGCGGCCCCATTTCCGCATCGATGATGCGAAAACTTTCCTCTTCGATAGCCTTTCCCGCCGAAACGAGCGCAGCCGGCCCATCGTTCGGTTCTTCGTGTGCCCCCTTCATACGCCGCCGCTCCTGAGCAACAAAAAAATCCTTGGAACTTTCTCGTTCCAAGGATTGCACCCTGTTTCCTTCATCCCCATGTTCGCGTCAGGACCCATTCCACGAAGTCCATCCGCGGGGAGAGGCCTTTGCCATCGGCATCTCTTCCCTCATGGCGTCAGGCAGGTCTTCTGGCTCACGGATCATCCTCATGGCCGCCCTTCCCATCCCATGGTCATGGGACAGTGGGATTCTCGGCCTTCGTCCCCGTTCACAGCGGCGGGACCGCGACGGAATTCCACCGTCTTCCCTTTTGAACCCGCATTCGGGTACCTGACCCCTCCGTCTTGTCAGAGAACAATGCCTTGCCGCTCTTGTAGAGCAAAGCTGTGGGACCGTCAATAGTGGAACGGCACTCCCATGTCCTCAGCCCCAGCCACGGCGCGCTGAACCGTTTTCCGTGGGCCGCTTTCAAACGATGAGCCCTCGCCGACGCCCCTCGTCTCGGGCCATCCACATGCCCCCGGGGAAGATCGGACGCCGCATCCGGCCGGCCGGAGATGTCTTCGTCGGGCGCCCTGGACGCGGCGTCCTCACCCGTGACGCAGTCATCCCCCGTTTTTCCGGGGGTGCGGAAAGGTTTTCCCGAGACCGGGGGCCTGCTGTGGGACAGGGGTTCGCCGAGACAGGCTCAGCCGTCCTGATGTTCACGGTCTTCCAAACGAATCATCCCTGTCTTCTTGATGGCCGCGACCCCCCCTTGAACGTTCACCGCGTTCATGATCCCGGCCGCGCGCAACTGGAGCAACGCTTCGTAGGAGCGCACCCCGGAATTGCATACGACGAAGAGCCGCTTGTTTCTGGGGACGGCATCGAGCCTCTCGGTCAAGGTTTCCTGAGGGATGTTCAGCCAACGGTCTCCGAAGGCTTGAACAAAAGGTGCGGCGTTTCGGGGGCCGCGCACATCGAGGCAGACCACGTCCGGGCCGCCGTCCTGAAGAAAGCAGGTTTCGAAATCGTCGGGGTCCGCCGTCACGTTGTAGCCGTCCAGGATGTTTTCCGCGGTGTTTCCCAAGGCGTTCACAATGTCCATAGCTGCGGCGAAGGGAGGCGTGTAGGCGACTTCGAGGTTGGACAAATCCTCGACCGTTCCGCGACGGGCCAAAAGAGCCGCCACGGCGTTGATGCGGCCGACGAGCGCGTCGCCGTTTCGGCTGACCCCCTGGATGCCGAGAATCCTCCGAGTCTTACGGTCCACCACGAGGGCCAAGGTCATGAGATCTTGGGTCGGATAGAAGTGCGCCCGGTCGGCTTGAATGACCAAAGCCTGGATCGCATCGTAGCCCTCCTCTGTGGCGGTCTTTCGGGAAATGCCCGCCGTCGCCACCGCCAGATCAAAAATCTTGACGGCAAAAGAGCCGACAGAGCCTTCGAACCGCGCACAACCGCCGGCGATGTTCGTCCCGATGATGCGCCCTTGGCGGTTGGCCAGGGACCCTTGGGGGAAGTGAAAAGGCTTGCCCGTCACCAGGTGCATGACTTCGATGCAGTCACCCCCGGCGTAAATGCATGGATCGGAGGTCTGGAGGCGCTGATTGACCACGATGGCGCCTCGGCTGGAGACGAGCAAGCCGGCTTGCCGGGCCAACGCGCTGTTGGGTCGGACGCCGACAGCCGTGATGACGATGTCCGCTTCCAATTCCCTTTGAGTCGTCCGGACCGTGAGGGTGTCCCCGTTCCCGTCGGCCGCCACCTCCCGGACCGTCTCCCCCGTGTAGACGGACACCCCGCGTTCTTCCAGATGTTGAGACACCATGCGGGCGAGCACGGGATCGAGCACACCGGGAAGGACATGCGGGGCGATTTCCACCATGGCGGTCTCGACGCCCCACATGTCCGTCAAAGCCTCGGCCATTTCGCACCCAATGGCCCCCGCTCCGATGATCACCGCACGGCCGATGGCCCCTTTGCTCAGCATCTCTTTGATGGCCGCCGCATCGTGGAGATTGGACACCCGCATGACCCGAGGATGATCGGCTCCGGGAATGGGCAGCCTGTGGGGAAGGCTCCCTGTGGCCAATACGAGGTCATCGTATGGCAGTTCCTCCTCGGTGTTGGATTCCAGACGATTCACCCGCAGCGTTTTCCGTTCCCGGTCAATGGCCACCGCCCGGGTTCGCGTCATGACCCGCACCCCCTTGGCTTTTTCAAAGAATTCAGGAGTGCGCAACATGTGGAAACTGGTGCTCATCAGCGCGGACAGATCGCTCACGTCGCCGGAAATGTAATAGGGGATCCCGCACCCGCCATAGGAAATGTATTGGTCCTGATCCACCATCACCACGTCGAAATCTGGGCGGAGTCGCTTGATGCGGCAGGCCGTTTTGGGTCCCAGAGCCACCGCCCCGACGATGACCACGCGTCGTGTCGCCATAAATCCCCGTCTCCTTTTCGTCACTGATTGCCAAAACCGCGAACGGCCCCACAGTCTGGACACGTCCACGTGATGCCGTTACAGGTCATTCCCCAAAAATTTTCTTCCATACAATCGTTGCAGATCATGAACCCGCATGGGCACGTCCAGCAAAAGGGCTGTTCATGCCCACAGGTGGTACAGATGTAGCGATCGGGGCGTCGGCGTTTTCGAACCGTCCCGTGGGCGCCCTCCGGGTTTCGCTCGGGAGGCGGAGGGATTTCAGACACTCTCTCTGAAGCCATGGCCTGGAGACCTTGTCCTAGGGTCCGTCATCGATGCCGATCCATGTCCCGCAACCGCCCCGCCCGGACCTCTTTCCCCCGGGTCCATGGCGGGCGGGGGTTTTTTTCTTTTGACCGTGGTCGTATAGCATTCCGAGCTTGACAACGACAAGAGCGCCGGGGTGGTCTCGGACCGATGCGTTCTCAGGGGATTGTCGGTCGCCGTCCTACGGCCAGGTCGTGCACGGGGATGAGAATGTCGGCCATCGCCCGAACCCTTTGGATGCTGTCGTAGGCGGCCAGCGCATCGGTATGCACGCCGGGCGTCACGGCAGGCCCGGTTGGTGGAAAGTTCTTGTCGTTACAGCAAAAACCCGTGATCACGGCACGCCCTGCAGCGGTGTTCACCACCACGGACTGGCCGCCTGGGGTATGCCCGGGTGTCCAGACCAACTCAATACCGTCGCGAAACCGCACATCTCCTCGAACCGTCTCGATCTTGAGCCCATCCAAAAGGCCGGGGATATACCGATGGTCCAACGGGTGGGGGTTTCGGTAAAAATCATACTCGGCTTCCTGGACCACCACCACGGCGTTGGGGCACTTTGCGTCGTTTTCGCAGTGATCGTTGTGCAAATGCGTGTGGATGATCACATCCACATCTTCCGGTTTCAGACCGACGCCGGCCAAAGCCTCTTCGAACTCCTGAATCTTGAGCCCGGTGGTTTCGGCCACATGGTCGGGCACCATAAACTCCTCGAGACCGGTGTCCACCAGAATGGTCTCTTCCCCACCTTCGATGACGAACATATAGATGGGAATCCAGATGCGTTTGCCGTAATCCTTGAGGTACGTCATGATCCCCTGATCCGTCTCGTTGGCTCCCACAACAAGCGGTCGAATCCTGTATTGGCGCATCATCCGTTCTCCTTTCCCGTGGTGCACGTGAACCCGCTTCTCGCACACGCCGATAAAAAATGACTTGCCCTCAGCAAAGACATGTCATGTGAAAAAAGTCAAGAACGGTCGGCTTCTCTTCAGGCTTTCATCGGCGACGTTTGTTGAGGATCCACTCAATGACGCGTCCCGGATCGGGTTGGGGGATAACGGCGGAGGACGGCCGGGACGGTGCCGAGCCGTCGGTGGGCGGGCTGGTAGAGGCGGTTTCGCGGACCGGTCCGGCCGCGGATGGGGCGGGCAGGGACCCACTTTTCCGGGTCTGCGTCAGGCGCACCATCTCCGGGTCGATGGCGTGGGACGGGAGGAGTCCGCTCGTCGGTTCAAAACGGGACCAGGACCCAGCCGGCTGGTCTTTTTCCAAAATGGCGAGTCCTGTCGACGGCCGGGGGACCGGACCGGACCTTTCCCCGGAGCGCACCGAAGCCCGAGGATCTGGAGGAGACCCTGGCGTGGGCTTCATGGGTTCGGTGTGGGGCTTGGTGTCCCGAGGCGGTGTCATTGCGGAGCTGTCCCGTGCCGGAGCGTTTTCTTGGGACGGAGAAGATACGGGATTTGCCAAAGGAAGGGGTTTCACGATGCGCTGCCCTTCCGCGTCCGGCCCAAGGGACGATGGGCCCGTTGTGGGAGGGGTGGTCCTCGAGCCGTCCGGACCGCGTGCCTTCTCGCTTGGGTTCACGGAGACGCCATCCACGCCACCGCGCCAGCTCTGGACGCGTTGTGCGCCTTCCTGGACCCATGTCCATGCGGTACGGGGGAGCTGGGGCTGCCACAACACCACTCCGGCCAAGGCGGCCACGCTCAGGCTTGCCGTGATCAGACGTTTTATCGACCGGGATTTGGGATGGGGCCGCCCTTCAAGGTCGTGGATCACTTCCCGAACGATTTTCGGGGTGATGGTCTTCCGCCCGTACCCAAAGCCCGTAATAAAGGCGTTGTCGCACAGGATGTTGATCTTGCGGGGAATGCCTTGAGCTTCCTGGATGATGAGATCCAAGGCTTTTTGTGTGAACAGCTCTCGGGGCTCGGTCTGGACGAGCGACAACCGGTGGCGGATGTAATCGGCGCTCTCTTTGGGGGTCAACGGCCTGAGGGAGGTGCGGATGGCAATGCGTTGTTTGAGCTGTCGCAGTTGCTTGAGGTTTAGAAGGTTTTCCAATTCCGTCTGGCCGATGAGGATGATTTGAAGAAGTTTATCCTTGGTGCTTTCCAGGTTGGAGAGCATGCGCAAATTTTCCAGAGTCTCCACGGGCATGTTTTGGGCTTCGTCGATAATGAGCACGACGTTCCAGCCGTCTTGATATTCCTTAATGAGAAGGGTGTGGAGCTCGTGGACCATTTCATAGGGGTCCAGATCCGGGGGATCCAAGCCCAGTTCCCTGTAGATGACGCGCAGCAGCCCTTTGAAAGAGACATTGGCGTTGAAGACCAACACCGTCTTGATGCTCTGGCGGTCGTAACGTTCAAGGTAAGTGCGCACAACGGTCGTTTTCCCCAGGCCCACCTCCCCGGTGATGGTGATGAACCCCTTGCGCTGCTGGACGCCGTAAATGATGGCCGCCAGGGCTTCTTTATGGCTGGGGCTGAGATACAGAAAATCCGGATCCGGTGTGATGTGAAAAGGTTCCGCTCGGAACCCGTAAAAGTCCAAGTACATGAAAAAACTCCTTTGCGGGACGGAGACCCCCCGGAGGGGGGTCCAAGCGTCCCTCGGGCGTGCCCTCAGGCTACGGAAGCCCGTTGAGATACGCCCGGTTTTCCTCGGAGAGGGTGCCCGTTTCCACACAATCCCAAATGATTTCTTGGATTCGGGATTGCGCCAGCCCGTTGAGGGTCTTCCCGTAGGTCAATTCCACGATGTCGTAGAGACACTGAAGGCCTGTAATCCCCCCCGCAATGTAGGGGTCACTTTCAGAAGGCGCCGAGCGATCCGCCGCAAGGCAATAAGTCGGTACACAGAATGTAGACTGTCCCGGTGGAAGCTCATACGGGAGTGTGTGAAGCACCATCATGGGCTGAAGGTCACCACTCATCGGGGAAAAAACCATTCCCGGAGGAATGCGGAATTCTGCGGTCTCCGGCGATTCATTGAGAAAGGTGACCGCGAGATAGAAGGTTAATCCGAAATCCGAGGGCAGACATCTGAGCATGCAGTCCGGGTCTGTCCCGCAATTCTGCATACACTGGACCATTTGTTGAATGCCGGCCGGATCCAAGGTCTCGATGTTGAGGCAGCTCAGACCGCCACCGTTTACGCTTTCAATACGGACAGGGAGCGTTCGAACCCGAGCCAACTTCCAGTAGGCCCCGGAGGGGTCTTCAGGGATAAGAGTATACGCCAGGTCGATGTCGTAGGGGACGCCTTGATACAAGACCACGGCGTTCAAAATGTTCCAGGAGGAATCCAGAACACCGCCTTGAGGACCCGACATGGGAGTCAGCCCGGCCCAGTTCAGTTTCCAGTAAATCCCGGCAGGATCTTGAGGCAGCGTCACAAAATCAAAACGAGCTCGATAGTGGTCCGTTCCTACAGTGACATAGGGAAGGGTGAGCCGCAAGGCCTCGTCGGCGGTGCCTCCAACACCAAAGACCGGAAGCGTGGAAATGACAGTCAGGAACCATGCCATTGCCAGGATGCCCATTTTCTTGTGCATCGTCATTCCTCCAAAAGTTAAAAAAGGTCTCTGATGACCTCCAAAACGGGATTGACTTCCTTGGTGTCCGGGACGTCTCGAGGGCTGATGCTCCCAAAGGTCTTGGGGAGGCAGGAAGATTTCTCCCAACCGGGAAGGGAAAGGGAGAAATCCACAGTTTTCCATTTGGGATGGCCATGGGTTCTGAGCCACTGCTGATGTTCCTCGACGATTCGCGCGAACCGGCCGATCTCAAGGCATTGCCCCAGCCGGTAATCGTAAGTGATGAGGACGGCCTTGACGGCGGCTGTGGTCACGGCGGCCTTTTGCCATGGATAGGTTCCGGCAGGGATGACGGCTTGGGGATAGAATTCGAAGACATGCTTATGGACAATAGGGATGAGCCGCAGATGGTCTTCGGCCTTCACATTGTCCTGAAAGAGCTTCACCGGCGCGCCGGCGACAAGGAACATGGCATCCAATGCGCCCGCCTTGATGCCCTGTAAGGCGTCTTCCGGACTCATAGAAACGAGCTGGGCTGGTTTTATCTGCGTCATTTCGCAGAGAAGTTTGGCCGTGAGCGCCGTACCGCTCCCTTCTGCGTCGATGGCGACCCGTTTCCCCTGAAGGTCCTCCAAGCTTTGGAGGGTGTCTTTCCCCAGCAGGTGGATTTCCTCATCATAAAGAGGGTAGACGACCTTGATCTTTTGGGCGATGCGTCTCAGTGCAGGATTCGTGCGCACCTTGGCCACAAGAGCCAGGACATCGGATTGGACAATGCCCAGATGGACACCGGCCCTCTGATAGACGGCGTAGATGTTTTCCACGGACCCTGCGGACGGGTGAACCGCCACGTCCACGCCTTGGGACTTCATCAATTCCTGGAGGTCCAGACCACATTGGTAACCTGTGCCCGTCGGCGGGCCGGTGATGAGGCCCAAGTTCATTGCCAGGGCGGGCGAGACGAAGGCGGCGGCCCCCACGGCCGCCAACCAGGCCGTCCATTTCAGGCGATACCGGTATTTCACGAAAAGCTCCTTGATTTCCAAATCGACTGGGCGTGTGTGCGCATTGTCGACCTTTGGGGGATGAGCGGGAATAACGGCCGAGCGGCGGACATCGGTTCCGGCGCCGTGACGGCCCCTTTGGGTTGTATTGAATGTCCCAAGTATCTCAGAACCCTTCCTGGGGGGCAACAGGAGATTTTCGGGCTCGCCCTCGGAGAGCCTAGCCCTACGGCCGAACTTGGGATACGGCGTAGGATGGCAAAGCTGTGCCTCACACCCCCCCTCATGAAAGATCGGAATCGGCTCTTGACATCATGAATTTTTGCCTGTCCTCCACCTCCAGGCGCTGTTGAAAAGGAACGGAGACGAACCACAGACCTTGAGGTTCCGGGGATTTCTTGAATCCGAGGCGATGGAGTTCGGAAGTGAACCACGGGGGAGTCCGGGAAACCTGGAGATTCAGGTCAGGGGCGCTCAACGCGCGCCCACGCCGATAAAGTCCATACGGCAACGCCGAGGGTGCTCGGGATCCACAAACAGATCTCGAACCTCAGCACGATGGTTCTTTTCTCGACGACCTTGGAGGCCACGGCATGACCGAAACGCCTAGGAACATCGAGCCCCATGGCTTTTGTGCCGTGATCAAAAGGCTGCACCTGACGAACCGTCCAGGAAGCTGAGATGCATTCCCCCATGAAATGCTGGGGTCTCATTTTTAGGCTTTATGGATTCGGGCGATCTCAGTATGGTGATCAGGCCCTGAAGGGGCTGTGGAATCGACTGTCCGGTCACTGGCATATATCCTGCTAGCCACGTTGCACCGCGTTTCCCTGGATTTGGGTCGGGTTGTGAAAGACGTGTGAACCAACGGGATCCATCGAACAGCTGTCTTTCAGAGGTGAAACGGGGTTCTGGCGCTTCGTAGCCGTCCGGTCAATGGAGGTGGACAACACGTGTGGGGGAGGTTGGCACGGAATGAGAGACGGGGAGGGTAGGCCCAAGGGAGCGGTGCTGATCACGGGAGCGGGATCGGGTATCGGTGAAGCTGCCGTGGGCGCCTTCACCAAGGCAGGATTTCATGTTTTTGCCGGGGTTCGCAAAGAAGGCGACGCGGAGAGGCTTCGAACGAGATGGCCCCGAGGGGTGACCCCTGTGATACTCGATATCGTGAAAAAGGACGATGTGGCCAATGCTGCCTCTTTGGTGTCCAAGGCCATCGGGGAGAGCGGGCGGCTCAGAGGCCTGATCAACAACGCAGGGATTGGGATCGGGGGACCCTTGGAATTCCTGCCCGTGGAAGATCTTCGGCTTCAATATGAAGTCAACGTCCTCGGGCACCTCGCAGTGACCCAAGCGTTCTTGCCACTGTTGCGCCGTTCGAGGGGGCGGATCATCAATGTCGGATCCATGGCGGGGCGGGTCTCCTTGCCTTTTTCCGGACCTTACGCGTCCTCGAAAGCCGCCCTGGCCTCATTGACGGACGCCTTGCGCCGGGAGCTTTCTTGGTGGAATATCCCGGTTATCCTTTTTGAAATCGGATCCGTCAAAACGCCCATATGGGACAAGGCATTTGCGAGCGCCGAAGAACGAGCCCGCCGCATGCCTGCGGAAGGACAAGTGTTGTACGAGAAGCCCTTGGCGGCCATGAATGGGTACATGCACCAGTTGGTCAAGTATGCCGTTCGGCCGGAAAAAGTGGCCCGCGTTCTTGTCAAAGCGATGGAAGCCCCCCGCCCCAAAACGAGGTACTTCGTGGGGTTGGATGCGTACCTCGGGCTCTTGACCCGGTTCCTTCCCGACCGTTGGGTCGATTGGTTGCTGCGAAAAGAACAGGAACGTCGGATGCCCATTTCCCGATGACCCCCTGCGGATGAGGCGCGAGCGATGATTTATTTTGATTTTGGTCGATTCTTTAAGACGTTGTATGTATCTGTCAAGAAGCGCAATGAATTTCCAGCGCCGTTCGATTTCAAGAGAGTTTTGTTTCTACTGTCTTTTTTTATAGGGTATCCACTATTTCAGTTGTTCAATCGATTGTGTTTCATTCTGGACGATATTTTTTACAGAGAATGGAGAAAAGTGGAGCTAAAGCCTCCTGTTTTTATTGTCGGCAATCCACGCAGCGGGACCACTTTTATCCACCGTGTGATGGCACGGGACACGGATCAATTTTTCTACTTCAGAGCCTGGGAAATTTTTTTCCCCGCCATTGTTCAGAAAAAAGCCTTGGCGGCTCTCGGTGCCCTGGACCGGCGGCTGGGGAGCCCCTTGGGAAAACTCGTTGTTTTCATTGAGTCTCGAGTTTTTAAAGACTTCAACAAAATGCATCATTTGAGCCTGTTTGCTCCGGAAGAGGACGACAAGTTGACGCTGCACATTTTTTCTTCCCTCGACCTTTTGTGGTTTTTCCCTTTCCAGGAATTGACCATCGATTATGCGTACTTTGACCAAAGAGTCGATCACCGCAATAAGCGGAGGATTCTCGGTTTCTATGCGGACTGTATCCGCAGACAAGCGTTCTACAAGAAGACTCGGGGACGGCTTCTATCGAAAAACCCTGTGTGCCCGCCAAAGATCAAAAGTCTCATGGAATTTTTTCCGGGTTGCCGGTTTATCTATCCTGTGAGGAACCCTCTGGAAGTGGTCCCTTCGATGGTGAACATGGCTCATGCCATGTGGCGGGCGACCATCCGTATCGCCCCCGGTTTTCCCCTGCAGGAACAGATTTATGAAACGTTGAAACACTACTATCTTTACCCGCTCAGATGCTTTGAAGAGGCGCCGGAGGGGTCTTACGTTCTCGTGAAGTACGATGACTTGGTGTCTCATCCTAAGGCACAAATCGGGCGCATTTACGAGGCTCTCGGCCTGACCCTGTCAGAAAATTTTCGGCAAATCCTGGAGGAGGAGGAGCGCAAGGCGCGGGGGTACAAGAGCGAGCACGACTACTCGCTCCAGGCCCTGTCGATTCCTCCTGAGCGGATTATTTCAGAGCTTAAGGAGATTTTTGAACGATTCGGGTTCTCCGTTGTCGGGGGGGAAGAAAACGGGATTTCTCAACCACAGAAGGCCGTCGGCGGCCGCGCACCATGAAGGGTCCACATGTCGTTTAACTCGCGCAACTTTTTTCGGCTGATTTACCTTGTCCTGACGCGATGGGAGGAAACGGGTTTACCCAGGACACCTCGCCGCGCGCTCGCACAAATGGCTTTTTTCAGCCTTTATCCCATCTATGAGGTGTTCAATCATCTATGTTTTTTTCTCGATGATGTCTTGTATCCAGGCTGGAAGCGGACGTCTCTCGAGCAGCCGGTCTTTATCATCGGCAATCCGCGCAGCGGGACAACACTGCTCCATCGCATCATGGCCAAGGACACGGAGCATTTCTTCACGTTCCACACCTGGGAGCTTCTCTTTCCCGCCATCAGCCAGAAAAAATTTTTGCTCGGGTTGGCTCGGCTGAACCATTTCACCAAGGGCGCCCTCGAGAGAAAACTGCGTCAAAAGGAAACAGAATTTTTTGGGGAATTCAATAAAATTCATCGCATCGGTTTGTTTTACCCCGAGGAGGATGACAAGCTGCTCTTCCACCACTGTTCTTTTCACGGTCTGGCGTGGTTGTTCCCTTTTGAAGAAATCAAGAGATACCACAAATTCGACGTGGCATTACCGGAGGACGAGAAAAAGCGCATCCTTGAATTTTATGAGCAGATGTTGCGGCGCCAGGCTTTCTTTACGGGGGGACGCAAGCGTCTCCTTTCGAAAAATCCGGCCTCTTCCCTCAAAGTGCGAGGACTTTTGCGGACGTTCCCCAATTGTCGAATCATCTATTTGGTTCGCCACCCTCTCGAAGTGGTGCCGTCAACCATCAATATGGCCCATGCTCTGTGGCGCCGGATGGCCGGAGTGGAGCACGGGGCGTACCCTTACCTTGAAGGAGTCTACGAAATCGTGCGGGCTTTTTATGAATATCCCATCAGGGTGTTGGATGATCAGCCGAAGGATTCCTACCGGTTTGTCCGTTATGAGGATTTAGTGCGAAAACCAGCCCGTGTCGTCCAGGATCTGTATAGGTGGTTGAATATAGAGATTTCTGCGAGTTTTGATCAGATCCTCGCTGAAGAGGAACAAAAGGCTCAAGCCTATGTGAGTCAGCATGTGTACTCCTTGGAGGACATGGAGATTTCCCCTGCGCGAATTGTGCAGGATCTTGATTTTGTTTTCGAGAGGTTCGGTTACGACGTGAACTCACGGCATGGACACACAGAATAGAATCGACACACGGTGGAGGATGAAGCCGACACTTTTCGTCAACAGCGATGGGGTGCCAGGGCCGGCGATGCGGCGGTTCTGGAGGCGCCAGTATGTCCGGCTGCTTAGGGCGACCTGGGAAACCTTTGGCTTGAGCGACGTTTTCTTCCGAATTCTCTGGGGAAAACCTACGGCCTTTTGCCTGGACACCCTGTTTTTCGCTTTGGACCCGTGGATTTACCCCGACTGCGTGAAACAACCCGTCGTGAAACCGGTGTTCATTATCGGTCACCCCCGCTCCGGCACCACAATGCTCCATCGGTTTATCAATTCCACGGGGGAGTTTGCGTGCTTTCAATCGTGGGAAATGATTCTCAGCGCCCTGACGGCACGAAAACTGTTCGGCCGGCTGTTCCAGGCGGCCATGCGTTCCAAGCGGAACGTCCTCGTGCCTGCCGAAGCCGGACACGAACAAAGGCTGGACTCCGTCGAAGAAGAAGAGCTTTTGTGGTTTAAGTACTTAAGTACACAGTTCGTGTACGTGTACACGCCTTTGGGTTTTTCCGAGGAACCGTGGGACGACGTCGTTTTTAGAGATCGTCAGGACGCCCGGTTGAGACACGAATGGATGGCCTACTTGAAGGGATGTTTTCAAAGGCATATTTATTGGAAGAAAAAACATCGCATTGTCGCGAACATGAACTACATGGGTATGGGAATCAAAACCCTTATAGGAACCTTTCCGGACGCACGCATCATCTACGTGGACAGACCTCCTGAAGAAACGATCCCCTCACACTTGACTTTGGATTTCAAAGTTTTGGACTATTTATGGGACTTAAAGAGAATTCCCGGCAAGAAAGTTAGAGAATATCTTAGAAAACGTTATATGTACGATGTTCATTATTATCGATATATCAATCAGTTGAGACACGAAGGATTTTTCGACGTCCATGACATTCTCCAGGTGCCGTACGAAGATATTCGAAAGGATTTTCGACGAACAATATGGAGGATTTTAGAGTTCGCGGAACTACCCGTGAGCGAGTCCATGCGTCGGAGGATTGAAGAGCAGCATGAGAGGCAATGGCATTATCGACCGGTGCACTCCAACCTGAAGCTTGAGGATTTTGGTTTTTCCTTGGAGGGGCTGGCCAAGGATTTATCGGGTGGGGATCTTTCCCACAGGTGAGGGAGGGGGTCAAGCATGTGCGATCAAAAAAGACTTTGGCGGGTGGGCCTGGCCACCGTTGTTCTTTGGATCCTCTCGAGTCCGGTTTTGGCGCAACAGAGCATTTCCACCCCACTTGAACTCTATGCCTTCTGGTCCACGCAATATTATCACTGCCGGAATGTCGAGGCACCGACCCTAAACCAAACCTTGCTCCTTAAAGCGCCCATTGACGAGTGTTTTTACTATATCGGCAGCCCGCTGAACAGGTATTTGGCCGAATCTTGTGAAGGCGGGCAATGGAAACGCAACGGGGGGCAGGTCTGGGCTTTGACAAAATGGGAGGAGAAGCTGTGGATTGGGACGAGAGAAAACCCTTTATGCACGACGATGGGTTTTTCCGGCCAGATCTCCCCGGTCTTGACCCCCTATGCCGTGTGTGAATTCGGCCAGAGTGCGTGGGTGCCTCCTTTGCCCAATTACCTGGGGGACTGGCGCCCCCCGTCGGTCTATGTGTATAATACGAACACAGGGACTTCGCGGCGTGTGGCTTATCTGGAGCCCGGATCCATGGGAGGGTTGCCTCTTCTTCAGGGGGTCCGGGGAGCGGGGGCAAAGGATGGAATTGTGTTTCTCGCCGCCCTGGCGGGAACAGCATCGGACAATGCCTCCCTCGTCTTGCTGGCCTACAACTCACAGACGGAGGAATTCTTAGGCTGGAAGGAAATGTACGGGCCGGACGGCGTCCGTTACAAGAACACCCGCAAATGGCTCAATCACAATGGGCACCTCTACGGCACGGCGTGGGTGGAAGGGGGAGGACGGATCCTACGATGGACGGGCGATGCCGCGGCCGTGAAAAAAGGGGATCTGTCGACCCTGTGGCATTTCGAGGAAGTGGGGCGGCTAAGCCAAGCTCCCGCGAACATCGCCGTCTATGATGGAAAAAGGCTGGCCGTCGGCACACGGCCTCGGGATACCCAACAGGTCCTTCGAGGAGGAGAATTATGGCTCAGCCCTGAGTTTTCGGACCACCTGAGGGCCGAGGATGCGGACAACTGGCAAGTGGTTTGGAGTGCAAGCCGTTACGATCCGGATTTTGTGACCGCCGTGGCCACGGCGATCGGGGATTTAGCTTTCTTTGACGGGTATCTCTGGTGGGGCACAGAAATGGAAGTGGAGCAGGCGTGGGGGCTTCATCGAACACTCTTCGCCAAGCTCATGCCAGGGTATCCCTCCGCGGATGAGGACGTGGCAGCCATCTACGGCACATGGCGCCCAACGAGCCTTTTTCGGGGCAGGAAACTGGAAACTTCCACTCCGGAAATCGACGTCGTCTATGGATTCAGTCGGTTGCCTGCCTTTCAATATGATGCGGAAACAAACCAAGGCCGATGGGTGATCGTTCCCAACCGGATGTCCAAGGATCCGCTCCACGGCCTGGGAGGATTCTGCAATTGGTTCCAACTGCAGACATATTCCATGGCCGTTTTTCAAAACAAGCTCTATGTGGGCACGGCGGAAAATGGTCAGAGGATGGCAACCGGATTTTTTTCCTTCCCTGACTTCCCGAGACCCCAGGAACCGACCCGAGGCCTGTGGGGAGCCAATCTGTGGCGTTTTGAAACCGCCGATGCTCCCGGTGTCCCCGAAAGTTTGAATGGAATGGGAAATTATCTCAACGCGGCCGTAAGAAACATGATCGCCGAGGATGCTCTTTACATCGGTACCGGAAACACCAGCAACTTGGCCACAAACCCCAACGACTACATTCCGGAAGGGGGGTGGGAGCTGATTCGGCTAAGCCCGTAACAGGCTCTTCATTGGACCTCAAGACTGACCTGGGAAGTATCGCGAATCCTGAAAAGGAGCAAAAGATGAACAGACGTATCGGGATTTGGGCCGTAATCGTCATGGCGGCCGCAGTGTGGACCTTGGTGGCCGCTGGTGGCCTCGAAGCTCAGGCCATGGGGAAAAGACCTGGACTGACCCAGTCGGAAATCAAAGATAAGGGACATGAGGCTCAACAGAAGGCGAAAACACGATGGGAATCCCTCACGCCGGAAGAACAAGCCTACGTCGCTGAAAAGGGCAAGCAGCGAGCCGCCCAAGCCAACATGACCGCCCAAGAGTACTGGAATTCCTTGAGCGCAGAGGAACAGCAACGACTCATGGAAGGCAAGGAATGGGTCACGGAAAGAGCTCGAGACCGGTGGCGGAAAAAGCCTCAATAAGGGACAGTCCCGGAGAGCTATGAATCCCACCCGAGGAATTGAGGCGGCCGATGCCACTTGGAAAGCAAAAAAGGGGGACACCGTGAAAAAAACGTTAGGGATTGTGGTGACCGTGTTTGTGGCCTTGGTGTGCCTGGTCGGCGCCGGCCCCAGCGAAGCCCGACGGATGCTTCGTCCGGGCTTGAGCCAATCGGAACTCAAGCAGAAGGGCGTGCAGGCTCATGAGAAAGCGCGCATCCGTTGGGATTCTCTGACGCCTGAGCAACAGGCGCACATGCGCGATGTGGCTAAGCAGAGGCAACAACAGGCTCATCAGACGGCCGAGGAATTCTGGAACTCGTTGACGCCGGAGGAGCAAGAGCGGTTCGTTGCGGGCAAAGAGCGGGTCACGCAGCGTGCCAAGTCTCGGTGGCAAGCGAAACCACAATAGAAAAATGATGAGGTTTTGTTGACCTTGCCCGGGCGGAAAGTGAAAACCATGACAGCAGCGGGTGTTGCCGGAGCTGTGTTGCTGGCCCTCACGTTGGGACTGATCGGATGGGTGAGTTGGAAGCAATCTGCTTTTCCCTGGCAAGCGTTGCGGGACGGCCTGATGGGATTCGCCTCTGTGGCTCCGATGATGTTGTTGTCGTTTTGCTTGGCTGCGCTCATGACTCGGCTGGTTCCTCACGACACGTTGGTCCAATGGTTGGGTCAAGGTTCGGGGTGGCGAGGCATCGGCATCGCCACCCTGGCCGGTGTGGTGACTCCCGGGGGACCGTTCGTCCAGTTTCCCATTGTCGCCGTTTTGCATAAGCAAGGGGTGGCCGTCGGTCCTTTGGCGGCTTATTTGTCGGCATGGGCTCTCTTGGGAGCCCATCGTTTTGTCATTTTAGAGGTTCCTCTACTGGGGTGGAAGTTCTCCGTGTGCCGATTTGCCTTGAGCGCCGTGTTTCCGCCGACGATCGGCTGGGTCATCCAATGGGTGTGGCGCCGCTGGCTCACTTGAAGTTGGGTCGAAACAACCAAATGTGGTCAAATTCAACCCAAGGAGCCACGGCACCAGGCCCCCGAAGAGAGGAATCGTGGAGGTGGAACATGAACAGGCGTTTTTTGGCAATCGGCGTCGCGGCGATTGTGTGGCTTGGGTGGGCGTCGACGGGGCGGAGTGAGAATTATTGCCATCATCCGTTGTTGCCTATTGTTGTGGGAGCCCAATGGTTTTACGAGGGGGAGTGGACGGAAGAGGAGCAGGGCTACGGGGTGACCGTACAGACGGTGTTGACCCGAGGCACCACGACCAACGCCATTCTCAATCTTGCACTGGATATTTTGGGGGCAGCGCCTTTGCCTGTGCCTTTGTATTGCACCGCCGCGGAAGGGATTCGGTTGGTGGAACTCAAAGGGTTCGCGGTCCCGCTTCCCGGCGGATCGCTGCTCAGCTTGCAGTTTAAAGAGACCGCGGGGGTCATCCTTCCACCCATGGAAACAATCACCTCGGGAGCCAGCTGGCCCTTTGTCATCGACTTTACGGGGGTGCTCACCACCAAAAACGAAAAAAATTTCAATATTTCCTTGCGCATGGAGGTGATGTCCCACTTCGCCGGCACCACCCAGATCGAGGTGCCCGCCGGAACATTCCCCAACGCGTACAAAATCGAGCAGGATGTGTTGATGACACTGTCCTTTGGGGAAAGAATGTCCAAGCCCTTAACCTTCGAAGGAAGGCGGACCTGGTACCTGGTTCCTGACGTGGGCATGGTGGCGGCTGACTTCAGAAGAGCACACACCGAGCTGATGAGTTTTTCCATCCCGGCGACCGTTGAGTAGGCCGTTGATGCGAGTTTTGGGGATGGCACTCAAGGGGACTCGAGGAGGGGACGCATGGGCGAGGGGTTCGGCCCCGGGAGGGAAAAGAAATTTAAGGTCTTGGTTCTCTATTACTCCCAGAGCGGACAACTGGAAAATATCGCCAGGTGCCTGACCAAACCTTTGGCCCAGTCCCCACAAATCGAGGTGCAGTACACGGCTTTGGAGCCTGAAAAACCGTACCCGTTTCCGTGGCCGATCTATCGGTTCTTCGATACGCTGCCTGAGGCCGTGCTCATGGAGCCCCCGCCCTTGAAACCTCTGGATTTTTCAAGTATCGGCAGACCGGATTTAATTCTACTCTTTTATCAAGTCTGGTTTTTGTCTCCGTCCTTACCCGTTTCCGGTTTTTTAAAATCCGATGCGGCCGATGTCATGCGCGGGGTCCCGGTCATCACGGTGGTGAACGCCCGGGATAAATGGGTGAGCGCCCAAGAGCTCGTGGCCGCGTGGGTCCAGCGGCGAGGGGGGGTCTTGGTGGATCACGTCACCGTGGTGCATGCGGGGTCGGCCCTCGGAAGCCTTGTGAGCACCTTGCGGTGGCTGTGGACGGGAAAGAAGGAAGGATTTTGGCGTTTTCCCGATGCCGGGGTGCCGATGGACAAGATCGTCGCCACGGAACGCTATGGCAAGGCCATCTTGGACGGCTTGCTCGACGGCCGGATCCTCGAAGGAAATTCTGTACTGGAGCCTCTTAACCCCGCGCCGCAGGATCCGGATTTGGTCCGCCAAGAACGGGTGGGGCAGGCGATGTTCCGCCGTTGGGCGCGACTGATCCGCTGGGCGGGACGTCAAGGTCAACGCAGGCGCGCCCCGCTGGTCATGCTGTTCATGATCCATTTGGGCATACTTATTGCCCTGTCTTTCCCCATCGGTCTTTTCATGAAAGGCGTCGTCGAGCCGCTGCGCACGCGGGCGCATTGATCCAAGAGGTGATCTTCATGGCCGGAGAGGGCTTCAATCAGCACCACCATGCGGTGGCCATCACAGGGATCGGGCTCATTTGTTGCCTGGGAGCCGACAGAGAAACCTGTTGGCGGCGTCTCGTGCAAGGACACTCGGGAATCCACACCATTCGGCGGTTCGACGCCTCAGGGTGTGCCACACGGATTGCCGGCGAACTGCCTCCCGAATACTACCAGCGGGAACAGGAGGCATTTCCGAAAAAGGCGTTGCGGCAGAGTACCCTCTCGTCTCGAGTGACCATTCTTGCGGCCCGTGAGGCTCTAGCGGATGCGGGGGTCGACCCCAAGAGCATGGATGGGGAGAACGTGGCCGTGATTACCGGCTGTGGGGGGTCGACCTATGGGGATGAAATCCAGTATGCCCAGGAAGGGGATCGGCCCAAGCGCCGAAAGGTGCCCATCGTCTCCCATGGAATGCTCAATGCGCTGTCGGCCTGCGTCACCATAGAGTTCGGGTTTAAGGGGCCGTCTTACAATGTGGCCACCGCCTGTGCGTCCGGGGCGCATGCTGTGGGGCACGGCTTTGAGTATGTGAGAAGCCGGGGACACGCCTGCCTTGTGGTCGGCGTGGACACCCTTGTGTATGAAGAGAGCATCCGGGGTTTCAATGCGCTGATGGCGCTGTCGGAAAGCAACGACGAACCGGAAAAGGCGAGTCGGCCCTTTGATAAGCTGCGCAACGGTTTTGTCCTCTCCGAAGGAGCGGGTGCTCTTTTCTTGGAGCCTGTTTCCACGGCCAAGGCTCGGGGGGCGAGGATCTATGCGCTCATTTCCGGGTATGCGGCCAATTCGGAAGCGTACAATATCGTGGCTCCGGACATGACGGGCGGGGCCATGGCCCGGGTCATGGAGGCGGCCCTGGCTCGCTCCGGGGTGCCCAAGGAAAAAATCGGTTATATCAGCGCCCATGGCACATCCACCTATCACAACGATTTGGCGGAAACCCGAGCCATCAAGAAGGTGTTTGGAAAACAGGCCTGGCGACTGGCCGTGAGCTCACAGAAATCGATGATCGGCCATTCCATCGGAGCGGCCGGGGCCATTGAAGCGGGTGTGTGTGCCATGACGCTTCATCGGCAGATTCTCACACCGACAATCAACCATGAGGTGCCCGATCCTGAATGCGATCTTGACTATGTGCCCAATGAAGCCCGCAAGGTGTCCGGCCTGGAGGCGGCCTTGAGCAATTCTTTCGGATTCGGGGGGCACAATTGTGCTCTCGTTTTCGAACGCTATTCAGACTCTGGCGCATGAAGTGCCGGCAGTTTCCAGACCCCGTCTCGGGAGCGACGTCACCCACCCGCGAGAGGGCTTCATGGGTTCGATGTGAACCTGGGGTCGGCTCGAGGAAGGTGATTGCTTCCTGCAGTGGGCTCCACTTTTGGCAAATCCTCAAGGGCGTCGGCCCGAAAAGGTCCTGGCTGAGCGGTGGTGGACCATCGGGCAAGGTCTTGATCACGCGATGACCATTCTCTAGTTGTGTGGAGCTGGGACTATGGAACTGCCCGCGACCCGAGCTCTTGTTCTCACTTTGGACGACAACGGCATCCTCACGGTGGCGCTCAATGATCCTCCGGACAATCGTTTGAAGCGGGCGATGTTTGAGGATCTCGCGACCTGCCTCAAGATCATGGCTGCCGATCCGGTGCGGGCGGTGGTGATCAAGGGCGTGGGGAGAAACTTTTCCAAAGGTGCCGATCCAGAGGAATTGCGTGGGGCGGATGTGGCGCAGCAATCGGCCTTGCTGCACTACGGCAACGAGATTTTTCAGGCGCTTTCCCAATTGACAAAGCCTGTCGTGGCGGCTATAGACGGCGCGTGTTTCGGCGGCGGTCTGGAATTAGCCCTTTCCTGCCATTTGCGAGTCGCCTCGGAGAGAGCTCGGCTTGGCCTTCCGGAATTGAACCTTGGACTTGTCCCCGGTCTCGGTGGGATTCAGAGGTTGACACGGATCGTTGGAGAGGCGGCGGCTTTGGAAATGGTTTTGCTCGGGGACTTGATTCCCGCATCGAAAGCCTTAGAGCTTCGTCTCGTCAATCGTGTTTTTCCCCGCAAAGAATTTGAGGAAAGGACCATCCTGTGGGTCCGGACGATCCTTTCAGTCCCGCACCGGGCGATTCAAGAAGCCCTGAAGCTTTTTGTGCAGGCACGAGGGCAAAAGGAGCGCCAGTTGATGGCGTTGGCGAGCGAAGCGTTCTTGAGACTTCTGCCCGAAACCTCTCTAGCCTCAACGTCTCCCCTGGGCACTCTATAATCTGGAAGAGCTTGGGAATCGCCGTGGCACCCGCGCCAAGCTCTTTTCGTTGTCCTGATTTCCAGCGGGGGTTGCATCCCAGAGAAATTCAGGAACTGGAAGGAATTGTCAGTGCCAAAAGGGCCGGGGAATGGCTGGCCGCCAGGCGGGCTCTGAAGTATCTGGCATGCAAGATGCTCAAAGCCCAGTGTCCCGATGACGCGTATGTGGTCAAGAATCGTTTCGGTCTTCCCCGATTGCGGGTGGTTCGCTGGGGCGAGACGGAGGTCTTTCCCTGCAGCTTGTCTCACAGCGGCGGTTTGGGAGCGGCCGCCGTGAGTGTGGGTCGAGACGGGCTTGTGGGGATCGATCTGCAGATGGTGACCCCAAAGTTGGCCCGTTTACGCAAGGCGTTTTCTGGGACCGGTGATCATCTGGGCGTGCCCCTCGGCGGCTTGTGGCGCTGGACCGTCCTGTGGGCCTGCAAAGAAGCGGCGGCGAAAGCCCTTGGGATGGGTTTGGCTGTGGATTTGACGAGCCTGAGCGTTCAAGGCACGGGAGGAGGGCGTTTTGTTGTGCGGGCGCCCGCGTTCCATGCACAAATGAAAGGCTATTTCTGCATAATACCCCCATTGTGGATCTGTTCTGTGGTGTGGACTCCACGGGATCCTTACCTCTCCGTGGGCCCGCCACGGCTCTTCGCCGGCCGCGAGAAGCCAGGCTGGGCGTGAGCGTGGACCAGCAGGTGATGCGCCCCTCCACAAGCTCGCTGGTGGAGAGGGTGAAGTCGTTTCTCTAGGAAATGAGGGAGAGTGAGTCTATGGGACGTGTGGTCAGCCCTGAAGAACGTCAAAGGATTTTCGAAGATATCCGCCAATTCCTGGCCGACGAACTTGAGGTGGATATCGAGCAAATTACCGAAGAAACGGACGTGGTGAATGACCTTGGCGGGGATTCTGTGATCTTTTTGGAAATCGTGGAGGAGCTTCGAGAAAAATACGGTATCCAGGTGGAAGTGAGAACGATTGGGCAATACATGCTCCGCAAGGCCATCACGAATATCGGACAGGCCGTCGACGCGTTGTGTGAGGTGATCGAAAAAGGAGAAGCGTTGGTGGCTGCCGACTTAGACGCTGAAATGGCTTCGTAAATGGACACACGTCAGATGCCGCGGCGTGGTGTGGTGATCACGGGTCTCGGCATGGTCACGCCCCTGGGGATGTCGGCTCCGGAAACGTGGCAGGCCATGCTTCGAGGGCATTCAGGGATACGGCGGATCACGAAATTCGATCCCTCGCATTGCCTCACCCAGTATGGGGGGGAATTGCCCGAGGAATTTGCTCGGTGGGAACGGGAAAACATTCCCAAGAGGGTGTTCAAGCAAACCGTTCGGACCAGCCGGATCATCATGAAAGCGGCGGAAGAAGCTCTGCAGGACAGCGGAATTGTTCTGGAGGAGATCAACTCGGATCGATGCGCGGTGGTGATGGGCACGAGCGGTTCCAGCATTCGCAGCCCCCAGGATGCGCCGGAGCCTGGAGCCGAAAAATTCAAGATTATTCGAGAGATGATCAATGCGATTCCTGCCTGGGTCACTCTGAAGATGCAGCTGCGCGGGCCAAGCTATACGGTATCGGCGGCGTGTGCTTCCGGGGCTTATGCCATCGCCAATGGGGTGGACTTGATCCGATCCGGCGCGGCGGAGGTGGTGATCGCGGGAGGCGTGGACACGCTGTTGACGGAAAACTCCATACTTCGCGGCAATTTCTTGCAGGTGCTCACACGGGAAAACCACCCAAAGGCGATGCGTCCGTTTGATTTGAGACGAACGGGATTTTTTCTTGCCGACGGGGGATGCTGCGTGATTTTGGAATCCGAGGAGCATGCCCGGCAGCGGGGGGCTCGGTGGTATGCCCGAGTGGCGGGATATGGCACCATGTCCGAGGCCTACAACATCTTTATGCCGGCGCCTCATGGTCAGGCGATGGCCCGGGCCATGGAAAAAGCGTTGGAAGATGCAGGGCTCACCCGGGAAGCCGTCGACCTCGTGTGTGCCAACGGGACGGCGACTATCATCAACGATTACTATGAAACTCAAGCCATCAAGACGGTCTTTGGGGATCATGCGTACCGTTTGATGGTTCCCGCCATAAAGGCCATGACCGGCCACACGGTGGGCGCTTCGGGGGCCATAGCTGTGTCTGTGGCGGCCTTGGCCCTGGAGAGCGGCTGTGTTCCCCCCACAATCAATTATGAGTGTCCCGATCCGGATTGCGATCTGAACTACGTCCCGAACGAGGCACTGAAGGGGTGCACCATGCGTTCCGCCATGGTGAATGCCTTCGGGTTTGGCGGCCATAATTGCTCATTGGTGCTCGTGGCAGCCCATGGGCCCATAGCCTGAACGGAATGGTCCATGGCGCTCATTGAAGTGATCGATGTCAGCAAGGAATACGTTTTTGGAGAAATGACGGTCCCTGCCCTTCGAGGTATCGACTTGACCCTTGAGTCAGGGGAATTCGTGGCGATTTGGGGACCTTCGGGATCGGGAAAGACGACTCTGTTGAACATCCTGGGGCTCATTGACGAGCCGAGCCGTGGGGTATATCGGCTTGACGGGGTCGAAACGGCCCGATTGAGCGACGATGCCAAGTGCGAAATGCGCAATGCCCGCTTAGGTTTCATTTTCCAGCATTTCAATCTCATCCCTGTGCTTTCGGCTTTGGAAAACGTGATGCTTCCCCTCCAGATCCGCGGTGTGGCGTCCGGGGAAGCGTCCCGAAGGGCCAAAGAGCGTCTCCGGCAGTTGGGTCTCGAAACCTTTGTGCATCATAGGCCGGATAAACTCTCCGGCGGGCAGCAACAGCGCGTGGCCATCGCCCGGGCCTTGGTCACTCAGCCCCAGTTGATCATTGCCGATGAGCCGACAGCCAACCTCGATTCGGAAAACGCCTTGGCCATTGTGGATCTCATGCGCCGCCTCAATCGTGAGGAGGGAGTGACTTTTGTCTTTTCGACCCATGATCAACGCCTCTTAGACATTGTGGACCGTCGCATTCGACTGGCCGACGGCCGTATTCAAGATCAAGGGATCTGACGTGGCCGCCTGGTTGAAAATAGCCGCGAGAAATCTCGCCAAAAACAGAAGGCGTTCCCTTTTGACCATGACGGCCATCGCCTTTGGGTATGCGGCGGTCAACCTCTTTGGGGGGTTTACGGCGTATATGTACGAGGGGCTTCGGGAGGGTGCCATATATGGCACCATGCGCGGCCACCTGACGGTTTTCAAGGCCGGTTTCTTGGACAAGGGGCAGTTGGATCCCACGGCCTATTTGTTGACTCCCGAAGAACTGGCCCTCATGGAAACCGTCTGGAAAAGCACGCCCCACATCGTGATGGCGACCCCTCAACTGGGCTTTACGGGCCTGATTTCCAACGGAAAGGTTTCGACCATTTTTATCGGCCGGGGCATCGAAGCGGCAGCTTTGGATGAGTTTTGGAAACGCCGGTACTTGACTCGTGTGCAGGAATTTGACGGACGTCCCTTGAGTGACGCGCAGCCCGAGGGTGTGGCCTTGTCTCGGGGGTTGGCGCGCCTGGTGGATGTGCACCTTGACGGGATGGCCGTTGTTTTGGCCAACACCGTGGACGGACTGGTCAACGCCTTGGATGTGACGGCGGTGCAGTTTATCGACGTGGGAGCCAGTGCTTTGGAGGACAAAGTCCTTCTTGCCCCTCTGGGGCTGGCCCGCAGCCTTTTGGACACGGCGGGAGCCGATCGTGTGGTGGTGTTGCTGGAAGATGAGCGGTGGACGCAGACCGTCAAACAAGGGCTTCTTGACGCTTTTCGGGACAAAAGGCTGCCGGTGGAGATCAAGACCTGGATCGAGCTCAGTCCGGAGTACACTCGGACCCGGAACATGTTTAATACGATCTTCTTGTTTGTTTTTTTCATCGTTTTTTTCATCGTGATCATGAGCGTGGTCAACACCATGAGTATGGCCGTCTTCGAACGCACCCGAGAAATCGCCACCCTCAGGGCCCTGGGGCTCAAAAGACGGGGGGTGATGCGGCTTTTTGGGCTGGAGAGTCTGCTCTTGGGGATCTTAGGAACCCTTGCGGGGGCGGTCCTGACTGCCGGCGGGTGGCTTTACGTCAAACTCGCCCAGCCCATGTGGACGCCGCCGACCATGGTCCGTGCAATTCCGTTGAAGATTTTGATCATCCCCGAATACCTTCTGCTGAGTTGGCTGCTCATGGTGGGGTTGTGTCTCGTGGCGTCATTACTGCCCGCCCGTCGTGCCGCCCGACAAAATGTGGTGGAGGCTTTAGGCTATGTGTAGATTTCCCAGACCATGGAAAGAACGGGCTTGCGTCCTTGGCATGGTGGGGTTGCTTACGGGGGTTTTTCTTCTTTGGAGCGGATGGACGCCGTCGTGGGCCTTGTCCCACCAAGAGATTTTACGTCAAGCGGATCGAGCGAGGGGGAATCTGGAAGGTGTCATCTGGCCCCTTTCCATCGAGTCCAAAGAAGAAAGGGAGCGGGAAGAGCGGCATCTGGAGGTTCAGGCTCGAGGTTACGACTTCTTGGCGGTTATGTCGGATCCCCCGAAAGTGCGCGGGCACAAGCTGATGATGGTCAACCACAACATGTGGTTCGCCAAGCCCGGTTTGAGCAAGCCCGTGCCTGTTTCGCCTCGGCAGAAGCTCGTCGGGGGGGCGTCTTACGGCGACATTGCGGCCACAAACTATGCGGAAGACTATGAAGTGATCGGCGTTTCGGAAGATATGGTGCACGGGGAACCGTGCTACGTCTTCGATCTCAAGGCGGTCCACAAAAAGGTGACCTACGACCGCATCAAGTATTGGGTCAGTCGCGAGAGGCTCGTGGGTCTGCGGGCGGAGTATTACACCCTCTCGGAAAAGAAATTCAAAGAAGCGGAGTTTGAATACACGCACAAGCTGGAAAATCCCGACGGCTCAGCGCAGCCCTTCATTTCATCGATGCACATCGTGGAAACTTTGACCTCGCAGAACGTGACCACATTGCACTTTGGTGCTCCGCGTCTGGAGAGCATTCCGGCCTCGGTGTTCAACGTCAATACCTTGATGAGTCGCTGAGGCGGGGAGACGTGGAGAAGACCTTCATAGGCGGTGGACAAGGGAATCATCATAGGAGGGGGCCGCGTGTGGCCGTCGCTGTCCTGGCGTGGTTTCTTTTCCACGCGGTATCCCCCGCGGCGGCGTCCGCGGAGGAGGCGCGCTCCGTGCCCTCCGCCTTTCGGGAGGGATGGAGGTGGCTGCAGGACCGCATCGACGTTCAGGGATCCATTATCGGCTATGGAACCGCACAACGGGCCCGCACGGAACCTCAAAACCCGGGCAACCTCATTCTCAATGTGCCCCGCTATGTGGGTGCCGTGGAACTCCGACCGGATTTCTTTTCCCGGTGGGGGCCCGTGGAAGCGGCCGTCAAGCCACGGTGGCACTTCGAAAAAGCCTATTGGGACGAGGGGCGGAATCCATCGTCGTGGGATGGGGATGAGGAGGCCTTTGTCAACGAATGGTGGCTGCGGGTTCACCCGAGCCCCACATGGGTCGTGTCTTACGGGCGGGAAAACCTCCAGTGGGGCCCGGCTTATTTTCTTTCGCCCACCAATCCATTCTTTCGAGACAACGGGAAGGCAAATCCCAAGGACGAAGTCGACGGCGCGGATTTTTTCCAAGTCTCCTGGTTCCCGTCCCCCTCATGGACGGTTACCCTTATGGCCAATACGGATGAAGGCCGCCAGGAGGGGATACGCGATTTTGAAAGGACGTATGCCGTCAAGGTGGACTGGACGGGTTACCGAAAGTATGTGAGCGTGATAGCATCCAAAAGAGAAGATCGGCGGGCGCACGGAGGGGGCTACGCGGGGGTCACGGCCAGCGACGCCGTGCTTCTTTATGGGGAAGTGGATGTGACGTTGGGCGGTTGGGGACTCTACCCGGAGCAGGATCCTTCGGCCCCCTTCGGATGGAGCCTGACTGCGTCGCAAAAGGACTCCCATCGACTGATGCCGGTGGCTCTCGTCGGGGCCTCTTATACCCTTGAGGCCGGGCCGACCCTTGTCGCTGAGTATCTTTATCACGGTCCGGGCTACACAGATCATGAAGCCGAAGGCTTTTTCACCCTCGCCGACGAGGCGGCCGCCGCCTTTGGGCAACCCACGGCGCTGGGTGCAGCGGCGGCTGGGGTCCTTGCCCGTATGGTGGATCCTGGGCTCAGGCTCTTGCGTCGGCATTACCTGCTGGTTCAGTACCAACACCGGGACCTCGGGGGGCTGTGTGATCTCGTCTTCCGGACGGTGGTCAATATGGACGATGGGTCCATGCGCCTCAATCCCATCGTTGAAGGGGATCTTGGGGATCGCTTCCGGTGGTTTCTTTTGGGAACGCAGACGGTGGGGTCGGACTGGGGAGGCCTTCGATCGGGTGCAGACGCCAACCGCACGGAATTTCGGCGGCTTGGGGACTACAGCTTTTGGACGGGAATCGAGTTCTTCTTCTAAAACGATAAAGGAAGGCGCCATGGAACTCCTTGCGGGCCGGAAGGCCTTGGTTCTCGGGGTAGCCAACAAGATGAGTCTGGCGTGGGCCATCGCCCGCGCATTTCGAGAGCACGGGGCGCAAGTGGCTTTGAGTTGCCTTGAGAGCAGCCGGCGAAAGGTGGAGAAATTAGCGACGTCGTGGAATTGCGGCCCGGTGCTTGTGTGCGATCTTCGTCGCGATGAAGATGTGGTGCGCCTTTTTCAGGATGTGGGTCGGCACTTTGAGGGCACTCTCGATATTCTGGTCCATTCCGTGGCGTACGCGGATTTGAATTTCCTGGGTGGAGAATTCATCAAGACGCCCCGGGCGGCATGGAACGAAGCTCTGGAGATCAGTGCTTACAGTCTCGTGGCCTGTGTCCGTGAGGCTCGAACGCTCCTGAAAGCCTCGGGGCACGGCAGCGTGATCACCCTCACCTACGCGGGGTCCCAGGAAGTGGTCCCCGGCTACAACATCATGGGAGTGGCGAAAGCCGCTTTGGAATGCAGTGTGCGTTATCTGGCCTATGACTTGGGACCCGAAAACATTCGGGTCAACGCCCTTTCGCCGGGACCGGTGCGGACCATTTCCGCTCTGGCCGTGCAGAATTTTGAACTCGGTTTGCGGATGGCTCAAGAGCATGCCCCTATGCTTCGCAACATCACGGCGGAAGAGGTAGGGGCGGCGGCCGTCTTTTTGGCGTCGAATCTGGCGGCTCCCCTCACGGGCTGTGTGCTCCCTGTGGATGCGGGGCTGCACATTCTCAGTCGGCCGTCCATCGCGCGCTCGGACCTCAAGCTCTAATGCGACACGAGGAGGAGAAGATGTTCCAGGATTCGGCCTATCTTATCGGGGTGGGTTCCTATTCTCCCGGTGATCCGGTGCCTTTCGACAAGATCGAAGATGTTTTGGGTCATTTGGAAAATGTTCCAAAAAAATTGGAAAAAAGGCTCCATCGGCTCCGTTCCCTCCTCCGGGATATGCTTGGGGTGGAATATTGCCATTACGCCTATGATCCGCAGACGAAGACGTTGACGGACACCAATGTGAGCATGTGCGAGAAATCGGCGCGCGTGGCCTTGGCTCAGGCAGGTCTGGAACCTCAAGAGGTCGCGCTGATCGTCTATGCGGGGATTCTCTATGACGTCATGTGTCCCCCGAGCAGTGTGTTGGTCCAGGAAGCCTTGGGGATTCCTTACTGTGCGGAGCTTTCCATTCATTCCAACTGTACGGCCATTTACAAGGCCCTGCAGGTGGCCTGTGATTTGGTGCGCGTCGGGCGCTACCCGAATGCCCTGATTGTGACGTCCCAGCTCTCTTCGGCCTTTTTGAATGCGGATTATTTCAACCCCGAAGCGGTCACCTTGGAACAGGTGATTTTACGGTGGTTTTTGAGTGACGGCGCGGGGGCGTGGGTGATTTCCCGTGAACCGGGACCTCGGCTGGCGCTTCGAGTGACGGAAACTTATCTTGAGTCTGTGGGGTTGGGTATTCCTCCCAGCATGCGCATGATGGCAGGAGCTTTGCACAGCAACCTCAGGGAAGTTTATGCCCAAGGGATCCACCACCTGGAGCAGGACATCAAAACGGTGTCGGAGCTGGCACCCAAGCTTTTCAAACAAGGTTTCGACACCATGCGGGCGAAAACGGGACTGGATGTGCGAGACATCACGTGCTTTTTTGCCAACATTCCCACAAAGCACATGATGGATCTGCTGGTCAACGGGTTGCGGCGCGATTTTGATTTTCCAGACCTTCAGTTCTACACCAAGTTGGCCCATCGGGGATATCCAGGGGCCCCGGCGGTGGTCATTGCGTTGGACGAATATTTGAAGGAGACCCCCTTGCGCCCTGGGGATCGTTTGGTCAGTTTTGTGACCGAATCGAGCAAATGGATGCATGCGGGGTTTATTCTCGATGCCTGCTCTCCCTCGAGCCTCTGAGGTGGGCGTGCATGGACAAGGGGCGACGTTTTCGGGTAGTAGTTACAGGTTTTGAAATGATCACCGCCCTGGGACTGGATTGGCCTAGCACGTGGCAGGGCCTTCTCGAAGGGCGGAGCGGGGTGAATGTGATCCAACGCTTTGATGCCTCGGGGTATGAAACGTGTATCGCCGCGGAGGTCCCCCGCAGTTTCGAAGCGTATGGACGGAGTTTTTTCAAGGGACGCCGGGCACGGCAAATGGCCCGGGCGACCCAGCTGTGCTACGTGGCGGCGCGTAAAGCCGTGGAATACAGCGGGATCGATTTCGACGCGGTGGATCGGGACCGGTGCGCCGTTATCATGGGGGCCGTGGATACCGGACATTGCTGCCTCGACGACGATGAATTCTGGGTGCTGCGAACGATGCCTCATGCCTTGTCCGCGTGGATTGCCCTGGATTTGAAGCTCAGCGGGCCCAACTACACCGTTTCGGCCGCCTGCGCCTCGGCGGCCTTTGCCATTGCCCATGCCTATGATCTCATTGCCTACGGCAAGGCCGATGTGGTGCTCACGGGAGGTGCCAGTGCCATCGTGAACCCCGAACATGTGCTCGGGTTCAACGAGCTTCAGGCACTCTCCACGCGGAACAACGATCCCAAAGGCGCAAGTCGCCCTTTTTCCAAAGGTCGGGACGGTTTCGTGATGGGTGAGGGGGCGGGGGTGCTGGTGTTGGAATCCGAGGAGTCCGCCCGAGCACGGGGCGCCCGGATATGGGCGGAGATGCTTGGCTACGCCCTCACCAGCGAAACCTACAATATCATGGCCCCCGCTCGAGACGGCGTGGGCATGGCCCATACCATGAGATCGGCTCTGAAGCACGCAGGCATCGGCCCGGAAGATGTGGACTATATTAACGCTCATGGAACGTCCACCCCCTTTAACGACCGCTATGAGACCATGGCCATCAAGGAAGTCTTCGGACCTCGAGCCTACAGGATTCCAATCTCCTCGACCAAATCCATGTTAGGGCATACGGCCGCCGCCGCCGGGGCCATCGAGGCGGTGGTTTCAGTGTTAAGTGTCTATGAAGGCAGGATCCATCCCACCATCAATTGGGATCCAGATCCGGAGCTGGATCTCGATTATGTGGCCGGCGTCGCGCGGCAGGTGTCCCTTCGCACGGTTCTTTCCAATTCGTTCGGATTCGGAGGGGTGAATGCGACGCTGGTGTTCGGCAAGGCTTCGAGCGGTGGGGTGTAGAAAAGGAGCGGGACCATGGGGCGACCCGTGACGGCTTTCGTCTTTCCGGCTTTTGAAATGAAATATGCCTCGTTCGATGTTCGTAGTGTGGAAGGCTTTGAACAGCGGCTCGCAGAGGCGTTGACGGTTCTGGGTGACCGATGTTCCTTGACTGCCGAGAATGTCTTCGATGCCTATGCCTCCGCCGCCCGCTATGCGCAGCTCAGCGACGAGCAAAAACATCAGTTGTGTTACGTCAGCAGCGGCGTTTTGGTCGATCTTTTAAAGGCGAGAGGCGTCACGGCGCAGTGGGCGGCGCCGTACAGTATGGGCCTTTTTGCATCCGTTTATGCCGTCGGGTGCTTGTCTTTCGAGGACGGCTTCGCCTTGATGAAGCATGTGTGCCGGACGGCCCATGAGGTCGGACGGCATCGTCAAGGGTACGGCATGGCGACGGTGGTGGGTCTGAGTCGACAGCGGTTGGAAAACCTGATCAGGCTCTACGGGCCGGAAACGGCGCTCTCAGACGAAATGTCGGAAAGGGTCCTCATCGTCTCGGGCAAAAGGGACCAGCTGGAAACCATTGTGGCCAAGGCCTTGGCGAACGGGGCCTTTCATGCGAAGCTGCTGGCGGTGGAACTGCCGTACCATTCGCAGATGATGGCGGAAGCCAAAGAGGCCATTGAAGCTTTTGCGACGACCCTGCCCCTAAGGCCGCCGCGCATACCGCTGGTGTCCTGCACGGACCAAAAGATTCTCCGGACTCCAGAAGAGGTGTTGGGCGAAATTTGCCACAACGTCATTCGTCCGTTGCGTTGGCGGGCCACGGTGGAGGTGCTCTTGCAACTGGGGGTCTCCCGCTTTGTGGAATGCGGTTTTTGCGAGAACTTATCAAAAATGCTTAAAATGACGGATAAATCCGTTCAGGTGTTCCATCCCAAAAGGTTCAACCGGCTTGATGACGAGGCGGTGAGTCAACCGGCAGGGGTGGGCTCCCAGGGCCCGACGGTGACGCCATCCGCCCATCATCCCTCGATGCTGTAAAGACCTTTCGGCCGCCACCCTGGACTTTTGAGGTCAAAATCATGGAAGATCAGGCGGAAGGCGTGCAATCCCGGCGGGAAGGACCCGTGGGGTGGATTGTCCTGTGCCGGCCGCAGAAGGCCAACAGCTACACGTCTTCCATGTTGGAGGCCTTGGATGAGGCCCGAGGCGAGTTGGAAAAGGACGAGCAGGTGCGGGTGGTGGTGGTCACAGGAACGGGCGCCCGAGCCTTTTGCGCCGGCGCCGACCGTACAGAAATGGCCGGCAGCGATTACCGCCGGGCTTTGGATTTGAAAAGCCATGCCGTTTTTGCCCGCCTCGCCGCGTGCCCCAAGGTGACCATCGCGGCGGTGAACGGCGCGGCGGTCGGCGGCGGGTTGGAGCTGGCCTTGGCCTGTGACCTGAGGATCAGTGTCCACGAGGCGGTGTTCGCCATGCCGGAGCCATCCCTGGGAATCCTGCCCGCAGCCGGCGGTGTCCACTGGCTCCCGCGGGTTGTGGGCACGGCCGGGGCGAAGGCGCTTATTCTCGGAGGGGCCACCTGGAACGCGGAAGAAGCTTTTCATTATGGGTTGGTGCATCGCGTGGTGCCGCGCGAGCGACTGCCGGAGGAAGTGCGGGAGTGGACCACCCGGATTGCCACGCGCGATCCTCTGGCGTTGCGCTTGGCCAAGGAAATGTTGAACGCTGCGGGGACCTGGCCCCGTGAAGCGGAAAAAATCGCCCAGGCCCTTCTCTATCAACTCAAGCGGGAACGTTCCGCCCAAACCAACGGATGCGCATCATGACACCGTCCAGACCCGGTCCGGCCACGCTGTCCCCAAACACCCCCCGAATCGTCTCCGTAGGAACTGCCAATCCTCCCCGCCGTTACACGCAGGAGGAAGTTCTCGACTTGTACCAGGAAAAGGATTGGAAAATCCGTTCCATCTTCCTCGGAGGGCACATCGCGACACGTCATCTCTATTTGCCCGAGCCGGTCAACGGGTCCATGCCCGAGGAGACCAACCAGGACCTGATCGACAAACACCTTCGCGGGTGTCTGGAGATCGGCCCGCAGGCCATCGAGGACTGCCTGAGCCCTCTCGGCATGGGACCCTATGAGATCGATTTTTTGTGCTGTATCAGCAGCACCGGCTTTCTCTGCCCTGGCATTACGGCGCACCTCATCAAAAAAATGGGCTTCCGAGAAAATATTCGGCGAGCCGATATCTTGGGCATGGGGTGCAACGCAGGGCTGAACGGGCTCCAGGCGGTGACGGATTTTGCCAAAGCGAACCCCGGCAAATGGGCCCTCCTGGTCTGCCTGGAAATCTGCTCGGCGGCCTATGTCTACAATCGATCCCTCAGCACGGCCGTGGTCAATTCCCTTTTCGGGGACGGGGCCGCGGCGCTCTTGGTGTGTTCCGATCCGGCTTTGACGTGGCATCATGGCCCTCAAGTGGTGGATTTCGAGCCCCATATCATCCCTGAAGCCATCCGCGCCATGCGCTTTGACCTCGAGGACAACAAATTGTCCTTTTATCTTGACCGGGACATTCCCTACGTCATCGGGTTGAACGTCCGCAAGCCCGTCTCCCGGCTCTTGGGCCGTCATCAGATCAAACGGCGCCACGTCCAACATTGGGTGGTGCATTCCGGAGGCAAGAAAGTCATCGACGCCATTGCGTATAACCTCGGCCTCACGCGCTACGATTTGCGCCATACCGTGAGTGTTTTGAGAAATTACGGGAACCTGTCGTCGGCGTCATTCATCTTTTCCCTCAAAGAACTGAACATGGAAAACGTGGTCCGGGAAGGGGACCTTGGGGTCATGATCACCATGGGGCCCGGAACGTCCATCGAAACGGCTTTGGTGGTTTGGTAAAGGGGATAGCCCATGAAACACTACGACACGTTGAAGGTGACCCAAGAAGGCAATGTGGTGACCGTGGCGCTCCACCGCCCCCATGTGCGCAACGCCATCAACATGCAGATGGTTTACGATTTAGTGGACGTGGTGGACATCGTGGCCGATGCTTCCGATGTGGCCGTTTTGGTTCTGAAAGGCAGCGAAGGCGTCTTTACCGGCGGCATCGACCTCAGAGATTTCTCCCTGGAAAAGCCTCCGGACATCTACGGACTGCAAAAATGGGAAAATATGTGCCGCCAGATCGAACGGCTCAACAAGTTCACGGTGGCCGCCGTGGAAGGCGACTGCATCGGGGGTGGGGTTCAGCTGGTGCTTCTGTGCGATGCCCGGTTGTCGGAAAGAAAAGCCGTTTTCCAGCTCAATGAGGTCAAGCTCGGATTTTTACCCGGCATGGCCCTGTTTCGTCTGGCCAAATACGTGGGCCTGGGCCGGGCCAAGACCCTGGTGTTGCGCGGGAAACCCTTCACGGCCCAGGAAGCCTTGGAATGGGGCATTCTGGATGAAGTGTGTGACAAAGTAGAGTTTGAAGACACCTTGGAGAGAACCGTGCGGGAGCTTCTTCCGTTCCATCCGGATGCCTTGGAACTTGCCCGCCGCCTGCTCCTGGAGTGTTACGCGTCGGAATACGAAACCTATATCGGCCACTTTCTGGCGGCGCAGCATCGGGCCATCAATTCTGAGGCGTTTCGCGAGCTCATCCTGAAAGCGACACGGCCCAAAAGAGCAAAAAACGCTTTGGGGGGCGGCGCGGACGGCACCTGATCTGTGGCTGATCCCCAAGGCACATGGATTCGAGAAGAGACCCCATGCAGAGCCGGGACGAAAGACCGAGTGGGAGACGGCACGGACGGGTGTGCGCTCGTGGCATGGAAGGGTGTCCGGCGAAAGATCGCCATATGCCCAAGGTTTATCGGTAACGGTGCTTCAAGCGGGTTGAAGGGCGGATGGCGGTGCGCGGGGTGCCGCCCAAGTCTGCAGAGGGAACACCATGCATGTGGGGATTGTGGGGTATGGCAAGATGGGACAGTCGGTATGGCAGCTTCTGCGCCGACTGCCCTATCGAGTGAGCGTCGTGGTGCGGACGGAACAACAAGCACAGCACCACCGGCAGCAATTCCTCAATAAATTGGACAAGGCTCTACGGCGCTCGGGGATGAATGAGGCGGAGCGGGCAGAGCGGCTGGCGCACGCGGATGAGACATGCCGATTTAGCCATAGGCTGGAAGCTCTTCGGGATGCGGATGTGGTCTTGGAGAACGTCACCGAGGAAATGGAAGTCAAAACGCGGTTGTTGGCGGAGCTGGAGGCTGCACTTTCCGGGGGGCAGGCCCTTGTGTTCACCAACACATCGTCCATCTCCATAGACACCATGGCCGGTGTGTTGCGTTCCCCAGAGAGATTCGCCGGGCTGCATTTCTTTCATCCCATGGCCATCATCCCTTTGGCCGAAATCATCACGGGATCCAAAACGTCGCCCCTCACCGTGGAGGCCGCCTGCCGTTTTGCCACGGCTTTGGATCGTGTGCCCATCGTGGTCGCCGACGGTCCGGGATCGGTCATCAACGGGGTCCTTGTGCACTATTACGCCGAAGCGGTGTATATGCTGGAGGAAGGAGCGGCCGGTGCGGGGTGCATTGACGAGTCCGCTCGAAAGCTTTTCTACGTCGGTCCTTTGGAATCCGTCGATGTCATCGGGCTCGAACTCCTTCTGGCCGGCTTGCGCCATGCCCCGCCGTTTCCCTCGGCGGTCCCCATTCGCATCGGCCCGAAAGACGCCGAGGGGGATATTGGGGAATCGCCGGGAACCCGCCCGGGCTATCGCTTTCCTCCGCTTCTGACGAAGCTCCACGCCGATGGGCGTTTGGGCAAGAGCGCCGGGAAGGGGGTTTTTGTGTACACGGGAGGGAAACCCGTGGAGGATGATCCGTCGTATTACCGCTGTGCTTCCGGCGAGGTCCGTGGGCAAGCGGCGCCCCTGGACCAGGAGGAGATTCTCCGCCGATTGCTCTACGCAGTTTTCAGCGGATGTTTGTGGGCCCTCCACTTGGGGTTGGCCTCGGTGGAAGCTCTGGACGTGGGGGTCCGGGAAATCCTTCAAATGAAAGACGGGCCCTTCAGCCTTATGCGCCGAATAGGGCATGGGGCGGTGCTCCGGAATTTTCACGAACTCGCCGCACGGTGGGGACGGAGGTTCGATCCGTCGGGTTTGGAGAACCTTGTCCCGGACGGCCCAGGAGACCGTGAGGCCCAAGCGCCGGGGTCCCAAACCTCGGGAAGTGTCCCGTGAGGACAGGCCCTTCAGGAACCGACGGCGTTTTCTCTTTGGGAAACGCAGGCTGCGCGGGCACGGACCTCAGGGGGGCGGAGTCACGGGCATTGAGCCGAAAACCATGGGGGTGCCACCGAACCGACGGCACGGATGCGGCCCCATGCGGATGGTTTCTCCAATCCCCGAGGCGCTGCGGTACCCGACCCCGAAGTTTTCCCGGGGACCTTCAGCATCGGGCGGTGTTAAATCTTCCTTTCACACCAAAGGAGCAGAGGCTATGAGGTCGGTTGCTCGGTTTGTGAAAACCACGGTTTTTTTCCTAACCGTATGGATGGTCGCCGTCCCCCCATGTGCGGCCACGGAATCGGCCGACGCCGTGTTTTGGAAGACCTCCGAGAAAGCCTGCCATGGGAATCTTCAGTGCATGCGCCGTGTCGTCCAAGAAGTTCCCTTCACGGCGAAGCTTCGCGGCTGGAACGATCCTCAGGCGTTGGTGCAGGCGTTGAAGGCGGTTGGCCGTTTCCGGGAACTGGGCTTAAGTGACGAGGAGGGGGAAATCCTAGTCCGAGAAGTTCTTGGGGTCCGGGAATCCCACGGACCGCAGACCGTGGGCGAAACATCCACGGGGACATCCGTGTCTCCACAGTTCAGTCCGCCGACGGAACCGACTTTTTCGTACCGGGCGCCCGCGGAGTTCGAGCCCATTCAGGCGGTGCTCCTGCGGTGGCCGTTCGATTGGACGCAAGTGGCCCCGGCATGGGAAGAGATGATCCGGATTTTGGCCGATGCGGGGGCTCGGGCGGCCGTATGGGTGAACACACCGAGGCAGCGTGATGAAGCCCTGGAAAGGTTGCAGGACCGGGGCATCCCCACCCATCACATCCGGTGGGTGGTTGAACCCACGGACTCTGTCTGGATCCGCGATTACGGTCCGCAGGTCATCCGTGCCCTGGAGGGTTCCCAATGGGGTGTGGTGGATTTCCACTATTACGACGGGCGCCGAAAGGATGACAACACGCCCCTCGTGGTGGCCTGGGGACTCCAGGTGCCCCTTGTGGACCGGCAAAAGACCGAAGTGGTCTATACGGAAGGGGGGAACCTGAATCATGACGGCCTCGGGTGTGTGGTCTATTCCCAACGGACTTACAAGAATAACCCTGGAGTGGACCCACAAGAGATCGACCGCAGAATCCTCAGCGCCTTTCAGGCCGTAAAGAACCTTGTGCCCCGGGATCCCCGGTTGGACGGCACGGGCCATGTGGACATGTTCATGAAGATCGTCGGTCCGAATACGGTCATCGTGGGACGCTACGGACCGGATCAGGTGGACTACGACGTTCTGGAAGAGTGCGCGGCGCTCTTCGCCAGGGAAACCAACGGGGCCGGGGAACCGTGGCAGGTGGTCCGGATCGTCCAACCGGACGTCTATTACACCCAGTTTGTCGTCCCGGTGGTCCGGACGTATACCAATTCCCTCATTGTGAATAACGCGGTCATCGTCCCCGTGTACGGGATTCCGGAGGACGAACAGGCCTTGGCGGTCTATCGAGAACTCTTCCCCTCCAAGACGATTGTGCCACTCAACGCCGAAGCCATCATTCCCTCAGGAGGGGCGTGGCACTGTGTGACCATGGAAATGGCCACCACACCGGGACCTTGAGATCGTCCACGGGCATGGCCCATGAGGCCAAGGGGCGCGCCGGAGCGCGTCCCGTCACAATAGACCGACCCGCGCGCTCACGCTCGCGCCGGAGCACGTGGAGAGGCTAGGGTTATCGTCCACGCGACGCACAGGACACAGGAGGGCGCCACAAAACCATGGAAGTCTCGTCCCCGTTACGACCGGGGCTCATTTTGGAATTGACCAAGCGGGATTTTACGGAACGGTTTGCCGGCTCCACCTTGGGAGGAATCTGGGCCTTCATCTGGCCCGTGGTGAACCTCATGGTTTATCTCATCATTTTCAGCAAAATCATGGGCGCGCGGCTGCCCGGGGAGTCCAACGTCTATGCCTATGGCGTCTATCTCACCTCGGGACTGCTTCCCTGGATGGCTTTTTCCGGCACTTTCGGCCGGTGGCTGGCATTTTCATCGAAAAAAAGCAGATCATTTCCAAGCTCCAGGTGTCTCTTCCCAGTCTTCTGCTCTATGTGAGTCTTGCAGAAACGGTGACGTTTGTCATCAGCATGGGGTTTTTCGGTATCTTTCTCGCGCTCACCGGATGGTCCGTGACCAAGCACCTGATCCTCGTGCCTTTCATCTACGTCGTCCAGCAGGTCCTGGGGTTCGGCCTGGGTCTTCTCTGTGCGTCTCTGGTCGTCTTTGTGCGGGATCTCAAGGAAGTCGTGGGCGTGTTGCTCCAGTTGTGGTTTTGGTTCACGCCCATCGTGTACGTCAAGGACGTGGTGCCCGCGTGGCTCCAAAAAGTCATGATCCTCAACCCTGCCTACATCTTTACGGACGCCTACCAAAAGATTTTTGCCTACCGAACGGTTCCGGACCTCGGCCCGCTCATCGCGGTGACCCTGGCGGCCCACGTCGTGGTCGCCGGAGCCTATGCGGTTTTCCGGGCGCTCGAAAAGGACATCCGGGATTTCTTATGACGCTGTTTCTGACCCTGTTCATCGTGTGGACCGCGGCAGCGGCGGCGGCCGTCTACGGCTTATGGCGGAAGGTGACCACGCATCGCAAGGTCTATGGACTCATCGCGGTGCATGCGGTATACAGCGCAGGCGTTTTCTTTTTGTACGCTCACCTGGTGGGCCCATAAACGTCGATAGGGGGCATGCGGCGCCATGCCGTCATGACAGCGTGCTGTCACGACGGTGTGCCGTGATGACGGTGTGCCGTAATGAGAGCGAGCTGCCATGACAGCCCGCAGAAAGTTTTCACGCAAACGGTTCGAGGACGAACGGCCCATGCGCCTTTTGGTGAACGCCTTGCCGCTCTTGGGACTCCAGACCGGTATCGGCCGGGCCATGCGTAATCTCTACCAGGCCGCTACATCTTTCCATGACGGCGCCCCTCGGGTGCGCATCGCCTATTTTGACGGGATTGGGATCCGCCATGAACTGCCGCAGGCCGCCGATCCCCGACGCTGGATGGCGATGACGGATGCGCTGTGGAAACTTCCCGATGCGGCGGTCCTCGCCCTGAGGATTGCGCGGCAGATCCACTATGACCTGCGGTTGCGACAGGCGTGCCGCGGCGGCGGTTTCGACGTCTATCACGAGACATCCTTTTTCCCGTCGGCGCAAAACCACACGCCCACGGTCTTCACCCTGTTCGATTTTTCCTTGGACCGATTCGCCCAGACCCACCCGAGGGAACGGGTGTGGTTTCATCGCCTGTTTTTTCGACGCCGACTTCGGTATGCCCACCACGTGGTGACCATTTCCCACGCCGTGCTTCGGGAGGCGAAGGAGCGGCTGGGTTGGGGGGAGGATCGCCTGAGTGCGGTGCCCCTGGCCCCCGACGCCGTGTTTTTCCCGCGGCCGGCCGAAGCCGTGGCGGCGGTCCGTGGGCGCTTTGGGCTGGACGGTCCCTATGTGCTTTTCGTGGGGTCCTTGGAGCCCAGAAAGAACCTGCGGCTCGCCTGGCAGGCCCTGCGTCGGCTCAAGGCCGCCGTCCCGCTCGTTTTGGTGGGTTGGACGGCGTGGGGGGATAAGTCCTGGCTTGCCGAGGCGCTCAGCCGCCGGGATGCCCGATCCCCGAAAGTCGTTCTCACGGGCTTCGTGGACGATGAAACGCTGGCCGCTCTCTACACCGGAGCCGCGGCTTTGGTGTACCCCAGCCTGTATGAAGGTTTTGGGCTTCCCGTGCTTGAAGCCATGGCCTGCGGGTGTCCCGTGGTGTGCTCCAGAATCCCGTCTTTGGAAGAAACTTCCGGAGGGGCGGCCCTGCTCGTCGACCCTCATGATCCCGAGGAAGCGGCCGACGCGCTGGGCCGCCTGCTGGAAGACGCCCGGCTGCGGGAGGATCTTAGCTCTCGGGGCCTGGACCGGGCCAAGGCCTTCACGTGGGAGAAGACGGCGCGGGCCATGCTGGACGTGTTTGCAAAGGTGGCGGAAAGGTGGTCATGCCGGTCATCGTCGTGAAAGATCTCGTCAAACGCTTCAAATGTTACAGCTCCCCCGCCGATCGACTCAAAGAAATCCTTTTCCGAAAGCCGCGGCACCGTCTCTTTACAGCGCTGGACCACGTGAGCCTCACCCTGGAAGAGGGGCAATCCATCGGGGTGATCGGCCGCAACGGTTCGGGCAAATCCACCCTGCTGAAAATCCTTGCGGGCATCGTGCTCCCGGACTCCGGGCACGTCGCTATCCACGGGCGGGTGACCGGCCTTTTGGAACTGGGCACGGGGTTTCATGGGGAATTCACCGGCCGGGAAAACATTCGGCACAATGCGGCCCTTTTGGGCATGAGCCGTGAAGAGATCGCCGAGCGGATGGAGGCCATCGAAGCCTTTGCGGAGCTGGGCCCTTTTCTGGACGAGCCGTTGAAAATCTATTCTTCGGGCATGGTGTTGCGCTTGGCTTTTTCCGTGGCCATCCATGCCGATCCCCAGGTGTTTATCATCGATGAGGCCCTGGCCGTGGGCGATGCCTATTTCCAGCAAAAATGCACGGAAAGAATCCGCAGGTTTCGGGAAAAGGGAGGGAGTCTCCTGTTTGTCTCCCACGACATGACCTCGGTGAAGCTCCTGTGCGACAAGGTGCTCGTGTTGGATCGGGGGAAGGCGGTCGGGTTCGGGGACCCGGACCCCATGGTCCAGTTGTACAATTTCATTCTGGCGCAGACGGGCACGGGGGAGGACCGCGTCGTCGTGGAGCCCGCGGCCGGAGGGGGCGTCGGGTACGGCTCCATGGAGGTGCGCATCGTGGATGTGCGTCTGAGCCTGGAGGGGGTGGAGCGGGCTGAGGTCATTCCGTCCGGGGAGGCGGTGACGGTCCATGTGGATCTTTTGGCTCAGGCGACGGTGGAGGAACTCACCGTGGGGATCATGATCCGCGACCGGTTCGGCCAGGACGTGTTCGGCACGAACACCTACTTGATGGGGGAGCGGCTGTCGTGCCGGGAGGGGGAGCGTCTGGCGGTGCGTTTCCACTGTGCGCAATGGAACCTGGGCCCGGGTCAGTACAGCCTCACGGTGGCGGCCCATCGGTCGCGGGCCCATATCCACGGCTGTTATCATTGGATCGACGGGGCCGTGACCTTTCAGGTGGTCATGAGCGGCGGGTTTGAATTCGCGGGTATGGCCCGCCTGCCGGTGACGCTTTCCGTGCTGCGGGACGGCGGAGGCGGCGGCGACCGGCCGGATGACGCCCCAATGGGAAAAAATCTCCGGCCCCCCTGGGCATGACCGCCGGAGTGTCCACGGCCATGGGCTGCCGTTACGGTCCGGCGGTGAAGAGTGCGCCGGTTTCCGTCCTGTATCCGTGCGGTCCGGGGGGGTACCCCTTGGAAAACTGGGCGGATTTCAAAAACACAGAGAGTCCGTAGGGACTCTGGACAAGCATCCCCCCGGGGTGTAAAAGCACATGGCCGATACAGGATGGAGATTCGTGCCGCATGGAAATCCGGCCATGGGCCGCACTTTTGAAGCCGACCACGGGGGACCCTCATCGATGATGACGAAAAAAGCGCGCTTCCGGCCGATCCGAACCGCGATCCTGATAAGTGGGATGATGGTCATGATCTCGGCCGGGATGAGCCGAGGGGCCGAAGAGGCCCTCGGGCTGGTGGAGGCGCTCCAGCTGGCCAAAGCCAACGATCCCACGGTCCGCAGCGCCTATCACGAGTATCAGGCGACGCGGACCTTGCCCGACCAGGCGAGATCCGGCCTCTTGCCCACCGCCCAAGGTTCCGTAAACCTCACCGACGTCGCTTTTGTCCAGGCCCCGCCGGGGTATGAGGATTACTGGGCGGAATCGGAAAGCCTCAGCGTACGGCAGCCCCTATTCAACGTGGGGGCTTATGTGGGCTATGACCAAAGCCGCAAGCGGGTCCGCGCCGGCGAAGCCCGCTATGAGGAAACGGCCCAGAACCTGCTCTATCGAGTGGCATCGGCGTATCTCAATGCGGTGTATGCCGAGGAGCACCTCGCTGTGGTCCGAGAGCAGGAACGGGTTGTGGCGGAACAGGTGGTCATGGTGCGACGGTATTTTCAGTCCGGTGAGGCGTCCCTGAGCGATGTGCACGACGCGGAAGCCCGGGAGGCGGACATCCGCTACCAGCGCATTGACGCGGAAAAGCTGGTCACGCTCACCCGCAACACCCTGGAATCCGTCATCGGACGGCCGCCGGGGCGGCTGCTGCGGCTCAGTCCGGGGTGGATGCCGTCGCCGCCGGATCCGCCGTCTGTGGACGCCTGGTTAGATGTCGCCCGTGCCCAGAGTCCGGCGCTGCGCTACCATCGGTTCACCATAGATGTGGCGGAAGATGAAATCCTGAAGGCGCGAAGTTTGCACCTCCCGACACTGGATTTCCAGGGTTCCTACGCCCGGCGGAATACCGTGAACGACTACGTCCGGACGCCGCCCACGGAATGGTACTCTTTCGGGGTGCAACTTACGGTGCCGGTGTTTTCCGGAGGCTATGCGGCGGCCAAGACGCGGGAGGCGGTGGAACGTCGGGCGCAGAGCGAGGAAGAGTATCGGCGGGCGCTCACCGAGGTCACCCAAAAAGTCTTGGACGCCTTTCGGGGGATGGAAGCGTCCCAGGCCAAGATCGAAAGCCTGGTCCAGGCCGTGCGGGCCAATGAAACGGCGGTGGTGTCCACGCGCAAGGGCTTTGAAGCCGGATTGCGGTCCATCGTGGACGTGTTGAACGCCCAAAGCCGCTTGTATCAAGCCAAGGCCGATCACGTGCGGGCCCGCCATGAATATGTGCTCAACCGGGTGGCGCTCCACTTTTACACCGGCACCTTGGCCGATGCCGTGCTGGAGTCTGTCGATGAATGGCTGGATCGCCACGGGGCCGACAGCGGCTAGAGCGGCTTGGGGATCGCGGTCGGAAGTCCGAACGAACCGACGGCGGTCGATGCGGGAAGCCGTGTGGGTGGGCCCGCCGAAGGTGCGGACGGCGCCTCGGGGTCCCGGCCGTCCTGAAGGTGGGCGAAGTCGGAACGCTCCTCCGGGCAGCGGCACAGCCCGCAAGAGCGGTGCGGGGGCTCGGACACCCGGCCGCCGAAATCCATCGACAGAGAGGAACAGCATGTGAATACCGCCATACAGAGACTTCTTCGACGCCATGTGCTGAAACAACCCGGGGAGCTCCATCGCGTCCTGGGGACGTATCGGCGCGTCCTCGTTTTTCTGTTTTTCTTTTCCTTTTTTTTGAGTGTGCTGTCCATTGTGCCGGCGCTCTACATGTTCCAGATCTACGACACGGTGCTCACCGGCCGCAGCACCGTCACTCTGCTCATGCTCACCCTCATCGCCGTCTTCATGTACCTTTACATCGGCGCGTTCGATTGGGTCCGTTCCCAAGTTCTCGTGCGTCTTTCCTGTGACTTTGACAACAAGCTGCGGGGACGTCTCTTTGACGCCGTTTTGGAAAGTGTTCTCCAGAGTCGTTCCATCGGAGCCTCCCAGGCGTTCGGGGACTTGACGAACCTGCGGCAGTTCTTGACGGGCACCGGGCTTTTCGCCCTCCTGGATACCCCGTGGATTCCCCTCTATCTCGCCGTCATTTACCTCATCCATCCCATGATCGCCGTGTATGCCCTGGTGTGCATGGGAGTCATCCTGGGGGTCGCCGTGTGCTCGGAAAAGCTCACGCGGGCCCCCTTGGAAGATTCCAACCGGCAGTATCAGCGGGCCATGGGGTTCGCCCAGGCCAATCTGCGTAACGCCGAAGTCATCGAAGCCATGGGGATGCGGGAAGCCGTACGAGCCCATTGGTTCGAGTTTTACGGGAAGATGCTGGCCTTGCAGATGGAAGCGAGCCGCCGGGCGGGAACGCTGCAGGCCGTCTCCAAGGCCGTGCGCATCACCTCCCAGTCTTTGGTGCTCGGCGTTGGGGCCTACTATGTCCTGCAGAACGACATTACCCCCGGCCAGATGATCATGGGCAGCATTCTCATGGGGCGCATGATGTCCCCCATCGACATCGCCGTGGGGGCGTGGAAGCAGTTTGTCTCGGTGCGTCAATCCTGGGTGCGCCTCAACGATCTTTTCACCGACTACCCGCCGCAACCTGTGGTCCTTCCCTTGCCGGCGCCCCAGGGAGCGGTGTCTGTGGAAAACCTCGTGGCCATTCCGCCCAACAGTCAAGTCCAGGTGCTTCGCAACGTGAGCTTTGCCGTGGCGCCCGGCGAAGTTGTGGGAATCATCGGCCCGACGGCTGCGGGGAAATCCACGCTGGCAAAACATCTCGTGGGGGTGATGCGTCCCGCCGCCGGCGGCGTGCGCCTGGACGGCGCCCGGCTGGATCACTACAACCGACAGTCTCTCGGCCGATACATCGGCTATCTTCCGCAGGACATCGAACTCTTCGCGGGGACGGTGGCCCAGAACATCGCCCGCTACGGGGAACTGGACGGGGAAGCGATCGTGGCGGCGGCCCGAAAGGCCGGTGTCCATGAGATGATCCTGCAGATGCCTCAGGGCTATGAAACGCCGGTGGGCGAAGGCGGGGCGTTCCTTTCCGGAGGGCAGCGCCAGCGGGTGGCGCTCGCCCGGGCCCTTTACGGTGACCCGGTCCTCGTCGTCCTCGACGAACCCAATTCCAACCTGGACGAATCCGGGGAAGCGGCCCTGATGAAAGCCATTGTGGACATGAAGGCCCGCGGGGCCACGGTTTTTCTCATCACCCATAAGACGAACATTCTCAGCCTAGTGGACAAAATCCTCGTGCTGGCCGGCGGTGTCGTCCAGATGTTCGGCCCGCGGGACGAGGTGTTCGCCATGCTGCGGGAGCGGGCCAAGGAAGCGGGCCGATTGAGGGAGGTGAAGCATGGAAGCCACTAAATTGCCGGCCCTGTCCACGGGGGATGTGGCTTCGGATTATTGGAAACCCGTGAGGATCGGCGTGGGCCTGGTCGGCGCGTTTTTTTTGACGTTTGTCGTGTGGGCCGTGTGGGCCCCCATCCAACTGGGCGCCGTCGCCCCGGGGATTGTCACGGCCGAAACCCAGACCAAGATCGTCCAGCACCAATACGGCGGGACGGTGAAGGAAATCCTTGTGCGGGACGGGGACGCCGTGGAGGCGGGACAGGTCCTCGTGCGGTTGGAAGACGCCACGGCGCGGGCGCAATTCGCCCAGGTGACCAGTGACTATCTCCAGGCTTTGGTGGTCCGGGCGCGCCTGGAAGCGGAAAAGGCCGACGCGGACCGCATTGTCTATCCGGAAGAAGTCCACCGCATGGAGCACGATCCCGTGATCCGGCGGGTCATGGCGGCCCAGGAGGAATTGTTCCGCGTCCGTCGGGCGAAGCGGGCCGATGAGCGGGAAGTCCTTCAGCGGAGTTTGGAAGGTTTTCGGGAGGCGGTGCAGCGGCTGGACACCCAGGCCCGGGCCTATGAACGGCAGGCGGCGGTGCTGCGGGAGCAGATCGAGGCGGTGCGCGGGCTGACCCAGGAAGGCTACTATCCGAGGAACCGCCTGCTGGATTTGCAGCGGAATCTGGAAGATGTTTTGGCGGACTTGAGCGGTGTGGTGGCGAGCCGGGCGCGCATGGAATCGTCGGTGAAGGAAACGGAAGCCCGGCTGCAGGCCCTGGACAGCGAGCATGCCCGTGAGGTGGGGGACCAACTCGCCGAGGCGGTGAAGCGACTTGTGGCGTTGCAGGATCAATTTGCGGCGACGAAGGACCATTTGGAAAAGACGGACATCCGCGCCCCGGAAGCCGGCATGGTCATGAACCTGCGGGTCCGGTCGGTGGGGGCGGTGATCAGCCCTGGACAGCCCATTTTGCAGATCGTGCCGCGGGACGCCACGTTTGTGGTGGAAGCCAAAGTGAGCCCCGCGGACATCGAAGACGTGCAGGTGGGTTCCGAGGCCGTGTTGCGGTTTCTTGCCATCGATCCGAAGAAGAGCCCGACCTTCGACGGCCGGGTGTATTACGTTTCCCCCGACGTCCAGTACGACGATGTCCACAAGGTGTCATATTATGTGTGCCGTGTGAAGATTCCTCCGGAGACCCTCGAAAAAATCGCCGCCATGGGCAAAGAAGTCATTCCGGGCATGCCCGTGCAGGTCACGGTGAAGAAGGCGTCCACCACGTTTTTCGCGTGGTTGTGGAAGCCGTTCACCGACCGTTTGGCCGTGGCCTTCACGCGCTGATCCGGCCTTCGGCCCGCCCGAAACCCTCCCGACGCCCCGCGGGCCGCGGCCTGAGCGGCCGCGGGCCGCCCGCATGCTGGAATGCCGTCGATTTAGCGGGATATCGGGTGCCACCCGCAAAACCAGTGCCCTGTAGGGGCGGCCCCCGTGGCTGCCCGCATGGCGGTGGGATTGTGCCGTGGGCGGGACCGAGTGCCTCCACACACGACGATATTTACGCACACCCCCATTCGGGCGCCCTCGCGTACCATGCGGGGCTGTTTGCAGGCACACGGACGTCTTTTCGCGGGCAGGCACAGGGGCCTGCCCCTACAGTGTCGTTCCCGACCATTGGCGGGCCAATAAGGGCCGGCCCGTCGGCCATCGGACGTTCACGCGGATGGAACCGGTGTAGGGGCGGCCCCCCGTGGCCGCCCGCATCCCGTGCGGTGGGATTGTGCCGTGGGCGGGACCGAGTGCCTCCACACACGACGATATTTACGCACACCCCCATTCGGGCGCCCTCGCGTACCATGCGGGGCTGTTCGCAGGCTCACGGACGCCTTTTCGCGGGCAGGCACAGGGGCCTGCCCCTACATTGTCGTTCCCGACCATTGGCGGGCCAATCAGGGCCGGCCCGTCGGCCATCGGACGTTCACGCGGATCCAGCGGGTGTAGGGGCGGCCCCCCGTGGCCGCCCGCATCCGACGCCCGGGGGGCGGTTGTGCTCCGGGCGGGGCGGATTTCGGCCAGGTGCGGCGTCATTCGCGGGCAGGCACAGGGGCCTGCCCCTACATTTTTGTACCGGGGTGCTGGACAACGGTTCCGGGGCACGCAAAACATCTGCCCGGATGATTTTCGGGCAGGCACAGGGGCCTGCCCCTACATAATCGTTCCCGACCATTGGCCTGCCATACAGGGCCGGCCCATAGGCCATAGGACGTCCACGCGGATCGGACCGCTGTAGGGGCGGCCCCCCGTGGCCGCCCGCATCGGATGCCCGAGGGGCGGTTGTCCTCGGGGCGGGGCGGATTTCGGCCAGGTGCGGCGTCATTCGCGGGCAGGCACAGGGGCCTGCCCCTACATTTTTGTACCGGGGTGCTGGCCAACGGTTCCGGGGCACGCAAAACATCTGCCCGGATGATTTTCGGGCAGGCACAGGGGCCTGCCCCTACAATGCCGTTCCCGACCATTGGCCTGCCATACAGGGCCGGCCCATAGGCCATAGGACGTCCACGCGGATCGGACCGCTGTAGGGGCGGCCCCCCGTGGCCGTCCGCATCGCATGCCCGGGGGGCGGTTGTCCTCCGGGCGTGGCGGATTTCGGCCAGGTGCGGCGTCATTCGCGGGCAGGCACAGGGGCCTGCCCCTACATTTTTGTACCGGGGTGCTGGCCAACGGTTCCGGGGCACGCAAGACATCTGCCCGGATGATTTTCGGGCAGGCACGGGGGCCTGCCCCTACAATGCCGTTCCCGACCATTGGCGGGCCAATCAGGGCCGGCCCATAGGCCATAATAGGACGTCCACACGGATCGAGCGGGTGTAGGGGCGGCCCCCCGTGGCCGCCCGCATCGCATGCCCGGGGGGCGGTTGTCCTCCGGGCGGGGCGGATTTCGGCCAGGTGCGGCGTCATTCGCGGGCAGGCACAGGGGCCTGCCCCTACATTTTTGTACCGGGGTGCTGGACAACGGTTCCGGGGCACGCAAGACATCTGCCCGGATGATTTTCGGGCAGGCACAGGGGCCTGCCCCTACAGTGTCGTTCCCGACCACTGGCGGGCCAATCAGGGCCGGCCCATAGGCCATAGGACGTCCACGCGGATCGAGCGGGTGTAGGGGCGGCCCCCCGTGGCCGCCCGCATCGGATGCCCGAGGGGCGGTTGTCCTCCGGGCGGGACGGATTTCGGCCAGGTGCGGCGTCATTCGCGGGCAGGCACAGGGGCCTGCCCCTACAATGCCGTTCCCGACCATTGGCGGGCCAATAAGGGCCGGCCCATAGGCCATAGGACGACCACGCGGATCGAACCGGTGTAGGGGCGGCCCCCCGTGGCCGCCCGCAACCCGCATCCCGCAATCCGATAAATGCACCGGGGTGCCGCATTGCACCCGTCGAGGGTTAGGAATCGTCCGTCGGTTCGTTGAGGTGTTTGAGCAAGGTGCGGAACCGACCGCGGCTCAGCCGCAGGAGCCGGGCGGCGCGGCTTTGATTGCCCGCCGCGAGGTCCAGCGCCTGCTGGACCACGGCGCGCATGAGGGCGTCGAAATCCAACCCTTCCGGCGGAAACTCGATGAGCTCGGTCACCTGCCGGCGGGGCTGTTCCGGCTGAAGAAAGGCGAGGTCGTCCGTGGTGATGGGCGGGACACCGCCCCGCAAGATCATGGCCCGTTCGACGACGTTGGCGAGTTCCCGCACATTGCCCGGCCAGGGATATTCCTTCAGAATCCGCACGGCCCCAGGCGTAGCGGCATCGGCGGGGGCGCACGGTTTTTTGGTGTACCGTTGGATGAAATGGACCACCAAGGGGACGAGTTCCTCGGGGCGTTGCCGCAACGGCGGAACGTGGATGGGAAACACTGCCAGGCGGTAGAACAGGTCTTTGCGGAACTGGCCTTCTGCCACGGCCCTTTCCAGATCCTTGTTGGTCGCCGAAATGATGCGCACATCCACGGGAATATCCTGGTTGCCGCCCACCCGCTGGACGTGTTTTTCCTGAAGAGCCCTCAGCAGCTTGGCCTGGACTTCCAGGGGGAGGTCCCCCACCTCGTCCAAAAATAGCGTACCCCCTTGGGCGAATTCCAGCTTGCCTTCCCGGCGCCGATCCGCCCCCGTGAAGGCGCCGCGTTCATGACCGAACAGTTCCGATTCCACCAGACTGGGCGTGATGGCCGCGCAGTTGACGGGCACAAATCGGCCCTTGGCCCGCGGGCTGGCCTGGTGAATGAGGCGCGCAATGACTTCCTTGCCCACACCGGATTCGCCGGTAATGAGCACCGTGGCGTCGCTTGCGGCCACCTTGAGGGCGGTTTGGCGCACCTGTTCCATGGACGGTGAGGCGAAAACGGGCGCCTGTTCGGTGCCGTCTTCGAGGGCTCGGCGCAGTTGGATGTTTTCGCGGATGAGGCGGCGCAACCCCAGCGCCCGTTCCACGGCGATGAGGATATCGCGTTCTTCGTACGGCTTGACGACGTAGTCGGCGGCCCCCAACCGCAGGGCTTCCACGGCCGACTCCACCGTGGCGTAAGCCGTGATGAAAATGACCGGGCAGCCCAGTTCCCGCTCTTTGACGTGCTGGAGCAGGCTGAGGCCGTCCATGCCGTCCATGCGGATGTCGCTGATGACGAGGTCGACCATGTGCTGGTTGAGGATGTCGAGAGCCTCCGTGCCGTCGCCCGCCTCCAGGACCTCATGGCCTTCGGCGTTCAACAGCATCTTGAGAAGGGTGCGCACCTTGTATTCGTCGTCAACGACGCAAATCCGTGCCATGGGATGTTCGTCCGCTCCTTCTGTGGAATGGTGCATTCGAGCGATCCCGCCCGTCGGGATGCTGGACGTTTCGCCCGTTGGGGTTGGGCATCCGAGCCGTTACGGCCGTCGCGACGGGATGCTGTGGTCATGGTTTTAAAGGGATGCGTGTCATTCGGCAAGCGTCATGTCGCGCAACGGCCCCCGTGCCTGCCCCAAAACCATCCGGGGGGTCCTGCCGTGCCCCCGATGGGGTGTTCAGCGGCCGGGAGCATTATTGTAGGGGCAGGCCCCCGTGCCTGCCCGCGAAAAGGCGCCCGTGCCTGTGCGAGCTGGCCTGTGCCTGCGCGAACGGCCGGGGGCCCCAACGCGGGTGGACCCCAATGGGGTGTGGCCCAATCGGGGTGTGCCCCAATCGGGGTGTGCCCAAATGGGGCTTGCGTGAACACCGTCGTGGGCGGCCGCAATTCACCCCCCCCGGGATGATGAAGACCCCCGGGCGTTGGAGGCGGGCGGCCACGGGGGGCCGCCCCTACAGGGGCCATGGTTTTCCGGATGTTATGTGCCATCCTGGGGAACACACAGTCCCATTGACGCCCGTCGCGCAGATACCAACGGTTTTGCGGATGCCAATCGGCACCACCGTGAACACACACACCCACCGGACCCGCACCGGACGCGCCAACGGTTTCCCGAATGCCATGCGGCACCGCCGCCGATCCATGGATTCCGCTTTTATCTCAAACGCGCCAGGGCCGGCTCCGGGGGCGATCAAAAATCCAGGCGCCACTCCACCCACGCCCGAAAGGGCGGCCGTTCCGCCGGCCCGAAGATTCCCGGAACACTCCCGCCCTGATCCAGCACATTGTCCGCGACGACCTGGATCACCGACCCTTTGGGCCCCACGTTGCGCAGGGTGAGTGACGCCCGCACATGCTTTTCCCCGGCAAACTCTTCAAGGGTCCGGCCCTCGTCGTAGGTGGCGCTCCAGGGTCCGGTCACCAGCCCTTGGACGACAAAACCGAAATCTTTCGCCGGGTGCCAGTGCAGTCCGGCCGTGGCGCTCCATTCCGGCCCGCAATCCAAAAGCGAGCTCCACGTCTCCTCGATGGGAATCCGGGTGCCGTCCGGGGCGAGGTAAAACGCCCGAAGCACTCGGTACGCCACGTTGTCGTCCGTCACCCCCACGGCCGCCGCCGACCCGAAAAGGTCCAGGGCGGCATGGACGGCCCAGCGCCCCCAAAGCTCCGCCCCGGTGAACCGATGATGCGACGGCCGGGACAGCCCGCCGTAAGGATCTTCCTGCAAATGGTCGGACACGGTGCTGTGATACACCGTGAAGGATACACTCTTGTCGGCGCCGGGGTTCCAATTGAGTTCCACGGCCGCCGTTTCGATGCTTTCGGGATCCAAGGCCCTGTCGGCGTAAAGCTGCGCGGCGTACGGCGTGCGGTACGCCGTGCCGTAGGTCGCCTTGATCCGCCAGTCTTCATGGAAATGCCAGGCGGCGCCGGCACTGAAGGACGTCGTGGACCGATAGGCGTCGGGGTCGTCCACGCGCAGCCCCAGCCAGACGTCCACAGGGCCGATCCGGCGGCGCACTTGGCCGTATGCGGACCCCATGGCGTTGTCAAAGTCGGCCTGGAGCAGCGGGGGGACAAAGACACGGTAAGGCGGCTTGAGGAAATCGGGCAGGAAGCCGTCCCGCACGACGGCATCCTCGGTGCGGTCGTGGCGGTATCCCGCGCCGAGCGTTATCCCGCCGCCTTCACCCCACGGACGGTACCACAGGAGATCGGCGGCGAAGACGTTGTCGTCCTGTCGGCGGGAGACATCGGCGTCCGTGAGGGCAAACGGCACGTGGGAAAAGGACGCGGTGAGGGATAGGTCGGATGAGCCGATGCGCTGCAAGGCCGAGGCTTTGAGGAGCGAGACGGGTGCGCGTTTTTCCCCGGCCCAGGTGATTCCGTCCGTACTGGTCATGGTGTAACGGCTGCGGGCGTCGGCGAGCCGTCCCGTGAAGGACAGGCGGTCCCCCACGGTGACGGTCCCCACGGTTTCCCACGCATAGGAGTCCTCCAGTGTGTCCGTCGGCCCGGGGACGGCCGCGGCGGGAGCGACGCCGGCCGCCGGAGGGTGCAGGCTCGGATAGGTGTCGTCCCACGCCCTGTAGCTTTGGCCGCTCACCGTCAGCCTCCCGGATACGGTTCCGCGGCGCCCCTTGAGGACACATCCCGCGCCCCTAAGGTCTTCGGATCCGCCCCACACCCGCACCCCCATCCCGTCGGCGTCCACGGTTCGGCGCGGCACCACGTTGACGATCCCCGCATAGGCATCGGGACCCCACAAGACGGATCCGGGACCCAGGACGATTTCCACTCGATCCACGTCGGCCAAGGACAAATCTTCATCCAAAGGATGGACGCTCTTGGTCAAGGGCGACCGCATGGGCACGCCGTCGTACAGGAAAAGAATGCCGTCGCGGACGCCGCGAAGGTACGGGGTCGACCCGCGTTCTCCGGGGCGGATGACGAACCCGGCTTCATGCCGCAGGACATCCGCCAGGGTGCGGAAGCCCCGCACGAGGATGTCTTGGGACGTGATGACACGCACCGTGGCGGGGGCCCTCTGGGGCGTTTCAGGGCGGCGGGAAGCGACGCTCAGCACGGAAAGGTCTTCACCGGCGAAAAAGACCAGAGGGTCCACCTCCTGGGCCGCCGGAACAACCGCCGGGGCCGACAAGGCTTCCAGAGCCAGGCAGAGGGCGAGCAGGCCTCGGAGTCTTCCGGGAACGCCTGCCCGACGGCGACGACTCATCCCTTCCTCCTCATTGCCCGTGACAGCGGCTCGCCACCTTTCCGGCACCGCCGTCCCACCCCTTTCCGATCCCCGTCTTTCATGGCGCGTCCTCCGCCAAAGGCACGCACAGGACAAAGCGCGATCCCGGCCCGTCCGGGCGGGGTTCCCAGAAGACCGTACCGCCGTGGCTTTCCACGACCCTCCGGACCATGGCGAGGCCCAGGCCGCTGCCTTTGGCCTTGGTCGTAAAGAACGGTTCGAAGATCTTTTCCCGGTGTTCTTCCGGAACTCCAGGGCCTTCGTCCGTCACGGCGAGGCACCACCGGGGCGGGTTCGGGCGGCCGCCGGCGGGGTCATCCCGTGCCGGAGCGGGCCCGCCGTTGCCATCGTCGTCGACCCAGGCTTCCAGGTGGACGGCGCGGCCGGGGGCGGCTTCCAGGGCGTTGCGCACCAGGTGGCCCAGGGCGGTTTCCATGAGGGCGGGGTCGAACCGTGCGGGGCACGGCTCCTCGGGGGTGCGGTCCAGGATCACCCGCTCTGCGCCGTCGGCCATAAGGCGCATTTTTTCCACCGCGGTGTGCAGCCACCGGTTCCAGTCTCCCGGCCGTTTATGCGGGACCACCGGTTTGGCAAACAGGAGAAAGTCGCCCACAAGCCGATCGATGCGCAGGGTTTCTTCTTCCAGGAAGCGCAGCACCGTGGCGTGGGCCTGCCCTGTGGGGTCGGGACGGCGCAGCGCCTGGAGGCTTCCCCGGATGATCGTCAGGGGGTTTTTGATTTCGTGGGCGACCATGCTGGAAAAGCGCCCCACTTCCGCCAGGGCTTCCCGGCGGGCGAGCCGGGCGTTGAGCTGTTCCAGGTCCTTTTCGCGTTGGGCCAAGGCATCGAGCATGGCGTTGAACATCCGGGCGACCTGATCGGTTTCGCGAAGGCCGCCTTCCGGGGCGCGCACGTCCAAAAGGCCGTGGGCGACGTCATGGGCCGTGGCTTCCAGGCGCCGCAGGGGGCGCGTGAGGCTTCTCGCGATCCAGCCGTAGATCACCACGGAAAGAAGGATGACGGCCATGGTGAACAGGGCGAAACGGGCGCTGAGTTTCCACAGCAGGTCCTGGAGAACGTTCAGGCTGTAGCCCAGGCGCACCGTGCCGATGAGCCGCGCGGCCGTGCCGGTTTCCACTCCGGGGGCGGCTTCGCGGATTTCCCGGGTCCATACGGGCGCTTCCACCCACAGCGGGGTGTCCACGGCGCCCTCCGGCCGGCGCATGTGGACGACAAGGGCCCGGCCTTGGGCGTCCTGGACGGTCAACCCCACCAGGTCGGCCCGTTCCGGCAGGGCCTCCACGGCTTTACGAACCATCTCGGGATCCTGAAGCAGGATGCCCAGTTCCGTGTGCATGGCCGCGTATTCCGCAAGGACGCGCAGGTGTTCCCGATACCGTGCCGTGAGAAACTCCGCCGTGGTTGTCGCGCCGAGGACGGCGACGACGGCGGCGGCAAAAGTCAACACGGCTGTGCCGGCTACCGTGAGGCGCCACACCAGGGAACGGCCTCGGCGGGGCCGGACGTCCGGCGCCTTTCGGCCGTCGGCGTCACGGCCCAGGCCGGGCGGGGATGCGGCCGCGACACCGTCCCAGAGGGCCGCGGGCGCCGAACCGTCCTGGGGTGTCCTCGTCACGGGCTGTGCAGCGTCCTCCCTGATGCCGTCGGATGGGGCGGCGTTCATGGGGTCATTCCACCTCCACGCCTTCGGGAACCGGATGGGGCGGCGCCATCCCGAGATGCCTCAAGGTGGCCGCCTTGAGCCGCAGTCGAAACGGGGCCGCCTGGACGAGCGGTTCTTTGCCGAACCGTTCCCAACGGAGGAGTTCCGCGGCGCGGCGCCCCGTGTCCACGGGATCGAACACAAAGGCCGCACCGGCTCCCGCTTCCAGGAACAACCGATTATACCCTATGGGGAGCAAATGACGAAGCACGGCTTCGGCGACCACATGGCGGATGACCGTGGTGGATCCCAGGGTGGGTTCGGGAAGGAACAGAACGGCCCGGGCCCCCTTGGCGGCGGCGGTGTCCAAAACGCGGGACCATGCCGGAGGGTCCTGCAGCGGCAGGGGGAGCACCCGGCCGAAAGCCGCCGTGCGCACGGCCGCCAGCGCGCGGTGCACGGCGTCCTGGGTGCTTTCGGACCCCACGGGGACGGCGACAAGCCCCAGGTCCGGGAAGACTTCCTGGAGGCGCCGGAGCTGTTCTTCCAAAGGAATGTGGAGGACCAGGGCGGACGGGGCGGGGGAATCGGCGGGCCATGGGGGCACGGCGACGACCATGACAACCAGGGTGGGTGGGCCGGCGTGGACGGTGGCGAGAAAATCGGCGGCTTCCGGACCGACGGCCACCACAGCGCCGGGGGGTTTTTCGGGGTCCCGCACGGCGGACTGGATGCGCACCGGCCCGTCTTCCACATAGACCCGGGTGACGGGCCGGCCGAGAGAGGCTTCCAAGGATTCCACGACGAGGAGATACGGTCGGATTTCGCGGGAAATCACGGCGAGGACGGATGCGGGCGAATCCGCCGTGCAGGTCGCCGCCCAGAGCGCCGCACCCATCAGTGTGGCCAGGCCCAGCCGGAACCGCAAGCTCCGCCCCTTTTCCAACGCTTCCTGAAATGACGAAAGGGCCTTGCCTGAAGGCCCGGCGGAAAACAGCCGCTCATGGGCGAAAACGACCGGTGCGCCCTAGAAGAAGAGGTCCAGCCACACGTGGGTTTCCCCGGCGACGGTCTCCCCGCGTGTGAGGACGTCCCCTGTGATGGGGTCCACGACGTCGATGAGCACCGGCGACCCCGGGGCCGCCGCAGGGCAGCGGAAGCCCCCCAAAGGGTCCGTCAGGGCTTCACTCCACAGGGCGGCGTCCGGCGTGCGGCAGCGCACGCTGGGGGTTATGGGGAGCACCGCCCACGGGTCCAGGAAAGGGCCCGCCGCCTGGGCCGGGCGGACGGACCCCACGACCATGGGCAGAAAGAGTTCGGGTTTCCCGAAGTCGCAGACGGCCACATAGGCGTTCACCAAGACCCCGTCCAGGACGACGGTCACCGCCTGAAGGGCCGGTCCCACGTCCGTGGGCCACAGGGCGAAGATCCTGCGGTCTTCCGGTCGGGCCGCCGTGATATCGGCGATGAGCCACTGACGGAAGATGGTCCAGACGGCTTCCGGCCAGTCCACAAAGGTGAGGACCCCCAGGAGCCCGAGGGTTTCTTCCACGGCCAGGGGCGCATAGCCGGCGGCCGTGGCACGGTCCCAGGGTCCCAGACCTTCGGGGCTGACGGAGCTGTAGTAGAGGCGCCGGACCATGTCCTGGAGATGGCTTTGGGCCGATGCGGCGAGCTGATCGTTTCGGGCGAGAGGCGGCAGGCCCGTATCGAAAATCCACGCCGCATCCGGCATGGCGTCCCGGGCCCAGGCCGGGTCGATCCCCGCACGTTGGAGCATGGCCGTCGGGGCGACGCGGGCTTCGTTGATCAGGCGCAGAAGATAGGCCGCCTCCACGCTTGCGGAGGGGGGTTCCTGCCCGTGGGCCCACGGGGCCGAAAGGATGACGAGGCCGAGCACGCCCCACAGAATCTTTGCCGCCTTCTTGATGTCCGCCACAACGTCCCCCTCGAAGCTTTCGGCAACAGCCCCGCGTTTCCCGGCCTTTCCCGAGCCCCGGCGTTTGTTCGGAGAGTTTCCCAATACGTATGCACTTACCATAAACCGTGCCGAATCTTCACCTGCTCCGCGCCGCGGTGGACGCTTTTTTTCGGGGCTGACCGCCGCCCCGGGTTCGCTCGGCCAGGGGAGGACACGGGGTCCAGGGCGCCCGGCGGCCCGTGGTTCAAACGAACCAACAGCGGTCGAACGCAACCATACCCCCGCGTCGGCCCACCCCCCCATGCCCGCCCCAAACATTCCTTGCCCAACCCCCCCTTGTCCGTCCCGGCGCGAAACGTCCCCCGCGTAATTATGTGGGGGCCGGCCCCGTGCCGGCCCGAAAATCATCGCCCCCCAAACTTCCCGCCCCCCCTAAAAAAAAGCTGTCCCTGTCCGTCCCGGCTCTTGTGCCGGCCTGATAACAATGCGCCTCCAACGGCCGGCCCGCCCCTCATTCCCACATCCCGCGTTGCCGTTTCCGGCCTGCCTGCGGCCGTCAAACGCCCGCGACCAATCCCCATTGTCCGTCCCGGCCTTTGTGCCGGCCCGAAACGTCACCCGCCCTTCTGTCTTCCCCACTTTGTGCCTTCCTTTCTTGCCCCAGCCCTTGCCCCTTCTTCGGCCCCCCGCCTTCACGCCCGCCCTCACTTGACAACCCCGGGCGCTCACTCTTCGCGGCGGCCCCAAAACGCGACGACTTGGCGCGAGTGAAACGCCCCCACGCCGTGCCCTCACTTGTGCTCCAACACCGTTCGACACTTCGGCACGGGCTTTGCTCATGAACCGGTGTCGGCAAGCTCCGCACGCGGCGGCGGAGATTTTTGACTTGACAGGGCTTTGTCCGTGCGGCACAAGCATTGAGAAACTATACACAACGGCCATATTACGCAGAAGACTCAGTACGTTGAAATCCACGGATAAAACTGACGAGAAAGGGGGTGTAAACGAAACGGCCCGAAGATCACCATTTGGGGGGCAAGGCATGGGGTGCGTGAAATGCCTTGCCGGCATGCAGCGTTTCCGAACATTCGTTTCATGAACGCGAGGAGGAAAAGATGAGTCAACTGACGAACAAGCAATGGATTGAAGCGTTTTACGTGGCATACTTTGGCCGTCCCGGCGATCCCGCAGGTGTCGCCTACTGGCTTAACCAGGTCGAAACCGGTGCGTTGGACCTTGCCGGTGTGGCTTCCAACTTCGCTCTGCAAGCCGAAGCCCAAGCCGCCTACGGGTTTTTTTACGCTTATAGCCTCGGCTACCCGATTTCCGATGCCATGTACGATCAGTTTGTCACGGCCATTTACCAAAACCTTTTTGAACGCGCGCCGGATGCTGCGGGAAAAGCGTACTGGATCGACCAACTGAAGACGGGCGCCGCAGACCCGGGCTCTTTTATTGCGGACGTCATCTATTCCGCTTTTGCCGGTCAGGAAGGGGCGAGCGCGGACGATTGGGCCACGCTGTATAACAAGGCTCTGGCCGCGGAATATTTCACGGACTACCTCGTCGAAAACAGCATCACGTGGACCGAGGCGCTGAGTGACGAGGTGGAAGCCATCATCAACAACGTGACCAAGGACAGCACCCTCGCGGACGTCTATCAACAGATTGAAACCGCCGTGACAACCGAAGAGCAGACCGGCCAAACCTTCACGCTCACTAAGAGCACCGTTACCGGTACGTTCGATAACTTCACGGGCACGTCTGGTGACGACACATTCCAAGCCGGCCCGGGCGCGGCTGAAACCGGTGATGTTCTCAACGGTGGGGCAGGCACCGATACCCTTAAAATTCAACAGGCAGGTGGCACTGCTGTCACCATCGCTCCGACCCTCAACAGCGTTGAGAAGGTCATGCTGAACGAACCGACCAGCGGTAATGACGGCATCGACACCACCCTCTCTCTGGTGAATGCAACTGGCGTGACCGAAGTGTGGGCCGATCGCGTTACCGACGCTGACGGCGGTGCTGACGACGGCGTGGAATTCACGGGCTTTGGCAAGGCTGTTCAACTGGGTATCGTTTCCGGTGACACCTCTGCTGCTGGCGCCAACCGCGCAGATGTCACCTTCACGCTGAACGATGTGACCGGTACCAGCGACTCTGCCACTTTGGTGTTGGACGGTGCCTCGGTTGACGACGTCACGATCGCCGGCGTCGAGACCCTGAACATCAAGGGCCAGACCGCTTCTAGCCGCATTGACGGCACCCTGAATGCTGCTGCAGCGACCAAGCTGGTCTTCACTGGCGATAAGGACATCCGTATTGATGCAACCGATATCAATGAAACCAACAGCTACACTGTGGATGCATCCGCCTTTACCGGCAATCTGACCATTACCCTGGAAGATCAGGCGGCCGGTAAGTCGACCACCGTTACGGGTGGGTCCGGTAATGACAAGATCTATCTCGGTACGGGGCTGGATGCCAATGACTCCATCGATGGCGGAGCCGGGACCAACACCATCGGCTTCACTGACGCTGCCGATCTGACAGCTGCCACGGGAGCCAAGCTCAAGAACTTCCAAATCTTCGATGCTGCGGGCGCCGCGGTGGGCACCTACGACATGGACCTTATTACCGGTGGTGGCACGTCGAGCACTATTACTGGTGTCGCGGTCTCCGCTGACCTTGGTGGCGCCGTTACGATCGACAACCTTGTCGACACTGGCGCAGTCGCGATTAACGCTACCATGACGAGTGCACTGACCATTCAGCAAAAAGGGGCTGGTGCAGCTGGCTCGAACGCAGATACGCTGACCTTTAACCTGTCGAGCGCTACAGGTAATATCACGGTTGCCTCCTTGGTTGCCGCCGATATCGAGACGGTGACCATCAACTCGAAAGCAACGACTGGTGTTACTACTGGCCACACCATTACTGCTACCACCTTCGCGGACGCTACGACGGTCAAGTTCACGGGGGATGAGCAACTGACCGTGACCACGCTGGGTGCTGTTGCTGCCACTAATATCGACGCCTCGGGCATGACGGACAAGTTCATCATGACCAACGCATCGAGTGCCGCAACCGTGCTCCTGCTGCAAGGTGGTTCGGCTGGTGACACTCTTAAAGTAAGTGCCACTCAGTTGGCCGGTACCGTGGTTCAGGGTAATGGTGGTGCTGACACCATTGATCTTGGTGCTGGCGCCGTTGCCATGACGGTCAAGCTTGCAGCGCGGACGGACTCGACCGCAACCGCCTTTGATAAGGTTAGTAATTGGAATGATGGTGAAGACCTGATTGATGTTTCTGCATTCGCCTTCAGTGCTGCAGCTCAGGCTGTCATCAACAACACCAGCAAGGTGACGATCACGGGGGCCGGTGCTAACGCGACCTTCACCATTTCTGAAGCGGACGCGGTGGGCTTCTTCAACAACGGCGCTAACCGCGCTATTAGCTACGCTGACAACGGTACCGACACATTCGTGTTCATCGACGCGAACAAGGATGGTAACTGGTCCGCTGCTGATGACTGTGTGATTTTGCTGGTTGCCAACACAGGTAGTACCTTTACGACAGCAGACTTCATCTTTGCCTAACCTGGCTCCCAGCCGATCTACTGCTTTGGGGTAGCTGCTTGAGCAGATAAAGCCCTGTCCCTCTCATGAGGGGCAGGGTTTTTCCATTAAGCCGTGCGCGTGGACAGGGTCTTTATGGAAGAAATGACAAGGAGCCATTTGTGCGGATGAAAAAATCCTTGGTCGTGAAAACATCCGGCCAAAAAGTCACATATTTCTCGTGTAACCTAACGGCATCAAAAGAGTCGGGTCGGTGCCCTCGACCAAACTTGAGCCACGCGGGATTCTAACCTCAACAATCGAAGTCACGGACTGACCTTCAAGTACTAGATTAAAATGATATTTCGTTCCCTATGGTTTGATGACGGGTTCATTTTATTTGGGAATACTGAAATCGGTAGTGTCAACCGCTTTGTGTAAATTCATTCCCCCTCCGACTGTTTCCAAAGTGGCAGATTTTTAGCGACTTTTCCGAGAGGATTGGACCTCCAGTGGAGCTCCATCTTCAATGCAATGAATGCAGGGAGTGTGGAGCAGGACTGTTCACCTGCCATGATCTCCAACGGCCTGGTTGTTCTGCGAAACTCTTTATTGAGCCTCTCGATGATGTTGGTGGTTCGAAGAGAGATCCATTCATCTTCAGGGAAGTGGAAGAAGGTCAGGCACGCATCCAGGCTCTTCTCCAGACATTTCACCGCGGATGGGATAGGCTTTCCCCATCTTTCCTTGAATTCCTCGAGGAACTCCCGGGCCTTGTCCCGAGAGGAGGCATAAAAGATGGACTTCATCGCGTCTGCCACCTCTTGTTTGAACTTCTGGGGAACCTTGGCCGGAACGGTTCAGGCCACATGAACCTGGCAGCGCTGGATCTTTCCTTTGGGAAACTCTTCCTTTTCTCTCCCGAGGGACCTGGGTCAAAACGTCCCCTATCCCCTTGAGAGGCAATTTTCTTTCGTCAGAGCCGTTTCCGGAGTTGGCGGCTCCCGGCTCCCCCCGCCACCATCTTTCCTCTCGTAGGGCTCTCTTGCGAGGAAATGGGTGAGCTCGGCATTCATCATCTCGGAAAGATCCCGTCCAACTCTTTCCTTTACATCCAGCCGAACCATCCGGAATATCTGCTCCGGGTTGTGCTGAGCCTTTTTGAAAATGCTGACCACCTTGGGGACACCGAGCCCGATTCCCATTGGGCGCATTTCCTTTCTTTGAAATTGTTTTGGGCAAAACCCTCTCTTAACGGAAAAGCGCCATTGTTTCTACTGCTTGGATTTTACACAAAAATCTTACATCACCACACCGATGCGGAGTCGCTCATCGGCAGCGTGCCCATCGAAGATCGTTGCCAACCCCCGGGCAATGACCCTGTAGGGGCAGGCCCCTGTGCCTGCCCGCCATCCTTTGCGCCCGACCCCGGGGCCCTTGGTCTGCTTCGAAGAGCCGGCGCCGGGCCTGGCTCCCTGATATGCCGCCGAGCCGGGCCGAGCTGATCAAAGAAGCCGCTACGCCCACTCGACTCGCCGTCATCACCCGTTCTGATGTTCACGTTGGTGCGCTCACGAATCAGCGTGAGGCGCTTACGGCGGCCGGCCGAGATGTGGCGGGCAGGCGTCCTACACGACCGAGTGTCGAGGAGCTCGAGCCTTGGCCTGAAAAAACCCGCCTTGGGCAACTGTGGACGCGCGATGAGAGCGGAGGGTCCCGATGGTAAAGCTCTGCGTGCTGGGTAATGGGTACAGTAGGCGGTGCGAAACGGGGGTCGTCGCGCTATAAGATCGGTTGTTCCGAGCGGGCTCGCCGTGTCGTCGGCTTTACGGAGTTTCTCGACAAAAGGATCCGATTTCGTGGCTGCGGAAAGAAACGACTCGCCCTCGATTAGGAAAATGTCGTCATGCCGTCCCACCTGTGGCGACTTTCGGGGCCGAAAGGCGACGCGCCGCTCAAGACAACGTCGTCGGCGCTGGATTTATTGTCCGAAGAGCGCCATCGCTTCTTGGCTAAGGCTGGAGACGCATGGACCGCGACACGTTGCTGTCGCGCTTTCCATTCAGATCAAGGCTTCGAGGCCTTTGCGATCAAGAAGGTTGAGCAGCTTCTGCGTTGGGCCGCTAGGGTGCTTCTTACCCCGCTCCCACTGACGAACAGCGGAAAGGCTGGTATTGAGCAGAGACGCAAGCGTGCTCTGACTCAACTGGTAGCGTTCACGCAAGGAGCGAATCTTCTCGCTGTCATACTCAGGAACCGGCTCCAGGCACAGTGCGTCATACTTGCGCATCCTGTGCTGGTCGATGAAGCCTAGGCGATGCAGATCCGCCGCCGTCTCATGCACAGCCTCCAGGATTCGGCTTTTGGCCTTAGTCTTCGCCTTCATGGCAGATCTCCTCCAAGGATTCGTCCTCGACCTCTGCATCGAGTTCCATGCCGGTGAGGGAAAGCAGATCCTGGGCAATCATTAGCAACGCTTCTTTTTCTTTCACACTAATGTCGGCCCGTTCGTTCTTCTTGAAACCGAACACGAAGAACCATAAGTCATCCTTATTGGTGACCACCAATGTTCTGGCACCACCACGCTTGCCCCGACCGCAGGCCCCACCCGTTTCTTGACCACACCACCGCCGAGTTCTGCGTCGATGAGTCCCCGCAGCATCTCGCGCACGGCATCACACAGAGCCTCGTCGGTCAGCCCAGCCTTCCGCATCCAGCGACTGAAGTGGCGGGTTTTGAAAACTCGATTTATGATCGGACTATACCACGTAGTCCCATCCCCGGAAAGACAAACTGAAACAACCTCACTGTGACTCAAACTGGTCAAGCTAAGGGACACCCACGGACTTTCACTTACTTTGCTGCGCAACGAAGTTCCTGAAGCAGTTCGGCGTAGCCGCGGACAAGCCGGCGGGAGCGGGGGCAGCGAAGTTTCTGGGTGGGAAGACATCCGCTCGCCGGCGGCCGGACTTGCCCTCCGGAACCAGAAGACTGACCGGCGCAGACAAGAGACTCACCTGCTGAATCCTGAACTGCGCGGAAGCAACCACAAAACCGACCGTAAGTTGCGCGAAGCTTTCCGGCAGCCGAAACGATTGGGCAATCGACCGTGGCAGTTCGTGCAGGGCATGGTCGAGCCAACCATGGTGCGGGTCTTTCAGGCTCGAGGCATGCCGGTGCATCGGGTGTATCCGAACGCGGCGGCACGCGATACTGCGGGGCACACAGTGATGGAGTTCGACCTGCCGTTCATGAACGGGGAACACGCCATTGTGGCGGAGTGGCGTAGCCGCTTGAGAACGGATGACGTCGATGACAACCTGGTGAGGCCGGCGAAGTTCAAAGTGTTTTGCCGAGCATGCCGACAGGCTGCGGTGGAGAAGTGGACAAACAAGGACCTGTCGAATAAGCCGGTAAAGTATCTGTTCGTCGACGGGGTCAACTTCGACGGGGTTCGTTGTCATTGGAGTGACCGAGCAGGGGTCCCGGTTTGTGTTGGGGCTGCAGACGGGACTCGGCGAGATTCTCGCCGAGAGGCGAAACGTCCCCAAGCGGTACGCGGCCCGGCGCGCGCATCCGCCGGGCGGCACCGCGCGCGTGTGACGATGTCTCCGTGGTGCGGGCTATGGAGCGCGTACTGCTGGCTGAGCTCGCGGCGCGCGGCCATGCCGCGGCACAAAGGCTCCTGCCTCAGCACGAAGCCGTCTATCCCGAGCTGCGTTATCGGCCCGGGGATCGTGAGCGCGGCATACCCGGTCGCGTCAAGGTCCTGCGTGGGGCACCGCTGCGCGCATCGCGATCCCCCCACGTCCCCTAGGGGTTCAGCCCGATGGACGAAAACCCCATCACGTGTGCCCCACAGCCTGCGTGCCCACCTGCAGCCCGCGGGCCCACCCCACATTGTTGCCGATCCCCGGGCCAACGACCGTGTAGGGGCAGGCCCCTGTGCCTGCCCGCAATGCGGGCCGCCGGGCGGGAATGCCCCCATCGGTGCAGGATCTCGCGTGGGCACCGAACATGTCCCCATTGCGTGCCCGCAATGGGCGGGGTGCGCGCGATCCGAACCGGTCGGCCTACGGGCGGCCACGGGGGGCCGCCCCTACAGGGGGAATGGATTCCCGGACGTCATGGGCCATCGCCGTGAAGTCTACGCATCACGGCCGTGATTGTTTCATTGACACGGGTTTGAATGGATGCCGCCCCCCGGGATTGATCCTGTAGGGGCAGGCCCCTGTGCCTGCCCGCAATGCGGGCCACAACCAGAGAATGGGCCCATCGCTCAAGAATCCCGCGCCTGCGCGGAAGGCGTCGCCAGGGCGCACCCGCAATGGGCGGGGTGTGCGCGATCCGAACCGGTCGGCCTACGGGCGGCCACGGGGGGCCGCCCCTACAGGGTCCACGGATTCCCGGACGTCATGGGCCATCGCCGTGAAGTCTACGCATCACGGCCGTGATTGTTTTATTGACACGGGTTTGAATGGATGCCGCCCCCCGGGATTGATCCTGTAGGGGCAGGCCCCTGTGCCTGCCCGCAATGCGGGCCACAATCAGGGAATCAACCCATTGGTGCAGGCCCCTCGCCTGCGCGGAAGGCGTCGCCAGGGCGCACCCGCAATGGGCGGGGTGTGCGCGATCCGAACCGGTCGGCCTACGGGCGGCCACGGGGGGCCGCCCCTACAGGGTCCACGGATTCCCGGACGTCATGGGCCATCGCCGTGAAGCCTACGCATCACGGCCGTGATTGTTTCATTGACACGCGTTTGAATGGATGCCGCCCCCCGGGATTGATCCTGTAGGGGCAGGCTCCTGTGCCTGCCCGCAATGCGGGCCACAACCAGAGAATGGGCCCATCGGTCAAGAATCCCGCGCCTCTGCGGAAGGCGTCGCCAGGGCGCACCCGCAATGGCCGGGGTGCGCGCGATCCGGACCGGCCGGCCTGCGGGCGGCCACGGGGGGCCGCCCCTACAGGGTCAACGGATTCCCGGACGTCATGGGCCATCGCCGTGAAGCCTACGCATCACGGCCGTGATTGTTTCATTGACACGCGTTTGAATGGATGCCGCCCCCCGGGATTGATCCTGTAGGGGCAGGCCCCTGTGCCTGCCCGCAATGCGGGCCGCCGGGCGGGAATGGGCCCATTGGTGCAGGATCTCGCGTGGGCACGGAACATGTCCCCAGTGCCTGCCCGGAATAAGCGGGCTCCGTGCGATCCGAACCGCCCGGCTTGCGGACGGCCACGGGGGGCCGCCCCTACAGGGTCAACGGATTCCCGGACGTCATGGGCCACAACCGTGCACCGGCGGTATCCCGCCCGACGTTGTTTCATGGTCCACGGATTCCCGGAGGTCATGTGCCCTGACCGTTGAACGCCGGCATCCCGGCGGTCACTGTGTCATGGACACGGGTTTGATGATATGCCGACCCACGGCACGCACCTGTAGGGGCAGGCCCCCGTGCCTGCCCGCCATGCGGGCCACAACCAGGGAATCAACCCATTGGTGCAGGCCCCGCGCCGGCGCGGAAGACACCCACGCGCCAGCCAGAAATGGGCGGGGCAGGTGCGATCCGGACCGGCCGGTGGACGGGCGGCCACGGGGGGACGCCCCTACAGGGTCCACGGATTCCCGGACGTCATGGGCCATAACCATGCACCGGCGACATCCCGCCCGACGTTGTTTCATGGGCAACGGATTCCCGGGTGCTGAATCCGCCCGAACATGAACGGCCCGGCGGCGTGGATTGCGCTCCCGAAAAAGGCGCCCCTGCCCCTGGAACGGAAAAATTCGACAGGTGCCCCGATAGCATACAGAGGATGATTTGACAAGTTCAAGGCTCCCGTGCTAGCTCGGTGTCACCGAACGCACACCAAAAGACTCCTCGCTGGAGGGGGGATGGTATGAACGACTGGACCGCCGGCTATGTCGCCGACATCACCTACACCTACGGCTATTATACGGAACTCAACCCCCTGCGGATTCGACCGGCCCTTCTTTTCGCCGGGTTCGTCCCGCCGCCCGTGACCACCGCCTGTGAACTGGGGTTCGGCCAAGGCATGAGCATCAATCTCCATGCGGCCGCATCGACCGTTTCCTGGTGGGGCACCGACTTCAACCCGAGCCAGGCGGCTTTCGCCCAGGAACTGGCCCAAGTGGCAGGCTCCGGCGCCCACCTTTTCGACCAGGCCTTCGCAGATTTTTGCGCCCGTGAGGACGTGCCGGACTTCGACTACATCGGCCTTCATGGGATTTGGAGTTGGATTTCCGACGAAAACCGCCGGGTCATCGTGGATTTCGTCCAGCGGAAACTCAAGGTGGGCGGGGTGCTCTACATCAGCTACAATACGCACCCCGGCTGGGCGGCATTCGTGCCCCTGCGCGAGCTGCTGACGGCCCACGCCGAGCTCCTGGGGGCGAAGGGTGCGGGGATTGTGCGCCGGATCGACGGCGCCCTCGCCTTCGCCGAACAGCTCTTTTCGCTGAATCCCTTGTTCGCCCGCGCAAACCCCCCGGTTGTGGAACGCCTCAAGAAGATGAAAGAACAAAACCGCCACTACCTTGCCCACGAATTCTTCAATCGGGACTGGCACCCCATGAGTGTCCGGGACATGGGAGAGTGGCTTGCGGCGGCCAAACTGAGCTTTGCGTGTTCGGCCCACCTGCTGGATGCCGTCGACGCTATCCACCTCACTCTGGACCAACAAAAACTCCTGAACGACATCCCCGATACGATTTTTCGGCAACTGGTGCGCGACTTTTGCGTGCATCAGCAATTTCGGCGGGATTACTGGATGAAAGGCCCCCGCAGGCTTTCCGTCCTGGAACAGGCCGAGGTCCTGCGCCATGAACGGGTCATCCTGATCCAACCCCGCGCGGACGTGAGCCTCAAGGTGACGGGGTCCTTGGGAGAGGCCACACTGCAGGAAACCGTCTATGGCCCAATCCTCGACGTCCTGGCGGACCATAAGCCGAAAACGGTCGGCGAAATCGAACGCACACTCAGAGGCGGCACCGAGGCGGCCCGGGCCGTCACCTTCGCCCAACTCGTCCAAGCCGTCACAGTGCTCATGGGGAGCGGCGCCGTCGCCCCGGCCCAGGATGAGGCCACTATCCAGAAGGTGAAAAAACGGACCGACCGGCTCAACAGGCACCTCATGCAGCTCGCGCGGACACGACACGAACTGGGTTACCTGGCCAGTCCCGTGACCGGCGGCGGGATTGCCGTCCCGCGCTTCCACCAGCTCTTCCTGCAGGCGCGGAGTCAAGGCCACAAGGAGCCCCAGGACTGGGCCCGGGAGGTCTGGAATCTGCTTGCGGCTCAAGGGCAGCGCCTCGTCAAGGAGGGCAAAACCCTGGAGACCCCCGAAGAAAACCTCGCGGAACTCACGGCTCAGGCCGCGGCCTTTGCGGAAAAGCCGCTGAGGGTCCTGCAGGCGTTGGGGATTGCCTGAAAGACTTCACACGGGGATGCTGGGCGGGCGCTTTCCGCGCCGCAGTGTGCGGCAGGGGTGAAAGTGCGGCTCGAGGGGGGGCCAGAACAGCCGCCGGCCCGGTGGCGCGCGGGCGGACAAAAACCGTGGAGTGCAGAAATGCCGAAATTCCAAGCCATCACTAAGACCCATTTTGTCAACCTTCGCTGGAGGCGTGTGGAGAAGTACCATTTTGCGGCCCGGGATACCGTGGTCCCCGTTGTCGCGCAGGAACTGCCCCGCGCGTGCATGAGTCTGCCCCTGGCCTTTTTCCTGCAAGGCCAAGACGTGATTTGTGTGGCCGTTTTGGGGTTCCAGCCCGGGCGGAACCTCTTTGTCACCGCCGACGGGAACTGGATCGGCCCGTACATTCCGGCCGCCTACCGAGGTTATCCCTTTGCGGTGGCCGATACCCACGACGGCGCAATGGCGCTGTGCGTGGATATGGAAAGCGGGCTGGTGGATGCCGGGCCCGGCGAACCGTTCTTTGACGACACGGGCGAACCCACCCCGGCCGTCCAGAAGACTCTCGCCTTTTTGCACCAGGTGCGGACCAACGAGGTCGCGACCCGAAGGATGTGCGCGGCGCTCCATGCGGAAGGACTCATCGTGCCTTGGTCCATTGTGGTCAAGGATGGGCAGGGCGACCGGGCGGTGGAGGGGCTCTATCGCATTGACGAGGCGAAACTCCACAGCCTCGACCGGGACGCGCTGTACCGCCTGCATCAGGCCGGGGCGTTGGCAGCGGCGTTCTGCCAGCTCCTGTCCATGCAGCACTTGCCCACCTTGGGCAGGCTCGCCGAGGCCCATGCGAGGGCCGGCGTCAAAGAGTCCCTGCCTGTCACCGAAAGCGGGGAGCTCGACCTGAGTTTCCTCAATGAGGGCGGCACCATTCATTTCGGATCCGATTAGTCCGAAGCCCGGCATGGAGGGGACCTCACCGTCCGGGGTTCTTGGCATGGAACGTGCTCGGAAGAACCCCGTGGGATTGGAGGCGGGGGGGATCTTGCCTTGAGGTCCTCAACGGGTACCCGCCCTGCATCCGTGCCCACCCCCGGCAACGCACCTGTAGGGGCAGGCCCCTGTGCCTGCCCGAAATGGGCCGCCCGTGGGCGACGGCCGCGTGCCGGCACAGGGCCTTGTGCCTGCCCGAAATGGGGAGGGTCCGTGGGGTTTTGCGTGGGTGTGGGTCTGGGGCACGTGGGTTACGGGCGACCACGGGGGGTCGCCCCTACAGGGTTTATTGGACTGCGGATGGAAGCGGCGTCACCGTGAGGCCGCCGGGTCCCGGCCTTTATTGTTGCATGGACATGGGTTTGGATGGATGCAGACCCACGGGCATGGACCCCGTGTTTGGGCAAGCCCCTACCCGCCCGGGGACATCCCCTCGGCAACGGGCCTTGTAGGGGCAGGCCCCTGTGCCTGCCCGAGATGGGCCGCCCGTGGGCGACGGCACCGTGCGGGCACAGGCCCCTGTGCCTGCCCGAAATGGGGACGGCCCATAAGGTTTGGGGCGCGCGTGGGTCTGGGGCGCGTGGGTTACGGGCGACCACGGGGGGTCGCCCCTACAGGGTTTATTGGACTGCGGATGGGAGCGGCGTCAACGTCAGGCTGCCGGATCCCGGCCGTTGTTGTTTCGTGGACACGGGTTTGAATGGATAGTGAACCGCGGTTAAGGACGCCGTAGGGGCAGGCCTCCGTACCCGCCCGGGGACACCCCCCCGGCAACGCACCTTGTAGGGGCAGGCCCCTGTGCCTGCCCGAGATGGGCGCCCCGTGGGCGGCGGCGCCTGTGCCTGCCCGAGATGGGGACGGCCCATAAGGTTTGGGGCGCGCGTGGGTCTGGGGCACGTGGGTTACGGGCGACCACGGGGGGTCGCCCCTACAGGGTTTACTGGTGTGCGGACAGGACCGGCGTCACCGTCAGGCCGCCGGATCCCGGCCGTCATTGTTTCGTGGACATGGGTTTAAATGGATAGCGAACCGCGGTTAAGGACGCCGTAGGGGCAGGCCCCTACCCGCCCGGGGACATCCCCTCGACAACGGGCCTTGTAGGGGCAGGCGGCTGGGCCTGCCCGAGATGGGCCGCCCGTGGGCGACGGCACCGTGCCGGCGGCGCCTGTGCCTGCCCGAAATGGGGAGGGTCCGTGGGGTTTTGCGTGGGTGTGGGTCTGTGGCGCGTGGGTTACGGGCGACCACGGGGGGTCGCCCCAACAGGGTTTACTGGTGTGCGGATAGGAGCGGCATCACCGTGAGGCCGCCGGATCCCGGCCGTCATGAGGAGGGAAACCATGGCCGAGGATGTGCGCCTGGGAGAACGCCCGGACGCGGCCGAACTGGATCGTTTGATGTCCGTGTATCGTTACGGACGGTACTTGGAAAATCCGCGGATTCCTCCGGAGCGCAGCCGCGCCCATGAACGCGTGCTCCTCGAAGGGCTCCTCGCCCGGGACGACGCGACGGTCTTCAGCCTCGGACCGGCGGACTGGCTGCGCGGGGTGCTCATCGCCCGGGACAGCGCCTGGGACCGGGAGCATTTCGGCTACGGCGTGGCGGTCATCGAGACGATCCTCACCGCCGAAGAAGGCTACCCCCGGGATCGGGCCGTGGCGGAGCGTCTGCTGGAAGCCTTTCTGGACTGGTGCCGCAGCCGTGCGGTCCGTTTTGCGTCCATGCGCCTGTCCAGCCGGCAGCTTCCCGTGATTCATGCCCTGGAAGCCGCCGGATTTCGTTACATCGAAAGCTACATTTACAATGTGGTGGATCTGGATCGCGTGCCTCCGGCCGCCGAACCCGTCGCCGCCCTTCGCCACGCCCGGCCGGAAGATCAGGAGTATATGTGCCGATACGCCCACGGGGCGTTCACGACCCACAGGTTTCACGCCGACCCCTTCGTGGACCCGGCGAAAGCGGAATCCCTCTATTTCAAATGGATCCAATCCGCTTTTGCCGACCCCGGCCGGAAGGTCCTGGTCATGGATCAGGACGGTCGTCCGGCCGCCTTCATGGTGTATCGGGACGAAGATTGGCGGCACACGCTGGGGCTGCGTTCCGCGTCGCTCAACATGGGGTTGTTGGATCCGGAGGCACGCGGTCGGGGTCTCGGCACACGATTTTATCACGCCCTTTTCGAGCACTTCCGGAAGGAAGGCTTCCATATTGTGGAATCGGGCTTGTCTTTGAGAAACCAGGTGTCGCTCAACTGGCACAACCGGACCGGGTTTCGCGTGGTGAGCACCCATGTGACCCTGCATCGGTGGTGGGAAGGGGGCCCGTGAACTCAGGAACCCTCGGAACACAGGAGACGATGGATCCATGAAAAGGAGGATGGTGTCTGCGATCGTGACGGCGATGGTTGCCTTGTGGACGGTTGCCTCGGCCGCCGTCGTTCCCCCACAGGCCTTGTTTCCGTACTTCGGGCATGATGTGGCCCTGCCTCAAGCGAATGCGGACATGGTGGTCCGCCAGCGCCTCGTGGTTTTCAATCCGGATGTGGGCGCGCTGCAGCCTGGGGAGGAGTTTTTTCTCCCTCTCTTCGAGGACACGGCCCTTTCGGCTCGGGTGAAATCGGTCGCCCCGGATCCTCTGGGCAGCCGGCTCCTCTTCGTCGAAGATCCCGAACATTCCCAGATGGACGGGGTTTTGGCCGTGGGACCGGAGACACTGGCCGGTTCGGTCCGGGTTTCCGGAAGAGTCTTTCACATCCGCCCCGTCGCCGGATCGGTCCACGTGGTCCGGGAGCTTTCGCCCGCGGTGCCGCTCGCCGCAACGACCACTCAGATGACGCCCATCTATTTCGAATGGCAGACGGCGGCGTTGGTCAACATGGAACGGCGGATCAACAAGCTCTATGATCTTGCGTGGGACGATCGGCTCTTTGCGGCCGCCCGGGCCCATTCCGACGACATGGCGACTCAGGATTATTTCAGCCATACGAGCCTGGACGGACGCACCCCCGGCGACCGCATCACGGCGGCCGGCTACCCGTGGAACGCCTGTGGGGAAAACATTGCGGCGGGATACAGCACACCGGAAGCCGCCATGCAAGCGTGGATGAACAGCCCCGGACATCGCGCGAACATCCTCAGCAGCACGTTTTGCGACATCGGCGTGGGCTATGCCTACGCTCCGCCGACCACCTACCAGCACTATTGGACGCAGGATTTCGGCCGTAAGACGGGCGTTTCGGTGTGCCCGCCCGCGGTGAATGCCCCGTACCCCGGCACCGACGGGCTCAACGCCATCGGATGGGTGGCCTCGTTTTATGTGGCCTATTGGGGGCGGTGTCCCGATCCTGAAGGTCGAGCGTACTGTCTGGATTTGATCAATACGGGTGTGTTGACCGCCGTGGGTGTCGCCGAAAACTTCGCCCTTTCCGCCGAGGCCAAAGCGCTCTATCCGTATTTCAATAACCCGCAAGCCGCGACGGACGCCGATCGTCGGGCTTTCGTGCGGGATGTGTACCTCCATTTGCTCAACCGGGAGCCGGATCCGGCGGGCCTGGACTATTGGGTGTCGGCGCTGAGTACCGGTCTGGCGACACCCGGGCAGGTCATCGCCCATCTCATCAACGCCGCTATGCAAGATCACGGATCGGACTGGGCCGTGATCCGCAACAAGGTGGATGTGGGCCAATACTTTGCCGACCGGGTGGCGCAGAAGGGATTGGTCTGGAACGATACCTTACGAGGCTACGCCATGGCCGTTTTGGTCGATGTCACGGCGGATCCGGCCACCGTGTCCGAGGCCATGGCCCAGGTGGATACCTTGTTGGGGGGCCGTCCGGGACCCACTTGGCAAATCTATTGACAGACCGGATCGTCGAGGTCGGCCGGCTGGGGGTGCGGGGGCGACCCGAGTGCCGGGCGGCCGCGACGGAGCCGAAGGCATCGTCAAAGCGGGTGGATACTCGCCTCCGGATGGAGGCGGCGGACTGTACGTCGACCCCATAGTTCCGCCGGGCGTTCCACCCCGTCAGGCGCCCGGGGGCGGGAGATCGTCGTTGAAGATCTCCTCATCCGATACGGACGCATTCACCAGCAGGGCCCGGAGCACCCGCTCCATCCTGTCCGCCAGGGCAGGCCAGGCGTTGTGGACGATCCAGCGCTGCTGGGCTTCCTCACGGGAGGCTCTCTTTTCGGCATCGGCCAGAAGCTCCCCGATGCCTTGGGCCAACGCCGTGGGGTCGGTTCCCGGAAGCGTATGGACCACCGGGGCCACATCGTCAAAGATGCGCAGCGGTGTGCAGGCTGTCGGACGGCCGGCGGCGATCCCGAACCGCACGGCCGCACTGGACGATTCCCCCGTGTACTGATACGGGTACACCACGAGATCCGCCGCCTGCAAAAGGGCCAATGCCGCTTCTTCCTCCAGAAAATCCTCGAGAAAAAGAACGCGCCGCTCTAAACCCATGCGATGGATGGCCTGCCGGACTTCTTCGGCATGGCGCGCCGAATCGTCCGTGGGGTATCGGGCGGTGGCCAACACCAAAAAGAGATCGAAAAAGCGCGCCAGGAGTTTTTGGAAAGCTTGGAGCAGTTCCAACACACCCTTGTGGGGCATGAGGAAGCCGAAAGTGGCCAGCACGGTGAACCGTTCCAAACCGAAGCGCCGTTTGGCGGCTTCCACGGACTGCCGAGGGACCAAAGGCAGGCCGTGAGGCCACAAGACGGTGTTGTCGTCGAGACCCGCCTCGCGAAAGAAATTGACGTCGTCCACCGTATGCACGGCCAGTCGGGCGGCTTTTTTCAGGACGTCGGCGCCGCCGCGGAGCACCTCCGCCACGTAGTGCACGGCGTGGAAGGTGACCCAGACGAGGATTCCCCGACGAGAAAGCGCGTCCACCAGGGCCAACAGGCGGTCTGCGTCGTAGAACGCCGGATGATATTGGATGACGGCGACGGCGGCCCCCGTGTCTTCCGCTCCCGCAAGGACGCTGTCCACCACTTCCGGGCCTTGGGGACACCGGCGGACGAAAGGGGGGTCGGGGACCAGGGGTGATTCCCACGACGGGGCGAGGACGGTGGCCTTGACGGCTCCGGGGCGAGAGAGCATGGGCGTCAAAAGGTATTGCGAATACCGGGCGATGCCGCAGCGGCCGCCCCAGGTGGACACCCACACCAGCGGAATGGGACGATGGCGCCAGGGCTGAGGCCGCTGAAAAACTTCGACGGCCTGTTCCGTCCGGCGGGCCCAAGCATCCCAGGTCATGTGACGGGTCACGAACTGTCGGGCCGCCTCGCAACGCGCCCGGACCGCCTCCGGACCGGCGGCGGCCACAGTGCGCATGGTTTCCGCAAGGCTGTCAGGGTCCGGCTCCAGCCAGAGAGACCCGGGGCGACTGAGGTGCGAGGCGGCGTAGGTCCAGCGGGCCGGGACACACCACGCCGTGCGCGGCGTGCAAAAATCGGCTTGACCGCTTCCGTCCGTGACGATGACCGGCAGCCCCTCCAGCATGGCTTCCGCCATGGGCAGCCCGAAGCCTTCCCCTCGGGTGGGTGCCACAAAGGCATGGCATCGGCGGTAAAGGTCCCGGATCATCCCGTCGGGAAGATCGGCGTCAATGACAATGACCCGCGGCGGGTCGGGGTGCCGTTCCCGAAACGCCCGAACCCAGTCGTGGACCCGATTGTGGGGGTTGGGGAAGGTCTTGATGACCAAGGTCACGTCGTCGGCGCCGGTGAAAGCCTTGCCGTAGGCGTGGAGGAGGATGTCCACGCCTTTTCGCGGAAATCCCGACGAGATGTAAAGAAAACGAAAACCCCGGCCCAGATCCCCGTCATAGGGGATGGGGGAGGTGCGCGTGATATGGTCGACCCCAAGGCCGCTCACCCGGATCGGCAAGGGCAGGCCGTTGTCGATGAGGATTTTTCGAACGGCCCGGGACATGACCGTCACGCCGTCCAGGCAGCGGGCAAATCGGGCGATGTACTCCTGGGGATAGACGGTTTCTTCCCATCCGTAGCTATGGAGAACGTTCACCAACCCGGGGCGGCCGGCGACATAAGGGGGATAAGAGTTCCACAGAACGACCCGGGCGGCCGGCGCGGTGTGCCCTCGATGAAAAAGGTCCGCGAGGTCCGGGTGGCGATCGAGCCCCCCTGGAGTGAGCCGGGGATGCGCTTCAGGACGGCCCAAGAAATCCAGCCCCACCCGTCCCGGATGGCGCCGTTCCAGAGCGCGGGCGCCTTCTCGATTGACCAGCGCCAAACTGTAGCTCGTCTCAAAGGGACCGTCCACAAGATAATCGAGGCACATTGGGGAAGTGTGGTTGTGCAGGTGCTGGAAACGCCGGAGTTGCGCTTCGGCGGTCCGGCGACGCAGGGATCGGTCCGAAAGAAACACCCGCAGAATCGCCAGCGTATCCAAAGGCTCGCCGGTCTGGAGATGCACTTCCGCATCCCCGAGCAGTCCACGGACGGCTTCGGGGGTTTTCGGGCCCGTGAGGACGGGCACTTGAAACAACGCGGCCTGCATGAGCCAGGTTTCAAGGTAGGGCGAGGGCCAGAGCGCGAGAAAGGCATGGGCGCATCGGAACAGGGCGGCCGCTTCGGCAGGGGTGGGGTGGACGACGATCCCTTTTTCCGGCGATGCCTGCCCCCGGAGACGGCCGTTGGGGAAAAATCCGCCGGGAGAGGGTGCCCCACGGGTTGTATGAGCGTCGCCATTGGAAGGATGAGCCGTCGGGCCCTCGCCGACCGGAGAAACCGGCCCGGGACTTTTGAGACCGTCAGCCAAAATCACCACCGGACACGGGAGCCCCAGAGCCGTGGCGACGCCGGCGGACACCGAGGACACGAGCTCCTGGACCCCGTCCGACCACGCCGATGCAGGCATCGGGGCAAGGAGCAGGGCCGTGTCCCGATAACGGAGGGCCGTTGTGTCGTCGTAAGGGGAAGCCCCGGGAAGGGAATCTTGGCGCAGCTCGGAGGCCGATGTCATTGCGGGATTCATGAGAGTGCGCGGTTTCTCTGCCGTCCTCACACGGTTGGTTTTTTCGTTTTGTGGAACACCATGAAGCCGTGGCCACAGGTTTCCTTTTTTGACGGGATGCCCGACACAACTTCCCCCATTTCCCTTATGCCGACGAGGGCGGCCATCCTTGCGTCGGGCGTTTTCAGGCGCACTATAGCGGGAAGGCATGCCCTGGTGCAAGATTTTGCCGGACGGCGGCCTAAGGACGGGGTCGGGCATCCGCGGCCCATGGGGGTGGGGGGATTCAGGTGCGAAGCGGGCCGGAATTTTTTGCCTTGTGATGGAAAAATCCTCCTGCAGTGCCCCGTGAAGGGCGTGCCGGGGATGGGGGAATACCAGCGTTTCTTCAAGGGTTTTTCGGACGGAACGGACACGGCGGCGTTCATGGGGATTGAGGCACGAGAGTTGCCATACATCCGACCGGCGCAAGCCGACTACGGGAAGTATGGGGAAAGGTGCCGAGAAGGGCCGATCCCCAGGCCACATCGTCCATGGGGAGGTGTCATCATGATTATTACCAGCCCTGAAGAATTGATCCATCTGTGGGAACAGATTCTCACCGGAACCTATGATTCTTCGACCGCCGTGTCCACGGCGGCTCCTGCCGAAACATCTTCGGAATCTTTTGAAACGGTTTTGGAAGAAGAGAGCGCCGTCGAATCCACAACCGTCGAGACTTCCGAGGACGTGTCCACGGCCCAGGGCCCGACAAAGTCGGAAATTTTGGCCACAGGGAGAACCATTCTGGGAGCTGCCGTCGCCTTGTGGCAGTCTTTGGACGAGACGGTCCAGGAACAAATGCGCATTCAGGCGAGCGCCGTGGCGCAGCAGGCCGCCGTTCGCGCCAAGAGCTACTGGAATGCCTTGAGCCCGGAAGCACAGGCGGAGGCGCAAGCCAAAGCGCAAAAGGCCGTGGATAACGCTCTTGAGTTTTGGCAATCCTTGCCGGCCTAGCTGCCGGTATCGGCACGCTGAAAGATGCGCCGCGCCCTGATCTGCGGAGGTGCGAGGTGTGCGCCGTGGGCGTGGGCGGTTCCTCGGGACCGGGAGGGGCGAGGTTCGTCCCCTGCGCAAAATGACCAAAGGCCCTCGGATGTGCCGGGTCACGGGCGAGGTGTCCGTGCCTTGCTGCGGGATGCCGATGTGCCGGCGGATCCGGCGGTGCCGCGAAAAGCGAGAAGCTCACCCACCGGGGCGTCGGCCCGACAGTGTCCCTCAGAGCGCATGCCGGCACGGGGGTTTGTACCCGATGACGGCGTAATCTTCTTCCGCGAAAAGCAGTTTTTGGAGAAGCGGGGGGATACCGTGCATTTCCTGGCTTTCCGGGGGGCGGACGCGGGGAGGCCGAACGATGGCGACATCACAGAAGCCTGCGGATTCCAAAAGAAAAACGGCCACGGGCGGCGGAATGGGGCGCCGATGCGTGGGGTCGAGATAAAAAGAGTACGAAGACACGATGAGATTTTCCGGATTGGGGGTTTCGCAGAGCAGCATCCCTCCGGGCACGAGACATTCATAGGCCGCGTCCACGAAGCGAATGAGATCTTCCAGCTCCAGGTGCTCGATGAGCTGAAAAGCCGTCACCGCCCCCGTGCCGCCCGGGGGAAGTTCTTTGAGGAGGCGGATGGCGTCGGCTTCGACGGCGTTGAGGCCTTTTTCCCGGCACCGAGCCACCATGAGGCGGTTCGTGTCCACCCCCAAAGCCTCGTAACCTTCGGCCCGAAGCAGTTCGAGCCATTCGCCGCGGCCGCACCCGGCGTCCACCACAGGGAGCGGCGCGAGATCCAGCGGGAGCTTTTGAAGATAAGGCAGGTAGAATCGAAGCCGGTTTTCAATGTCTTTGGAATCTCCGCGGAACGCTTGTTCCAGGGAAGTGTAGAACGCGTCGAAAAGCCGCTCTTGGACGTCGCGGGCCCGTGCCTGAAGGGGGAGGGCGGTGTCTTCGGGGGTCTCGTCGGGTGTCGCCTGGGCTGAGTCCGCGGGAGTCCTCGGCGTTGCTTCGGTCACCGAAAGAGCGCCATGAGGGGCGCTCCAGCGTTCCGCCCAGGACGCCAAGCGCCTTTGGTGATCGGCCAGCGCCTCCCTCACCTGGGCGATGGCTCGGGCATGGTTTTGCAGGTGGCCGATGGGATCCTTGCTCAGGAGATCCTGGAGGTTCCTTTGGAGGGATTCCACCGGCGGCAGGAGTTCCGCGCGCAGGGCGTCCACGGCATTTTTGAGGGCTTCCAGGCGGGGGTGGACCACGTCCTGGAGTTGAGCTGTGAGGGCACTTTGGGTTTCCAGGGCGTTTTGGAGGGCTTCCAAACGGGGATGCACCACGTCCTGAAGGTGGGCCGTGACGACACTCTGGGTCTGGACGATGGTGTTTTGTCTCGCGCAGAAGGATTGCATCTGCGCGGAAAATTCCTCCAGCTGTCGGGTGGTGCGATGGGTGAGGGCATCCAGATGGCGCAGGATGCGGCCGAAGATGGGGATTTTGCGAAGCGCCGCCCGTGCCAAAGCCGGCAATAATCCTTGGATACGCACACCGTGAGTGCGTCCTTCGGGGCTCCACCGCAAACGAGCCACCACTTCCGCTTTGGTGAGACGGCCGGTGCACAGGGCCTCCAATCTATAAGCCAGCCCTTCCGGGTCCGGAGCTCGACCCAACACCGTCCGATAGGCGAGATCCACAAAACGCCCGGCCCAATGGGCGTCCAGATCTCGAAAGTCCACAACGGCTCCGGGCGGCGTTTGGGGCAGGTCGTCCGACAACGCCGGAGAGGACACCTCGGTTGTAGGACAGGCTGTAGAGAAGACTTGGGTTTCCACAGGGGGACTTTCGGCAGGGTCTGCCTTGGGGCCGGAAGCGTCCCCCTCTGGGGGCGTCTCGTGGAGACGACGGAGCTCTTCTCGGACATGCTTGACGAGGGTTTCCAGATCGATTTCAGGAATCCGCGTTTCGATCAAAGAAGATGCCTCCGTGAAGGTGCGCAGGGACCGCTGGCGTGCCGCCGTTCCATGGGCATCTTGGCGTGCCCATGAAGAGAGGCGGGTGCGGACGTCGGCACGAGCGGCCGGCTAAAACCGCAAGGCTTGTAAAACCCCTCTGGCCGCTCGATCCATATCGGCCCGAACCATCCGTTCCACCAGTTCGTCAAAGGTCACTTGCGGCCGCCATCCGAGGATCCGGTGGGCCTTGGTTGCATCGCCGCACAGGTGATCCACTTCAGCCGGGCGGAAATAATCCGGATGGACGCGAATGAGGGTTTTTCCGGAACGTCGGTCGATGCCTCGGGTCTCCACCCCTTCCCCTTCCCATTGGATGTCAAAGCCGACGCATCGGGCCGATTTTTCGCAAAACTCCCGCACCGTGTGGGTTTCTCCGGTGGCCAATACGTAGTCGTCCCCGCGCGGCTGTTGGAGCATGAGGTACATGCCGCGCACATAATCGCCCGCATAGCCCCAATCCCGGGCGGCGTCCAAGTTGCCCAGCTCCAGAACATCCTGTTGCCCGTAATAGATTTTGGCCAATGAAGCGGTAATTTTGCGAGTGACGAATTCCCGACCCCGCAACGGGGATTCATGGTTGAACAAAATGCCGCAGGAGGCGTGGAGCCCGTAAGCCTCCCGGTAATTTACGGTCATGTAATGCCCGTAAACCTTGGCGACCGCATAGGGGCTGCGCGGATGAAACGGGGTGTTTTCGTTTTGCGGCGTTTCCCGGACCTTGCCGAACATTTCCGACGTGGACGCCTGGTAGAACCGGATGGAAAGGTCCGTGGTCCGGATGGCTTCCAAGAGATAACACACTCCGATGGCATTGACTTGGCTGGTGTAGACCGACTGTTCAAAAGAGATCCCAACGAAGCTTTGAGCCGCCAAGTTGTAAATTTCCGTCGGACGGACCTTTTGGACCACCCGGACGATGTTCGTCAGCTCCAAAAGATCCATGGGGACCAACTCGATCCGGTTCAGGATGCCCATTTCTTCGAGCCGCCACATGTTGGAGGAGGCGGTGCGGCGGTAACAGCCGACGACGTCGTAGCCGCGTTCCAAAAGAAACTTGGCAAGATAAGCGGCATCTTGTCCGGTGATTCCCGTAATGAGGGCCTTTGGGTGACTCATGTCGTCCTCCGAAAAGGAGTCGGTGCATGGGATCGCTGCCGATGGAAGCTGCCATGCTAAAAAGAGTGGGGAAGAAGGTCAAGGAGAAAGCCACCGCGGCGGGCCGGCGGCCGGTCCTTTTCCGAGCGGGATCCGGGATTGACGGACTTGTGTGGAGTCGGTACAAGGTGTGGAAGATCAGTGGCGAGAGACTGGAGGAGTCGGCGCTCTCAGGCGGTTGCCAACAGGCCGGACCCAGGGGGGTGCTGCTTTCCGTGCGGACGCGCGGCGGAGTCCCCCTTGCCGGGACATGGCTTGATTTCTGGGGAAAAACGCTCTACGCTTCCCGGAAACAATGAACTCCATGGGGTCCTCTCACAAAAGGAAAAGCCGTGAACAACCGAACGACGATTGTCTGTGTGGTGATGTGGGCGGCCGTCATCTTGTCGCCCTTAGGGGCGCTGTCGGCGGACTTCCAAGAGATCCTCATTCGATTTCACGATCACAAGGGGGTCCACGACGTCCAGGACGGGGTCATCTTTGATCGTGATCAGCAGCAGAGTCTGGAATCCTTGGGAGTCCGTCTGGGACGGTGGTATCCTTCGGCCAGGGTCTTTCGGGCTCACGTGTTGCCGGGCCGTTCCCCCGAAGCCGTCCTCAAAGCCGTTCGGCGCCATCCGGCGGTGTTGTATGCCGAACCCAATTATCGGCGGGAACGGCTCTCGGTGGTTCCCAACGATCCCCGCTATTCCGAGCAATGGGCTTTGGAGAAAATCCACATGCCTGAGGCCTGGTCGCTCACCACGGGCGACGCCGGCACACTGCTGGCCATGGTGGATACGGGGATCGACAGGAACCATCAAGACTTAAGTGCGAACGTGTGGAAGAATCCCGGGGAAATCTGCGGAGATTTCGTCGACAACGATGCCGACGGTTACGTGGACAATTGCTACGGAATCAACGTCATCGAAAGCTCAGGGGACGTCCGGGACGATGAAGGGCATGGGACGTTCGTCAGTAGTGTGGCGGCGGCTCTCGGCAACAACGGCGTGGGCATGGCGGGGGTGACGTGGCGGGCGTCGATCATGGCGATCAAGTTTCTCGGAGCCTCGGGAGGGACGGTGGCGGATTTTTTGGAGGCCGTGGAGTTTGCCCGATCCCGCGGGGTGCGTGTGATGAACCTGAGCTTCGGCAGTTATAGTTACTCTCAGGCGGAAAAGGACGCCATCGCGTCCAGCACGGACATGTTTTTCATTGCGGCGGCCGGCAACAATCGTTTCAATAACGATATTTACCCAATGTATCCCGCAGGATACGAGTTACCCAACCTTGTGGCCGTGGCGGCGTCCGATGAGTCCGACCTGTTGGCGACCTTCAGCAACTACGGCATCGGAAGCGTCCATCTGGCCGCACCTGGGACCGACATCCTCGGGGCGGCTCCCGGCAACGCCTACGAGACGGGGTCCGGCACGTCGGCGGCCACGGCCGTGGTCAGCGGAGCCGCAGCGATGGTTTTGAGTGTTCACCCGACTTTGAAGCCGCCGAAACTGAAAGAGCGGCTGTTGCGCACGGTGGATGTGCCGGACACGCCCCTTAAGGTGATGACGGGGGGGCGGCTGAATGTGGATAGGGCCCTGAGGGAGACCATCGCCGGACCGTACATCTACCGTGTGGTCCCCGTTACGGCGCCTCAGGGGGCGGTGATCACGCTCTACGGGGCGTCCTTTTCCAGCACGCCCGGCGTGGTCCGGTTCTCAGGAAACGTGGCCGGAGAGGTGGTGCAATGGACAGATGAGAAGATCACCGTCCGTGTGCCCAAAGGGGCGGTGAGCGGCCCCGTCTCTGTGGAAACCTCGGAAGGCGTCAGTCCGCCGGTTCTTTTTAATGTGGCCGGGGGGCCTCCGGGACTGAAGTTCCGATTCGCCGAAGTGAAAGCCCATGCGGACGATAAGCCCGTGTTGATCCTCTCCAACCCCCTCCCGGAAGGAACCTTCGTCACCGTGGCGCTCATCGAGTCCACTTCCGGGGAGGTGACGTGGAAATACATTTTTCTCTCAGGCTTTGAGAAAAGGTTTCTGTGGATCGAGGAGATGGTGCCCACGCAGCCGCCGCCTTCGCTCATGGTGGAGGTTTCTGCAGAGAGCTCGGTGGGCTCTGCGGTTGTGAGCATCACGGACGATTTTTCTCACATCGAGGTCATGCCCCATGTTGTGGCGAGGTGAGTTCCGGCACCGATTGTTCCGTGCGCAGTCGTTCCTGATTCTTCCAGCAATCTTGGCCGTTCTGACCGCTTCGTGCGCATCCCTTTCCGGGGGGTCTCCGGCCGATGCCGAGAGCTCTCTTCGACAGCGGGTCGAAGCCTACTGGCGCGCGCAGCAGATGGAGGATGCCGAGGCGCTGCGGGATCTTGTGGATCCCGAACTACGCGAGGCCCGTGCCGAGACCATCGAGCGCATGGGGAAACGGAATCCGACCTCGCGCATTCTTTCGTGGTCTATTCAAGGCGTGGACATTCGGGACTCCACGGCTTCGGTCCACACGGCGGTCACGTCCCTTCTCCGCCACCCTTTGCTGGGCCCTTCGGAACAACAGATCCAATCCACGGTGAGGACATCGTGGGTGTGGAAAAAGGGCCGATGGTATGTGGTTGTGGAAGAACCCAGCCTGGAAAAGCTCCTGGAACAATACGGCAAGCCTCCAAAGGGTCCGTGAAAGGGTGTGCCGTCCGACGAAAGGCTGGGACGATGCAGCGGTTTGACGGCGACGCCTGAAAAGGCAGAAAGGGGGGCCGAACAAGCAGCGGACAAAGGAGGAGGCCTGTATTTTTCGGGGGGCTCGACCCCTGGCCCGCCGGCATGCGCCGGGCGGGACCACAAGGCACCGTCCGGTCTTCGGACGACGAGACGGGCTCCTGGAGACGCCGAGGACGCCGTAGGTCTGGCCAAAGTTACAGCCGACGCCATAGGCGAGAAGAGCCCATGAAAGACAAGGCCTCCGGCAATGACGGGGAAAGCGACGGACCAACAGGGACAAAGATTCTTTATGAAACGATCCCAAGGAAGGAGCGACCCATGAAAAAAATGATCGTGGTCTTGGCGGCCCTGAGTGTGTTTGCGGCGGCGGGATATTGCCAGGCAGGCGAGAGCCGCATTCCGCAGCATTTTCAAAGCCAGTACGAACAGGCCACGGGATCTTCGGCCCAGCTGGTCAACCAGATCTGGTTTCCCATTGTGCCTGAATGGAGTCCTTATCAGTGGGACAACATTTTGATCATCTCCAATTTCAACAACTTTACGATCAGCGTCTCATGTTGGTTCACCACATATTCCCAGGAGCAGACTCAGAAGGTGTATACCCTGAGATTTTTTGAAAAGAAAATTCTCCCGTTAGATCAGAATGGCTTTGGTGACGAACTTTATGATATCTACTGCGCCAGCACGGACTTGTTCGGCGCGGCGGTGCTTTTGCTCGAAAACGGCAAAATCGTGACGGCATGGCCGCCGATTTACTAGGGCGCCGTCGGAAGCTTTGAGATCGGCGGGACGCGTTCCGCGCTGTTATCGGGGGTGCCGGCGAGCCGGAAGCCGCCCCGTGGCGGGAAAGCGTCCCGGCGCGGAGGATCTCGCCCATCGCCGGGCCGTGGAAGGGCACGAAACGGTTGGGACATAGGACGGAGGGGGGAGAACACCGATCCCTCATTTCCGGAGGGGGCCCATTTTTCTGGACAGTCTTCACAACGAAGAGAGTGACGGTTGAACCGTGAGGATGCTTTCCTGGCGAGAACTGCTGGCGAAATGGCCTGGACTTTCGGAGAAATTCCGACAGACGACCGGGATCGGGCCCGATGAGCCTCCGCTCCCTGAGGCCGAGCCGACGGTGCCTGTGGCGGAAGAGACGGATTTCCCGGATGCACCCCCGTCGTTGAATCCCTTGCCTTTGGCGTACATGAAACACTACGGCGTCGTGCCTTTTGAGGAATCGGCGGATCATGTGAAGGTGGCCATGGCCGATCCATGGGATTGGGCGGCTCGGGAGGCCGTTCGGAATGCCTACGGCAAGCCGCTGCGGGTGTATCGAGCCGACGCCGGGGTGATCCTTCGGTTTTTGTATCAATGGTACGAAGCGGATGTGGACCTGGAGGAGGCCGAGGAAGAAGGGGAGGCGACGGCCGACCTGGACGAAAGCCTTTGGGATAACCCCGAACAGCTTCGAGACATGGCGTCCGAAGCGCCTATTGTACGCTTGGTGAATCGCATCATCAATCGGGCGGTGGAATCCGGTGCATCCGATATTCATGTGGAACCGACCCGGCATGTGGTGAAGGTGCGCTATCGGATTGACGGTGTCTTGCACGATCAAGAGGATATTCCCAAAAGATTTCAGGCGGCCATTGCGTCCCGAATCAAACTCATGGCCCGCATGAACATCGCCGAGATGCGTCTGCCCCAAGACGGGCGCATCAAGTTCAAACTGGCCAAAAAAGACATCGATATCCGCGTCTCCAGCCTCCCGACCATCTTCGGGGAAAGTTTGGTTTTGCGGCTGCTCCAGAAGGAAGACATCCTTCTGGATTTGGACAAACTGGGATTTCCCGAGGATTTGTTGGAGCAGTTCAAACGCACGGTGACGCTCCCCTACGGCATCGTCCTGGTGACCGGTCCCACGGGTTCCGGGAAAACCACCACCCTCTATGCGGCCCTCCAGTATATCAACACGCCTGACCGCAAAATCGTCACGGTGGAAGATCCCGTGGAATACCAGCTCGACGGGATCAATCAGGTCCAGGTTCAGCCCAAGATCGGCTTGACCTTCGCCCACTGTTTACGCTCTTTCCTCCGGCAGGACCCGGACGTCATGCTGGTGGGCGAGGTTCGGGATTTGGAGACGGCGGAGATTGCCATCCAGGCGGCTTTGACCGGTCATATGGTCTTTTCCACATTGCACACCAACGATGCCGCCGGAGCCATCACTCGACTGGAAGACATGGGGGTGGAGCCGTTCATGATCACGTCGGCGGTGGTGGCCGTGCTGGCCCAAAGGTTGGTTCGCCGCGTGTGCCGCGCGTGCATCCACGAGATCGCCCTTGGAGAGACGGAACGGCGCAATCTTGCCGATGAATTTCAGGTGCCGGTGGAAGCCGTGCCGTCTCGATATTTCAAGGGTTCCGGCTGCCCTGAATGTGCCGGCACGGGCTACCGCGGACGCATCGGCATCTTTGAATTCCTTCCCATGTGCGACGCCGTGGTGCGCGAAATCCTCAAAGGCTCCGACCGGACGGCCTTGGTGCGCACGGCCACGGCGCTGGGGATGCGTACACTCCGTCAAGCGGGCTTGGAAAAAGTGCGCATGGGGGTGACGACACTGGAAGAAGTCCTGAGGGTGACGCGCTGATGCCGCGGTTTTTTTTTCAGGCGGTGGATCGCACGGGACGGCGGGTGAATGGTTCGGAGGAGGCTCTCGACCAAGCGTCCCTGGTGGTTTCCCTCCAGGCCAAAGGCCTGTATGTGGTGCGCTGGTTGGACGGGCCGGCACCGCCTCGGCGCCTCTGGCCCCGGGCCGGTCGGCGCATCGGCGCGACGCAACGGCGCGAATTCATCACCGAGTTGGCCCAGCTGCTCAAGGCGGGCGTTCCGGTGGATCGAGCCTTGCGGATCATGGCGGATTCCACCCGGTTTCAGGTAGTGCGGCGGTTGGCCTCGGAGATCAGAGAAGCGGTCCGGGCAGGGGCCAGCCTTTCCGAGGCGGTGGCCCAGCGGGCGCCGGAGTTCGGGGAATTGACGGTAAGCATGATCCGAGCCGGCGAGGTGGGCGGTGTTCTCGACGAAGTTTTGGAAAAGCTCGGGAACTTTCTGACGCGCAGCGAAGAAATCCGCAAATTCATCCTCACGTCCTCCCTCTATCCCATGCTGTTGCTCGTCATGGGCATGGGGTCCGCAGCCGCCATCTTAGGGTTTGTCATTCCAAAGTTTGCCGTGGTTTTCCAGGATTTGGGCGCCAATGTGCCTTGGGCGACCCGAGCCCTCATGGGGGTCAGTGCCGTCTTTCGAAAAACGTGGTGGATGGGACTCATCGGGTGCGCGGCGGCCGGACTGGCCGCGAGGGCTCTGCTCACGCGGCCGGCCTATCGGGTGACGGGCGACCGGTGGCTCCTTCGCCTGCCCGTGCTCGGGCCATTGATCCGCGATGTGGAACTGGGCCGATGGGCCCGCACTCTGGGAACCTTGCTGATGAGCGGCGTCCCGCTCCTCAAGGCCCTCGCCGTGGCCCGAGACGTCGTCCGCAATCGGGTCCTGCAGGACGCCCTGACCGTGGTCTATCAAAAAGTGCAGCAGGGCAAACCCATGAGCGCGCTTCTCATGGAAACCCAGGTGTTTCCGGCACGATTAGTGCACCTTTCGGCCATCGGCGAAGAAACGGGGCGGTTGGGAGAGATGCTCCTGTCCGCCGCCGACGATCTGGACGGTGTGGTGCAGGTGAAAACCCGCGCCTATCTGGGCCTGCTGGAACCGGTCATCATTGTGGGCATGGGGGTTCTCATCGGGGCGATGGTCATTTCCATGCTCGTGGCGGTCATGGGTATTCAAGAGATTTCGTTTTAGACCGGCCGTGGCCCGACATGGGGGAACAAACACCGTGGAACATGGTTCCCGTGGGTTTACGCTCTTTGAACTGTTGGTCGTGCTGGTCATTGTCAGCATCGGGGTGGCTTTGACCGTCGTGGGGGTAGGGCGCGGCGTGGCGGGCGACCCGACCCGGCGGTTTGCCTTGGAATTGGCTCGCTTGGCTCGGGCGGCCAAGGTGAGAGCCATGAATGATGGGGTGCCGGCACGTCTATGCCTGGATCCCGGGCTCAGGCGGGTATATGTGTCCGGCGAGCCCGAAGCGTTCACCCGGATTCCCGAAGACGTGCACATCGAGGCGGAAGGGGTGCTGCAAAACGCACAGGGTCAGGCCTGTGTGTTTTTTTATGCAGACGGCAGCGCCACCGGAGCTCGGTTGAAGGTGAGCCGGGACAACAGGGTGGTGGCGCGCCTGCAGATCGACGCCGTGACCGGGACTTTGGTGCGCTACCGTGTCGGAGGAGAGCCGCGTGCGCAGCCCTAAGGGTTTCACGCTCATGGAAGTTCTGGTGGCTCTGGCGGTTTCCGGCATCTGCCTGGCGGTGGTCTTCCAGGCCTTTTCTCAGTCCACCCGATTGCGGGCGAAGGCCGAATCGGTGATGGATGCGGCGCACGTGCTCCGGGAACTGGTCGACCAGCCGGGTTTTATCCGAGGGGTGCTGGAACGCCGAGGGGGATCCGGAAGGGTCCCCGGAACGGACGACTGGGTTTTCGAAGCGATCGTCGAACCGGTGATGTATGTTCCGGAAGGGACGAACCAGGAGCGGGAGCTGGCGGATATGGTGGCGGTGACCGTGTGTGTGCGAGGTTCTTCCGGCGAGGGGGGGCGACGCTGTATCACAGGCTGGTATCCGGCCCTGTTTTAGGCGGAAAGAAACGGAAAAGGCGTGTGGACACCGGAGACACCTCGGGGGTCTTCGGACGGCTTGACGGAGGGATGCCATTCTTCCTGTGCTTGACATCGCCCCCGGAAAGTTTTTTGTCCGGGGAAAGTAAGGAACCAAGTGGGTGCGGTTCCATCACGGAACGAGGAGCCTGTGAGGGTATGGGGGAGCACAAGGTGACCCCAGGGGAAAACGAGCCCGCCGAGGCGCGGCGGCCCGCCGCCGCGGCCGGTTTTACCCTCATGGAAATCCTCGTGGCCATGACGCTCACGTCCCTTCTGATGCTTGTGTTGGCATGGGCGTTTCGGGGCGGTGTGGACGCATGGCGGCGCCTGGGAGAAGATCCGGCAGGATGGGAAATCCTTTCCTCGCTTCCTGCCGCTTTCGAGCGCGATCTGGAGTTTCTGGCGGCGACACGACCTTTGGGCACGGGGGTTGGCGCACGGCCGCTGCCGCTGTGCGGTGCCCCGAACGCCGTGGCTTTTTGGACGCGCTACGCTCCCGAGGGTTCGGCCGTTCAGGGAGTGCATCTCGCGGCCTACATTCACGATCCCGTCAACGACGAGGTTCTCCTGTGGCGCGTGAAACCCCCGTTCGACGCAGATGTACGCGTGGAGACACGACAGATCCTCCAGCTTCTGCAGACCCCTGTGGAACCTCTGGGCCGAGTTCCCCATGTGTCGCTCTTCGAACTGAGTTACGAAGCGCGTCCACAAAATCCTGCGGAAAACGAGGAAGGTGTCTGGACACCCGAATGGCCTTGTGAGGGAACGGAAGAATATCCCCGTCGTGTCCGGCTGAGACTTGAGGTGACGCAGGGCCGGCGGACGCTGGGGCGGACCTGGACTTTCGTTCTTGGACTCCAGAGCTTGAAGGCCCAGGGATTGTAGGGCGCGGACCGATGAGGGAAAGGATCCCGCGGCCAGGGCAACGGCGGGATAGACCTGTGGAGAAAATGTGCGCTCACGGCGGCGTTGCGGCAAGGATGGGCGGTGGATGCGATGACGGTCGGCGCTCAGGGTTTTCCACGGAGGCGCCCCGCCGTCCCCTCAGGAAGCCCCATGAAGGCGGGAAGGATGGACTGCTGTGGGCCCAAGGTTTTTTGCCGATGTTCGGCGGCGCGTCCTTGGCCATCGAGCCCGATGTTTGTCCTTTTGTATGCTTGGGGCATCCAGGGGGACGGGTGGGCGGCGTGCGTCTTTCCAAGGACGTTGGGTGATCGCAGCGATGACGGGCGTGATCCAATCGGCGAAAAGAGCGCCTCGGGCGCTGTCCCATCGGCTCTTCAGGCACAGAGGGTGGGCATGGACACGGGCGGATCCCGGAGCTGTTTTGGTCTACACGCTGTGGGTTCTGGCAGGGGTGTCTTTTCTTGCCATGCAGGCCGCGGAGCTTTCCCGGTATCGCGCTGTTGAGGTGCGCTGGGTTTGGGATGAGGTCCAAAAGCGGGAAGCCATCCACTCGATGATCCGGTTGACGCTGCATTCCCGGGAAGTCCAGGGTGTGCTCCCGTTAAATCGTTGGGTCACCTGTTCTTTGGGGGGCATGTCCTTTCAGGTCCGTCGCGAAGAGGAAAGGGGTAAGGTGCCTCTGAACCAATCGGACCCTTCTCGGTTACGGGAAGCCGTGGAGCGTGTCTTGGGGCCTGGGGCGGAACCCATTCAGGTGGATCGGGTGGTGGATGCCGTTTTGGATTGGCAAGACCAGGACACGATGAAAAGGCTGCATGGCGCAGAAACGGAGGACTATCTGCGCCTCGGGCTCCCGCCTCCGGCCGACGGTCCCTTTACCAGCCTCTGTGAACTCCGTCTCGTCGTAGGGGTGACACCCGAAATATTGTGGGGTCGTCCGTGGGAAGAGGCGGCGAGGGAGGCGGCGGATCGAGAAGGGGTGACGAACCTGGAACAGGTTCCCAGAAGTCTTGCGGGAAGCGTCTCGGCCGTGGGAGGGGCGGGAACGCGTCTGACTTTTCTTTTTCCCAGATCGGATCAGGGCTATGATGTGGAGCTCGTGGTCTTTGCGGAATCTCAAGCGACGTGGGCGCTTTTGGACCGGTGCCGTGGGTATGTGGGCGTGTTCTGACGGGGACGCCGGGGGTTGGTTTTGAAAACGATGCTTTCCATGTTGCGGCGTGGCCCTCGAGAGCTGGTGGCTGTTTCCTTTTCCGAGGAAAGCGTGGAGACGTTCTGCGTGGTGAGGCGGTGGGGCCGGTGGCGTCCCGTGTCGGTCGCCGGCGGGTCCGTCCTGGAGAAAAAAATCACCAGCCCGGGCCTCCGGGGGCTGGAAGAATTCCTGCGTGATCTGCCGCCACGCCGGGATCGGGCGATTCTCATCGGATTGCCGCGGGACAAGGTGTTCGTTCGAGAGGTGTTTCTTCCCCCCATGGCGCTGGAAGACGCCTTGGAAGCCGTGCGGAACGCCTCGGCGGTCCATTGTCACCTGCCATTAAACGAAGTTTTTCTGGATGTGCGGCTCCATCGACTCCGCGATGCGTCCGTTCAAGCGACGGTGGTGTACACGCCCAAAAAGAACCTGGAAGCAATTCTCGCGGTGATGACGGAAACAGGGCATGGGCAGGAGCTTGGGGGACTCTTTCCGGTCTCCTTCGGCTGGATGTCATGGCTCCGCCGCCTTGGCATGGAGCCGCCCATGGCCGTGGTGTGGTCCCATGGCGAATGGGTGGAAGCGGTCATTGCGGATTCCCTCGGCCGGGTGCATGCGTGGCTGGTGTCCCAAGACGGCGGGGAGCCTTTGTCGCTGCAAGAACTCAAGGGGCACCTTCATCACGCCGGAATTCCTCCGGACCGCGTTTTTTCTCCCGACGCCGCCCACGGGCTTTCCCTGCCGCCGCCTCGAGGTCCATGGGTGGGCTGGCCCCATCCCTTGGACAATCGTGCGGTGTTGGCGGCGGCGGTGGCTGTGGACGGCCGGTTTGACTTTTGCCTCAACGGAAGTCCTCCGCATGTCCGCATCTTTCACCCCGCCAAGGTGGTCCTTCCGGGCATGCTGGTCCTGTTGCTCACGGGCTGGATCCTCACCGCCGATACCGAGCGCAAGGTCCATAAACTGCAGAACAGGATCGAGAGGACGAAGACGACGATCCACGGGTTGGAACGAGAGTTGGAGCCGTTGAAGAAAAACGTTGAAGAGATGCAAAGGGTGCGCACATTGCTCGCCGGAGCGGAAGGTTTCGTGGGGCAGAGGCCGAATTTTTATTCTTTTTTCAACGATCTGGCGACTCGAAGCCCCGAAGGGACGTGGGTGTCCAATGTGCGCTACGACCAGACGCAATTTGTGCTCCAGATGGTAAGCCCGGATTCCCTCAAATTCTTGGAGGCGATACGGACCTCCCCTTTTGTCAAGGATGTGCAGATTCGCGGCGCCGTGAATCGTCGCCCCGATGGGAAAGAAAATTTTCAGCTGGTCATTGAGTTGAAAAAATGAGGTTTTTTTGGGGAAAAAAGTGGCGTTCATGGGGTGTGATCGCCGTTCTCGCCGGCACGGCTTTTGTTCTTTGGATGTGGGTGGACTACGTGCCGGTGGCGGCCGAGAAGGCGGCGTTACAGACACAGCTGGAGGCGTTGCGCACGAAGGAGTCCGCCTTGAGGCGGCATCTGGTCAAGCTTCAGGAGGATTTGGCCCGGGGCGGGTTGGTGGAACAGGATGTGGCCCGGATCGAGCGGATGTTGTTGCCGGCCCGCAGCCTGGAAGAAGCCGGTGCCAAGATGCAGCAGATCCTCCAAGAGGTTTTTGAGAAAAGCGGGGTGACCGTTCAATCCTACAGTGTTTTGGGTCCATCGTCGTGGGAAGGCATCCCCATGGCGGTCACGGAGTTCCGGTTGAACGTGACCCCTGAGGGGTTGGCGGCGGTGCTGCGGTTTTTGGAATCCGAAGAAAAATTGGTGCGTGTGGAAAGCCTTTCCATTGTTTATCGAGGGGCGCAAGGGGTGCCGCTTCTTGTCACCCTCCGTGTGGGAACTCTTTTTGTGGATGTGGAGACGCTCAAGAGATATGTTTCGACACGCAATTGAGAAGAGGTGGGGCACTGAGGTGGGGCGAGAGGTCGGAGGGGCGGTCTGCGGGATGGGCGGCCGGAGAGAAGGCGCGGGTCCCGAGGGGCGGCGCCGCGGTTGCCGGAGAACGAGCGCGTGGGTCGTGCTGACCGTCATCGCTGTAGGTCTCAGCCTGACCGCGTGTTCTTCTTCAAAAATGCACACACGCCCGTCGCCTTCGCCTCCGGTGTCCAGCGCGGCTGTTCCGCAGCCCACCGTGAAAACGACGGTGGCCGACGACACCGGGAGCCCCACGGGGGGAGCCATTACCGTTCGGTCGCCCGAGGGCGCTGACGGGGACAAGAACGCCGCCCGGCGGCCTCTGTCATATACGGCAAGCCCGCCCCGCCGCGGTCCGGCCACAGGGGTGCGCCCCGGGGGGGCGGCGAAGCCCGAAGTGCCCGAGGAAGAAAAAATCGCGTTGGATTTGGCTTTCGATGCTGCCGACATCTATCAGGTGTTGGACGCAACGCTCTATCAACTCTTCCACACCCCGTACATTGCCGATCCGAGTCTGCAGGCGAAAGTCACTTTTCGGCTCAAGGGAAATTATTCTCGTGCCGAATTTATAAATGTTCTCAGTGACGTGCTCCAAGTGAGCGGGTTGGCTCTCGTTCCCGGCCCGGGCCGGATGATCAAGGTGGTTCGCAAGGATCAGAGCGCGGGCCTCGCCCGTGGTTTGGAACCCGGCGAGCCGGGAGAGGCTCTGGCAGAGGTCACGCGCATGGTGCGCCTTTTGTACCTGGACGCGACCACGGCGGCCAACAACGTGCGTCCGTTTATGTCGCCCGGGGCGGTGGTGGTGCCGGAGACGGCCGGCAACACCCTCATCCTCACGGACACCCCGGCCACCATCGATCGGGTCGTGGGCCTCCTGGCGGCCATGGATGTGGATTACATTCGTGAGGTCTCATGGAAAATCTACCCCCTGAAACATGCCAAAGCGGAACAGGTGGTGGAAGAACTCGGCAAAATCCTCAGCGCTCAAGGCCTCTACGTGCGCCAGGGCGCCGAAGCGGGGGCTTTTCAGCTGTTTCCCATCAAAAGTTTGAATGCGGTCATGGCGGCCTCCCGACTGCCCTCGGTCCTGGATCACGTCCAGAGGTGGATCCCGTTTATTGACCAACCGGGCGGCGGCGGGCAAAGCGTCCATGTGTATTTCGTGGAAAACGGCTCGGCGGAAGATTTGGCCAATCTCATCGGCCACATCTATGGGATCGCCACGACGAGCCTTCGCCAACGAGACGAATCCCGAATGAAAAGCGTGGTGACCCCGTCCACAACTACTGGAACCTCACCCACTCCGACCACATCCTTGGGGTCGGGAACATCGGCCACGACGTTGGGATCCCGAACTTCCGGGAGTACCCCGACGGCTCCCACCGCCATAGGAGGAAAGCTCACGGACGAGGTGTCCCTGGTGGCCGATCCCACCACCAACGCCGTGATTATTCGAGCCACGGAAAGGGACTATCAGGAAATCCTGAGCGTTTTACAAAAGCTGGATATTATTCCGCGCCAAGTGTTGATCAGCGTGATTATCGCCGAGATCAGCCTTTCGGGTTCTGTGGAATACGGCATCGAATGGTTCCTCCAGGGCCATTGGGACAAATACACCGGTCAATGGATTCTGGACGGCACGCGCAAGGCCCCGCAGGCCTTAGGGGCCGGCAGTGGGTTCACGGCGGCCGTGCTCGACGGAACGGAATTCCTCAGAGGCCTTATTTACGCCTTGGGGAAGGACTCCGAAGTCAATATCTTGTCCTCTCCCAACATCATGGCCAGCGATCATAAAGAAGCCTACATCGAGGTGGCCGAAGAAGTGCCGTTGGTCACGGGGGAAACGACCAGTCAGGAGCTCACGGCAACAACGCGGACTATCCAGTATCGCAAAACCGGCATTATTCTCAAAGTCACCCCCCACATCAGCTCCAAGGGGCTGGTTCGACTTGATATTTCTCAGGAAGTCAGCGAAAGAGGAGAACGGGACGTGGAGCTGAAAACCACCTCCATTGTGAGCCGCAGAGCCGAAACGTCCCTGGTCGTCCATGATGGTCAGATGATCGTGATCGGCGGTCTGATGCGGAACCGAGATGCCCTGAGCCGTTCCGGGGTGCCTGGGTTGCGCGATATGCCCGTGTTGAAATACCTCTTCGGCGCAAAGAGCAAAGACAACGCCAAATCCGAGCTGATTATTCTCATTACGCCGAAGGTGGTTCGAAGCCGGGCGGAAGCGGATATGGTCACGGAAGAGTTTTACGGGAAGGTTCAGAAACTTCGCGATCTGGTGGAAAAACAGAGTCCGTAATCGGCGGGAGGCGGTTTCGCCGAGCGCGTGACGGCCTTGACCTCGACCCGAGGGAAAACAAGGGAGGAAAGCCATGGGTCACTGGGGGACACGAGAATGGCGGGGGGTGACGGCGCTGCTCTTTTTCTTCGTGGCGGCTTTCTTGAGCTGCGGGGCGTGGGCGGGCGTTTCCGTGGAACCCCAAAACGTGTCGTTGGGTCCGTATATCCTCGGGCCCGGCCAAACGTTGGGTCCGCTCCAATTCAGCATTTCGGTCGTCGGCACAGACAATGGGACAACAAAATATGTGGCGTCCGGCAATGCACCATGGCTGGTCCTGGATCCCACCAACGGCGGCATACCCGGTGTCATCACGGCCAAGGTTACCGTATCGGCCACCATGGTCACAGGCACATATTCGGCCGAAATCACGGTGACCGGTGTGAAAGAGGACGGCACCGGCACAGGCGTTGCCAAAATTCCTGTGACCTTGACGGTCACGCGGACGACCGGGGTGGGCCTGACGATCTCCCCCAATTTTGTGGATCTGGGGACCATCCGCCTGTTGCCCGGTGAAAAGTTCGGTCCCTCTAGCTTTTCGGTGTCCATCAGTGGTGGTCCGACGCCTGCGGAGGGCAAGGAGACGACCTTTTCCGCCGCCAGCGATCAGCCATGGCTCCAGATCAGTCCCACCACGGGGAAAGTGCCCGGCACCGCCACGGTGAGTGTGACCATTTCGGAAAAAATGGTGGGGGAATTTTTGGGCACCGTGACCATTACCACGTCCACACCCACGGTCACGGGTGACCAAATCACCGGCTCGGGAACGGTCATCGTGACGTTCACCGTGGAGCGGGTGATCGGGAATCTGCTGACCGTGTCGCCTTCGGCGCTGGATGTGGAATTCACCACCAACAATCTCTCCCCCCAGGTCTTTCCGCTCCAGGTCCGCAACGCCGATCCCACATGGAACGAATACGACTGGTCGGCGGAGGCTTTGGTTCCGTGGCTTCGAGTGGATCCGGCCTTCGGGCGCGGTAACACCACGGTGACCCTCACCGTGGATCCACGACTCGTGCCTTTGACGTCATCGGTCAACACGGTGGAGGGCGCGATTGTTTTTCGCTCCAGTTTGAATCCCGAACCGGTCCAGGTGTCGGTGCGGCTTCGCGTTGTGGTGGTTTCCAACGAGACATTGTCCGTATACCCGTCGTACCTCTATTGGAGTCTGCAAAAGTCTGCGGAAGGTTTTCTCGAGACGGCGAGCGAAGAAGTCCTGAATGTGGCCTCCCAAAACGACGGCTGGATCGTCTGGACCGACGTTCCTTATCTTGTCCTGACAAATCTGGATGACGCCGCCGGCACCCTGACCGGCTCGGGCGTCGGCACCCGGGTGAGCGTGCGGTTGGATCTTTCGGTGTTGAACGGGTATGGTTACGGCCGCTGGGAAGGGAGTGTCAAGGTTTCCAACCTGAGCGGAACGGCGCTGCGCGTGGTGCCGGTGGTGGTGGACATCCGCAGGCCGGGCGAACCCGTCACGCCTCCGATACCGCCGAACCTGGTGCTCCAGTCCAGCCCTGGATATGTTTTGGTGGAAGCGGTGGATACGGCGTGGTTTGAAATGCTCCTGAGTGCTCCACAAACGGTGGTGCGCTATCCATCGGCGCTGAGCTGCCAAACGGCAGGAGGTCTCTGGATCGATCCCGATGGCTTTCCCGGAACTCTGGACGAAATGTGCAGTTTGGACGAGAAGGTCTACGTGCTGGCTGCAGTGCCGGACGCCATTCCGGGCCGCGTCTATGCCTTATCGGCCCATTGCCCGGGAGGGATCACGGATGTCTTGGTGAACGGTGTGCCCCTGCCCGGCGCGGATCAATGGTATTACGCCGCCGGGCCGGTGCCCTACATCCCTATCGGACCTTTACAGCTGCTCGGCCTTTTCGGAAGAATCCATGTGAGTGTCCGTGTGGGTTCGGATCTCTCGTCCACACGGGAAGTGCAAAAGGTCCAGATCAATGTGCGCACGGTGGAAGGAACGTGGCTTGTGACGGAAACATACCAAGGGGCGCAGTATTCTTATGGACCGGAGCGACCTTTGGTGCTCAAACGTCAGCCGGGGACGCCGATTTATACGGGCACATGGGACGGATCGGCCGTGACCTGCCGACCCGGGGACGGAGTGCAGCAGCTCTATGTGATGGATTTTGTCGAAAAAGGTGTGCAATATCAGTATGAGATCGAAAGGATGACGGCGGACAAAATGAGCGGCCGTTGGCGATTTGCCTACGACGGTCGGTGGTCGGCCTGGGAGAAATTTGAGGCGAGCCGTTGGGCGATTGTTCCCTGAACGGTGCCGAAATGCCTTGCGATCAAGGGGGGATACCATGAGATCGAAAATTTTTCTGATCTGTGCCCTGATGGCCCTGAGTGCGGGATGCGGCACCACGGTGGTGGAAAATGTGGCGCCGGTGATCCGGCAATCGGCGGCGGGAGCGGCTCAGCGGGTCGTGGTCATGCCGTTTTCCGATTACACCACCGACGATTCCCTGTATGAATACTGGCTCCGGAACGTCCTCGTCAACGAAGCGCTCAGTGATGAACTGAACCGCTACGGTTTCAGCGCCGCTGTTTATGAAGACGTGGTCGCCTACCTCTTGGAAAAAGGGTTCATCAAAGAGGCGTCCCCGCAAGGGCCCCACACGCCGGATATGGAGGTTCTCGAACGGGAGCTGGCCAAGGAATGGTCCCCGGGGATGAAAGCGGAATTGTTTCGGGCCTTGTATCTCACGAGTGCCGGCAAGTCCTCTCAAAAGACGGAGAGCGGCCGGGGCTATTGGGAGGACGAGAAACGCATGATTCTCGACACGAAGGCGGTACGGGAACTGGGGCGGTATTTTGCGGCGGATTACGTGTTTCGGGGCCGGATCGTGATGTTCAAATCCGGCCAAGAGGACAGTTTCAACCCGTTCCAAACGGGGATTTTGCCGTTCCTGTTCAAGGTCGGTCAGCGCACGGTATTCGGGGTGGCCCAGAGCGATGCCTATGAAATGATCGACAAAATGGCCATCGGCGGCCTCTTGGGGGCGGCCATTGCCCCGGACAACTGGCCGCTCAAGGATGACGACAAAAAGGTCACCGGGCACCCGCGCTTTGGGGGACAAGTGGTGAGCGAAGAGGATTTTGCCGAGTGGAACGCGGCGATTTGGGGAGCCACAGGAGCCGGACTGGCTTTCCTCGCCCACAAGGGTGGGCGCGTAGACAGCGTGATCGTCCAGCTGCGTGTCATTGCTCAGGATGTGCGCACCGGCTACATCGTGTGGTCCAATCGAGCCGAGATCAAGGTGACCCCGAAAACCTTTTTCGGCGACAAGGACGTGGACACCTTGACATCCCAAGCCATTCAGCATGCCGCCGGACGCCTCATGGACAATTTTGTGGCCACGTTAACGGGGCGCGAAGTCATCCGGAGCCGAGTCGACGGGTCCTTGTATGTCACAGCCGCCGGAGGGACCTTGGCTCCTGAAAAGACCCGATACGGCACAATCTATGTCGGTCCTCCGGCACCCGAGGCGGCCGTGAGGGAGCCGTTGGGCGACACGTAGCCGCGGCTCCCCGCCCTGGGGGATTTTTACGGAGCGGACCGTTTTGTCTCGTGAGGCCCTCTTCGGTCATGATGGAGGCCAAGAAAACGAGCCGCCGGGGATGGTTACGGCAGGAAACAGGTGGACGGTGAGGACGCCGTTTCCTCCACCAGAACGTCACCGCACCCAGAGGTTCGTTCCGCCGGGGTGGTCGTCCCGGAAGCGGCCCACCCCCACGGGCGGGGTGATTCCGTCCATATGCCGGAAGTCAATGATTCCCCCTGAAGGGGCGATCCTCGGGTGATACGGTATCGGAGAGAGACTTTGCCCGCACCGACAGATCGGATCGGGGAAGATCAGCATACGCCCCGTCCCACCCAATCCCTTCCTCGTGCCCGAAGGGTTCTCGTTTTTGCTCCACATCCCGACGACGAAGTCTATGGATGCGGCGGAACGCTGTGCCTCTGGGCCCGCCGGAATGTGCCCATCACGGTCGTCGTCTGCACCCCGGGCGGCGAGGCCGCCGATCCCCTGATTCGCAAGGAGGAATCCCGCCGCGCGGCGAACATCCTCGGATACGGTCCGCCTGTCTTCTGGGATCTTCAGGACCGGCAGCTCCGTTACGGGGAAGGTTTGGTTCAGCGGATCCAAGGGTTTCTCGAGACCACCGAGGCCGACTGGATTTTCGTTCCTTCCCTTTCGGAAAGACACCCGGACCATCAGGCCTTGAGCTTGGCTGTTGCGGAAGCGGTTCGTCGCAGCCAGGGTAATCGGACCTTGGTCTTCTATGAGGTCAGCGCACCTCTGGTGCCGAACTGGCTTGTGGATATTTCCAGCACCATCGAGGCCAAAGATCAGGCCATGCGGTGCTTTGCCTCGCAAGAAGCTTTGAACGCCTATCGTGAGCGCATCTTGGGTCTGAACCGCTACCGGGGGTTCGGCGGAGATGCCGACTGTGGATGGGCCGAGGCCTTTTTCGTGGTGGAACAATCGCAGTTGCACCAGGGCTTGGGTGTGATTTATCGAACCTTTTTGGACCAACGGGCGGAGGCCGGCGCTGCGGTGGACGCTTCGGGGCTTCCCTTGGTGAGTGTCATCGTCCGCAGCATGGATCGCCCCTGTCTGAGGGATGCCCTGCAATCCTTGGCCGATCAGATCTATCCGAACATCGAGTTGGTGGTGGTCAACGCCAAAGGGGGCCCGCATGGCCCTGTGACCCCGTGCCGTCCGTGGTGGAAGGTCGTTGTGACGGAGGACCGAGGACCCCTCGGGCGAAGCCGAGCGGCCAACGTGGGTTTGGACCATGCCCAAGGGCGCTATCTCATGTTCCTTGACGATGACGATCTTTTGCTGCCGGACCATATCTCTCGGTTGGTGGAGCGGCTGTCTGCCGCCGACGGTGAGGTCCTTGCGGCGTACGCAGGGGTTCGCGTCGTGGACGAGGCGGGACGGGTTCTTTTGGAGTATGACCAGCCGTGGTCCTTTGCCCGACTTCTCGCAGCCAACTATATCCCGAACATGGCCCTGCTGTTCGACCGACGCCTTGTGGACGAAAAAAAGTGCCGGTTTGACGAGTCTTTGGAGGTTTTGGAGGACTGGGACTTTTTTCTTCAACTGGCCGCCCATGGGGATTTTTGTCATGTCCCGGGCATTTCGGCAGTCTACCGATACGGCTTGGGAACCTCGGGTCTTTCCCGGCAGCGCCAGGAAGACTACTACCGTGTCCATAGAGCCCGCGTGATCGCCAAATGGGTGGAACGGCTCGGCATCCCCTCCATTGATGAATCCCTCTATGTGCTTTCCCAGCTTATGGATCACCTTCGGGCGGAAAGAGACCAGGCCCGCGCCGAAATCCAGGCGAAAGAAAGCCTTCAGAAAGCCCTTAGCGAACAGGTGGACGCGCTGACAAGCGGAAAAGCCAGCTTGGAACAGCTCGTGCAGGCGCTCCAGCAGGAGATCGCCGAAAGGGCCAAGGCCCAGGAGGAACTGACGCATGGGCTCGATGAAGCGCACAGGCGGCTGGCCGAACTGGAGCAGCGCGCACAATCGGCGGAGGCGCTCCTTCGGGAGATTTACAATTCCAGATTTTGGAGAATCACCCGGCCCCTTCGGGAAGTGATGCGTTTCGGCCGGTCCCTCTTGAAGCCTTTTTTTCCGCATTCTTCTTGAACCTTGGGATGGCGCGCCCCATTCGTTTGGCGCAAGATGGCGTTGATCACGGAGGGTCTGGCAGAGATCATCGGATCCTCTTTGTGCGGCAGAGCGGCCCGTCGCATTTTCACACGGCTTCAGCCCACGCCGTCTCGTTCCACGAATTGAGTTTAATCATTACGCGCTAGCCCCATCGGGGGGTCCTTTGTCCGTCGGGGTGCCCGCCGTGGTCGCCCCCGTTACCGGGCGGGGCCATGATCCGAAGCACCGCGTTGGATAGGCAGGATGAACTGCCGTTCCCCAAGGCGGGCATCGGTTCCCAATCATGACGGCAAAGCAGAGAGCCACGGCAGGGATCGCGGGGATTCAGTCTATTGTCAAAAAAGGTCCGCATCCGCCATGGTGCTGTAAAAGTGGCGGGCCGCTTCACGGGGGGAGAGAATCGGTGACAGCGGCCGCTGGACGTAGGCTGGAACGATTTTCAGCGCTTCTTGAGCGGGCCGGAACCCGAGACCCAAAAACAACTCTTCAAGACGAGCGTGCTGGGGAACCCAGGCTTCGAAAGCCACCGTGCCTTCGGACATCAAGTCCGTGCAGCTCCGATGAACCAGCGCCATGGCCACGTCGTCTGTCCCATCCCAGAAAATGTCCACAAGGGTGGCCTGCCGGTCCGTGATTTTCCAGACCACATAGCCGCGCAGGCGGCGTTGCCAAAGCCGCCGGCAGGTCCAAACATGGTAGCCTCCCCGTGGATGGTGGAGAAAACGCCAGCGAAAATAGGCCGCATCGCGACGCACCGAAAAAGGGAAAGCCTTGCCGGCCAAGCCGCAAAGGGTGTGGAGGTCCTCCTCGGTGGGGATTTCCCGGGCGATACGCCACCATGGGAAGGCTTTCTTCGGTGTCCTGCCGGAACTGAACTGCAAGGGGACCAAGGACCGGGGCAAGGGTTCATAGCCGAGCATGAGGTGCCCCAGGCGGTAATGTCTTTCCCCGGGGTAGCCGTAGATGAAAGCAATGTGAGCCCCCGGGGCCTCATGGGCCAAGAAATGCTCCACAAGCCGGACGAAGAGACCCTTGCGGCCGGTGAGAACACCCCGATACCTCGGATGGGACATGTTGTCCACGGCGTGGAGAATGCGCAAGGGGCGGCCATGATAAAGGGCCGGATAAGGAATGCCGCCGAAACAGGCCACAGGATCGCGGTTTTCGGCGTAACAGAGGGTCATGAGCACGCCGAAGGGGTTGTTCTCCAGCTTCCAGCGCCGAACCTCGGGATCCAGCGGGCGACCGAAGGCGCTCTCCCACAAGGCGCTGAACGCGTCGACCTGTTCGGGGCCGAAAGGCCGCAGCCGAAAAACGCCTTGGGGTGTGTCCAAAAACTTGTCCTCCACGAGAGTCTCCGCAGCCTTGTCCGGCAATGAAGAGGGTTTTTTACGGATGGCTATTTTTTCGTCCATTCCCAGACCGCAAGGGTGCCGAACTGAGGGCTCCTGAGGCGGCAAAAATAAGTTCCCGGCGCCAAATTCACCCAAATGGATTCCGGAAACGTGAAAGTGTCCCCGGGGAAGTCGGCTTGAGCAAAGGGGATGAAAAGAGGTGACACGGCAAATTCCAGGTAGAGGGGCCGGGGGACGTTTTCCGCTACAGGGCACGAAAAGGTTGGGGGGACGGTGGTTTGTTCCCAACGAAAGACAGGGGGCTGACCAGGCCTTCTCAGGGCGCTCCATGGAGAGTCCACACTCGTGTCGGCGTCGGGTCCTTTCCCGTAAGGTAGGTTCGCGGGGTCCTTCGCCCGCATGATGGCGTCGACGGTCGATCCGGGAGGATCAGCCCGATAGTGCTTGGCATAGAACGCTCGATGGGCGGCGGCCATCAATGCGGCTTTGGGGGTTTCCGGTTCGGGCGACTGATTCCAAAAATGCACGGCTTCGGCTCGAGGGTCACACAACGGGGCATGGGCCGCTTGTAAAGCTCTCAGGCTGAGGTCAGAGTCTTCGTAGTACAGGAAAAAACGCTCGTCAAACACGGCTCCATCCAGGGAAGCCAGGGCGGCTCGGTCCACCATCATGAGGGCTCCCGACAGGAAAGGTTCAGGAAAAGGGGCCTTTTCCGACCAGAACCGATCGTGGCGCATGATCCAATACCATTGCAGGATCTGAGCGTCGAGGGGGTGGTGTCGGGCGAAACGCACGGCGCAATCCCACCAGAGACAGGCTCCGGTCGCCGGAGGAAGACGAAATCGTTTGTCCGGATCCCAGTAGAAGCGCGGGCCCACGAGAGGGGCGTTGAGTGTGCACGCCGTCTCGTACAGCCGCCACACACACGAAGCCTCCGGGCGCACATCGGGGTTGATGACCGCCACGTGACGATGGGCGGCGCGCCGGATGCCTTCGTTGACGGCGGCGGCAAAACCCATGTTTGTCGGAAGAGGCACGTACCGGAGATGAGGGCCGACAAAGGTCTTCGGATCTGTGGGATCATTGGAACTGTTGTCGACGACGATGATTTCGCGGACCGACGGATCCTGAACCAGATGGGGCACCAGAGAGGCCACCAGAGCGCCGGTGCGGTAATTGACGACGAGGGCAGTGACACTCATGTGTCTTGTCTTCCTATAGGGGCGACCCTTTGCAGGGACATGCAAAGGGTCGCTTGGTGGTGTCGTGGTCGCAGCATATCCCCGGGGTTCGTTTCACTGCCAAGGGCATAAGTCTTGCCCGAGCAGCCGAGCCGGAGGCGCGAGAGCGCTCCCGTGCAAAAAGATTTGCCGATCCCCATGCATCATCCCTTCCTGTGCAAAACGCGTCGTGGAGGAATAGGCTTCTGGTCTTCGCCCCGCGCTCGATCATTCAGAACGCTCGTCCGCGCGATCACAATGCTCCATGGGAAGGGCCCGCGTCCTTTCGGAACCTTGGCCCGCGGTCTCAAAGGGTCGCATCTGCCGCCGCCCAGGCGAGATGTCTGGAGGTGTTCGGCCTCCCTTGGGGGAGGATCGTCCTCGACTCCACGATTTGTCAAATCCATGGTCGGCCGGCCGGTGCCGATCTGTCGCGTGCTTGACATGACCGCCAAGAGGAGGTCCGCCGTCCACACCACGCCGATGCACCAAAAAACAAAAAAAGCCCCACGTCGCAAGCATGAATACCGCCCCCTTGGGGAGTCTCCTAAGGGGCTGTTCGCGCGCGAACCAAAAACCCATCGGTGCACAGACTCTCCTCGTGAACCTCAACACCTCGCAGCGCTTTCAAACTCTCAAGGAACGCTCGGCCTTGCGGGGTAGGTTCGGGCCGGCGTCGGTGGAAAACATCGATGATGAAACCGGCCTCGACCAAAGCTTCCCGCAAGCTTTCCTCCGTGAACCACCGCAGATGTCCTCGACTCAAAAGGCCCTCGGGAACATAAGTCCAAATTCCTTGGAGCAACGCACGCACCACCGTCCAATGGCCGATGTGAGGAACACTCAGAACCAGGAAGCCTTGGGGTCGGAGTAGGGTGCGAATTTTTGCCAAAGACGTCCAAGGATCCACCAAGTGTTCCAAAACGTCTCCGCAGTTGACCAGGTCAAAAGGACCGTCCTCGATGACGGCCTGTTCAAAAGACTGTTCATAGATGCGGTCGTAACAATGGGCCGCCGCACGAGCCTGCTGCGGATCGGGTTCCACCCCCACGAGATAGAGGGAGGATCGGGACTGCCGAAGGGTTTTGCCATAGAGCCCTGTGGCGCAGCCTACGTCCAAGATTTTGTGCACGTGGGAGGGGACCAAGGCGGCCAGGTCCTCACGCGGCCGGTCATGGGTCGGGCCGAACACATGAAAAAAAGCGCCAGCATCCACCAAGCCGCCGCTCCCGACCACAGTGAGGAGCAGGTCGGTGACTTTTGCGGAGGGGGCGGCGCGGCTTGCCGCCTCCAGGACCTCCCTCGGGGTGAGGAAGCATCGCCCGTCCAAGACGGAGACCCTCGGCGCAACCTCGTCTGTCTGAGCGGCCAAGTGCTGAGCGACTTCCCAATAGGTGGGGAGGTCCCAGTAAGGGAATGGAAGCCGGACGATTTGAGGCGGCCGGCCGTCGGAAAAAGCCGGACCGATGGTGGACGCCGATTTTTCGGCGGTCTCAGTCAGACGGTGAAGACCAAAGGGGTTGAGGAGGATCGTAGGGTCGGCGACGCAGAGGACCAAGGATTGGCTTGTTTGGGCGAGCACCGATTCGGCTGTCGTGGCTGCGTCGTAGAAGAGCCATTGAGCCGCAATGGGGCCGGATTCCGTGGCTTTTCGGCTTTGCTTGAGGCAGAAAGACATGGTGAAGGCGTCGGGCGCCGCCAAAGAAGAATGCAACTCTCGGGGCCACCACACACTGAAACGGGGTGTCATGCCGGCGGGATCCTTTCGGGGCGGAAGAGGCGATAGGCAGGGGTCCGCACCGTGAATGTGGAAATGTCTCCGCGCAGGTGGTGGCCTTCTTCCAAGGGGATTTCCGCTCCCCACACGTCGCATTCACGGCACAAAGGCAGGTTTGTGAGATCTCCTCTGAGGTGGGCCGCACGATGGGCCACAAGGTCAGGCCCGTGCCGGAACACATCCAACACGGACTCTTGATCGAGGCTCCCTACGGGGACATCTAGATGAATATCCTCACAGCACAACCCCATACGACCGTCCCAGGCAATGACGACCTGTTTCCACAAAAGAGCGCAGGGGCGAAACGGAGGCGGCTGTTGAGACGGAGGCCAGAGTCGGCGCGATCCGATGGGGCGAAAGGTAGCCAACGTAATGGTTTCCGCATAGGGAAGCCAGCGGTCCACAAAATCGTCCGCTTGTTCCACCACGTGGGGATAGAGGACCATGTTCAGTGAAAGAGAGGGTTTGCTGGAACCGGTCTGACGCTTGCGGTCGATGAGGTGTCGCACATTGTGTTCGATGAGTTCCAAGGAGGCGTTACGCCGGACCGCATCGTGGGTTGCAGGGACAACCCCGTCGATGCTCAACGCCAAGAAGTCCACCTGGAGGTCCAGAAGTTTTTCCGCCCACGCGGCGTTCAGCAGCATCCCGTTGGTCATGAAGCCGACTTTGATGTGAGGCAGCCGTACCGCGTGAGCGAGGAGATCCTCCAAGTGCGGGTACAGAAGGGGTTCGCCGGCGCCGTGGGTGAGGAGATCGACGGGACGAGACCAGTGGGCCAGCTCATCCAAAACTCGGCGCCACAGCCGAGGGCTCATGAACCCGATGGGGCGGCGCCTCGGGGCACCCTCTCCGTGGAAATGGCAGTGGAGGCATCGAAGGTTACATGCGTTCGTCACTTCGAGGATGACCGCTTCAGGATACAGGTCGGCATGGGTGGATAAGGGCTCGTTCATCGGATTCGCTTCAAGTATCCGTAAGGGTTGAAGGTCAAGCCGAAACGTTCCCGGCGTCGATCCGGGACAAATTGGGGGTGATTCCGCAGGAAGATCCGCACGGCCTCCATCGGACCCGGACCGAAATCCTCCAAAACCGGGTGACCGTTGATGTTCGTGTCTTCCACGATGAGGTAGGATCCGACGGAGACCAAGGGGGCGTAGAGTTCAAGTTCTTTGAGGACGTGGTCCTGACGATGATCGGAATCCAGCAGAACCAGACGCCGGGTGTACGGATCCACGAGTTGGGCGACCTGGGCGACCGTTTCGGCGGAGGTGGAGTCGCCCGTGAGGTAAGTGATGCGCGGGTGCTTGGGGCGTTGGTCATAAGGGCGGATGTCCACGGAGAACACGTGACCGTGCTTCATGGCCTCACACACGGTGGCCAAATACAGGGCACTGCCTCCATAAGCCGTCCCACACTCCACAATGGCCTCCGGGCGGGTTTCCCAGAGAATTTCCTGATAGACCCACAAGTCCAGCGGGCATTTTAGAGTGGGGACACCAAGCCAGGTGCACTCATGCCAGGGACCCGGGGCTTCCGGTGGACGACCGTAGAAAAGTCGGGCGAAGGCAAAGCGAACGCCGCGGGTCCACAGTGCGCCGATCGTCCCGCTTTCCATTATTCGATGAAAGGTCTTGAAGAAGCCGGATCGCGTCCAACACGGAGAGGACGGCGGGGCGGCATCCGCAGAAGGGTGACTCAAAGACGACAAGCAATTTTTACGCATCACATCGAAATTCCCAATGGCGGTGGAAGGTGAACCGGCCGATACCCCTTTCACTGTCGGCTATCCGCACAGAACTTAAGTGTTTCGCTTCATACCACAAGAGCCCGGCTGTGTCACCCACGGCGCCTGTAATGCGGTAAACACCTTGGCGCAAAGGCAGACAGGGGACGCGAAGGCGCACAAGGATACGTTGGCCTGCGTGAAATGGGCCGGGGTGGACGCGATCGTGATGGGTGGCCGCTGCAGCGAGGATTTCTTCGGAAGCATCGACAATGGCGAAACCGAATTGAGGCGCCGCGCCGTCTCTGAGACAACGCACGCGCATGCAGAAAGTCATTTCCGCCAATGGGATCAGCACCTCAGTGGGTTGGCCGGAGGCGTCTTCGATCCAGAGGGATTCGATGAGGCAGTCCACGCCGGCCGGGACTTCGGCCGGCCTCTCGGGCGGATGCTGATCTCGGATTCCGGCGGGACGTGAAGAGCGGCTGTGTTCTTCATAAGCAGAAACCACGGCGCCGGTTTCGCCGATCATGCGCACGCGCCCTGCATCCAGCCACAGGACCTGATGGCACAATTCACGGACATGGTACATGGAATGGCTGCAGAAGACGAGGGTTTTGCCTCCGGCGCGGAAATCCAGCATGCGGTCGATGCACTTGCGCTGGAATGCGATATCGCCCACGGCGAGGGCTTCGTCAATGACGAGAATGTCAGGGTCGGCGCTAACGGCAATGGAAAATGCTAGACGAACAACCATACCTGAAGAATAGGTTCGCACGGGGCGATCGATAAACTCCCCGAGATCGGCGAAGGCGAGAATATGAGGTTCGAGGGTGCGGATGTCATCGGGCCGGAGGCCGATCAAGGCCCCGTTGAGGGCGATGTTTTGCCGTCCGCTGAAATCGGGGTGGAACCCTGCCCCGAGTTCGAGAATGGATGTCACGCGGCCGTGCACCTGGAGAGAACCTCGGGAGGGAGTCAGGGTCCCGACGATGAGCTTGAGCAGCGTGGACTTGCCCGCCCCGTTATCCCCGATCACCCCAAGACAGGTTCCGGAGAGGACGGAAAAGGTCACATCATCCAAGGCTCTGTAAAGCTGATGGCGCGGACGACGAAAAACGGCCTCCCAAAAGCGATGGGATGGATGCGCATAAAGCTTGTAGTCCTTGGAAAGGTTTTTAGCCTGGATGCGGATCATGGTCTGTGAAAAAATACCTTTCACGCCTTGAGGGCTGGCAAGGAATCGGCGGAAACAAGAAAAGACGTCATGGTTGTTGTCCGGGCATGGTTAAAGCACGTCCCCGAAAGCGTTCTTGGATCGACGAAAGAAAAGGAAACCGGCGACATAACTTACGGTGGCAAGGCCCACGATGCCAGCCACAAGACGCCATGGAAGCGAAGAAAAGAAAAAGATGTGGCGATAACAGTCCACAAAAAACGTCATGGGATTGATGTGAAGAAAAAGACGGTAGCCTTCCGGGACAAACGAGAGAGGATAGAGGATGGGTGTCGCGTAAAACCAGATGGTGAGGGCGATGCGAAGGATTTCATGAACGTCCCGGAAGAACACGGTGAGGGCTGAGAGGATGTACACCAATCCCGCAGTGAATAAAACCTGAGCCGTAAAAACCAATGGAAGAAAGACCCAGACGCTTGACACAGAGCGGGCCCAGGCAAGGTAAAGAGCAAGGCACAGGAAGCCGACACTGTTCAAGATGTGGGCGGCAATCGTGGAGGAGAGGGGCAAGAGCTCCGAGGGAAAGGCCACCTTCGTCACCAAGACGGCGTTATCCAGGATACTTCGGCACCCTCGCTCGAGGGATTCTGAAAAAAAGAGCCAGGGAAAGAAACCCGTAAGAAAAAAAAGGATGAAACTGGAAGTTCCCTCCGTGAGCTCGTTGAAGCGGACGCGAAAAATCACATGAAAAATGAAGCTGTATACGGCGATCTGCGCCATCGGATGGGCGAAGGTCCACAGGAGGCCGCCCATAGAGCCGGCGTAGCGGCTCGACACCTGATGGGCGATAAAAGCTTTCAGAAGGGAGGTCTCGCGAACCGGAGCAAGCAGGGAGCGGATAAGAGCCGATAGTGGGGATCCAAAAAGGGGCATCAATACAGGGGGCGAGGGAAGCGGCCGCTTGGCCGCTTCCCTGCAGATGTCTTATTGGACGGTGATGTCAAAGCCGGTGTTCAGACCGGGGTCTGCATCCCAGCCGACCCAGGCAGGATCCGGAGTGCCGTCCCACGGTGTACGGATACCATCGTATGGAGCGTAGTCACGATTGGTGACTGAAGGCACACCCACTGGGAAGTCGGCGAAGCTGAACCGGTTGAACGGACCAGGATCGACGGCCGTCTGCAACGAGAAGAGGCCTTGCGGTCCGACATTGATCACGAACGGAATGACGGGCGGATAGAAACGGCCCGCATTGTTCAGTGACGCAAAGGAGTAGCGGATCCAGCCCTCGGGGAACGGGATGATAGAAGGGAGTGCTTCGACCCAGAAAATCTCAGTGCACATGCTCGTCACAGGGGCCGGGGAGAAGACGCTGAACTTCTCGGTCAGGTCAAAGATCTTAGCAGAGGCGTCGGCGCAGTTCCTGGGAGCGGTCGCACCCAAAGGATACCAGAAACCGCCGTAAACGGCTCTCTGTCCAGTAACCTTGGTCGGGAAGGTGAAGAAATGGAACGTATGACCTTTTTCGTCATTGTTATAATAAGGCAATCGGACCGTTCTCTTGGCCAAGAGGTCTTCCAAGCGCAGAAGGCCCATGGAGCTCTGACCAGGCAAGCCTAGCCACGTTTCTTGGCCGGCGTCGATCCACACTTTATTCTGATAGTTGTTCAGCGCGACAGGCTTCAGAGCGAAGCTGTCTGTCGTGCCTGCCCAAGAGACGTCGGCATAGCCGGTAAGGATGTTCCTTGGGTAAGCCGCAGGGGGCAATGGGGCATTGTTGCGAGCCACACTGCCATCGGCCAGCGTGAGGTTGTAATACCAGTTGAACGGTTTACCTGTCACTCCCGGGGAGGACGGTGTCGGGTTCGTTGCCGCGTTGATCACGTAAGCGTAACCGAGAAAGTTGTTGTCAGCTTTGTCGGTCGTAGGGACGAGTGCCTTCACCATGGGGTTTTGCGCAGAAGCAAACACGCCGACTTCCACAAGGACACTGTCGTCCGTGCTCTTCATCACGACAGCTCCCATGGCGGGGTCGTAAGACAAAGTTCCCGTCCAGACGTCAGCGGGGGATAGGAAAATCAAGAAGTCCAAAGTCTCCTGGCTGTTCTTCCAGCTGCGAATCACGAGCTTGGCTACGGTGCTGTACATTTCGCTGGTGTTGATGACGGTGAATTTTGTGGACCAGCCGCCATCAAGGGCGACATAAAGCGGGAAAATCAGGGCGTCGCCTTGTCCCGACGGGGACACGTTCATGGCAAAGGCAGGCGTCGCCAGCATAAAGGCCAAAAGCAGTGCCACCGAAAACTTTCCAAATCTTTGCATCTCTTACCTCCTCGATTGCATCCAAAATTCGATCTTGTCCCCTCGTCGTACCGTCGCTGTTACTCTTCTCGGAAGACCGTTCGGTCCCACCTCCTTTCGTGTTGAAAATGAACGGAATGACACATCAGACCTGGCAGCACCAGCCGGGCGCTCACGACCCCGGGAAAGCGATGGGGTCGCGAAGCAGATGATACCATTGCCCGGAAACCTTAACCCAGCGGTCCTTCATTCCCACCCGGACGATCTCACCGTTGTCGTCCTTTTTGATGAGCCACATGGGCACTTCGACAAAATCGGGGGTCCGCTGTTCGATGGAGAAAACCTCCACGCTTTCCAAACGGAGCTTGGTGACCACGGACCAATAGGCCCCATAACGGCCGAGAGAGTGAAGATAACGGAAATGAGGGGCTTCGGCATTATAACAGAAGTCCCGCTCCCCTCTTTGGAAAGCCTTCCAGTACTGCGCGAACCTCTCGGCAAGGTCCTTTTCGGGCCATGTGGCCTTCGATGCGCCGCCCTGCGGCTCGTGGTAGACAATAAACGGTGTTTCTGAGGCATAAACGAAAGACGCCACGAAAAGGACAACTAGCCCGCTCAGCGCGATGGTGTGAGTTCTTTTCCGTATCCCTATTCTACTCACGGGCGCCCCTTTCCGTGACGGCATATTTGCTTTTCAAATCCCGGCACAGGGAAGATGCAATCTCCGCTTGTTTCATTTGAAGCAACTTCTCTTTCACCCTCTCGTGGACCGGCGGCAGCAACTCCGCAGTTCGCGAACTGTTGTCGGAAGTAACCCCCTGCGTGAGATCGTTAAAGTCTTCAAAATGCGCTTTATAGTACGATTCCACAACGAGTGGGTCAAGCACATAATTTTTGAGGGCTTGATCGAAATAGGCCTGGGCTTTGGCCAAAACCGTATGGACCGGCGCCACGGGGCGAAAATCCTGGGGCGTGGACAAATGCTCCCGGTCCGCCTCCCGGGCCAACAGATAGGCACACACGGTGTAGCTTTTGATTTCTTCGTCCGGCGCCTCAAAGGCCGTATGTTCCGTGAAAAATTTCTTCATTTCCTCGACCTGCGCCACCGTGACGGTAAAGCCGTCCGGCGCGGAAGCCACAACATCCGATGAGGCTCCCTCACCGTTCGCGCAACTGAGTGGAAAAGCGAAAGCTATGATCAAAACAAACGCAAAAACTCCAAAGCACGCAAACGAGCTCCGCAACCACAACCGCTCGATACCCAATGGGAACACCCTCCTTTGCTCCTGCGCCGGCGCGGCGATCCGACCCGGCGGGAAACCGTGTCACATGCGACAGTGAGCAGCGTTTGCACATCTCATGCCGTGTCCAACCTGCGGGATGCCTTCCGAAGCGGCAGGCGCGACCGACCTTTCACCGAGCATCACCTCATCCCCCAGACCTTTGTTGCGTGCAGAACGTAACCACTTGGTTCGATTGAACCAGTGATGCCCATTTTTGACCATATTCCGAGCTCACTTATGGCTGACGCTCTTCCTGTGCCCCAGGGGGCGAAAGTTTGTCAAGATAAAAAGAGACGCGCTCATCTTGGGGATGCCTTTCTTTTAAAAGGCGTAAGATCGCCATGGCCTCTTCCCCATGGCGGGCGTCCATGAGCAGAACCGCTTTATGAAGGAGCGCCTCAAAGTTTTCAGGCTCCAAGTTCAGAGCCTTTTCTACAGCTTCCAGGGCCTGGGAATGCCGTCCTTGCGCTCGGAAAACCAAGGAAAGGTAGTAAAACGACTTGGCGTTTTTGGGGAAGCGTCGGGTGAGGTCCTCCAGGATCTGCCGTGCCTCCTCATATTGACCCGCCTGGTAGGCGAGAGCCGCCAAGTTCATGGCCGGCCCCTGCATTTTCGGCGCATGGAGGAGCGCGGCCTCGTAACACTCTCGAGCGCGATGCGCCATCCCCATGCGATGGAAGGTCATACCCAGGTGCTGATAGAAAGCCGCCTTGCGGGGATCCAAGGCAATGGCCGTGGAAAAGTACGAAAACGCGGATTCGAGGCGCTGCGTCCGGGCGGCCACCATTCCCAGGTTGAAATACACGTTGGGTCGGAAGGGATCCACGGCGAGGGCCCGCACAAGGGCCTTTTCGGCCTCCTGCAGCCGGCCGGCTTCGATGAGATGTCTCCCCAAGTTATTCAAGGCTCGGGCGTTCCGGGGGTTGCACGCCGCCGCCTCGTTCCACAAAGCGACGGGATCCTGCCAGACGCGATTTCTTTGATAGGTGGCCGCTCCCAGGAGGACCAACACGGTGCATGCCACGATCACAGGGATGCGATGATCGGACCCATAGGGTCGGCTGAGGATCCACGCCAGGATCCACCCGAAGCCGGCGACGGCCAGATACAACCGGTGTTCAAACATGGCATCCCGAATGGGGATGATGGAAGACTCCAAAGACAGGGTGGAAAAAAACCACAGGACGCCGAGACTGACCAAAGGGGCCCGGCGGCGGATCCACCATGCCCCCGTGAGAAGACCCACGAGGAGTCCCGCGGCCGGCAGAGTCCACCCCTCGAAGAACCGATGGACGAAGGGATGCTGAGGATCCACACACTGATGCAACGGCACGAGCACCAGGCCGATGTAGCGGCACAGGACGGTGAGTTGTGTATAGAAATAGGATGTCCGGGAGACCCGCAGGGTTTCTCGACTGAATCGATCCACATCCTCGAGGAGATCTCGAGCGGCCCCGTGGGTTCCGGAGAAGAGGCCGACATTCCACAGGATCCCCACCAAGGCGAGTGAAGCCGGCATAAGGATCCACGGCCCCCAGCGCACCCAAAAGCGACGGTGCCCGGTGAATAGGAGGACCTCCATGGCGAGCAGGCTCAAGGGGAGCGTCAGGGCGTTTTGCTTGCAAAGAAAGGCCCCATAGGCGCATCCGCACACCAGGATGCCGAAACCGAGACGGCCGTTTTCACGAAATCGAAGGAAGGCCCACACCGCCGCCAAGTAGAACAGGGCCATGAGTGAGGTGTATCGCTGCGTGATGTAAGTGACGGCTTGGGTTTGGACCGGGTGGAGCAGGAAGAAGGCCGCGGCGACAAAAGCGGGCCACAACGTGACGGGACTCGTCACAGGCAGTTCTTTTTCCCGACCGGCTGTCAGATGAAAAAGCCTTCCGGCCACAAAGTAGGCGAGGATGCCGTTCACGCAATGGATCAGAAGATTGACCCCATGAAAAAACACGACACGTTGGCCATGCAGGTGCCATTGCAGGGCGAAGGTAAGATCCACGAGGGATCTGGAGCGGGTCAGAAGGGTTTTCCCCAACAGCTCCCGGAAATTTTCTATGATGGGGTTTCCGATGAGCACATGGTAATCATCGAACACGAAAGGGACGTGGAAGCTGTTACTGTAGGCGATGACGGCTGCGCCCACCAACCCGGCCAGGTGAACCGTTGGGGAATTCGCCCATGACCTCCAGAGGGGTTTGGCTCGCGGCTGTTCGGACATTCCAGACTGTCATCCACCAAAGAGTTGTGGGGTGTCGTACGATCCCGCCCCGGTGCCGCCTCAAAGGACCACAGAAGGTTCTTCCTTGTCAAGCCGGCGGGATGGTGGTAACAACCTTCAAAATTCACAGCCACAGCTGAAAGCACAGGCTGACGAGAGGTGAAACCGAGGCCCGTGAGGTTCCCATCATCAGCACGCACATCTAGGGAAATGATGCTCTTGACCCTCCTCGGGGTGGTCTTGGGGGCTCTTGTGAGCGGATCGATCTGGGCTCTGGACACGGAACCCCCTCCCATGGTGGTGAAGAAGATTTTCGATCCCGCTTCCGGCGCTCTTCCGGCAACACCAACTCCCCGCGGACCGGAAACCACACAGACTGTAGTGGTCACCGGCATCATGCTGGTCGGAGAGGAAAGAAAAGCGTTGATTGTGGAAAAAAAGTCCCCACAGACGGGTGGGACGTCGGCCTCCGGACCGTGGTTTCGTGAGGGAGACACGGTGGGGGGGTCGTTGGTGGAAAAGATCACGGACACGGGTGTGGTCTTAGCCGCAGGGGCGCAAAAAGTTTTCATCCCTCTGTTTGGGACGGCCAAGGATCGGCCTCAACCGGTGACCGTATCAAGGCCGGCCGGCGGCCCCGGATCGACGCCCGGTCCGATGGGGGCGCTTTCGGGGGCCCAACCGAAAGAGCGGCCCATACCAGGGGCGCCCACAGGGCCGGAGAGACCGTCAGCTCCCGGGGAAGCGGAACAGACGCCCGCAGCGCCTCAGGTGCGGGAGGGGTCACCGGTTTTGCGCGAAGCGAGACCCTCGGCTGAAGCCCATCCGACGGGATTTCCCAATCCCTTCCTTGAAGCCGTGCAGAAAGCCCGCCAACAGCAAGAGTCTCAGACACCCGGTCACGGGATCTCGGGTTCCCCGTCCCAATAGGATGGAGATCGGCATGGTCACGCGGTCCGCGGCGGTGGATGTCATCGTCGTTTGTTACCACAGTGTGCCTTTTTTGGTCCGTTTTTTGGATTCTTTCGAGCAGCACGAAGGAAACCGGCCGGAGTGCCTCATTCACGTGGTGAATAACGGCCCGGCGGACCCCAGGTTGTTCCAATGGGCCCAAAGCGGGAGGATTCGACTTTACCAGAACTCCACCAATCTAGGCTACGCCCGGGCCATCAACAAGGTGCTTGCCTCGACACAAGCGCCTTACGCTTTGATTCTCAACCCAGACGTTCTCTGGACAATGCCCATTGTGGACAAAATGTGTGCTCTCATGGAACAGGAGGTGAGGGTTGGGATCATCGGGCCGAAAATCCTCAATGAAGATGGAACACTTCAAGGATCCGCCCGGTCTTTTCCGACCTGGAACACAGCCCTTTTTGGTCGGACGACCCTGATGACGCGTCTTTTCCCGGGCAATGCCTTTTCGCGGGCCAATGTGCGCGACGAGGACCTGTCGAAGCAAGGCGGCTATGCCTCTGTGGATTGGTTGTCCGGAGCCTGTCTGTTCGTCCGGCGGCAAGCCATCCAGGACGTGGGAGGCATGGACGAAGGATTCTTTCTCTACTGGGAAGACGCGGATTGGTGTCGACGCATGTGGGCGGGCGGCTGGCAGGTGATCTATTGGCCGGAAGTGTCCGTGGTGCATACGAGTGGTGTGAGCAGCCGGGTGAGGGCCTTCGGCGCGGCGACGGCGTTTCATCGCAGTGCCTGGCGCTACTTTCTGAAACATCGTCCGCGGCACTGGCAGTGGGCGGATCCCTTGGTGGCCGGCGCTTTGGGATTGCGACTTTTAGGCGTCCTGGGGATAAAAACCGTTCAAACATGGCGGGCACGGTTAGGGGCCAAACCTCGGCACTGAAAGGATACGGCGTTCATCATGAGGGTCGCGATCACAGGTGGGGCGGGTTTCATCGGATCTCATTTGGTGGATTATTTCATGGCGCGCGACGCGGAAGTTTGGGTCGTGGACGATCTCTCCACAGGAAATCTCAAGAACATTGCCCAGCACTTCGGCAATGAACGATTTCATTTCGAATTGGGCTCCGTGTTGAATGAGCCGCTCATGGATCGAGTTGTGTCCCAATGCGATCACGTCTACCATCTGGCGGCTGCGGTCGGGGTCAAGCTCATCATGAATCGCCCTGTGGAAACCTTGGAGACCAACGTGCGGGGCACGGAAGTGGTGCTGCGATGCGCCAACAAGCACAAGAAAAAAGTTTTGATCACGTCGACCTCTGAGGTTTACGGGAAGGCCATGGACGACAACGGGGGAAGTCCGCTCAGGGAGGACGACGATCGGGTTGTGGGGCCGACCACAAAAAGACGGTGGGCCTATGCCTGCTCGAAGTCTTTTGATGAATTTCTGGCCCTCGCGTACTATGAGGAAAAAAAACTGCCGGTGGTCATCGTCCGGCTGTTTAACACGGTGGGGCCGCGTCAGACGGGACAATACGGCATGGTGATCCCCAACTTTGTGCAAAAGGCCTTGCTGAATAAGCCCATTATTGTCTATGGCGACGGGACGCAGTCGCGTTCGTTTCTCCATGTGTCGGATGCGGTGGAGGCATTGGTGCGTCTCATGGCGGAGCCGCGGGCGGAAGGGCAAGTGGTCAATGTGGGCAATCCCCAAGAGGTGACCATTGCCGAATTGGCACTGATGGTGAAAGAAATGACAGGAAGCAATTCCCCCATTGAATACCTGCCCTATGAAAAGGCCTTCGGTCCCGGCTTTGAGGACATGAAACGGAGGTGCCCGGAGATTTCCAAATTAAAAGAACTCACAGGATTTCAACCATCCTGGGATCTCCGTTCCATCATCGAAAGCGTGATCAACTATTACCAAAGCTGATGGAGAGACGTGATGCCCATGGGCTGGGATCAATTTCGGTGGCTAGGCGCCGCGGTGGTGCTCGTGTCCTTCGTGCTGACGGTGGCGGTGATTCCCCTTGTCCGAAAATGGGCTCAGGCTGTCCACTTGGTCGCCAAACCTCGGGAAGACCGCTGGCACTGTAAGGCGACCCCCCTCATGGGGGGGGTCGCCATCGGCATCGTGCTCTGGAGCGTTTTAGGGGGTCTATGGGCCTTGGGATGGATGAATGAAGACCTTGAGCGCATGTGTGGCTTGTTTTTGACCACAACCGCCATGGGTCTCATGGGCCTTCGAGACGATAAGAAACCTCTCCCTTCCCAAACGAAACTGATCTTTCAGATCATTATTGCGTCCATAGTGGTTTTTCTGGGTTTTGAAAGCCAATGGTTCGTCTCCAAGACAGCGAACCGTTTTTGGAGCATCCTGTGGATCGTGGCCATGACCAACGCGTTCAACCTGTTGGACAATATGGATGGCTTGAGCGCCGGCGTGGCATCGCTTGCCTGCTTTTTCCTTCTTGCGGTGGAGGCTGTCAGCGGCCAAATGTTTCAGCCCGTGCATCTCGTCCTTGCGGGATTGCTTGGGGCCCTTCTCGGGTTTTTATTGTACAACTTCCATCCCGCCTCCATCTTCATGGGCGACTGCGGAAGCCTGCAGGTGGGGTTCCTCCTGGGAGTGGCGACGACGCAAAACCATATGTCCCAGCAGGGGTCCCTGTTACCGGTTTTGGCGGTGCCGCTCTTCATCTTTTGTCTCCCTCTTTTTGACATGCTCTTGGTGGCGGTCATGCGCCCTCTTTTCGGTCGCTCCATCAGTTGCGGCGGTCGAGACCATACGTCTCATCGATTGGTGGCCATCGGGTTCTCGGAACCCAAAGCGGTTTTGTTCCTCTACGGTTTTTCAGCGCTTGGCGGTTGCCTTGGGCTCCTTATGGCCGTTTCACCGATGCCGACTTTGCCCTGGGCCGTGGTGTTTATGCTCTTCTGCGCGTTTCTTGCCATGCAATTGGCAAAAGTGCGCACCTACGGTCCGGGGGAAAAGAGCCTCCTGGAGAAAAGTGACTCGTTGACCGTTCTCTGGATCCAGTGGACGTATAAGAAAAGGGTTTTCGAAGTTCTCTTGGATGTGTTTTTGGTGGCCTTTACCTATTGGCTATCCTATTATCTACGCTATGATCGAGCCGCTTATGAGGCGGCTTTTCCATTTTTTCTTAAGTCCCTTCCTCTGGCCATTATCTGTTGCATGATTTCCAATATGGCTTTGGGGTTGTATCAAGGGATATGGCAATACACAGACACGCAGGACTTAATGCTCCATGCCGCCACCGTGACCGTCGGTGTGGGGATGACCATTCTTGTTCTCGTTTTTCTTTACGATTTCCACGGCTACTCCCGAAGCACCTTCATGATTTTCGGAACCCTGTGGCTGTTGGCGCTCGCGGGCTCCCGAGTGGCCTTTTGTTTTCTTTCGGATTTTTTTCAGGGGCTGTCACGAAAAAATGGGCTGCGCGTGGCCATTTACGGAGCGGATGAGCGGGGCGCCCTGATTCTTCGTGAACTGCTGCGCGACAGCTCACGCCAGGTGTGCCCGGTCGGATTCATCGACAATGACCTGAAAAAACAAAACGCCAGGATCCTCGGCTACAAAGTGTTGGGGCCATGGGAAGCGATGGGGGACTTGGCTCGGCGCCACCGCATCGGAGAGGTCGTGGTGCCTGCCGACGCGTTTGACAGTCTTCCGTGGCCCCTCCCTCATGGCTCTGCGGGGTCTTCCGATCTCGTGGTCCGACGGGTGGAAATCAAAATCACGTAACGGTGGTGGGGTTGATGGTTGGTCCGGTGGCGTTGATTTGCCCCGAGCCGATTCGGGAGCGAATTCAAGGCATTGGAATTCGTTTCTGGGAAATGGCCGAGCTTTTGAGAAAGCACGGCCATGAGGTGATGCTGTGGGTGCCCAATGAAGACATTCCCCCGGACAAGGCTTCGGGAACGGCGAGTCTATGGAGCCCGACCTTTCGAGATTTCCTTAGAAGAGCTCGGGTTGTCGTCCTCCATGGCCATATTTCGGAGATCTACTTTGACGTATTAGCCCAAGAAAGCCTCGGGGAAGGCCCACCTTTGGTGGTGGATCTTTATGATCCTTTCCTTGTGGAAAACCTCCAGTACACACCGCTCTTGGGAAACGAGGTTTTTTATCGAGATCGGTCCGTGCTTTTTCGCCAATTACTTCATGGGGATTTCTTCCTGGCGTCCTCGGAAGCGCAGCGTCTTTTCTATATCGGAATGATGATCGGATTGGGACGCCTGGAGCCGGATGTGTATCATGAAGATCCGACGTTGAGGGCGATCATTGACATTGCCTCTTTCGGGGTGCATCCCGAGGACGCCGAGCAGCTGGAGAGGCTGCCCGGGAAGTTGAAGGGGAGTGTTCCCGGCATCGGTCCCCAGGATATCGTGGTATTTTTTGGCGGAGTGTATGATTGGTATGATCCGGTCCTCCTCCTGGAGGCACTCACGGGGTTGGTGGAGGACGGATGGCCCTTGCGCATGGTGTTTTGCTTGAATCCCAATCCTGAGACGACTCCGCAAAAGAAACTGGCGGAAGTGCGCCGATGGGCGGATGCGCGGCATTGGACGGGGCGGTTCGTTTTTTTCATTCCGTGGTTTCGCTACGAGGAGCGCTTTCATTTTTACCGGGATGTGGATATCGCCGTGGGGCTTCATCGACCGTCCCTCGAAAGCGATCTGTCCTTCAGAACGCGGATTCTGGATTTTATGAATGCGGGCTTGCCCGTCGTGGTCACGGAAGGGGGGAAGCTTCTCAAAAGGTTCGTGAAGCGGGCTGCGGCATCGTGGTTCGTCCGGACCATAAGGAAGATCTCCACAAGGCTTTTCTCTTTTATCTCAAACAGCCTGAACAGCGTCGCCTCCATGGCCGTCAGGGAAGGCAATGGGTTCAAAGCCATCTCACCTGGAGCCAAGCCTTGGAGCCTTTAGTTCGTTTTTGCAATAAGCCCCGCAAAAGCTCTCGAAGCGCTGCGGGATCAGCAGAACCGGTGCGGAAGCCGCCTCAGGGCCTCCTGGAAGGCTTCGACGCGCTGAGACGACACTGGAGCGTTTTCGGGTGGAGGGCTTCTGTGCGTCGAGCGTGGGATTTGTGGCGAACAAGGACTCGACATGGCGGCCTCTCGTAGACCTCGGTTTTCCGTGATCATTCCCTCCTATAACGGTGCGGAACTGCTCCAATCCTGCCTTGAGTCTCTCTTGGACATGCATGAGCCGGCAGGAGGGCACGAATGGATTGTGGTGGACAACGGTTCAACCGATGGGACCGTCGACCACCTCCGTCAGCGATTCCCACAGGTCAAGGTGGTGACTTTGCCGCATAACAGGGGCTTCGCCGGGGCGATTACCGCAGGGGTTCGCAAGGCGGAAGGGCAATATGTGGTTTTCCTCAACAACGACATGCGCGTTTCCCGGGACTGGTTAGGAGCCTTTGAAGAAGCTTTGGGACAAAGCGGGGCTCCCTGTGCCACAGGCAAAATTTTGGACCGAACCGGCACTCGGATCGATTTTGTTCAGGGGCTTTTGCTCTTCGATGGGCATGCCCTCCAGCGGTATCAAGGGGCCGACGCGACGTTGTTGGCGTCGTGGAAAGGATGGCGGCCGACGTTTATCGCCTGCGGCGGGAACATGGCGATCCGAAAGGACCTCTACCTTGCCCTTGGGGGATTCGATGCCGATTTTTTCGCCTACACGGAGGATGTGGACTTTTCCTGGCGCCTTCATGTCGCAGGTCATGAAATTGTCTTTGTCCCGGAGGCGATGACACGCCATGACCATCAAGCGACATCCAACCGATTCGGTCCGTATCGGCGGGGTTTTTTGTACGAACGGAATGCTTTTTGGTGTCTGTATAAGAACATCGATCCGATCTTCTTTCACCCCATGGTCCATTTGGCGTGGGTGACCCTGCTCCACCGAACGCGGTGCATTGCCGCCCTTCATGAACCCCGCTGCGCCACGTGGTTTGCCGATCCTTTTGCCTCTGCCGAAGGCCTCTTTGAGGACCTCTCCACCGTCCGCCAAGGTCGCCTTGAGGAAACAGGCAGGGCATGGACGCGTTGGACGCAATGGCTTCGTAAAGGCTTGAGAAGCCTTGAGGAACGAGGCCTTCGGGAGACCTTGAACCGCGCTTTAAGGGTTCTGCACGAGCAGAGACAGGCCCACGGGACGGCACGGTCCCAGGATCCGCCCAATCGGGCACTTCATCCGTACATTCTGTCTCAACTCCAGGCGCTGTGGGCGATAACCGGGGGATTTCGTCAGTTGCAGCACAAAAGGCAAAAAGTTCAGGCGCAAAGGAAAGTGTCCGATCACGTGTTGTTTGAGAAATTCCCGCCTTGGGTGGTCACCACCTACCCCGGTGACGAGGAGCTCCTGAATGCTCCGTGGTTCCGGGATCAGCTCCCCAAAGAAATCCCTTTCCGCTACGGTACCTTGGAGGATGTTCATGGAAACACCGCGGTTCAGCGTCATCATCCCGACCTATAACCGTTCGAGAATCCTCGAAAAGACTTTGGACGCGCTGCTGTATGAGCAGCACGGCGAACTTCCCCCATGGGAACTCTTGGTCGTGGATGATGGCTCGACGGACGACACCCCGGTAGTCCTTCAGAAAAAAAGCTCGAAATTTCCTCTGAGGTTCAAGGCTTTTCGTCAGAGCAATTTGAAGCAAGGGGCGGCACGGAACCTGGCCATGAAACAGGCGCAAGGGGAACTGTTCGTCTTCCTTGGAGACGACATTGTCCCTTGCCCGACATTCCTATTGAGACATTGGAAGGCTTACGAGGAGTTGGGGAAGCCCACGCGGCATGCGCTCATCGGCCAGACTCAGTGGCACCCGGACATACGGCCGAGTCCCTTTCGCACGTGGATCGGCGAATGGGGACTGCAATTCGGATTTCGTCTCATTCAAGATGCGGACAATGTCCCGTTCCAATTTTTCTATACCTCGAATCTGTCCTTTTCCAGAGACCTTTATGACGATTACGGGGGTTTTGACGAGAGCTTTCGGGAATATGGCTGGGAAGACATCGAGTTGGGCTACCGCTACATGCGATTAGGAGGCATGCGGTTGCGCTACGATCCCTCGGCCGTGGCCTACCACCACCACCGTATCACGCTGCGTTCTTTTTGCGACCGACAGCGTCGTGTGGGGTTTTCGGCTTTGCGGTTTGCCCAGCTGCACCCAGAACTCAAGGATTTCTTGCACTTGGACGCACCAGCCCCCTTCGGCCCGTGGATCAAACCCCTCCTTTGGCCCCTCGCACTCACATTGGAATGGTGTGATGAGTGCCTGAAATGGATTCCTTTGACGCTGACAGAGCATCTCATGCGGGCGTGTTATGTGGAAGGGATGGCCCAGGCCCGGCGCCAAAAGATTCAAGGATAGAGCATGGATGGGGTGACGGTCATTGTCCTGAACTGGAACGGCAAGGTGCTTCTTCAGCGGTGTCTCGAGGCTCTGCGTCGCCAAAGCTACGCCGACTTTCGGGCATGGGTTGTCGATAATGGGTCTACTGACGGAAGTGTGGAGTGGGTTCGATCGCAGCACCCAGAAGTCGTGGTGTGGGCTTTACCGAACAACCAAGGATTTTGCCGGGCCTACAATGAGGCCTTGCGCCATGTGACGACGCCGTATGTGGCTTTACTCAATAACGATGCGTTTCCTTCGCCCGGATGGCTTCAGGCTTTGGTGGAAGCCCTGGACCGGCATCCTTCAGCGTGGAGTGCCGCGTCAAAGATGGTTTTCGATCAAGACCCCGGGCGGATTGATCGGGCTGGAGACGTCTATGCCCTGGAAGGGGCCGGCTTCATGCGGGGGCGAAACGCCCCCACGAGCTCGTATAGCCGGGAAGAGTGGGTTTTTGGCGCGTGCGCCGGGGCCGCCCTGTATCGGACGTCGGTAATGCGGGAATTAGCTTTTTTTGATGAGGACTTCTTCATCCTCCATGAAGATGTGGACCTGAACTTTCGGGCCCAACTGCGCGGATATGGGTGCATCTACGTTCCCCGGGCGCTGGTCTATCATCGAGCAGGGGCGAGCGTGGGAAGAGAATCGGCCAGTGCGGTGTATTACGGGCATCGTAACGTGGAGTGGGTTTACCTGAAAAACATGCCCTCTGCGCTCCTGGCAGTCACGTGGCCCATACATCTGCTCTACATTGTGGGTGCCGCCTTATTCTTTTCCAGTCACGGGCGTTTCGGGGAATTCATGGCGGCTAAAAAGGATGCGTTCCGACAACTCCCACGGGTCCTGGCGAAGAGGAGAGAAATTCAAAGGTATAGAAAAATCTCGACTCTCCAGCTTTTTAAACTCCTCGATTTCGGCTCTATGGGCGCACGGCTCCGGTCCAAGCTTATCCATCGGCGCTGAAAAGACTGTGAAAAATGGCAGAGGGCCGGAGGTCTTCCGGTCAGAGGACTTTGGTGATCTCTGTGGGCTGGTCCACAGCTTCTTTTTCCAAGGGCTCCTGGTCACCTTCACGTGGGGTTTCTTCTTCCCTTACAGATTCCAGGCCGGCTTCCAGAATGGCGACCCTTTGAATGAGGCGCCGAAGCTGTTGTTCACGGCGACAGCGGTCCAAGTCTTGGGTGAGGCTTTTTACGAACAAAAGAGCCAAGCTGATGATGACGAGAAGGATGGGTGGGTAATGAATGCCCAGGAAGTTGCCGATCTTATCCAAGATCTTGGGGAAAAACCCTAAAATCAAAGCGCCGACGGCCACAGACAACCACCACAGGGCATAATGTATTTGCAATCGATCCCGCCGCACCAAGAGGAGAATGCTTAAGGCGAGCGACACACCGATGATGGCTGAGGTCCACTGGGCATGAGGCGACATGGAAGCATCCTTTGCCGTCCAATGAGGTCAAGCTGTGGGTGCTCTGGAGTCCACTTGACCGAAAGACACGTAGGTTCTTTTACTGAGACCGAGAATGCTGGAATAGAGAAGATACCAGCAGACCACGCCCCAGTGGCGGAACACTCGGGAAGCCCCGTGGCGTCGGCGGCGCATGGCCACAGGGACTTCCAGAATGCGCAGTCCTTCTTGTCGAGCCAAGAGCAAGACCCCCAAATCCTGGTAATCCAAGAGCGTTGCCCGTTCAGAAGCGAGAAGGGAGATGGCTCTGCGGTTGAGAGCCCGGAAGCCGGACGTGATGTCCAGAACATGAAGGGTTGTCAGGTGTCGGAAGAATGCCCACGCTACCCGCCGGGCAACACTCCCCCTTTCGGGGCATGAGCCGATGACGATGTCAGCCTCGTCCGCCAGTACTGGCTGCACAATGTGATGTATTTCCTTGGGATCATGTTGCCCATCGCCGTCCAGCGTCACGGCGAGGGAACAATTGGAGCGGGCGGCCAGGCGCAGGCCGGTCTGGGTGGCTCCCCACGCCCCAAGGCGAACAGGGAGCGTGAGGGCAATGGCCCCGTGTTTTTCCGCCTGGCGGCGCGTGTCATCCGTACTGTGATCGTCCACGACAATGATGGAGAATTCATCAAGTTGTCGGCACCTCGCCACGACCTCCCCAATGGTGTGGCCTTCGTTATACGCTGGAATGATGATACATCTCGGCTTAAGGAGCTGAGCCGCTTTCCTCCTATAAACGAAACTTCGGACGCGGGAACGCTTAAAGGATTCTCCCATGCATTATTTCCACAAAATGTTCGTGCCTGCGCCCATCACACCATCCATGTGAGATCGGCTCTAGTGCTTTTCGCACGCCGCTACGTTTCTTTCCGGTCGCTGCTGACGGGGAGCCTTCCATGGTGCTCAAGGGAGACGCCCGTCGGCACGCGAACCGTGTCTTGCACCACCCCCACAGGCCCTTTGCAAAACCTATGAAAACCACGCGCCCGGAACAGACAGCACCGCGCATGGCTTTCATAGCGCATCCCTCAAGGGACCACAAGTGTGAAGGTGTCGACGGGCGGCGAAGAAGGAAAAGTCAGCTGACGGTTCGGGAACGTCCATCCATCGGCGACCGTGGTCGGCACCCGACCTGAGAACACAGCCCTGGGTTTACCGTTTTTTTCCCTCACTGTCGAATGTTTGGTGGAAAAAAGACATTGCCCCCGTGTGAAATGGGGAGGCTGTTGGCGAAGGTTTAAAAGGTTCGGAAGCGGGGTCCTGCAGGAATCCGGATGTTCCTTTGGAACCAGCAGGATGCTTTTGATGCCTATGCCAAGAAGGCGGGTGTCCTGGGATGCGGGGTTGAAAGACATGGGCGCAAGGGGATGGGACAGCGTCAGTTTCAGGTGATGTCGAGGCCCGGGCGATTCCGGGAGATTCAGGTGCAGACAGTGGTTGTAGGGTTGGGTATACGTCGCGTGAACAAGAGGATGACCGTTGTAAGCCACGTCCACGTGTTGCTCGTGTTCCGGGCCTGCAATGATATTAAAAAAAAGAACGACGTCAAAAGGCTGCTGTCGTGAATAAAAAGTCAGCTCTGCGACTCGCCCTTCCGTCCATCGTCCCCAGTGTTCCGGCACGGAAAACCCTTTCAGGGACACATAGCGCGGAGCGTTTCCATCCGCGGCCATATTAATGATGAAGGGAACTGCATCAATGTGGTGCAGATAGTCTTCAATGTCTTTTTTTGTCGTCAGCAGAAAAACTACCCATACCAAAAGAATCGTCCAATTGAAAAATATGAGGAATCGCCGCATTACGAAACCCATTGACCGTGGTAGAAAAGATGGACATGGTGCCCATAATGGGCCATAAAAAAGGCAAGTATACAGCCCAAAGCCAGCCAGTACCACCGTGAGGATTCTTTAGCGATGAGACTGGTGATCATAGGGACTGTGATATAAAAGGGAAAATTCATCAGCATGTAGCGTCCCAAGTCAGGATTCATGGTGTTGGGGCGGAACGCGATATTGAAAGCGAGCATAAGTATAACGTAGCAGATGAAGTGAATCTGCTTTATTTTTTTGGACAAGACACAGAAGCTGATGGAAAAAAAAGAGATGAGGGCAAAGATGTAGGCCATCGCCACCGGATCTCGTGTGAAGCGTAAAGAAATAATCAAAGAGTAGTAAAGATTTCTTATGGATTTGAGAATCGCTGTGACGTCTACGGCCGCTGGTGTGACGGTCTGGGTCCAGCTGATGAGAATGTTACTGAAGAGCAAAGGGTCTGAAAATCGAAGGTAGAGATAAACGGTGAATATGGCCATTCCGAAGAAGAGCACAGGACAGGTCTCCAAAAGTAAAAGTCCGCGCTGCCGAGCCTCTACAGGGCGTCTTTTATAATTCACCAAAATCTGACCCATGAGGGTGAAAACATACACTCCCATGAGGATGACTCCGACCTGTTTGGCCAGAAAACTGAGGGAAGCCGTTATGGCGGCGCTCCAGTAGCGTTCTCTCGTAAGAAAATAAAAGAATAGCATCGCGCACGCCATAAAACAGGGTTCCGCATAGCCGTTAAAAAGGTAGAAGGAGTAGGGAAAAAACAGGAAAGCCAATATGGCCCCTAAAGCGATCTCGGGTACGTAGTGAGAGGCTAATATACGATAAAGAAGGACCGTCGATATATAAGTGAATAGTGATGACGTCAGAAGCATCGCTCGATAGGTTTCTTGTATCGCAAAAAGCCTCTTGATAAAAAAAACGCTCAATGGATAAAGGGGCATAAAGGCGACGTTCTGATTCTTAAAGAGATCGCCATCAAAAACGTAGCCGTTTTCAATGATACTTTTGTACCACGTCGTATCCCAGGGGTATAAGAGGTTGGAATCCTGCAAAGCGATATGCCGATGCGTCAGAAAGAAAACCAGCGCCATGAGGAAGACAAGAGTGGGTGTGAGCAGGCCCTCCCCATAAGAGGCCCACAGGCGAAACCCCATGTGTGCGGCCCGAAGGGCTTGAGATCCAAGGCCTTTGACGGCACCCATGGACGCCTTCGTGCCGTTCATTCCCCGAGACACTCGGCAGCCTGTGTCGCTGTGAGGATCATCGTGTTGAGGGACGGCTTCCCTCTGGGTGTTTCCTGGGCCGTGGGAGGAGCGAGGAGAAGGTGTAAAAGGTTTTGGACACTTTCTTTCCATGTGAGTCCTCGAAGGTCCGTGGATGTGGGATGCCGTTGGGATCTGTACAATTCCAGCCATTTCTGGATGTAATCCGCCAAAGTTATCGGATCTAAAGTGTCCGGAAAATATAAAGCATGATTGCCCGCGACTTCCCGAAAAACGGGAATGTCTCGGACCAGGAGAGGCACGCCGTGGTGCGCGGCCTCCACTAGCGGCAGACCGAAGCCTTCGCCTTCGGAGGCCATAATCAAACAGGTGGCGGCTTGGTATACGGCCCGCAAAGAATCGTCCCCGAGATTGGGCCACCAGTGAAGGCGCTTTCCCCTTTGAGGATGATTCCGCAATGTTTCCATCAGGCGTGGAATGGTCCGGCGCAGATGGTTCGGCACATCGCGCCACCCTTCCTGACCCACGATGACCAAATGGGCGTGGACCCCCTGTGCCCACAGATGATCAAAAGCCTGAATGGTTTGCAAGTGCCCTTTTCGGGGTTCCAAAGTTCCTACCATCAGAAAAAGCGGCCCTTGAGCCACGTCCGAGAGGAGAGACCGCACGTCTGCGGATGGTCCTGAAGTGGAAATGCCGGTTTCAAAATCCGCACCCAAATGGCAAAAGGACAGGGCAAAAGGGCGCCTAGGCTCATGGAGTCCTTTGGCTTTCCACCAATCTCTGAATTGGTCGGCCACAGCCTTTGAAATGCAAACGGCTCCATCCATTTTTGCCACCATGGTCAGCCACCGCTCGTGGATTTGCGCATTTCCTTCGGGAAAATGATGAGGGAGCAGAACGGGCAGCAGGTCGTAGACGAGAAAGATCACACGTACACCAAAATTTCTCCATTGGAGCAGAAGAGGTTCCTGACGGACCGGCACGGTGTTATGGAAATCCAATCCGAAGAAAAGATCACCGCAATAGGGATCGATGGGGTCGTCGGAAGCCCAATCATCGGGAATGCCTAAAAAGGCCGACGTGAACTTCCGGGCCGACTTGTATCCCAAGCCGTCCGAAGTGGCATAGACGGGCTCGATTCGCCATCCCGTGGGAGGATTCAAAAGGAGCTCACTGAGGACACGTCGCGTGACTCTTTCAATGCCCGTTTTGAGATCCCTGTGAACGAGCGCCGAAACATCCACAAAGAGATGGCGTAGCCTGGGGTGCGGTGGGAAGAGACGGGCGATGTTGGAGGCCAGGCTTTCCAGGGAAAGATCATGAACCTGCGGTGCGGGGTGTCGGGCCAGGGATTGGATGAGACCCGGAAGTCCGCGGTGCGCCTCCTCGTAGAAGCGCTCTATGGCCTGGTAGTAGGCCTCAGCACAGCTGTCTGGGTCGTGATGTTTGAGAATATGTTCTCTCGCATTCTTTCCCAATTGCTCTCTCAGGGAAACGTCGTCATGGAGTCTCACCAAGGCTTCTGTCAGGGCAGAGGCGTCGAAAGAATCTGGGAGCTTCCACAAACATTCATGCGGAAACTCTGCCGTGGACCCGTGGGCGTTGGCAATGACGGCGAGGCCGTGATTCATGCAGTCCAGAATGGTTCCCGAAGTCTCACCGCGTGAGTGCGTTCTCAGTTGAACGGCCACGTCTGCTGCGGCCAGGTACGTTTGAAAGGTCTGAGTGTCGACCCACCCGGTGATGTGAATTCGGTCTTTAGCGGAGCTGTTTCGAATCGACTCGACAAGCTTTTTTCCATAGTCACCGCCATGATTTTCACCCACGAAGACCAGTCGGGATCGTGGGTGGTGAGCCAAGGGGGATGCGAGCCAGGCCTCCAAAAGCTTGTGGTTCAACTTTAAGGGATCAAGAAGACCAAAGCTGGCGACGACAAAATCCTCGGGATCCATTCCCAAAACCGTTCGGGCTTGCTCTCTTGTCATAGACAGCTGAGGCTTTCTCAAGTGAGGAATTCTCACCCAGTGGGCAAAGTCACCTCCAAACCAGTTTTGCGCTAGATGGCGGGAAAAATTGGAGTGGACGATCACGCCCAGAGCGTATCGCAAGGAGGGAAGATTGCATGGGTATTTTCGGATGACTTCCGTAACGTCACCAGCAAGAAACTTCTCACGGACGGCATGATAGCCGTGGGTCTCATAAAGGGCTTCTGTCCAGCCGAGGGGGATGACCCCATGGGATTCCAGATATTCTAGAGCGCCGGAAAGAAAAAAGTCATGAAGAACCACAACGCCGGGACATTCTTTGAGGAGGGTGAACATATGGGCGTGGTAGGGTGAGTTTCCAAGGTGGTAAAGAACCCGGGCATACCTGGTTCGGTGTTTTTGAAAATAGTCCACATTGCGGATGGGACATTGCCTAAGTACCCACCGGTCGGTGACGGACGTCTGATCGACGATGACCTCAATGTCGTAAAAGCGATGAAGGGCCGGGAGGAGCTCCGCACTGTAGTCGCTGATCCCACTTCGCACGGGTGGCAACGGCGACACATAAGCCAATCGGGGTCGTTTCGACAGCGGGAAAAACTTGTGACGATGGCGGTGGGCTTTCAGGGTTTCCTCCCACGCCTCGAAAGCCTTCTTTGCGGCATGATCCCAAGAAAATTGCCTGGCCCGCTGCAGACCATACGCGCGAGCTTGGACTCGAAACGCATCATCCGTCAAGCCTCGCTCCAAGGTTTGGGCCATGCTCTCCACGTCAAAGGGATCAAAAAGCATGTCCTCGCGTTCCACAATTTCGGAAAGGCTGGTTGCATGCGATGTAATGACCACAGCGCCGCACGCCATGGCTTCCAGAACCGGCAAGCCGAACCCCTCATGCCAAGATGGAAAAACAAAAAGCTCGCACTGGTTGTAAAGACGAACGAGTTGCTCGTCAGATACATGGCCGGTAAAGATGAGATCCCTCAGAGGCATCCCAAGAGCTTTCGCGTTGCCGCGGATCTCACGGATCTCAGAGTCCGCAAGTTTTCCGACAAACACAAGTTGGTACTTGCGCCTTACGGAGAGGGGCAGCATCGAGTAGGCTCTCAGGAGTCGGGCTAGGTTTTTTCGGGGATCACCACCACCAGTATACATCAGAAAAGGCTTATGGATCCCGAACTGATGAGCCATTTCCGACCTAAGCCCGCTGGTGGCCCGCAAGGGCTGAAATATCTCATCAATGCCCTCGTAAGTCACCGCGATCCGACTTGGGGAAATATTTGTATAGGTAGAGATTTCGTGCGCAGTGGATTGACTCACGGCAAGGATAACGGAAGCTTGAGATATGAACTGGAGCTGATTGAAATAATGAGACTGATTCTCTAAATTGGAATAAAGGTAAGTTTCTTTATGGATCAAGGGGATCAAGTCGTGGATCGTCACACTGACGGGTGTTCTTTCGTCAAAAAGTCCGATACTCACGGCGGCATCATCAAGAAAGCCTTCAAAAGGACTGCATATATGGACGAGATCGGGCTTTAGACTGGCGATAAACGCTTCACGGAGGCGTTGGGCAACTTCCCGTCGTGGCGCATTGCCGGTTTCACAGGCCCGAAAATGCCCCGGTGCCGTCCAGACTCGGATGTTCTCTTGGGGCAGAAGCTTTCCGAATTCGGCCCTCAAAGGTTCGATCGTGTCTCCAAAGAGCCCGTTCAGGATCAGGATGATCTCATGTGACCCGCTATTCTTGATCAAAGATTTGGTGAAAGAGACGGTATAGCGCCCGATTCCTCGAAATCGACTCCCCGATTGGGCACCTTGAAGATCGACCGCAATGCGCATTCATCAGCCTCCCCCAAGGACTGCAGTTTCAATTCTGAGTGTGAGAGTTTTCCATGTTCAATGATGTCGTGACGCGATGAGAGCCGTGGAACACGGCCAGTTGTAACTGCGAAAAAATAAAGCGGGCTCGAGGGGACAGAGTTCCAGAAAAATCCACATCCTCCACCACAGAAATGGGAATCCGCGGTTGAAAACCGGCTCGGAACCGTTGAATTCTCGTGGAAATCCATGGAAAGCGTTGTAGAAGTTTTGATACAAAAGAATTCAGCCATGGATATCTCTCGAGAGACGAATTGAATCGTTGTGCCAATCGATAAATCTTATAAAGGTTCTCGGAAAGTGTTTTTTCTAAGGCGGATCTGAGTCTGTGGAATATGGTCAAGAGGAAGCCGTAGGTCCACCTCAATGGAGCGGTCACTCTCCATGAATAACTTCCATAGAGACTCTGGATTTGGCTTTCCTGCAGAATAACTTGTTGTCGCAGATTTCTCACGTTCGCCTCCAGGGCGTTTTTAGCCGCTTGCAGGGTCTTGGACCGACTTTCTTCTCGGTGCAAACTCTTGCGAAGCGATTCGATCACTGTTTCGGCTCGCTCGAGACATTCGCCGCACTCTTTTCGAGCCGTGCGTTCCCGCCGAAGCTCCTCGTGGAGGCTGTCCAGACGATCCTTCAGAACGGCAAGTTGATCTCGAAGAGATTCCACCTGGATGAGCGCTTTTCTCCATTCTTCTTCATAGGTCTCGGCTTTTGCTTTTAATGAAGCTAGATCCCGCTCGAGGTCGAGAGTCCTTTTCAGATACTCGTTTTTCTCCTTGGATTCCTGCTCGTACGTCGAGCGAAACCACCTGAGGATTTCTTCCATGTCTTGTGGGAATTCTTCTTTCGTCATTTGCCACGCTTCCAGCAAAGGTTTATTGTCTTCCCAGAGCCTGGATCGTTCGGGAAATCTGGGGACTTCATTGCATCGATTCATGATGTAGTGATGAGGTCTCCGCAGCCGGGCCCGACGCTCAGGTCCTTATTGCGGCGCGTAGGATACCTATCTACAATGGATTTGTCCATATTTGCACATGGCGAGCTCTGTAATCCTGCCTTCACGGCGAAAAATGGTCAAAAGAGTACCAAGATCTCCGGCACACCACGAGCTGACAGCCATGTATTCTCGAGGCGACGCCGGATTCCGCCACAATCATTGGAGTTATCATGGATAATGAAAAATGCTTGAGTGGGTTCATCGCCATTGTGGGGGCGCCCAATGTGGGCAAATCCACGCTGATGAACCAGATCCTCAAAGAAAAGATTTCCATCACGTGTCCCAAGCCGCAAACGACGCGCAACCGCATCCTCGGGATTTACAACACGGCGCGGTGCCAAATGGTTTTCGTGGATACGCCCGGGATCCATCGGGCTCGCGACACCTTTAACAAGATCTTGGTGGAGACGGCTCTGGCGACTCTGGCCGACGTGGATGCCGTGGCCTTCATTGTAGATGTCACGGCCAAAGGCATGGATCTGGACCGATTCGCCTTGGAGTGCATGGAAAATCTGTCCACAGCGGTGGTGCTCGTCCTGAACAAGGTGGATCTGTTGAAAGACAAAGCCATGCTTTTGCCCTTGATCCGGCGCTACACCGAGATGCGGTCCTTCGCCGCCGTGGTGCCCGTGTCCGCTCTCCAGGGGGACGGCGTGCCGGAGCTCCTCGGCGAACTGGAAAAACTGCTTCCCGAGGGGCCTCGCTATTACCCCGACGATGTCATCACGGATCAGCCGGAGCGGTTTCTTGTGGCGGAAATCATTCGGGAAAAGGTGTTCCATTTGACCGAAGAGGAGGTCCCCTATGCGACCGCGGTGACCGTGGATGTGTTCAAAGAGGAACCGGAAAAGCCTCTGATTCACATTGAAGCGACCATCCATGTGGAGCGGGATTCCCAAAAAGGCATCCTCATCGGCAAGGGCGGGGCACGATTGAAAGAAATCGGGCGGCGTGCTCGGGAAGATGTGGAGCGGTTGTTGGGCTGCCGGGTGTATCTGGGGTTGTTCGTGCGGGTGCAGAAAAACTGGCGCCGGGACCGCCGCGTGCTGGGGGAATTTGGGTACCGCCTCCCGCGGAAAGGATAAGACGGACCCTGTGGAAAGGCGGCGTGAGTGCACGAGGCCACGGGGCGCGGGACGGGCTCAAGTGAGCGTTGTTGGGAGCTCAGGGAGATGGGACCACAGAGGCGAAAACGCGGGGCACAGGCTGACCCGTGAGACCGTGACCGTGCACTGCGGCGTTGAAACGCCGGCCGCAACCCACGGGCCCGCGCCTTCGGCGCCATAGTCCCAACCCGCGTTGGCATATCTCACCGGATGGCGAGAGGCACGCCGCCACACGACGCTGCGGTGGAACACAACGCCTGCCCCGGCCGACGGCTTGGCCCCGGCGGGGTCTTACCGATTTGGAAGCAAACGGTCCACGGGGAGGTAAAGGGCACCCATGCGTCGGGCGATTTCATAGGCGCACCCCCCGGCCATGGGATCCATTTCCGTGTCCACAAAAACGGCCTGAATGCCCTGCCGCTCGACTTCCCGGGCGTAGTAAAACGTTTCATCCACCGGGTCGGCCCCGAAGGCGCTCATGTTGGGACGGCCGTCGGAAAAGAGCAGCATGACGGGAACCGTTTCTGGATTCTTGCGCTTTTCCTGGATGAGCAATCGGAGTCCCAGGTGCAGTCCCAGGGCGAGAGGCGTGCGTCCGCCCACGGGCAGCGCGTCTACGGCGGCGGCGGCGTCCCGGATGTTGTGGGTGAGCGGCAGCAAAACTTCCGCCGTCGTATGCCGAAAGGTGACGATACCCAGTTTGTCCCGGCGCAGGTACAGGTCACGAAGCAGGGATTCAATGACGCCTTTGGTGACCGACATGCGGTCGTTGCTGCGCATGCTCGCGCTGGAATCCACCACCATGACCAGGGAAAGACCGGTTTTTCTGGATCTTTTGCGAAGGCGGATATCGTGAGGTGCCAGAATGGGGCGGCCGGTGGGTGTTCCGTTGCCGTTTCGGCGAAACGATTGGTATGGTGCCGCGGCCCGCAAAGTGCCCAGGAGCGAAAGGTCGGTGGTGTCTTCGCCGACCGCCGGCCACCGCGCGCCGCGAACGGTGCCCGAATGTTTGGCCAGAGGGAGCACGAAGCGCCTTCCCGGGTGCGTGCCCGGTTCGATTCTGTGCCACGGCATGTGCGCCAGCACCGTCCGGCTGGTGGGGCACAGGTGGGTCACGCAGGCCAGGGGGGAAGCGGCCTGGGTGCTCTTGGAGGTGGCTTTGGGCACGTTGTGGTGCACCGGAACCCACGGCTGGGGCTCGCCTGCTCCCGTTCCCGCGTCCTTTTGGAAAAGTTCCTTGAGTTTTCCCTCGTCCAGTTCGGCTTTTTCCAGCGGGGTTTTTTTCACCCGATGCGGCAGGGCAAGACGGGCCGCCAGGTGGAGGTCGTCCGAGGTGGCCGCGCTTCGGCCTTCCAGAGCGGCATGAGCCCGCGCCGCCTTGATCATGGCAATGTCCGCGCGATGCCCGTCCGTGCCCATGGCCAGGGCGATGCGGGACGCCAACTCCAAAAGCTCTTCGGACAGCTCCACGTAGGCCAGAACGGCCCGCGCCTTCTGAATCCTCTGGGCAAGGGCTCGGTCCTGTTCGAGCCAGCGCGATCGAAACCCTTCCGGATCCGCTTCAAAGGCCAGGCGGCGCTTAATGATTTCCACCCGTTCTTCCAAGGATTCAATGCCTCGGATGGTCACCGAAAGCCCGAAACGGTCCAACAGCTGAGGCCGAAGGTCCCCTTCCTCAGGGTTCATGGTTCCCACCAAGATGAAACGGCTGGCGTGGCTGAAGCTGATTCCTTCCCGTTCCACCACATTGCGGCCCGAAGCGGCCGCATCCAGGAAAAGATCCACGATTTGATCGTTCAAGAGGTTGACTTCATCCACATAGAGAATGCCGCGGTGGGCGTCGGCCAACAGTCCCGGTTCAAAGGCTTTGGTGCCGGTCTTGAGGGCCTTTTCGATGTCGATGGTCCCCAAGAGCCGATCTTCTGTGGTTCCGATGGGCAGGTTGACCAGACGCACGGGCCGTTCCACCACGGGAAGGGTCTGGCCGGAAGCGGCCTTTTCACGGCACCAGGGACAGAATTCTTCGGGGGTGTCCGGGTCGCAGCGAAACGGGCAGTTTTCCACCACGCGAATGGTGGGGAGAAGATCCGCCAGAGCGCGCACGCCCGTGGATTTGGCCGTCCCCCGTTCTCCTTTGATGAGCACACCGCCCAGAGAGGGGTCCACGACGTTCAGGAGCAGGGCCTGTTTCATGAGGTCCTGCCCCACCAGCGCGGAAAAAGGAAAAGTGCGTTCCGTTGTCATAAAATCCACGTGTTTCACTCGACTGGAGCGCCTGTCCACCCCGCTGCCCAAAAGCCGTCACGCAGATGCGACCCGCCGGCTTGGTTCGCATGACAGCCGGGATCGTCGGGAACATGGATCCCGGGCACGCGGGGTGTCGTCTGGATGCTAATGATCTTTCCGTTCACACAGTTCCACCAGCACCCCGTAGGTGGACTTGGGGTGCAAAAAGGCGATGCGGGCGCCCCCGGCCCCCTGGCGCGGTGTCTGGTCGATGAGCTGCACCCCTTGGGCTTTGAGTTCTTCCAAGGCCGCCTCGATATTGTCGACGCGGAAGGCGATATGATGCACGCCTTCGCCTTTTTTTTCAATGAATTTGGCCACCGGGCCGTCTGGCGCCGTGGATTCCAGAAGTTCCACTTCCGTGTCCCCCACAGGGAAAAAGGCCGTGGTGACCTTTTGTTCGGCCACGGTTTCCCGGCCGTGGTCCGGCAACCCGAGGAGTTCGTGGTACAGTTTTTGGGCTTCGTCGATCGATTTGACGGCAATGCCGATGTGGTCCACTTTAAGTACCTTCATGGGAGTCCTCCTTGGCGGTGAGTTGGGGTTGGTTCGTTCGTGCGGCCTAGGTGTTCGGTCGCCGGAAGGCTCAGAGGCCCGGGGCGCGGCCGTACGCCCCAGCGTTCCGCTGTGGCACGGGAACAAGCAGCCGCAACCCACGGTCCCGAGCCTTCGGCGCCTGTGAGCTTCCCTTCGGGCAAAGCCCGATACGGTCAAGACCTCTATCATTACGGGGCGCGTGAAGGCGATGCCGCGCCCACGAAGCGCATGGGCGGGGCGCTCGTCGTCGATGGATTCTGGAAGGCCGGGCCCCCAGGGACGGCGCATTTCCATGGCCGCCCCGATCCTTTTGGATATGGGTGTGAATATCCATGATCCGTTCCGTGGCATGAGCCGCGACACGGCGGCCTCCCGTCGCCGCGCTGCACGCCCCGGGACGCTTGCAAGCGCTGTGTTTTCCGGGCTCCGAGGATGGAATCACTCCTTGAGCCATTGGGCGACGACTTCGCGCATGGTGCGATAGGGACTGCGTTTCTTGGACGCGATCTCTTCCACCAGCGTGTCCAGCCGGCCGTCGCTGCTGAGGCGCCGCAAGAGACGCCGGTAGAGTTCCCCGTGAATCAACTGAAGGGTTTCATCCCGAGCCCGTCGGCGCCGCTTTTCTTCCAGAACCCCTGAGGATTCCAAGAAACGCCGGTGGTCTTCTACGGCCTGGACGAGCGCGTCTACGCCCTGGTCTTCCACGGCTACAGTGCGCAGTACGGGCGGGGTCCACGGGCGTTCCTTGATGTGGGCATCCTGCTCGACGCGGGAAGCCACTTCCGCGTAGAGCTGGTCCGTTCCTGGGCGATCCGCCTTGTTGATGACAAAAATGTCGGCGATTTCCATCACCCCGGCTTTCATGCTCTGGATGGTATCCCCCAAACCGGGGACGAGTACAAGGCAGGTCGTGTCGGCGAGCCGGATGATATCCACTTCGTCCTGGCCCACCCCGACCGTTTCGATGAGAATGATATCCTTGCCGAAAGCGTCCAGCACCTTGACCACTTCCCCGGTGGCTTTGGCGAGCCCCCCGAGGAAGCCGCGGGTGGCCATGCTTCGGATGAAGACTCCCGGGTCCGTGGACAGGCGGCTCATGCGCACCCGATCTCCCAAGACCGCCCCCCCTGTGAACGGACTGCTGGGATCCACGGCGATGATCCCCACGGTCAGACCCTTCCTCCTCAGGGCGAAGGTCAGCTTGTCGGTCAGTGTGCTTTTGCCGGCTCCGGGAGATCCCGTAATCCCTACGATGTAGGCGCGGCCCGTGTGGGCGTAGAGCCGCTCCATGACGTCTATGGCGCGCTCATCTTCATCTTCCAGCCAACTGATGAGACGCGCCACTGCGCGCGGGGAGCCTTCCAGAACTTGCTGCGCGTAATCCTCCATGCCTCCTCCGCTAGTCGCGGCGACGAACATTGTTCTTGATGAATTCCACAATCTTGGCCGTGGGCGTGCCCGGGCCGAAGATCTCGGCGACGCCGGCTTTCTTCAGTTCCGGCACATCTTCCGACGGAATGATGCCGCCGCCCACGACAAGCACGTCGTCCAGGCCTTTTTCCTTGAGCAGCTGGACCACTCGAGGAAAGAAATACATGTGGACGCCCGAGAGGCTGGAAAGCCCCACCACGTCCGCATCTTCCTGCAAGGCGGTTTCCACGATCATTTCCGGTGTCTGCCGCAGCCCCGTGTAGACGACTTCCATCCCTGCTTCGGCGAAAATACGCGCCAACAGTTTGGCGCCGCGATCATGGCCGTCCAGACCGGGTTTGGCCACGATGATCTTGATCTTGCGTTCCTGTGCCATGGCTTTTGCTCCTCCGCTCTGTAGCGCGACACGGCAAAACGATTCGAGAAGCGCGGGCTCTTGGGGCACGCCGGCGTTTCGGAATCGCCCCACACCGGCTCATCCCCTCTGACTTGTGCGCCTCTAAGCTCAATTTCCTCTACACAAACTCTTTGGGCCGGTATTCCCCGAAGATTTCCCGCCACACGTCGCAGATTTCACCGATGGTGGCCCGAGCTTTGACGGCGTCGATCACGGCCGGCATGACGTTTTCGTCGGACTGGGAGACTTCGCGGAGTTTGTCCAGGGCCGCTTTCCACGTGGCCTGGTCCCTTTCGGCGCGCAACTTCTTCAGCTTGGCGGCTTCGATTTCGCCGACTTTCATGTCCACCTTGAGAAGGTTGGTGGGTTCGGGTTCTTCCATGGTGTACTTGTTGATCCCCACGTAGACCCGTTCGCCGGATTCGATTTCCTTCTGGAATCGGTAGGCGCTGTCTTGAATTTCTTTTTGGATGTAGCCCTGTTCGATGGCGGCGAGGGTTCCGCCCATGGCGTCGATCTTCTTGATGTATTCTTCGATTTCCGCTTCGATCTTGTCCGTCATGGCTTCGACGAAATAGCATCCGGCCAGGGGATCGATGGTGTCCGTGGCGCCGCTTTCTTCCGCCACGATCTGCTGAGTGCGCAGGGCGACCGTGACGGCTTCCTGGGTGGGCAGACACAAGGCTTCGTCATAGGAGTTGGTATGGAGCGACTGGCAGCCGCCCAAAGCCGCCGCATAGGCCTGAAGAGCCACACGGACGATGTTGTTCAGGGGTTGTTGGGCCGTGAGGGTCACGCCGCCCGTCTGGACGTGGTAACGCATCATCATGGACCGCGGATCTTTGGCCCCGAACCGCTCTTTCATGATGCGCGCCCACACCCTGCGCCCTGCCCGGAACTTGGCCACTTCCTCCAGCACATTGGTAAACGCGTTGAAGAAGAAGCTCAGACGCGGCGCAAAACTGTCCACGGCAAGGCCGCGGTCCACACAGGCCTGCACGTAAGCAATGCCGTCGGCGATGGTAAAGGCCATTTCCTGGGCCGCCGTGGATCCCGCTTCCCGAATGTGGTAACCGCTGATGGAAATCGTGTTCCATTTGGGAACATGCTTGAAGCAGTAGTCGATGAGATCCACCGTGAGGCGCATGCTGGGTTTGGGTGGGAAAATGTACTGGCCGCGGCAGATGATTTCCTTCAGGATGTCGTTCTGAACCGTACCGCCCACCTTATCGAAGGCAACCCCCTGTTCTTCGGCGATGGCCAGATACATGGCCAACAAGACCGTGGCCGGAGCGTTGATGGTCATGGACGTGGTGACCTTGTCCAAGGGAATGCCGTCGAAAAGGATCTTCATGTCGTCGAGGGAATCGATGGCCACGCCGACTTTTCCCACCTCGCCCATGGACAGAGGATGATCGCTGTCGTAGCCCGCCTGCGTGGGAAGGTCGAAAGCGACGCTCAAGCCCGTCTGACCCTGTTCGAGCAGGTATCGGTACCGGGCGTTGCTTTCCCGGGCGTTGCCGAACCCGGCATACTGGCGCATGGTCCAGTATCGGCCTCGATACATGGTGGGCTGAACCCCGCGGGTGAAAGGGTACTGACCCGGATAGCCCAAATCCCGCTCATAGTCCAGACCGGCCACATCCAGGGGCGTGTACAGCCGTTCCACGGGCATGCCCGAAATGCTCGTGAACACCGGCTTGCGTTCAGGCGCCTTGGCAGTGGTTTTGGCCAAAATGTTTTTTTCCCAGTTGTCTTTCCCGGCCCGAATACGTTCTAAAGCCTTGTCGTCAAACATGATGACCCTCCTCGATCGCTTTCCGCGTTGGCCCAAGAACCGCTCGAGGCGGACGGAGGGGACCGCCCCTCCAAGCCGTCGAACGGCATCGAAACGGTGTGGCTTTGGTCAGGGAGTGGCAAAACGGTATAAGGCAGGGAGAATCCCACAGGACCGGCGTGCTGATTCGACGGGAAACCCCCTCGAAGAACATGGTGCGGTGGTGAAATCGGCCTGTGGCCGTTGCGGGTCTTGAGCCCGTCACGGTTCTTGTCCCGTTTGGTGCGATGGAATAGGAATCGACCGATGGATAAGCCGCGTGAATTTTCACAGGAACGGACGTCTTATACCGTGATGTGAAAAGGGATGCAAGAGGATGCGCACGGGACGCCCACGGCCGTGGAAGAAGCTGGGCCGGTCCGAGGGGGGTTCGACAGCCGCGGAAAAATTGTGGGTCCCGGGGTGCGTTAGGACTGAAAACCACGGTGCGCCCCCGGGCCGCGAGACCTCCGTTTGGGTGGGGCGATAATGGACGTGAGACGAGAGCGAAAGGAGAAACACATGATGACGTTGCAGGCAATGGTCGACGATTTGAAGAAAAGGCTCGATCCTGCCAAGGTGGGGATGTTTGCGTGCCATAACGGTGTGGTGCGGGCTACAAGCCGGGACGGCGCTCCGGCGGTCGCCCTGGACATCGACTGTGACCCCGGCGCCTGGGAACGAGTGCTCACCGAGATGCGTTCGCGCCCGGGAATCGCCGCCGTGGAAGCCTACCTCCATACGGGACGGCGCCAGGTGGGTGATGACGTCCTTATGGTGGTGGTGGCCGGAGATATTCGAGAAAACGTTTTTCCCGTTCTGGAAGAGACGGTCAATCGGTTGAAGAAGGAGGCCGTAAAGAAGAAGGAGTGGCTGGGCTGACGCCCTGACCGCATTCGCAGGCGCCCGTGGGAGCGGGGTGGCTTCACGGGCATGGGGGGTGCCGCGGGAGGTCTGAAAATCGGCGGGTAGAGCGCCCCCGTGCGCCGCTTTTCGGTCCGGCGCACGGTCGGCGCTTTCAACATGGGAGGCAAACGGCCCCGAGGGCGTTAGTCTCCGTTACAGGTTGATCTTTTGGACCAGCGATTTCACAGCCTCCACCGACTTTTGGAACGCCGCCTTTTCTTCGGGGAGCAAGGTGATCTCAATGACTTGTTCCACGCCGCCGGCCCCCAGTTTGACCGGAACCCCGACGAAATAGCCGCCCACATCGTATTCCTTGTCGCAATAGGCCGCACACGGCATGATGCGCTTCTTGTCCTTGAGGATGGATTCAGCCATGCTGACCGCCGAAGCCGATGGGGCAAAAAATGCACTGCCGGTTTTCAGCAGGTTGACGATTTCGGCGCCGCCGTTTCGGGTGCGTTCCACAAGCGCGGCGATTTTGTCCGCAGGCAAGAGATCGGGCAAGGGGATGCCCGCCACGGTGGAATATCGCGGCAGCGGCACCATGGTGTCCCCGTGGCCGCCGAGGACGAAGGCTGTGACGTCTTCCACGGACACGTTGAGTTCCATGGCGATGAAGGCGCGGAAACGGGCGGCGTCCAGCACGCCGGCCATGCCCATGACTCGATGCGTGGGAAAGCCGCTCACTTTGTGGGCCACATACACCATGGCATCCAGTGGGTTGGACACGATGATGAGGTAGGCGTTGGGGGAGTACTTGGCGATCTGCTCCGTGACGGCCTTGACGATTTCCGTGTTCTTGAAGAGCAGATCATCCCGGCTCATGCCCGGTTTTCTCGGCAATCCCGCCGTGATGATGACCACGTCCGAGTCGGCGGTGTCTTTATAGTCGTTGGTGCCGATGATGTGGGCATCAAAGCCTTCCACCGGGGAAGCCTGCAGGAGGTCCAAGGCTTTGCCTTGGGGCATGCCCTCGATGATGTCGATCAGACACACGTCGCCCAATTCCTTGGCCGCCGCCCAATGGGCCGCCGTAGCCCCCACGAACCCCGCACCGACCACCGTGATTTTTTTCCGCTTGAGACTCATCGTTTTCGCTCCTTTTCACCCGATCACGGCCAGCACATCGCCTTTTTGGACACTGTCGCCGTCTTTGTAGTTGATCTTGAGGACGGTCCCCGCCACGGGGGTGGTGATGGAGTTTTCCATCTTCATGGCCTCCAAGATCAGAACCACGTCACCTTCTTTGACGGTGTCGCCTTCTTTCTTCTCGTAACGGATGATCATGCCCGGCATGGGCGCTTCGATGTTCGTGCCGCCTTTGACGGGAGCCGCGGCGGGTTTGGGTGGAGGCGGCGCCGCCGCGGGTTGCGGGGCGGGAGCCGGAGCGGGCCGGGGTGGAGGTGGCGGCACCATGGGTTGCGGACCAACGGGTTGGGGTGCCACGGGCTGAGCTGGAGCCGACGGGGCCGCCGGTTGGGCCATGGGGGTGATCTGGGTCACCAGGGGCATGCCCCCCACTTGTTCCACTTCCACTTCGAAGTATTCCCCATCCACGAACACATTGAAGGTGCATATTCCCGGACCTTTGGGCGGTGCCTCCTTCGTGGGCTTTTCCACCAACAGGCCTGCCTTCGCCTTTTTCATAAGTTCCTCCTCCGCCTTCACCTGTTCCAAAGTTTTGGGCTTGACCTCCTCCGGGATGGGTTCAAGGCCGTATTTCCATCGCAGGAACCGCTTGCCCGTGGTGGGGTAGAGCGCGTAGGTGAGCACATCGTCGATGTCTTTGGCCAAGCCTTCCACGTCCTTTTTGGCCTTTTCCAATTCGGGTTCCAGGACGTCGGCGGGCCGCACCGTGATGGGCGTCTCGCCACGCGGATAGCCCTTGAGGGCCTTCTTTTGCACTTCGGGATCGATGGGCACAGGCGTCTTGCCGTAGAGGCCGTAGCACAGGTCTTTGACCTGGGCCGTGATCATCTTGTAGCGTTCGTCCTTGGTATCGAAAAGCACATTGTTGACCGTCTGAATCCCCACGATCTGGCTGGTGGGGGTCACCAACGGGACTTGGCCCAGCTCGCGCCGCACAATGGGCAATTGGCGGAACACTTCGTCCAACTTGTCCAAGGCGTCCATTTCCCGGAGCTGATTGACCAAGTTGGACAACATGCCACCGGGGGTTTGGTGCAGCAGCACATTGATGTCGATGATGGACATGCGGTCGTCCAGGAGGTGCCGGTACTTGGGCGAGATCTTTTCCATGTATTCGCTGCACTTGGCCAGGAGCTTGAGATCCATCCCCGTGTCGCGGTTGGTCCCCTTCAGGGCCACCACGAGGGGTTCCACGGCCGGGTGGGAGGTGCGATACGCCCAGGGAGAGAGGCACGTGTCCACGATATCCACTCCGGCTTCGATGGCTTTGAGCAAAGACATATCCGCCATGCCGGACGTGAAATGGCTGTGCAGGTGAATGGGCACCTTGACGCTTTCCTTCAACGTCTTGATGAGAATGTACGCATCATAGGGCGCAATGAGGCCGGCCATGTCCTTGATGCAGATGGTGTCAGCGCCCATGTCTTCCAACTGCTTGGCTTTGGAGACGTAGTATTCCAGGTTGTAGACTTCGCCCCCCATGCGGGATTCGGTCAGCGAGTAGCAGATGGCGCCCTGAAAATGCTTGCCGTACTTCTTGATGACCTTGACGGCCGTGTCGAAGTTGCGAAAGTCGTTGAGGGCATCAAAGACGCGGAAGATGTCCATGCCGTTTTCGCAGGCCCGTTCGACGAAGGCTTCCGCCACATCGTCCGGATAATTGCGGTAACCCACCAGGTTCTGGCCCCGCAGCAGCATGGAAAACGGCGTGTTCTTGATATATTTCTTCAGGGTCCGGATCCGCTCCCAGGGGTCTTCGCCCAAAAAACGATGCATGGTGTCGAAAGTGGCCCCACCCCACACTTCCATGGAGTAAAAACCCACCTTATCCATGTCCTCGGCAATGGGAAGAAAATCTTCCGTGCGGCCGCGGGTGGCGAACAGGGACTGGTGCCCGTCTCGGAAGGTGAGGTCTTGGATCTTCACGGGATTGGTCACAGGAATCGGCTCATCGACGAGTCCGGCTGTCAACACGCCATGCTGTTCCGCCATTGTGTGTCTCCTTTTGATTCGAGAAGGGGGTCGTGAGGGGGACGTGATTACCGAACAAGGCGCATCTGCAAAAGACGCCTCATTTCCATCATGGACTGCCGGCCCGAAAGAGCCCACGCGCTGAAAGGTGCCGTGGGCTTCGGGGGTTCAGGGGCACGCACCGGCGGAGCTTCACTGGCGGCGTGCGCGGCCTGCGCCTGCATGTAAAAAGCGACAGCCGCCGTGATGGCGGCGACAATTTTCGGCTGCACGTTCATGCGCTCTCCTTTGTTGCGGGCCGGTCTGTCCATCCGGCCCTCGGGAATCCGGAGCTGAATTGTCGGTGTGGGAATTGTCGACCACCCTGATCCTCTGAACCCCCGGCCTTTAAAGCCCCAACTCCGATGCCAATCCCGACATGGCCTTGAGACTTAAGGCGATGAAATCGTCCAGAGGCACATCAATCTTTTCGCACAACCGGATATGATCCCGATTGACGGATCGAGCGAAGTCTTTGCTCTTCATGCGTTTCTTGACGGATTTCACTTCGACGGCGGCGATTTTCCTTTCCGGATGGACCAAAGCCGCTGCCACCAAAAGGCCGGTGATGGTCTCCGCGCAGGTGAGCGCGTAATCCAGCCGCGTCTCCCGCTCCAGGCCCAACGCCTCCGCGTTATGGCGCATGATGGCGTTCTTGACCGCCTCCGGAAGATCCGTGCCGTCCAAAAGTTCCAGCGTTTTTTTGCCGTGTTCCGTTGGGGTGTCTTTCGTGAGTTCGTAGTCCAGATCGTGCAGGAGCCCGGCAACGGCCCAGGTTTCTTCTTCTTCCCCGAACCTCCGGGCCAGTTCCCGCATGACGGCCTGAGTGGCCAGACAGTGCTTTTTCAGGGTGTCCGTGTGGATATGCCTGTCGAGAATCTCCAAGGCGTCGTCGTAGGTCATGAGTCGGTCCAAACCACGGCCGGGTTAGGCCGCCCGGCGTGTCTTTTTCTTAAGGTTGCTGATGCGACGTCGGAAGGCATCCACCAATTTCGTGTTGCCCGCCTCTTTCGCTTCGTCACGCTTGCGGCGCAACTCACGGATCTTGGCCTTGAGGGATCGCACGTCCACGGTTTTCTGCTTGGTGGTTTGATCCACAATGCCCTTGGCTTGCTTGATGGCCGCAATGAGTTCGGCCTTGTTCATGGCGTGGACGCCCACAATGCCTTCCAGAGTGAGGGCCAACTCCCGAAGTTCCTTGGCCGTCATTTTGTCCAAGGGTTTTTCCTTGACCTGCTTTTCCTTCTTCTTACCCATTGTCCGACTCCTTCTTCGCTTTCGCCGTCGTCACACCCACATCCGAAAGAAAAGGCCTGATGAGATCAATCGGCACCGGGAAGATGGTGGTGGAATTGTTCTCCGAGGCAATTTCCCGTAACGTCTGCAAGTACCGCAGTTGCATGGCCATGGGATTTTCCTGGATAATCTGTGCCGCTTCGCGCAGTCGGTCGGCGGCCTGGAATTCGCCTTCCGCATGGATCACCTTGGCCCGCCGTTCCCGCTCCGCTTCAGCTTGACGGGCCATGGCCCGCTGCATTTCCTGTGGCAGATCAATGTGTTTGAGCTCCACGACCGTGACTTTGATCCCCCACGGGTCCGTGTGGCGATCGAGGATGTCCTGAAGGTGAGCGTTAATTTTCTCGCGCTCGGCCAACAACTCGTCCAGTTCCGCCTGCCCGCACACACTGCGCAACGTGGTCTGAGCCAACTGGCTTGTGGCATAAAGGTAGTTTTCCACGCTGATGACCGCCTTCACCGGATCCACCACCCGGAAGTAGATGACGGCGTTGACTTTGACGGACACGTTGTCCCGCGTGATGACATCCTGCGGGGGCACATCCGCCGCCACAAGACGCAAACTCACCTTTTGCATCCGGTCGATCAAAGGGATGAGAATGATCAGCCCGGGCCCTTTGGCGGCGATCACCCGTCCCAGCCGAAAGACCACGCCCCGCTCGTATTCATTGAGCACGCGAATGGCGTTGGCCAAGAAAAGAACCACCAGGACGACCACGGTCGCCAGGCCGTAGAGGGACATAAAAGCCTCCGATATTTCAAGGAAAATCGAATACGACTCCAGGACAGCGCCCCCTATTTATCATTGATCCCGGTGACGTGCAACTTCAAATTCCGAACGGAAACGACGCGGACCCTCGATCCTTCCGGGAGGGGTCGGTCGCTTTCGGCATTCCATAATTCTCCTTGGACAAAAACCTTGCCCTCCGGGTTCAGCGCCTGGGTGACCGTGCCTTCGGCCCCGATGAGGGCTTCGATGCCCACTTGGGGCCGGCGCATCTGCGCTCGAAACGCCAAGGCGGCGACGGCGGCGAAAAAGGCCGAAACGGTGAGCACCGTCGGAATAAAGACGGGCAGGGCCACCCGGAAAGGTTGGCCGGGCACGTGAAAGAGCATGAGGGATCCCAGGATGAGGCTGAGGGTCCCCGCAAGGCTGAGCATACCGTAGCTGGCCACTTTGATTTCCAGAATGAAGAAAATGAGCGCGAGAATGATCAGGATAAAGCCGGCGTAATTCACGGGAATCGTTTGCATGGCATAGAAAGCCAAAACCAGGCTGATGGCCCCGATAACGCCGGGAAGAACGACACCGGGTTGGGACAGCTCGAAGTAAAGACCGGCCAGGCCGATCATCAGCAAGATGTAGGCGATGTTTGGGTTGCTGATGGCTCGAAGCACCTTGTGCCGCCAGCCCGGTTCAATGGGAACAATGGGCTTGCCGTGGGTGCGGAGGGTGCGCTGATACCCTTTGCGGTGAACTTCCCAGCCGTCCAATTTTTTCATCAGGTCCGGCAGGTCTTGGGCCACCAGATCGATGACGTTACGGGCGAAAGCCTCTTCGGCGGTCGCAGAAACACTCTTGCGCACCGCCTCTTCAAGCCACGCCGCATTTCGGCCTCGCTCTTCGGCCAAACTCTTGATGAAGGCCACCAGGTCATTGACCACTTTTTCGTTCATGGTTTCCGGCACATCGCCACCCGTGGCCGTCACCGGATGGGCGGCGCCGATGTTGGTTCCGGGGGCCATGGCCGCCACGTCGGCGGCCGCCGTGATGAAAACCCCCGCCGAAGCCGCCTGGGCCCCGCTGGGGGACACATAGACCACGACGGGGATCTTGGCGTTCATCATGGCTTTAACGATCCCGCGCATGGCCGTGACCAAGCCCCCCGGGGTGTCCAGCTCCATGATGAGGCATTCGGCGCTGTGCTCTTCGGCGACATCGATGGCGTGTTCGATGAAATCCTGCAATCCCGGGTTGATGGTGTCATGGATGTGAATGATGTAGATCGGTCGGTCGTCGGCCGTCGTCTCCGCGAGGGCGGGACGGTTCCCCAGGGGCCAAAAAAGCGCCGCCACGATGAAGATCCCGACGGCCGAAACCCACTCGGATCGGTTTCCAATGCCTTGAGAAAGCCACGACATCAAAGCCCTCCTCTTGCCCTTTTGCGCACAGACTGACGGCGGTTTCGTGAGGGGAGGCCGGGTCGGCTTTCCGCCCTTCACAGTCCGGGAAGCGGCATCGTTCCACAAGGAGCCCATCCCGTTCTTCAGCCGCGCCGACGAGACGCCCCATCGGTTACCAAAGGGCTGACGGGATATTCGTTTCCAGGGTTTCCCGCGTGGCGATCCACCCCGGGGTGAGGGAAGATCGGAGCCGTCGTCCTCTACCGGCCTGCACGGACGTGCTGGATCCTGTCCTCAAGGACGTCATTCATCTCGCCGCCATGCGACCCCGGAGTGCGCTTCGGCCGGACCCCAAGCTTTGTTCGTCCCTGCGGGACGCCGACTTTTCCCGTGCCGGCAGGTTTTCAATCGTCCTGCACGGGGGCCGCGGGTTCACGGCTGAGCGGCATCTCCCAAGAAAGGCATCAGTTCCAAAAGATCCTTCCATGCCTCGGCCTTTTTGGCGGCGTTGCGCAACAGATAGGCCGGATGGTAAGTGGCGATGAGCGGGATGCCGCGCCACAGATGAATCTTTCGCCGAAGCTCCGAGATGGCCGTGTTGGTTCCCAGCAACGTTTGGCTCGCACACGCACCCAAGGTACAAATAACCTTCGGGCGGATGGCTTCCAACTGCCGAATGAGAAAAGGCCCGCAGCACCGGATTTCTTCCGGCAGGGGGACTCGGTTTCCCGGGGGGCGGCACTTGACCACATTACAAATGTAAACGTCGTCGCGTTGGCACCCGATGGCTCGGATCATCTTGTTGAGCAGTTGTCCTGCCTGCCCCACAAAAGGGCGCCCCAGCCGGTCTTCATCCGCACCGGGTCCCTCCCCGACGAACACGAGCTGCGCCGCGGGATCGCCTTCACCGAAAACGATTTGCGTGCGGCCTTGGTGTAAGGGGCAACGCGTGCACTCTCCGAGGTCCCGGCGGATTTCTTCCAAAAGCACCCCCTTGGCTTTTCGCTCCTCTTCCCCTGTCGCCGTCCGAACGGGTTCGTCGTGCATCGGATGTTCCAACGCCATGGCAACCTGCCGAGCCTTTCCGGGCAAAAGGATATCCCGCAGCCCCCATTGTCTCAAGCCGGAGAGCGTGCATCGCAGACTCTCCAAGGCGCGTTGCAATTCCCAATCCTTGTCGTTTCTCTCTTCCATGCTTTTCCCGACGTCCGCTGCTTTCCCATGGCGTGTGTTGAGCACGGCGCAGATGGGCCGGGAACCGTCCGGCTTGTTTGGGATTCGTTCATCGACGACATCATTCTCACCCCCCCGATGACCCGCGGCAACAGGCCGGCCCCGTGGGGAGGCCAGGACTCCTGGTTCTTGTCCCTTGTCGGCGGTGTCGCCTTCACAGCGGGGCACCCTCGAACGATGTCCCGGCAGGCCCGGACGGCGTTTCACGACGCCCAGCGGGCTTCTATGCGGTCAATGATGCGGCGGGCGGTTTCTTCCTTGGACAAACAGGGAAGCTCTTCGACGGCCCCGGCACGATCCAGGATCTTCACCACGTTGGTATCGCATCGGAACCCCGCGCCGGGCTGGGTCAGGTCGTTGGCGACGATGAAATCGAGGTTCTTCTTTCGGAGCTTCTCCGTGGCGTTTTGGAGCAATTGTTCCGTTTCGGCGGCGAAACCCACGAGGATTTGGCCCGGTTTTTTCTCTTTTCCGAGCTCGGCCAGGATGTCCGGGTTGCGCACGAGGCGCACCACAAGATCGTCGCCCTTCTTGATTTTTTGCGGGGCCGTGTCCTCGGGACGATAGTCGCTCACGGCCGCCGCCATGACCACCATGTGGGCTTCCGGGGCCAAGGATCGGACGACCCGCTCCATTTCCCGGGCGGTGGTCACCCGATGGGTTGTGACGAACGCAGGATCGGCAAGGGTTGTGGGGCCGGTCACAAGATCCACGTGAGCGCCGCGCCGGGAAGCCTCCACGGCCACAGCGAATCCCATCTTGCCGGACGAAGGGTTGGTGATGAACCGCACCGGGTCAAAAGGTTCCCACGTGGGTCCCGCACTCACGAGCACCCGCTTGCCGCATAGGGTCTGCGGGGTGAGCGCCCGGCAGGCTGTTTCCACAATGACCGAAAGGTCGGCGAGTCTTCCTGGACCCTCTTCCCCGCACGCCAGCGAACCGGCTTCAGGTTCCACGATCCACACCCCTCGGCCTTTCAGCATCGCGACATTGTGCTGCGTCGCGGGGTGGGCGTACATCTTGTGGTTCATGGCCGGACAGACGACCACCGGGGCGTCGACGGCCAAGAGCACCGTGGTCAGGTAATCGTCTGCGATGCCGGCGGCCATTTTGGCTAAGGTGTTGGCGGTTGCCGGGGCCACGATGACCAGGTCTGCCGACCGGGCGGCGTGGATATGACCGATCTCCGACTCCAGGCCCAGGTCAAAGAGGTCCGTCAGGACCGGCCGTCCGGACAAGGCCTGCAGGGTCAAAGGTGTAATAAACTGCCGGGCGGCCCGGGTCATGACGACTTGGGCCGCGGCGCCCGATTTCACCAAAAGGCGGACCAGTTCCGCCGCCTTGTAGGCGGCGATACCGCCGGTGATCCCAACGAGAACGGTCTTTCCTCGAAGTCTTTCCATAAGGTTCACTGAAGATTCGTGCTCTTGATGGTCGGTTTTTCAGCCCGAAGGACGTCTTCCCCGGATCCCAGACCGCCGCTTCGGGTTCCTGTGGCGGTGGGAACCACGTAGACTTCCACGTAGGTGTAGTAGCTGGATTCCCGGATATTGATAATGCAGAACCGGTCGGGTTTTTCAAAAAGAAGGACGGACTTGCGGTACCGAATGTCCCCACGGTGCTTCCAGTTTTCCCGGGCCATGCCCACCATGAAAAAGTTCACCACGGAACTGGGTTCCACGCGCCCCTTGAAGGTGAGCATACCGCCCTTGACGGTCCCGCCTTGGAAAACGGTGGATTCTTTGGCCACCAAGGCCAGTTCGCTGGGGATGGGGATGTCTTGAAAGTCGTAGAAGCTGGGCGTGGCGGCCGCCGGGGTGGGTGCGGGCTGAGTCGAGGATTGCGTCCCCGAGGAAGTCTGGGTGTTGAACCAGGCACATCCACTCACGCTCGTCATCAAGATGGCGAAAATCATCAGCCCCACAGCCGAAAGTCGTTTTGGTCGCATGAGCCGCCTCCTATGCTCTGTGCGGTCAAAAGAAAGGATTCGTTCGCTGCTCTCGTCCCACGGTTGTTTCGGGCCCGTGCCCCGGGAGCACCCGTGTGGCGTCGCCCAACGTAAAAATCTTTTCCCTGACGGATTGGATGAGTTGTGTGTAAGAACCGCCCGGGAAATCCGTGCGGCCGATGGAACCCGCAAACAGGGTATCGCCCACGAACAGGATGTGGGCGTCGGTCATGTGGAACGATACATGGCCCGGCGTATGGCCTGGGGTTTCTATGACCTTGAGTCGGATGTTCCCGAAGGTGAGTTCCTCGCCTTCTTCCAGCCATTCGTCCACTTTGCCTCGAGGAGACCGGGCGGAGGCCGTGAATGCCGTGAAAAGAGCCCCGAGCCCCACTTTGTGGTCCGTGAGCAAGGGTTCGTCTTTGGGATGCAAAAAGATCAACCCTCCCAGAGCTTCTTTCAAGGTCCAGGCGTCCAGGACGTGATCGAAGTGGCCGTGGGTGTTCAAAATGCCCACCAGGTCCAAGCCCAGCTGCTGAATGCGCCCGATGATTCTATGGGCGTCGCCCCCGGGGTCGATGACGACGGCCTGCCGCGTTGCCTCATCGGCCAGGAGGTAGCAGTTGGTCTGCAGCATGCCCACAACGAGTTGTTCCAAAATCATGAAAGCTCCTTGTTTAGCGCTCGAGCACGATCAGTTCTTCCACAGGGCGGCGGTGGGACTGCTGCTTTCGGTGCGCCGGATGACCCAGAGCGATCACGGCCATGAGTTCCAGCCGATCGGGAAGTCCGAGGCGGTCCCGCACCAGGTCTTTGTTTTTCAAAATCTCGCCGATCCACACGGCACCGAGGCCCATGGCATGAGCCGCCAAGAGGAAATTCTGAATGGCCGCTCCCACGGCCTGACAGTCCTTGACGTAGTCGTAGGATGTCTCCCGGTCGAGAAAGACGGGAACGAGCACGGCGGCGGCTTTGAGGGTGGCGCTGTAGCGTGTCAGGGCGGCCAGGCTTTCCTTCAGGGCCGCGTCCCACACGACGGCAAAACGCCAGGGCTGGTTGTTCAGACCCGAAGGCGCCCAGGACGCGGCTCGAAGAAGCTCCATCACGGTTTGACGATCCACGGGGACATCACTGAAATGGCGTACGCTTCGCCTTTCATAGATTGCAGTCAGCACATCGGGTAGAGAGGCTTTCGTATCCATGAGAACTCCTCGCAGACGCGGCATCTTTTGGAGATTCCGGCTTTATGGCTTGCGTTTTCCACAACGGCAAACCAATATATTCGCAATGAACTTCCAGGGTCAAGGAAAGCTGCCGGGGGTTGAGGAGGTCTTGTGGGGATTTCGGTGGTCTGGGATCAGGACGGCTCGGTGACGGTTTCATTGAATGACGTGGTGGACCGGGACACCGTGCCGCAGGTCCGTCGGTATCTTTTCAAGAATGTCGTGGCCAAGCGGCCGAGGCGGCTCGTGGTGGAGATGTCCGCGGTGCAGCGGATGGACACGGCCGGGGTGGCGCTTCTCGTGGAGCTGCGAAACGCGATGAGCCGGCAGAATGCAGAGTTTTGCCTCAAAGATGTCACGGAACCTGCGCGACGCCTCATCGGCCTGGCGCGAGTCCACAACTTGTTGAACCAGAGAGACTGAAAAGGCGGTTGGCGAACGTCTTCAGCGACGAGGGTCCGGCAAGGAACCATGGGTTCAGGTCCACACGAGCGGTGGAATCCCGCGACGGCGTTTTGCCGGCGCCTGGGCATCGAAGGATCAAACGCGGGCAGCAGACACGAGACACTTCACGCGCAGAATGTGATGGCAGAGCATGACTCTTAAGGACAGCGCAGAGGAATTCTCAAAGTTCGTCATCGAGGTGAAACACCTCCACAGCGGCTACGGCGGCCTCCAGATCCTGCATGATGTGACGTTCGGCATTCCTGCCGGCAAGGTCACGGTGATCATGGGCGTGAGCGGCTGCGGGAAAAGCACCCTCCTGCGGCACCTCATCGGCCTAAAACCGACCCCGCCGGGATCCTTGTACGTCGACGGCGCCGATGCCGGCCTGTTCAGCGCGACGCAATGGAAGGCGTACCGGAAGCGCATCGGAGTCCTCTTTCAAGGCGGGGCGCTGTTCAGTTCTCTGTCGGTGAGGGACAACCTGGCTGTGCCTTTGCGGGTTCACACGCGACTTCCGGAAAGCACCATCCGCATCATCACAGACATAAAGCTCCATCAGGTGGGTCTGACCGAATTCGGGGATTTCATGCCGTCCCAGCTGAGCGGCGGCATGCGCAAGCGGGCGGGTTTGGCGCGGGCCATGGTCATGGACCCGGAGATCCTTTTTGTCGACGAGCCGTCTTCCGGTTTGGATCCCATCACCGCGGCGGGGCTGGACGAGCTCCTCGTGGAGCTCAAGCACGCCATGGGGGTGACCTTGGTCGTGGTCACCCACGAGTTGGAGAGTGCCTTTCGCATCGCCGACCAGATTGTGGTCATGGATGCGGGAAGAATCATGGCCGCCGGCACTCCGCAGGCCGTCCGATCCAGTTCGGATCCCAGAGTTCGTCAGTTCTTGGAAAGACGGCCGGATGAGCGGGCCGTGGATCAGGAGCGTTACGAAAAGCGGTTGGCTTCGGTGGGCCGCAAAAGGCGGGTATAGGAGCGGCAGGTGTCGGAATTTGTCCATTTTCTGGATCAACTGGGACGGTGGGGCCTGAATCACGTCCGAGGGACAGGACGGGCCGGTGTGTTTTTCTACGAAGCGGCTCGCGGGATCTTTCGCCCACCGCGAAAGTTCCATAGCGTCGTGCGCCACGTGTACTTTATTGGGACCAAATCCTTTTTCGTCATCGGTTTCACCGCGGCTTTCACCGGAATGGTGTTGGGCCTGCAGGGCTATTACACGCTGTCGAAGTTCGGTTCGGAAGGGCTTCTCGGCGCCGCGGTCGCCTTAAGCCTCATTCGAGAATTGGGCCGGTCCTTTCGGCGCTCATGGTCACCGGGCGGGCAGGGTCTGCCATTTGCGCCGAAATCGGGATCATGCGCATCGAAGAACAGATCGATGCCTTGGAATGTATGGCCATCGATCCCCACGCCTACCTGGTTTCCCCTCGTTTTGTGGCTTCGCTCATCGCGCTGCCGTTGCTCACGGCCTTCTTTGACGTCGTGGGCATTATCGGGGGATACCTGGTGGGGGTTTCCCTTCTCGGGGTGAACCCCGGGGCGTACTTGGACGGCATGCAAAAGTCTGTGGAATGGGTGGATGTGTCCATGGGCATTGTCAAATCGTTTCTCTTTGCCGTGCTCCTCATCTGGATCTGCACCTACAAGGGTTTTTATGCCGGGGTGGATGAAGGGCGGTTCGGGCCGGAAGACGTCAGTCGAGCGACCACGGATGCTGTGGTGATTTCGTCGGTGGCCATCCTGGTGAGTGATTATGTGGCGACGTCACTGTTGCTTTAAGCCATAGGCTCGGAGAGTGGAGGACCGTCTTTTGGGGGGCCTCCGGATGGAGGTGTCAATGACGGGAACACGGAGAAAGAAACAAGCCGGCCGCTGATGCCGGGAAAGACGCACAGGGAGAGGTGTTGATGAATCGCCAATCGTGGACGGTGGAAACAGGCGTCGGACTGTTCATCCTCATCGGCTTGGTCTGCATGGCTTACCTGTCGCTCAACTTGGGGGACATCCATCTCTTGGGCGGCGGGGACTACATGGTCCATGCGCGTTTTTCCAATGTGTCGGGCCTGAAGAAAAAGGCTGCCGTGACCATGGCCGGCGTGGAAATCGGGCGTGTGGAAGACATCCGGCTTCAGGAAGGGGCCGCCGTGGTCCGCATGCGGATTCATAAGGACGTGAAATTGGAAGAAGACGCCATCGCCAGCATCAAGACCATGGGGATCATCGGCGACAAATACATTGCTGTGAGCGCGGGAGCCTCTGAGGAATTTATTCCCCCGGAGGGCTGGATCCGCGAAACCCAGCCGCCGCTCGATGTGGAGGAACTGGTGGGGAAATTCGTTTTTGGCACCATGGAGAAAAAGCAATAAAAGAAAAAGCCGGCGATGCAAGATTGCCGGCTTTTTCACGTCAGAGGATGTAAAGGATGCCGTCGAATTACTTCTTGATGTGCTTCATGAAAATGGATTCGGCCTTATTGGCCATCTTTTCGGCACGGTCGGCGGCAGCTTCGGCACGGCGAGCCGCATTTTCACAGGCCTGCACATTGCCGGCTTGGGCCTTTTCCAGAGTGTTGAGCCGTTGCATCATCTGGTCTTGCTGAGCCTGGAGCTGCTTGACAGCGCTCTGGCTGGCGCACCCGCCCAAAACCGATGTGCACAGTGCGAGAACAAAAACAACCGCCAGTACCCTTTTCATGACTCTTTCCTCCTTTTAAAATGTTTGAAAACCCAGAAACCAACTCCTCGCACTTTACGAGCGCAGATTTTAGAAAGCGTTTCTGCCAAAATCAAGAACATTCTTCCCTCGACCGGCCTCTTCCACCAAGGTGGTGGGCGGAGCGGCATCCACGGTGCCCACATCGGTGGGGACACCGTTTTGGAGGCGCACGGCGAGAGCAAACCGTTGGCGGTCGACTTTGGACGCCCATGGGGAGCGGTCCAGTTTTTCCATGGCATAGCGCGTGTAATCGGCGATCTTTCCGTACACATCGGGGTGGGCTTCCACATACACCCGGCCGCCTTTCAGCCCGATCTTCAAAGGTTCGTAAATAATTTCAATCCGGGTGCCTACGGCCACCTGAGGGTAGAGGATGCGGATATGTTCCGGATAACACCGGATGCAGCCATGACTCACCAGCCGCCCGACACCCCACGGCATATGCGTCCCATGAATCCCATAGGGCCCCAAGGATAGTTTCATCATGTATTCCCCTAAAGGATTTCCCGGGCCCGGGGGCATGACCTTCATGCCGTACTTCGCCTGCAGCGATTCGGGGATGTACCACGCAGGATTCGGTCTTTTTTCGGCGATATATCCGATTCCCAAAGGCGTTTCCCAGCCTTCGTCTCCGATCCCGATGGGATAGGTTTGCACGGTCCGGGATTTCTTGTCGAAAAAGTACAATCGGAGTTCCGGGACGTTGATCACCAGTTCTTCCAGCCGTGTCGGAGGGAGAATCCACGTGGTGGGCACGATGAGACTCTTTTGTTTGGGCGGGAGCCACGGGTCCAGTCGGGGATAGAGAAGCGCCATTTCATTGAAGCCTAGGCCGTAGGTGCGGGCGATGTCCAGAAGGGACTCTCCCTGTTTGACTTGGTGAAGGCGAGGTTTTCCCACCACCGTTTCCGATTCCAGGTTGTACGGATACTTCACCACCTGGGCCGTCCACGTCTTTTCTTCGGCAGGGGAAAGTCCTGGGAGGACAACGAGCAGCGCGGCGAGGACCGCCGCCGAAATCCATGGGCGTCCCGTTCTGCGAACCACTGTCCTATTCTTTCCGAAGTCCATAGTCACGCACTATCCTTTTTCGCCTCGAAGTCTGTCACTGGGCACATGCGTCGATCCGCTCACATAGACGAACTCACGGCAACCTGCAAGCAAAAGACGTTTACGCCTCCCCTTTGAGAAAGAAAAGAACGTCGTTTCGGCGCGTGGTTTGTGCGTCCAGCATTGTCCATATAATAAGCGCTCGTGGTTCCTCTTGCCAGGTGGTCCGGAAAGCCGCATGTTCGGTCACGATCCAGTGAACGCGGACATCCGTGGATTTCATGGGGATCGAGTCCACAACGTGGGTTTCGGGAACAACACCGATCAGAGTCGTTCCGGGATGCAGCCAGCCCAATGTCTGCAAACAGGCCAATTGGAGATCCACAAGGCCTGATCCGTCTCCGAGACGGCCGCCATCCCGGGCCGCCGCCACGCACGGGATGACCACAAGATCCACGTGGACCTTTTCGTGGGACCGGTGAGCGATCCTGCGGGCCCAGGGGTTTGGGGACCGGAAAGCGGCGGCGGCAGCCTTTTGAGCGGGAGGGATTTTCCCGGGGTCCACAAGAAAGAAGCCCTTTTGCATTTTGGGGCTGGAGTACACCAGTCGCTTGCCGTCCAAAAGGACATTTAAGGCCGTTTGTCGATAAAATTGGGTCGGTGGCACCAAAACGCATCGAGCGTTTCGATAAACGCTCAACCGGCGCAGTCGTTCCGCGATTTTTCCCGCTTTCGTGTCCAGAAAAAAAGACATGAGGGAACCTGCGGTTCCCGTGAGGAACTGTTGGCGCAGCGTGGCTTTGAGGCCCGCGGTTTCCCGATCGTCCATAACCCGTTGGGTTCCTTCCGGCAAAACTTGCGCTTTGGTTGAGGATTTTCTATAGAAGAAGGCACCTTCCCACGACAACACTTCATGAGCAAAGGAGCATCCACCATGGCATGGAAAGATTATCGTCCCGAAAACGTCAAGAAGAGATTTCCCCAGTCCATCGTGCCCCTGGTCAACGGCAAGGCGCTGCTTCAGGCTGCGAAGAAGCACAAGGGCATGATCATGGCCACCAACATTCGCTGTCGTCTGCCCGTGGAGGGTATCGTCCGCGCCTCCATGGCGACCCAGGCGCCGGTGATGTATGAAATCGCCAAGTCGGAACTCACCTACACCGAATTTACCCCCGCATCCTTCGTAGATTTCATTGTGAAGGAAAACGAGAGGCTGGGCAACACGCGTGTGCCGTTCGCCATTCACGGGGATCACATCACCGTCAAAAAGATGGAAGACAGGGATCCTGTCCGGGCTCTCATTGCAGCCGAAATGGAGGCCGGATATACCTCCTTTGCCATTGATGCCTCCCATATGGAGAACGAACTGAATTTGGCCGCCACCACCGAACTGGCCCGCCCTATCATCGAGGCGGGACTGAGTCTCGAGGTGGAATTGGGGGAAATCGGTGCCAAAAGCGGCAGTGCCGAAGGGTTCACTCGGCCCGACGAAGCGGAATGGTTCATTGGCAATCTGGTGAAAAACGGGGTGCATCCGGATCTGTTGGCCATCAACAACGGCTCCATTCACGGCACTTATTTCGGTACGGCCCAAGAAGGGATCCAATTGGATCTCACCCTGGAAATCTGGAAGGCCATTCAACCTTGGGACGTGGATATCGCGCAACACGGCATCACGGGAACTTCTCTGGAGAAAATCACCTCCTTTATCAACTACGGCATCCGCAAGGGCAACGTCGGCACCCTATGGCAAAACGTATCCTTTGGGTTTGCCATGAATCAAAACGGCAACGCCATCACCACGCCGGAAAAAGGCTATGTCAAACGGCCCTATCGCGGCATCCCCGATGACCTCTGGCAGGAAATGTGGGTTTGGGCGGTCGAGACGGGCAACGTCGGCGGCAACATCAAAAATGCGAACAAGGTCTTTGCCGCCAAGCTCAACACCATTGCGCCGGAATACAAAGAACGCATCACAGCCCACGCGTACGAAGAAGCCGTCCGATTGTTCGAGGCGACCCATTCCATCGGACTGGCCGATGCCGTTTGGGAGCAACTCGAAGCCATGGGATCCTAAAGGCCGCCGGCTTAGTGCCCCGACCTTTCCCTGCCTCAGTCGTGCCTGGACAAGGGCTCCCATCCCCCGATGGGGGCCCGCTCGGGATAATCCCCGGGATCGCGGGGCATGAGAAAGGGATCGACGGTTTTCGGAACCGGCCGGATGATTCCCTTCGAGGATTCTTCCCAGCAGCCTCATCAATCAGGGTCGAACCGGTAGCCAAATAACTCGATATCCCGTCGGTAATGGCGGGCCACCAGTTCCGCCGTCTCATCGGTGTAATAGGCTCGATAATCCCGCCGATCCTGGGCTTTCCTTTTATGAGGGAGCGAGGGAGGGCGGATGCCGATCCTGCGACATGCTTCCCGAAAGTCCTCTGCCAAGTTTTCGTATCGCCCGATGAAATCCGTCAAGATGGAGCCGTCGAGATCCACAAGGTAGTCCGACTGGCGTTCTATGGAGACATCGAGGTGAAAGACATAGGGGCGGTCAGGGTTGAGTTTGTATCTCAGGAATTCCGAGAAAGAATCGATGCCGTGGAGAAGATGCGGGCGCTCACGCCGGATGTGATGATAGGAGCTTACCTGAAGATCCCACGGGTTTCGCACAAAGGCGAATTTGAACAGGCTGTCGAAGAACTCCCGAGGGAGCATTTCCTTGGCGGCCACGATTTTGGCATGTCGGGGGAGTTTGCAAGCCAGTCGATGGCCGAAGAGGGCACTTAAGCGACTGCACAGAAAAAGAGGAATTCGATAGGGGTCTTTCCATTTGTAGCCCCGTAAGGCCACACGGACGCTTGTTCCGCCTGTCTTCGGAATGTGAACGAACAAGAACCGGTATTTCGGAGAAAGAAGCATGGCGCGGGATCCTCCCAATGAGCCGCCCGGGTCAAAAAATTTTCGGCATCGATCGAATCGCCTCGGTGTGATGATCCCCTAAGCCCAGCAGGACGGCCAAATAATGCCGGGCGCTGTTTTCCATGGTGTAGGCTGCGACGGCCGCCTGAAGCCGCTGAGGCTCCGGAGGGTTGTCCAGCACGCGCAAGATCGCGTCGGCCAGGGTTTCCGGGTCTTTCATGGGGACCAGAGGGGCGACCGCACCGTCTTGAAGGATTTCCCGAGGGCCGCTGGGACAGTCGGTGGCCACGACGGGTGTTCCCAAGGCCATGGCTTCCGTCAGGGCGTTCGGGGATCCCTCCCAAATGGAGGAGAGCACAAAAACGGCCGCGTTTTTCAGGTAAGGATAGGGATTGGGAAGAAAACCCGCCAAGAAAACGTCGTCGGCCAGGTGAAGCATTCGGGTCAGCTCTTCGAGCCTCCGACGGTGCGATCCTTCCCCGAGGACGACAAGCCGGCACGGCCTCGTCTGTCGCACCTTTTCAAAAGCGCGGATGAGCGTGGGAAAGTCCTTTTGAGTGGTGAGCCTTCCCATGCCGACCACGACCGGCGTTTTTTTGTCTTCAAACCACGGATGCCCCACGGGTTGGTCCGCCAGCGCAAAAAGGCGCGGAGAAATCACGGGGTTTGGAATGACCACCAAGGAATCAAGGGAACGGCCGAGAATACGACGCAGATCTTCCGCCACCCCTTGGGAGACGGCCACGACGGCATCGGCCCGGGGGTAGAGGTATCGAATGGGCACAGCCCACGCGGCTTTGTGCACTCTCGATTTATGGGCGATGGCCGCCGATGTGGTGGTTCCCAGTCGCAAGACGATTCGGGTTGGGACCCGAGCCAAAGCCCGGGCGACGACGGCGACCTGATTGGCCCGATCCTTGGCTGCAAGAAGGGCTGCCGGTCGGGTCTGCCTCAGGTACAGGGCCAATCGCGGAAGGCTTTGCCACGTGTGGTTCACTCCCAACGACCTCACGGGCACAGGGGAATCCAGGCTGTGCAGATATCGGCTGCGCGTTTTGACGGCTAAGATTTCCAGAGGGCTGTAGAGATGTTGAAGACCCTCCGCCAGGTGCAGCATCATGCGCTCGACGCCGCCCTGTCCGGAAAAAGAGAGAAAAAGCGCAATGGGTTTTCGGCAATCCACAAGATCCTCGCGTGCTTACAAGACCTGCCCGTCGTCGTCATAGCCTAGGACCCTCAGGTAAGCTTCCGTGGCTTGGCGGACATGATATGGGGCGACGGCGGCCTTCAACGCCTGTCTGTCCGGCGGATGTTCGAGCACCTGGATGACGGCTTCGGCCAGCTTATCCGGAGCTTTCATGGGCGCCAAAGGGCCCAGTTTGCCATTGTCCAGAATTTCCCGCGGGCCGCTGGGGCAGTCCGTGGCGGCCACAGGGGTTCCCACAGCCATGGCTTCCATGAGGACCACAGGAAGGCCTTCGCATGTGGACGAGAGCACAAAAACGCCGGCTTTGGCCATGTAGGCGTAGGGGTTTTGGACAAAGCCCGGGAACCATACCTGGTCGGCGACCCCTAAGTCCTCGGCAAGCTTTTCCAGCGCCATCCTTTTTTTCCCTTTGCCGAGAATCACCAGACGGCACGGCCTTTGTTTTCTCACCTCCGCGAAGGCACGGATGAGGGTGGCGAAATCCTTGCGTTCGCAAAGTTCCCCGGCCCCTAGGACGACCGGGGGTTCTCCGGGAGCGAACCAAGGATGGTGGACGGGCTGCCGCCCCAAGGCGACAATGTGTTCGGAAACCACCGGAGACGGAAGCACGCGGACAAAGCCCGGCGGGAAAGGCGCTAGGGATTTCAGGTCTTCAGCCGCCCCGTGAGAGGGGACGACCACCGCACCGGCTTTGCGGTACAGGTGCCGGATGCTCCAATACTGCATCAAGCGATGAAGAGCCCCGCGTCGTTGGAGGTTCTTGGAGACCGTGGTGCCGACGCGTACGACAAGACGTCCTTCAAAACCTGCCAGGGCGGCGGCGAGCACCGCCGTCCGGTTGACGCGGTCTTTATCGCACAAAAGGGCATCGGGGCGAACGGTGCGCAAGTAATTGGCCAGTCGAAAGAGACTCGACTGAACGTGGCGGGTTCCCAGCCGGATGGGCCGAACGTTTTCCGGCAAAGCCTCAAGGTGCGGTCCGTGACCTTCCACCTGCAGGAGGTCCACCTCCACAGGCTTCGTTCCCAATTCGGCGATGAAGTTTTTCATGATGCGGTCCACGCCGCTGTGGCCGGACGTGGCCAAAAAGAGGGCGAGCCGCCAGGGTGTTTTCTGTCTTTTCATGGCCGCTCCGTTGGGTTCCATCGTTCTCCCGCGGGGGAATCCGACGTTTGGGTGTGTTCGCCCCGTAGAAGCCCGAAAGCCATGAGGTGCTGACGGATACTGGCCTGAAGCGTGTACCGGACGACCGCCTGTTTCAAGAAAGAGGGATCGGGACGGTTTTCCAGAGCCTCCAAAATCGCCTGGGCCATGGCCTGAGGGTCACCGCACGGGACGAGCCGGCCGTAATACCCATTTTGGAGGATTTCCCGGGGGCCGCTGGGACAATCCGTGGCGACCACGGGGGTGCCCATGGCCAGGGCTTCCGTCAACACGTTGGGGGATCCTTCCCACAAGGAGGACAGGACAAAAAGGTCCGCATGGGCCAAATAACCATAGGGGTTTTCCACGAACCCGGGGAAATCCGTCCATCGTTCAACGGCCAAAGATCGACTGAGAGCCTTCAGGTTTTCCAGAAGGCGGCCTTTGCCGAGGATAATCAAACGTGCCGGTCGGGAGCGCACCACCATGGCAAACGCTCGAAGAAGCGTGGGAAAATCCTTGGCGTGACGGAGTCCGCCCATGCCCATGATGACGGGGGCTTCCCGGGGTGAAGTATAGAAGGGATGCCGAGGGGGAGGCGGTGTGGCCGTCAGCATCTCGGGGGTGACCACAGGGTTGGCCACTACGTGGATCCTTTCCGAGGGAATCCCGAGGAGTCGTTGAACGTCGCGGGCAACCCCGTAAGAGACGGCGATGATCCCATCGGCTTGGGGAAAGAGGCGGCGCATCCGCCGCATCCGCCACCAATTTTTCAGAAGACCTTGGTTCTCATTGCGTGCGGAAAGTGTTGTGCCGACCCGAAAGAACACTCGAGTGGGCGCCTGGGCCATGCGGACCGCTTTCACCGTTTCTTGGTCACTCCTCTTCCCGGAAAGCAAAACATCCGGTTGATTGTGGCGTACATAACGGTACAGAGCATGCGTTCGATCTCTAACCGATTTTTCGTGGAGAACGATGCGGCGCACACCAGTGGGCAGCTCTGCGAGGTAAGGAGCCTGGGCGGTCCGTGTGATGAAGTCGACCGCACAGCCGTGGTCGTTCAAGCCGCGGGCCAGACGGACCAACATCCGATCGTTGCCGCCGTCGCCGGCCGAAAACGTGACCACACCTATGCGGGCTTTGCGGCTTTCGTGCTCCCCAGTCATGGGCTCGATTCCTTCACAACGGCAGGCACGCTTTCGACCAGCGGTATCGCCGCAATCAGCCCTGCAAGGAGGTTCCAAAAAAACCGCCAGTCGGGGTGCAAGGATCGGAAATCAAACAGTGCCCAGAAAAAGAGATAGATTAGGGAGGCGAGAGAGAAAAGCCACATGGAGGTGCTCAGCGTCCCCTGTTTCCAGGAGCGATGAATGCCGACAAAAAGCGCTCCATACAGCCAGAGCCACAGGATCCCTCCTACGGCTCCGTAGTGAAAGAGGATTTCCAAAGGGGTGCTGTGCAGGTGATCCCAATACTGCATCTCCCCTTTCCAATTCGGGGACTTGAGGGTTTCGCGGCCGCTTTCCTGAATGAACCGTTTGGAGACGGCCGGCCCTGCGCCCCACACCGGTCTTGCACGGATTCCTTCCAACGCGAACCGATAGAGATGAGCTCGGTAACCGGTGGAGTCATGGGCCGGACGGGTATAGTCAAAAGAGTGCAATTGGGACAAGGTGTCAGCTTCCTCCCTCCACCGCTTTTCAACAAGGGGCAGGTTGACCAGCGTCATGACGACGAGCAGGATCCAAAAGGCGATGATCCCTCGTTTGAGGGCTGTGGGCAGGGACGGGGAATTTCCAGTTTCTTTGGTCAAGAAGATGACGGCCGAGACAATGAGAGCTGTAGCGCCGAAGCCCAGAAAGACGCCTCGGGATTGAGTGAAGAAAAGGGATTGTCCCAAGACGATGAGGGAAAGCCCCCACAGGGCGATCCATAGGATCCTGAATCGGCGGACCTGAAAAAACTCTGGGGCGAAACATACGATGCCCCACAAGAATGTTCCTGCATAGAGTCCAAACGCGACAATGCGCAGATGAAAGCCGGTGCGCATCCCCTGCCAGGCACTTTCCAAGGTCTTCACGTCAATGGAACGGGCCATACCGAAGAGAAGGCCGGCGAATGCCACGCCCCACAGCCGTCGGCACATCGACTCATTCCCCCGGCACCACCATGCGATGACGGGAAACAGCAAGAGCCGCGACCATCCCCAAAATCCGTCCAGATGGTATCCGGCCCATTCCGGCCGGTCGAAGGCCCCCACGGCGGTCCTCAGGGCAAGGCAGCCGAGCAGGGCGGCCCACGGGAGGAAAAGCCATCGAGCACGGTGGAATCCATCTCGAGGCGCCTTGAGGATATAGAGTCCGACCAAAACCCACAGGGCCGCCGTGGCCGCCGTAGTGCTCAATAACGCCGTAAAAGCAAAAGCGTACAGGGCTGAAACCGCGACCTTGTCCAACAACTGCGAATGTTTCACGGATTGAAGGTTCATTTCTAAAGGCCGATTCGCTTTTCCTTCGGTTTTTCCAGTCGAATCCTACATCCCCCGGACTGACCGGATCCGGTGTCGTCGCTGAGGTTCCCGAAGAACTTGCCAGAAACCTCTGTCTTTGGTCATAGGCTTGAAGCCGAGGTGCCGGAGCCCTCGGATCTCGGCAAAGCCGGTGCCTGTGAAGGCCCGGTTTTCTCCCCAGAGCGGCGGCGCGCCGGCCGCCCCCGGCTCGCGAAATCCAACATCCGCCGATAAACTCCACCGCAAAGACTATCCCTCAAATGATTGATCCCAACTTTTTCAGCCAACGCCTCGGGTATTTCCCTAGCCGATGGATGAGATTCGGCACAGCACTATAGCCGATACCCGATTCTTGATGCCACAGGCTTTCATCCAAAGGCGGCATTTCGCCAAAATGAGCCCTCCAGCGTTCCGGATGCCTGGATCCCACGGCGAACACATAGACGGAACTCATCCTGTGCTTGTTCCAGCTCAGATACAGCACCTGAAACCCGTTGTCTTGGTAAAGGCGTTTCAAGGCAAGGGGAGAAAACCGCCAGTAATCTCCGTAGTCGGAATGATAGGGTTGCAGGAACGGAACGCACACGATGACAATATCCCGGGACAGGAGGCAGAGGTTCTTGAAAGCTTGATGCACGTGGTAGATGTGTTCCAGGGTGGTGTGATTGAAGACCACATCAAACCGACCGATCAGTTCGCGGGGCAGATCCTGTTCCAGGTCGAGGAAAATTTCGTTGGGCCCATTCTGGAAACCGCGGGCTTCACTCCTCCAATTCGTCAATCCATAGGATGCGGCGTGGGAGAAATAGTCGCGATAATGACGTCCCTCCTTGTCCTCGTCTTTCCAGGCGCTTACATTGACCACATCCCCATGGAACAAAGGGGCGATTTTCTCCAATTCTCTGTTGGACCAGATCCGGGGAAGACGAAATCTTCGATCGACACCGAAGGGGATTTTAGCCATACCGTGCTTCCTGATATTCGCTCAAGAGAGCGTGTTGAAGGACCCTGGCCCGATTTTCCCAGCTGTAGCGCTCGGCCTCTTGTTTCGCCTGGGCTGCCATGCGCTCAGCGAGGTGAGGGTGTTCCTGGAGGAAACGCACGGCGGCCACCCAAGCCTCGTTGTCGTCCGGGTTGACGCACAACCCGTTTTCGCCGTGGCGAATGATTTCCCGAATGGGTTCCAGATCGCTGACGACGATCGGACGTCCGGCCGCCATGGCTTCAAAGAGCTTCATGGGGCTGATGGATCCGGCGTGGGGGAGGTTGCGCTGATAAGGCATCACGAGGATGTCTGCCTGTTCCAGGTAGCGGGGGATCACGTGATGCGGTACGTAAGAGACAAGCCGGATGCGCTCCGTTTGGGGCCTGTCATCCATCGCCCCGACCACCGTGACACGACATGAGCCCTGCTGAGCCAGTTTCTCCAAGACGCCAAGGCCTCGATCCCGGCTGATGCGCCCCACATACATCACATGGGGGCGGCGGAGGCCCGAAGGCTTCCATGCGGCGATGTTTTCGAACATGGCGAGGTCTGCTCCGCAGGGACACACGTGAATGCGGCGAGGATCCACGCCGTATTCCACAAGACCTTGCGCGGCGGCGTGGCTGATGGGGAAAAAATGACGGATCAGGCCGTTGAGATGCCCTGCCACGAGCGTCTTAAGAAAGCCTCGATGTTTGAGGGCCTCCATGTCGTGGATTTCAAAGCTGTGGGGGATACCGTGCTTCAGAAGAGCCAGGCTGAGGTCGACGGATCGGGTATACACCGCAGGGGTTTTCCGCAAGACATCCTTACGGCGCCAAAAGTAAGGGGCGAAGGCCAAGGGTTTCCAAAACGACCGCAGGCCGCTGTGTCCCTGAATTCCTATCGGAGTGCTCACGCCCAGACGGCGGAGGATGTCGTCCAGCGTGCGTTTGTCGTTCCAAGGGGGAAGGTGCAGCTCCACGGAAACGCCGATACGGGCGAGCCCTTCCACCGTCTTTACCGTTTGAATGACGTTAGCTCGAGGCCGGTGGAGGCGCGCTCTGGACAAGTAAACGATCTGGGGACGATTCTGGGGCTGCTCATCGTGTCGCGCCATGATTACGAGACCTCGAGGATTTCTTCATAGACACTGAGATACCGCCGGACCATGGTTTCAGGGGAAAAGTGCCGGTGGACCAGCTCGCGCCCGTTTGTCCCCATATGCTGTGCGGCTTCAGGGTGATCCAGCATCCATAGGACGGCGGCCTGAAGCTCGGAGAGGTTTCCGAGGGGGACCAAGAGCCCGTTGACCCCGTGGTGGACAACCTCAGGGATTCCCCCGGCTCGACACGCCACGATGGGGACCCCTGCTGCGGCCGCTTCCAGAAGGCACACCCCGAGACCCTCAAGGGATGCGGGATGGACGAGCAGTTCAAGGCGAGGAAAGATCTTGTCCATGTCCCGGCGGAAACCGAAAAAATGGACATGGTCGGAGACGCCCCGGTGGCGCGCCCTCTGAGCCAATGCATTCCAAAGGGGGCCTTGACCAAAAAAGCAAAACTGCGCCTCGGGATGCCGCGCAACGATGCCTGGAGCGACGTCGATGAGCTGAGCATGGCCTTTCCTCGGAATGAGCTGGGCCACTGTGCCGATGAGGCGGCTTTTTGGAGGCAACCCAAGGTCTTGCAGGAGCTCTTGCCGGCCGTACGGTCCAGCAAAACGATTCGGCTCGATACAGCTTCGGATGATCCGGATTTTTTCGGCCCTGATCCCTTCGAGTTGCAGGACCTGGGCGATGGCCGTCGAGATGGCAATGACGCGCCGGTAAAATCCATACTTCACACGGGCGAGAGCCGGGGGTTCCGGGTTGTCCACCCGTCTCGTGATCACAGCAGGGACGCGCGATGCCCCCCCGATGATGCCTCCCCACCAATCTGCACCGCGTCGGCTGTGGGCATGCACGAGATGAGGCCGCCACAGACGCACGGCCTGCCAAAAAGCCAGGGGCATCCGAGGGTCCAATTCGCCCGCGGTGTCAAATAAGGCGAGTTCGGCATATGGCGAAGCCTCCCGAGCGATGGCACTGTTCTTGGGAGCGCACAGGATGTTTTTCACTCCTGCCCCCGCCAATCCTTTGATGAGCAGGAGCACTTGGTAGGCTCCCCCGTATAAATGGCGGCCGGTTTCCAAGTGGAGCACGCGCATGGGTTGGACGGCCTTGGCGGGAGTCGATGTCGGAGGGGTCCGATCCATTTCAAAGTCGGATGCTGTGGCGTTCATTGAAAACACAGCGGCATTCTGCCGAGGCGTCCACGAGTCGACGGGCCGCGTTCATGACGTCATCTTCGCTGATGGCCGCCATGCAGGGAAAAGCATTCCGGCACAAAGGTCGGCGTCGACATGGGGAGCAGGGCATGGGGTAGTAAAGAACCACTGCGTTCTCCGAGCGCGTATGAAGATATGGACACGTGGCGCCGAAAAGAGCCACCGTTGGGCGTTTGAGGGCCACGGCCATGTGGGTGAGCCCAGTATCCACACCGATGACCAGATGGGCCTCCCGGATTACGGCGGCGGTTTCCAGAAGTGAGGTTTGCCCGGCAAGGTTGATGCCATGCGGACTTCCCCGCAGGAGCTCATCCCCGGAGATTCGATCCTCCCGGCCGCCCAACACTACAATGGACAGTCCGAATTCCTGAGCGATTTTTCGCGCCAGATCGGACCATCGGGTAGGGACCCAGTGCTTTTGCGGCCGGGTGGTAAACGGCGCAAAAACGGCATAACTCCGGGAGCCGATCCCTTGGGTTACAAGCCGTCGGGCCCGGGCGGCGTCGGTCTCGGGTATGGTGATCCCCAAAGGGAAGCCGTCGGCGAGAAATCCCAGATGTCGCATCATGTGTTCGTACTCGGTGGCGATGGTGCGCGTGCGAGGCCCTTTCGAAATGATTTCGGTCATGAGAAACCGTCCCGGTTCCTTGGAATCGAACCCGATCCGACGCGGCGCCCCGCTCAGCACGGCAAGGAGCCGACTTCTCAAGAGCCCTTGGGCGTCCAGGGCCGTGTCGATTTTCAGGTTCTTCACCAGGCGATGAAAAGCATGGACTTCTCGCGCGAATGCCGTGAAGCGCCCTGATTTCAAAAGCCTTGTCCATTGAGACTTCGGCCAGACGAGGACGCGATCCACGTGGGGCTGGGCTTCAAGAAAATCCGCCATGTGGGGTTCCGCGAGCCACGCCACAAAAGCGTTCTCCACGGCCCGCTTGATCGTGGCCGCCATGGGCAGCGCCATGACCACGTCCCCGATGGCGCTGGGTCGGATGATCAAGAAGCGAGGGGAGGATGGCGCCCGGTCGGTGCGACCCCTGCGCTCCAGCTCGACCATCGGAAAAGCTCCTGTCCGGCCCATCACCCCACAAGCCTTTCGTAGAGCTCGACGTATTGGGCGATGATGCGTTCCTTGGAGAGGAACTCGGTGACCATGGTCCGACCGTTCTTTTTGAGCTCGTGACGAAGCTTTTCGTCTTCCAAAACACGACGGATAGACTGCGCCAAAGCCACCGGGTCTGACACAGGCGTCAGCAGCCCGGTCGTGTCGGCTTCAATAAGCTCCACGGCGCCCATCGTCTGCGTGGATACCACCGGCACGGCATGGCTCCACGCCTCCAGAATCACGTTGCCGAGAGGTTCATGGCGGGATGGGCAGACAAAGACGTGACTCAAGGCGAAAAACGGTGCTGGATCGTCCTGCCAGCCGACCCAGCGGACGTGGGGGCTCAGGCCCAGGGCACGGCACTGGTTATGGAGCTCATGTCTGTCCGGGCCGTCCCCGGCCACCACCAACACCACGGGGCTCTTCGAAAAGGATTCAAGGAGGAGAGAAAATGCAGACAGCAGATCGTCGAAACCTTTCTTGGCTACAAAGCGCCCCAGGGAAAAGACAACACGGGCGTCATCGGGAATCTGCCACTGGACCCGGAGGCGTACGAGGGTTTCTTGCGGAACCGGACTCGGCGGAGGGACGAAATTGGGGATGTGGAACACGCGTTGGGCGGGCAGCCCGCTCCGGATGAGGTAGTCGCAGATGCCCTTGGTGTTCCCGATCCAGGCATGGGCGTGCGTGTAATAACCTCGGATTTTGTAATAGCCGCCCAGCCTGGCGACATGAACGGCCCCTGAATCGCGTGGAACTCGGGTGAGGCGCGTGGCTCGGCCCATATAGGTCTGCACCACGGGGTAGCGAACCTTGCGGATGAGCGCCCGAAGCCGGAAAGCAGAAATCACGTCCCAGCCGTTCCTCATGGGCACGTAATGGACCGGAACGTGAGGGTCAAGAAAACGAGGCACGGGGCTCTTCGGCCGGACAACCACCCCGATGCCTTCTTGTCTTTCCGCCAAGCCGTTCACCAGTCGGATGAAAAAGCGCTCTGCCCCGCCAAGTCCAGGGCTGCCCAGGATGTGCAGCGAGGGATAGCTCATGGGGTGACGAGTTTCCAGCCGCCCTGTTGGACCTGAACGATGACCAAGGAATCCACCCCGAGGCCGTTGTGATCTTCCGCCGTGAGGTTGAAGATGCCGCTGATGCCCACGTAGCCTCGAGTCTGTTCAATGGCCGCGCGGAGGGCGCCGCGGTCCGTCCCTGCCTCGCGCATGGCATTGGCCAAGATCATTATGGCATCCCAAGCATAACCGCTATGGGTGTTGATGGGATATTGCCGGTCGAACTGATACACGTCCCTGTAAAGATGGATGAATTCCTGAATGACGGCTTTCTGAGGATCGGAATCGGGGAGCTGGTCGGCCACCATGAGTTTCGTGGACGGCATGAAAGTGCCTTCCGCTGCCGATCCGGCCAATTCCACATACTTGGGATCGGGTTGTCCGTGGCATTGGAAGAGGGGGATGGGGATGCCCAGCTGTTTCACGTTTTTGGCCACCCGCGCTCCCGCCGGCCCGATGGTCCAGCAAATGATCACCTGGGCGGGCGTCGCCTTGATCTTCACCAGTTGGGCGGTCATGTCCGCGTCGTTCACATCGAAGGCTTCGTCGGCCACGATCTGGATGCCGTGCTCGGGAGCGAGCTGCTTGAGCCATTCCAAGCCGTCCTTACCGAAACCGTCCGTGGCCGTCAGGACCGCGACTTTGGTCCACCCCTTGGCCTTGAGAAATTCATAGATTTTCGTCACGGCTGTGGAGGTCCGCTGGGGTGTCTTGAAAGTCCATGTGTAAGGACCGTACTTACCCCCTGCGATCACCGGATCTCCGCCCACGGTCATGATCACGGGGATCTGTTCTTTTTCCGTATAAGCCTTGACGGCCATGCCGGTGCCTGTTCGTGTCGGGCCGATGAGGGCCGCCACCTGGTCCTTTTCCACCAGCCGCTTGGCCACTAAGAGGGCCTTCGTGGGATCGCCTTCCGTGTCGCCGATGACAAGTTCCAGTGGCCGCCCATTGATACCCCCTTCGCTGTTGATCTTTTTGACCACCATCTCGGCCACGAGTTTCGTGGGTGTGCCGATGGTCGCCGCAGGGCCCGAAAGGTCAAAGAACGCGCCGACCTTGATGGGGTCCGCCCCCCAGGCTGGAGTGAAGCCGAAAACGGCGAGGGTCATGATCACCGTCGCCATCGCCTGGAATGCCTTGCGATGCGTGTTCATGGGCTGCCTCCTTGTGATGTCACGTGGGGTTCATTCAGTCCTCGCGAACGCGGTGGTCGAAGACGCGTCGGCTTTTCCTGTCGGTCCGGGGCAGAGAACCGTAGTCCACCACCTCCACGGTGCACCGCACCAGGATCTGCCGGCGGATTTCCGAACCGATCGCTTCCTTTAAGGCGTCGTCTTCTGCCGGGTGTCGGCCGATGCCTCGTTCCACCTTGAGGATCATCACGTCGCGCCCGTCTTCCCGGTGGTACAGATGGACTTGGTATTCGCTACCGACACCAGGGATTTGGGAAAGGACGTGATCGATCTGGCCGGGGTAGATGTTCACGGCCCGGAAGATGAACATGTCATCGGAGCGCCCGAGGAGGTGATCGTGTCGGGGGAGAGGGTTGCCGCACGGGCATGGTTCAGGGATGAGCCGCGTGAGGTCTCGTGTGCGGTACCGGATCAGCGGAGAGGCTTCCTTTCGCAAGGTGGTGACCACCATTTCGCCCAATTCTCCAGGGGGAACGGGCTCGAGGGTCTCCGGGTTGAGAATTTCCAAAATGTAATAGTCCGCCCAATAGTGGATGCCTTGGTGGGCCGTGCATTCCAGGCCGGTGCCCGGCCCGTAGAGCTCGGTGAGGCCGGGGATGTCGAACATGTGTTCCACCCCGGTGATCGCTTGAATGCGGCGACGCATGCTTCGGCTGTGCCGTTCCGCGCCGAAAATGATCTTCTGAAGTGCGATGTGGTTTCGAAGGCCGCGGCGTTCGATTTCTTCGGCCATGAGGAGTGCCATGGAGGCCGTGGCACAGAAAACCGTGGATTGGAGATCCACGAGCATTTGGCAATGGATTTCGGTATTTGCGGGGCCGACCGGGATCGCCATGGCCCCGAAGCGTTCACAGCCCAATTGGAAACCGACGCCGGCCGTCCACAAGCCATAGCCGACGGCGATCTGCACCCGGTCTTGGCGTGTGAGGCCGGCCATTTCAAAGCAGCGGGCGAACATGGTGGCCCAATCGTCGATATCCTTTTGGGTATAGCTCAGGATTTTGCGTTTGCCGGTGGTGCCCGACGAAGCGTGGATGCGCACGATTTTTTCGAAAGGAACGGCTCGGAGAGGAAAGGGATAGTCCGCTTGTAAGTCTTCCGCCGTGGTCACGGGAAGGCGCCGCAGGTCGTCCAAGGTTCGAATGTCATCGGGTTTGACCCCTGCCGCCTCCAGCCGCCGGCGATAAAACGGCGAGTTCTCGTACGCGTGCTGGACCGTCCAGCGCAGCCCTTGCAACTGCAGACTTTCCAAGTTGTCCAGGCTGGAACGTATCGGCATGAAACTCACGGTCATCGGATGAGCTCCTTTCACGGCTCCATTTTTTCTCTAAAAACCGTTTTGTATGTCAATCCCTCATGAGGCAGCCGCTCGGAGGCGACGTCCACGACGCGAACCCCAAGGCCCAGTTCACGGCGGAGCCGGCTTCGGATCCTTTCCAGGCGTCCGGACTTTCCCCCGTCGGCAAGCGGTCCCAGAGTGACCCACAGGTCAAGGCTGTCCCCGAGCCCATAGCGTGTCCACACCAACAGTCGGAAATCTTGGACGCCGGGGTCCATTTCCCGAAGGAGGCGCTCCACCCTTTGAGGACTGATGGGGATGCCCCGGACACTGACGCGATGGTCCGTCCGCCGCAAAACGCCGGACAGACGCGCGGTGGTCAGACCGCACGGACACGGCGTCGACTCCACTCTCATGACATCCCCCGTGCGGTACCGGATGAGCGGATAGGCCTCCGCGGAAAGGGTCGTGATGACCAATTCTCCCTCCGATCCCGATCCCACGGGATCTCCGGTTACGGGATGGACCAACTCCACGAGAAAATGGTCTTCGGCCACGTGCAAACCGCGCTGCTGCGGGCATTCCCCCGCCAAACCGGGTTCGACCATTTCGGCAACACCATACAGGCCGTACACCGGAATGCCGAGCTGGGAACGGATGCGTTCCCGAAGGGCTTCAGGGATGGGATCCGGGCCGAGAAGCATGAGTTTGAGCGGGAGATCGTGGGATTCCCGCCCATGGGCCTGTTCTTCAGCCAAGGTGTCCAACAGATGGACGGCAAAGGACGGTGTGGTCGCCAACACCGTGGAACGAAAATCCCGCATGATTTGTAATTGAAGCCTCGCCGACACCGTGGCCGACGGGGCCAGAGTCGCCCCGAGGGCTTCCGCGGCGTGGTTGAACGTCATGGCCCCGGGGAACAAGCTGTAGTTGAAGGCTACTTGGACAATGTCTCGCTCGTGGATCCCCAACCCTGCGAGCAGCCGAACCATAAGTGACTCCCAGAGGGCCACGTCCCGTCGGGTAAAACCGACCACGATCGGGCGTCCGTCTCGGCTGGCCGCGATTTTCAATCGCACGACGTCTCTTAAGGGGACTGCGAACAGTCCGTATGGGTAGTGATCCGCCAGGTCTTCACTCGTGGTGAAAGGAAGACTTCGGAAATCCTCGTCGGTTTTGACATCTTCCGGAACGATCCCGAGAGCGTCCAGCCGGGTGCGGTAAAAATCCACCTGAAGATAAGCGCGATTCAAGGTCACCTGCAGTCGTTCCAGTTGCATCTGGCGGAGTTTTTCTCGATCCATGGCCTCGTTCGGACCCTGCTGGTGCATGCTTTCCTGCGCTGCGGGGTTCACTTCTCCCATTTGTATCGGTAGTCCCGCCCGAGGTACGCCCTTTGGACTTCTTCATGATGGGCCAGTTCATCAGCCGAACCTGCCAGGACGATCCGACCGGTTTCCATCACATAGCCCCGCTGACAAATGTCCAATGCGCCCATGGCATTTTGTTCCACCAAGAAAACGGTGGTGCCGGCGGCGTGCAGTTTCTGCAGTGTGGCATAAATTTCTTCAACGATCAAAGGGGCAAGTCCCAAAGATGGCTCATCCAGCATGAGGAGCCTCGGTCGAGTCATGAGGGCTCGAGCGACCGCGAGCATTTGCTGCTCGCCGCCGCTCAAGGTACCTGCCTTTTGGAAACGCCGCTCCGCCAGGATGGGAAAGAGCTCGAACACCTCTGTGAGTCCCTGGGACAAGCCTTTCTTTCCATGGAGGTAACCGCCCAGCTCCAGGTTTTCGAGGACGGTCAGATTTGGGAAAAGCTGGCGGCCTTCGGGCACCTGCACCAGGCCCCGACGGACGATCCGTTCTGGAGCTTCCCCGTGAATCGCAGCTCCGTCGAAAAAAATTTCCCCTTCGCTGGGTTTGAGCGTTCCACTGAGGAGCTTAAGCAGGGTGCTCTTCCCGGCCCCATTCGCTCCGAGCAGACAAACCATCTCTCCAGCGTCCACATGCAGGGTCACCCGTCGCAGCACCTGCAAAGGACCGTAGGAGGCGGAAAGATTGACTGCCTTCAGCATCGGACCGGCCTCCATCATCTCGGGTGGGTGCCCGAGCGCCGGGTTCGGCCTGCCGTTCCCAGGTAGGCTTCAATCACCCGGGGGTCTTTCTGAACGGCCGTTGGCGTGCCTTCAGCGATGACACGGCCGTGGTGGAGCACCACCACGCGGTGGGCGTAGGCCATGACCACGTTCATGTCGTGTTCGACAAGCACCATGCCCATGCCCGCGCGCCGGTGCGCGACGATCCAGTCCATGAGCCAGCGGCTTTCGTTGGGCGTGCATCCGCCGACGGGTTCATCCAGCAAAAGCACAGCCGGCTCCAACGCCAAAGCTCTGAGGATTTCCAGGACCTTTTGCTCATAAAGAGAAAGGCGCATTGCCGGTTCGTGGGCTTTGTGGAAAAGGGAGGTTCTCCTCAAAAGGGCGAGAGCGTCCTGCTGCAGCCGCCTTTCCTCCGATCGTTCGCGGGCCGTATGCCCCATGGCTCTCACGAACCCAGCCCGTCCGAAAAGATGTCTGCCGACGGCGATGTTTTCCCATACGCTCAAGTGCCCAAAAACTTGCACAGCTTGAAAGGTGCGAGCTACCCCTGCCGCCGCCACCTTATGGGCGGGACGCTTGCCCACGTCCACACCGCGCACCTTCACCCTCCCTTCCGTCGGCCGAATTAAGCCGCAGACGGCATTCAAGACCGTGGTTTTTCCGGCGCCGTTGGGCCCGATGACGGCGACGATTTCGCCCGGAAAAACAGAAAAAGAAACCCGATCTAGAGCCTGGAGTCCGCCGAATCGGACGGAAAGGTTGTCGATCTGAAGAACGGCGGTGGTGTCTGAGGCGACACCTCCCGGACCGTGGTCGTCATGCCCTAGGCGGATCCTCGGGTCCGAGGAGTCCGTGCGGGCGGGCGACGTGCCTGCTCTTTGCCCAGAGCTTTGGAGTTCAGCAGCCCGACGGCGGTGCGCCTGTCTGCGCTGGAGTCCTTCAACGGCGGCGGGCAGCAACCCCTGGGGGAAAAAGACCAGAGAAAGCGTCAAGAGCAGGCCGTAGGCGAGGACCTGAAAGTCTTCCATGGCGTGAAGGATTTCCCTCAGGCTCGTAAGGAGAGCCGTCCCGGCCAAGCCACCCCAAAGACTTCCCGGGCCGCCCACCACAACCATGGTGATCACCTGAACCGAATAAAAGATGTCGAAGGTGCTCGGGCTGATGAACGTCATGTAATGAGCATAGCCAAATCCTGCCAAGCCCGCCAAAATCGCACTGAGGGTGAATACCTGAACCTTGTATTGGTGAGTGGGCACCCCGAGGGTTCGGGCCGTGAGTTCCTTGTCGTGAATCGTCTTGAGCGCTCGGCCGATGCGGGAGTTTTCCAGATTGAGAATCAAGGCGAACACGACAAGAAAAGCCGCCCATGCCAAAAAGAAAAACCGTCGGTCACTATCCACTGCCAAGGGGCCGAGATGAAGGGCCGGGATGGCCGCAAGACCGGATGGTCCCCCCGTGAGAGGCTCCATTTGATTCAGGCAGATGCTCACAATAATGTTGAAGCCCAAAGTCGCCATGACCAAGTAGTGGCCTTCCAACCGAAGGGTGGGAACGGCCAGACACAATCCGAAGAAAGCTGTGACGGCCACGGCCAGGAGTAAACCAGCCCACAGAGGCCAGCCCAATTGCGTCGTGACAATGGCGCTGGTGTAAGCTCCCAGACCGAAAAAACCCGCATGACCAAGGGAAATTTGACCGGCAGTGCCGATGAGCAGGTTGAGCCCAAGGACCACCATGGCGTTCAGGGCCATGATGTTGAAAAGGACGAAGAAATAGTCGTTTTCCACCAGAACGGGGATGAGACCCAAGCCGGCGGCGAGAACGCCGAGCGCCTTCCAGGCCTTGGGGAGAAAGGGCGCTGGATACATACGGGCCTAGAGCCTCCGAACCCGCACACTGCCGAAAAGTCCGGCCGGCCGGACAAAGAGAACGGCAAGAAGGACGAGAAAGGCGATGCCATCCTTATAAGCTGAGGACAAGAAACCGGCGGCAAAGGATTCCATGAGCCCCAGCATATATCCTCCGACCACGGCCCCGAGCGCACTCCCGTACCCCCCGAGGATCCCCGCAGCGAAACCTTTGAGGCCCAACATCAAGCCGCCGCTGTAACTCATGCTGGTGAGGGGGCTGACGAGAATCCCCGCCAAAGCTCCAAGGGATCCGGCCATGGCAAAAGCCAAGGCTGTCAATTTCTGCACGGAAATCCCGATCAAGACGGCCCCGTAAGGATTGTCCGCCGCCGCCCGCATGGCTTTCCCAAGCAAGGTGTGTCGATAAAAAAAGTAGAGAAGCACTAGGATAAGAAGGGAAATTCCAATGATCCACAACACCTGGGGCACAATGGCTGCCGATCCGAGAATCAGCGGGGCTTCGCTGCCGAGGGGGGGAAGAGCATGGACATTTTTTCCCCACAGGAGCATCCCGGCGCCTCGGACGGCAATGGAAACCCCCACGGTGATCATGACAAGGACGAGCACATCCCGGTTACGGGCATGACGAAGGGGGCCGCGTTCCAGAGCCAGTCCACACAGCGCTCCGAACATCACGGCGCCCAGAAACGCGGGAACCGTGGGGAGAGAGAGCTTCTTGAGGAGCGTCACGGCCATGAGTGCGCCGAGCATGACAAAGTCGCCTTGGGCAAAATTGACGATCCCCGTGGCGTTCTGGACCATGCAAAAGCCGAGAGCAATCAAGGCGTAGATGCTCCCGTGGGTCACCCCGGACACCGTAAACTGGGGGATTTGGAGGACAATTGATGCGTCCATGACCGCCGCGACTTTTCGGTTGTCTAAGACCGCAGGGGGCCTGCGGCTTGCGCCCCCGCTTCCAAGGCTCTGACGCTCACAGCCGCCCGTGCGCCTCCCGATTCGGCCAACACCCTTTGGAGATCTTCAACGGTGCAGAAAAGAGCTCCTGTGGCTGCGGCATAACCGAGGAGAATGAGATTGGCGGCGACTGGGTCCCCGAGTTCCCTGGCCAGCTTGACGGCGTTTATTTCACCGGGACCTTGGGGTTCAAGGCGATGACAGAAGAGCTTCCCGCCCGCTTTGAGAAGATAGCCGTGGGCCGTGATCCCTTCTTCATGGAGCGCCAACAGGACATCGGCGCGTCCCGGCCGGATAAGCGGGCTGGTCAAAGGCGAAGAAGCCAAGGCATCCAGCGTCGGCTCCTCAGGTCCGTCCTCTCTGAGGTACACTTTCAGGTGGCTGATGACGTTTCCGCCCCTTTGGGCCATACCGTGGGTTTCGGAGACCAGTACCGAGAGTCCTTTGCCCAGTGCGGCTTCCGCCAACACCTTGGTGACAAAAAGTACCCCCTGTCCTCCCAAACCGCTCACCGCGATCTGTTGCTGCATAGTGTTCCACTCCCCGCTCGGTTACACGCCGCCGACCGAAGGCCATTGGATGGCTTTGTGCGGGCAGACGTGGATACAGACTCCACATCCGGCACAGAGATTTTCGTCAATGGAGACGGCTTCCTTTTCCCCGTGGAAGATCAAAGCCGGGCATTCAAAATGTTTGATGCAAAACGCGCAGCCTTCGCATTTGTCCGTCACGATTGGGCGCTGTTCCGGGGATTTTCGGCCTTCCTGCCGGGCCCGTTCCATGACACAGGGCCGGCGTGCAATCACCACGGCCATGCCGCCGTTGTGCGCGTCTCCACAGTGGGCTTTAGCGGCTTTGAGCAACCTGGTAAACCCCGGAACATCGTAAGGGTCGCCCACGCTCACATGATTCACCCCGCAGGCCGCCGCCAACGCTTCCAAGGTCACCGGCGGAACTTTCACACCATCAGCCGTCATGCCGGCGGCCGGTGTGGGTTGATGACCCGTCATGGCCGTGGTGCCGTTGTCGAGGATCACCACCGGGAAGCGACAGCCTTGGGCCACGGCGTTGATCAAGGCAGGAACACCCGCATGGTAAAAGGTGGAATCGCCGATGGTGGCCACGACGTGGCGCGACTGTTGCCCCGCATCGCGGTATGCATGATAAAATCCGGCCGCTTGGCTGATGGAGGCTCCCATGCACAGCACGGTGTCCACGGCTCCAAGGTTCAGCCCGAGGGTGTAGCAGCCGATGTCGCTGGCATAAATCCCTTTGGGAAAAACTTTGCGAATGGCAAAAAAGGCCGCGCGGTGGCCGCAGCCGGCGCAGAGGGTCGGCCGGCGCCCCGCCGACGGCTGGGGACTCTCCCCGGACGGAGCCAATCCCGCAAAACGGCGGATGATCTGTTCCACGATCTCCGGCAACAATTCCCCCTCTTGAGGCACATGGCCGGTGAGGCGCCCTTTGACTTGGACTCGATTTCTCAGTTGCCCTTCAATGACCGGCTGCGTTTCTTCCAAAACAAGGATGTCCTTGGCGGTTCTCAAAAGATCTGCGCAAAAGTGTTCTGAAAGAGGATAAGGCATAGGCACTTGGTAAATGGGGATGCGCTTCCACAGGTCCAGGTCCCGAAGGATTTCGACGGCGTGGGCGCATGCGACTCCCGAGGCGAGAATCACTTTGTCAAGGACCACTTCCGGTGGGGGGCCGATGAGCCCATCAAGGGCTGAGCGGTTGAGAAGCCGAGGCTGCCAGCGGGGGTCGAGGGCGATTTGGGCCAGCTTTTCGTTCAATTTCTTATGGAGCAGATAACGGAATTTCGGGGTTGCCGCCCATCGGGCCGGATCCTTTTCAAAAACGGGCTGCGTCGAGCTTTTAGGAAACTCCCGAACCGCCATGTCCTGCCGCGCGTGGCACACCCGCGTTGTGGGACGAAGGATCACGGGAATCTCGTACTGTTCGGAAAAAGCATAAGCTTCGGCAATCCAAGCCCGGGCCTGACCGGGATGCGCCGGGTCCAGCACAGGCAGTTTGGCAAATACGGCAAACTGGCGTGTGTCCTGTTCTGTTTGGGAACTGTGAGGGCCGGGGTCGTCCGCCACGATCAACAGAAAGCCCCCTTTGACCCCCGTGTAGGCGGCGCTCAGCACAGGGTCGGCCGCCACATTGAGTCCGACCTGTTTCATGGCGGCGGCGGAGCGTCGTCCGGTGTAGCTGTTGGCGAGCGCCGTTTCCACGGCGACTTTCTCGTTAATGGACCATTCCAAGTGGCATGACAATCCATGGCGTCTCTTGAGCTTCATGAGGGCAGCCATGATTTCGGAGGCAGGCGTTCCGGGATAAGACGCCGCCATGGTGCAGCCGGCTTCCAAAAGCCCATGGGCGATAGCTTCGTTACCCAGCAGGATTTTCCTTTCTGCCACGTGAGACTCCTGTGAGATGTGCACGTCTTCAAAAAAACCGAAGGCCGTGGACGGGTGTGCCGCCCACGGCCTTGAAAAGCTCTATCTCGGGACCAAGGGTGGACGGGCAAGATTTCTCGTCCTGCGCCACCACCTTGTGCCTTCATGATGCCCAGACGAACGCCGTGCGGTCATGATCCCGATCTCCCAAGAACATTGCCCTTTTCAAAGCGGTCCGTTTGTAGCAAAAGACACCGTCAAGGGTCAAGACGATCCAGATGTGGGGCACTACGGGAGAACGTCAGGTGGGACGTCCTTGAGCCATACCGGCGTCCCCGCGGACGAACCCGGAGCTTCAGAAAAACGGCGCCACTGATCTCACGGGATTCAAACGCCTCGCACGCTCCCGAGGAGCAGGCGACAGGCAATCTGCCTCCGGCGCAATGCCGGAGCGTTCGACATCTGGAGGAAAAGCACTCTGACAAGAAGCCGCGGATGTCCCACCCACAGGAATGGAAACGCGCGGAGGGCAAGGAGCATGGATGAGAGGGTGAGGGCGTTTTTGACCGAAAGGGTGGCAAACGAACCGTACGCCCGCCATTTAGGCATGCGGCTCATCAAGATGGACTCCGGCTATGCGCTGGTTGAAATGGAATTCGACGAATCGAAGCAAAACATCTTCGGATGGGCCCACGGCGGCGCCGTCTTTTCCCTCATTGACGAAGCTTTCGAAGTGGCCTCCAATTCTCATGGCATTATGGCTGTGGCCCTCAATATGAACGTGACGTATATGGCCGCGCCGCGTCTCGGCACCACGCTGCGCGCCGAGGCTGCGGAAATCCATCGGACCGTGCGGACGGCCAGCTACCAAATCCGCGTGACCGACGCGGAAGGCACACTCATTGCCATGTGCCAGGCTCTCGTCTACCGCAAGAAAGACAAAGCCTTTGCGGCCACTTCGTCTCCGATGGCCAAAGATGATGTGGCGGCTGGAGAAGGGGCGTTGAGCACATGAACCTGGCCGGACTGAGCCAGGATGACGAAATCGTCGAGAAGCCGACCGTCAGGACTCAAAGCCTGGGCCCGGACCCCGGCACCGCCTGGAGCGAGATCGCCCGCGGTGACCTCAGGCACCAGTTTTTGCAAGGCTTTGGCAAAGAGCGTCTTGGAACAGGATCGGATCATTTCCTGCAGCCCTGTTTTCCAGTACCTGTGGGCAAGCCGGACAAAGCCGGGATAGGTCAAGGTCTCCAGGAGATCACCCATGTGAACCGTACGATGGGTATAGCCTTCCCGCGCCCATGCGAGCACGGCGTTGGGGCCGGCTTCCACGGAGCCGTCGATGCGGCGGGTAAAATGCACCCCAAGAAAAGGGAACCTCGGGTCGGGCACAGGGTAAATAAGCGATCGCACAAGATGCCGGCGATGCGGTTGCAGACTATAGTACTCCCCGCGGAAAGGCACGATGCGGCACGGTGGAGTCATGCCGGCGAGGCGAGCGACGCGATCGGCATGCAAGCCGGCACAGTTGATGACCAGTGGGGTGGAGAACTCGCCTTTCGGCGTGGTTACCGTCATTCGAGCTTTTCCCTTCCGGATGGCTGTCACCGGTTGAGAAAACAAGACGCGACCGCCCCGAGAAACGATGAGTTCGGCGAATTTCTTGGCCACGTGACGAAAGTCCACAATGCCCGTTGTGGGCACCCAGAGCGCGCGCACGCACCGGACATGGGGCTCAATGGTGCGCGCTTCCGCAGCAGACAACACAGCCATGCCGGGCACACCGTTGGCGGTTCCGCGCCGCCACAGTTCCTGAAGCCTTTCAGCCTCGATGCCGTTCGTGGCCGCGACGATTTTTCCGCAGATTTCGTAAGCGATGGAATGATTCCGGCAAAAATCCACAAGGGCCTTGGCTCCCTCCACACACAGGGACGCTTTGAACGACCCCGGGCGGTAGTAAATGCCGGAATGGATGACGCCGCTGTTGTGCCCCGTTTGATGCCTTGCGGGTCCGTTTTCTTTTTCCAGGACGATCAGCTCCAGTGACGGCCGGCGTTCCAAGAGCCGGTAAGCCGTTGCCAGCCCCACAATGCCGGCACCGATGATCACCGCATCCACCGCATCACATTTTTTCATCGCCGCCTCCATGACGTCCCGCTTGTCTTCTCGTGCCAGATTTTGCCATGACTTCACGCATCGGGGTCCAAACAAGGGTTGTAATAGCCGAACCGCAGATCGGGAAAACGGTCTCGAATTCTGTCCATGGCTTTGAGGATGCCCAAAGGTTTTTGGCCGCCCGTGAACCCGATGGACCGGAGGATCCATTCCGGATCCGCATTGAAATTGCGCATCTGGATGAGATCCACAGGAGCCTGTTCCAATAAGGCGCAGAGGGCTTCCACTTCTTCCGGCGCATCGGTGAAACCGGGAAGGACAAAGTAGTTGAGCGACACAAACCGCCCTCGCGCTTTCATCGCCTGGATGGAGCGCACAACATCCTCGAAGGCGTAGCCTTTCGGCCGATAATACGCGTGGTAATAGCGGGGTTGCGCCGAATTGAGACTGACCCGCAAGCTGTCAAGGCCGGCATCGGCCAAACGTGCGATGACGTCGGGGAGGCTCGCATTGCTGTTGCAATGGATGGTGCCTCGAGAAGTCTCCCGCCGCATCCATCGAATGGAAGCTGCCATAACCTTTTCTTGAAGGATCGGTTCCCCCTCGCAGCCTTGACCAAAACTGACCACAGCCCGGGACGCTTTGAGAAGATGGGGGACGGCCGTTTCGACAATTTCTTCCGGACTGGGCACAAACCGAATTCTTTCCTGCGTGGCGCACAGGCCGGATTCTTCCTGCAGACTGATGCACCCGAGGCATCGGGCGTTGCATACCGGGGAGGTGGGAAGGGGGGCTTCCCATCGGTTCATGAAAAAATTACGGGCCGCCGGGCAGCCGTAAGTGAGAGCGCATTTGCCCAAATGCTGGATGAGCCGGTTGGATGCAGCCTGCCGCATCCGCTTTCTCGCGTTTCGTCCAATGATTTCGGCGTCGAAATTTCGGAAATCCTGGCGAGGATCGGAGTCGATGCGCACGGCGGTGGTGACGAAGCCTCCCTGGGACCATCCCACGGCGGTGTACGCGAACAGGGGCAGGAGGGGGGCGTCCCGACGGGTCTTATAAGCCGCAGAATAGAGCTGTGTGTGAGCCGGAGCGATGAAAGCGGCCACGGCTTCCACCGTGTGTCGCGGATTGTAGGGATCCCGGGTGACGACGTGGAACCTCTTATGTTCTCGGTCGTAGCCGATGGGATAACGTCCTGGCAATCGAAAAAGCTCGCTCCCCTCCGGCAACGGGATGAGTTCTTTTCGGGAAGGCCGGGTGAGGCGGCCGGCGCTGGATGCGGCCATTTCCAAAAAGGGATGTTCGAGGATGCGGCCGTAGGCGTCGGCGTAAAGCAGCAGAGGGCGGGCGGCAGTCATGGCGAGGTGTGTGGAACTCCTTAAAGAGTCTCCAAAAGATCTCGAAAAGACAAAAATTCGACCTTCTCGGACAATTGCAGCTGCGTGAGAAGTTCCTCGAGAAAGGCGAAGGCAAACGGGGTCATCCTCTGATGGTGAATCATGATACCCCCTGGGCTGTCCTTACTCAAGGCAGCGGCCAAGTCCTGGAGAAGCGCCGCGTAATCGGCTTTGGCATCGGCATGTTTGCGGGTGTGGAGATCCACGGCGATCCGCAGATTTTTCATGCGGTTCACACGGGTTCCGGCTTTGGGCAGTGGGTCGGTGGTGGAGACGGCCTTGAATCCCAGCTGATCGAGCACTTCCAAAGTCATGGCCGTCAGGCGGTTCCACGGCGGTGTGAACACGGGAAGGATCCGGTCCTGAAAGATCTCCGTCAATTTCCTCTGACCTTGCCAAATGTCTCTCCACTGCTTTTCCAAAGGCCGTTGATCTCCAAATTCGGCTTTTTTCCCCTTTTTTTGCCAATTGACATGACGCCACCCGTGCTGGTGCCATCCCCACAAGTCTTCTTCGAGAGGGGCCGTGGCCAGAAGACGGGCCACTCGAGTCTCACTTAACCAGGCCGGAACCACCGCCAAAGCCAGCGGGATGCCATGGGCGCGGAACAGCCTGCACAGCGCATCGAAGTTCTGACCGCCTGCGGCGATGTCGTCGGCGCGGAAGAAGATTTGGGCTTTTTGTTTCCCGGGGAGACGCTGCACCATTTCGACAAGACGTTCGCGCCAACCCGTCGGCGGCGTGTTCCATACGGGGGAAAATGCCCTCGGTTTCCTGCAACTTAACCCGCCTCCTCCGTTCTCCATACTTCCTGCCTTTCTTGACGGCGGTCCCAAAGATCGCCGGAGCGTCTCGAGTGAACCGGTCTGCCCCCCTGTGGGAACCCGACAGCCTCCACAGCCGAAGGACTGCCGACAGATTCAGGCTGAGGCGCACAAATGGGCCTTCCCATCGGAGCGTCTTGACCGGGCGGACATTCTCCGGCAGGCTACCCGACGGGTCGGGGCGTGATCCAAAGCGTCAAAGGAGAACGCACCCCGCCGTTGGTGGAAGACGTCTCGTTCCAAAGATCCGCATCGGGCCGGACACGCAATCTCGTTGTGGAGACCTTCACGCCTGCAGCGTTGCGTGTACAAGATGTGCGCGGCGAACGCAACGGTTTGTGTGATTTTCAACGGCTGATCGGGGGGTAAGAAGCAGATCATGGAGGGGCGACACGCACCCAGTGCCCGGACATCACTGGAGCGGCGTATTCGAACGCAGATCCGGGCCAAAGTCCACCGTTTTGCCGCGGTGGTGCCCCAAGAACTTGTGGCCGTCTGCCGCCGTGAGATGGAGCAGTTGGGACTGGACGTGGTGGAAGAGTCCCAGGCTGGGGTGGAGTTCCAAGGAAAACTGGAAGCCTGTTATCGCGCGAACCTGTGGCTGCGCACGGCCGGTCGGATTCTGTGTCGCCTGCCTCCCCAGAAAGTCGGGGCCAAGGAGGAGTTGTTTGCCAAGACACTGCGCATTCCCTGGGAGTTGTGGATTGACCCGCACATGCCCGTTCGCGTGGAGGTGTCCCTGGTGGCGTCACGGCTTTCCCATAGCGGTTTGGCCCAGAAGGCTTTCCAGGATGCCGTGCGGCAGCGTTTTGAAAGTCAAGGCGCCACGGTGAAATTTGTCCCGGAAAACCGGTGCCCCTCGAAAACCGATGACCGGTCGGTCTCCCACAACGAGAGCCAGGTGCAGCGTATCTTGGTGCGCCTTGAACACAAGCAGTGCGTGATCAGCCTGGACACCTCCGGCGCCCATCTCCACCTCAGGGGATATCGGCGAAGACATGCCGGGGCACCGCTTCGAGAAACCTTGGCGGCCGCGTTGGTCCTTCAGTCCGGGTGGTCACCCGAGAAGCCTTTCCTTGACGGGATGTGTGGGTCCGGCACGGCGGCGATTGAGGCGGCGCTCATGGCCGGAAACATTCCGCCGGGAAGATCCCGCCGTTTTGTGTTCGAAAAATGGCCCTCCTTCCAACAAAAGACGTGGCAGTATCTGCTCAAAAGGGCGGAAGCGGGCAAAAAAGATGTCCCCCCGGGGCGATTGATCGGAGTGGATCTCGATCCCGAGGCCGTGGACGTCGCTCGGGAAAATGCCGAAAGGGCCGGTGTGGCCCGATGGGTGTCTTGGCACGTCATGCCCTTTGAAGAGACGAATCCTCAAGATTGGGGCCTCGAGCCGGGCGTGGTGTTCCTCAACCCTCCCTATGGGGTGCGGCTGGACGCCGATGGAGCTCAGTATCGACGCCTTTTGAGCCATCTTGGGCGATGCTTCCGCGGATGGAAGGCGGTGGTGCTGGCGCCGGACCGTGAACTGCTCATTTCGGGATCGGTGCGTCCTCAAAAAATCAGGCGCTTTCGTCATGGAGGTTTGCCGATCACTGCGGGCTTTTACGACCTGCCGTGACGGCGGCGTCTTGGCGGCGGGTTGAAAAATCGAGCGTTGTGGCCCATGGGGAAAGTGGCCTGGTTGCGGGTGACACTGCGCTACAAGGTGTTCGGAGCACACTCGCGGCAGCTGTCGTGCGGTGCGGCGACACCGCCCGGGATCGACCGAGGGACTGTTTGCCGGGGCCGCGCCCTGATCGTCAAAGGAATGCGTTCTTAGGCGGATCGGGATGGGAATGTTCCCGTGGTGGAAGGACTTTTACCCCGCGATCGAAAATTTGACGGAGTGGGTTCGGACGGGGACGGGCTGTCTCATGACGCCGTCCGGCCTGCCAAGGTCCGGTCTCAGGAGAAAGGGCAATCGATGTCGATCGTCATCGAAGAAACAGCACCTCGTGACGGGCTGCAAAACGAGGCGATTCTTCTCAGTGTTCAAGAAAAAACTCAATTGATCGAAGACTTGGTCGATTGCGGCATTCCTCGCATTCAGGTGGGCTCTTTCGTGAGCCCTCGGGCTGTCCCCCAAATGGCCGATACCGAAGCGGTCTATCGCGGACTGCGAAAAAAGCCGGGAGTGGTGTACCGCGTGTTGATTCTGAATGAAAAAGGCCTGGAACGGGCCGTCGAATGTGGGGTGTCCCACGTGGCCGTGTTCGTTTCGGCTTCGGAAACCCATAGCCGAAAGAATAGTGGATGCGATGTCAAAGAGGCTTTGCGACGAGCGTGCACCGTGGTCCGGGCGGCCAAAGCCGGGCGGTTGACCGTGCAGGCCGGGGTCATGAATGCTTTTGGATGCCGTTTTGAAGGGCGCGTGCCCGAAGAACGCGTTTTCTTTCTGGCAGATTCACTCCTTGATGCCGGAGCGGACGAACTCTGCTTCGCCGACACGTCGGGTGTGGCCCATCCGCTGCAAATGGAACGAATGATCGGACAGGCTCTACAGTCGTTTTCTCTCCCGTTGGGGTTGCACTTGCATGACACTTTTGGCTTTGGGATAGCCAACGTCTATGCGGCATGGAAACTCGGCATCACCCATTTTGACGGCGCCTGCGGGGGACTTGGGGGTTGCCCTTTTATTCCGAGTGCTCCGGGAAACATCCCAACGGAGGATCTGGTGCATCTCTTCCAGAGCCTTGGCGTCCCCACGGGGATCGATCTGGAACATCTGTGCCGTGTCCGTCGAAGCTTGGAATCTCGGCTTCAGCGAAGACTTCCAGGCCGTTACGGCCGATCTGCTTCGTAAAAAAGTTTTATCGCCGAACCTTCTCCCTTGGCGGCGCCAACCCTTCCAAGCGGGACGGCGAACCCATGACCGGCCTGCTGGTCTCCGTCGCTCACGCGGGAAGCCCCCGGACGCGAGGGATTTTTCGATGACTATGTGAAAAATTTTCTCTTGACGTTCGTGGATGAACCTTTTGTATTAGAAATACCGCTAGGCGACGGTCCCCCATTGCCTACCCACGATGGACGGCCCGCCGCATCTTTTCCCGAGAACCACGTCGAATTGAGCCGCTGAAGGCCACCCATGCGTGTTCCTGCGAAGTGAGCGTCTGCACCGCTCTCAAGTGGATTTTTTTTTCTCGCGCGACAGTTCCTCCTCCCTTCTCCTTGAGGTTTTTTCCCAGCGGCCGGAAGAGCACAAAGGAGAGATTATGCAGGACGCTTTTTCCCCTTGGATGCCTTATCCCTTGATGCCCACAGGGCTGATGGAAAGACTGCTCCGCTCCGGGGCGCAATCATGGGTGGTCCGAAGCGGCCGCGACGGGTTCGGGCCGTGCCTGCTCACGCCTCATGCCCGCTACCGGATCGTTTCCGAAGAATGGCTCGCCGAAGGATTCCGCCTGGGCTTGCTTGGCGCCCGATATGCCCGGGAACGATTCCCGGATGAAGATGGAAAGCCGGAGCTAGGGACCCTCAGCCGATCGCAGTTCACCGACGGCCGGTTCTACGCGCTTGTCGTCAATCCGGGCGGGGATCCTGAAGAAGCGCGTGCCGTCGCGGTTCTGCTTCAGGACGCCGAAGGCGATTATACCCTTGTGGAGAGCCCTCTGGGGAGTCAGGATCTATGGCCTTTTCTTCTCGCCTTTTCCCAGCTCGTGGGGTTGCGCTCCCAAGACCCGGCTCGCTTTGACGATCATGGCGATTTTCTAGTCCTCGGCGGTCATAACATCATCGAGCGCCACAGTACGGATAAGCGCGTTCGGTACCTATCCCGAAAGGTTCGTGTGGACGACACCCAATGCACTCAGTGCTTGCAGTGTGTGGGTCTGTGTCAAGAAATGCGGATCGCCGTGACCCCGACGGGCATGGAACTGCTGGGGCCTGCGGAAGATCATTGCACCCATTGCGGTTTGTGTCGCATGCGGTGTCCCTATCTGGTTTCTGTGCCCTACAGTGAAGAGGCGGCTACCCATCCGAGGCGCCGGGCGCTCCTGGAATTGGGCACGGGAGTGAGACTGTACGGAACCGATGCTGTCGAATGGGATCGATGGCTCACCTCCATGGAGCGCGACTCTTCCCCGCCGTGGCCGTATACCGTGCACTCCATTGCTTTCGGCGACGGACCGCAAGCTTTTCCGGCGGCCAAGGGAGTGCGTCAAAAGGTCTTGAAGCCGATTCGCCCCGAGGGGTACCAGGGCCGCATTCCCGAAAGGGGGTTGACCGTGACCTTCTTTTCGGACGATCGCCCCTCTTGTCTCATCCGGCCGCACTTTGTCGCGGGACTCCTGTGCTCGTCGGAGGACGGCCGTGTCGAACAGGACCTGTTCGCTGCGGCTCTCCAGGCAGGATTCGAGATTCGAGCGACGGGGCTTTTCGAAACTCCCGCGGCGCCTTCCCAAGGCTTGGCGGAGGGCCGTGCCAGGCTGACCCGTGTTCGCGTACCGGCCAACGATTTAACCCGGCGATTGAAAGCGTGCGGGCTTTGGGACGGCCGATCCATTGCCCGTTTATGGCGCGAGAGGGAGATCGATCTCATCGTCGTTCCCCGCCTGGAAGAAGTGCCGACGGAGGTCCAAAGGCAGGTGCTGCGGGAAGCGGGACGGGAAGCCCTCATTTTGGCGCCGCATCTTCCTCAGCGGCTTCCCGTCGGCAAGAGCCCGTTGCTGAACGATTTCGTGGGGCGCCTCCGGAAGGTTTTTCTCCGACACCCGGAACTCCTGCAGGCCGAAGCGGACATCGCCCGGATGCTTCTCGACGGCCTTCCTCGATCCGGGCCGCAGATCCATGCCCGCTATGGGCCGATGGCCTTTGCCGGCGGACACTCGGCGTGTCCGTCCTGTGCCGAAGCTCAGGTCTTGGCTATTCCCGTGGCCATGGCCATGGCCATGAGCCTGGCCCGAGGCGAGATCCCTCAGGTGACCTTCACGTGCGAGACGGGCTGCATGAGCGAAACGCTCAATAAGATGAACGAAACAGCCCAGAAAGTGCCCGGGGGACGCACGGTCTTCGGGGGTGGATTTGCTTTTGGGGAAGCCATGGCGCAAGTGTTCGATCGGGCGGTGCGCATGGGGTTGCTGAAGAAGGGGCGGCGTTATGTGGTGAGTCAAGGGGGCGACGGCGGCGCCGTGATCGGCCTCCCTGCATGGCTCAACGCCCTCCGTCAGCAGGCCTTCCTTATCCGTCAGCGATGGGCCAATGCGCTGCACTTTATCACCATCACCGATACGCAGGTCTACTCCAACACGGGGGGCGAAAGTTCGGCGACCTCGCTCCTAGGCATGGGGACCCTCACCACGCCTATCGGGAAGTTCCTGATGGGCAACCAAAAAATTCAATGGGGTCTGATCAACTTGGCGGCGGAATTCCCGGGCATTTTGGTGGGTATGGGCCATAGTGCCGGTCGGTCGACGAACCAGGAATTTTGGCTTTTGGCTGACCGTTTGGGCCAATCGGCCATCCGGTGGGATGTGACCCCGTGTCCTGAGACGGGAAAATTCTTCGGGCAGGATCCCGACGACTACGCCCGCATCATGGCTCACGCGGGCATGCTCCCTGAAGTGGTCTTCTACGGCAGATATCGAAAAAGGGTCGCCCCGTACCACCCTGAAGACCATGGAAAACCCTTCGAAGAATGGCGTCAGGAACCAAAACCTGTGCTCTATTGGGTGGCCAGAGATCCCCGATACAAGGCGCTGCTCGTGCGGGACGCGAAGAGCGGCGAATGGGTCCCACGGAACGCTCTGGCCCGCTTCCTCATCATGCAGCTGGAAACCTATCGGGATCAGATGAATTGGCAGATCGACCTAGAAACCCGATTGATCCTCCAGGCCGAGAAGCACGTGCAGGCGTTCCTCAGCGACCTCAGGGAACAGTGGGCACAGTTTCAGCACCAGGGGAGCACTTTTCCCTATGCGGTGCTTTTCGACGAGGACGGAAACCTGAAACCCCAGTACGCCCACAGCTTGGAACGGGAGATGGTTCTCCGGCTCTTGGGACAAGAGACGGGAGCCCGATACACGGATTTGCGGGACGCCTTCCAGGATGAAGACGAAAAACGCTGGCAGGCCGTCCTTCGGGCAATGGAAAACCTGGAAGCGTTTGAATCGGTCTTGGAACCTTTTGGGGATGGTGAAGAACAATTGACGCGGCTGCGCAACGAAGCGCGGGACGCCTTGGAACAGGTGCGAAAAGCGTACGGCCGGATCCGGGACCTGGTCTCCAATCTTTGGGCTTCTGATCCCCTCGGCAAAGAACTGCTCCAGCCGGACAGGGAAAACGGCGGCCCTGGGGATGGGGAGGACGGCCGCACGGGACGTCTCACTCACCTGTTGGACCGCATCCTTGAAGAACGTGCCCTGGCGGTCTGGACGGAACTCCAGCAATATCGGCTGTCCCAACAGTTGAAACGGGAATTTCTGCGCACCGGCGGACTCATCCGCGCCCAGCATCTGCACGCTTCCCTGCGCGATCGGGAAGACCTCCGGCGGGTCGTTTCCCGGTTCGGGCCCTTTTCCATCGCTGTAGCCAGTTTGGCCGGCGACCGAGGGATCGCGATTAACCGAGTCTTCGCGCAGTTCCTGACGGCCAGAGGGTGTTGGGCGGGGATGTCCTGGCAGTTCGGTTCGTCCAAGAGGGGGACCCCGGTCCTTTCCGCCACTTTTGTGGACAGTCGCCCCCTCGAACGGAAAGACGCCATGTTTTCCTTTCCGGCTCTCGTGGTGGCCGTGACCAATTTCGAAGAGATGAAAAGGGACCCGGATATGCTCTTTGGGTCTTTGCGGGTCGGCGGCACGGTCATCATCAACCATTGGGAGGATCCGGAGCGGCTCTGGAAAGACGTGGTGCGCTTCTGCCCGGAAATCCTCCAACCTGTGGTGACGCGCTTGCGGGCACGCGCTCAGCAGGAAGGCAAGTGGACGGCCGAGCGGCTGGAATCGGAATTGGACAAGGCTTTGAGCGCCCTCGGGGTGAGTGCGGGATCCAAGGAAGAGCATCGTCTTCGGGCCGTGTGCCGGGCTTTGATTTCGTGCCGCATGATGACCGTGGACATGGACGGGATCATGGAGCGGGTGTCCGGTCGGGCCGGGATCGTGTCGAACCTCGTGGCCGTTTCGTCCATCTTTGACGCTTTGGTCGGAGCCGGTCTGCCTTTCCATTGGGAGCGTGACAAGGACGGGCTGATTCAGGGATTCCCGGACGTGGTCCTGAAGAATCCCAAGCTTCTCCGGCTCTATGTGGAAGCCATGGACAGGGCCCGAAGCGAACGGCGGGAATGGCCGTCCCCCATTGTGGAAGGCGACTCCGATACGGCCAGGCCCGAAACGGCACTCGGCGATTCTCTGGAGCCGTTCTCCGCCAGTGAGAGCCGGAGTTGCATGGACGATCCCGGGGATGCGTTGATGATCATGGGCGGCACCCTGGCAGGAATGGTGCTTTCCCAGATTGCCCTGCCGGAACAGCCTTTGTTCTATGTCGGCTTTCCCATAACACCTGCGGGCAACCCGTTTTACGCCATGGCCGAGGCCTTTGCCAACGGTCATCCCTATATCGTCGTCGACGAACTCAACCCGTCCGAAAAAGTGGCTGCGGAAAAGCTACTGGGCGTGGCCCGCACAGGTCTTTTCCTGCCCGTGACCTTTACGGCGTCCCAAGGCTGGCGGCTCTTCACAGAGATCATTCCTCAATTTGTCGGCGCGCGCCTGGAAGGGCTTTTTCTCCTGACCAAAAGGGCGCTGGCGGCTCCCAATTTGAACATTGAGGAAAGCCACACCGATTTCATGAGCTTCCGGGATGATGGCGGGATCATGCTGGCCCCCAAAAGCATTCAGGAATATGTGCCCTGTCTGTATTTGGCCCGGCTCCTCACGCACTTTGCCAAGCTGCCTGTCATCCTGTCCATTGGCGGCATCACCGATACGCACAAGATCGGGCTGACCCGCGTTCCGCCCGATGCGGTGGTGCGCCGATGGCTTTCAGAGACATTGCAGGGATTCGACTTCCTGGAAGAGCGAATCGTCAACCGTTCAGACCGCCGGGTGGTGCACGGCCCCAGCTGCACCGCCGCCACTTATCAGGAAACCCAAAGCGAAGTGGAAAAAGCCCATGAAATGGTCCGTTGGGTGTGGCCGTACGCCGTCGAGGCCGTGCGGCGTTTGACCGGGGTCGCCTTGCACCCCCTCGAAGTGCGTTTGGCCGGGTCGGCCATGGAGGAAGCCCGGCAACCCAGCGAAGATTCCCCTGAAACCCTGCTCATTCTCCAAGGCTCGCTGTTCCCCAATGCCGTGGAAGCGCTTCAGGAACTGGAAGAAGAAGGGTGGCGAGGCATGGGGTGCATGTCCGTGCGGCTCATGAATCCGTTTCCTGAAAATGAGATCCAGCAATGGGTGCGGGGGCTGCGGGCTGTAGCGGTTATGGATCGGTCCAACAGTTTCGGATCCATCCCGCCGCTGGCTTCCCGAGTTTTTAACGCCTGTGCGCGGATGGAGCGCGAAGCGCCCCGTCGCGGCCCGGCGATTTTGCGGACTCTTGTGGGCGGTTTGGGGGGAAGGGAAATCACCGTTGCAGAGATGAAAGGACTGTTCCTTTCCACGCATCTTCTTTTCAGTCCCACGGAACCGTGGGAACGGGAGGCATTGGCCCGTTGGCTTTCGGAAGACCATGATTTGCAGGACTGGATCGAGGAGTTGACGGCGCTGCATGCGCGGTCCTTGGCGCGCCACACTCGGGTGCCGAAGGCCCTGACCCCAGGGAGTGCCGAACAGGACGCCTCCTTCAGGGAACGGCTGCGTCGGCAGATTGTCGAGCGCGATTATGTTGCGCTTCTTGCCCACTACAACCAGGTGGAATTTGTCGGGCCGAGAGAGGTCTACGGAGAGACGGTCCTGCGGCAGCGATTGGTTATCGAACTGGAAAAGCGCCTCGCCCGGCTTGCCGCCGATACGGGTCGACACGATTGGCGCCGGGCGCTGGTGCTCCTTTACTACGGAGAGTCGGCCGAGGATCGAGAAAAGGCCGTGAATCTTTTGGGACAATCAACCCCGGCACCATTTTCCGCCACGCTGTTGCGGCGGTTCGGCATTCAGATGGAAGCGGTGTCCTGGATGCCCCCAAGCGAAGACCACAAGAAACATCCTCCCGAGGTTTATCCTCCAGAACCCTCTCGTGCAGTGGAAATTTCGGAGGCCGTCAAGGAGTTGCCGTGGGCGTGCGTTCTGGAAGACACCGAAAGGACGATTCAAGAACGTGCCGCAGTGGCTTATGAACCTGAAGAGGCGGCCCGCATAGAAACCGCTGTGAAAGAGATTGTGGATCGTTCCAGCCGGCGCCCGATGTACCTGAATCCCGAAGATTACGATCGACTGCTTCTGGACACCTTGTCCCAAGATACCGGGTCTCAGTGGCATCGCCTCCTTCAGGAGTCTTCGCCCGAATATCAGGCCGACGTGGAATCTGAGTACCTTTGGGCTTATCGCGACGTCATCGATCGCAGCGTCCAAAGAGAAGTCCTCGTCCAGTTGTATGCTCCGGAAATGGCAGGACTCTTTGAACCCAAGACCCGGGAAGATCTCAAAAAACTTTTTGACAGCCTCGAGGATTCCCTCTCACCGGAGGAAAAGAGGAAAACCCTGGAAGATCACCTGAGACGGCATTTTTTGGACGGCCATGTGAAGTCTCACGAGGTTTGTGTGGAATATTTCCGAACCTGGATGTGGCCGGAAATCAGCGGCCAAGCCGCCGTGGCATGAGAAGACGGGGGACGGACCATGGGTATTGAAGGACTGAGGATGCAGCGTTCCTGGGAACGATTTTTCGCCGGACTCTCCGCCGATCGTGAAAAGGCCCTGCAGGAGACGGCGCAAGAGATCACCGCGGCTATGGTTGAGCGCTTTCGGTTCCGTGAGTCGATGCGCGAAGTCCGCGCGGCGGTCCAACAGGCGATCAGCGGTTTGCACAAAATCGATACGGGCTTTCGAGCTCCTCGTGAGGACCTGACTCCCGAAGAGGCTTGTCTTGGGGTTTTCCGAAAAAGATGGTTCGAAACGGCTCACCCGAGGGAGTATGCTCAACGCGTCGGGTTCTTCTCCACGGAACCGTGTGATGTGCTGCCTTGGGTTCGGTGGTTTCTCCTCGTGGAGCATTACCATCGCACGGACCCCGGGGTTCATGACCGCCGTCTGGACCGTTTGCGTTTCTTGAAGACGGAGAATCCCCACGCCCCCTGTATCACCCATGAAGATGTGCTCCTGTGGACGGAACACCAGCTCCTTGTCCACGACAAGGAGCCGCTCCACGTCATTGCCCGGAGCTGTGCCCAGCAACTCCAAAATCGCCTGGACGCGACACTGAAACCCGATATCCCCCTTGAGGCCTTCTGTTACCTCCTGTTGCGCTGCCACCAGTTCTGCTTGGCCGAGACCATGGCCGCAGAGGATGCGCAACGACTCCAAACCGTTTTGGGGTGGCGCCGATTTCTGTCTCTGACGGATCTCATGCTTGTGGTGATCCAGCGCGTCATCGATCGAGAACCCCTCCCCGATGCCGTCTCGATCCTCGAAGGCCTCATCGCGGATGGTTTTCACATTCGACATGCGAGTTTCAAGGATCCTTATGAAGTCGACCTCGTGCCGCCTCAGGAGACGGCACGCTTTGAAGAGGCGGCCATTCGTCTGTTTACGCCCATATCGGAACTCACGGGGGTTCTGGAAAAGGACTGTGAAACCGTTTTCCGAGATTGGAACCGCCGGCGGAAGAAAGTGCTCGAAGAGCTGCTGGGCGAAATCCATGAACTTCGGGACATGGTGGCCCAACCTTTGCCGCGAAAGCACGTGCTTGGTCGAAGCGCCCGCCTGTTCACATCGTGGTGTTTGGCCTCCTGGAAGAGCAGGGGCCCCGACGAAGGTCCGGGAGCGCTGATCGAGCGTGTTCGAGCGGCCTTTCCGGAAGGGGTCCTGAAGGCTCTCGTCCGGCAACGACGCGGTTATGAGGTGGCCACTCGAAAAGAGTTCATGTCCCTTATTGAGCGGGAGTGCCGGCTGCAGTGGGACAGTTTTTGGAAAGAGCCCGGCTCGCGGGCATTCGGAGAAGCCGATTTTCGTGTGGCCGTTCGCACGCAGGCTCTGGTTTCCGGACCAGCCCCGCCGGAAAACGGCGGCGTCCATCCCGAAGAAGTTCAGCAGATGCTGAGCGCCTTGGGCGAGCATGTGTCGCGGCTGAAGGACGCCGCTGAAACGTCGGACGCCGCCTCATGTCTGGGATCGCCCATCTTTTTCCCCACAATGGGAACCCCCTTGGAATTTATTGAAACCCTTCGGGACCAGATGCCTCTTCGAGAAATCTTTGAGAGTGCGCCGTCTCTTCGCCGCGTGCCGGCCGAGGAAGCTGCGGACATCTACGAAAGGACCCTGACGCGGTACGTCCGCTCTTTTTACCGATTTGTCCTCGCCGGGCACAAGAGGGCTCAGGGCGACCTCTTGGATCTTTCCGTCCATGAGATTCCCGATCTGGCGGCGGTAATTGTTCCTCCGTGGGGCGTTGTCGCCGAAGGATTGGCCCGGAGCGCCGTCCGAAACTTTCGAGATCGGGCCGCCCCCATTTTTCGTCGGCAAAAGAATCCCCTCTGCGTGGATGCAGAGGAGTGTGGGGTGCATCTTGCGCATTTCGTGGTCCGTGAACTTCACACAGACGTGATTCAGGCCGCCGAGGCGGGCACGCTGGAGTCTCTCCGCAAGGCGTTAGGCGACGAAGCTTCCCGGATTGTTGCCCCGCGGCATGTGAAGATGGCCGCACCTGTCGAAAGATTCCTGCTCCAATGGGCAGGGATCGTGGACGGCGACCTGGGGGGGGAAGTCCTTGTGAGGCGTCTTGTCTCGTGGCTTCCGGGTTTGGACTGCGGGGCGTGTGGAGAAAGCCGGTGCGCCGCTTTTGCCTTGAGCCTCACCCAGGGGCGACGTCGCCCGGGAGAATGTGTTCATCTGACCCCGGCAGATCGCACCCAGCTGGAAGAAGCCCTGCGGGGACAGAACACTGAAGCGCCGGGCGGGAACGTCTTTCGATCGCCGTATCACCTGTTTCAAAATCCCGCGCTATGGCGGCGGCTGCCCAAAGGGCATCCGCTCAGGCACACCGTCATCAGAGCCTTGGATGTGGGCCGGCAAGAAGTCCGTCGGCGGGTCATGGAGAAGGCTCTTGAAAGCTGGCGCAAGCTTGAGCCGAAGCCGAGCTTGTGTCGACGGCCGGATCCTGAAGCGTTCTATCAAGCACTTGTGGACACCATTGGATATGAGGCGACGGAGAGAATTCGTCCGGATGAACGGCGATGGCTGAGCCGCCACGGGATCCTCCGTTTGGAAAAGGAACTGGAACGCCTCAAGAACCGCGCAGATTGGCTGACTCTGGAACGGCGTCGTGTGTCCAGTGGACCTTCGGGGCAGGATGCGGATCCCGAAGTGCAGGCGGAACGTGCCTACGCGTCGATTCCTTACCTGCACCTCTTGCACGAGGAGGATCGACGTCGCCTGTTAGTGCACCGATTGGAGAGCTTTGAAGAAGGGTTTTCCCAGTGGTGGAATCAGGACCTCCTGGCCATGAATCATCCCAAGTACCGGATCGACAACTGGGAAGAGTTTTCCAAAGTGATCAAGAACGCCTACTGGCATCAAGAAAACTTCCCTCCACCGCGGCGTGTGGCGGAAGAGATCTTGGAGGAGATGGAGCACCGGGGTGAGAAAGAGGTGTTCTTCCGCGACGTTCTTGCTTCCTGGGTTCAGAGTCTCGGCGGGACCTTGCAGCCGTTGGAGGGCCGGCGCGTGAGCGCCGGCGAAACGGCTCGGCAGGAGATTCAGGACATTTCGGGTCTGAAGGCTTTTTTGATTCAACTGTGCCGGGAGACCGCACGGGCCATGGAACGTGGGAAGGCTTTCACCTCGGCCTCCGGTAGGGTCAGGCGCGTTGACGCCGTCTGGGAAGCGTTTCAGTCCTCCGGCGTTTCCTTGGCTCCGGGGTTCACCCTCTCGAAAGACTTGGGCGGAGACTATGCCGCGATCAGAGGTCTTATCCAAGAGCTGTTGGAACATCAGGATCATCTGGCGTGTTTGGCGGCGCTCGTGGAAGATGCTGTGCCCACTGGACGGGCCGAAAACATTCCCGCGGAAGCCGTTCGCGCATGGATCTCTCATGCCCTGGACAAGGGTGAGGACCCGCCCCGAGTTTTGGAAAAGATTCTCGGCTGGTTTCATCGGCATCCCCAGTGGAAAGACCGCCTCCTTGTGGACGCGCTGCAAAAGATGGTCAGTCTCGCCCGGTGGCGCACCTTGGTGGAATCTTTTCCCGGAGTGGTCCTCGAAGGCATCCCTCAAGAGGACCTCGATTGGTATGCGACGACTTTCCCAGGATGGATGGAAAGGGTTGAAGCGGCGGTGCGGCGAAAAGGGGATTTCGATCGGGAACGCTTGCTGCATTACCTTTTTGTTCTGGCCAAAAGGGAAGGTGACCTGGATGTGATCACGGGCTTGTTGCGCGAAATTCGGGAGACCTCCGACATCATTGAAGCCGCCTGGCTGCAGTTTACCAATGATCGTTTAACGGAAGCCCTACCCGTGCCCATGGCCAGAGGTTTGGGGCCGCGTTACAGCCTGTTGCTGAATCGGATGAAAGACCTGGAGTCCGTTCGGCGATGCCTTGTGGAAGGGCTCTCCCGGGGAGAAAAACCGGATGTGGCGGCGGCCGTTCGTGAATTGCAGCTTTACATGAGATTCCAAGTGGTTCGGGATGATGCCGAATACATGGACGCGGATGCGTGTTTCGAGGCTTTTTGGGAAGAGGGGTATCACTTGGAGGGGTTGGACAAGGAAGACCTTCGGCGGGCGTTCTTGCGCGAGTGGGAAAACCGGGCACGGTGGCGCCAGGACCGTGTATGGATCATGACCATGGCTGTCGCCCGCAGGCTTGCCTCCCAGAGCCACGAGCTTTACGAAGCCGACAGAGCCTTTTCCAAGATCCGCCAGGGGCTTCTCAAAGAGGATGGGTTGGATGAAGGGCGGGATGTGGTGCAGCGCCGGGGGATAGCTCTGGGCACGCTCAAGGAGGCCATGTATCGGGAACTTTCCGAACTTTTGGAAAAGGAACGTATGGATTCCTTCAGGACGCGCATCCGCCAAATCGTGCATCAGTTGGACCGCAAAAGGCTTCGGATTGTGCAGGCGTGGTTTTCGGGGACCGTTGACCGCTACAGCGTTTTTCATGTCTTGCGCCAATACCAGAAGGGGATGGACCCTCCAAGTGATGATGACTTCCGCGACTTCTTCATGGAACAGTGGTTTCAACGGATTGACCGGCTGAGGGAATCGGATCGCGAAGACCGCGAGGAACGCATCCGGGAAGTGGATGAGGGGTTCCACGGCGTTTTCGGTGTCTCGCCTTTGGGTTTGGAAAAAGACGCCGAAGCGGAGGCGACCCGGGAATGGAACGCATGGCTTCAGGCTTCGGAACAAGCCATCCACGGCCTCTTGGGGACATGGGAGGCCTGAGGGGGTGCGATCATCTCGGCCCGTTGCCCGAGATGCATTCAAATTGTTCGATCCCCGGGGCGGACGGGGTTGCCGGGGGGGCCGGAAGGCGTGCGATCGAGAGGTGAGGGATTCATCCCGCTTCTGAGCGAAATTTTGCCAATGGAGTTGGTATCATGAACAGTTATCAGCCTTTGGATCCCGACATGAGCTGTCGTCCTTCGTGGTGGTTGGCCCGCCTGCGTTCGGGCATGGCCAATCCGGGACCGATACGAGATACCCGGATTCCGAAAGAGATGCGGCCTTTGGCGGCGGTGGTGAGTGTGCTGCGGGCAGGACTGGACGAGCTCCGGATGCTTTTAGGGGGCGTACCTGACGATCTTCACGATTTTCTTATGGATCTGCAAGACCAGGCCGAGGGGCCGTGGGGGCCTGATCCCGATCATCATTTCGTCCGTTTGGTTCGGGAAGCCCTGGGGCGTAGTGACTGGCGTGAAAAAGACATCATTGACATGATTCTCAGCTATCTTTTGGCCTTAGGACCTGGACTCCCGGAACAGGCACGGAGCGCGCTGGAGCGCTTTCAGCGGGCGTCGGCCCCAGCCGAGGGACGGGCGTCCGCCCTTGTGGACGGCCTGATCAGCGAAGCGCGAGGCCGACTCGGGGGACTTCAATGGGTTCGACAACTGAGCTCCGAGCGGGATCCGTGCGATGGACCTTTGGGTCTCCAATCGCTTCGATGGCTTCGGGAAACTTTTGCCGTAATGACAGGTTGCGCCCGTGAACTCCCGACACGATCCGATGACGACCTGGTTCGCATGAGCGGGGCGGAGCTGTGGAAGGATATGCAGGAGGCCATGACAAAGGCATGGGGGAGACAGGGACGGACTTTTCCCGTGAAGGATGTGGAGAAGGCGTCACTTTACCTTATGGAAGATCTCCGAGCGAAAGACCCGAATCATCCATACTTCATCCGTTTCCTGATCGAAGACGATACGGCCTATCGACGTCTTCTGAGGACCTGCTATGCCGATGAAAAAGTACAGCGTGATTGTCTGGACCAAGAGTGTGATCGTTTCAATCGGCTTCCGGAACATGCCGCCCATCGTGTCGCGTATGCAGCCGAGGAAAAAACATGGTGGCTCAAAGCTTTCTTCTTCAGGCCCGATGTGGTCCAGTGTTTTGCGGAACGCGAAAAAGTCAAAGAAATTTACCATGTCCTTAAGGGGCTGGATTCAAAAGCCCATCTGCCCCGGGTGCTTCACGAGGTCCAGGGGCTCTTCGGGTATGTGACCCCGGAAGCCTGCCAAAACATCATCCACCAGCTGGGCTTGGATCCCGAGGACGTGCTGCGTGTGATTGCTTCATATAAGCAATACAGCGCGGATCCTTCTGGAGACATCATCGTTTACGTCTGTAAAGGAACGGCGTGTTTCCTCAGAGGGCAGCCGGAGCTCTCACGCCGCCTCACGATGGAAATCGGGGCGGAAGTGGAGGCTGTTGGGCGATACGGCGTCCAGTACGTGGAGATGGATTGTTTCGGGGTGTGCCATTTGGCCCCGGTGGTGCGTGCCGGCCATCGTTTTTATGGAAAGCAGAACCCTGAAGATATTCCACGGCTTGTAAGCCGTCTCATCCAAGGTCCTGACTACGACAACCGTCAGATTTTCGTTTCCCGCCTCCTGGAAAAGATGCTCGCCGAGACGACGAGCGAGCCCGTGGATGCGCTCACTGTGGACGTTCTCGGGGTCTTTCCCAGAAACGGGAACGGCGCGGTGTGGCATGAGGCTGCGTGGGACGATTCTCCCAGAGGCGGCTCGGTGATTTTGGACGCCGATGGGATGGTTGCCGTGCAAGGACCTGAAGGGGCCAGGCGCATCCTAGGACGTTTTATCCCTCGCGTTTTGCCCTTCGTGACCCAAGATGTCGATGGATGCGAACGCTTTGGCGCGGTGATTCTCGACGAAAACGGGCGGCTGGCCCATGGTCTGGGCGTGCCGGATTTAACGGACGAAACATTTTGTACGGGTGTCATCCGTCCAAAGGCCCATGTGGCGGACGGGAACGTGGTGCTCGTCTCGTTTGATCACATGGTGGTCCTTGGCCCGTATACGGATCGGGTGCTCGTGGTTGAGACCCCGGAAAACTATTTCTGCATCGTGATGAAACAAAACGGCTCCAAGATTCCCCCCGCCGATGAAGAGCGAACCTCAAGGGAGACAGCCTCCGGAGAGGAAGCTGCGTTTCGATCCGCTCAAGATCGAGTCGTTTTGGGTTTCGCCGCCGCCGGGGATCCGACACGGATGGCCTCCTACCGGGCTGCGGGGGGGTATGAGTCGGTTTTTCGCGTCCTCGGATTTCGGGGAGAGCCCCGCTGGAGTCCGGAAAAGATCATCGCGGAAGTGCGTGACGCCCGGCTTCGCGGACGGGGTGGGGCAGGGTTTCCTACCGGACGGAAATGGGAAGCCATGCACAAGGCCGTGTGTCGGATCGAACCCGAAGACGGCAATCAGGATCCGGTTAAATTGATCGTGGCCAATGGTGACGAAGGGGATCCCGGGGCTTTCATGGATCGGACCCTCATCGAGGAAAAGCCTCATCAGGTGCTGGAGGGGATGATCTTGGCCGCCATTGCCGTCAACGCCCGTTATGGGGTGATTTACGTGCGGAAGGAGTATGAAGACGCGGTGCGGAGCCTGGAGGACGCGTTGTTTGAGGCCCGACGGTGCGGCTTCTTGGGGCGCGACATTTTCGGCGTGCGGGGATTGGACTTCGATATCGAGATCCGCTTAGGGGCCGGTGCCTTCGTGGCCGGGGAAAAGCGCGCCATTATGCGAGCCATTGAAGGGAAGCCCGCGGAGCCGACCATCCGAGCCCCGTCCAACACGGTGCGGGGCCTTTGGGGCAAACCTACACTGCTCAATAACGTGGAAACCTTTGCCAATGTGCCGGTGATCATCCATCGGGGGAGTTCGTGGTACGCTCGTTTGGGCACTTCCCGAAGCGGGGGGACAAAAATCTTCTCCGTGGCCGGAATCGTCCGGAAAACAGGCCTCGTGGAGGTTCGGTTCGGCAAGACTTTAGGCGATATCATCGAAATCTGCGGCGGGATACAGGACGGCAAAAGGCTTTCCGGAGTGCAGATCGGCGGACCGTCGGGGGCGATCCTGTCGTTGACCGGAGCTCGTGCATATTTACTTCAGACGCCGCTGGATTTCGATTCATTTAACGACGCGGGGGCCATGTTGGGATCCGGCGGTTTGGTCTTTATCGGTGAAGACGACGATGTCGTGCGGCTGGCGCGCCATTTTACGGATTGGCTCGCGGAAGAGTCCTGCGGCCAATGCCCCGCGTGTTTTCGAGGGACGCGGGCGCTGGGCCGGATTTTGGACAAGATCCTGGCAGGACAGGGCACAGCAGCCGATATCCATGAATTGTGGGCTCTGAGTGACGTGGTGCGAGCCGGGAGTCAGTGCGGCCTCGGCACAACGGCCGCCAACCCGGTCACCAGCGCGCTGCGGTTTTTCCCGGCGGCGTTTTTCCATTATTTGCTTCAAAATGCGGAAATGGGGCCGCGACAGGTCTTTGAGTCTTTGGAGGCTCTGAGGCTGCTCACACGCCACGAAATCGTCCGCGTAACGGGAGTGCGCAGGCATGTGGAAGGGACGGCATTCACGCTTAGACGTCATTTAGTTCGATTCCTGGTGGAGGAGACGGAAAAGATCGACCAGTACCGACAGGCATCGCTGCGGATGACTGACCGGTTGCTGCGACTGCTCGGGCTGCCTCGCTACGAGGTGGGGCAGAGAGAAGTGCTCATGGAGTGGCGCGATGTGGCCTGAGGGGGCTTTGGATAAAGTGAGGCACAGGACGAAGAGACCAGCCCGACGAGTTTCCCATGGCTCCTGCGGGGGCTGAAGGAACGATCCGCCCCCCGGGTGTGGAGAGCACGGACCTCAACGGTCCGTACCGGCAGGGGGCAAAGGACGCATCGGGAGGACATGAACCCGGAGGATGCGAAAAGCGAAAAACAGTGTGCGTGACGACTTCAGGAATGTTGTCCTCAGCCGTACCATCTCCAAAGAGACGGCGTCCTTGCGTATGGTTCCGCCGAAGGGCCGATGCTTCGGTGGGATCGCCTTTCCACGGTGCCGCAAAGGTGCCTGGAGGCTATGGGTCCCGCGGGAGATGTTCTTTCATGACAGAGGAAAGATCGCATGGCATAAGAAAAGCCAGACCTCGTTGATCAGGTCAAGGCCAAATCGGTGTCGCGTAGGGACGGAACATCACTCAAAGCTCTTCGGCCGAATGTCTTGAAGCAAACAGGGGGGGCCAATGACGAAAGAAAAGACGTATTTCGAAGCCTTTCGAGAAATGGTGCAGGTGGTAAGCGGCTCCTTGGACGTGCAACACGTCCTCAACGCCATGGTGCAGACCATTCCGAAAGTGTTGGGGGCCAAAGCGTGTGCGGTCCGGCTTTTGGATCCCAAAGGCAGAACTTTGGAATTGGCGGCCAGTCACGGGCTGAGTGACGCCTATATTCACAAGGGACCCGTGGACGCCGACCAAAGTTTGGCGGACTCTCTCCAAGGCCACACCGTTGTGATCCATGATGCGGCCACCGATCCTCGAGCCCAGTACGGGGAAGCGGCGCAAAAAGAGGGGATTGTGGGCATATGTTCCGTCCCGCTTAAAGTCAAAGGCCGCGTCATCGGGGTTCTGAGGATTTACACGGGCGCGCCGACGACGTTTCACGAAGAAGATCTCGCGTTTGTAGAGGCGTTGGGGGAACTGGGAGGCATCGCCATAGAAAACGCCCGCATGTACGAGCGACTTAAGAAGGACTACGAAGAGGTGATGAGCGACGTTTTTCGTTTTGTGGGGTATCGAAGGAGTCTGTGATCGGGAACCCGGCATGGGCTCGAAAATCCTAGTTCAATGGTCTGCTAAAGGTTCAATATGACAAAAAAATTTAAAGCGTTTCCGTGAGTCTGCCGATAAGAACCTCAGTGGATGATCATGCCTGCCGGGAGGCGGCAGTCGCCGGGGGGGAAGGGAGGTCGGCGGATATGACACACACGGTGGCCGTTGCTGACAAAGGATTCGGTGCCCTGGATTTTCGAAACGCAAAAAGGCAAACCCTGGACGGGTCGGTCAGAGTCGAAGATCTGGGCTATATGCCGTTTCCGGTGAAATTCTTGGTGCCGGATTTCATGGTGCCGTGCGACCTTTTCATCCCTGTCATGGCGAAAGGCGAAGATCTGCCCACCTTCGTCAATGTCTTGGATCAGGGTCAGTTTTTCTCCGAGGATTGGAACGCCACCCTTAAAGAGCAACGCATCGATATTCTCTACGCCGAAGAGCATGCCGTACTCGGACTGGACGAGTACTTCCAGGAGGTGCTGGAAGCCTTTACCGACGATCCGGCAACCCCATCCTGGCAGAAAGCACAGGTCTTTTACAATTATGGGGAATTTATCGCGCGGCGCCTTTTTCGGGATGTTTCCGATGGAGAGCTGGTGGACAAGGCGGCTCAGTGGGCCGCTTCCGTCCACCGGTTTGCCCATGAGGACAAGGCGAGAATCTCGGTCATCTACCGTGTGTTCAAGGACCACTACGAAACATTCACTCACAGCCTTCAAGTCTCCTTGATGGCCATGGCCTTTTGCGGGTATTTGCACTGGCGTTCCGATGATGTGATCCACATGGGTGTGGCCGGCCTTTACCATGATATCGGCAAAGTGTGGGTGGATGAACGCATCCTTCTCAAACCCGGATCGTTGACCCGACAAGAGTTTGCTCATATCCTGCGGCATCCTCAAGCCGCCTACGACCACTTGGCATCCATGCAGTGGATGAACGCCGACCAGCTGGCGGCGGTCCGTGAGCATCACGAGTCCATGGATGGCACGGGGTATCCCCAAGGCCTCAAGGGATCGGAGATCCACCCGTTCGCCCGGGTGTTGCATATCTGCGACTGCTTCGACGCCCTGACCAGTCATCGCCCCTATAAGAAAGCCGTGACCCCCTTCAAAGCCCTCAAGCTCATGGAAACCGAGATGAGGCTTTCTTTTGATCGACACCTTCTGTATAAGTTCATCCAATTTCTCGGTTCGTAGAGCGAGCCGATCCGAAAAAACTGGCCAAAAATCGAGATCAGATTCCTTGAGCATTGAGGTGCACAATGCCCCCAAGACAGGTTTTTTTGTACGACACCACACTGAGGGACGGGACCCAAGCGGAGGATTTCAATTTGTCGTTGACCGACAAGATCCGCGTGGCCTTGAAATTGGACGATTTGGGCATCCACTATATCGAAGGGGGATGGCCGGGTTCCAATCCCAAAGACGAGGAGTTCTTTGCCGAAATTCGTAACTACCAACTCAAGCGGGCGAAGATTGCCGCCTTTGGGTCGACGCATCACCCGTCGAAAAAGGCCGAGCACGACGCGAACCTCCAAGCGTTGATCAGCGCCAAGACCCCTGTGGTCACCATTTTCGGCAAGAGCTGGACGGTGCACGTGAAAGAGGCCTTAAAGACCACTCTTAAAAAAAACCTTGAGATCATCCGAGACAGTCTGGCGTTTTTAAGACCCCATGTGCCCACTCTTTTTTATGACGCAGAGCACTTTTTTGACGGCTTTCGTGACGACCCGGAGTATGCCCTGGCGACCCTGGAGAAAGCGGTGGAGGGAGGGGCGGAATGCCTGGTTTTGTGCGACACTAACGGCGGGAACCTGCCGTCGTTCATCCAAGAGGCCATCAGGGCAGTCCAAGGGCGTTTCCCGGATATCCCGCTCGGCATCCACACTCACAACGATTCGGAACTCGCAGTGGCCAACTCTCTTGCGGCGGTGGAGATGGGGGTCGTTCAAGTGCAAGGGACCTTCAACGGTGTGGGTGAGCGGTGCGGTAATGCGAATCTGTGTTCCATCATCCCGGCATTATGCCTGAAAATGAACATTCCATGCCTGGCGATGGAAGATCTCAAAAAGCTCCGCCAAGTCAGTCGCTTTATTCTGGAAATCGCCAATGTGCCGCCCAATCGATATCAGCCTTATGTGGGCCGCAGCGCTTTCGCCCATAAAGGGGGAGTGCACATCAGCGCCGTAGAACGGCATCCTGCGACCTACGAACACATTGACCCGGAATTGGTGGGCAATAAGCGGCGATTCCTGATCTCAGACTTGTCAGGGCGTGCGGGCGTCAAGAGGAAATCCGCGGAATTCGGAATCCCTCTGGACCCCAATGACCCTGTGGCCCTTGAGGTCCTCAACCAGATCAAGGAGTTGGAACACCAAGGCTATCAATTCGAAGCCGCCGAGGCGAGTTTTGAACTGCTCATCAATCGGGCTATGGGACGATTCAAGAAGTACTTTGAACTCATCGGCTATCGGGTGGTCGATCAAAAGCTGAGCGAAGATGGGGAGCCTGTTTCGGAGGCGACCATCCGGGTGCGGGTTGGCGGGCAGGAGGAACACACGGCGGCTTTGGGCCAAGGGCCTGTGAACGCTTTGGATAATGCGCTGCGGAAGGCTCTGGAGAAATTCTATCCCGAACTCAAAGGAATGGAGCTGACCGATTACAGAGTTCGCGTGCTTCCCGGCAAGGAGGGAACGGCGGCCAAGGTGCGAGTGTTGATAGAGTCCCACGACGGCAAGGAGCATTGGGGCACCGTGGGCGTTTCTCACGACATCTTGGAGGCCAGTTGGCAGGCCTTGGTGGACAGCATCAATTACAAGATGTACATGGGCGAAAAGGCTCGGGAAAAAAGACCTTCTTCTTGAGTTTGAGATTTTCTCTTTCAGGACGGAATCTGCCGGGCTCCAGGCGCGGAAAGCCCGCATTTTCCCAGGTGTTTTCCTTGGGAAAAAGCTTGACGTCGCAAGGCTCATTTTTCCCGGCAGCGGGATGGTTCTGTGGCCCATCCCCCAGGAAGTGAGGCCGGCTCGGGCTCCATCGGCCTGAGGGCATGCTGGATCTCTAGCTTGCGGGAACGGGTGGATGCGGGTTTCTCAGGACAGCGAGGGGCCCGGCTTTCCGAAAGATCGGGGGGCAGCCCCCTCTGCCGGGGTGACCCTCGTGGTCCCAGATCCTTGGCCACTAAGCCCTGCAAGGTCATGGCCACGATTTTGGGGTGCAGACTCTCTGGGCCTCTTCAGTTGTTTAAGCTTTGGACAGGTGCGGGGATCCGGCCGCCGAGGCGGATGAATTCGCTGGAAAGCTCCCCATTGGGCACGGGGATGATCGTCGCTTGCCCCAAAAGCCCCCCGAAATAAGCTTTATCCCCGGCTTTTTTTCCCGGCACGGGGATGAGCCGAGCTGCTGTGGTCTTTCGGTTGATGACCCCGATAGCCATTTCGTCGGCGATAATAGCCGCAAGGGTTTCTGCGGACGTGTCTCCCGGAAGGGCGACCATATCCAAGCCTACGGAGCACACGCTGGTCATGGCTTCCAGTTTTTCTAAAGTGAGATGGCCTTTACGCGCCGCCTCCGAGATGTTGAGATCCTCACTCACGGGAATGAAAGCTCCGCTTAATCCGCCCACGTAGCTGCTGGCGAAAGCCCCTCCCTTTTTCACCGCATCATTGAGCATGGCCAATAGGGCCGTCGATCCCGGGACTCCAATGCTCCCCAAGCCCAGACTCTGGAAAATCTCTCCCACGCTGTCTCCGACGTTGGGCGTTGGTGCGAGGCTCAAATCCACCACGCCGAAAGGAATGCCCAGTCTTCGAGCGACCTCGCGACCGATGAGTTCGCCCACGCTGGTCACTTTAAAGGCCGTGCGTTTGATAACTTCGGCGAGCTGGCCTAAGTCCAGAGTGGGGTTGGATCGGCGTGCCCGGTCGATGGCTTTTCTCACCACGCCGGGACCGCTGACACCCACGTTGATTACGGACTCCGGTTCGCCGACCCCCAAATAGGCCCCTGCCATAAAGGGAATGTCTTGGGGGATGTTGGCAAACACGCAGAGTTTGGCGCACCCGATTCCGTCTGCGTGAGCGGTCGCTGCAGCCGTGCGCTTAATGACATGGCCCATCATGTAGACCGCGTCCATGTTAATGCCGGCCTTGGTGCCCGCCACGTTCACGGAGGCGCACACACGCTGGGTTTGGGAAAGGGCTTCCGGGATGGCATCGATGAGGCTGACATCACCGTTGGTAAAACCTTTTTCCACGAGGGCACTGAAGCCGCCGATGAAGTCCACGCCGACGGTCTGGGCGGCTTCATCCAGCGTTTGGGCCACCTTCACCAAGTCCTCCCGCCCGAAGCATGCGCCCACAACGGCGATGGGGCTGACGGCGACGCGCTTGTTGACAACGGGTATGCCGTATTTGTCTCCCACATCGTCGCAGACAGAAACCAAGTTGTGGGCGAGACGCACGATTTTTTGTCGAACCTTTTGACAAAAGGTGGGCATGTGGGGATCAGCGCAGTCGTAGAGGCTCACGCCCAGTGTTACCGTGCGGACATCCAGATGTTCGCTGCGAAGCATTTCCAAGGTGGAAAGAATTTCACGGTCTGAAAGCATGGTCGAAACAGTCTCCTCGATGGTTCCCGGGTGTTTTTGAAAACGACGTCAGATCCGATGAATGGCCTCAAAAATGTCCCTATGTTGCAGACTCAAGTCCAAGCCGAGGTCCTCCGCTCTTTGACGAAGCGCTTTCCGAAAAGCCTGCTGGTCAATGTGCAAAGGAATGTCCACTTCGTAGATCATCACGTTACGGCGAGGATCGGACCCTCCCCTGAAAGCCGCTCTCAAGTTGGTGATATTCACCCCGAAGCGGGCCATGACCTCCGTAATGCCGGCCACCAAGCCCAATCGGTCGGGTCCGATGGTGGTGATCACGAAGGGTTGGCTCGGTGGAGCCTCATACCGTTCAGCCTCCTCAACCGGCTTAAGGAGGACCGACAGTTTCAGGGGGTTGAGGTGTTCGACAAGCTTCTTTTCCAGGGTCTCCATAGATAATTCTTCGGGCAAGGATGCAATGAAGACCCCGGCGAATTCCGACTGAAGGATGGTTTGGCTGACATCTTCGATATTGCATCGGCTTTCCGACAAAACTTTGGAAACGGCGGCAACGATTCCCGGTCTGTCGGTGCCGAGAACGGAAATGACGACCTTAGTGGCAGGCATGGCCACGACCTCCTGTTCTGAAGACTTGGTCTTGATGACGGTCGCACGCTAGCGTGAGTGTCTTGGGAAGTCAATGCTGCGTCGCGGATGGGAGCCCTCGCGGTGTCGATACCAAATTGTCACTCGACTTTCCCCACGGTTTGTTGTTAAAGATTTCATTAAACGAAAATTGGATGCCCTGCATGCACTTGTGCCCCTTTTCCAGAAAACACCCGACCTTTCAAGGAGAAGTCCCATGAAAGTCCTTTTGGTTTACCCGGAAGTCGCCGAAACGTTTTGGAGTTTCCGGCATGCCCTCCGGATTGTGCGTCGAAAGGCGGCTTTTCCACCTTTGGGCCTGCTTACGGTGGCCGCCCTTTTGCCCCGGCACTGGCAGAAAAAAGTTGTGGATATGAACACGCGCCCTCTGGAGGACAAGGACATCCTCTGGGCCGATTATGTCTTCGTCAGCGCCATGATTGCTCAGCGACGGTCCACCAAGGAAGTGGTTCACCGGTGCTCCCAACTGGGAATTCCCGTGGTGGGTGGAGGGCCTCTTTTTTACGGCTACGCCGAGGATTTTCCGGAAGTGCCCCACATGGTGATCGGTGAGGGAGAAGCGATCGTTGCCGAACTGGCCGCCGATTTGGAACGTGGGCAGGCCCGTCGCGTCTATCGCACGGACGAACATCCGGAGTTGGACAAAACCCCGCTGCCGCTGTGGGACCTCATCCGGCTCAAAGATTACGCGAGCATGAGCGTCCAGTATTCGCGAGGGTGCCCGTTCAATTGCGAATTTTGCGACATCATCGTGCTCAACGGTAGAAGACCCCGCACCAAATCCTCAGAGCAGATGATTGACGAGCTGGAGGCGCTTTATGCCCGGAAATGGCGCGGCTCGGTCTTCATCGTGGACGACAACTTCATTGGCAACAAGAATCGCGTCAAAAGTGTGCTGGAGGCGGTGATCCGTTGGCAGGAGCGTCGTGGGTGGAAATTTAGCTTTTACACGGAAGCCTCCGTCGATCTGGCGGAAGACCAAGAGCTCATGGAGCTGATGGTCCGGGCGGGCTTCAACAAGGTTTTTTTGGGGCTGGAGACACCGGCTCCAGAAAGTTTGAGAGAATGCGATAAGAGGCAAAACCTGCGCCGACCACTGGAAGAGTCGGTTCGGATCATCCAACAGAACGGACTCGCCGTTATGGGTGGATTCATCATCGGTTTTGACAACGATCCGCCGGATATTTTTCAGAAGCAGGTCCACTTTGTCCAGTCCACCGGTGTGGTCACCGCCATGATCGGACTCTTAACGGCCGTTCCCGAAACCCGGTTGTATAAAAGGTTAGAGCGGGAAGGGCGCCTCCTGTTCAAGCCCAGTGGGGACAACACCAGTATTGAAGGCACCCTGAACTTCATTCCGAAAATGGACAGACAAAAGATCGTCGACGGCTATCGTTGGGTGATGGACACCATTTATTCCCCACACATGTACTACGAGAGAATCAAAGCGTTTTTGCAAAACTATCAGCCTCGGGCCAAAGCCGCTTTGGAGAAAAACGATATCTTCACCTTCCTGCGGTCTTTGTGGTATTTGGGCATCCGAGATACCAAAGCGTCTCGTTCCTGTTTTTGGAAGCTTCTTAAGGAGACTCTGGTGCATTACCGATCCAGCCTTGCCGATGTGGTGACGGTGTTGGTGTACGGCTATCATTTCCGGAAGCTTTTTCATTCGGGGATGTTCACGGGCGGGAATGAGCTGCCCGACGGGCGATCATAAGCCGAGCGCCGGCCGGGTTCGTGCTTTTTGTGAAGGACTTTGCACGTTCTTTTCGATTGCGTGAACGAGAAGGGGGCGGATAAAGGAGGTTATCCCGTCCCCAGAGCTCAGATCGGCAGGACAAGATCGGAAAAACGACGCCGGAGATCATCGGTGTGAGGGATGATCCTCAGGCGACGCGAGGTCGGGCCGAGGATCTCCAAAAAGATATCCAGTCGTGCCGTGGGCAATAGCCCTCCCAAACGTTCCGGCCATTCCACCACGGCGACGCCGTCGCCGAAAAGAGCTTCTCTCCAGGGCAGCGTTTCCATTTCATCGGGATCGCTGATGCGGTAGCAGTCGAGATGATAGAGGCGCAGGCGACCCTCGTATTCGTTGATGAGGGTGAAAGTGGGACTGGTGACCGCCGTGTCGGGAGGGACACCCAATCCCCGGGCGATCCCTTGGGTCAGCAGTGTCTTCCCGGCGCCCAGTTCTCCCCATAAAGCCACGATGTCTCCCGCGACCAGCCGCTTGCCTATGGTCTCCCCGAGAGCCGAAGAGACTTCCGGGGATGAGGATTCCATCCCGACACTGACGTTCATGCCTGTTCCAGCGCCCCAATGACGAAGGGTATTTCGTTCAAGATGTCGGAGGCCAAAAGGCCTCGGGTGGTCCTGCCGTGGCAGACCTTTTCTGCCGCTTTCCCGTGGATGTAAACACCGAGGCACGCCGCCTGGAAAGGTTCCATCCCTTGGGCCAGAAAGCCGGCGATCATTCCGGTCAGGACGTCTCCCATGCCCCCCGAAGCCATGGCGGGCGTCCCGGATCCGTTGATGGCCGACCTCCCGTCGGGGGCAGCGATGACGGTGCGGTGGCCTTTGAGAACGACAATAACGCCGTGTTCCTGACTGAATGCCTGAGCTGCCCGGAGTCGATCCGCTTCCACTTCCGCCACGGTGCAGCGCATGAGACGGGCCATTTCTCCAGGATGTGGGGTGAGAATGACCGGGACCTTCGCCTGGCGAAGGGATTCGGGCGTGTCGGCGAGGATCGTCAGCGCGTCGGCATCCAACACTAAAGGGCACGGGGAGAGGGCCGTGAGTTTCAGAAGCAGTTGGCGGGTTTCCGGGTGTAACGAAATTCCTGGACCTACGGCAAAAGCATCCTTTCCATTCAGGAAGTTCAAAATCTCGGGCTCGGCTGCGGCGGCGACGCTCTGTTCCGGCGTTTCCGCAACGGGCAAGGTCATGGCTTCCGTCAGTTTGACCTCCAGAATGGGGTTTAAGGACCGGGGGATGAACAACGTCACCAGTCCCGCTCCGACCCGGGCAGCTCCCAATGACGCCAGTGATGCGGCCCCGGTCTTCCCTACAGAGCCCGAAAGAATGCACACATGCCCTGCCCGTCCCTTATGGGTTGCTGGAGGGCGGGGCTGGAGCCATAGACGGCAGACGTCCTCGTCGAGCCACCATCGCTTCACGCCGGACGATTCAATGACACTGGGGGGGATCCCAATGTCCACCACGTGAAGTGTGCCGACGAGAGCCTCCCCTTGGGCAATTCTCTGGCCGACTTTGGGCAAACCGAATGTGGCCGTTGCCGTCGCTCGAATGGCCGCCCCGAGGACTTTCCCCGTAGTGGCGTCTAGCCCCGAAGGCAGGTCCACGGCGAGGACCGTCTTTCCCAACGCGTTCACGGCTTCGATGATGTCTCGGTACAGTCCCTGCACGGGGCTGCTCAGCCCGGTTCCCAAGATGGCGTCGACGATAACCTCAGCTTCGCGAATTATGGCAAATTGGGATGAAAAATCCTCGTTTTCGTCCCAATGGGTGGGCCTCAAGCCGATATTTTCCAGAATGCGGTAATTGATCCATGCATCGCCCCGGAGGCGATCCGCCGGGCGCAGACACACAACCCGAACGGGAGTTCCCCGGCTGTGGAGCACGCGTGCGATCACGAACCCATCCCCGGCGTTGTTGCCGGTGCTGGCGAGGATGACCACGCGCCGAGCGGTCAGATCGGGGATCAAGCGTTGAAAAAAGTCCAGAGCGCCCCGCGCCGCGTTTTCCATGAGAACCACACCGGGGATACCGATTTCTTCGATGGTGCGCCGATCGAGCTCGGCCATCTCTTGGGCGGTGACAAGTATCATGGCTCTCCTCTTCGACCATGAAAACCGCGAGAAGAATCCTCAGTTTCCAGAACCACCACGGCCGCACCGTAGCAGCCGTCGTCGGTGAGACTCACGTGCCAACGATGCACCCCGAGTTCATGAAGAAACCCTTGCGCCCTTGGCGAAAGAAAAACGGAGGGCTTCCCCAGAGAATCACTTCGGATTTCCATGTCTTTCCAGAAAAGGGGGGAGCGGACGCCGGTACCCACCGCCTTGGCGAAAGCCTCTTTGGCGGCGAAACGTATGGCGTAGCAGGCTGCCCGGTTCTTTCTTTTCCGGCAGTCTTGCTGCTCGCTGTCGGTGAACACCCTGCTAAGGAACTTCTCCCCCCATCGAGCTATGTCCGCCTCGACGCGATCGATCCGGACCAAGTCGATCCCGATGCCGTAGATGCCCATCACCCGTTCACCAAGGCGATCATTTCCCTCACGGCCCGTTCCATCCCCACCAAGACGGCTCGGGCGACAATGGCGTGACCGATGCTGAATTCTTCGATTTCCTTGATCACTCGAAGCCACAAAATATTGCGGTAATCCACACCGTGTCCCGCGTGGACCAGAAGACCGATTTTTGCCGCAAGCTTGGCCGCATCCTGAACGCGTTCGAATTCTTCCTGCCGTTTGGCGTAAGTCTTGGCTTCCGCAAAGGATCCCGTGTGGATCTCCACGCAGTCCGCGTCAATTTTCGCGGCCGTCTTAATGTGTTTCGGGTCGGGATTGACAAAAAGGCTGACGGAAATGCCCCCTTCGTGGAGCCGCTTTATGGTGTCGGCAAGAGCATCCTCGTAAAGAATCACATCCAGGCCGCCTTCGGTCGTCAGTTCCTGTCGTTTTTCCGGGACCAGCGTGACGAGATCCGGCTTGATCCGCAACGCGATATCGATCATTTCCTGCGTGGCGGCCATTTCCAGATTCAGACGAGTTTTTACGGTGCTGCGCAAGACTTCCACATCCCGGTCCTGGATGTGGCGTCGGTCTTCTCGAAGGTGGACGACAATGCCCTGAGCGCCGGCCAATTCCGCCAGTGCGGCGGCCACCACCGGATCGGGCTCCGATGCCAAACGAGCTTGGCGGACCGTTGCCACATGGTCCACATTCACGGCCACCCGCGCCACGATTCATCCCTCCTTTGTGTCTTCGGAAAAATCCGTCCGATACCAAGCGAAACGGGCAGGTTCACGCCCGAGTTTTTCCAAGAGCTGCAAGGTGATGGCTTCCATGGATTGTGCGTCATCGGGATTTCCATGGTCGTGACCCAAAAGATGAAGGATCCCGTGCACCAGGAGGAGATCCAGTATTTCGTCCAAGGTACACTGGAATTTGTGGGCCATGGCCGATGCCGTTTCCACACCGATGACCACGTCGCCCAGCATCTGAGGCGCTATGTCCCCGAAGTCTCCCTCCCTCATGGGGAATGACAGGACATCGGTTGGTTCCGCGAGACCACGGAATCTTTGGTTCAGTTCGGCCATTTCCTCGTCATCGGTAATGACCAGGCTCAGTTCCGCGTCACTGCAGTCCAAGGCGTTTAAGATCTGTTCGGCTGTTTCCTGCAGTCGATCCAGGTCGATCTTTATCCGGTCGCAGTTCACGCTGATTTGAATCTGTGCCATGCGGTTTGCCCTTTGTAGGAACGGTTTGTGTTGGATATTCGATGCGCTTATGGTGGACCGTGGCCAAGATTTGATGGAAGTGTTTGGCGATTTGGTGGAGATCCTTCAGGGTGAGTTCGCACTCGTCCAGCTGTCCGTCGGTGAAGGCGTTATTGATGAGGCGGCTGACCATGCCCTGGATTCGGGCGGGTGTGGGTTCGCTGAGCGACCGGCACGCGGCCTCCACCATATCCGCGAGCATCACCAGACCGGCTTCCTTGGTCTGGGGCTTGGGGCCGGGATAGCGATAATCATCGATGTTGATGGGAGGCAAATCTGCCCCTTTAGAGGTTATGGCCTTTTCCCGGGCTTCAATGGCTTTCTGATAGAAGTAGGCGATGAGACTTTTACCGTGGTGCTGATTGATGATGTCGATGATGGGTTTTCCCAGTCGGTGTTTTCGAGCCAATTCAACTCCGTCCTTGACATGCGAGATGAGGATGAGACTGCTCATGGACGGAGCCAGCTTCTCGTGGCGGTTTTCCGCGTCAAACTGGTTTTCTATGAAGTACAGCGGCTTTTTAATCTTGCCGATGTCATGGTAATAGCCGGCTACCTTGGCCAGCAACGAATTGGCTCCGATGGACTTGGCAGCCGCTTCTGTCATGTTGGCCACAATGAGGCTGTGGTGATAGGTCCCCGGTGCTTGGATCATAAGTTCCTGCAGGAGAGGTTGGTCCATGCTGGCCAGTTCCAAAAGGCGGATGTCTGTGGTGTACCCGAACAAGAGTTCAGCCAATGGGGTAAAGCCTGTGGCCAGGACTCCGGACACGATACCCCCCATAAATCCGAGAAAGGCATCAACGAGCACGGCGGGTGAATCGGGATGTTCCTGGAATAACGCCATCAGAGCCAGGCACGCCGCGTTGGTCGCCCCGGTGAGTAAGCCCGCTTGAATAGGGACCAGTCGGTTGCGGCAGGGATTGACCCGGTAGCTCCCGACAAGCGAACCCAGAAGGGCGAAGGCGAACACCTGGAAGTCATTGCCGCAGACCAAGGCCACAAAAACACTGACCGCTACGGAAAAGAAAACCGCCACAGTCAGCCCGAAGAAAATGCTGGCCAACATGGCTCCGGCGGCAATGGGCACCGCGTAAAGGAAGCTCCGGTGATCGAAATACCCGCCATGGGTTCCCAGGGACGTGCCGATCCAATCGGCCGTGCGGCACAGGATCAAAAGGACCATCAGGACGCAGGCCAGAAAGACATAATCGTTGAAGCGCAGACGCACGGACGGGATGCGCAGAGAAAGCAGATGCCACAAAACAGCCAGAAACAGACATGAAAAGAGCCAGATGGCGGTGAACGCGGAGAGCCCGTGTCTTTTGGGCAGAACCGCAGCGTAGGATTCCAACTTGTGCACGTCCTCCTCGGCCAATCTCTGACCGTCTCGAATGATCATTTCGTTTTTCTTGATTTGGACGTAGACGGGCTTGACGCTTTCCGCGGCGGCCGTTTCAGCCTGGAGGGTTTCGACTCGATTAAAAAACAGATTGGGTTCCAGTAACTGGGCACAGAGGAACGCGATGGCCCGTGCCGGCAGGATGTCTCCTTCTTGCTGGAGAATCGCCGTCACGGCTTTTTCCCTTGCCCGATGGATGTCCGGGAATTCGCTGAGCGAGGCAAAACTTTCTTCACGAAGCGAAGGGATCTTTCGCACCAGAATCGGTCGATGCGTTGATCGCCATTGTTTGAAAGCCGCCATGTCCGGATCGTCCGGACCGGGCAGAATGCCGTGATCGAAAAGGCTGTGCATCCAGCTGTGAACCCGGTCTTCCAAGGCGGGTGAAAACCGTTCGGCGGCCAAGATGAGGTAGATGTTGTCCGGAACGGGAAATCCTAAGACCTCTTCAAACGTGGATCGATGAGGTCCCAGGCGGTTCTCAGGACCCTCCCCCTTCGTCGGTGGAAAGCGCCGGAGAAGCTCCATCCAACGGTCCGGCATGAGCCCCTTGGTTTCCTGAAGCAGCAGGCCATGGACAAGCTCGCGCATGGTCTTAAAAGCTCTCGAGAGCCGAAGGGCCGAAGTCTGTGCCGCTTTTTCATGAAGATCGAAGATCAGCGGCGCATCCTGACGGGCGGCTTCCCGTTTTCGAGCGGTGGCCTCCTGATCGAGCAAGAGGAAATCCCGATCCGCTTTCACGTTTTGCGTGGCCACATCGCCCGGACGGTAAACGGGAGGGCGTTTCAGAAACGACGGGGTGATGATGAACGCCGCGGCCAGGGAAAAAACGATCACCAAGGCCGCTTTGGCGTGATCGGGATACTGCCACCACTGAAGTGCCCTGGAGCGCCAGTCGGCCGCTTCGGAGCTCATGCGCCGGTTTTCGGCTGTCTTTTCTCTTTCCATAATGTCCGCCTATCGAGAATCCGTGGGTTTTCTCGACGGAGTCCTGCGCTCGGCATTTTCGTAGGCTTCGATAATATCCTGGACAAGACGGTGGCGGACCACATCCACGTGGGAAAAGAAGATGAAGCGCAGCCCGCGGATGCCCTGGAGGAGTTCCATAGCTTCCACAAGGCCGGAGGGTTTGTTGTCGGGCAGGTCGATTTGGGTCACGTCTCCGGTGATCACCGCTTTAGAGCCCAATCCGAGGCGTGTCAGGAACATCTTCATCTGTTCGCTGGTGGTGTTTTGGGCTTCGTCCAAAATGACGAAAGCCTCGTTGAGCGTGCGGCCACGCATGAAGGCTAGGGGCGCGACCTCGATGGCGCCGCGCGCGAGGAGTTTGGACGCCTTCTCGAAATCCATCATGTCATGCAACGCATCGTAAAGGGGCCGAAGATAGGGGTTGACCTTCTCTGCCAGGTCCCCAGGGAGAAAGCCCAATTTTTCTCCGGCTTCCACGGCGGGTCGGACCAGGATAATCCGCCGCACCTGATCCGCTGTGAGCGCCGAAACGGCCATGGCCATGGCCAGATACGTTTTGCCCGTGCCCGCTGGGCCGATCCCGAAAACAATATCGTGAGACCGGATAGCTTCGATGTACTCCTTCTGCTTGAGGCTCTTTGGCGTGATGACACGTTTGCTTGAGGTGACGAAGACTTTATCCAGAAAGATATCTTCCAACCGGCTTCGGGGGTTGTCACTGAGAATCCTGACGGCGTAGAGCACATCGGAGGCATAGAGCGGATATCCTTTGCGCCGCAAAGCTTCGAGTTCATCCAAGACGCGCTGCGCCAGGGTCACGTGGGCTTTTTCGCCGGTGATGGTCACTTGCGTGCCGCGAACATGCAGGCGAACTTCCAGTTGTTTTTCAATGAGTTTGAGATGCGTGTTGCGTTCTCCGGCGAGGTCCTGCAGGAGGGACGGGTCGTCGAAGGTTTTACTTTGGGAGAAAGCGACAGGATCTTGAATGCGTGATGTCAACAATCAATAATCCTTTCTGTGAAATTCGTGCGGGAAGTTCCCGACACGCTTGAGAGATATCATTCGCCGCGCAATCTGACAACGACTTCTTAAGACTCCAGCCTCACGCAAACTCGTTGAACCTTCCCGGGGGAATGGTCTATGGTTTCGCGTGCTGGAAGGGGTCACTCACCGCTGAGCGGCGAAGGATTCGGTGGGAGGCGCACGATGAACATTACGGATTGGGTGCTGATTGCCATCGGCGGCCTGGCGCTCCTTCGGGGTTTATGGCGCGGCGCCGTCTCGCAGGTTTTCGGCATCCTTGGTTTTGTGGCGGGGTTTGTTGTGGCCCACCGTTATGGGACGGCCTTGGGTTTGCGTCTTGCCGAGACTTTTCCGGCTTTACCCTATCCGACGGCCATCGCCGCCGGGCTTCTTTTCGGACTCACATGGTTTCTCATTGCCTTGGCCGGCAGTTGGATCTCTCGACGGCTTCACACTGGGGGATTGGGTGGGACGGATCGGTTGCTCGGGGGGGCTTTCGGGTTGATCAAAGGGGGGGTGGCGATGATTTTCGTGGTCTGGATATTGACTTTCCTATGTCCTCCAGATCATGCCCTTATCAAACACTCCCGGCTCGTCCCGTATGTGCAGCTTGGGACACGGCTGCTCCTTGACGCCGCTCCCAAAGGTTTTCGACAACATCTGGATGAACTTTCCAGGAACATGAAGAAGCCTGCGCCCGGCAGGGACACGAAGCCGCCGGGTGCGGGTGCGGAGAAAAACGACGGTGCAGGAAAAGAACAGTCAAGAAGAGCTTTATGATGGCGACGATCGATGGGCAAAGATAAAACGCCTTTGGGAAATCATCGATCGCCTTCGAGGGGAAAACGGCTGCCCGTGGGATCGACAACAGACCCCGGAAACCGTGCAGACCTACCTCATCGAAGAAGCTCATGAGGCGGCAGCGGCCGTCCGGGCAGGTGCGGAGGATGAAGCGGCCGAAGAACTCGGAGATCTTCTCTTTATGGTCTTCTTCATGATCCATCTCTATGAGGAGGCCGGGAGGTTCACGTTGAACGATGTGTGCATGGGGATCAGCGAAAAAATGATTCGCCGACACCCTCATGTTTTCGGGGACACGGTGGTCGACTCGGCCGCGGATGTTCGGTCCAATTGGGAAAAAATCAAGCAAAAAGAAAAAAAAGCGCGCTCCTCCGGGCTGGGCGTCCCCGGAACCCTTCCCGCGCTCGTTCGAGCCTATCGGCTGATTTCGCGGATGAGCAGCGACCAAGCCGCTCTCCTCTGCGATGTCCCGGAAGAGAAAATGTTGCTGGAAAGTGCGGCTCATCTAGTGCGGGACGAAGGCGCGCCAAAGGAACAGGTTTCATATTGGCTGGCCCGAGGTCTGATCGCTTTGGTGGTCTTAGCCCGAAGGTGCGGTGTACGCCCAGAGGACTGCCTCCATGCGTATTTGAATCAAATGGAACGAAGTCTCTCTGGACAAGAGCCTTGTGAAAAGGGTTCGGCGGATCAGCGGGGGCCTGTCCAGGACAGTGCGTCGATCACCGCATGACAAGAGCAGCTCGTGGCCACCAGGTAAGACCCCGGAACGGACCTGATGGCGGAGAGCGCCTCTTTGAGCTGTGCCACTGTGTAGCCACCAACCCCTGCAGCCAACTGGCGGCTTTGAACGACCACCGTACGGAAGAGGGGAATGGAAAGATTTTGAAGGATTTGGTAAAGTTTCTGAGGGCGGGGCCTCCGGGTGATGGTGCAATGATCCTCGGGTTCAAGGCAGTCATCCGGGCAATGGAAAGTGGCATGGCTGGCATAGACCGTCCCGGAGGGAGTGCGGATCGGGTGGGGTAGAAAAGCGTCCACTTCCGAGGGGACCGGCAGGCGACGGGCGCCTCCCGTTTTGCCGAGCTCCATCAAAATGCAGCCGAAGGCCACGTGGACCGGTATTGCGGGGATGATCCACTGGTCGTCATTCAACCGTTGGTTCGAAAGAAATACGAAGACATCCCCGCGAACCTTGATGAGCGCGTCATGCTCCGGAATCTCGCGCAAACGGTGGATATCGGCATCCACGATGACTGCGGGCGCCTGACGGTCTTTGAGCAGGCGCTGGATGGCAAGACGGCCGAATCGGCCTGCCCCCAAAATCCATGCCCGACTACTGTCCGTGACATGTGGGGGTAGAGGCTCTTCTGCGGGCCATATCCGCGCGGGTTCGTGGAGCTCCATCCCGATCCACCTCCGTTCCGTGAAAGATCGTTGCCGAAAAGGGGCGCACAATGAGCAACTTGTTTACCATTTTTGAAAAGATTGCGGAACAAAGGATTCAAGAGGCCATGGAGCGAGGGGAATTCGACAACCTGCCGGGTGCCGGAAAACCCCTCACGCTGGAAGACGACAGTCATCTTCCTGCGGACTTGCGCATTGCTTACAAGATTCTCAAAAACGCGGACTGCCTCCCGCCCGAATTGGAATTGCGTAAGGAAATCCGGACTACCGAAGAGCTTCTTTCCGGCATTCAAGACACTCAGGAAAAATACCGCCAAATGAAAAGGCTCAATTATCTCATCATGAAACTCAATACCATGCGCCGCGTTTCTCCCATGCTGGAAGAGCATCAGGTTTATTATCCAAAGGTTTTGGACCGCCTTGCCCGAGAGAAAGAAAAGAAGGGCGCGTGATGGCATCCATGGCCCCCTCCCCGCCGTGTCGATTCGGATGCGACGTCTTCATCGAAGATCCTCCGCCGTGGCTTTCTGAAAAGCGCATTGGTGTCTTGGCCAATCAAGCCTCGGTAACCGCCGATTTTGTTCACGTAGTGGACGCCTTGGCGGCTCGAGGAGCCCGTTTGACCGCCATTTTCTCGCCGCAACATGGTTTTTATGCGGAAAAGCAAGCCAACATGGTCGAATCCGATCACAGTCGGCATAGGGTCTATCATGTTCCTATTTTCAGCCTCTACGGAGAGACCCGACAACCCACCGACTCCATGCTGGACACCATAGACGTTCTCATCGTGGATTTGCAGGACGTGGGATGCCGGGTTTACACGTACGGCACCACCGTCGGGCTGTGTGTCGAAGCTCTCTGTCGGCGTCACATGTCCATGGTCGTCTTGGATCGGCCCAATCCCATCGGTGGAGAGCGAGTGGAAGGCAACCTGGTCCAAGACGGATACCGGTCCTTTGTGGGCCGTTATGCCCTTCCCATGCGCCACGGCCTGACGCTTGGGGAATTGGCCACGTGGGTGGCGCGCATGCATGGGCGGCAAGACATCGTTACCGTTGTGCCCGTGGAGGGCTGGGCGAGGAAGAACCTCTGGCCCGACACGGGGCGTCCATGGATTTTCCCGTCACCCAACATGCCCACGTGGGAGACGGCGGTGCTTTATCCCGGGATGGTGTTACTCGAAGGGACGAACCTGAGTGAAGGACGGGGAACCACACTGCCTTTCCAATTGGTGGGCGCGCCCTATCTCGATCCGGATGCAGTGGGGGCGTTCATAGATCCCTGTGCGCTCGAGGGCGTCGTGCTCCGAGCCGTGGAATTTGAGCCGACCTTCGACAAGTGGGCGGGACAGAGGTGCCGAGGCTTCCATCTCCACATCACAGACCCTCTCGCCTTTCGACCCTATCGCTTTGGGCTGGCCTTTCTCCAAGCCGTGCTGCAAGCCCACAGGCGATCTTTCCAGTGGCTGCCGCCGCCTTACGAGTATGAAAAACGACATCTTCCCATCGACATTCTCACGGGGAACCCTAAGGTCCGCAAACATTTAGAAAATGGGACGGCGATAAGTTTATGGGAAAGGGAATGGTCGGCGGAACTGGAAGCGTACATGGCCGACAGACAGGAAATTCTCCTTTATGGGTAGGGAGCACACGGGGATTTCGCTTATCGATCACTCAGTTTTCTAGGGTCAGCAACACCGCTTCGGCAACTTCCCTCATGGATTTTCGGGTGTCCATGCTTTTCTTTTGCAACCACCGGTAAGCCTCTTCGCCCGTCAGGTTAAGCCGAGAAATGAGGATATCTTTGGCTTTTTCGATAACCTTACGCTTCTCCAACTCTTCCTGAATGATTTTAGTTTTGACCATGAGTTCAGTGTTCTCGATGGCCACGGCGGCTTGGTTGGCCACGGCGGTGAGCACATTCATCTCGAGCTCGGTAAACCGGTGGGGGTGAGAGGTGTAGCAGTTGATCACGCCGATGACGCGATCCTTCACGCGCATGGGGATACTCAGCATGGAGACGAGCCCAAGGCGCCGGGCCAGGGCTTTCTCTTTGAAATAGGGATCCTCCAAGACATTTAGCGCGATGTGGGGCTTGTTTTCGACCACCACTTTCCCGACAACCCCTTCCCCGACTTTCAGCACTCGGTCTTGGAGATATTCGGGGTTGATGGCCTGCGTGGCCCGCAGCCGCAAGACCCGCTCCTGCTCGTCCAGAAGCCACAAGGAACACACGCTGGAATTCATGACCTCCGCCGTGACCATGACGATGAGTCTCAAAATGTCCTCGAGGTATTGGTCTGATGTGATGGCCTTACTGATTACCGTAAGGGCCTCGACGCTCTTGTCGGCGGGGCTGGGTTCGGCCGCCGATGGTTTCAGCCCCGGGACCGCCTCTTCGGTTTGCTGAGGAAAGCGCAGCGGCGGGAACCGCTTGTGAGCCGTTTGGGTGCGGAGTTCCTGGATACGTTTTCGAACATGTTTCGGGACGGCGTGCTGCGCCCCCTTTAAAAAATTGTCGAGCTGCTTGTAGGTGAATCCGAGCTCCCCTTCATCGGTTTGACCGGCCCACAGTCCAGCCGACGGGGGTTTGGTGATGATATGTCGAGGAAGTTTTAATTCGCGCGCGAGTTTCTGCACGTCACTCTTGAGCAGATGGACGATGGGCTGAATGTCTGCAGCTCCGTCCCCGTATTTCGTGAAGTAGCCGATTTCCCATTCGCTGCGATTACTTGTCCCCATGACAAGAAACCCGAGCTCCGCTGCCTTGTGATAGAGAACGGCCATGCGGAGTCTGGCCTTGAGATTTCCGGAGAGGCGAGGGGGGGTGGAGTCCAAGATCTTCAATAATTCGTCCAAGACCGGTCCCAAGTCGATTTCTTCGAAACGCAGCCCTAAATGTCGACAAACGGACCGCGCATCTTGAAGATCCTCTGGGGAGCTATGGCACGGAAGAATCAGTCCAAGAACGTTTTCTCCCAAAGCGGCCTGGGCCAAGGCGGCACATACGGCCGAGTCGATTCCGCCGCTGATCCCCAGGACCACACCCTGGGCCCCGGCCTCCCGAACGCTGTGTGCGATCCATTGAATGAGTCGGTTGGTTTCCTCTGAGATTTGCCGGTTCGCCATGACAAGGCTCTCCGCGAAGACACCTCTCGGAAAAAAATAGCTCAAAGACCTCGGTTATACCTTTGGGCCTCAGCTCTCCCGAAAGTGTTCAGCCGCTGCTTCCGACGTCGGCGGCGACACCGTTTCTAGCGGACAAGGTGGCCGAGACGATCCCAGCGCACGAAAAAATGATCCGGATCCAGGGTCAGCTGTCCGTCCTTGTTCCAGGACCAGTAGATTATAAAAGCCTTACCCCTGACCGCCGACCAATCCACAAAGTTCCAAAAGCGGCTGTCATAGCTTTCATCGCGGTTATCCCCCATGACAAAAAAGCTCCGTTCGGGAACCACGACAGGTCCGAAATTGTCTCGTGGACTGAGGGTCGCAGGCAAAATCCTTGGATCCGTAAACCGCACATAGGGTTCTTCCAAACGTTTTCCATTGATAAAAACAACTTTGTCCTTTATGAGGACTGTGTCGCCAGGAACTCCGATGACTCGTTTGATAAAATCTTTGGCGGGATCCCGGGGATACTTGAAAACGATGATATCCCCTCTTTGGGGCTGAGCCCAATGGAAAATGTCCCTATCGACGACGGGTAGTTTGAGGCCGTATCGAAATTTGCTCACGAGGATGTGATCCCCGATGAGCAGCGTGGTCATCATGGATCCAGACGGGATCTTGAACGCCTGAACCACGAAAGCCCGAATGAACAGAGCCAGCAAGACGGCGATCAGAATAGCTTCTGAATATTCTCGAAGTGCACTTTTTTTCTTTCCCTTGATGGGTTCCGATTTGGAAAAAACACTCAACGCCGCCTCCGATTGTGCCGATAATTCACGAAGAGACCGTTTCCGTTTGTATGTCGGAAAGGCTTGATGTAAATAACAAAAAGAGGTGAGTGTCAACATCAAAGTGGACAGGGAGCCGTAGGGCGAATGTTCCGAAAACGTATGGAACTAGTCGGCGTTGATGTGGGGTCATATGCGGTCAAGATGGTGCAACTGACCCAAGGGAAGGCCGGGCACAAGCTCGAGAACATGGGCATGGCTTTGGTGCCCTCTTCCGCTGTTTCCGAAGGGCGCATCGAAAACCCGAAGGTGGTTGCCGACGTTCTGCGTAAATTGGCGAAGAATCTTAGAATCAAGCCGGGTCCCATTGCAGCGTCCATTTCTGGCTACGAAGTCATGATCAAAAAAATCGAAATGCCCACCATGACAGAAGAAGAATTGGGGATCCGTCTGCGACAAGAAATCGCCCAATACGTTCCGTACCAGTTGGATGAAGTCAATGTGGACTATGAGATTGTGGATGTTTCCAAAAGCCGGGCGAAATTTATGGACGTCCTTCTCGTTGCCGCGAAGAAGGAGGCCGTATCCTTCCATGTGAGCATGCTCCGCTCGGCGGGTTTTGAGCCGATGGTCATCGACGTGGATTACTTTGCTCTGAGCAACGCCTTTGAGGCCACCTACGGTGTGTTTGCCGATGAGAACATCGTCTTGATGGACATTGGGGCCTCTAAGACGACCATGACCATAGTTCAGGCCGGTCGTCCCCTTTTCACGCGGGACCTGGCTTTTGGCGGACACACCATCACCCACAGAATTGCCTCGGAACTCGGTTCTTCTCCGGAACAGGCAGAAAGAATCAAGTTGGGGCTCGGTTCTGAACAGGTGGATCGGGCGCGGCTGGAGAAGGCCTTTATCGAGGCACTGGGGGAATTGAGCACAGATTTGAGAAGAGCCCTAGACTTTTTCTTTAGCCATTTTCCCGAGGCCAAGCTGCACAAGATTTTCCTCAGTGGGGGATCGGCTCGGATACCGGGTATGGAAAAGTTTTTGGAAGCCGAACTCGGGATTCGCGCCGAGGTTTGCAATCCATTACAGCATCTTGAGGTGGATGCGGGCCGATTTGACCCGGCGTATTTGGATCAAATCGGGCCTCAAATGGCCATCGGCCTTGGACTTGCACTCAGGAGAGCGGGGGACAAATGATCCGCATCAACCTCTTGCCTGCCGAAAAGAAGCCGGTCCGGAGCACCGCCCGCCAGTATCTTTTTGCCTACCTCGCCGGTGTGGCCGCAATGGGGGTTGTCATCGCGTATATTTGGTCCAGTCAAGCCGGGGAAATACGTCGTCTCCAGCAGCGGGAATCTGAATTGAAGGCAGAGGCCGCCAAATATGCCAAGTACGAGAAGATTCTTCAGGATCTGACAAAACAAAAAGAGACCATCGAGAAAAAGAAGGAGGTGATCCGAGGGCTCGAAAAAGACAGGGATAAGATGGCTCGGATTCTGGCCCTGATGAGCCTATGGATTCCGGCAGAGAAGGTATGGTTCGAAACGTTGACCGTAACCGGTAACAAGGTCGAGGTGGGCGGGATCGCCCAGAGTAACGAGAGCGTGGCCGAGTTCATGAAAAATCTCGAGCAATCCCCCTATGTGGTCCGAGGCAGCGTGGTGTTGGCCCATTCGAGACAGACGTCCATGGGGGAGCTTAAACTTAGGGAATACCGTCTGACGTGGTCCATGGTGCCCTATTCGCAAGTCAAGGAAGCACTGGCACAAAAAGACCAAGGCGCCAAAAGTCCGGAAACTGAAAAAGTGTCCCCAGAAGCGCCACCCCAGGGAAAACCACAAGGCTGACACCCGGAGGTTTCCATGAAAAAGGTATCCCTCCCCATAGAAGCCATTGAGGCGAAGATTGATGAGCTCCCGGTGGTTCAGAGGGTGCTGGTTTTGGTGGTGACGGTGGTGGCTTTGGCTGCGGTGTTTTATTACTTTAAGTACACTCCTCAAAAGAAACAGATCGAGCAGCTCCGCTCCAGCATCAAGAGCCAAGAAACACGAATAGCCACATTGAAGAAATACGCGGCTGAATCCGAAAAACTTGCCCAAGAGGTCGAGAAGGCTCAAGCGGAGTTGATGGCCATGCTCAAAATGCTTCCCGACCAAAGAGAGATTCCGGCTCTTCTGGAAACCGTCTCTCAAATCGGTGCCGAGGAGGGATTGGAAAACCTGCTCTTCCAGCCGTCGGCCGAGACCCTTCATGAATTTCATGCGACCATCCCCGTGCGTCTGGATCTGGTCGGGCGCTATCACCAGGTAGGGATGTTCCTGGACAGAATTAGCCGACTGGGGCGCATCATCCAGGTCGACAGCGTGGCTCTGAAAAGGCGAAGCGATTCTTCCGTGCAGGTTTCTTGCAACCTCTCGACTTATCGGTTCTTGGAAGAACATGAGAGGAAGAAACCGGCACCGCCCAAAAAATGATGGACGGGGTTTAGAGGCACCATCGCGTTTGCCGACAAGGTGGATTGGAACGGACCGGCTGGAGACATGAAAGACAGGACGGGATACCATGAGCCTCAGAAATTCTTTTGAAAGTCTCACCCTAGGAGCCGTTGCCTCCTTTATCTGTGCCACATTCCTGGCGGGTTCGGTTCTGGCCCAACCCCCTACGAACATCCCAGTCAGGACAACTCCCGAGGCCACCGCCGGAGCTTCATCGCTTGGAGACAAAGTGAAGGTCTTCGGTGTTCAAGCCAAAGACTTTCCCGACCGCACAGAGGTGTCGGTCATCACCGATAGGATTCCTTTGCGCTATCGGGCGCGGCATCAAGGGAGTCAAGGCTTCCAGATCGTTCTGGAAGATGTCGTCACTTCTCTTGGCTCAGGCTCCATCCCTTCAGCTTCAAAGCGTCTAAGCTCCCTAAGGGTTTCCTATGGCGAGGGTGGAGTTTTCACGGTCTTGGGGCGGGTTTTACCTGGAGTGGAGCGGCTGGAAAGCAGTGCTGAGAGTGAGCGGTTGGTGGTGCGTGTATATCCCGGGAAAGCGGACGAGAAGAGAACGGTTGCCCCCGCGCCGTCGTCGCCCGGAGAGGAGGCGCAGAGAGGTGCTCCCTCCAAAGAATCAAACCGAACGCAGGCTATTGCTTCCGAATCGGCGCCATTGGAGGGCGCCCAACTTCCTCTGGAAAAGACGTACCAGGGCAAACCCATCAGCCTAGACCTTCAAGATGCCGACCTGACCAACGTGCTCAGACTCCTTGCCGATGTGAGCGGCATGAATCTTGTCGTGGAACCGGACGTGAGCGGTAAGGTGACTCTCAAGGTGGAAAACATTCCATGGGATCAGGTTCTGGATATGGTTTTGATGATGAACGGGCTGGGTCGCGAGGAAGTGGGAGGGGTCATCCGTATCGCCAAGGAAGACAAATTAAGGCAAGAGATGAAAGAGCGCGAAGAGCGCCTCAAGATCGAACAGCAGCTCCTGAAGACGAAAAAAGATTTGGGGGAATTGGACACGGCGTACCTCCAAATCAATTACGCCGAACCTGCGGAGATCGCCGCCAAGATTTCGGAGATCAAAAGTGCGGACGGCAAGGTGAGCGTGGATCAGCGCAGCGGGACCATCCTCTACACGGACTATCCGGCACGCATCGCTGCGGCCAAGGGAATCATCGCGCGTCTTGACAAACCCAACAAGCAGGTGCTTATAGAGGCTCGAATTGTCCAGCTCAGCACCTCAGCGTCCCGGGATTTAGGCGTGGAGTGGGGTTTCGCTCTGAGTAAGACTACTGATCATCAGGTGGACACCAATTATGCCGTGAACCATCCTGTTACGGCCACATCGACGGCGAGCCTGAGTGTGGGCAAGTTGGTGGGGACCACGCTGTGGAACTTGGATTTACGGCTGCTGGCGGCGGAACAGGCCGGACGGGGCAAGATCATCTCCGCGCCACGAGTCTTGACCATGAATCATGTGAAAGCGACGATTTCTCAAGGCACGCAGATTCCTTATCAGGCACAGAGCGAGGACGGCATTTCCACGGAATTCAAAGATGCGACGCTGGAACTCCAGGTCACACCCCATGTGACACCAGATGGGCGTGTGCGATTACAGATCCAGGCCAAAAAAGAAGCACCGAACTACACCCAAGTCATCCCTGGGCAACCCCCCGCCATCGACAGCCGCAAGGTGGATACGGAACTCCTGGTCGATGACGGAGCCACGGTGGTCATCGGTGGGATCATTGAAGAAAATGAGTCCGATTCAGAAAGTCGCACTCCCGGTGTCCACAAGGTCCCTGTCCTGGGAAATCTTTTCAAATCGAAGTCTACTCGAATGGAGAAAAACGAACTTTTGATATTCATCAATCCACAGATCGTTGACCTTTCCAGTGGCACGGTTCGGGCAGGATCCTAAGAACTCACGGAAGCTGAAGGGGGGGGTATGGTTCGTCACGAGAAACGATCTTTCAAGAGCCGAGCGTTTTGTCAATCGATCATGCGCCACGGCTGGTGTTGGTTAACGATTTGGGTTGCTCTGGGGGCGGTGGGATGCACGGTCCAAGGCCCGTCGCCCCAGGGACAGTTGCAAGACAAGGGTTTGAAAACCGAGGAACAGGTGACGGAAGAGGCTTATCGTCCCTTCGGAGACCTTAAGCCGGTGCGCATCGACTATCTCCGGCCCACTGAAGAAATCCTTTCCCCCCAACTTTATGTTTACAAAGACAAAAGACGCCTTTACGTGATGGATGGCGAGGTGCTTGTGCGCAATTATCCTATCGGTCTGGGTAAGAATCCGAAAGGGGACAAAAAATGTGAGGGGGATGGCAGGACCCCTGAAGGAAGCTTTTTTGTCTGCTTCAAAAATCCGAGAAGCCGGTTCTTTAAATCATTGGCGTTGTCTTATCCAAGCCAGCGGCATGCCGAGCAAGCTCTCACGGCAGGCCTGATCTCTCCGGCGCAGTACCGGGACATCATCCTCGCCCTGGACCGTCTTCTCCAGCCCCCATGGGATACACCTCTTGGAGGAGAAATTTATATCCATGGGGGGGGTGCCCACGGGGATTGGACGGACGGATGCATCGCCCTGTACAATAGCGATATGGTGGAAGTTTACCAAATGGCGGATCGGGGCACCCGAGTCGACGTTCGCCCCTAGCCTTTCCCCGGAGATCATGGAGGGGGCGGAAGGTCCTCCCTTTAACGCCACCAGCGCCGGCGTTCTTCCCATTCCTTAAAGGCCTTCGCCACCACCAATGAAGCAAACCGAGGACTACCCAAATAGTTCCAATTAGTTTTCAGGAAATCTTCTTTCAGCTCATGAAAAGCACGTTCTTTTTCCTTCTCGTCGATGAAGTGGCGTGCTTTGCTGTAACGGTACGGAAAGGGGTTCCCGTGTTCCCGGACGAATTCTTCCGTTAGGGATTTATCCGCAGTGAGCCTATCCAGGATCTCGGGGGGGATCGGCACAGGGATCTCCACCATGACTTCCACATACCATCGATCCCCGGCGAGCTTCCTCGATCGATCGTAGATCCGCAACTCCAGATTGTTGGGAAGGATTAAGGTCTCCACAGGTTTCTGTCCGGTATGCATCACTTTTTTTCTCCTTGATCTCACATTGGCATGCGGGCTCTCCTTTACAGGAAGGACCGGCCTTGTGACAAGGGTTAACCGCTGAGGATGCGGCTCTGGGCATATTGACCTAGGCGGAGAAAGAGGGTAAGAGAACCCGTCACGCAGGGGCAGGACACATGGGGCCATAAGGGGGAAGACCAAGGGGCGTGGTATGACGAAAAGGAAATACATTCAGGTGCGGTGGCACGGCCGGGGTGGTCAAGGGGCTGTGACCGCCGCCATGATCTTGGCTGAAGCGGCTTTTGAACAAGGATATCAAGGAGTGACGGCGGCCCCGTTCTTTGGAGCGGAACGGAGAGGGGCGCCGGTCATTGCCACCAATCGATTCTCGTGGAAACCTATCCGGACTTATTCTTTGGTGGTGCAACCGGATATCGTCGTTGTCCTGGACGAAACACTCCTTGACGTCGTGGATGTGACCTCGGGACTTCAGCACGACGGTCTGGTGGTGATCAACACGGCGAAGAGCCCGGAAGATTTTCTTTTTAAGGAAGCATTCACAGTGGCCACAACGAACGCTACGGCGTGCGCCCGAGAGGCAGGGCTTACGGTTTCTGGGGCCGTCATTTCCAATACAGCCATCCTCGGAGGCTTTGCCAGAGCCTCGGGACTTGTGAATCTCGAAAGCTTGGATCGGGCGCTGGCACATCATTTCCACGGGGAGGCTCTAGAGAAAAATCGGTTAGGGGCGCGGCTGGCCTATGAGAGGACGCGCATCATGGGCGAATGCCGTTTGGAATGCGCTTGATGAGCTGGGAATGAAAGCTCTTTAACACCAAGGAATGGTCAGAATCATGGCAGAACCGCGGAAAGACCCATTCACGTATACGCATTCTTCAGCTTGCGAAGGCGAGGGTGGCCGCACCGGAGATTGGCGATCCGAACGGCCCGTCATCGATCCCGAAAAGTGTACCCCGACAAAAAACCGGAAGCCGTCCTGCTTTCTTTGCTGGCTCTACTGTCCAGAAGGGGTGATCACCCGGAGCATCCCGGTGGAAATCAACTATGAGTACTGCAAGGGATGCGGCATTTGCGCGGAAGAATGTCCAACCCGAGCCATTGAGATGGTCCCTGAAGAATAAAGAATAAAGGAGGGGGTCACATGCGCTTGTGGGCGCAGACCACCTCCCTCCATAAAGGCTCCAACTCGGCGTCCCGCCTCAGGATTTTTACGTGAGAGAACCCGATGTCTTGCAAAAGCGCCTCTAATTCGTGTTCGTCAAGAGAGCCGTTGATGCACCACAGCCAGCCCTCGTGAGCCGTTCCCCATTCCGGCGGGAGGGGCCCGATTCTGACGAGATCCGCAAGCAAAAGGCTTCCCGGCCTTCTGAGAACTCGGAACACTTCTCGGAGCAAGACGTGCTTGTCCTCAAAAAGGTTGAAAACTCCGTTCATAAGCACGATGTGAAAAACCTCATCTCGAAAGGGGATGCGCTCGCCATCCGCCTGAACCCATAATATGTGGGGTTTTCTTGTTTCTTTGTCGTTCTCAGAGTGTGCCATGAAGGCCTTACCGTACCTGAGGGCCTCCTCAGCTGTATCCACGTTGACAATCAACCCGCGGGAGATGATTTTCCCGAACGTCAGGAAAAATGTATCGAGTCCGATGCCGGCTCCCAGATTCAGAATCCTCGGCTCCGAAAATCCAAGGGATTTGACCCACGGCAGCAGATTGCCGCAGGGGAAAAACCGGGCCCACATGGATTCCGGGACTTTTTGCGCGAGGGTGGGATCATATCCGAGGTGGCAGGCCAGGTCTTTGCCTTGCATGATGGGCAAATCCGGGCGCGTGCCGACGTGGTAGATGTGCCGATAAGACTCTACGATAGTATTTTTGATCCCTTTGAATTTCCACATCGATGCTGTCCTGTCGTTGTCTGCAGTCAATAGGCATGCTAAAAAACATCAGCTCCATACAGACGCGCAGTGTCTCCAACAGCAGAAGGGGGAAAGAAGATGGCTATCCGCGTGATCATCGAACGAGTTGTGGATCCAGAAAACGAGTTGCAACTGCAGCATAAGCTTGTGGAACTCCGGGCCAGGGCGATGAAGTCCGGGGGATACATCTCCGGGGAAACTTTGCGCGCCGTCAATAACCCGCAAAAATTTCTCGTCATCAGCACATGGGCCAGTTTAGACGCTTGGAAAGCGTGGGAGAAAGATCCCGAAAGGGAACGACTCCAAAAAGAAATTGATGCGCTCCTGAGAGCTCCCGCGAAGGTGGAAATCTACGCCTATCACTGACGATCCTTTCGTTTGGGGCCGTACCGATCCCGTTCACTGTAGATGCAGCCGCAGTACTGCTGCCGATAAAGACCCATGGCCACGGCTTTTTGTTGCCCGTGCGTCCACCCTTTTCGAAAATCTTCGTAAAGAAAGGGGACGGAAAACGCCGAAGCAGCCTGTTCCGCGATTTGCCGAATCAGCTCGTGGTTCTGCCGTTTGCTGTAAAGGAGCGTTGTGGAAAAAGCGTCGAACCCGCTTTTTTTTGCCAGGCGAGCCGCCGCTTCAAGCCTTCGTGCGTAGCAGTAGAGACAGCGGCGGCTTTCCCGAAATGCTGTCTCTCTAAAAAATCCCTCTAGCTCATAATCCTCACGGACAATAAAGGGGATGTGGGAAGCTTCGGCCACAGTCCGGGCGGTTTCCAAACGCCGTTGCCACTCTTGGTAAGGCTGGATATGGGGGTTGTAAAAGAAAACATGGATCGTCCACGCCTGTGTGGCGAGAAAATCGAGAGGGTAGAGGAGACACGGACCACAGCAGGCATGGAGGAGGATTCTCGCCGAATCTTTGGGCTTCATGATGTTCTCCTAGAAATGCGCCACGGAGCGCCCAAGGCTTTCGCCGGTCTCATCAACCTCTTTGCCGCAGGGCTGCGCACAGCTCCAAAGGTAGGCCATCCATACTCCCGTTGCTCATGAGGAGCACCACATCACCAGAGCGCGTTTTTTCGAGGAGCGCCGGCACCACGGGCTCGCCCTGCGCAAAGAGCTGCGCGCAAATCCCGTGTGTGCGGATATCTTCCACCAACTGTTCGGTGTTCAACCGCTCTTCCGCGGGAATGGTGTGAAAGCCGCTGGGTTCTTTGATTCCGACCCAGGCGGCGCCTTGGAACGCCTCGGCATAGTCACGTTGGAAAAACCGGCGCCGACTGGAATTGGTCCGAGGCTCAAAGACGGCCAGCACACGCCGTCCCGAATAAAAATTCTTGACGGCTTCAATGGTTTCCCGCACGGCTGTGGGGTGGTGGGCAAAATCTTCCAGGACAAGGAGACCATTGTCTTCATAGATCACCTCCTGGCGCCTCTTCATCCCGGTAAAGCTCGAAACCCCGGTCCGTATTCTCTCCATAGGCACGTCCAACAGACGGCAAACGGCGACGGCGGCGACCGTATTCAAGGCGTTATGACGTCCCGGGAGGCGTGAAGTTAACCGATACCGGGTCCCGTCCGGAGACCTGACCATGAGGGCCGACATTCCATTCTCTGGTGTGGCGTCCTCCAGGCGCCACTGGGAGCCGGCAGAGCGGCCATAGGTGACGACGGTGCCGGCGCATGAGGTCGTGAGCCCCGCGCATCGGGGATCATCGCCGTGGATCACCAGGTAGCCGTCTTCGGGCACAAGGCGGCTGAGCGCTCGAAATGCCTCTGTCACATGATCGATATCCCGGTAGATGTCGGCATGGTCGAATTCAATACTCGTCACGACAGCGATCCACGGTCTGTAACGGAGAAATTTGGGCTGTTTATCGAAAAAGGCTGTATCATATTCATCGCCTTCTAAAACCATGAAGGGGCCCCGCCCCGTGCGATAACTGCGCCGCCACGACTGCACAAAGCCACCCACAAAGACCGTGGGGTCCAGCCCCGCCTGTTCCAAGATCCAGCCCAACAGGCCGGTGGTGGTGGTCTTCCCGTGCGTGCCGCAGACAACCACGGTTCTCCGGCCTGAGAAAAAGAAGTGATCCAGTGCTTGAGGCATGGACAAGAGGGGAAGGCCGAGCTCTTTGGCCCGGAGGACTTCCGGATTGTCCTTACGGATGACGTTACCGACAACCACCGCATCCGGGTGCGCGATCTCGAGGTTTTCCGGATTCCAGCCTGTGAGGACGGGGATGCCCCGTTCTTCGAGAAAGGTGCTCATTGGGGGATAGACATTGGTGTCTGAGCCCAGGGCTTCGCATCCCAGGTCTTTCACCATACACGCCAGCGTGCCCATGGCGATGCCGCTGATCCCCATAAAGTACAGGCGCAAAAGTCGACATTCACCGGATGGCGCTGCAGAAATCATCATGAACCTCCAATATCCCGAGCCGAAGACGCCCCTTGGTCGAAAAGTAAACCTTCCATGATGGCATCGTGCAAACGGGGGCGTAAACTTCGGAGACGTTCATCATGCCGATGGGGGTGAATTCTGTTCGTCAAAAAAATTACGGTAATTTCACGATCGAGATCCATCCAAAAAGACGTTCCTGTGAAGCCGAGATGTCCGACGGTATGTGGGGAAAAGAATCGGCCGGCACTCGACCCTTGGGGGCTGGGAAGATCAAAGCCGAGGCACCATCTTTCTCCGCTATGAGGGGAACCGCACGGAAGACTTCCCGGGTCTGCGTGATTCCCCGGGGGGGTCTCAAAGGATGAAGCATGCCAAAGGGGCCCGGCAGCACTGGAGACCTCAGGGGAGGGATTGTTCGAAACGGTGCCGCGGACTTCCAAGAAAAACCGGATGGTTTCAGAACTTATCCTCGGAAGGGCCTCAGAGCGTTTTCCCCGGTAGAGATTCAAGAGATCTTTCGCCCAGGTCCAGACATCTCTCGCCGAGCCGAAGAGGCCGGCATGGCCCGCGACGCCGTTGAGGCAATAAGCGTTTTCGTCGTGGACTTCCCCCTGGATCAGGCGTTTTCGCCAAGGACACTGTTCCGTGGCAACACACTGTGTTTTGTCTTCTTCCAATGCCGCCGATTCGAACTCAGGAGTGTCCGCTGCCGTGCGGGCGATCAGACGACGGTACCCGAGGCTCCACGTTTCCGGCGACGGGCGAATCTGATCGGCGAACAACTGATCCAGTTCGGTTCCGGAGATGTGCTCCAAGATCAAACCCAACAGAATATAACCGAGATCGCTGTACCGCCTGATGGTTCCGGGTCTGGCCAGCAAGGGTTCCTGGAGAATCCAATTGAGAAGAGTCGCTTTCCGGTCTCGGGGGGCAACACGGATCAAGTCGCGGAAATAGGGTTTGTAGTCGGGAAGACCCGACCTGTGGGAAAGAAGCTGCTCCACGGTGATCTGACGCTTGTCTTCTGGAATCCGATGCGAAGGGAAAAAGCGAACGAGAGGATCTTCCGGCACAAGGCGGCCTGCATCCATGAAAATCATGCAAAGAGTGGCGGTGGCGATCGGCTTGGTGAGGGATGCCAAATCAAAGGGAGTGTGCCAAGTGACGGGTTTCCCTTCGGGGCCGAACATGGTGGTCCCCCAAGACCCAGAGAACACGATGGTTTCGCCCTGCGCCACCCCGAGGCTCGCTCCGGAAAAAACCCTTTCGGCTAAGGCCGGCTCCACCAGGGACAGAATGCGATGTTCGAGAGCTTTCATACATCACGAAACACGTCTTCGACGGTCTGGAGGTGTCGGGCCGTCGTATCCAAAATGTAGGATGCTCCGAGGGGAAGCACCTGGTTCCATCGGCCGTGCCCGAACGGCAGATCCACGACCACCGGGATGTGATAGGGAAGGATGTGTTCTTTGATGAGGGTGCGGATTTCTTGAGGGTCGCCGCATCCGACGAAAGAGCCGCACAGAACCCCTTTCACCGCATCGAACACGCCGGCATGTCCGAGATGAACCAGCATGCGATCGATCCGATAGGGGGCCTCGCTTTTGTCTTCAAGAAAAAGGAGGGCTCCGTCGAAATCCGGCGCGTATGGTGTTCCAAGCATATGGGTGAGGCACGTCAAGTTCCCTCCCACAAGGCGGCCTTTCGCCCGTCCAGGGTGGAGAATTTGTTCGAGTCCGAAAGACCATGAGAAAGCCTTGCGGCCTTCCAGAAACGCCAGGGTTTCGGTGCAACCGTCGGGGTCCTCGATCCATTCCAGAGCGTTGGGCCCATGGAAGGTCATCCATCCAGCCCATGCGTTTAACGCCGCATGAAGAAAGCACACATCGCTGTAGCCGAGAAAAACCTTGCAGGAGCTGTGAACATTCATCAGCGGGAGGCGCGATAGGAGCCGGCTGCTCCCGAAGCCGCCCCGAAAACAAAAAATGGCGTGAATCGCCGGATCCTCCAGCGCCTGCCAGAGATCGTGCGCCCGGTGATGATCTTCCCCGGCAAGATACCGGAACCGTCGCAAAATGTGATTTCCGATCCGGACACGGTACCCGAGCTGCTCCAGGAGCCTGCCGACCTTCTCCACCGAGGCTTCGGGAAAGGTGCCCGCTGGCGCAACCAAGGCGACGGTCATTCCAGGCTGGAGGCGAGGAGGCTTGCAAGCAGAGCCGGTTGGGGCGCGACGGAAACGGTGCGCTCGCATGGTCAGCGGCGGTTCCTTTCGAAGAGGATTTTCAAGCCTTTCAGGGTCAAGAAGTCGTCGACCGTTTCTATGGCGGGGCATTCGCTGGCGATCAAAGGTGCCAGTCCTCCTGTGGCCACGACGTTGAGTGGTTTTTGGATTTCCCGCTTCATCCGTGCGATAATGCCCTCGACCAGTCCGGCATACCCATAGACTATGCCCGCGTTCATGGAAGCGATGGTGTTTTTGGCCAAGATGGATTTCGGCTTGGCGAAAATCTCCACGCGGGGCAGTTTGGAAGCTTTCTGGAAAAGGGCTTCACACGAGATGAGAATACCCGGGCAAATCACCCCACCCATGTACTCGCCTCTTTCTGAGACGTAATCAAACGTCGTCGCAGTTCCGAAATCGACGACGATCACTGCCGCCTGAAACGTTTCATAGGCGGCGACCGCGTTGACAATCCGATCGGCGCCCACTTCTTTGGGATTATCGTAGAGGATAGGCATGCCGGTGCGAATTCCCGGTCCGACCACGACAGGATCTGTGTCAAAGTATTTGCGGCAAAAGCCTTCGATGTGGTTCACAACGGGCGGCACAACACTGGAGACGATGACGTCCGTCACGACCTTGAGAGGCAAGGCTCGGGTTTCGAGAAGATTTTTCAGCAAGATACCGTATTCATCCACGGTCATGTGGACTTCGGTGCGAATGCGCCAGTCGTGGACCAAATCATCCCCGTCATAAAGTCCAAGCACCGTGTTGGTATTGCCCACATCCATGACAAGAAGCATCGGTTTTTTGTCTCCTGGGAACCCGGGGTGCGGTTTAAGGCTGATTGAAATGCTTTTCGATGAGCCGAGCCAGGTCCTCCGCCAATTCTTGGATCAGATGTTCGTCTCGACCTTCAATCATGATGCGGATGACCGGCTCCGTGCCCGAGGGTCGGATCAAGCAGCGGCCGTTGTCGCCCAAGAGCTTTTCCACCTTGGTGACATGGGCCTGAATTTCTGGAATCTCCTGAATATTCCTTTTTTGGCCGACCCGCACATTCTTTAGGGTTTGAGGGAACCGTTCCATAACGGCCTTGAGTTCAGACAGGGGTTTTTCGACTTCCAGCATGACGGAAAGCACCTGCAAAGCCGAAAGAATGCCATCGCCTGTGGTGCTGTGATCCATGAAGACAATATGGCCGGATTGTTCTCCCCCGAAGTTGAGTTGTTCCTGAGTCATGCGTTCCACGACATAGCGGTCTCCGACGGCGGTCCGAATCAAGGAGATCCCCAGGTTGCGCAAAGCGACTTCCAGCCCCATGTTACTCATCACTGTGGCCACCACGGTTCGTTTGCAAAGTCTGTCCTTTTCTGCCAGGTGCTTGGCGCAAATGGCCATGAGCTGATCCCCGTCGAGAATGTCGCCCTTTTCGTCGGCAAGGATGACCCGGTCCGCATCTCCGTCGAAGGCGATCCCGACTTGAGCATCGTGCTCCCGCACCAACCGGGCCATGTTTTCCGGATGCAGGGAACCGCAGCCGTCATTGATGTTTTTGCCATTGGGCCGGTCGCCCATCAGGATGACTTGGGCCCCCAGTTCTTCAAAAACAGATGGGGCCACTCTGTAAGCGGCGCCGTGGGCACAGTCAAGCACCACACGGATTCCTTCCAAACTCAGGTGTCTGGGGAAAGTGTTCTTGAGGAAAACAATGTACCTGCCTTGCGCATCGTCAATTCTCTTGGCACGGCCGATTTCTCCAACATCGGGTCGAGGTAACGATTCCACTTCCCCGGAAAGGACGAGTCTTTCGATTTCAGCTTCCACTTCATCTGGAAGTTTGAAACCCGTGGGGGCGAAGATTTTGATCCCATTGTACTCATAAGGGTTGTGTGATGCCGAGATGACAATACCGGCGTCGGCCCGCATGCTCGCCGTGATAAAAGCGATGCCGGGCGTCGGCAGGGGTCCGAGGAGGAGCACGTCTACGCCCATGGCACAGATGCCCGCGGTCATGGCGTTTTCAATCATGTATCCGGAAAGGCGGGTATCCTTACCGATGACGATCTTCGGTCTTCGGTGTCGGCTCTTGAAAAGATGGGCCGCTCCGACCCCGACTTTCATCGCGATGTCTGTGGTCATGGGAAATTGATTCGCAATACCGCGAATGCCATCTGTGCCGAAAAGTTTGCCCATGAGACTGTTCTCCGGTGGTCTTAGTCATTTGGATTTTCACGCCAAAAGGCGTGACGGACCGCATCGGCCATGAGGGCCGCTTGTCGGTTCACGGCCACATCATGGACCCTGAGGATGTGGGCCCCTGCAGCGATTCCCAAGGCGTTCACGACGGCAGTGCCGATTTCTCGGTCTTCCGTAGGGGCATCGAGGATCGTGCCGATAAAGCGTTTGCGCGATGCTCCCAAAAGGATCGGACGCTCCAAGACGGACAGAGCATCCAAGTCTCGAATGAGGCGCAGATTGTGCGCGACCGTTTTGCCGAAACCGATTCCTGGATCCACAATGATTTGGTTTCGGTCGACTCCTGCCGCCGTGGCCGCTTGAATGCGCTCCTCGAGGAACCGGATGATCTCGGAAAAAAGAGCGTCGTAGTTCGGCGATTGTTGCATGGTTTTTGGGGTGCCGAGCATATGCATGACAATGAGTGGCACCCCGGCCTCTGCAGCGAGGGGACCCATCTCGGGGTCGAAACGCAGCGCACTGACATCATTGATAATATCCGCCCCGGCTTTGAGAGCTTGAAAGGCCACTTCGGCTTTGGTGGTATCAATGGAAATGGGAATATCGGTGTGCGCTCGGAGCTCTTCGATGACGGGAAGAACGCGGCGCAACTCCTCATCTATCGGGACGGGATCGGAGAATGGACGGGTGGATTCGCCCCCGATGTCCAGAATGTCCGCTCCGGCACGGACCAGCCGAAGGGCTTGGGTGACGGCGGCGTCGCGGGTCGCCCATTTGCCGCCGTCGGAAAAAGAATCCGGGGTGACATTGACGATGCCCATCAATTGAGTCCGCTGGCCGAGGACCCATTCCTGAGATCGCAGTTTCAGACGGAAAACGGCCCGCGGAGCCCAATTCATTCTGTGCCAGCTCCCGGAGTTTTGGCCCCCGTTTCAGGAACGCGTTGTTCGGGGGAGTCGGCCTGCCCGGCATGGGAAGCCGAGTTGCCCGAGGTCGCCACATGGGGGCTTTGGGAGGCATCCTGCGACTCAGGGGGCACAGGCGGCCCTGGAGAAGGGGGATCGCTGGAAGGCGACGGACGGGCCAGATCCGGCCGTATCTCGGCGATGATCCGCTCGATATCCTGATTCTCCAAGGTTTCTTTTTCCAACAAAGCGGCAGCGACGGCTTCCAGAACGGGCCGATGGGTTTCCAGAAGTTCTTTGGCTTTCTTGTAGTTTTCTTCAACCAGACGACGGACTTCCTGATCGATCTGAATGGCGGTCTGTTCGCTGTAATCCCTGTGGTGCTGAACGATTTCTCGACCAAGAAAGACTTGATCGTCCATTTTGCCGAAACTGAGCGGTCCCATACGCTCACTCATTCCCCATTCGCACACCATACGGCGTGCCAGTTGCGTGGCCCTTTCGATGTCGTTAGAGGCTCCCGTGGTTTGATGGCCGAAAACGATTTCTTCCGCAGCCCGCCCGCCCATGAGGATAGCGATGCTGTTGAGCAGATACTCTTTAGGATACGTGTGCCTCTCGTCCTGGGGCAGCTGCTGTGTCAAACCCAAGGCTCGACCCCGAGGGATAATGGTGACTTTGTGGACGGGATCCGTTCCGGGTAGGAGTCGGGCCACCAGCGCATGGCCGGCTTCATGAAAGGCGGTGGTTCGCTTCTCCTCTTCACTGAGGATCATGCTCTTGCGTTCCAAGCCCATCATGACCTTGTCCTTGGCCTCTTCAAAATCGGACATCTCGATCTTGTCCTTGTTGCGTCGAGCCGCCAAGAGCGCGGCCTCATTGACCAAGTTTTCCAAATCCGCTCCGGAAAATCCCGGAGTGCCTTTGGCCAGGACTTTCACATCCACATTTTCGGCCAGCGGCTTGCCCCGCAAGTGGACGGCCAGAATGCCTTCACGACCGCGAATGTCGGGAACGGGGACGACGACCTGTCGATCAAACCGCCCGGGCCGAAGGAGCGCCGGATCCAACACGTCCGGGCGGTTGGTGGCGGAAATCAAAATGACCCCTTCGTTGGATTCAAACCCGTCCATTTCCACGAGCAGCTGATTCAACGTCTGTTCTCTCTCGTCGTGGCCGCCGCCGAGACCGGCGCCTCGATGTCGACCCACGGCGTCGATTTCATCGATGAAGATAATGCATGGCGCAAATTTCTTTCCCTGCATGAAGAGATCCCTCACCCGGGAGGCGCCCACGCCCACAAACATTTCCACAAAGTCTGAACCACTGATGCTGAAAAAAGGAACACCCGCCTCACCGGCAATGGCTCGGGCCAACAGAGTTTTTCCCGTGCCGGGGGCTCCGACGAGAAGTACGCCTTTGGGGATCCGCCCCCCGAGCCGTGTGAATTTTTTGGGATCTTTAAGGAATTCCACGATTTCTTGGAGTTCTTCTTTGGCTTCGTCGACCCCCGCCACATCCTTGAAGGTCACTTTTCGCGCATCTTCGCTGAGAAGCCGTGCCCTGCTTTTGCCGAAACTCATGGCTTTACCGCCGCCCATCTGCATCTGGCGCATGAAAAAAATCCACACGCCGATGAGGAGCAGCATGGGGAACCAGCTGATCAAGATCGTCATGTACCACGGCGATTCTTCTTTGGGTTTCGCCTGGATTTCAATGCCCCGTTCCCTGAGGATTCGAATGAGGTCGGGATCTTGAGGGACAAAGGTACGGAACGGGCTGCCGTTGACGTACACGCCGAGGATATGATCCCCTTGGATCGTCACTTGGGCCACTTCGCCCTTGCGCACCGCATCAAGAAACTGACTGTAGGTCGTCTCCAAGCGGGAGGTTTGTGGCTGGTTGAACATGTTGAAAAGCAAAATGACCATGAGGCTGATCACCAGCCACAAGGCCAGGTTCTTATAAAAAGGACTCAAGGTTTCCTCCTCTACGGCGATCACGAACGCCGTACCCGAGAGATCTTCCGTGAAACCGCTGAACTGATCTTGGTCGGCCCACGGACTTAATCATGAGCAAGTTTAACACCATGCGGCGTCTCTGTGAACTGTCTTTATGGTTGAGACAACCCTAATTTGTCGAGACCTTTCTTGAACCAGGCGCTGCCCCGGCGGGTTCGAAAAGAGGCCGCTGTGTGCTCGCGGGGTTCTCCACCGGGATTCATCGCCTGACGCAAGATGCGAATCTTCGTTGCCGGGTCCAAAATCGGCAGATCACACACGAAGGAAACCCAAGCCTGAAAAAGGTCCGTCCTTCGAGATGGCTCCTGCAATGCGCACAGCGCATGGAGTTTGACGCAAACGAGCACCAAATCCCGTTCCTCGTCGTCGACGAAAGTGTGTGTCCCGTAGAGTCGGATGGCCTCTTTACCCACCTGATTGATGAGAGCAATGGAAAACCATCGCACAAGCCACTGGAGGCTTTCCCTGGAAAGTTCTCTGCTCACCCAATACAAGGGGTTCTTCCAGTTTTTAAAATGCCAAAGTAGTCTGGCCGCTTTGTAAAAGATCTCGTACCTTTTGAGGGATTGGACAAGCGGTGATTCGTGGACGCTTCGATAGGTCTTGTAAAGGGTTCGGTAATGCCCGATAGGGCGACTGGACAGCAGCCGGAAGGGCCCTCGGCGCACGATCGTTTCCAATCGCGAAGCCGTGCGACGTGAGAGCGCGAGCAGCGCTTCCAAGGAAGCCTGATATTGGGGCTCGTTTGCGTCCGGATGATAGATGCCCGCAATAGTGCGGATAATGTCCTGCGCGCGAACAAAAAAGGCGTCAAAGGACAAGTTGATTGCCGAGTCCGGCATGGACCAGACCTGTTGGCGGAGCTCCCGGAGGTAATTCAAAGCCGCCTGATCCTGGTCGCTCAGGGAATGTTCCTCGAGAAATGTGAAGGGCTCTTCGGAAGCGTCTTCTAGGAGTGCATGCCAGGAGCGACGAAGCCGCCGCCGAATCCAATACACGGACCCGAGAGACGCCACCGCCATAACCGCAAGCACAAGACTGACAGGATGGGCGATTACCGCATCAAAAAGTACCCGGGTGACCTCATGCCAGGTCATGGTTTCCCGAAGACATAGACTCGGCTGGGCCGCCGTGGATCCAAAGTTTGAGAGCCGGCAGGATGTCAGACGACCAGGCGGATGTCAGCCGGAGGGTCAGAAACTGTTCAAAGGCCGCATCCAGGATGCTCAAGACCTCATCAATGAAAAACATCTTTTCCAGAAATCGGCCGTCCGGATCATCGTCGTCCGTCCGGGGGATCTGCTTCGGTGTTTTCAGTCCTTTGACGGCCCACAAATCACGGTCCAGAACGAGCGAGTATTCATTATCTGCAGTGGTGACAATCCATTGGGCTTCTTCGACCATCTTGCCTTGACGCAAGGCTGTGCGGGCTTCGTCCAAGGCTCCCGCTTGCGTCATGCAGATGACGCGTTCCTTGCCGTCATCCTGACGACTCAAGACTACCCGTTCCCCCAAGGCCACCGAGGCAGATCCCTTTTCCCCCAGCGGCACTCGACCTTCCTGCGATTCCGCAAGGTACCATAGCCACGTGAGGAATTCATAGCCCAGAAACCGCCCTTCGTGCATGGCATGAGGCGATTTCACGGAGACGAGTCCACAGAGGATATCCTTAAGTCGGCTCTGGAGGGACAACCCGTACACCGCCCGTTGCACATGGTATAGAGGGATGGGGTGGAGCTTGAAGGCACTTTCGAAGTGGGCGAGGAAAGCTTCCAACATCTTCAGACTTGCCGTGCCCACAATGAGCCGGTGTTGGACAGGCGACCACACCACCTCACAGCCGCTCGGCTGCGGCAAGACGCGCTCCAAGAGTTGATTCTGGATGGCCTCTCGGATCTTTAACCGTTCGTGCCGAGGCGGATATTTGCCGTCGTGTTCGGCGCGATAGGCGTGAAGTGCCTCGCGTTCATATTGTTTCAGCACCAAGGCGGGAACTTTGCGCTGATCCACCCGAAATTGAAAGGCCACATATTCGCCTTTGCGGTAGCCGGCAAAAGGGAAAGTAGAGTCAAAGAGGTCTTCCCATCGGGCAAACCCTTTCGCGGACCCTTCATTTTCAGCGGAGCTTCTGTAGGCTCCTTCGCGGAGGTTTTCATCCACAAAGGACCAGAAGTCCGAAACGGAAGGTTCCGGCACATGAAAACATGTGAGGGTGAGCGTCCCTCCTTGGAGACCCATAGAGTGAATCCGGCGATGGCTTAGTCGTTACGAACTCTGCGCGGTTTCTGCCGGAGGCAACAAACCTTTGGCTCTCAGTTTCTTCCTCTTATCCCGTCTTCGTCGTCGGCGTTCCAGTTCTCTGCGACGTTCAATCTTCTTATGCCGAGCCATATCAGGCCTCCTCGTGCGTGACACATTTCGACTTAAAAACCCATAAAAAAGCTGAGCCGGTGCCGAACGCCGGCTCGGTCATCCATCCAAGTAAGGCGGCTCTATTTACCGAATGGCCCTCGAAGCGTCAATGGGAAAGCTTCCCATCCGTTCGCTCCGTGACGAAGGTTTCCATAAAAGGGCATGTTCCGAAAGCCTTGAGAACGGCATCCATCCCGGGAATTCTCAAATCTTTGAGCAATCGGAGGGTTTCACGGTGAACGCGGGCTTCTTCCGCGTCTCTTTCCTTCTCGGGAGCGTCAAACCGCTGAAGGAACCGGGCAAAGCGGAGCACGTGAATGATCTCATGGGTCACGATATACGTTGCCAGAGGTAATAGAGAGACACGGGGATCTCGACAAAGGGCTCTTCGGATCACATGATCTTGAAGGCAGATCTTGAAATAGTCGCCGTGACGGCTGGCCAGCGTTTTGTCTCCAGGAGGAAACGCGTAACGGCGGATCTGAGCAAAAGCATGGTCCGTGATTTCTTCAGGCTGGAGGTTTTTGAGCGATTGGATATCGTAGCGGTAGCGTTTCCATTGGGATGTCGAAATCTTAAAATGGTCGCTGATGAGTTCCTCGGCAATGCGGATGGCTTCCGCGAGCACGAGAACCTCCTCGGCGTTGAAAGGAACGCGCTCCCCGCGATCCTGGCAGCTTTTTTCAGCCATCGTTCATGGTCCACATAATCTTTGTGCTGCTTCCCAATGGCCCGTCATGCGCCGTGAATCCTCTGATTATGCGGCGTCCGGAGGCGATTTTCCCGTCCGCGGGAACCTCTCCGACGGGGACCCTCAAGCCGAAGAACGAAATCCCATTTGGGACCTGGCCGAGCCTCCCTTGGGCTTTTCCGCCCATAAAAGGGGCCCGATGAGGGTGTCTCGAGCGGTCGAGACTCCAGGCGTTCCAAAAAGCGCCCCGGTTCCGCGGATTCTCGACGGGGGCCCTACGGTAAGGCCATAAAATTACAGAGAAGGAAAGACGAAGACAAGCCTGCTTCTTCCTTGACGTGAACGTAAAGTTTCCTTTACATTGACGAGGATGTGGGAGTCTTCGCCGCAGTGTGCTGGCCTGACGTATCCCATGTGATCTCTCCCGGGCCGGATGTTGGGCGGGGGATTCTCAGCACAGAAAGGGGGGATGAATAGGAGGGGGCGAGGCTGCCAATGTGGATCAGGGGCTGTTGTCGAAAAGCGCGGTCGCGTTCTGAAATGGATAGAGAGGGGGAAAATATGAGTTGGAAAAGTCTGGCGATAGCGTTGGTGGGCGCTGTGTTGCTGGGTGGAGCAGGGGCATCTCAGCTTTGGGCCGAACCCCAGAAGGATATCACCGAAGAAGTCATCGTGGGGCCGGGCAGTGTGAGCGTCGCCACGAAGAAAGACATCATGATGAGTTTCGGAGCTCTCGTGCGATTCATTCCCACTTCCGAGTCCAACTGGGATTTCGGGATGAGCGACAACCTCCAGGGGAAGAGCTTTTTGGGTGGCAAATACAGTGGCACCCTTTTTGAGACCCACAGCAATGAGAGCGGCACGGTTCGAGGGGGATACATTCGTAACGAGGATAAGATCTATTTCAATGCCATGCCGACGGATCGCAAATGGTCCTTTTACGCGGCGTTGGAATACGATCGTCCCATCGACACAGACACCGTGGACAATCGAGGCGGCCGCGGGGACAGCAGCAATTTCGGTTTGGAACGCCTCAACGTGAGTGTGGCCTTGCCTTATGAGACGCGGTTTCATGCCGGTTGGGACGTATGGGGCTTTGACCACTATGATGGCGCCTCCATGGTGTACGCCGACGATAACCCGGGTTTCTGGTTGGATGGAAACGCGGGCTCCCTGAGCTACAGCATCGGGTATTTCAAGTTGGCCGAAAACAACTTCCAGACCAACCTCACAGGAACCATCGGCAAATACGAATTTGCCGCCAACGATGACGACCGAGATCTTTTTGCCGCCTACGCGGATTACAAGATCACAGACAAACATAAAGTCAAGTTCTTCTATGGATATGACCGTATTCGGGCGATTCCTGTAAGAGATTTCTACACGGCGGCCTGGGGGGCGGCTCGGTCGGCTACCGGCATTTCCATGGCAAAAATCTACGACCTCTTGGGACTGGACGGATCTGCCCCCGACCCGACGGATCCGGATTTTCCTTTTGCCTATGGCGCGGCAAAGACGGTGAGCGGTGGAACGCCAAAGACGGATTCGCACCATGTGGCGTCTTACTATGTGGGCAACTTTGGGCCGGTGGAACTCTTCGTGGAAGGCGCCTATCAATTCGGTTCGGCCGACAACGTCCAGAAGCTGAAGTACAACAGCTATGACATCTCGGCCTATGCCTTGGCGGCCGATGTGGCCCTGGAACTTAAAGATTGGATCGGTTTCAGCGTAAAGCCTCACGTGGGCGCGATGTACACCTCGGGTGACGACGATCCCAACGACGACAAACTCGAAGGGTATAACGGCATTGAAAACGCTCAACGTTTTTCGAACCGTTGGGGTGGGGAAAACACGATCATCGGTGACACCAACTTTGTCCTTGGAACGGCGCTTTACGGCTATCTGCCGGAATTCTACGGTAACGGAACACCCATTTTCACGGGCGGGTTGCAGAACTTTGCCGGCTACGGCAACGGTCGCGGGGACAACCCGGGCTTGACCATGGTCAGTGTGGGGCTGACCGCGGCTCCCAAAAAGTTCATCATCTACCGGACCAATGTGAACAACTTCTGGTGGAACGAAGACATCAAGGTGAAAAGCTTCGTCTATCCGTACGCCGAAACCTGGGTAAAGTCCGGTTTTGTGGGGACCGAATGGGATAACGAGCTGACGGTTGCCTTGCACAAGAACGTTTTCGTCAAAGGCCAAGCTTCCTTCTTCTTCCCGGGTGAAGTCATCGAGGACGTCACCGCCGCCTTGGGCGCGCAGAGCGACGACACGGCATCGAGGGTTGCCGCGGAGCTCATTTGGAATTTCTAAGAGCCGGTTCTTCTTTCACTTAACGCTCTGAACGGGAATGGGGTATAGTGGGCTTCCTGAAAAGCCGCTATACCCCGTTTTCTTTCAGTCAAGGCCTTTGGTGGGGAGTGAAGTTCATGAAGGCTGTGTCGATCGCCAATCCAGTAGGCTTTCTCTTGGTGTTGTTTCTTGTGGGCGTGAGTGGATGTGAGTCCTCTCCGGACATTGTGAGTCGGGAGAAAGCTCCCGGCCAAAAGTATTCGGCGGCGGAGGTCCGAGAAGTCCTCGTGGATCATCCTTTTCTCCTCTCCGGGGACTATTTTCGAGAGCGGACGGATCTAAAGCCGTTCGTTCTCGCCGATGTACTCTCCGGTTCGAGGAAAGATTCTGACGAATCTGCCAAGGAAACACAGGAAGCTCAGGAAAAGAGACTGGCTAAGCTTGAAGCGGCTGTGTTCGAGGGCAGGCGTCCGGGTCCTCCGAGTGGTGACCTCTTGCGCTGGAAGGTTGGGTTCCTCGTGGACTCCCAAGGTGTACCTTCATACCTCGCCGATCGGCTGCTTGCGCAAGCGGATCGGCTGTCGGTCACCTACGACGTGTTGTTTGTCCATCACCGCGATCTGGAACAGGTTCTGTCGCAAACGGATTGTCTCCAGCGGCACGATTTGGGATGCATCGTGCGCATCACGGCCATCTATCCCGGTGTGCGCTTTCTTGCGTTGGTGGAATCCCTCACCATCCCGTCCTCTTTTCCCGGGACGGCTAAGGCGAGATTCGGTGTGGTGGATGCGGGCATCGGATACCGCTTTCCATTGCAACAGATGGAAATGCCCTTGAGAGAATCCGGGGATGTGGAGAAATTCTTGGAACTGATCGCCCGACGAAGCTACGAGCAGGCCTTGGACCATAAGGGTCTCATGCCGTGGACGACCCACGTCTTTTCTGATCAGAAGGGGGAATGGTTCGTGAGCGCGGGCCATCGGTCAGGCCTCATGGTCGGCGATCTTTTGGACATCATCGGCGAAGGCCGCCTGGTGAATTCACCGACCGGAACACCGGCAGCGTGGATTCCCGGGAACGCCAAGGGACGGCTTCGGGTGGAGCGGCTTTTCGGTGAGGATCTGGCGGTCTGTGTCCTTGTTTCGGGCTCTCCTCCCCAGATGGAAGATTGGCTCATTCCTGTTCGGGTCGCCCGATGAGGGGATTCCCCGTCGGGCTGGTGCGACGGGGGGACCTTTCGATCGACCGGGAGAGTCGATGGATAAAGGGGAATCCGAGACACTCCTGCGGGTGATTTGGTGAGGTGAGTCCGGCGGGATTTTGGAGGGGTGATGGTCCCTTTACGCCAAAGACTGATGTGGGCCCTTGAGGAAGATCTCGGCCCCGGGGATGTGACCACCCTGGGGACCGTTCCAGAAGGTCGGACCGGCGTCGCTCACATGGTCCCACGGGAACGCTGCGTCGTTTCCGGTCTGGAACCGGTACGCCTGGTTTATGAAATCCTCGATCCCCGTGTGGAAGTTCTCATCCATCACGGGGATGGAGCCGTTGTCTCGGCTGGCAGTTTTCTGTGTACGCTGCGAGGACCCTTGCGTTCCATTCTCACAGGGGAACGGACGGCCTTGAACATCATCCAACGGCTGAGCGGCATTGCGACGCTGACCCGCCGCATGGTCGACGCTGTCCAGGGAACCGGCTGCACGCTCTTGGACACGCGGAAGACAACCCCGCTGTGGAGAGATCTGGAAAAAGCCGCCGTGCGCCACGGCGGCGGCCGCAACCATCGTTTTGGTTTGTTCGACGGCGTACTCATCAAAGACAACCACATCGCAGCGGCAGGTGGACTGCGGCAGGCTGTGGAGCGTGTGCGCGCCCGCGCTCCCCACACCTTGCGTGTCGAAGTGGAGGTGGACACCCTGGGTCAGCTTCAGGAAGCTCTCGATGTCGGCGTGGACGTAGTCCTGCTGGACAATTTTTCCCTCGACGACATTCGACGTGCCGTGCTCTTGGCTCGGGGAAAGGCCCTTTTGGAAGTTTCCGGGGGGGTCACCCTGGAAAACGTTCGCCGCATCGCCCAATGCGGGGTGGACTTCATCAGCGTGGGCGCCCTGACGCATTCGGCTCCCGCCATCGACATCGGCTTGGACATCCCCTCCTGATCGACTTCAAGAAGAGCCTTTCCATGCAGGAAAGCTCGGACAGGGGCCGGGAGCTCGCCAGCGATCTTTTTTTGCCGTGACAGCGTGAAGGCTCCTGGACTCAGGGGCGAAACAAGGCCGTGGTGATCTTTTGGGCCATGGCGCGCGCTTCCCGAAGAACATAGGAGATATCCAGAGTTTGTATCGTGCCGTGGCGAACCACGGGCACGCCGTCGACCCATACGTGGCGCACATCCGAGGATCGAGCTGCGTAGACCACATGGGATACAGGATCATAGAGGGGGGTCAGGTGTGCCCGTTCAATGTGTGCCGCCACGAGATCGGCTCGTTTTCCCACTTCAAGACTGCCTGTGACGGAACCCAACCCCAAGGCGCGGGCCCCGCCTTCTGTCGCCATGCGCAACACCTGACGCGCCGCACACACGGTGGGATCGCCCGAAACGGCCTTGTGGATTTTGGCCGTGAGACTCATTTCGGAAAAAAGATCCAAATCGTTGTTGCTGGCGCATCCATCGGTGCCCAACCCGATTGTGACTCCGGCTTTCAGCATGGCCGGCACGGGGGCAATGCCCGAGGCAAGCTTGAGATTGCTTTCGAGGTTATGGGAGACCGCGGCTCGGGTGCGTGCCAGGATCTGAATCTCTTCCTCATCGACCCACACGGCGTGGGCGCACAGGGTTTTTTCGTCCAAAAGGCCCAAGCTTTCCAGATAACGCACGGGGCTTAGCCCATACCGAGACCGAATCTCATCAACTTCCCATGAAGTTTCCGAGACGTGCACCTGAAAGAGCAGACCGTGTTCCCGGCACAAATCCTTTGCCCACCGGAGGGTTTCGGGGGTGCATGTGTAAGGGGCGTGGCAGAAAAGGGAAGGTATCAATCGGGAGGGCTTGCGGGAAAAACTCTCGAGGAAGGTCAGAACACGATGGGGGATCTGTCCCGGGTCCGGCACGTCCGGTGTGGGAAAACTCAAAACACCTTGTCCCAACACCCCCCGCATACCCACAAGTTCCACGGCTTCCGCTGCCGATTCCTCAAAGAAATAGCCGTCGCAAAAGGTGGTTGTGCCTCCGAGAACCATTTCCGCACAGGCCAAGAGCGTCCCCAGCCGAACGAATTCCGGTTCCACGAAACGGGATTCTGCGGGAAAAATGCGTTCGTGCAGCCACCGATGCAAAGGCAGGTCATCGCCCACGCCGCGAAACAGGCTCATCGCTCCATGCGCATGGGTGTTGACCAGGCCGGGAAGAAGCACATGGCCCGAGAGATTCCAGGTTTCTTCGGCCTCATAGTGATCTTCCAGTTCACGGGGCGACCCTACGGCCAGGATGGTTCCATCGCGGACGGCGACGGCGCCCGGGCTGAATATGCGAAACGAGGCATCACAGGTGATCACGTGATCCGCTCGAGTCAGCAGAAGGTCGACGGGTATTTTCGTGGACATGGCCATCGGGGTTCTCAGGGACGCAGAGTTCGCGCAATGGATCGCACTTCGGCCAGAACCTTTTCCAGGTCAATGGTTGTCAGGCTTCGGTTTTCCATGACCACCTTTCCTGCGATGACGGTGTGGCGCACATCGGAGCCCTTGGCCGCGTAAACGAGATGACTTACAGGGTCGTAGACGGGTGTGAGATGCGGAGCGGAAAAATCCACAACGATGAGGTCCGCGGCACAGCCCGGGAGAACTTGCCCGACGGAGTCCTTGAGGCCCAGAGCTTCCGCGCCGGCTCGAGTGGCCAGGCGCAGGACCGTTGCGGCGTTCATGACCGTGGGGTCTCCAGCCACTGCCTTGTGGATTTTGGCGCAGGTCGACATTTCGCCGAATAAATCCAGGTTGTTGTTGCTGGCGCATCCGTCCGTGCCCAATGCCACGGAGACCCCGCGTTCAAGCAATTGAGGCACGGGGGCGAAGCCGGAGGCCAGCTTGAGATTGCTTTCGGGATTATGGGCCACATGAACTCCGTGCTCCGCCAGGAGATCCATGTCCCTGGCGTCCAGGTCCACACAGTGGTCGGCGATCAAACGGTTGTGAAGCACGCCCAGCGCCGCCAGATGAGCCACTGGCCGTCGGCCGTAGCGGGCCACGACGTGTTGAACTTCGGTAGAATTTTCAGAGAGATGGGTGACCATGGGCACATTGTGCTTTTGTGCCAGATCAAGGCAGCGACGGTAAAGCTGCTCGGAGCATGTGTAGGGGGCGTGGGGCTCGACGGCCACACGAATCAGCGGGTCGTCGCGCCATTGGAGGATCAAGTCTTCGGTGAACCGTAAGCCGTTTTCTACGGGTCCGTAGTGGGGAGAGGGAAAATCGTAAAGGACTTCCCCGACCAAGGCGCGCATGCCTGCCTCTTTGGCCGCCCGCGCGACTTGGTGTTCGAAAAGATACATATCGCAAAAGGTTGTTGTGCCCGACAGAATCATTTCCGCGCAACCGAGAAGGGATCCCCAGTAAACCCATTCTTCGGTGAGTCGGCTTTCGGCGGGAAAAATGTGCTCATGGAGCCAGTCCATGAGAGGAAGATCATCGGCGAGGCCGCGAAACAGGGTCATGGCCGCATGGGTGTGGGCATTGATAAGCCCGGGCATCACGACACATGAGGTGGCGTCCAGGATTTTCCGAGCTTCGTAGCGGTTGTCGAGGGCTCCGGCCGGCCCCAGGGCCATGATGCGACCGTGGGCGACAGCCACAGCCCCATCCTCCACAATGGTTCCGGCGTCGTCCAGTGTGAGGATAAGACCATGGAGGATGAGGAGATCACAGGGAATTTTTTCCATCTTTTGCGGCGTCCTCAAGGCTTTTGGCCACACGTGGCAAGGATCGCTCGAGAAGCTGCATGAGCGTGGGCCCAGCGGCCGAAGCCGTCTCGATGACTTTTTCCAGCGGTACGGGTTCGTAGCAATCCGGGCGGTTGACGTTGGAAATGACGGAAATGCCCAAGACCTTCATGCCTGCATGCACGGCCGCGATCACTTCCATCACGGTGGACATGCCCACGGCGTCCGCACCGGCGGCTCGCAAAAACCGAGTTTCCGCCGCCGTTTCCATGCTCGGACCCAACACCCCGACGTAAACCCCTTCTCTTAAGCGCACGCCGGCCCTCAGGGCTTCCTCGCGAGCGATCTCCTGCAGTCGGCGGCTGTAGGGCTCGGTCATATCGGGAAACCGAGGGCCGAGATCGTCCAAGTTGGGACCCACGAGAGGGTTTTGTCCCGTGAAATTCATGTGGTCCGTGATGAGCATCAAATCGCCGGGCTGAAAGAGCGGGTTCAGTCCCCCGGCGGCGTTGGAGAGAAAGAGAGCCTGGATTCCCAGGCGCGCGAGGACTCGAACCGGAAAAGAAACCTGCCAGGGGCTGTAACCCTCGTAGAGGTGAAAGCGTCCTTGAAGAGCCAGCACGTCCACTCCGGCCCACGTACCCCACAGGTAGCGTCCCTGGTGGCTAGGTACCGTGGAGACGGGGTGATGGGGAACCGCTTCGTAGGCAAGCTCCCCGTGCACCGTCATGGCGTGGGCCACGGCCCCCAACCCTGTCCCGAGAATGAGAGCGCACTGGGGACGTAAATCCATGGCGGAGGCCAGAACCTTAGAGGCTTCGTCAATGTGAGAGATTTTCAGAGAAGGGTTTGACATCGGCCTTTCCTCTTCGCGCCACAAGGTCAAAAAGGTGCACGTCCAAAGCATCAATTGACAGAAAGCCGCCTTTTTGTAAAGATCCGCGGGTCTCAGTGCCATGGATAAATAGGTTTTTCCACCAAAACCTTTTGCGGCAGGGTGGCGTGCGTGTCCGAGATCCTTTTGGTGGTAGGATTCTGTGCCGGAGCATACATGGCCTGGAATATCGGGGCCAATGATGTGGCCAACGGCATGGCTTCCGCTGTTGGGGCGAAAGCCATCACATTGCGCCAGGCGGTCCTTATCGGCGGGATTCTTGATTTTGTGGGAGCCACTTTCGTGGGCTCCCACGTGACGACAACCATTCGGGAAAATATTCTGGTGGCGGAAAAGATTACCCATGACCCTCAGATTATGATGTTGGGCCTTTTGGCTGCCATGCTTTCGGCGGCCTTTTGGGTGTTTTTTGCCACCTGGGGTCAATTCCCCGTCTCCACAACGCACTCCATTGTGGGAGCCCTCATCGGGTTTGGCATCGTTTCTGGCGGCTTTGCTGCCATTCAGTGGGTAAAAATCACGGCCATCGTGGCAAGCTGGATTGTTTCTCCCATTTTTTCAGGGATTCTAGCTTTTTTCACCTTTCAGTGGATCCGCAAAAGCATTTTGATGCGCCGAAACGCCTTTGTGGCGGCCCTTCGGTGGAGCCCTCTTTTTGCTGGCTCCACGATCCTCATTGTCGTGCTTTCCTTCCTCATGAAGACCCCGTTGGGCAAAAGCCTGCGTATTTCGGATTGGGAGGCGCTGGGCGTGGCCTTAGGGCTCTCCGCCGTCGTAGGCTTTACGGCCCAGGAATGGTTGGGCAGGACCATTCGAAAGCTCGATGAGGAGGGCGTTGAAGAAATCTTTCGTCGTTTTCAAGTTTTTACTTCGTGCTATGTGGCTTTGGCACATGGAGCCAATGATGTGGCCAATGCCGTGGGGCCGGTGGCCGGCATCTATGCGATCTACGTGAGCCAAACCGTGACCACGACGACGCCCGTGCCCACATGGCTCCTGGCAGGCGGTGGATTTTTCATCGCCCTTGGCGTCTTTACGTGGGGCTATCGAGTCATTGAAACCCTGGGCAGCCGGATTACCACGCTCACGAACACGAGGGGGTTTGCGGTGGATTTCGGCACGGCCACTTCAGTGCTTGTGGCTTCAAAGATGGGGCTGCCCGTATCCACGACCCATGCGGCGGTCGGCGCCGTGATCGGGGTCGGGCTCGGCGGCGGCTTGGCGGCTGTGGACTTTAAAGTCGTTTTTAAGATCGTTATCTATTGGGTGATCACCATCCCCTTGTCTGCCATCCCGACCATGGTGATTTTCAAGGCGCTCATGTGGTTTTTTCATTAAAGAGGGAGACCGGCAATGCGTTCGGCGTTCTTCAGTATCTTTCGGAAGTCGCCCTTTGAGGGCTTGTTGCGTCATGCGGAAATCATCCGGGAGGCGGCGCCGCTTTTCAGGATGGCTTTTATCGCTTACCTCGATGAAAGCCGTGCGGATTTTGAAAAATATCAGAATAAGGTCACCTTGCTGGAAAGCGAAGGGGACGCCGTCAAGCGCAACATTCGTGGTCACCTCCCCCGGGGCATACTCCTGCCCATGGATAAGTTCCAACTGCTGTGGTATCTCCGGGAACAGGACAAGATTTTGGATTCCGCCCAAGACTCCTTGCATTGGCTTTCTTACCGAAACACACAGATACCTGATGAATACGTGGATGATTTGCTGCTGCTGGTGGACAAGATCACCAGCGTGCTGAAGTCCGTCCATCCCATGGTGGCGGCTGCGGAAAGCTATTTTCAAAGTTTTTCGGAAAACCATCGCGCCATGGTCAAGAATGCGATTAAACAGATCCGTGAATACGAATTTGAATCGGACCAGGTAGAGCGTAAGCTCATTTCGGATTTTCTCAATTATCCCTTCGACAATCCGACCTCGGCCTTTCATCTCGTGCGCCTGGTGGAATACATGGGTGATATTTCCAATCACGCTCAGAACGCAGGCGACATGATGCGGGCCATGATCGCAAGGTGATTCCAGCTTTGATATGACACCCTCGTCCTCTCATGAAAAGCCCTCGGAGAATCGTCGACAATCCGAGGGCTTTTTGCTCGAAAGCCCCGACGGGCTGATCCGCGTCGGCTGGAGCTATCCCGACGACCTGCCCATAACGGAGAAGAGGCAGGCCATTGTTGAAAACCTTCGCCGTCATCGTGTAGTCGTCGTCACGGGCGATACGGGATCGGGTAAGAGCACGCAACTTCCCAAGATGTGCTTGGAAGCAGGACTGGGCGTTTCTCGGCTCATCGGCATCACCCAGCCACGCCGGATCGCGGCGGTCACCCTGGCGCAGCGCGTGGCCGAAGAACTCGGCGAGCCCCTCGGGGGCTTTGTGGGTTACAAGATCAGATTCCAAGAACGGCTGTCCAGTCGAACGCGCATCAAGTTCATGACGGACGGCATCCTTTTGGCGGAAGCACAGGTTGACCGGTTTTTCAGAGCCTATGAAGTACTCATTGTGGATGAGGCTCATGAACGTAGCCTCAATATCGATTTTCTCTTGGGCCTGTTACGTCAAGCCATCGCTAAACGCCATGATCTGAAACTGGTCATCACCTCGGCGACCATCGACCCTGAAAGCTTTTCCCGAGCGTTTGACAATGCGCCCATAATCGAGGTGACGGGGCGGACCTATCCCGTGCAGATTCGCTACTGTCCGCCCGATCCCGCCGGTCCGGAAGAGTGCACGGTTGTGGATTTGGCGGTGGAAGCCGTCGATGGGCTCAAAAAAGAGGGCCTTCGCGGGGACATGCTCGTCTTCATGCCTACGGAGAACGATATTCGAGAAACGTGCGCCCGTCTCCAGGAGGCTCATGGGCGAACCTGTGCCGTTCTTCCCCTTTATGGAAGGCTTGCGGGGATGGACCAAGTAAAGGTTTTTCAGCCTTTCCCTCAAGACAAAATCGTTGTGGCCACGAATGTGGCGGAAACCTCGGTGACGATTCCGGGGATCCGCTGCGTGGTGGACACCGGCCTGGCCCGCCTGGCCATGTACAATCCCAGAACCCGCACGCAGGGCCTTCCTGTGGTGCCCATATCCCAATCGAGTGCAGACCAAAGGGCCGGGCGCTGCGGCCGGACGGGACCCGGAGTGTGTGTCCGGCTCTATTCCGAGCAAGACTACATTACCCGTCCCAAATTCACGCCTCCTGAAATTCTTCGATCGAACTTGGCTGAGGTCATCTTGAAAATGCTCGCGTGGCGTTTCGGTGATGTGCGTTCGTTTCCATTTCTTGATCCGCCGTCGCCGGCTGCCGTTAAGGATGGCTTTGCGGTCCTTATGGAATTGGGGGCTGTGGACCGCCAACATCGCCTGACAGATCTTGGACGCCTCATGGCGCGTTTCCCTCTGGATCCTCGGATTGCCCGGATGCTCATCCAAGCGCAAAGGGAAGGAGCTTTGGACGAGGTCCGGGTTTTGTGCGCTGCACTGAGTATTCAGGACCCTCGGGAACGGCCCTTCGAGCACCAGGAACAAGCGGATCAAATGCATGCCCGGTTTCGGGATCGGCGTTCGGATTTTCTGACTCTTCTTAACATCTGGAGAACTTACCAGCAAAAGCGGCAAGACGGCGTGTCTCAGTCACAATGGCGGGCGTTTTGTCGGGAGCATTTCCTATCTTACCGGCGGATGCGGGAATGGGTTCAAGTGGCTGAAGAGATTCAATCCATTATGGATGAAATTGGCCTGACGGCCCCGGAACCTTGTGCGGACCAGCCCGCCACGTACGACGCCATTCACCGCAGTGTGGCATGCGGATACTTGAGCCACGTGGCGTTGAAAAAGGAAAAGAACATTTACGTCGGTTCGAAAGGCCGTCAGTTGATGCTCTTTCCCGGCTCCAGCCTCTTCAACAAAGGCGGGGACTGGATCGTGGCGGCGGAAATCGTTCAAACAAGCCGCCTTTTCGCTCGTATGGCCGCCAACATCGAGGCCTCATGGCTGGAGGATTTAGGCCGACACTTAACCAAATCCCATGTGTCGTCCCCGCATTGGGAAAAGAAGCGCGGTCGGGTGGTCGCCTACGAAAAAGTCACCCTTTACGGGCTTCCCATTGTTGAGAAACGCCTGGTGGATTTTTCCCGTTATGACCCATCCGAGGCCCGTCGAATTTTTATCCGATCGGCTCTCGTGGAAGGCGATCTGCCTAAGCCCTATGGTTTTCGCGAACACAACCAAAAGCTCCGAGAGACTCTCGAGGGTGTGGAGGACAAACTGCGCCGGAGGGGTATTCTCATCGACGACGAGGATCTCTTCGCCTTCTACGATCAGAGAATTCCCCTGATATCCGATATCCGTTCCTTTGACAAATGGCTGAAAGATCAAGGTGGGGACGCGATTCTGCGAATGAAGGAGGAGGATTTTTTAAAAGGTGGAGCCGACGTGGGCGGGCTTGAAAGATATCCGGACACCTTCACGGTGGGGGATTTCCATCTGCCCCTGCGTTACAGCTTTTGCCCGGGCGAAGAGGCGGACGGGATTACGGTGACTGTGCCTATTCATGTGCTGCCCCGGCTGCAGCCTGAACCCTTTGAGTGGCTGGTTCCCGGGTTTCTCGAGGAAAAAATCCATGGCCTCCTGAAGGGCCTACCGAAAAATGTCCGACGGCAGTTGGCCCCATTGTCTGAAACAGCTCGAAAGGTTTTTCTTCGCCTGCCCTTTGGACAGGGAGACCTCTACGAGACCTTGAGTCAGGTTCTTCATGAGACGTTCGGAATCAGCGTTCCGCGCTCCACGTGGAGTGGAGATAACCTTCCCGATCACTTGAGGATGCGTTTTGAGGTGGTGGATGAACAGGGGGAAGTCATCCACGCCGGAAGGGATTTAAGATCGCTGCAGGAAAGAGCCGTGGGGATGCACCACGATGCGGTCTGGGAGAAAGCCCGCCGCCAGTGGGAACGCAGCGGTCTTACCTCGTGGGATTTTGGAAGCCTTCCCGAAAAGATCGAACTCGGTCGCGATGCCTATGGAGTCATGCGATGCGCCTATCCCGGCCTTCATGCGGAAGGGGCAAGTGTCTCCATCCGGCTCTTTGCCGATCCCCAGTCGGCACGGGAAGCGACCCGAGACGGTTTGCTCGTTCTTTATCAATGGGCCTTTGCCCCGATTCTTAAAGGTCTTCGGAAGGAATGGATCTTTCCTGTGGCAGGCCGACGCATCGGGGCAGGTCAGACTGCCGTGCCCGCAGGGGCTGTTCATTTTCTCGGCGATATCCGGGAAGCGGAAAAGCAAGCCCAAATCTACATGCTTCGAGAGCTTTTCGATCTGCATGACCCGCAGACGCCCGACGAGGGGAAATATCGGCGGGCGATCCGTGAGCTGCCTGCGCACATCGGGCCCCGTGCTCAGGAATTATGGTCGGAAGTCATGACGGTGATCCGATCCCGGGGAGAAGTCACTGAAAAGTTAAAAAAATTCCGCCGGAAAAGCGCAGATAATCCTTCGGCCCTGGAACGATTGCACGCGGTGGAACAAGAACTGGATACGCTGGTGCCGCCGGATTTCTTAAGCCGCTATCGCAGCGCCGTCATGCGGGAGCTGCCGCGCTATCTCAAAGGACTGAGCTTGCGGGCCGAACGAGCGTACGTGTCCCCCGAAAAGGATCGACAAAAGTGGGCTGAGGTGGCCCCTTTTGTTGCCCGCTACCTCAGGGAAATCGAAAGCCTGCCGAAGGATGCGCCCGCAAAGGTTCGAGAGTTTCTTGACGAAATGCGATGGATGTTGGAAGAATACAAGCTCAGCCTTTTCGCTCCGGAGGTGAAAACGCGGTATCCCATTTCGGCGCGGCGCCTCGAAAAGAAATGGGCCGAATACGATGCCCATATAGGTTAATCCTTATGGAGTCCCAACGTCCAAACCCCGAGATCCAAAGAATCCTCGAACAGCCTCAAGCCTTACAAGACCATGTTCTTCGGCGTCTGGCACCTTCACTCCCCAAAGATCCGTCGATCGAGGAATTCTGGAAACAACTGGGAACATCCTCCAGTGTGTTGCTCCTTTTAGGGTGCGACCTGGGCGAGAACGGGTGCGCGCAGGAACCCTGCATCATCCTCAACCGACGCTCCCGGCGTGTCCGGCAAAGCGGGGATTTGTGTTGCCCCGGCGGAACGGTGGAACGGCGCCTGGATCCGATCTTGGCCAAAGTTCTGACCTTGCCCCGCCTTCCTCTGGCCCGGTGGCCCTATTGGCCGGAAATGCGCCGAAGATTCCCTCACGCGGCCCGCCTTTTGGCACTCCATTTGGCCACGGGGCTCCGGGAAAGTTGGGAGGAAATGCGCCTCAATCCGCTCTATGTTCGGTTCCTCGGTCCTCTCCCTCCGGAAAGACTACGATTGTTCGTTCGGGTCATCCACCCTCTGGTCGCATGGATAACCCGGCCGCAGCGGTTCGTGCCCAACTGGGAAGTCGAACGCATTGTGGGGATTCCCTTAAGGAGCCTTCTGGATCCGGCACACTACTACCGTTATAGGCTTTACGTGGACCCGGAAGTCCAGAACACTGTGGCGCCTCCGATACAAGATTTCCCCTGCTTTCTGCATCAAGACGGCGTCCACGTGGAAATTCTTTGGGGGGCGACTTTTCGAATTATCAGCCTTTTCCTTGCGAAGGTCTTTGATTTTTCCCCTCCCGATGTTTCCAACCGGCCCATCGTCCCGGGCCTTCTCGACGCCGCCTACCTGAACGGCACGAGGATCTAACCGTTAAGCGCCCATGGACTCAGATGGACGCTGCGGTTTTCATCACAAATGCTTTAACGCGGCTTTGAGGTGCCGGACGAACACATTGACCAGCGCCCAGATGGTGTCCAGCGCACGGAGATGCCGGGAGATGGTGGCGTCGAAACGCACCGTGAGGGAGTGGGGGAATTCATTGTCGCCTCGCCAGAAGATCAATTGCAACGGGATGCGCGGCAACACGGCAAATTCGAAGGCCATATCGCCCGCATCCACCGGGACGCCGCCCAGCACCATACACGCTTCGGAAAACCGAAAAGGATCGTCGGCCACATGATCCACAACGGCCTTGAGTGGAAACGCGTGAGGCCCGGTGAAAAACCAGCCGCCCGACGGGATGTCCTTTTCGCTGATCCAGCGTTGGGCCGGAGGAAGAGCTTGCGCTTCCAGAAGATAGTGGAGAAGGACGAGTCCTGTTTGGAAATCTGCAGCCGTTCGTACCAGACCGGGTTCCCCGTGGATCAACCTTTGTTCGGGAAAGCATCGAAACAATCCGGAAAGAAAAGGCACGTCGTATGAACGCTCCGCAGGGTTCCACGACACGGCGGCTCGCTGGCACACGTCCTCAGGGTCACGGCGAAGGAGCTGCTCCCACAAGGAAGGGTCGAGGTCGTCCAAAGAGTCATAAAGTTGTGGCGATGGAAGGGACTCCAGAACCATTGCCACGAGTTTTCGTGCAAGGGAGAGGTGTTGAGGCGGGACGAGGATCTGGCCCCATCCGCGCTGAGGGACAAAAAGACCATCGTAGGCCGTTTCCACAAAGGACCGCACGATAAACGGCACACCGTTTTTTTCTAAAACGTCGGAAAGCACGTCCGCTTCGAACCGGTTGGCCACAGTGTAAAGGAAAACCCATGAAAGTGCGGAGCCGTGCGCAGTCACGAGAGGACCTCCGGGCAGTCCTCAAGGGAGCTTTCCCTTCGGAAAACCTTTGCGGCAAAAGCCATGCAGGTCGGCACGCCGCACCGGCCGCAGTTGGTCTTGGGAAGCGCGTGGTAAATGTCGAGGACAGTCATCATGGGAGGTGTGCGCAGGACGGGCGTCATTCTGTCGCGATTATGGTGGATTTCTTGAATCTTCTGATAATACCGCTCGCACCACGCCAGGGCTTCTTCAATCCCCGAAACGTCCGTGATGGTGATCCGATCTGCGTAGATGCCCACGATGTGCCCTTGATCCATGACATTCACCACTCCGGTTCCGTGCACATAGGTCGCCCCAGGAATGGCCGCGGCGCAGTAGGGCAGAAGCTCTTCGATGGATTCGTGAAGATCCATGATCACGTTGTAATTTTCCGACTGGGGCATGCACTCGATGTTGACCAACCGAAACGTGTACCCCTTTCGGACCGTTTCATGACAGGACGGCTCGGCGTTCATGCTCGTCGCTCCTGGTGTGCACGCATCAAAGTTTCATAGGCCCATTGGATCTCTTGAAACTTTTCTTTGGCCAATTGCTGGAACTCTTCGCCGAGGTGGCTCACCTTGTCTGGATGGTATTTGGCCGCCATGTGGTGATAAGCTTTCTTGATGGTCTGAAGGTCAGCGCCGGGATTGATCCCTAGAATTTTATAGGGGTTCTTGAACGTGTTTTTCGCCGTCCGCTCATCAGCCGTGCGATTTCCGGCGCGCCTGCCGGATGGCCCGTCCTGAGTCCCGGTGCCCTGGTTTTGCCCGGTCGCTTCCTTACTTCCGAACACTCCTTTGCGGGAGAAATAGTAAGCCAGTCCCAGCAGGATAAGGTCGTCCATCCATCCCGGACCCAAGAAGAAATCGGGGAAGATGTCGTACGGCAGAATCAAATAGACGATCCAGGCCAGCAAAGGCCAGTATTTTTGGATCATGAAATCCTACCTGCCCCGAGAACGCAACTGCTCATCGAACCAGGGCGCCACGTGGCCGAATCCAGCCCGTTCCTCGAAAAACCAGGTCAAGCTCACCCTGGTAGACCATCGCGTATAATCGGAAGTCTTGTCCGCATCCACATAGGCTCCCACAACCCAACGTGGCGCCAGAAATCTCATGGCCCTCAACGATCCGCTCCAACCTGGGCCGGAATAACGATCGCCGGAGTATCTCTCCGGACGGTCGTCTCTTGGATACACAGGGCTCGAATCATTTTCAAAATACAAATAACCCGCAGCCGTCTCCACATCGAGTCTCCACATCGGGTGTTTTTCCTTAAGGAAACGGACGGTGGGGCCGGCCATGAAAAATATGGACGGGCTAAAGTAGCCTCCGTGACCCAAAGTATAGAAATCGGAATTCCGATCATAGTGCGTGGCGGAAATGAAACCACCGATAGACAGGGTTCCGGAGGGATGGGTAAAGGTGGACCCCAAGGCAGCGTCCCCTGAGATGGAAAAGTTCGGCCACACATCCTTGCCCCAGTAATGGTCCGCTCCCAAGCGGATGTTGAACCAGGAGCCCCGTGGCCACGATTGCTGCCAGGACACGGAGCCTCCTGTTTGAAGGACACGGCCCCACGTCCGATCCGAATAGGGATCGCGTTGCCCGATCCACGAAAGGATCGAATCTTCGACGGATCTTTGGTGAGCTTCCAAGCGCCATCGAGGGTTTCTCATCTCAAGAGTAAAAACCGGCATTGGATCCACCGGTCCGCCGAATGGGCTTAACCCTGCCGAGACCTGAACATTCCATGCCCCTTCCCTGGAAAAACCTAGGGCAGGGGAAGCCACCGACTCGGATGTGATCCAGTGGGACGTGGAGACTTTTCGGCCTGGGAGCAGTCCGAAAGAGCCTACAAAGGGGTTCGATCCAGGATGTCCGGTGTCGAGGTGAATTCCTTCCATCTGCAAGGTCCACAATGAGCCGGGGTTCGAAGGCAGATAAAGGTTCCAAGGCAGTCGTAGGGTTTTCTTTCGGGAGGTTCCCTTGTCGCCCGAACGGCTTTCGTAGGAGATTCCCGCGGTCGTCCACGGGATCAGATCATTTTTTTCGTCCTTGGCGACGGATGCGGCGTGCAAAACCTTACCGGTTCTTTGGTAATGCTCAGCGACGATCTGCTGAAGTTCGGGATCATCGGTACGGTTGAGCTGTCCCGCGTAATCGTAGGCGGCGCTGAACTGTCCTGACCGCTCAAGGGATAGGAGCAAACCTTGAGCCTCTTCAGAAGTCGGATAGGCGGCAGAGGCGCGCCGAAACGCCTCGGCGGCTTGGGATGCCCTTCCTTGGTGAAGGAGCAGCCATCCCAGAGAACGCCATGGGGCATCGTCGTCGGGTTCGATCGATGCCGCGCGTCGATAAGATGCTTCGGCCTTCGCCAAATCCTTTTCCTTTGAAAAAAAGGCGCCTTCTTCCATGTGAAGACGGAACAGCGCGCTTTGCCGGCCCTCAGGGTAAGGGGGTGTGAGAGCATTGAGCAAGTTCTCGGCGTCTCGAAACCTTCCCAACGAGATAAGAGTGTGAGCCAGCCCCAGGGTGGCGTCTTGACGATCAGGTCGGGCACGGCGGCATCGCGCAAACAGACTTTCCGCCTCAAGGAATCGGCCCGTACGAAAATAGAACCAGCCCAGCTTCAGTAGGGCCTCCGGGTCATCGGGGTCTTTTTCCAGAATAAAGCCGGCGATCGTTTCCGTCTCCTGGGCCTGTTCCGGTAATGTCCTGAGTTGTCTTCGAAGAACTTCCATCTTCAGGGTCTCAAGTCCGGTGAGATATGAAGCCGGCAACCCTGGACGAACTTTTTCCATCTCGATTGTGCGAGTCATATCCTCATGGGAATCAAGTTCCATAAGCTCGTAATAGACTCCTAGGCGAAGGTCGTACCGGTGAGCCGCACAGTCAAGTACGCGTTGGAGCACATGCCGAGCTTCCTCGTTCTGCCCCTTCTGACGAAGCGCCTTGGCGACCTCTAAGAAAGCTTCCGGCGCTATGCATCGTCGCAGGGCATTGGCATTTCGGCGCACAAACCGGGTCAGCACGCGTGGGTCCTCATCTATGGCAACAGACGCCGCCTCTTTCCTGAGCTCCATTTGAAACGAAACTCTTGGTGTTACCGACCGAGACCGCCGATAGCCGTCAAGCCATCTCTTTGTGTCCTTCGTTCGGTAGCCTTGCCTATCTAAATCAAGAATCAAGGCTGCCGCCTCGTCACGTTTCTGGAGACGATCCAAACACAGGGCCTTGCCCCACTGAGCTTCCCACCGAAGGGAGGGCGATGCGGCCGTGCCCATCAGCTCGTCAAAAAGGTTCAGCGCTCTGTCGTAGCGTCCCTCCCGGAAATGCCACCATGCGATTTCCAGTGCAGCTCGAGTGCGGACATCGGCCGCGTGGCCTGCCGGTGTGGCCGTCGGAACCTGGGGGGGCGAGCTCGGTGGCGGTAGAGTCTCGGCGGCAGAAGACAGGGGGAGGGTGTGCCCCAAGACAAGAATGGCGGCGAAAATCATGCGTCTCATAATCACCCAACGCAAAGTTTTAAGGGAGCAAGGGGAGGAACTTCTCCGCTTCTTCATACCGCTTCAAAGCAAGGAGGGTTTCCACCAGAGCCGGCACTGTTTCCTGACGTCGTACTCCTTGGGCCACCAAGGTTTCCAGAAGGGCCGCCGCCTCAGACAGCCGTTTTAACCGGAGCAGGCAGTAGGCCAGCCCCAGCCGGGACTCTTCCACAATGGTGGGTGCTGTTTCCCTTTCTGCCAAAAACTCAAAAAGCTTGGAGGCCTTTTCGTACTCGCCTTGATTGTATAATCCCCACGCGATGGCCAGACGGGTCTGCGCCTTGTCTGACGAGGTCTCGTGCGTTCCCTGTCCTACCGACGGTGCCTCCCTCGTGAGTCGCGGCTGGAGCGGTGGGCTTTCTGGTCGCATGGGTACCGAGGGGTAACGCGGTTCCATGAGATGTCTCTGAGGTCCCTGTTCCACATGGACAAGCGCGGCTTGATTGGATTCCTGGGCGGCGGCCACTCGCGCCGTGGCCGCTAAAATGCCAAAAAACACCCAGAGATACCACCACTGCCAGGAAAGCCGAAACTTTTCCCCGGCGCCTGAACCGCCTGGTAAAAGGTCAGCCGGTTTACGCACTAAGAAAAAAAACTTTGCCATGGAGGTTTTTCTCCCGACTACGGCTTTTCTAAACCGACCAGACTCAGGAGGAATAAGCTTGTGGAATAATAGTCATCTTTTTCTTGAGGGACTTTTTCCCTAGCCCGAACCCATAAATCTTCCGCCGTTTTCGGCCGGCCTATGCTGCGGGCGACTACGGCCCATACGGCATAAAAACCTCCTGGTGCGTCAGTAAGAGATATGGCCGAATCCACAACGTCGATCCATAAGGGTAGGGTCCCCGTCCTTTCGAACCAGTCGAGAATGGGAGCCCACCGTCTGAGCGCGTCATGATGGCCGGCCCAAGCAAGGTAAAGTGGAACTCGGATGGCTTCGTAACCGAATCGCGGGCTTCTTTCTTTATAGACATCGACACTGTCGCCGCGGACGAAAATCCAATCAGGGGGGGTATTCCATGGGGGGCGGCACGCCCGGTCCAAAAGGTTAAGACCACCTCGGATGATCCGGCTCCAGAGGTTCTGATCATCGAATCGAGCGAACGCCTCCAAGGCGGGATAGACGTAGTAGGACAGATTGAGCACCAGCCCCTGTTCCTTATCAAACCCGTAATATCCCGGCATTAGGACGGGGATCTCCCCCGCATTGACCGTCACATGCTTTTTAATGTCCTGGACAAGATTCACGGCTTCCGATCTGAGGGCGGGATCGTTCCAACGCTCTCCAGCCTTGAGGAGCGCATACGCCACAAGCAGGTCGCCGTCCGTGGCATTGTTGAGATCCAGCACGTTCCATTCACCGTTAAGGCGTTGCCCCCAGGACCACGCCAACAGCCGATCTTTCCCGCGAACCTGCAGGTTGTTACGGGTCCATTGCCAAATTTTTTCGAAAGTCGCCCGGTCGTCGGCAGAAACAGCCAAGATCATCCCGTACCCTTGGCCCTCCGAGTGGCTGATCTGCCGGTTCGCTTTGTCGATGATGCGGCCGTCAGAGCTGATAAAACGCTCTCGGTAACTTTCCCACAATGCTTGGTCCATGGCCGCAACCTGCGCCAATCCCGCCGTCCAAACAATCCAGAAGACGAAAACAACTTTAAGCGTTCGAAACATTCAACCGCCTCCGGCGATATCTTCTGAGCAGCCGATATATGAGGAACGCCAAAATACCCAAAGCAACGAGAACAGAAATGAAGAAGGCCCAAGGATACGTGTAAACAAAAAAGTCCAACTTGGTCAACGGCGTCAAAGTCCCGACCCGGTACGAGGGACCGACTTGAAGACTCTCCACCCGTGTCTTGTTATCGGGCCAATCCATCAAAACCAAATCTCCGCGGCACGCCCCCTGGGTCTCATAATTCCATAAAGCTTTGGCGGCTCTTGCAGTCACCGAAGCCTCTTGGGCGGTGAGTACCAGCAGTGTACGGTCTGAGGTTCCCGGAAGCCGATATTCCATCAAAGCCGCCCGCTGTGCCGACAGCCCCCCCGTTTGCAGAGTGTGGGCAAACTTCACCACAGGAGTGGTCTGGGGGCCTTTAAAAAAGCCTAGCGCCTGACGCATCCACCGTATGAGCCACCAATTGTCTTGAGGTGTTTCTCCTCGGGGCGGAGACGTCAAGGGATAGGCGGCCTTAATGGGTTGGATCAGATGATATGGGGCCGGTTCAAGGAGATCCTTCGGTAAAGACGCCAGCGTTCCGATGGCGATGGTGTTGGTGGAGGGGGTCGTTTGATACGTGTCCATGACATGCACGCCAAGCGGGGGATAGCCGACTTTCTGGCTCATGACAGCCAGTAGGTTTGCCGCAGCTTCCACAGTGGGAAAATCCGCCTGGGTGAGCAGGAGCACCGTGTCCCGAGCATCAGGATATTTGGCGTAAGGAAAGCCGTCCTTGAAAAAAAGACTCAAATCAGGAAGGGAAGCCCAGTGGGAAATGTTGGGGACGTGCAATGTGGAATCGTCAAAGACGGTAAGCAGCAGGTGTCCTGTTTGGATCATTGTGCATTCACCCGTCACCAGTGGTGTCAGAACGGCGTGGAAGGCCAGTTCATTGTCCCCGGGCCTCAACAGGTAGGTGGGGAAACTGATCCGATAAGCCTCATACTGCCCCCCGATTTTGTCTCTTAAAGGAATAGAGGAAAAGAACTTCCCGTTGAAGAAGAGTGCTAAGACGGAATCTTCGCGCATTCCTGCGCTGTAAGCGATATGCAACGACAGCGTGGCGTATTTGTGAGGCTTGATGAGAATATCGGAAGGCAAGCGAAACCGAAGGGTGGCCGGAGCCGGCTTGTATCCTTGGAAAGTCACCGTCTGAAAGCCAAGGTTCTGAAAAGTGTAGGTTTGATTGAGCTGAAGCATTCCCTGGGCCTCATAGGTCTCCCGTTCAGGGAATCGGACTTCTTCAATGGATGTGGCCGCCGCATCCGGAAACGGGAAAGAAAGGACGGCGAAAGCGTGCAAAGCCTTGGTCACCGCCGCCTCGTCCGGCCCGCCGATGAGGATCATCGCATGGGTCGGGTCGGAGCCGGATGGAGCACCGGTCGTTTCCCGAGTGGATTCCGGCATATGACGCAACTCGAGATACGCACCTTGAGTTTTCGGTGCAGATGGACCCAGGATCTTGGCCAAGAAGGGTTCGGAGCCCACCACGATGTTGTCCCGACCTGGCATCAATGTCTCAGAGACCGTGAATTCCACGGGTCGGTAGGCAAAACGGACGGCGGCGGCCGAAGCTGCAAGCACGGCGCGCCTGGCATCGTCCCGGGACGGCGACTCCACAACAATGTGGACCTTCTCGGGGATGGGGATTCTGGGATCAAAGACCATTTCCGGAACGACGCTGAGCCGCAGGGGGATGGGCTTGAGAGAAAAGACCCAATCGATAAAAGCTTCATCGAGCTTGAGTGCTGTCCACAACTCCGGAGCTGTCGGATCTTCGCAGTCCAACACATAGTGTTGGGTCACTTTAAACGAAAGGTCGTTGTAACCGGGCTTGAGAAGGTCCACCGGTAAGCGAACCTTGACCTTTCCCTCGGGAGAAAGCGGGTCGAGAGTGATTTGAGCCAAGGGATGCTGGTTGAGTTCTACGATAAGGCGGGAGTTTTCACGCAACAGCGCCGTAGAATTCACGTAAGAGAAGGTGAGGACGGCCTCATGGATCAGCCAGCGATCGGGTACGGGAAGACTCACGTCAAATCCGCTGTAGGCCCCTTGAAGCTTGTAGGTGGTCACAGGAACCAAGTTGGGAAGGGCGATTCGAAGCTGCGTTGGTTCAGGGGAAAATGCGGCCAATGTTCCACTTGAGATCATGAAGCTCGCCATGACCTGGACAAAGATCCAGGTTGCCCCGGTCACAAAGCCTTTTCGTGTCCTTTGAAACGTTGCGCCCATAGGTCGGTCGTCGCCCTCCGTGCGAAATTCATGATCATCCTAAGAAGTCCCATAAAGTTTTTAAGGGATTTGGAGATTCCGGTTTTAAGCAAAAAGGTGTAGCCTTTCCAAAGCCCCAGGTAACTCGGTGATCGAGATTCCCAAAACCTGACCCAGCGCTCGCTATCGCCGTAAATGAAGCCAACCCGTTCGGCAAAGCTCTGGGCAGTCTGATCGGTCCATTCGCCTCCCAAGACAACTTCACGGCCTGCCTTGCCGGGAGATGGCTGGATTCGAACAACCTTCATGGACAGCGTGTACTCTTTCCCGGTGCTGTCTGTAGAGTTCAAGATCAGGATATCCCCTTGATGCAGATTGTCCGTGTACAGAGTCTCAACACAAAGACCCACGCCGCTGAGAGACAAATCGACGATTTGTGCCGGTACCGTCCGGCCGTCCGTAAGAGACAAAATTGCCGGCTCACGGGTTACCACGCGGTGGTGTCTGCGCCACTGGCGCATTTCCCATGCAGCCCCTAGGCATAATAAAACGATGACGAGATTGTAAAGATTCCAGAAGAGGCAGATAGCAATCACGTCTCGCTCCAGCGGGTACGTAGTCCATCGGTACACGGCAGCGGCTATGCCGCATAGGGCAAGAACCAACATGGCGTAAAAGGGATAGGCGAGTGGGCTGAGGAAGTCATGGGAGAGACTGCTTCCTTTGGGTGTGACCTTAAACTGCGGCGCCCTTGGATTCTTGAAAGTGGAAAGGACGGCTGGGAGCAAATGGAAACTTTGAACGGTCTCAAAAAATTCGGAGAACAAAGTGTGTCGGACGGTCCCATACAAATAGTGGGCGATGAATGTCGATCCCAGCAGGTGCGGCAAGGCGTAGGCAATGACTTGAACGACCGAGGCGTTGTACACCCGAAGACCGAAAAATAAATAACATAAAGGGGCGATGAAAAATGTGACCCTCGCCAAACCGAAAAGCCAGAATAAGCATGAGTTTAAATAGCACAATCGCTGACTGAGGCTGAGACCTTTTGCCCGCAGCACGTTCTTGAGAAGAAGAATTTGAATCATGCCCTGTGCCCATCGGGTTCGCTGCGAGATAAAGGCCTCGAACGTTTCCGGCGAAAGTCCACAGACCATGGGTCGGCTCAGATAGACGCTCCTGTACCCTCGGCGATGGAGCTCCAAAGCGGTTTCGGCATCCTCGGTGATGGTTTCTCCTTGGATCCCTCCGATTTCCATAAGGCACGATCGGCGCATGAGCGCCGCCGAGCCGCAAAAGAAAGACGCGTTCCAAAAATCCAGCCCCAGGTGAACGCGTCGATAAAACATTTCGTTCTCTCCGGGCAAAACCCCGTGCACACCCAAGTTCTTTTCTACAGGGCTGGGATTGATAAAGGAATGCGGGGTCTGGACCAAAAACAGTTTCTCGTCTTGAAGGAAGTAGGGGACGGTCCTTTTCAGGAAATCCCGCGTGGGCACGTGATCGCAGTCCAGGATCAGGACCAGGTCGCTGCAGGTTTGCTGAATGCCGTGATTGACGCAGGTGAAACTTGCCTTTTCTTCTCGAAACGAGCCGTCGCTGCACAGACATCGCAGGGCTGCGTTGATGTTCCCTGCCTTGGCGGCCCCATTCTCTTCACGGGTCATGTAGTGGACGCCGATTTCGGCGGCCATCTGCTTCAGTCGTTCATGGCGTATTCTCGCAGCTTGCGCCTTGTCGGGGTCGGGATCATTCCGGCGGGCAATCGTTCCGCCGTCGTCCAAGATGTAAATCTTCATTTTTTCTTTGGGGTAATCCATCAAAGTGCAGGCGACGGCTGTTGTCCGAACAATCTCCTCGGGTTCATTAAAGGTCGGGATCAAAACGTCAACCGTGGGATATTGCCGAGGATCCTCAGGAAGGGGGGGCGCCTCGTTTCTTTCAAGGGGCCAGATATTGACGAAGAGGCCCAACAGATGGATGCCGATGCCGTAGCTTTCAGCGCCGTAAAGCAAAAGCATCCCGATGCAATCCCACGGGCCGGTATAGCTGAGCGTTTCAAAGGTTCGAAACATCCAGTATCGAAGGGAAAGAAAAGCGCCCAGAAGTGCAATGAAAGCCCGCGCCGGCATCCCTTTGGCGCTCCATTGCACGGCGGCCCCTAAGACCGCAAGGAGCCCCCAGCCGACCAGAACCTGATCACGCAACTCGAGATAGATCGTGGCGCAATAGAAAAGATAAGCCCAGAAAACCGCTAAACCGGCCCCAAGAAGGGTCGTTTCTGTGTTGTGCCGGCCGCTTCGGCCACTGAAAAAACGACCGGTGAAATGATCTCTCATTGTATCCCTATACCCATGTCCACTGAACAATGCCTTCCGGTCCTCCAGTAGGGTGAATCGGTGATCCTTTGAAAAAACTTTAGCCCCCGTGCAAAAAAGCCCTTTCTACTCAAAAAGACTCTTTTGGCAATAAATAAAAGGGCTGAAAGGCGTGCATGAACCAATCTTGCGAAGCTCTGCACGTCGAGATAAGGCGTTCAGGGTACCATTGGATTATCAAGGCAAGACGCGGGATCCTCGGCAAATACCCCTAGGGTGCGATGCATCCCGTGGAAACAGCCGAGTTTCCCGCGCAGAGGAGTGTCCGGATGAAACGTTGACGGCGCATTACAGGGTCAGAGGGCGGAGTTTTGTCATTGGGCCCGCGGCCCCCGGACTCACACCGGCTTTTCTCAAGAGCAGTTCCCAGTCTTCGTCCACCATGCGCTGGATTTCTTCGAGATCCGCTTCGCTGAGGTGTTTGAACCGGCCCTGAAGCTTGAAGTATTCCCGCACGAGGTAACCTTTCGGCATATAGTTGATGGTGTAGCGCACCCCTTCTTCGACTTCATACAGTGGAAAGATGTTCGTCTGCACAGCCATCCTGGCAATTTTTACCGCCAATTCGGACGGCATGCGCCATCCTGTGGGGCACGAGGCATAGATGTGAAGGAAACGCGAACCTTTCATAGCCTTGGCTTTTTGAACTTTGCGCATCAAGTCTTCAGGAAACGCGATGCTGGCGGTGGCCGCGTAGGGGATGCGATGAGCCACAAGGGCTTCGACGATGTTCTTTTTACGGAGTTTTTTCCATTCCTGGCCTGGGGTCGTGGTCGTCCAGGCGCCGTAGGGTGTGGAGGAGCTGCGTTGGACTCCGGTGTTCATGTAGGCTTCGTTGTCGTAACACACATAGATGAAGTCTTCGTTGCGTTCGACCGCGCCGCTGAGTGCCTGAAAGCCGATATCGAAGGTGCCGCCGTCTCCGGCCCAGGTGACCACCGTGGTTTCTTTATCCCCCTTGATATCCAAAGCGGCACGAACGCCGCTGGCCACGGCGCCTCCTGTCTCAAAAGCCGTGTGGAGCACCGGCACCTTGAGCGTCGATTGGGGGTATGGCCCGGCAATAATGGACCAACAACAGGCGGGAATGATCATCACGGTTTTTTCCCCTAAGGCTTTCAGGAGAAACCGCATGGCGATGGCTGCCCCGCAGCCTGGGCATCCCACATGCCCTGAACACATATATTCACGGTCCTGTCCACTCCGTTCCATGGTGTTGCTCCTTAGAGCTCTGCCTCTCGGTCACGCCGGAGGAGAAGGTTACTGCAGCCCGACCCAGAGGCTTTCCGCTTCCGGGAAGGGAGCGGTTTTCGTTTTCCAATATATGTCTTCCAGGAGCTCGGGGGTGACGTCCCGACCGCCGAGCCCCGCGACGTATCCGAATACCAGAGGCCTTCGGGGTTCATTGCATAGGGCGGCTCGGATTTCCTGGGCGAAAATACCGGAAGCCCCGTAGGAAAAATTTCTATCGATGACGGCCAATTTTTGTGCACGCAAGGTCCACTGTTTCAACTGTTCGTAGGGGAAGGGACGGAAGAGCCTCATTTTAAGCAACCCCACCTTTTCGCCGCTTTGTCGAAGGTGTTCCACCACCAGTCGACACGTGCTCGTGATGGTCCCCGATGTCACCATAATAATCTCCGCATCATCACAGTGCACGGCCTCCAGAGAGCCATAGCGTCTGCCGAAACTGGAATAGAACTCTTCATGGATCCTTTCCAGAACGTCCTTGCTCGCCTCCATGGCATCCTGCAGATCGCGACGCATTTCCATATACACGTTGGGGGGAGACAGCTGGTTAAAAGCGGCCGGTTGGTTCGTGTCCAATTGAAACGCCGGCTTGAAAGGAGGCAGAAAGCGATCCACAAGAGCTTGATCGGGGATATCTACGGGCTCGTAAGTGTGAGAGAGAAAGAAGGCGTCCAAAATCACCATGACGGGCAAGAATACCGTTTCGGCCAACCTGTAGGCTTGAATGGTGGAGTCCAAGGCTTCCTGGGCGTCTTCGCAGTAGATCTGGATCCAACCTGTATCCCTTTGGGCCAGGCTGTCGGTCTGATCGGTCCAGATGTTCCAACCCGGCGCCAGAGCCCGGTTGACTTCGGCCATAACAATGGGCAGTCGGGCTCCCGAAGCCCAGTGCAGGAGTTCATGCATGAGGGCCAACCCTTGGGACGAAGTGGCGGTAAATGTGCGCACCCCGGCGGAGGCCGCCCCGATGAGGGCCGCCATGGCCGAGTGTTCACTTTCCACACGCAGGAACTTGGCAGGCAGTGACCCGTCCGAGCAAAACTCTGAAAGCATTTCCACAATGTGGGTTTGGGGAGTGATGGGGTATGCCGAAATCACCTGAACGCGACACAGCCGGACGGCTTCTGAAACGGCGTGGCTGCCTTCCACCACTTTTTTCATGGACGATCTCCCGTAGTGTTTTCCACCAGCGACATGGCGTTTCGAGGACATTCCACCACGCACACACCGCACCCTTTGCAGTAATCCAAGTTGATGTGGCGTCCTTGAGCTGAGGCATCTTTGCAGACAGCAAGATCCGGACAATACAATCGACAGTTGTCGCACTGATTGCAGATGCCGCAGTTGAAGCATCGTTCCGCTTCCCGAATGGCCAAGGCGGCCGAGATCTTGAGGTCAATTTCTGCAAAACCCTGCAACCGTTCCTCTTTGAGCAACCGTGGTTGCACAATGCGGGGGCTGTAAAGGAAATGGTCCGTGTTGATTTCTTGGAAAGCCACCACGTGGGAGTTTCGACGGCAGCGGTCGCCTCCGAGATGGATTTCCATGGACAAGGCAGGCCCCGGCCCGACCCGGCAACGGTCAATGTGGGCGGATACGGTGTCCCAGCCGTTACGGAAAAAGACATCCAAAGCAATGGCAGCTTCTTTTCCCGAACCGATGGCGTGGGCCACGGATTTGCTTTGAGCCGCCAGATCTCCGCCATAGACCAGAAGAGATCCGTCGGGGTCACGCATCAGCACTGTGTTGGCCAAACGGAGGGTTTCCGGACTGGCCTCCGAAGGGGGATTCAGCCATGGCTCTTCCGCGGTGTTGCCCAAAGCTTTAAAGATTTTCTTCGCGACAATTTCGATGGTGCGGTCGGGGACCGCTTGGACCTGGGCACGACCTCCTTTTTCTGAAACCACTTCCATTTTTTGCGCCGTGAGCAGAAGCCCGCCAGGGTGTTCGGTGATTTCTACCGGGCTCCAGAGCTCCATGATTTCCACGCCTTCCTCCACAGCCATCTGCACCTCGTGGCCGAAGGCCGGCATATCCTGGCGGCGTCGACGGTAAAGGACGATCGGCCGAGCGCCGAGTCGCAGAGCGCAACGCGCGACATCGATGGCCGTGTTACCGCCTCCCACGATGACGACATTTCCGGACAAAGACGGGAATTGGCCGGATCGCACCCGTTCCAAAAACGGCAGGCCATGTTCCACTCCCGGCAGGTCTTCCCCTGGGATGCCCAGCATGCTGTCCCGGTAATGACCGCACCCGAGAAAAACCGCAGCGTAGCGCTGGCGGAGCTGTTTCAAGAGATCCTCTGAGATTCTTTGGCCGCATTGGATGTGCACGCCCAGAGAACGCACGTGCTCCACTTCCCATCGGAGGACCGACTCAGGAAGTCGGTAGGGCGGGATCCCCCAGCGGAGCAGTCCCCCCGGTTCGGTACGCGATTCAAAGACGTCGCAGGAATACCCCATCCTGGCAAGAAAATAGGACGCGGCAAGGCCGCTCGGGCCGGCACCGACGATGGCCACGCGCTCCTTTTTGGGCGGAAGCTGTGGTGATTCCGGGCGCAGCCCGTAGCGCATGGCCGTGTCCGCGACGAAGCGTTCCACAATATGAACCGCAAGGGCTTCGTCAAAAGGTCCCCGGTTACACACAGTTTCACAGGGATGAAAACACACCCGGCCGCACACGCCGGGAAAAGGATTTTCCTGCAGGATTGTTTCCCAGGCTTCCTTGAAAAGGCCTTGGGATACAAGCATTTCCACCCGAGCAATGTCTTCACCGGCAGGGCAGGCCGCACTGCACGGCGCCGTTTTTTCATCATAGCGTGGCTGGAGAAATCGCCACGATCCGGTCTTATTGCTCTCAGTCGTCGTGCTGGACCGTGGGATGAAGGGGAGCGACACGGAAACCACGGGACGATTCTCCATAGGAACCTCTCACTTCGATGTTGTCAGGAGGCGACCGGTGAGGGGATTGCCGTGGCCGCGAGCTGAACCCCCTTGTCCGGCGGCGCTTGGATAAAAATGACATTGTCGTAGGCTTCCCGAGCTGCGGCGATATTGGCCTCGGGCTTTATGGGGATTTCTTCTCGAATGGCATGGACCACCGCCTCCAGAGGGGGTTCCCCCAACACCCGGGCGAAAGCTCCCATCATGGCTGTGTTCACGATGGGATGGGTGCGGGTGCCTAGGGCATGCTTCAGGGCGATACGCGTCGCATCCACCGTGGCCAGACGATAGGACGAGAATTCCCCTGGAATGACGCTCTCTTGCGGGGCATTGACCAGAATCCAACCTCCAGGTTTCAGGCCCCGAGTCACGTCCACGGCCGTCAGCAAGGACGGGTCCAAAACCACGACGTGATCAGGTGTATAGACATTGGTCCGGATCAGGATTTTCGTCTTGTCCAATCGAAGGTAGGCTTCTACGGGCGCCCCGCGCCTTTCCACTCCGAAGAGCGGAAAACTTTGCACGAAATATCCCGCCTGAAAAAAGGCCTTGGCCATCAGGATGGAGGCCACCACCGTGCCCTGACCGCCACGTCCGTGAAATCGCACCTCGATCATGATTGTCATCCTTGAGAATCTTACGGGCGGTTCCAGACCACGACCACGGCTTTGGCTGTGGTCCCCCCCACGCCTCGGAAACTGTGACTCACCTCAGAGTCAAAGTAAATGCTGTCCCCGGGTTCCAGGATCTCCACACGGTCAGGCGTTCGGAACTCTAAACACCCCTCCATGAGATACACGAACTCTTCACCCTCATGGCTCACAAAGACCATGTCTTCCGTAGCCATGGTGGGAAACTCCACAAGGAAGGGTTCCATGTGTTTATCGGGTTTTCGGTTTTCAAGCGTTTCGTAAACATAGGTGACTTCTCCGGCCATGTGATGCGGGCGCTTTTCCAGCCGTTTGCGATCCGCTTTTCGGGTGAGGGAGATCTTGACACCTGCGGGTTGGTCTTCAAAGAAATATGCGAGTCCGACTTGGAAGGTTTTGGCCAACTTGAGCAACGTGGCTACCGGGGGGACGAGGGCGCCGCTTTCAATATTGGTGAGCGTTTCCGGATCGAGGCCTGTGCGGGCGGCCAGATCCTGAATGGTCAGGCGGTACTTGTCACGCAATTCCTTGAGCTTGCGCCCGAGATGGAGATCCTTCAGTTCCTGGCTTCCGTCTTCGGCAGTGTGCATAAGGAGCCCTCCTTGAGTGGCGTTGCTTCGCCGTTGTGCCCATGGCCTGCGGCCGACCGGCGCAGCCTTTGGTCCAGGCCGTTAAATGAACCCTAATAGAATATCTAACTGAGCGGCCCATAAACATCAACGGCACGGCACGACCGTGGGTTTCTCCAAAAGGCAGCGGGAAACGGGATGACCGTGTGCGAAAAAGACGTCTCGGCGTCATCGGCAGGCTTGCCCTCAGCGCGCCGAGGGCAAGCCTGATTCTGAAATACAAGAGGGAACCTTAGAACTTGCGATGGATTATGGCCTTCTTCAATTCGGCAATGGCTTCCGTGGGGTTCAGTTGCTTGGGACAAGCTTCCACGCAGTTCAAAATTGTATGGCACCGCCACGCCCCATCGCGGTCGTTAATGATTTCCAAGCGTTCATCAGCCCCTTCATCTCGGGAATCCGCAATGAACCGCCATGCTTTGAGCAAGGCCGCAGGACCTAAGTAGTTGGGGTCCGCCCAAAAACTAGGGCACGATGTGCTGCAGCAGGCACAAAGGATGCACTCGTACAGACCGTCGAGTTTCTTTCGATCTTCAGGGCTCTGGAGCCGTTCCCGATCCGACGGGGGAGGCGTTTTTGTGATGAGATACGGCTTGACCAAGTAGTATTTGGCGTAAAAGTCCGTAAAATCCACCACCAAGTCCTTAATGACCGGCATGGACGGCAAAGGCTGCACCACGATCGGTTCCTTTAAGCTTTCGATGTGGGTGATGCAGGCGAGCATATTCACACCGTTGATATTGAGTCCGTCGGAACCGCAGACACCTTCACGGCACGAACGGCGATAGGCCAAAGTGCCATCCTGTTCCCAGCGGATTTGGTTGAGCCCATCCAACACCATCATTCCGGGACGGCGCAGTTCCACTCGGTAGTCTTTATAATAGGGCCGGGTGTCCTTTTCCGGATCGTATCGAAAGATGGAGAAAGTGACCGTCTTGACCATCTCAAGCACCTCGTGTCGGAGAGAATCCTTCTCACTATGCCTAGAGTCTCCGGGCAAGCAGCATGTCCGGGAAGACTTCCTCATCAGTTCGTTTGGCGATTCCCATTCGAGACGTTGGGAAGCTCATTAGGGCGCCTGCGCGCCCACGGGCCGGTCCGTCGCGGGGCTCTGATCCTGGAATCCGACCCTTTTCATCCACGCTGCTAATAAACGCGCTCCTTGGGTTCGAAAGTCGGCACCGTCAGCGGTTTCATGCGAACCGGCTTGTAGTCGAGAGATATGGTCCCCTCCTCGTCCATTGTGGCCAGGGTGTGCTTGTGCCATTGGACGTCGTCCCGGTGGGGATAGTCGTCGCGGTAATGGGCGCCGCGGCTTTCCTGGCGGGCTAACGCCCCTTCCACGATGGCTTTGGAAAAATCCAGCATATGGCCAAGTTCTAACGTTTCGATGAGATCCAGGTTATAGATCAGACCCTTATCGGCAATGCCGACCTTCTTGAACCGCTCACAGAGCTTTTTCAGTATTTGTCGCTGGGTTGTCAGGGTTTCTTCGGTGCGGAAAACGCCGCAGTTGAATTCCATGGACTCCTTGAGTTCATCCCAGATGGACCCCATACGTTCCGGTCCGTTCCCGTTCAGGAGGTTTTTCACTTCTTCTATGCCTTTACGGCCGGGATTTTCCGGCAGAGGCACATGTTCAGGAAGGGATTCGGCAAATTCAGCCATGCGTTGACCGCCCACTTTGCCGAAAACCATGATGTCCAGCAAAGAGTTGGATCCCAAGCGATTGGCGCCGTGCACCGAGGCACAGGCCGCTTCGCCCGCAGCGTAGAAGCCCTTGACCGGTTCTTCGGGTTTCTCCATGTTCCCGATGACCACTTCCGCAAATCGGTTTGTGGGGATTCCCCCCATGGAATAGTGGGCCGTCGGGGTCACGGGTATGGGCTCTTTGGTGCAATCCACATGGGCGAACACGTAAGCCAGATCCCAAATGCCCGGGAGACGTTCGTGGATGAGTTCCGCGCCGATATGATCCAGCTTGAGCAGGATGTAATCCCCTTTGGGACCGCAGCCTCGACCTTGGCGCATCTCTTCGGCCATGGCTCTGGACACCACATCCCGGGAGGCCAAATCCCAGACAGTAGGCGCGTAGCGCTTCATGAAGCGTTCGCCGTCCTTGTTGAGCAGATAGCCGCCTTCGCCACGCACCCCTTCAGTGATGAGGTTTCCGACCCCGTAGATACCGGTAGGATGGAATTGGACGAATTCCAGGTCTTCTACGGGCAGACCGGCTCGCAACGTCAGTGAAAGCCCATCTCCCGTGTTGATGTGAGCGTTGGAGTTGGTCTTGTAGACGCGGATGTAGCCTCCTGTGGCGAACAGCGTGGCCTTAGCGTGAAAGATGTGAAAGCCGCCGTTGGCAATGTCCCAGGCGAGGATACCCACCACATGCCCCTCGTTCATGAGGAGTTCCAAGGCGAAGAACTCGTTGTAGAAAATGACCTGGTTTTTTACGCACTGTTCGTAAAGCGTGTGAAGCATTGCATGCCCGGTGCGATCCGCCGCCGCACAGGTGCGGCAAATGGCTTCCTTGCCGAAGTTCTTGGTGTGTCCGCCGAAACGACGTTGAAAGATTTTTCCGTCCTGAAGACGGCTGAAGGGCATGCCCATATGTTCCAATTCGATGACCACTTCCGGTGCCATGCGGCACATGAGCTCGATGGCGTCCTGATCGCCAAGGTAATCGCTGCCCTTAATGGTATCAAACATGTGCCAGACCCAATCGTCCGGTTCCACGTTACTCAGGGACGCCGCGACACCCCCTTGCGCCGCCACCGTGTGGGATCGGGTGGGAAAGACTTGGCTGATCACGGCAGTATTCACGGACTTAGAAGCTTCCAGGGCCGCTCGAAGTCCTGCGCCCCCAGCCCCCACGATCAGAGCATCATGTTTATGGACTGTGACAGGAATATCTCCCATGGTTCCGCTCGCTCCTTTGCCGCTAGGCGTGCACTTTGAGGGTGACAATGGTCAGGATGCCCAGCCCGAAAAAACCGATGGCCACAACCCACAGAGCTCCCACAAGGACGGCCCGAAGGCCCGGCGAGTGCACGTAGTCGTCAATAATCATCTTGAACCCATTCATGGCGTGATAGACGGCGAAAATCAAAAACGCGATGTCTAGGGTTTTCCAGGCTGGGGAGACCATTCGGGCCATCACTTTTTGGTAAGTGACCGGCCCTTCAGTGGCATAGTGGAGCACCCAAAAATGCAGGAAAAGGGTGATCAGCAGGGCCACTCCGGAAACCCGCTGAAAAAACCAATCAAAAGCGCCAGACCGACCGGAGCCGAAGTATTTCCCCAACATGGTGTGTTCCTCCTCTTAGAGGCCGAGTGCCAGCCGAAGCATCGGGATTGCCCCTGCGGCCACCAACACGGCAGAGACGCCGAGAACCGCATAGACCGCCTTTCGCATGATTTCCCGCTTGGCCAAGTTGCCGTAATCAATGAAAACGACCCGCAGGCCGTTCAATCCATGATAAACGACGGTGGCGAGGAGACCGATTTCCAAAAGGTGGAAAAGCGGGGATTGGACAACAGCCATGACCTCGTTGAAGGCCTGCTCCCCCTGTGCCAGGTGGTGGATCACCCAAATGTGGAGAAATAGGTAGGCACCAAGAAGGATCCCCGTGGCGCGATGGAGGATCCAGGCCAAATAGCCTGGATGCATCTTATAGCGGACCTTGGGTTGAAAAACGACTTTCTTCATAGGAAACCTCCTCGTCAGGTGAGAATTGCGCCCGGAGCCCGAACCGTCATGCTACCCTCCTAAGGAACAGGCGCCAGGGCCAAAGGTCGGTAAAAATCACGCCGTGCGTGCGTAACGGCGGACACCTTCTTCATAGAGGTCGCCGCCAAGAACGTCGTTTGCCACGATCACTGGAAAATCTTTGACGTGGAGGCGTCTCACCGCCTCCGGGCCGAGTTCGGGATAGGCGATAACCTCCGCCGAGAGAATGCTTCGGGCCATCAAAGCCCCCGCGCCCCCAATGGCGGCGAAATAAACGGCTTTATACTGCCGCATCGCTTCTTTGACGGCGTCGTTGCGGGCTCCTTTGCCGATCATTCCCCGAAGTCCATGGCGGATGAGAAGGGGCGCATAGGCATCCATGCGGTAACTGGTGGTTGGCCCCGCGGCCCCCACAGGTCTTCCAGGAGGTGCCGGGGACGGGCCGACGTAGTAGATGACCTGTCCCGACAAGTCGAAAGGCAGGGGCTCCCCGTGGTTCAGGAGTTCGACGAGGCGCCTGTGGGCCGCGTCCCGAGCCGTGTAGAGCAGACCGTTCAATAAGACGCGATCCCCGATCCTGAGACGCATCACGTCCTCTTCACGGAGCGGGGTTTGGAGAACAATCGCATCAGCTATCATGGACAATCTCCTTTGCGCGGGCAGCGCGCGGCGAAACGGTTGAGGCTCACGGCCTCACAACCAGCACACTATAGAGAGATCTCCTTATGTCGGGCCGCATGGCACTGAATGTTCACAGCCACAGGAAGGCTGGCAATGTGGCAGGGCATCATCATGATGTGCACGGCGAGGGACGTGATGCGGCCTCCTAGGCCCTGGGGACCAATTCCCAGGCGGTTGATGGCTTCGAGCCAATTCGATTCCAAGGCTTGGAGTTCAGGATCCGGATTGAGACTGCCCAGAGGACGCAACAGCGCCTTCTTGGACAAGATGGCCGCCTGCTCGAAAGTTCCTCCGATGCCTACGCCCACAATGGTCGGCGGGCATGGGTTGGGGCCGGATTCCTTGACCCGCTGAATCACGAAATCCTTCACTCCCTCGACACCCACGGCAGGAGTGAGCATGGTCACTCGGCTCATGTTCTCACTGCCGCCCCCTTTGGGTGCAAATGTCAGGTGGAAATGGTCTCCCGGCTGGAGGTCAATGTGGATGATGGCAGGGGTGTTGTCGCCTGTATTCTGGCGGGTGAAGGGATGACAAATGCTCTTTCTCAAATACCCGTCGCGATATCCCTGACGGACCCCTTCTTCAATAGCTTGGCGTAATGATCCACCCTCAATGTGCACCTCCTGGCCCATGTCCACAAAGACGACGGCGAAACCGGTGTCCTGACACATGGGGATTTTTTCCGTACGAGCGATGTGCGCATTCTCGATCAAACGCTTTAAAATGTCGCGGCCTGTGGGGGATTCTTCTTTTTCAAGAGCCGCTTGGAAGGCGCGCAACACATCGTCGCCAAGCTCGGTATTCGCGCGGATGGCCAAATCTCGCACAGCTTGAACTATTTTGTCCACATGGATGGATCGCATGGGGCCTCCTCTGTAGTGCATGGAATTCCTTGAAACACCGACTGTGGCGCAAGGTCCCGGAGAGAAATCGTCGGAGGAACACTCGGACGTGGGGGACTTCAAAGCCGTCCGAAGTTTGAGGCCGGCACTGCTCACTCATGAAAGGCGGTCTCCCAGAAAAACACACAGCGCTTGACCCAATGCTCGCGAGAACCCATTAACCGTCGCCGAAAGAGAGTCTCACGGGAGATCCTTTACTGTCACAGCGGCTTGTAATCCAAAGGATTTACGGTGTCAATCGTTTCTCCATCTTTCGGTGAATCGAATTCAGCCGACCATTTTCTGGGGGAGGAACAGAGCAATTTGCGGAAAAACCGTTACTAGGACAACGGCAAGAATCATAATCATGAAGAAGGGGAACGTGGCCTTAAGGATAAACGGCACGTCCTTGTGACTCATGGATTGGAGGACAAAAATACTGAACCCTACCGGTGGGGTGACTTGGGAGAGCTCCACCATAAAGACCAAAAAGATGCCGAACCAAAGGGGCGAAAATCCGGCACCGACCACCATCGGCAGGACAATGGGCAAGGTCATGACGACCAAAGAGATGCCATCAAGGAGCATTCCAAGGAAAAGATACATCAGCCCCAGGATGAAGATGAGCATATATGGGGAGAGACGGAGCTCAGCGATGAAACGGCTCACGGCTGTGGTGATTCCAAGGAAACCAACCACCTGACTCAAAAAAGCCGCCCCGACAATAATAAACGTGATCATGGTCGATGTCCGCACCGCATTTAAGAGGGCATCCTTGAAGACCTGAAAATTGAAGGTGCGGAAAAGCCCACCCAACACGAAGGCCCCTAAAACGCCGATGGCGGCGGCCTCGGTTGGAGTTGTATAGCCAAGATAAATGCCACCGAGCACAACAGCGATGAGGCACAACACAGGGGCAAGATCCGCCAAAGATTGAAGACGCTGGGACCATGAGTAGGATTCCTTTCCAGGCGGCACCACGCTCGGAGTGATGATCGCCCGCACCGCAATGTACAAAGAATACAAACCTGCGAGCATCAACCCAGGAAGAATTCCCCCGATAAAGAGCTGTCCGATGGACGTGTCGGATAGGATCCCGTAGATGATCATGATCAAGCTAGGGGGGATCATGAATCCCAGTGTCCCCGCTCCGGCCAAGGACCCCAGCGCGAGAGACTCGCTGTAGCCGCGCTTTGTGAGTTCGTCCAGGGTGATTTTTCCTACTGTGGCCGTTGTGGCGGCGCTGGATCCCGAGACGGCCGCAAAAAGGGAACAGGCGAAGACATTGATGTGGAGCAATCTTCCAGGAATGCGGTTGAGCCATGGGATCAGTCCGTTAAAAAGCTTGTCCGATACGGCCGTTCGGTGGAGCAGTTCTCCCATGAAGACGAAAAGAGGCAGAGCGGTGAGAGACCATGAGTTCACACTGTTCCACATGGAGTTGACAAGAAGGTTTCCGATTTTGGTCCATACGGAAAACCCGGGGGGAAGATGCAAATTGGCAAGGAGCATTCCCGCAATTCCAGCGGCCATCAGAGAAAAACCGATCCACAAGCCCGACAGCAAAAACAGAAACATAATTGAAAAGGTTACCAAGGAAAGCAACAAGGGATCATTAATCATCAGCAACATCCTCCAGTGAGAGCAATTTTTCTGAAGTGATGGTGCTTCAGGGGCCAGTGCGCGATGCCATCCATCGGCGAAGCGCCTTAGCCCCATGGGCCATCAACTGCCCCATGAGAAGCGCGAGGCCAAAAGGAACGGCCAGTTGGGGGATCCACATGGGCGTTTGCGAGGGAGTTTCGGAAACCATGCCAAGGCGGTAAGCTTCCACCACAAGAGCAATGGAAAAGACGAAGGCGAAGCCCGTCAAGGCCAGGCCCATTCCTGTGGCGACAAGATCCAAGAGGGACTGCGCTCGAGGGTTTAAACGGGAGAGAATGACTTTCACACGGATATGACCATCCGTCGCCAAGGTGTAGGCCAAGCCCAAAAAAACAAGAAAAACATACAGGTAAGCACTGTATTCGTCGGATATCATTGTGGAGCTGTTCAAAAAGGATCTAAAGAACACTTCTAAAAGAATGAGGGAGACAATACATATCATCGCTACGGATGAAAATAACGCGGCTTTTAGAGACAAGCTGTTGATAAGACGAATCATCTTTTCCATTTTCGCCCTGCCGTCATGAGTTCATCTTCGAAAAACAAAGTGTCATTGGTGCGATCTACGGCATGACACGGGAAGCGGCTTGGGAGGGGTGAGTTCTCCATTTACTGCCCTGATTCGGGAAGCTTCCCCTTGCGGGGCAACGCCGCCCAGCCCGAACACTTCTGGCGTTCGAGCCGGCCGGCATGGGAAAATGGAGGGTTTCAGGCTTTCCTCACTTCTTTTTACGGAAATCCTTGACCATCTCGGCCACATCCGCCCCAGCCTCAGCAAGGAACCCATTGATGATGGTATCCGCGGCCTGGTCGAGTTCCGCACCGAGAGAAGCATCCGTGTCGCTGATGATCATCCCGTTGCGCGCAATGGTCTTGAGCGACTCCTCGTTGTCATCGGCGGATTTCTTCCACTGGATGTCTTGAAGTTCCTTAGCCGCCTTTTCCATAGCCGCCTTTTGATCCGCGGACAGAGCCTTCCAATAATCCAAATTGATGACGACCATGTTGAGCGGGTAGGCATAGTCGATCTTCTTGAAGTATTTGAGGACCTCCCAAAGCTTGGCATCGCGCCCCGAAACGGCGGAGGTGAGGACCGAATCGATCATGCCGGTACGCAGAGCCGCGTAGACCTCACCCCATGGCAGAGACATCGGGCTGCCCCCGAGGTTGGCCAAGAAATCCGCGCCGTTCTTGTCGTAGGTGCGTGTCTTTGTCCCTTTGATGTCAGCAGCCGTCCTGATTTCCTTTGTGGTGAAAAGACCACTGGGCGGCCACGGGGCCACGTAAAGGATCTTCTGATTCCATTTGGCGGCTGCTCTGTCATACAGGGGTTTGCAACTCTCGTACAGCTTGTAAGCTTCCTCGTACGATTTTACTATTCGGGGCAAGGAACTGATTCCGAAAACTTTTTCGCTTCCTTGGACCACCCCCATAAGGATATCCGACATTGGGACAGTGCCGTCCTTTACGGTTTTCAGCAATTCCGGACCCTTAAATCCAAGCGCCCCACCGGCGTGCACCGCGATATCCACAGTTCCCCCCGTATATTCTTTGACGCGCTTGGCAAACTCTTCCGCGCCTTGAGAGTGGAAATTGCTGGCGGGGTAGATGGCGTTGAGGTTCATTTTAACCACATCGGCCGCCCAGACCGAGCCTGCCGTCAAAAGACCTAGGGCGCACAAAGCCATGACCAATGTCCTCGCCATAGTCGTTCCTCCGTTGCTATTGGGTTGACCAAAAGAACCATCCCGTGACCCATCCTCTCTTGAGCTTGCGAGAGCGTGGAATCATAACGTCCTTTGCGTGAGGAGTCGATAACCGACCGATGCTGACTGAGATCCGGCCTGTCCCGGAAAAATTGTTGCTTTTGTCACATATCTAGGGCAAAGGGCAATCAAAAGGATCGGCCTCGTCGTGGCGCCCCTTTTGATCTCTGGCGAGAAGCCGACACAGTGGCACAACCTCAAGACCGGAATTTTCCAGAGTCTCTCGAATGGTGGCTGCCAGTCGGGACGCCCCAGGCGTATCTCCATGAACGCATAATGTGTCTGCTTCCATTGGGATTTCCCGGCCGGTGATGGATCGGATTTTCCTTTCGCGAACGAGTTCCAGCACTCGTTGCCGGACCGTTTCCGGATCGTGAATCACGGCCCCGGCCATTGAACGGGGTGCCAGGGCTCCGTTATCCAAATAAGCCCGATCCGGAAAAAATTCCCGAGCGACGACAAGACCTTCCATGACCGCCGTACGCGCCAGGACACTCCCGGGTTGCGTGACCACAATCAATTGGGGATCAAAAAGCTTGACGGCGTCGCACACTTCGCGGGCCAAGCGCTCGTCGGAAGCCGCCATGTTGTACAGAGCGCCGTGGAGTTTGACGTGCTGCAGCGAGGCGCCGCAGGCCCGGGCCAATCCGCTGAGGGCTCCCAGTTGGTACAGGACGTAATGTGTGACCTCTCCAGGAAACGTTTCCATGGCCCGTCGCCCGAATCCCATCAAATCGGGAAACCCGGGATGCGCGCCCACAGCCACGCCATGGTTAACGGCAAGACGGACGGTCGCTCCCATGACCAAAGGGTCTCCTGCGTGGTAGCCGCAGGCGATGTTGGCTGAAGTGATGGATTTGATGACCTCGGCATCGTTTCCCATGGTGTAGGAGCCGAAGCTCTCTCCCATATCACAATTGATGTCGATCTTCATGGTTTTGCACACTCCCCTGTCCACTGCGTTCCAGAAAACGTCGAATGAGAAAATTGCGTCTTAGGAGGCGCTCTCTCGCCTCCAAGAGGTCGACGGCCTGAAAGCGAACCGAACGGCCTGGGACCGTTTGGACCAACAGCGGGAGATCGCAAGAAAAAACTGTTGCGATCTTGGTGTATCCCCCTGTGGTCGGGCGATCCGCCAGGAGCACGAAGGGGAGACCTTCGCCGGGCACTTGGACGGCCCCGAAAGCCAGCCCTTCAGACACGATATCGGGCGAACGCCGGTGTTTCAGTCGCGGCCCATCTAACATCATGCCCATGCGATCGCTTCGCGGTGTGACCCGATATGGGGTGGTGAGAAACTCGTCGATGGATTCTTGAGCAAAGGCATCGTCCTGGGGTCCGAGAATCACGCGAACCGTCGGGTGGCGAGCATAGGATGGGCGCAGGCGCTCAGGGATGCGGCCGACGGCCGGTTGCGCCCTTGAGCCCGTCTCCAAAATGTCCCCTTTCCTGAGACTCCTCCCTTCAAGCCCGCCGAGGCGCCCCCTCAGGTAGGTCGACCGACTGCCGAGAACCAGCGGGACCTGAATCCCACCAGCCAGACATACATAGTGCCAAAGACCTCCGTCTCCGGCTTCGACGGTGAGAACATCGCCAGGCAGTGCCGAACAGGCGCTCCAAGGATCGACCGATTTCGTGTTGAGGGTCACCCGAGGGTCGAAGCCGGTCACGGCAAACACGCAAGGGGATAAGAACCGTGCGCGGAATCCTCCCCAAAAGACTTCCAGTGCGGCCGTTCCAGGCGTGTTTCCCACAAGGAGATTTCCCAGTCCCAAGGCCGCTTGGTCCATAGCCCCTGAAACGGGAACCCCTTTATCTTGGAAACCATAACGCCCGCCGTCCTGCACCGTTGTCAGAGGTCCTGGATCTTCAACGTGCAAGGTTTTCATATTCTTCTCGAGAAATGGCCCGGAAGCGCACCGTCATTCCCGATTCCAGCAAGAAAGGCGGGTCGCGGTCCAGGTCGAAGAGTTTTAACGGCGTCCTGCCGATGATCTGCCACCCCCCGGGGCTTTCAATGGGGTAAATCCCCGTTTGCAGTTCAGCGATGCCCACACTCCCGGGCGGCACCTTGGCTCTTGGGGTCGGTTTTCTCGGCGTTGCAAGTGCCGGGTCAAGTCCACCTAAGTACGGGAATCCCGGTGTGAAGCCAATCATGTACACGTGGTAAGAGCGATCTGTGTGTCTTCGGATAACCTCTTGCTCGGTAAAGCCGTGAAAAGCGGCCAAGTCAGGGAGATCCGGCCCCAGATCGCCCCCGTAGCACACGGGAATTTCCACCAAGGCACTCGAACCCTGATCCATGTCCTCAAGATGGCTTAAGACCTCCTGAAAAACCGAGATAAGCCGTTCGAAAGAACATAACCCTGGATCGTAGAAAACAAACAGGGATCGATATGTCGGGTTCAAGGAAAGGATCCCGGGCATGGATTTCTTTTTAATTGCTCGATGCAGGGCATGGACCCGACGGTTCACCCCCACATCGATGCCGTTCCCGAGTTCGATGGAGACGGCCTGATCGCCGCAGATCCGGAAGCGAGGCAAGGCATTCATAACGACCTTTTTCTCGAGATGGGAAGCAGATCGCAGTTCCTCGGGGCCGTGGACAACGAATCTCTCCTCAGTGCCTTTTGCTGAGGGGCTTCGCTCAGTTGTTGGATGCTTGCATGCCGTCACCGGTGCGCATTGTTATCTGTCATAAGGCACGCAAGGAATCCAGCAAAAAAGGAATCCTCTAGCGGTTAGGGCTTACCCCATTTTTCGGCTTGACTTGCCGGCAGCTCTTTGGGATAAACTACCTTCGAATCGTCCTGCGTCCTACATACATTGCTTATCCAAACGGTGTATCGTCCTCTTCCATTCTCTTGCGGCAACACATTGTGTCCGGTCTCCCCATGGTCACGGCGTGTTATGGTTCTATCCATCAGCAGGGCTGAACGGCGAGCGTTTTCGTGGAAAGGGGGTGAGAAAAGAGGATACGACCGAGTCCGGAGGAGGAGCCGAGGACTCAAGAGGTAATTTTATTTGGTGTCTTCAAAATCATTTTACTTCGTTCTGTGACAATGGATATGCATGTTCCACAAGCACACTTAAGCACGGGACAACGGCTTCGCTGGAGCCCATTGGCAGTGCGAGGGCTTTTCCTTCGTGGTTGATCTCCTGACCCTGTTCCTACGGAACAACCAGTGAATATTCCTTCCAGTGTTCCTTCCCAAGGTGTATGGCGCTGACCCATTGGTTCTTTTTACCTGCGAGGATTTTTTGTGTGCAGACCGGTTCCTTTCAGGAAGCGTGCGATGAAAGGCATGGTCCCGGGAGGCCAAACAAGATCTCGGTGAAGAACCCTTAGCGTGGAAGGGAAGGAGGAAGAGAAATGGCGGATAAAGTTCCAGGAAAAGCGTGGGTGGTCACGTTTGCGGGAACCGCCATTAACCTGTGTTTGGGTATCCTTTATGCCTGGAGTGTGTGGGCAAAGGAACTCATCAATGAAAAAATGGTCGGGCAGCCGATGACCGGCCTTAATGAAGGCTGGACTTATCTGAACAATGCCCAGGCCTCGGTGCCCTTTTCTTTGTGCGTCATTATTTTTGCCCTTTTGATGATCCCCGGAGGTCGGATTCAGGACAAATTCGGTCCTAAGGTGGGGGCGACCACAGGCGGTTTATTCCTGGCCGCAGGTTGTCTTTTGTCCGGTTTCTTGAAGAGTTACACGGGCCTCATCATCGGGTTCGGGGTTTTAGGCGGTATTGGTATGGGTATCGGCTACGCCGCGCCCACGCCGGCGGCCCTCAAGTGGTTCGGTCCGCACAAACGCGGATTGATTGCAGGGCTGGTGGTCGGCGGCTACGGCGGGGCGGCCTTGTACGTGTCTCCTCTGGCGGCCTACCTCATTAAATCGGGGGGTCTTTCGTACAGCTTTTATTTCTTGGGGATCATGTTTGCCGCCGTGACGATCATCGCCGGTCAGCTCTTGGCATGGCCTCCGCCAGGGTATGTGCCTCCGGCACCTCCCGTCAAAGCTGGACCGACGCCCAGTATCACCAAGGTGGACTGGGTGGCGAGCGACATGGTGAAGACATGGCAGTTTTATGCCTTGGTGTTCATGTTCATTGGCACGACCCAATCGGGTCTTCTCATCATTGCCAATGCTGCCAAGATCCTTGCCGAAGCGGCCAAAGGCAATCCGTTCTTTGCCGCCAACGCGTGGATTCTCGCCTCCTATGGTGGCCTTATCAACGCCGTGGGACGTGTGGGTACAGGGCTGTATTCGGATAAGATCGGACGGGCCAATGCCTACTCCCTCAATTGTTTGGTCTCGGCCTTGTGCCTGTTTGGGCTGCCTGCTATCATCGCTTCGAAGAATTTGTTCTTCTTGTTCTTGGCGGTGGGCATTGCCTACTGGCAGTACGGCGGCGGGCTGGCTTTGATGCCCTCCTTCACCGCGGACTTCTTTGGTCCGAAGAACCTGGGGTTCAACTACGGTTTGGTGTTCATCGGCTGGGGTCTCGGGTTCTTCATGGCGCGCCTTGGTGGGACCATCAAGGACATCACCGGCAGCCTGAACTGGGCGTTCTATCTTTCCGGTATCGTGCTGGTGATCGCCGTGATTGTGTGCCGTTTGACGAAGCGGCCCATGGCAGCCGGCGAAACGGCATGATGGGTGATCCCATGGGACGGTTGCGGGAACGTCCCATGGGGTAGGATTCCCAAGAGACAGAGTCTCGATGATGGCCGGGTGCATGGCGCCTTGGTCTGATGGAGGGCAGGAAGAGAGCTTCCTGCCTTCCTCTTTGAGGGGTAGACAGGAGGTTTGACGGCTTGATGGAAGCGCGACCGCTTTTTCCCATTCCCTTTATTCTGCACCCAGGGAGTGTCGATTTTGACGATGCGGTGTCCTTTTGTGTTTCGGTGCTGGTGGCGATATTGATTAATGCTGAGGGGCAGGCTTTTGCGGCCGCCCTTCTCGGAGACAGGCGTCCCGGCGCCAAAGATCGTCTTCATTTCAACGTGTTCCTTCACTTGGACGTGCTGGGGACATTGTCTTTCCTGGCAACCGGGATGGGATGGTCCAAGACGATCTCCGTGGACACGGAGAAGTTTAAACACCCCGGTTTGTACCTCGTGTTGACCCGGGCCGCCGGTCCTTTTGCCAATTTTTTGATGGCCAACATTGCCGGCAGCTTGGCATGGCTTCTCAAAAGCCTGTCCCTTGATCCCCGTGTTTTTCTGATGGTCCTGGCCGTCAACCTGACGATGGCGGTCTACAACCTGGTGCCTCTTCTGCCCATGGCGGCAGGGACTCTTGTTTCCGTCGTGTTCATGACGAAAGATTCCCGTCTTGAGCAGTCTTACCGGCAGTGGGGTCCTTACCTCCTGTTAGCGGTGCTGCTTTTAGACCGCCTTTCCAACGGGGACGTTGTTGGGAAATTTTTGGCACCTGCCGTGCGCGATCTTTTCACCCTGCTGACCACCTGAGGCTGCGAAGCAGCCCTCCTTGCAAGGCATTTTCCGCATAGGTCTGCGGGATGCTTTCGCCCGCTTCTGTTCCATGATACATCACTCTTGCTTCGCAGAGACGATGCCGTTATGGTCCAACGCCGTGCCCGCTTCGACGGGCGAGCCGGGCGCATTGAGATTTTTCCTTGGGGAGCCTGCCTCCAGGCCGAAGGTCCCCCTAGACGGTTTTAAGTGTGGAGCGCATCCATGGTGGGTACGGCACTGAACGTGACGACGGTAGTTGTGGGCGGTGTTTTGGGGAGTGCCTTGGGGGCTCGTCTTCCAGAAAAAGCTCAACATGCAGTGATGAACGGTTTGGGTTTGGTCACCATGATCGTGGGCATTCAAATGGCCCTGGAAACTCATAACATCTTGATCGTGCTGGGAGGGGTTCTGCTTGGAGGCCTCGTGGGGGAAAGCCTCCGCATCCAAGACGGTCTGGAAAAACTGGGGGGAGCTTTGCAAAATCTGTTCAAGGCCGGGTCCACGTCTTCGCTGAGCGAAGGGTTTGTCACCGCGAGCCTCGTTTTTTGCGTGGGCCCCATGGCCATCTTGGGATCCATTCAGGACGGTCTTCGTGGCGATTTCAAGCTTCTTGCGGTCAAATCCATGCTGGACGGTTTTGCGGCGGTGGCCTTTTCGGCCACTTTAGGTTGGGGGGTCATTTTGTCAGCCGCGTCCGTATTTCTTTTTCAGGGGTCCGTGACTCTCATGGCATCAGTTTTGGATCGCCTGCTGACTCCGGAGATGATCAGCGAAATGTCGGCCGCCGGCGGGTTGCTCATCATGGCTATCGCTCTGAAGCTGTTAAATGTTAAGGATGTTCGCGTGGCGAATTTCCTTCCGGCGTTGGCCTTTACTCCGGGGATCGTTTTTCTCCTTCCACGGATCAAAGCCTGGTGGACGTTTTGAGAGAAGGCGGTGGGATAAGGAGCGGGTTGATGAAGATTTTAGATTTTCCCGATGTCGTTCGGGACCGAATTATTCCTGAGATTTCAGGCAGTTATGTCTACAGGTGTCTCGGCTGTCAAGCGACCTTTGATGTCAACAGATTATTGTACACCTGTCCCGAGTGCCGAAGTGTTCTCATGATCGAAGACCAAGAATGGGAGCGCCTCAAGAAGACTCCCGGCCCCATGTGGCGTCAGATCTTCGATTATCGGGCCATGATCAACGAACCGGCTGTCAAAGGGATTTACCGCTTCCATGAGCTCCTTGGTTCCATTCTTCCCCTCGATGTTGTGATTTACCTGGGAGAAGGGCATACGCCCGTGGTTCGGGCCAATGATCGTCTCAAAGATCATGTGGGGCGGCCGTTTTTCTTCAAAAACGACGGCCAAAACCCCAGCGCATCTTTTAAAGATCGAGGAATGGCCAGTGCATTTACCTACTTGAACCACTTAATGAAAAACCGTGGCCTGCGCAATGTCCTGGCAGTCTGCGCTTCCACCGGGGACACTTCCGCTGCGGCGGCTTTGTACGCGTCGTACCTGGTCGATGGCGTCCGCTCAGCGGTCCTTTTGCCCCACGGCAAGGTGACCCCTCAACAGCTAGGGCAGCCTTTGGGCAGCGGCGCCCGCGTGATCGAAATCCCAGGAGTGTTTGACGATTGCATGAAAATTGTGGAACACCTTTCGGAACGCTACCCCGTGGCTCTAATGAACTCTAAAAACGCATGGCGCATCCTCGGACAGGAATCCTACAGCTATGAAATCGCCCAGGCGTTCGACTATGATGTGGAGCGTCTTGTGGTCGTGGTCCCTATCGGCAACGCCGGCAACATCACGGCGGTGATGGCCGGCTTCTTGAAGCTTTACGATTTGGGCATCATTCCAGCCTTACCGAGGATTCTTGGGGTTCAGTCCGAACATGCCAACCCCGTTTACCTCTATTATCTTGAAGCGGATGCAAGGAAACGTGTTTTTAGACCCGTCACGGTGCGTCCCAGTGTGGCCCAGGCGGCGATGATCGGCAACCCGGTTTCCATGCCCCGTGTCATTCGCCTCGTGGAGGAATTTCGAGACATCGCCGGTGGGGATGCCGTCCAGGTGGTGCAGGTGAGTGAGCAAGAGATTATGGACGCCATGCTGCTGGCCAATCGAAACGGCCATATCGCCTGCACCCAAGGAGGGGAATGCTTGGCGGGATTTCGTCGCGCGGTTGAGGAAGGGCGTATCCCCAGTGGTTTCGTCGGTGTCTTGGACGCGACGGCCCATGCCTTGAAGTTTGCCGGATTTCAGGAGAAGTATTTTGAGGATCGATTTGAACCGGAATTTGGCGTTGTTCCCAAGGAAACCCTGCGTAATCATCCAGTATTTGTCACCCCTCCGCGGGGGGTGCCGTGTCCGGAACCCGGCAAGAGCATGACTCCGCAAGATTTTCGGTCTTTTGTTGCGGAAACCGCCAAAGCCGTGGCATCGGTTTTGGGTCTGGAAAACGCTTCATAACGGGCGCATGGGGAGAGGAATCTGCCATGACACGCAACGGCAATCCGCATTGCCATGGTTCGGAGACCCACGGGGTCACGGGCGTCGTGGAACATCGTCTTTATAATATCCTTCCGTACAAAGGGATCTTTCCGAAGGTGGGCCGGGATGTTTTTCTGGCCCCCGGAGCTTGGGTGATCGGGGATGTGGAGATCGGTGAGCGCACAAGCATCTGGTTCAACACGGTGGTGCGAGGCGACGTGAACTTCATTCGTATTGGAGCCGATACGAACATCCAGGACAACGCCACCCTCCACGTGACGGGGAAGAAATTCCCGTTGATGATCGGTGATCGGGTGACCGTAGGACATCAAGCCGTGGTGCACGGCTGCGTGGTGGAAGATGAATGCTTGATCGGCATGGGCGCCGTGGTGTTGGACGGCGCACATATCGGTAAAGGTTCAATCGTAGCGGCCGGGGCAGTGGTCAGCCCAGGAACGGTTGTCCCACCGGGCAGCGTGGTCATGGGTATTCCCGCGGAAGTGAAGAAATCACTTACTGAAGAGGAAAAGGAGAGGATCCGGGAGACGGCCGCGCATTATGTAAAATTGGCGCGCCGATATATGGAAGAGGAAGGCGTTTCAGCTGAACGGCCGATCCGAGGGTTCTTGGGCTGAGGCGGAGGTCCGTGCCAGAGCGTCGACCACCTGTGCCAGCCCCTGCTCGATCTGGCGTTCCGCTTCCTTGAGTTCCTCAAGATCATGGAAGACCGACCCTAACGCTAAGAGTATTCGATGATAGGGCGAGGGCTCGGTCCCCCATTGCTCATAGGGGATACGGATTTCTTCGTATTGATCCCCAATGAACAAATACTTGCCAAACCCATCGGATCCATCCCTGCGATAGGGCCAGTTGACCTTCCATTGCCAGAGCTTTTGGACGGCAAGGCGCGCGGGCGCATGGTCCAACAGGCGCGCCGGAACGGCTTGACCCAGTCGGTCCGAAACGGCCTGATGGACCCCTCTGACCAAATCGATGTCGGTGATAACAAGACCGTAGAGGTACCAATCATCAAGAGTTTTCACGACGAACGCTTGCTCGTCGGCGCTAAGGTAATGATAGCTCGGGCAAAAATGCCCGGCACAGAGTTCCTTGCCGTAAAAGGAACACGGGCGCAGGTCGACACCGTCATGGACCATGGGGTGAAGGAGGCATCCAATGCGCCCCCGTGATTCGTCCAAAAAACCGACGAACTCACAGTTGAAAATGGTTGGAAACCTTTTTGCCGCCCCGTTATCCCGTGTGCGCCACTTTCGGGTATGCACGGCGAGGTCCTCCGGGGTTGGCCTCGAGCCGCGGCCTCTCACAGAAGCGGTGTTGCGGCTGAGTCTTCGGTTGACGGCCTCACGGCTGTTGTCCTTGAAGTTGTAAATCCCGCAACAAGCGGCGCATGATTTTGCCGAGTCCGGCTGGCAAAGATGGATGGGAAAAGACAAGCCCGACATAACGTCTGAACTCAATGGTGTCGAACCCATTCCGAGGAAGGCCGAACCGTGAACCAGCCGGGGGAAGAGCTTTCCGGGTGGATCCGGATGACCCCTTGAGCTTCCAGTTCTCTTGCCGCCTTCAACAGCGCGTCTTCCGATGCGGGCCACTGGGTTTTTATCGCCTCCAAAGTTACCTCTCTTCCCTCATCCAACAGCGAGCAGATAAGGATATACAGAGAAACCGCGTGGACACTCATCTTCAGGTCGAACACGGCACGGTCCATGTGCATGGGCCACGTTGTCCTTTCGCTTTTTGGCTTGGCAGAAAAACCTTGTCACACATGACGCAAAGCTACCACCCCTCGTGATAGGCGTCAACGGCCTGCGAAGAGTCGCCAAAGAGCGCCTCGCTAAAGAAAACCCAGACGACTCATCTCCCCTTAGGGAACCAGGTGTTTCGGCAGGGTATTCTCCCGATCCCGGATTGCTCCCTGGGAACGAGCCATGATAAAAGGACCGGCAACAGACCCTTGCCCGAAGAAAGGACAAATTCATGGATGTCACAACACTTTTGGATTTGGAAGGTTGGAAAGCCTATTTGGAAGAATCGTGGCGTGCCGTACCAAAAGCCTTTCAATCTGAAAAGGCTCTACGCCGGACTTTGCAATGCGCACTTTTTACCAGGCTGTCCAAGGATGGCTGGACGGTTGTGGCCGATTACATGCCCCCACGCAGTGATCGGCCGGTGGATTTAATCGTGATTAAAGCGAATCAGCCGAAAATTGTTTGTGCCGTGTGTTTTGACGATGTGGTGACTCTGTACGCCGTGAAAAGCCTGAGCTCCTTCGATGCTGGGGCGAAGGTCATTTTCACGACGGGACCGCTCAAGAAAAAAGTGGAAGAAAGTCGCTTTTTCCTAAAACCCGATATTGTCCACGTGCACCTTGAGTTCTAAACTTGGGTGAGCCGGCCGTCAGCGACGGCAAGTGCGGGATGCCTTTTCTGGGCTTTGTGCACTTGTTAACAATCTAAAAATAGTCAGTTTTTTCTTGACCCGACCCTCGACCATATGGAACAAATTTCAATTATGGGGGTGGAAACGGGGTCGTCGGTGAAAAGGGAGGTCTGTGGAGTCTGAGGGAAAGGAGGTGAGAGGAGCATTTTGTGAGCGTGTGCTCTCATGTTGCGCCTGTGCCTCGAGCGCCCATGCGGAAATCGGATGGCGCCGGAAGTCCTGCCTAAAGCCGCACTTCGAGGATGTTCTTCTTTCGGTTTTTACTCTTCATGCCTTTTGTTCATAGGATGTTCGTTCTGTAAAGGGATCCGCTCTTTTCGACCGAATTTTGTGAGATCGGATGTGTCTTGAGCCACGCATTGCCAGCTGCCATTCGGCAAGGGGATGGGGGCCTGGTCTTCTTCGGAAGGGCTTTCGGGCCCCTGAGGGAAGACGGCAAGACGTGTGGAGAAAGAGTCACGGAGGATCCCAGATGACAGCACCGCAAGCAACCGTGGACAAGGTTCCAGGCAAAGCCTGGCAGGTGGTGGCAGCGGGGGTTGTGGTGAATTTGTGCCTCGGCTGTCTGTATGCCTGGAGTGTGTGGGTAAAGTATCTAACGGACAAGAATTTGATGGAAGCTCAGGGTTGGGTGCCGCTCACGGCCGAACAGGCCTCCAACCCGGCGTCCTTGTGTATTCTTATCTTCGCTTTGCTCATGATTCCTGGAGGAAGGATTCAAGACCGCTATGGGCCGACCATCGCGGCCTCGATTGGGGGTGTCGCCATCGGTCTGGGCCTTATTGTGGCAGGCCTCATGAAAAGTTATACGGGAATTCTTTTGGGATTCGGCATCGGCGGCGGGATCGGTATGGGCGTAGGGTATGCGGCGCCCACACCAGCCGCCCTTAAATGGTTCGGCCCTCATAAACGGGGTCTCATTGCGGGGTTGGTGGTGAGCGGTTACGGTCTGGCCGCTTTTTACGTGGCTCCCCTGGCCAACTGGCTTATCACCACTTACAGCATGAGCGCCTCCTTTTATGTCCTCGGGGTGGCCTACTTGGTGGTGATTCTCGCTGCGGCCCAATTTCTCGCTTGGCCCCAGCCCGGTTACGTACCGCCGCAGCCCGCGGCGGCAGCCGTTGCGGCGAAAGCCACGACGCAAACACGAGTAGATTGGACAGCCGGAGAAATGCTCAAGACTTGGCAATTCTACGCTCTGGCCATCATGTTCTGTATTAACACCCAAGCGGGGCTCCTCCTCATCGGTCATGTGAACAAAATGATTTCGGGGATTATGAAAGCCGGGTACCTTCTCGTTTCTTGGGGGGCTGTTTTCAATTCCATCGGCCGTATCGGCACCGGCATTATTTCCGATAAGATCGGGCGGACCAACGGCCTGATCGTGAACTACATCGCTGCGGCCCTGATCATGTTTCTTTTGCCTTACCTGTTCGGCCTGAAGAACATTCCTTTACTATTCCTTGCCTGTGCTGTGGGTTTCTGGTGCTACGGCGGCGGGTTGTCATTGTTCCCGTCATTTACGGCGGATTTCTACGGACCCAAGAACCTGGGTTTCAATTACGGGCTGGTATTCATCGGCTGGGGTTTGGGTGCGTTCATGCCCAAGTTGGCTGGTCGCATCTACGACAGGTATCAGTCTTATGACTACGCCTTCTACATCGCCGGGGTTTTGCTCATCGCCGGGATCATTCTGGCCTTGGTCACCAAGCGGCCACGATATGCGACGGAATAATCCATGGGTCTCACCATGAGGGGGAATCCTCACCGGGGTTCTCATCAAGGAGCAGGGCTTTACCTGCTCCTTTTTTGTGTTTTCAAGGGCCGATGTCGGGGCATGAGAAACTTCAGCAGGGACACTGGGCCCTGGGGAAAAGGGTGATGCCGGATGTTGCGATCGGGGACGGTTTTGGTTTTCGGCTGTCGCGAGGAAGAGCTCAAGATGCTCAAGGGCATGATCGAACAACTGGACGGGGCGTTGGTGGTCCAGGCGGTGGGAGATCTAGACGATCGCAGCGTGCGCGCGAGCCCGGACGTGCGCCTGGTGATCGTCCGGGTTGCAGGAAAAGAGGGCCGGCCCGATGTGGCAGTGCAAATGCTCCGGAATACTGTGGGGCGGGCGGTGCCCGTCATGGCCCTGCTGCCTCCCGGCAAGGGTCAAAGGGTTCGAGACATCCTTCGGGCAGGTGCCGATGATTACTGGATTCTGCCCTTGGACGAAAACGCCTTGCCCATGAGGCTCCATGTCCTTTTGGAATGGGGTCACCGCATCCGGGAAACCATGCGCACAACGGGCCACGGTCGAGAAGGCATCCTGCATCGACTTGTCCATCGGATTCGAGCGGTGTTCGAACGTCTCTTCGGTGCCGGCCCTTCCGAAGGCGAAATGCCGCCGCAGATCTCGGTGGATGCGGCACGGGTTCTGGATCAATGGGAAAAAATCCGACGGCTCGGCTTTGGCAGTTTCGGCGAGGTGTGGCTGCTGAAGCACATTGACGGTCGAAATATGGCCGTTGCCAAAATCCCCCACGAAGAAAAGCTGAACCGCAAGTTCCTTGTGGAGGCGGCGATCCTTGGGCGTCTCAGAGATCATCCCAACGCGGTCAAGCTCTTGGATGTGATGAAAACAGGAGGCAAGGTGATTCTAATACAAGAATACGTTTCTGGAAAAACTTTGCAGGAACTTATCGATGAAGGTCTGGACGCCCAAGGCAAAGAAAAGTACTTCCTCCAGTTGCTGGACGTGGTGGCTTTTGCCCATCGTCAGCACATCATGCATCGGGACATCAAACCGGAAAACATTTTGATTACCCCCGAGGGCGTCTTAAAGCTTCTGGATTTTGGAACGGCGAAGGATGTGACCCGCCGGAGCATCAGCAGCACGGTCATTGGATCTCGGCCCTACATGGCCCCGGAACAGATCATGGGGCGGAGCCGTTTGGCCAGCGACGTGTGGGCTTTAGGCGTGATCCTCTACGCTTTGGCGACTGAGTATCTGCCATTTTACTCGGAAAACGAAAAGGAGCTCATGGACCTCATTCTGGAATCCCCTCCACAGTCCCCGCGGGATCTCTGTCCCGATATCCCTGAAGCTTTGGAGCGGATCATCCTTCGATGCCTCGAGAAGGATTGGAAGAACCGTTACCACAACGCCGGGCTCCTTCAGAAGGCCTTGTTGGAAGCTTTCCCGCGTTTTGGATCGGGCCGAGTCCTGCCCTGAAACGCTTCATAGCGGTTCGAGGGGTTTGATGGCCCCCCAACGGGGGTCGTAGTGAGCGGTGACGTCGCAGATCATGATGAGAATGTCCACGTTTCGGTGGTGAATGTCTTTGACCAGTCCCTCGATGACCGCCTTGCAGCCGAAACCAGCGTTGCGGAAAGCCCGGATGGCCCCCGGCGAGTCCAGGGGGATTTCCGCCCAGAGTTTTTCCAGCCCGATTTCTGAGGCTAGGGCGACGAGCTCGTTGAGCATGACCGTCGCCAGTCCCTTGTTCTGGAACTTCGGTGCGACGACGGTGCGCACCTCTCCGATGTGCCGTTTCCATCCATGCGGGATGAGGTGCAGGGTGACGTCGGCGGCGATCTCCTCCCCGACCCACGCAAGCAGGGGGAGAACACGGCGATAATCCAATTCGCTGACCCATTGTTGAAGCACTTGAGGATCCCGGACGTTGTGGCGGACGTAAAGGAGCATTTCGTCGGAGAGGTTCCGGAAGAAGCGATAGAGAGCGTCGCCATCTTCCCGGGTCATCAACCGGACGTGCACCGGCGTGCCGTCTTTGAGTAAGACCTGTTTGCCACCAAACATTGTCTTTCCCCCTCCCGCTGGACTGTTGTGGGCGACAATCCCGACCGGTTCAGACACCGTCCTGCAGCCGCAGAGCGAGATACGCGGGAAGCCCTGCTCGCAGGATCTTTTCTTGGGCTTGTTTCACATTGTAAGGAACGGCTCGAAAAGTCACCGAGTGATGATCCGAGTCGAAAATGACAAAATGGGCCCGGTGATCCCTTTGGCGCGGCTGCCCCACACTGCCGGGGTTGATGAGGTACAAGTTCTGCGAGCTCAGAATCAGAGTTTTCTCGGAAAATTCGTATGCGGTCACTTTGCCGCGTGGGTCCTGAAGCCAAACCTTCTGCTGGTGGGTGTGTCCGAAAAAGCACAGGTGAATCCCCGGGAATTTTTTTTTCATGAGGTTGAAAGTGCGTCGCGCTTGGTAAAGATTCAGGATGTAGGAGTGAGGGGTTTCCGGTGTCCCGTGGCACAAGAGAGCGCCTTCCATGGTCCGACAGAGAGGCAGTGCATGAAGCTGAGCCAGATGCCCGGAATTGAGTTGTTGGATCGTGTAGTGGATCGCTTCATAGGCAAGGACGTTGAATGATTCGGCGATCTGGGGATCCAGGACGGCCAGATCGTGATTGCCTTGCACACCGCGCGCCCCGCAGTCCCTGAGGGCTTCCAGACAGGCGATGGGGTCCGCATTGTAGCCGACGATATCCCCGAGGTGCCAAAAGCCTTCCACACCTTCAGCGCGCGCCGCTTTCAGCACACTTTCCAATGCTTCCAGATTCCCATGAATGTCCGAAAGAATGGCGAGTCGAGCCATGGGAGCCCTCATACCCACACCGCCTCGGACAAGGCGATCAGCGCACCAATACGGGTTCCCTCAGGATCCGTTCGATGGCCTGCCGTGCCGACGCGGCAAGATTCGGATGGGTTTCCGTCAGAGATTCGACCTGACGCAGGTGGTCCGCCGTCCTCAGAATGACCATGGTCAAGTCCCCCTCATCGATGCCTGTGAGGTTCCTGACCACATCCCATGTTTCCCCTTGCGCCCAATGAAAGACGGTCACCACGGTCCAAAAGGGCAGTGGGGGTGTCTCAAAACCTTCCGCGTGCAGCTTTTCCCTCAAAGGGCGAAGCGTCTGAATGATGGCAAAATAGGGTTTGGCCAAGTCGGGGTATTTCCAGATGAGCGAAGACAGCTGGGATTCTCCGGGCCGGTCCCGATCCATGACAAAGGGAGCCATCAAGGCGGCCAAAAGTGCCGGGTTGGATTCGGGCAACACTCTCTTGCGGATCAGTTCGGAGACGAGCAAAGGCTGATCCAATCGCAATTTGGACGCCCATAGGCCGTCTTCGGTAAGGTGTCCTCGAGGCGTGACATAACCTTCTTCCTGCAGGATTCGGAGATGCTGGCGAAAGGATCGCCAGAGCGTTTCTTGCACAGACAGGAGATGGGAACGGTGCGCAAAATAATTTTGGACGAATTGGCTGAACGGGTGCTTGGAGCCTTTCTGGCATGGGCCGAACAATGCGCACCGAGGGCAAGGCAACGCCTCCTTGGCGAAGGCTCGTCGTGCCATTTCCTGGGTGGTGGAGATCAAAGCTTGTGGTTTATTCCCATAATGCGCCGGTCCGAACAAGGACGGGAAAGGCTCCGTTTCCATCCTTTGGGCCAACCGTTCCCATCCTGGACGGTCGGACAACGCCGGCAGGTGTTCAAGCTTCTTTCCCAACTCCTTGATCTGACGGAGCCGGACCCAATGGGGTTCTAGCCCGTGGGCACGCCATGCAAGCGGAAAACGCAAGCGGGCCGCCTGGACCCGTTCGCCTCCCTTTTCGACCCTTTCCAGAGCCACGTACGGTGTCCCCCTGCGGTTCAGAAAAAGCCGTCCGGGGACCAAAAGGCCTTGGGTCACCCACACAAAGGCCTGGTTTTTGGCGAGGCGATGGGCTTTCCTCTGTTCTTCTTCCAACCGCATGAACAGCGGCCGGACCTCGGCGAGTCTTTCCATGGATCCGCAGGCCATCACTGGTTGCCATTGGGACAGTTCCCGTTGGAACGATTTGACCAAGGACGCCGATGCGGCATCTTCTCCCAGATGCTGATAAGTGGCCAAGCTGCGGGCGAAAAGTTCTCGCACTTCTTCGGGCTCGTGCGACAAGAGCAGATTCAGAGTCATGGAAAAATTTACCCGGATTTGGCTTTCTATGGGATCGGGCGGTGATTTCAAGAGGTCATGGATAAGTTGCGCATTTTGATATCGGCCGGGTGTGACGAGGACAAACCCGATTTTATCCATACCGCGCCGTCCGGCACGTCCGGTCATCTGCAAAAGGTCCGTGGCCGTCAGGTCCACGAATTCCCTCCCGTTGAACCGATCGCTTTGCGGGATGACGACCGTGCGCGCCGGAAAATTCACTCCCGCGGCCACGGTGGACGTGGAAAAGATGGCTTCCAGCCATCCTTCCTGCATGAGGGTCTCCAGGAGGAGCTTCCAGTGGGGCAATTGTCCGGCATGGTGTGCCCCGACCCGTGACCGTTTAAGAATGGAGAGGTGCTTGTGATCTTTCAGAAAAGGCCACTTGTCCAGCAGTTCTCGAAGCCGAGCCCCAAAGGCCCGGACGTCGAAATGGGGCGACGGCGGAGCCTGGGGACATAAAGTGATGGCGCGTTCGCAGTCGGCCCGGGATTTGAGGAAAAAAATGGCGGGCAGGAGATTTGCCTTCCGGAGGGCTTCGAGGATACGAGCCACTTCGGGAAAGTCTTTTCGAGCGAACTGGCGTGGGTCCAGCTTTTCGATGGGGCTGTATAGACCTCGGCGCCCACTGAGAGGCGTCAGCTCCCCAGTGGGAAAGAGAAAGAGGGGATAAAGAGGAACCGGGCGCTCAACGGCGTTGACCCACAGACACGGCGCTTGGCGCAACCAGTAAAGCCATTGGCACAGTTGGTCGGCATTGCGAATGGTGGCGGAGAGCAGCAGGATACGCACGCGACTGGGCAGGTAAATCAGCACTTCCTCCCAAACCACCCCGCGGTCCAAATCTCCCAGGTAATGCGCCTCGTCCATGACCACAAGGTCGACTGCCAGGTCTTCACCCCGATGCATGGCGTCGTAAAGTTGGTTTCTCAGGATCTCCGTGGTTCCTACAATGATGGGGGCGTCGGGGTTTTCTTTTCGATCCCCGGTGAGGATGCCCACATTTTCGGGTCCGAATGTTCGAGAAAACTCTTCGAGCTTGGCATTGGACAGGGCTTTCAGCGGGGAGGCATACCAGCTCCGGCCCCCTTTGGAAAAGACTTCGCGAATGGCTTCAATGGCGATATAGGTTTTTCCGGCCCCTGTGGGTGCCGTCACTAAAACGTCGGCGTTGCGCACCTTTTCGATGGCTTCCACTTGGAAGGGGTCCGGTGTGAAAGGTTCCGGTGTCGGTACCCCGATCTCCATGAGAACCTTGCGCACCGCGGGGGCAATCTTGACGCGGAACTCCGATGGTTCAGAGACGGCGCGCTCCTGAGGTTTTTTCCCTACGGCTTTTTTACGGCGATAAATGAGCCTTGATCCGGTTTTCAATAGAAAGTCCGCCCTGGAGGTGTGGTTTGTATTATCTATCCAAAAGGATCGCTCGCCATGTATGGCTAACACGGCCCAAAGCGAACATCAAGGGAAGGATGGGTGCCCGGCGAAACCGATTCCAGAACATTGGAGGGATGTGGATGATGAGAACATGGCAAAAGAGCGAACCTCTGTCAGTGGAAGGGCCATGGTATGCCCACGGTCTGCGCGTGCCCCTCTATGAGGTGGACTTAGGCCAGGGCGTGTATCATGGAAATTACTTTCATCTGTTTGAACTTGGGAGAGAGGCGTTTCTCCGGGCTTTGGGATATCCCTACTCGTGCTTCATGGCCCAGGGGCGGCATCTGACGGTAGCTTCGCTGGAGTGCCGGTACGTGAAATCTTTACATTATGATGATCTCATTGAGGTTCACACGGGCGTGTGCCGTCTAGGGCGGCGCAGCCTTTCTCTCGCCCACCGGATTCAACGGCTCATGCCGGACCGGGCTCCGGAGACGACCACCGAGGCCGTGATGCATTTCGTCTGCGTTCACGACGGCGTGGCGGTTCCACTTCCGAAAAACTTTACAGACAGGATTCTTTCATGGATCCACGACAACGGCGAATTCTTCTGATTCGTTCCTTTCCCCAAGTGTGCGAGACTAACGGGTTGCCGCCAATTCGTATCGACGGATTTCCGGGTCGGGTTTGATCGTCGAGACCACCGCGTACAAGCGGCCTTGAAGTCCCAGCTTGGTGGCAAGCTTTTCCGGCACCTCGACGGGTTGCACCCAGCAAGGCTGCTTTTGCACGATTCGATCGTGCCCGTCGTAAAGAATGAGCTCAAACTGTCTGCCCTGCAGGTCCTCCTGCATGTTCACAAGATATTTGACGATTAACACAGCGCCATTTTTTTGCACTCGCATCCATTGGGCGAGATCTCCTTTGGGAGAATAACCTGTCCGATAAAGCTTCACGGCTTCCCGAGGTTCTTTGGAAGGAACTGTCGTGGAGAGGATTTGGGCCAACTCTTCAGAGGTGAGGGGCTCCGCGGCAGCGCCCGCCAACGGGCCTTCCTTCAACAACCCGACCCACGCTTTTTGCTGTTCGGGTTCCGCGACCACGGCAGTTCGGATTCTCGACGCGGCGGTGTCGTAAGCGATCTCTGAGCCCGCAACGATCTCCTGGATGCTGCGCACCTGATTCTTGGGGATTCCGGCCACACCCCCGGGAATTTCAAAAAACACCGTTTCTTTGGCCTCCCAGCAATAGGGGACTTCAACCCGATTGCCGTCGGTCAGGGTGATCCTGATTTTGGCCGCCCAAGCCCCTTCGGTATGGAAAACCCAAAGCAATCCTGTCAGGGCCACAAGTTTTACCCATAAACGACAACGAGCCTTCTTCCGTCCCATCTGTGTGGCCTCCCTTGCCCCTGGTTGGGTTCGACAAGCTATGACGAAAGCCGTCATATATGAACACAAAAAGAACTTGCGGGAAAGCGGGGATCGCCTTGAAAGGCGTGAGCTTTCGGTGACCAGGGGATCCCGCTCTCGCCTCCCGGGCCGATGGTGGGCTCCGGAGCCTCCGCAAAGATCGGGGAGAGCCGTGCCCAGCGACGCGACTCACAACAAAAGCAAAATCTGCCTCGATTCCAGGCCTGATGCTCGGTCACCAAGCGAAGGGCCGCTGAGACCATGGAGAACCCGGCCTTGGATTTCCAGAAAATTTTCCCGAATCCCTCCTGTCATTTGCCGTCCCATTGGGCTTCTGGTATAGACACGTGGCGTCTTGACAGACCTGCCGTTCTCAGCGCACAAAGCGCCAGTGCAGGATGCCAAGTTTCGGCCCATCGGCCAACGGGAATGTGCATAAGCCCTTGTCTCAATTGTGGAGGATTCCTCTCACGTGATCGAATACATTCAGAAGCTGCTCCGACGCCTCATGTTTTGGCGCCCCACCGGTTCCCAAACTCCGGCAGAAGACATGCCGCCGTTGGAAGCGGAGACACCGGAACCGAGAAAAGCACGGGAGGATCTCGCTGCCGGTGTGCCTTTCGCCCAATTGGGTCTTTCGCCCCCTGTCCTCCGCGGGCTCCATGAAGCCGGTTTCATCCGGTGTACCCCGATCCAGGAAAAATCACTTCCGATCACACTCAAGGGCAAAGACATTGCCGCCCAGGCCCAGACCGGATCGGGCAAGACCGCCGTTTTCTTGATCACCATCTTCGAAGTTCTCCTCAAGAGACAGCCCCTACCCGCCCAATGCCACGCACTGATCCTGGCCCCTACCCGAGAATTGGCTCTTCAAATCCAAGCCGACGGGCAAATGCTGGGGCGTCACTGCCCGTTCCGTCTTACGGCCATATACGGCGGCGTTGGCTACGAAAAACAGATCCAAGCCATACGGCAGGGCGCCCACATCGTCATCGCCACCCCGGGTCGTTTCATTGACCTGATGAAGCAGGGTCACATGAAAACCGATGGTGTGTCTCTGGTCGTCATCGACGAAGCCGACCGGATGTTGGACATGGGGTTCGTCAAGGACCTCCAGTACATACTCAGACGCCTGCCTCCTTATCATCGTCGGCAAAGTATGCTTTTTTCTGCAACACTTTCTCCGCGTGTTTTGGAAATCACCTATCCGTATATGAACGCACCAGTGGAAGTGGCGGTTGATCCTGAAAAGTTGGTCGTGGAGACGGTCAGGCAGGAACTATTCCACGTGGCTCGAGATGAAAAATTCTCGTTGCTTCTGGGGCTCTTAAAAAGGGAAAAGCCCGCGCGTGCCCTCCTTTTCTGCAACACCAAAGTGCAAACGATACGCGTTGCCGAAAAACTGGTGGCGAACGGTTATGCCGCCCGAGGTATTACGGGAGATCTTCCTCAAAGCCGTCGCGTTCAACTTCTGGAACGGTTCAAGAAGGGAGAAATCACCATTCTTGCGGCCACGGATGTCGCTTCCCGAGGTCTCCATGTGGAAGACGTGACGCATGTCATCAATTACGATGTGCCCCAGGATCCTGAAGAGTATGTCCATCGCATTGGTCGAACGGCTCGTGCTGGGAAGCAGGGGAAGGCCATCACCCTGTGCGGCGAAGACGATGTCTACGCACTAGAAAATGTGGAAAAACTTCTCGGCCAGAAGATTCCTGTGATATGGGCCGAAGAGGACTGGTTCTTGTCCGACCAAGCGAAGAAAACAGCAACGAGACGGCCGCCACGGGGACGGCGTTCGTCGCCGGGCAAGAAGGAACCTCCGCCGGTCAAAAACGCCGGATCCCCGATCAAAAAAAGGACCAGACAGGGAAAGAAAAAAAGACCCGGCCCATCGAAGGGCACCGCCCCCGAGAACCAATGAAAAGGGACGTGCCTCAGAAATCAGGCAGATATTCATAGAAGGGACGCGCTATGGAGATCTACATTTGCGGCTCGTTGGCCTATGATCGGATCATGACTTTTCCGGGACATTTTGCCGATCATATTCTCCCCAACAAAATTCATATGCTCAATGTCTGTTTCAACATCAACGGCTTGGTGGAGAACCTGAATCAGTGAAGTGTGATTGGGTGGACTGACGAGCATGGATTCGGAACCCATTTTGGGGCTCACCGATGCCCTGATTCAGCCACTTTTTCGGGTCATCGCCTTTTCAAGGCCTGAAAAGCCCTCATGGCGATGCCATTTCAGACATTTTCGGACACACCTCACCCCCTTATGGCCAAAGGAGCTTTCAGGCTTTTGCGGCGGCGATCCCTATGCTGGGCAAAATTTGAGATAAACACTCCGAAAAGCGTGAAAAGCGGGACAATGCCGACCAAACTGGAGCTTCAGCCGACGAGCGCTTCGGATCACGCGCGCTGCCAGATAGATCAGCTCCTGGATCACGGTCTTTATACGACGCCGCTTCGCCCGATGCCGTACGGGCGAAAAATGGGCCAGGAGGCCGTTTTGCCCCAGGATGCGCAAAATGTTGTAAGCCAGTCCGCCCAGGGTCAACACCAGCGCATTGGTGGCAAATTTTCCAGACGGCAACCGCTCCAAGTCCAGGTCGGACTTGATCTCACTGTGAAACTGCTCGCTCAGACCCCGCTTCTCGTACAACCCGATGACTTCCTCTTCAGGGACGGAAAGCGACGTCCACCAGCCCTCCAGCTTGATATCCGGCCGGATCAAGATTTGCCCCTCGCTATCCGATATCCTCTCGGTGACCCGGATCACCAGCCGAAACCGATAGGTTCTCTCTTCATGGTGTCGCGTCACCCACGTGCTGAAGACCGCCACTTTCTGGCCGGGGCGGGGCTCACTCACACGGCCTTCACTGAAGGCCCGATCACGCCAGGAAAGGACGTCGGCCCGGCGCGGATTCCATTGGATGATAAAGCTCACCTTGGGGTGTCGGCGAAGCTCCACAAGCGTTTCCAGGGCGTCGTGAGCCGAGTCCGTTCGCACCAAAAGGGGCTTGCAGGTCACCTTGCGCGCATGCACCAACATCTTGCGCAAAAAGTCAACAAATCCGCTCTGAGAATGCTGAGAACCAGGGCGAAGCTCCAGGCCCAGACACCATCCCTCCTGCCCAAGGTAGGCCCCGATCGGCGCGTATCCGTCATAGTCCCGGTACGTGCGCGACACCCCTTCTTTCTTTGTGTCGGAATTGTCCAGGCAGAAAACATCCAGGTCCAAAGGCACGTGCCCCGTGGAAAGCGCCGTCACGGGAACCTGAGTCCTCTCAAGCAGTTCTACGCTACTTGCGCCGGCAACACGTTCGAAAACTCTCGCGTGCTTGTCCAAACGTTGCCGCAAAGTTTCTTGCGAAGGAACCTTCTGAATGTCCAGAGCCTCTTTGAACCAGTCATCGCCGGCGACCTCTGCAGCGGCTTCAAAGTCACTCTTGCCCAGACACAGAAGCCCCAAGTAGGTCTTGACCACATCCGCGTGCGAGATCATTGGTCGCCCTGGAACTTCCTTTTCCAACTGCTCGCACAGGCTCGTGTAGCCGTTGATCAGATTCCCCACAAGGGCCAAGCCTGCCTGCCCGCTGTAGAAGGCCTTCGAAGATTGTTCGATCTCAATTTTCTTCATGAGTGCACCTGCCGGGTGAAAATGTGACAGGAGACCCTATAGCACAAAAAGGGATTAAATTCAACAGGATGTCTTCAGTAACATAATTTTATGTATAGACGCACCCTCACGGATTAAGGGAGAAGTTCGGCGGGACAGCAGGCAATATTGCATATACGCTGACGCTTCTAGGAGAAAGGCCTCTGATCGTGGCGACGGCAGGCGACGATTTTGCCCATTACAAGCAACGATTGGACCAACATGGGCTGGACACCCGCTGGATCAAACAGATTTCCGGGGTGCTCACGGCCGGAGCTTACATCACAACGGACTTGAACGATAACCAGATCACAGCTTTCAATCCTGGAGCCATGGCCTATCCTGCAGATCTTCCCCCATTGACGGACGGGAGGCGTCCGACACTGGTCCATATCGCCCCAGGCAACAAGACCGATATGTTCGAATTGGCTCGACGTTGCAGAGACACAGGTGTGCCCTTCGTTTTTGATCCCGGCCAAAGTTTGAACATCTGGACCGGTGATGAAATCGCCGACGCCGTGGAAGGGGCCTTTTGTTTCATTTCCAATGATTACGAACTCAGCCACTTCCTGAAGATGACCCGTTGGCAGCGATCAGATTTGGAATCGAGGGTGCATATGATTATCACCACCCAAGGGCCCGATGGGAGCATCCTGCAGATCCAGGGAGAGAAAATCTTCATTCCGGCCGTCAGCCCCCCAGTCATTGTGGATCCCACAGGCGCAGGGGATGCCTATCGAGCCGGCTTTCTCAAAGGATTGGCCCTGGGGGAAGACCCTACCGTGTGTTGTCATCTGGGCAGTGTCGCAGCCTCTTACGCCGTGGAGCACCATGGCACTCAGGAACACTACTTTGACTGGGGAGATTTTTGCGATCGATTTGAGGAACACTTCGGATACCGGGTCAAAAGTGGGGAAAATGACGCGGAGAGCCGTCAACACTCCGGGCGGGAAGATGCCAAGGTGGCATTATAAGGGCCAAACGGTGCCGCTGAGAATGGATGCCGGCCCTGGCACTCATTGAGTCGTGTTTCCACGAGGAACGTCATCTTCCAGATCATCGAAACGCCTGACCGCTGCCGAGAACCTTAAAGGAACTGGAGGCAAGGCTTTAGTCGAAGTGATGGGCGAAGTGCGCCGGCCTTGGACCCGTGGGGAAAGGCTTGTTGCCGCCAAAGACCGGATGATTGGACGTGCCGTCCCGAAAGGCAAGCATCGCCTGAGAGTTTCACACCTCACAGAGAGCCCGTGTCGACACCGCGCGACGTCTTTAGGTCGTCTTTAGCGAATCAGAAGTTGTTCCTGCCGAAGCCTCTTGATTTCGTCCCTGAAGGCGGCAGCTTTTTCGAACTCCAACCGAGCCGCCGCCTCTTTCATTTTCTTCTCCAGTTGGATGATGGCTTCATCGACGTTCGGCTTTTGGGTCGTTTCGAACAAGGCCCGCACCTCCTGGAGAACCTCCTGAGGGACAAAGTGATCTTCAGGGGAACGATAGGGGGCGAGGATATCGGCGATGGATTTCTCCACGGTGTGTGGGGTGATTCCATGGGCTTCATTGTAAGCCTGCTGCAGTGTGCGCCTTCGCTCTGTTTCTGCAACGGCCTTGCGGATGGAGTCCGTCAATCGGTCCGCATAAAGGATGACCGTGCCGTCCACGTTGCGGGCTGCCCGACCGGCCGTTTGGATGAGGGAACGCTCGGAGCGGAGAAACCCTTCATTATCGGCATCCAGCACCGCCACGAGAGACACCTCAGGGATGTCCAACCCTTCTCTCAACAGGTTAATACCCACAAGGACGTCATATTCGCCGAGGCGTAAGTCCCGCACAAGCTCGATACGTTCCAACGTGTCCACGTCGGAGTGCATGTATCGCACACGAATTTTGAGTTCGGATAGATATTCGGTTAGGTCTTCGGCCATGCGTTTGGTCAGCGTGGTCACCAAAACCCTTTGTCCCAGGGCGACCCTTTTTCGAATCTCTCCAATCAAATCGTCCACTTGATGTTGCGCAGGCCGCACTTCCACATGAGGGTCCACCAGGCCGGTGGGGCGAATGATCTGTTCCACCACGTAGCCCTGAGTGCGTTCCAGTTCGTATGGACCCGGCGTCGCAGAGACATAGATGACTTGATGGACTTTGGCCTCAAATTCTTCAAAGCACAGTGGCCGGTTGTCCAGAGCGGAGGGGAGCCGAAAACCGTACCGGACAAGTGTTTCCTTGCGGGATCTGTCTCCTCGGAACATCCCCCGGAGCTGCGGGATGGTGATGTGGCTCTCGTCGATAAAGAGGAGAAAATCATCGGGAAAATACTCTAGGAGCGTGGGCGGGGGTTCCCCAGGCCGTCGGCCGGTGAGATGTCGGGAATAGTTTTCGATGCCGGGACAGTATCCCAATTCTTGGAGCATCTCTAAATCTAGTCGAGTGCGCTCTTCAAGACGCTGGGCCTCCACCAGCAAGCCTGATCCGCGCAGTTCGTCTAGACGCAGGGCCAGCTCTTCTTTAATGCTTTGGATGGCTTTTTCCAGAGTGGCTTTATCCGTGACGTAGTGGCTTCCCGGGTATATGGCGACTTCCGGGAGCGAGCGGACCGTACGGCCTGTCAAGGGGTCGAATTCTCGAATCTCGTCGATTTCATCCCCAAAGAACTCCAGTCGAATCGCCCGGTCTTCTTCATGGGCCGGAAAAATTTCCACCACATCGCCCCGGACACGAAAGGTGCCCCGATGAAAGTCTACGTCGTTTCTCGTGTATTGAATTTCCACGAGCTTTCTCAACACCACGTCCCGATCCACGGCCATGCCGGTTTTCACCCATAGGAGCATGTCCCGATAGGTCTCTGGGGCACCGAGGCCGTAGATACAGGAGACGCTGGCCACGATAAGCACATCCCGTCGCTCCAAAAGCGCCCGCGTGGCCGCGTGGCGCATCTTGTCAATGGTTTCGTTGATGGAAGCGTCCTTGGCAATATACGTATCTGTCTGGGGGACATAGGCTTCCGGCTGATAGTAATCGTAGTACGACACGAAATATTCCACGGCGTTTTCGGGGAAAAAGGCTTTAAATTCCCCATAAAGTTGAGCGGCCAGGGTTTTATTGGGCGCAATGACCAAAGTGGGCTTCTGCACTTGAGCGATCACGTGGGCCATGGTAAAAGTTTTCCCAGATCCGGTGACTCCCAAAAGGGTCTGCTCACGAACACCGGCCCGGATATTGGCGGTGAGCTTTTCGATGGCCTGAGGTTGATCGCCCTGTGGGGCCCAAGGTGCATGGATCTTGAAAGCGTTCATACGGCATTGACTCCTGGTTGCACTGCGTTCAAGAGGCTAATAACAGGCCGCCCACCGCCCCTGTCAAGGGCGGGTTCGAGAGGAGAGTGTGTGAGATGGCGGCCGGATCTGCCGCCGGCAGTCTCCTGGAGCTAAAATAAGACCTTTTCCACGGACAAGGTCATGGCTGGAGCCCAAGTCAATGAAACAACCCGAGAAGGATGATGAACCATGAGCCCCAAAAGAGCCCTAATCCTCGTGGAAGACCTCTATCAGGAACTGGAGGTCTGGTATCCCTTATTGCGGTTGAAAGAGGCAGGCGTGGAGACGGCGACCGTCGGGCCGGTCAAAGGCAAGACGTACAAGAGCAAGTATGGTTATCCCGTGGAAGCTGAACTTCAAGCGGATATGGTCGATGTGGATGCGTGGGATGCGGTGATTGTCCCTGGGGGATACGCCCCGGACCTCATGAGACGCCACCCCGCCATGGTGCAGGTGGTCCGTGACGCCTACCTCAAGGGGAAAGTCGTCGCCGCCATCTGCCACGGGGGCTGGATGTTGGCTTCTGCTGGTATTCTCAAGGGCAAAAAGGCGACGTGTTTTTTTGCCATTCGAGATGATGTCGTCAATGCTGGGGCCGATTATGAGGATCGAGAAGTCGTGGTGGATGGAACGCTGATCACGTCCCGAACCCCGAGCGACCTCCCGGCGTTCATGCGTGCCGTTCTTCAAGCTCTATCCTGATGCTTTTCTGCACGGGGCAGGCGGGAACGACGGACAGATTTGTGAATGATGGCACTTTGTTACTTGTATGCATGTGCGTTTTCGATTACTCTTCTTACTGAGGAACCGGCCCGTGGCACCGCACGTAAACATCACCCCGCGCGGGAACGCGAAGACAAGGAGGCATCATGGAAGCACTCGTTTACCCGAAAACGCTCCACCGGCGGTGGATCAATCAAGCGGTGAAAGCCGAAATCAATCTCTGTTTTACCTGCGGATCGTGCACCACGGAATGTCCTGTGAATCGAGCGACCAATCGGCTGGATCCCCGACGACTCGTGTGGATGGCCAATTTGGGACTGATGGATGAATTGATCCGAGTCCCCGAAATATGGCTGTGTCTGGGGTGCCGCAAGTGTTCCCATGTGTGCCCCATGACGGTCAAACCGGCGATGCTCATCGCTTTTCTGCGCTGGGAAGCCGTTCGTACAGGGGCCATTTCACAGGGCATGAGCGACGATCGCCGGCGCCTTCAGGATCGCTTGCATCGTGAGCGGGCGAGTGTCGTCAATGCCCTCTTGGCGGAACAGTTCCGCAGGATCGGAACCTCAAACCCTGTTGCCTCGATGGGGGCGGCCTTACCTTGGAAACGATTCGAGCAATTCCACGGCCATCCCACGAACTTGGCTTCGTGCTTCGCCTGTGGGGAATGCAGCAACGCCTGTCCCGTGTGTGTGGATCGCTCCGTCTTGGATCCTTTGCTTTTGGTTCGGGGTACCCTCTTCGGTTACGGTTCGGATCTTGCCTTGTCCCCGGCACCGTGGGTGTGTCTCCAGTGTGAGAGTTGTTCTCGGGCCTGCAGCCATAATGTTCAAGGGCATCTTGTGGCTCTCGCTTTACGTGAAGCGGCGGAAGAGCTCGGTTGGGTGAACAGCGCTTTTCTCGGCACATGGGCCGACAAGGACCGAAAACTTTTCCGAGACTACGCGGACAGCGTGACACAATCGCACCGCCATACCATGGAGGAATCCTCGAATCCTGTATGAAGCCGAGAAACAATGCGATTAATCCGTGAAATTGCACTTATGCATAAAACTATCTTACGGGAGATATCCCATTGATTGTACCTCTCATTTATGCTATAAGGTTTCCTGTCGCATTTTCACCCGGCAGGTGCATTCTAGAAGAAAATTGAGATCGAACAATCCTCGAAAGCCTTCTCCAGCGGACACGCGGACCCGGCCCTTGTGGGGAATCTGACTCACGGCACCGCGAGCCTGTGCGGGCAGTTGGATTGGAAGGGGAAGTTCCAGGGCGGCCGATGGTCCCGTATGCGGAGGTGGTCAAGACCACCTTGGGGCTTCCGTGTCTGGGCAAGCGCGGCTTTGAAACCGCTGCAGGGGCAGCCGGCGATGAGGGATTCAAAAAGGCTCTGGACATTGAGAAGGTGCCTTCGCAAGAAACCTTGCGGCAACGTGTGGACAAGCACGCGAGGGTTTTTCAAGGCCTTGCCGGCGCTGGCAGCGTTGAGCTGCTTGAAAGGACCCGTGTTCCCGTGACAACGCTTTCCACGGGGCATGTGCCTTTGGACCTGGATGTTTTCGGCCTGGACGATTCCGACACAAAGAAAAAAAAGGATTCGCGGCCGGACCAGGACGACGGCGGATGCGCCCCGATCGCGGCCGACCTTGGCCGGGAGGGATGGTGTCCGGGCGTGAAGCTTTGCCCGGGGTCTCAGCATTCACAGAGCGGATTTGTTGACTTTTTGCGGAAGATGTTGCGGCATGCGCGCAAGGTGACCCGCAAGCCCTTGCCCGTGAGAACGGATGCGGCGCATGATGCCCTGGAAACGCTTGTGGAGCTTTGTGGACACCCCAGGGTGAGCTTCATCATGCGACGGAATCCTCTTTTGTCAAGAATCGAGTTCAGGAGGGGCAGTTTGTGTCTTTTCCCGAAAATTCAAAGGTCCTCCTGGGCGGAATGGCTTACAACATCTTGTGCATCCTGGGCCAAAACGGGCTCATGGCCCATTCTTCGCCCGTTCGACTCGGGCCAAGCGGCATCGCATAAAGACCGTGATCTAGGAGCTGATCTATCCGGCGGGGAGTGTGATCCGAGGCGGCCGTCGGCTGAAGCCGCAGTTCGCTCGGCATTGTCCCGCTTTTCACGCTTTTTGGAGCGCTTATTTCAAATTTTGCCCAGCGTAGGGATCGCCGCCGGAAAACGCGAAAGCTCCCTTGCCATGATGGGGGTGAGGTGTGCCCAAAATTGTCTGAGATGGCATCGTCACGAGGGCTTCTCAGTCCTTGAAAAGGCGATGATCGAAAAAGCGGCTCAATCAGGGCATCGGTGATCCCCAAAATGGGTTCCGAATCCATACAGGTCTCCCGCCAATTATACTTCATTGATTCAGGGCAACACTTATTTTTACGCACCGCCCCCACTAAGGCATCTGCAACCAGGGGCTTGGAAATCGTATGTTCGAGGGAAGAGCGTCTTTGTCGGATTCGATGGCAGGCAGGGTGCCCCAGCAGAGATGCGGGCCGGTACCCAGCATGAAAAATCAAAAGGGTGGAAGAAAATCCACCTCCAAACCCCCTTCGGAGCCGAAATGGCCCGCCCAGTTTGCGAAAACAAAATCGTTCAAGGAGGGCTTTTAGGCTTCTACAGGGGCTCCGACAATTGCTGCAGAAGCGTTGGGAATTGGTGCCGAACTGGCGTTTGCATCAGGTGCGGCTCTGCTTCCTCTCGCCAAAACAGAAGTATGGAAACCATGAATGACTATTATGTTTCCCATTTCGAGGAATATCACCACAAGACCTTCTTTATCGATCCCACCCCCTTCTTGGAACCCCTGACCAGATTCCTGCTCCCACCGGCCCACATCCTGGACATCGGCTGTGGTTCGGGCAGGGACCTGCTCTGGTTTCAGCAAAGAGGATACGAAGTGACCGGCCTGGAACGTTCCCCCGGTCTTGCGCGCCTTGCTCGCGAGGGCACGGGCGCTCGCATCTTGGAAGCGGATTTTGAGACTTTTGATTTCACTACCATGCGGGCGGACGCCCTATTACTGATCGGGGCCTTGGTCCACCACCCCTCGGAGCGCCTGAGCGGGCTATTGCGCCGCATGCTGCCAGCCCTTGGGGGAGCCGGGTTCATCCTGATCAGCCTCAAGGAAGGACAGGGGGCGATTACGGCACCGGATGGTCGTATTTTCTATCTCTGGCAGGATGGGACACTACGAAGGGTATTTGATGCCTTGAACCTGATGGTTTTGCATCACGCAAAGTCTCTCTCCACGATAGGCAGCAAGGAAACCTGGCTGAGCTACGTCCTCAGGATTCAATAGCGCAGGATACGTAATGATCCAGAAGAAACAACAAGAAACCATGTGGCACTTCAAGCTCGTCCGCGATCGGATCCCGGAAATCCTAGCAAAAGAAGGTAAGCCATACGCAGTTCGAAAACTCCAGGGGCAGGACTTGAAACGAGCCGTGGGACTCAAGCTTTTGGAGGAAACCCACGAGCTTTTTCGTGCTTGGCACCGAGAAACCCCCGAGATTATTCTAAGAGAAGCCGCCGATCTACTGGAGATCACCTTGCGACTCCTGGAACTGCAGGGGTTTGCATTGAATGATCTGCTCCGTATGCGAGAGGAAAAGCGGCGGTTGCGGGGTGGATTTGAGCAGAACATTTTTCTTGACTACGTAGGCCCCCCGCCGCCTGTCCCCGTTCATGAAGATCTCCCCCGTGTCTTTTTCATCCCGGTGGACCATGCCACTTTGATCGAATTGATTAGGGCGCTACTACTTCAAAGCACCAGCGTGTCCATTGCCTCAGCGTTCTACACGCCCGCCGTTACCAACCTGTTGCTCAATGACCTGGATCGTTTCGCGGCGCGAGGTGGCAATCTACGGATCCTGCTCTCCACCATGGGCAACCTTAACCGTCCCGAGCACCTGCAACACATCAAAGATTTTGTACCACGAGCTCAGGTTCGGGTTTTTCATCCCCCGGAGGTACCGTTGGAAGACGATCCTCCCGCTTTTCATGCCAAAGCCTATCTGTTTGAGCGAGATTCCCAAAGGGGCAGCCTAATTGTCGGCTCATCCAACTTCACTCAAGGTGGCTTCTTTTCAAACATTGAATGGAACTATTTTAGCTCCAATGAAGTCAATCTTCCCTTTGACGGCTCCCAGAGCCCATTTGAGCGTGTCAAAATTGAGTTCGACCGCATCTGGGACGAGCTGTCGGTAGAGCTGACCGAAGAGTTTCTGATCGAGTACCGGAAAAAACACAGAAGCACACCTCCGATAGACCTGCTGGCCAAAGAGCAAGCTCCCTTTGAGTCCAAATCGAAGAAGCGGATCTCTCCCAATGCGGCTCAGCGCGAAGCGTTGGACCGACTGAAGGCTCTTAGGGAAGAGGGAGCCCAAAAGGCTGCAGTGGTGGCGGCCACCGGGGTCGGCAAAACGTACCTGGCTGCCTTTGACTTCCAGAAAAGCGGACTCAAAAGGCTGCTCTTCATCGCCCACCGAGAAAACATTTTGCACCAAGCTCGACGTACCTTCGAGCACGTTTTCTGCCAAAAAGGTTTCGGAACGATCATTGGGGGAGGCAATCGTGTGGATCGTATTCCGGACGTGGCCTTCGCCATGATCCAGACGCTTTCGCGCCCGGAACACTTGGAGCGGTTTCCACGCGACCATTTCGAATACATCGTCATCGATGAATTCCATCACGCCGCCGCCGAAAGTTATGCGCGGGTACTTCGCCATTTTAGACCACAATTTCTCCTGGGCCTGACAGCCACGCCCGAGCGAGCAGACGGTCGAGACGTGCTTCAACTGTGCGGGTACAATATCGCTTATGAGGTGCGACTCCTGGAAGCAGTCGACCGGGGATGGCTGACCCCGTTTCAGTACTACGCCATTTATGATCCCACGGACTATGAACAAATCACATGGCGTGGCACTCACTACGATGAGAGGGAACTGGAAGAGGCGCTAAGTACCGATACCCGTACCCAGATCGTGGCGCACAATCTCTACAAATACCTTCCCTCGAGCGGAAAGATCAAAGCCCTGGCGTTCTGCAGTAGCGTCGCTCATGCCAGATACACAGCACGACAGTTGTCCGAACACCACGAGATACCGGCTGCCTTTCTGGTAGGAGAACATTCAATCGAAGAGAGGCAGTCGCTCATGAAGCAATTGCAGGACGAGAATGATCCGCTCAACGTTATCTGCTGTGTCGATGTGTTCAACGAGGGGATCGATATTCCAAACCTTTCACACATACTCCTCTTGCGCCCGACTCAATCTTTCACTCTGTTTTTGCAGCAGATCGGCCGCGGGCTACGCCGCGCACCAGGCAAAGACTTTACGGTGATTCTCGATTTCGTGGGCAATTACCGCAAGGCCCACGTCGCTCCTCTGGCCCTCATGGGATACACTTCCTTGCCGGAAGCCATCGAGGAATTGCGCAGAGCCCCGCACAGTATTGCAAGCCCCACACTTCCTTCTGGATGTTTCTTGGATGCGAATCTGGAAGTAAAACGCATCTGGGACGAAGAAATCCGCGAAATCCTGCAGACCATCCCTCTTAGAGAGCGACTGAAGGCATGGTATTTGGAAATTATGGAGGATCTCGGTGTAGATAACCCTCAGCTCATGGACTTCATGGGCTCTTCGTCCCGAGGCGATCCTAAGGTGTTTCTTAGCGAGTTCGGATGCTGGATTCGAGCCAAACTCTACTGCCAGGGCACTCTGCCCGATTACGAGAGAAGTCTACTCGATACTCCGGGAGAAGCCTTTCTCAGGCACATAGAAACGGAGCTTCATCCTACCCGTTCCTACAAAATGGCGGTCTTGAAAGTGATCCTTAGATTGCCGGGCACCCGTTGGTCGGTGGATGAAATTGCGAAGGGGTTTCGGGATTTTTACCTACAAAATCGAGAGATGCTCTTCGACTACGATGAACTGGCAAGAGCCCCGGTTCCAGATGAATTCCCGATCAGCAAGGTGCGGTCACACCTTCTCGATATGCCCCTGAAATACCTGAGCAATACTGAGCGAGATTGGTTTATCCTGGACACTGACAAGAAAACCTTTCGACTTAAGGAAGAAATGGTCGCGTTCTGGAAGCAGAAGGCCTTCAGAGATCTGGTGGAGGACCGGGTTGAGTTCGAACTGACGTGCTATTTCCAACGGCGTCGGCTGCGGCAAACGGTCCACTATCAGGTGTCGCTCTCGGAATGGGGATTTGAGCTGGAACCCTTCTTTGTGGAAAATCTCTTCTATCGGAAGCGGAAGGGCATCGAACTTCGCGACCCCTTGGCACCGGGAGAAAAGCGAAAAATCGAGCTAACATATAGAAAAAAGAGCTATCGTATCGAGGTGGTTCGTCCAGACGGTGCCAAACATTTCAGGCTGGACTACTCGAAAGTTCCTGAACTTCTCCAAACCATCAAAGAACGGTTCCAGCCGCCCCCACGAAAAGGCCAAAAGGTCTTTATCTTGATGAAAAGAGGCAGCCAAGGACTTCACCTGATCGACGTTCAGGGCTGATGCCTGCGACCTCGGTTCCAATGTAGTTGAGACAATTAGCCCTTGTTAAAGTTGGGTAGGGCGGTTACGAGAAAGGATCGGATCACATCAGTTTAGAATCGGCAAACAAGAGTAGGCATGGGGGAAATGGAAGGAGCCCGTGGGCGGCTGGAGTTGCCCCCACGGAGGCCAATCTCAAGGACCTGGATCCGCAGGTCATGGAAAAGAAACGCCGCGGCAAATTCACTGCCGCTTATAAGTTGCGCACCCTCAAGGAAGCCGATGCCTGCACATTGCCTGGGCAGATCGGCGCCCTTCTTTGACGGGAAGGTCTTCATTCATCGAATTTGACCACCTGGCGCAGACAACGAGACGAGGGGCAGCTCAAAGCATTGTCTCCCCGAAAAAGGGGGCGAAAACCGAACCCGGACCGCCATCTCGCAAAACGGGTAACCCAATTGGAGCGGGAAAATCAACGCCTCAGAGATCAAATCAAGAAGGCGCAGACGATCATCGAGGTTCAAAAAAAATCTCAGATCTAATGGGAATTTCCCAGCCCAATCCCGACACCGACGGGAGCAACTCATGAAGGCGGCGACCCTATTGCGAACCGAGGTGGGAACCGTCTGGGCGGGTGATGCCTACGGCCTGGCTGTTTGCACCTCGGTTTGCAATTGTCCCCTAGACGCATAAGTAAAGCTCTTGTGGGCCTGGCCTGTCGTCTTCTGTTTCCTTTCGGGGGTAGGGAACTGGAGGGGGCGAATCGTGGAGCGCCCGCACATCCAGCATGCGTAATGGAAGCTGCTGTCTTCGTGAATCATCACACAGGGCCATGGAACTCGCAGTCGCCTCTTCCTATGCCTACCCTTCGCCGGTGGCTTTCGCATCAGACCGGCTTCCAGAGGCCGACATTTCACTCTGGAGTCGCTACGCTGACCCCCGCCGCGCCGATACCAGGAATAAAAGTGCTTTGCGTTCCAACCTCGATGGTTTTGCTGCTACGTTCCAAGAACTTGCACGGCTTCGTTTACAGGAGCAGGTGGGTGTGACTTCCGACCAAACCGTTGGTCCATGAGTGCACCCGCACCACTGCGCTCAAAGCGATCAACACGTCGGCGAAAGGTTCGCAGGCTCATCCCCAGCAAGCAGGCTGCATCAGTCTGGGTCAAGCGCGTGCTCTTCCAATGGCCATAAATGTCGTCGGGGCAAATGCTGATCCGGCCCGACATCGAGCCGGGGGGGCTGGTGGATGTCGCTTTCCGTCCAAGTGATCCGGTTGTTCGAGAATCGGGGTCCGATCGACCCGATTCCCAGTGCGATCAAGTCCGCCCCGAACTTGGGACGATTGCTGTCTGGAAAGTTTGCCGCCGATGCGCTGGTGTTGACCCAGGGCGGATCGGCATTTAATATCTTGCGCATCTTGAGCCGAAACGGAGTCCCGGCCCGTTTTTCGCCCGTTCGAATCGGGCCAAGCGGTGTCGCGTAAAGATCGTGATCCAGGAGCTGATCTATCCGGCGGGGCGTGTGGTCCGAAGCGGCCGTCGGCTGAAGCTGCGGTTTGGGCGGCATTGTCCCGCTTTTCGGAGCGTTTATTTCAAATTTTGCCCAGCGTAGGGATCGGTGCCGGAAAAACGCGAGAGCTCCTTTGGCCATAAAGGGGGGTGAGGTATGTCCGAAATTGTCTGAAATGGCATCGTCATGAGGGCTTTTCAGTCCTTGGAAAGGCGATGCCCTGAAAAAGTGGCTGAATCAGGGCATCGGTGACCCCCAAGGTGGGTTCCGAATACACGCTGGTCAGTCCACACAACCACACTTCACTGATTCACGCAACAGTTGGGCTTTCAAGCGGCCGTTGGGAGGGAAACAATGGAAGGCGCCGCGGCGCTCACCAAGATCTGGTACCTTCGGAACCTGCCAATCTTTGAACGCCTCGGTAAAGAGCATCACCGGCTCATCGGTGAAGCGGCTATCATGCGCACTGTTTCCAAAGGCGAGCGCCTTTATGAACAGGGATCTTCGGATCCCAATGTGTACATCCTCAAAAGGGGAACGTTAAAAATCACCCAATTGACGCCGGACGGCAAGGAAATCATTCTGGACATCCTCAAGTCCGGCTCCCTTTTCGGGGAGTTGGTCGCCGGTGAGCCCGGAGAGCATGACGAATCGGCGGTCATGCTCGAAGACGGCCTCATCTGCACCATACCCAGCCATCGCTTCCAGGAGCTTTTACAAACCATTCCCGGTTTGGCCCTGCAAATCACCAAGCTCATCCGTTTCCGGCTGCGCAAGATCGAAAACCGCCTGGTGGATCTGGTCCACTGCACGGTCGAGCAGCGCCTGGCCAAGACGCTGCTCAACGTGCTGGATGATTTTGGAGTCCCTTCCAATCAAGGGATCCTCATAACGGTCCGGCTGACTCACAAGGATTTGGCCAGACTGATCGCATCCACCCGCGAAACGGTCACCGCCACGGTGAACCGTTTCAAGAGGAAAGGCATCCTCACCAGCCATGGAAAGCACCTGGTGGTCAGAGATTTGGACAAGCTGAAGGAGTTGGCCTCGTAAGGGATTGCAAACGGAACGCCCGGATGTCCTCCGATTTTGGAGAATTCTTTTCGGTTCCTGCCAGGATCCGGGGGGCATCCCGTCTTCCACACCTGGGCAAACCACGGAGGAACCGGGGAAACCAAAATCCGCACAAAAGGTAAGCGGCCTTACCGACTTGCCCGCACCGTTTTGGTTATCATCTTGGGTAACGGGTGGACTTTTCCAGTCCCTTAAAGGTCAGCCAATTTAAAATAGGAGGTCAGGATGGGAAAAAAACTGGTTATTGCCACGACATGGTTGGTCATTTTGGGGGCGGTCTGCACGCTCCCGGCCGCGGATCTTCCCAGCACGGATCCCGGCGCGTTCTGGAACTACATCACCCGGGAAAGCAACTACACAGCGTGGCGTTTCTTTCCGGGCAAGGAAGGGATCTACCCGGGCCAGAGCCCCCACGGGGCTTATCTCAAGGTCTACGTGAATGACGTGGCCTACCAGGCGGCCAAGGAAGGCCGGCCCATGCCCTATGGAGCCATTATCGTCAAGGAAAACTACGGGAAAGACCAGAAGACCCTCATGGCCGTGACTCCCATGTACAAGGTGGCGGGTTACAACCCCGATGGAGGGGATTGGTTTTGGGCCAAATACGGTCCGGACGGAAAGGTGATGGCCGCCGGCAAGGTCCAAGGCTGCATCCAATGCCACAGTGTGCACAAGACCAAGGACTGGCGTTACCTGCACGCGAAATGACCACCATGCCGGCCGTGTGTTGGGACCCAGATCGCACTGGCGGTCAGCGCCCTTCTGCGGCCGGGCCGGTTTTTGATACGGCGCCCAAGCCATGGGAGAAGTCATGATTTCCTTGACCCTCAAGTCCTGGCTGTCCTTGCCGCTTGTGATTTTGGCATGCCTTCAGCTTTTCACCATGCTGGAACTGCTGGGCCGGCCGGACAAGCGATTCGACTCACAAAAGCTCCGCCGGGCACACCGAACCGTGGGTTGGGTCGCCTTCGTCTGGCTGCTGGCCATCGCCTTTTTGTGCCTGTTCATCCTCCGGGCTTCGGGAGGTGATATGACCCCGCGCGGTGCCGCGCATGCCCTCACGGCGGCACTCTTGCTGGCCCTGCTCACCGTCAAGATCAGTATCGTCGGGTTCTACCGAAAACTCTTTTCCTTCGTCGCCCCCTTCGGGTTCACCGTCTTCGTGCTAGTGCTGACGACCGTTACGCTGTCTGCCGGGGCTTATCTGATCGGGTCCACCCACGGGGGCGCTACCGCCCGGTCCGAAGATGAGCAGGGCCTGGGACAGCGGGTGTTCGCCCAAAAATGCGCTGGCTGCCATTACAGCGACAGAGAGGAGGCCAAAATCGGTCCTGGTCTCGGGGGGATTTTCCGGAGCGGTGTCCTTCCTTCCAGCGGCCGACCGGCTACGCGGGAAAACATTCGGGCCCAGTTGAATACCCCCTATCAAGCCATGCCTTCCTTTGCCGACCTTTCGGAACGAGAAAAGGAGGCCGTGGTCGACTTCCTCCTCCAGGGTCCCTAGCAGCTTGTGCCACGACGCCCAGGTTCTTCCCTTCTTATGCGAACGGAAGGTTGGGGCCACCTGCTGGGCCCGTGCTGCCGGCCTGGCCTTAAAGCAATGGGGGCGGCCCGGCGGGTGGGCCCTAACGCCGGAGCCGTCAAGACCCTTTCGGCGCCGGCCCAATCGCCGGCCGGCCTTTTCAACGAGGAAACGCCATGTCCCGTCAACTCCACGGCCCACCGAAACCGGTTGCCTTTGTCTTTTCCGGAGCGTCTCCCTGGGTGCGGCCCAAGTGGGCATGTTGCGCGCCGTGCTGGAGTCCGGCATCCGGCCCGATCTTTTGGTGGGAAGTTCCGCCGGGGCCTTAAACGCCGCCTGGCCCAGCAGGCCACTCGAGCGGCCCTGGCTGAGATCGCGGCCCTGGATGCCGCCCGTTGCTGCCAGCGGGATTCCTAGATCGCTCTCAAGAAAGCGGGCGAACTCTCCAACCACATCCTGGATCGCCCATTGGGCGCCGACCATCCCCTCAAATGCCGCTAGCAGGCAAAGAACCGCGAATGTCTTGGCGCCCGCTGCCCTTTGCTCAGAAATCTCAACGGATGCGCGGACCAGGGCATTTCGGCGTGACGATGGAGGGATAGACGGAGTTGGCAGCGTGACCAACGGAGTCCATGGCTGGTGGGAAAACCTCCTGCTCAAGCCCCAACGGAATGAAGGATGGGGGACATTTCCATCGGTCGGGCTCCGGCAGGCACGCCGCGCGGGCTCGCCCAAGAAGGGAGAATCATGGTGATCTACAACTCGGAAGACACGCCCGCCGTGCTGCAGCCCTGGGATGAGGCGAACCGGAAATTGGCTTCCTTGGTCCTTCCGGCGGACTGGAAGAACCCCGAGCCTGCTTCCCGCTACAACCTGGTGGTCATCGGAGCGGGCACCGCCGGGTTGGTGACCGCCGCCGGCGCTGCGGCCCTGGGCGCCCGGGTGGCTCTTGTGGAACGGCACCTGCTCGGCGGAGACTGCCTCAATGTGGGTTGCGTGCCGTCCAAGGCTCTTCTGGCTGCGTCGCGCGCCGCGGCAGCGGTGCGCGACGCTTACCGTTTCGGTGTCCAGGTCCCGGAAGGCGTCCGCGTGGACTTTCCACGGGTCATGGAGGGCATGCGCCGCCTGCGGACCTCCATCGCCCCCAATGATTCCGCCCAACGGCTTGCGGAGCTGGGGGTGGACGTTTTCTTCGGGAATGCGCGCTTTGTGGATTCCCAAACGGTGGACGTTCACGGCATACGTCTCAAATTTCAAAAGGCCGTTATCGCCACCGGAGCCCGTGCCGCCGCTCCGCCCATTGCCGGCTTGGAAACGGTTCCCTACCTCACCAACGAATCGCTCTTTTCCCTGACCGAGCTTCCCCAGGGCCTGGGGATCATCGGCGCTGGTCCCATCGGCTGCGAGATGGCCCAGGCCTTCGCCCGGTTCGGATCCAGGGTCTTTCTGGTGGAAGCTCTGCACGGGATTCTTCCCCGGGAGGATCCGGACGCCCACAGATCGTGTGGAGGGCCATGGAGCCCGATGGAGTGGAACTCTTGTGCCGCGGGCGGGACCTGACACTGAGTCCCGGCCCGGACGGGGCGGTGCGTATCCGGGTGCACACCCACGGTCGTGCCAGGCAGGTGGACGTGGACCATCTCCTGGTGGCGGTGGGCCGGGCCCCCAACCTGGAAGGATTGGATCTGGACCGTGTGGGAGTGGCCGCCACGCCCAAGGGCGTGGTCGTGGACGAGCGCCTTCGCACTACCCATCCGAAGATCTATGCAGCCGGGGACGTGTGTTCCCCCTACCAGTTCACCTACGCGGCCGACTTCATGGCTCGCATCGTGATCCAAAACGCCCTGTTCTGGCGCCGAGCCAAGGCCAGTGCCCTCACCATCCCTTGGTGCACCTACACGGACCCGGAAATCGCCCATGTGGGCCTTTAAGAAAAGGAGGCTCGCAAGCAAGCAGTGGAGATCCGGACCTTCGACCTTCCTCTTTCCCAAGTGGACCGGGCCGTCCTTGAAGGCCGAAGCGAGGGGATGCTGCGGGTCCATACGCGCAAGGAAAGCGATCGAATCGTCGGGGCCACCTTGGTGGCGCCCAACGCCGGCGACATGATCGGGGAGCTGAGCCTGGCCATCACTCACCAGATCGGCCTGAAAGGCCTGGCGGCCGCCATCCACCCTTATGCCACCGTGGGGGAAAGTGTGCGCAAGGCGGGCAATTTATACAACCGAAGCCGACTCACCCCGAGGACGAAAAAGATGCTCGCAAAGCTCATGGCTTGGCGCCTGAGGATCTTCAAAACCTAGAAACTTGTCCGGGAACGCCCAGATTCATGCCTGCGGGGCCGTGCGGTCGGTCTGGCCAGGCCTTGTAGGGGCGGGTTCCGAACCCGCCCCTACAAGGCCGTCTCGGAATTCAAAAAGCACCACAGGATCGGTGAAATTTCAACTGGTCAGAAGGCCACAAAAGGGCGAAAGGCCATTGTCAGGCAGGCTCCTAGCCCAAGTTTGTCACTTTTTTGTGGAACTTGTTGTTATTGTTAGAATGTGGTTTTTCATTCTTCCCTACAAATTTTCAATCGATGCTCAGGACCCTTTTCCAGGGACAGAGCGGAAGTCTGAGGGCATTGTACATTTCCACATGGATCGGCTCCGCCTCAGAAGTCTTTCGGATGTGGATCATTTGTCCCTTGTCAGTGATCATGGTGGCGGCCACCCGTGTAGAGCCCCTGAATTGATGCATGCCTTCCTTGTTTTTGGATCGTAAATCTGACATGTGCATTTTATTGGAAGGGCAACCCAGCAGTAACTGCTCACCGGCCGGGTGCGGCTGGTGAAGCCGGAGGTGGCGCCATGAAACACCAACCTGGTAGGCTGGGATCCTGCGGTTCAGCGCGGAAGGTATTGCCGAGCCAGAGCTCGGCGTTCCCAGTGATGTCGAGCCCTGGTTGCCCGCCCCCTGGGAGCACCGGGTCGCAGCCCGGCAAAAACGAGCACACTGGGAACACCGGGCTCCAGCCCGGTAAAGAGAATCACGCTTACAAAGGCTGGTACAGCCGGGGGTATCTGCCTCATTTGGATGCGCCGGCCTTGCTCCAATCCGTCACCTTTCGCCTGGCCGATTCGTTGCCACAGGAGAGATTGCGGCAGTTGGAGCAAGAACTGGCAACCAAGCCCGAAAACGAGCGGGAGAAGTGGAAGCGTCAGCGCATCGAAGCGTGGCTGGATCTGGGCATGGGCTGCTGCGTTTTGCGCCATCCACGTCTTGCCGCGTTGATGCAGAATACCCTTTTGTATTTCGACGGCTCACGCTACCGGCTGCTGGCCTGGCGCGTGATGCCCAACCATGTGCATGTGCTGATCGATCAGCAGGCTCCCTTGTCCAAGATTGTGCAGTCGTGGAAATCCTACACCGGCAGGTGGGCGCTGGCCCATGCCGCTGAGCTGGGGATCAGCGTGCCCGGCAAGCGTTTTTGGATGCGAGACTATTGGGATCGATACATCCGCGATCAGCACCATCTGAATGCGGTGATCGCCTACATACACAACAACCCCGTGAAGGCAGGGTTGTGTAAAAATCCGCACGAGTGGAGATGGTCCAGTGCGGGATATGGGCAGGAGATGGCTTGAAGGCATGGAGCGATCTGAGTGGGGATATCCTGGGTTGACGTGCTGGGAGTGCCAGGCTCCCGCCCGGCGGTGTTTGCCGAGCTGGAGCTAGGGGCATGATGGGTGCTTAAAAGTTCCCCTCCCCTGGTGGGAGTTAGGGGAGGGGGTCGGATAGTAGGAAGGGGCTATCTTTTGCCCTTGTTGAGCAGGGGGGATGGAGATGATCCGATGGGATCACCCCCTCCTAACCTCCCCCATCGAGGGGGAGGAATTTGTGGGTTGGAACGTGGCTCCCCCCGGCGGTCGGAAACTTCCGCCCGGATCCGGCCGGCGTATGTTTACGCTCGGCCCGCCGCGGATCAGCTCTCATTCGATGGCTCCACGTAGACAACCACATGACGGTCCTGCACGGCGATCCGTCTTCCGTCCCGGAGTCTCCCCATGGCCCGAGTGATGCTCACTCGATGGGCTCCCACGAGAAAGCTCAATTCCTCGTGGGTCAAAGGAAAATGGATGGCATAGCCCCCGGCGGTCCGCCTGCCGTGCTCCCTGGCCACGGTCACCAGCACCCTATAGAGGCGCTCCTCCAGATTGGAAAAGGACAGGCTCTCCGCCCGATCGGTCAAGAGCTGAATTCTCTTGGTCAGATTCCGGATCACCTGAAGCCCCACAGCCGGCCGTTGCCGAATCAGTGCCTCGAATCTTTCCTTGGTAAAGCCGCAGATCAGGGTGCGCTCCATGCACACCGCACTCACCGGATATAGCGTTTCTTCCGAAAGGATCTGCTCGCCCAAAAAATCGCCGGGCTTTCGTATGTCCAGAGTGATCTCATGGCCGTCTTCCAACACTTTACTGAGCTTGACGCGTCCGGCCTTGATGAGAAACATCCGGCGCAGCGCCTCCCCCTGGTAAAAGATGACCTCGCGTTCCTCATAGATCCGGCGCTCGGCCGCCGCAACCAGGGCTTGGATATCCGCCGGTTCCAGGTTGTCGAAGAGCCAAAGATTGCCGATGCACTCCGGGTGGACCCGCACATCTTTGCCGAGCAGTTCTTCACACAGGCATCCCATGCAAGGTTCTCCTGTAGGCTCCGGTTGGCTTATCCGATGAACTGCCGAAGGCGAGTACAGAACTCCCTTATATCCACCGGTTCGACCGTCAGCGGCACCTGAACCAGATCGAAGAAAGAGAGGATTTCTTCCTCACTGAGAGGATTGAGTCCTGCGTCCAGTACGAGGATCTGGTCATAACGTCCCAGTTGGATACGCGTTTCCACCACATCCCAGCCCAAGGCGGCCATGAGGCTCGGCCAAGTGCGCACCCAGGCCGGAGTCATGAGCATGGTGCGGTCCTTTTCCAGCTCACGCGCTCTCGGGCCAACCATCCATTCCAGGCAATTGCGATAAGGAGCCAACTCCATGCCGTTTTCTTCGGCAATCCGTTTGAGCTCGGGATGGCATCCTGTGCCGAAAAGAAGATACGGCGGACCGCCTTCGGGCAAAATCTCGTGAAGTCCACGGCAGATGCCTTCCTCCAGGCGACCCAAGTCCGCATGGAGAGCCGCCTCCACCCAATGGATGGTCACATCGCTTCGATCGCCAAGGCAAGCTCGCAACTCATCCTCGAAAATCCGGCATGCCACGAGGGCTTTCATTTCTCCCCCCTTCACATCGCCCGCTCAGAGCGCAGCCGGTTTTGAATCTCCTTTCCCACCTTGTGGGCCCGCTCCCAGACGGTGGTTTGATCTTCCACACGGCGGAACTTGTCCGGCGTGATACGGGCATCTTGGCCGAAGATCCAGGGAATGGCACTCATGGAGCACGTTTCGCCATATCCGCATACCATGCATTCCGGATTGCCGACAATCTTCAACGTTTCCAGAACCTCCATGCCTTCCAGGCGCAAGGCATGGGTGAGTTGACCAGCGGCTTCGTCCAAGCCGGGGGCGCCTCGTCCGATGCCCGTGACCACCGCCACGGCCAGCTTTCCCCTGTTCAGCCCATTCACCAACCCCGGGGAGGCTCATCTTCCACCCACCTCCAGATTATGCTAATCTTCATGCATCCGAAAACAGACCCCAGGGGAAAGCCATGGGAAGCTATGATGCTGCGGTGAAGGTCATCTTGGGCCACTGCCGGCAGGCCGCCCTGGAATATTTCCTGGGCCTCCAGGTGGAGGGATCCGAGATCCTCGAATTGCCCCAGGAAACCGCCACTTTTAGGCGGAGCGATTTTCCCATCAGGGTCCGGACTTCCGATGGCCGGGTATTCGTGGTGCTCCTGGAGGTGCAGAGCCGTTGGGAGCATGACCTTCCCCTGAGGCTTCTGGAATACGACGCACGCTATCGGCTCAAGACGGGGTTATCGGTACTTCCCGCCGTCTTGCTCCTCACTCCCAGCAGGGCCGTGGTGGAGAAGTTCGAAGATGGGGGACTTCGGTATGCGTTTCGGGTCATTTCCCTTGCGGCCATGGATGCCAGGGAGGTCTTGGAAAAAGGCGATCCCTGTCTTTTCCCTTTTGTGGCTCTCATGAAGGGGGGAGTTGAGGTATTTGATGAGGCTGAGCGGTCCCTTACAGATGCGCTGCCGGCCGGACCTGAAAGGGCGGATCTCTTAACCTGTATGGCCTTGTTGTCGGGGTTGGTGTCAAGGGAGTTGCCTCAAAGGCTTTTGAGCAGGAGGAAGGATATCATGATGGAGTCAGTGGCCTACGAGATGATCAAAAAAGAAGGCTACGAGGAAGGGCTGCAGCAAGGCTTGCAGCAAGGCATGCTGGCGAATGCCCGGGAGATGGTGCTGGAGGCACTGGCGGAACGTTTCGGGCTGATTCCCCGGGATCTGGAAGAGCGGATCATGGCCATCGATTCGCGTAGGCAGATCAAGGAATTACTGCGGCACGCCCTGCGGGCTCAATCGCTCGATGAGTTCCAAAAGGTCCTCAACTGACCTTGAACTCTGGCTTCCTCATTGCTCCTACGGCACCGGATCCCCAACCACCTCAGACCCGGGGCCGCTGGCACGCCCAAACCACCCCATTCCGGGCGTACACCCAGGATTTAAGAATACCCTGGCTTTTCAGGCGGCACCCCTCCAGTAAAATGGACACACGATAGGTTTACGATACGGAAACGTGGGAGGTGTCCACGAGTCTGAAGAACTGAAGCGGCTTTTTTTAATATGGCAGCCGCGGCACGCCGACGACGGCAGACATTGCGCCAGGAGCTCACATTTTTCGGCCTTTGGGAGTGCGGGGGCTCATGTTACAACTCTTCCGTCTGCTGGAAGCTCGGTTCAAGGAAGATGGAGCGGCTTTCCATGAGTCAATCTCCAATCCCGACGGATCTTGGGCATCCCTGGGGAGGTCGCCCCGGAAAGATCGGCGGCGGCTCCCGGTATTCCTCCTTGGTCTCATGGTATGTGTGTTTTTCGGGACCTTTGCCGCCGGAGCGCAAGATTCCCTGTTCGCCCTTCGCTGCTCGGGCCGACTGGTCCGGATCGGTGACTTCAAGGTGGATGCGCTGGCCAAGTGCGGCCCTCCGCACTATGAGCAGTTCGTCGGGGACCGCAAGATCCGAACCCGTTTTGGCCACGACAAGCTGATTATGGAAGACTGGATCTACAACTTCGGTCCCACCGCTTTCATCCATATTCTTCGCTTCGAGCGAGGTCGGCTGGTGGAGATCCTTCGGGGCGAAAGGGGATATTAGGATCCGGCCTGAAAACGCTGGAGGCGAGCACATTTTTCCTGGCGCATCCCTTCAGGGACGCGCAAGGACCCCCGGAGGTCGCCTGGGCCGCCGGGTTCGGCCTTGCCATTTCCTGATGTTCCCATGACCCCTTTCGGCGGGGCTGGAGCCCCGCCGCCTCGAAGGAAATGGAAGTTTCCCTGCATGTTGAGCCGTAAAACCAGACTCGGAAAAGCTCGATCCAACGCCGTTTCGCCCGATCCGCTCAGGTTCTCAAAAAAGCCGGCGGTCGGAGACCCCCGGCTGATCGGTTTGCGTGCGGGTTGGGCTGTCAATTGTCGCCCGTAAAGGGGCCACCGATTGTCGAAAAGGCTCGACGGAGGAACAGCTTTGAGGAGGCTTGGAGTTAGCGAACGTTTCCTCAAGCAACTCGCTCAGTTCTCCCACCGAGGGCAACTCCTTTTCCAAAAGTCCTTGTTTTTCCGCTTATCTCCGATAGTGGGCCACCGTCTTTCGGTTCATCTTCAATTGCCGTGCGATCGCACGGTCACTTTCCCGTTTCTGAATTCGGTGCAACAGTTCCCGGGTATCCACGGTCGTTTTCCTCCGCTTGCCCATAGGCTGCTCCTCTCACTCGTAGCTGAGAGGAAACCATGCCCGATTTGGAGGAACCGTACTAACATCTCACTGGACCACTTCGGCCGACAACGACCGGACCACCTCGGGCGAAAATCAGTGGACCACATCGGCCGAAAACCCGTGGACCAGTTTGGCTGACATCTACTGGACCATTATCGGCCGAAAGATGACACTTTAGGCGGATCGGCATTTAATATCTTGTGCATCATGGGGCGAAACGGAGTCCCGGCCCGTTTTTCGCCCGTCCGCATCTGGCCAAGCGGAAGACCGTGATCCAGGAGCTGATGTATTCGGCGGGGCGTGTGATCCGAAGCGGCCGTCGGCTCAAGCTCCAGTTTGGTCGGCATTGTCCCGCTTTTCATGCTTTTCTGAGCGTTTATTTCAAATTTTGCCCAGCGTAGGGATCGCCGCCGGAAAAACGCGAAAGCTCCCTTTTATCGTTCTGCCCAAAGACATCTATGGCTGTATTGCCTACGTCGGAGTGCCCCACGTGATCGCCCCCATACCTGGCTGCGCCCTGATCCAATGGACCGCAGCGACTCCGGGCAGGCCCGGGAGCCTGACCCTACGGTATCGCGGCCTTAGGCGAGCATCAATTCCAAATCATGACCACAAGAGAACAGAGCAATGGCGGCGATCGGATGGATTCAGGAAAAGATCTCAAGGTGCGTTCCTCGGTACTGAAACTGCGTGTTCACCCCCTTCCCGAAAGTCCCGCAAGCGGCGAGTCTTTAAGAGCTCTCAGCGCGAAATACGCACCCACTTCGTGATCGTCTGAAGCGGGAATGCACATTCTTTTCGACGTGCTTAGATTACACTCAAAGAGGTGTCCGTGTCCGATGGATACTCAGGAGTTTAAAATTATGGCGGGTGGACGTCGAGGGATTGAAGTAGGGGAGGTCGGGTTTGTCAGAATTTGAAACAAGGGTTGTCGGGCACGGGCCGACACGGTGAAACCCAGGTGAAGCTCGTCGACGAGGATCACGAGCATCGCACACATTAGGCTTTCTGGGTGGAGTTGATTCGCAGCAGAAAGTCGAGGAGGGTGTCATGGAAAACAATAAAACAGTGCTTCCGACGGTGGATCAAGGAGGATGTCCCACCCCCGTAGATTCCTCAGGCCGGCCGTACACTTGCAAAGAGCGGTCCTCGGTGTTGACGTATCGCGAACAGGAGGTGATGCAGAAAATCCTGGAGGTGAAAAGAGAAGCGGACACCATCAAGAACCGTCTGCAGGCGATGCGGGAGGGCGAAGGTGGAGACGCGGAGACGATAGCATTCTGGGAGAGTCGGCTCCACGAACTGAGGGAACTCCGAGAACGATTGGAGCAAGAGAGAGAAGAGGCGGTGAAGGAGCGGATGCGCCTCTTGGGACATTCTTAAAGCGCGCGGGATTTGACCGTCTTTTTTGGATCTCTTGGGGTGCCAAAAGGATTCCACCATGGGAACGCCCCCAAGGAGATCCATCTGACGAAGGATCCAGGCAGCCCTTTTCTCGACATACCGCGAGGGCCGTGCGGCGGAAAACCTTTTGGGGTTAGGGAGCACCGCCGCCAAAAGAGCGGCTTGTCTTTTGCTCAGCTTTTCAGGACTTGTTTGGAAAAACAGCCGTGCCGCAGCCCCGACCCCAAAAACCCGCGGTCCCATCTGGGCGGTGTTGATGTAAACTTCCAAGATTCTTTTTTTGGGCCAGAGCGATTCCATGAAAACAGTAACGAAGGCCTCCAGCACTTTGCGCATGAAGCTCCGTGCAGGCCAAAGAAAAAGATTTTTTGCCGTTTGTTGAGAAATAGTGCTGGCACCGCGCAGTCTCCCACCTCGTTCATGATCCTCCCATGCCTTTTTGATGGCACCGAAGTCGAAGCCAAAATGTTCGAGAAAGGATTGATCTTCGGCCGCGATGACTGCCAAGGCCATGTGCGCAGGTATATGCGCAGCCGGTACCCACTCGTAATGCAGGGTGTTCTCAGGGCTTTTTTCATTCGGGAGGTTGAATTTCTCCAGAATCATAAAAAGGGTTATCGGAGGTGGGACCCATCGGAAGATGAGGATCAATCCGATGATGGCGGCTGACCACAGAAACATGATGGCAACCAAAATGCGGATCGTTTTGCGGACCATAGAGTTATCGCACAAAGGAGACAAGGGTTTCTTTCCACAACAAAAAAACGCCACGGAACACTTCACCCATAAGACGCCCCTTGCCTTTTTCTGTGAGTGGGAGTGGAAGCCTACGGGGTTCACAAATATCGCATCCCAAGAAGATTAGCAAAGAAAACTCTTGTTGAGTTCTTAGAATTTAGTTATTTACGGACGAAAGAGCGAGTTTATAAACCTTAGGAACAATGGAGGTGATGCGCATGGGCAAAAGGCTTTTGGAAATGTGTGTTCAAATAGTGGAGGCCCAAGCTTCTGCCGGGATGATGACCACCGAAGAGATTGAAGAGTCTTTGAGAAAAATCTATAGGGTGCTCCAGGAGCTGGATGGTCTGGAAGAGAGCGCCCCGGCGGTCGAAGCGATCCCTCAAGTGGGTGCAATGAAAATCCCGGCGAAGCAGCCCGTAGTCGGCAAAGGCCCGTATGAATCCATCGGCGAGCACAGTGTCGTGTGCTTGGAGTGCGGGGCGCAATTCCGTCAAATTACGGCGAACCATTTGAGAAGTCACGGATTGACCCCTAGGGAATACAAGAAAAAATGGGGATTTCGACTGAAGGACTCTCTAGCGGCGAAGGTGGTGACCCGATCGCGTAGTGAAGCGGCCAAGGTGAGGGGAATCCCCGAAAATTTGAAGGCATATCAGGAACAAAGGCGGAAGCAGAAGTCGTCCTAGGCCCTTGTTGTGCAACGCCGGGACCGAGGAGACATGATCCCATGCCGGACCCGAAGCCTGTGCAAAAGATTCTCTCCCGGTTGGCGGAACTCTACCCTGAGGCTCCCCTGGCCTTGGTTTTCCGAAACCCTTTCGAGCTCTTGATCGCGGTGATTCTCTCGGCCCAGTGTACAGACGAACGGGTTAATCAGGTCACCCGGACGCTTTTCCAAAGGTGCCCGACTCCGGCAGCCCTCGCTCTGGAACCTTTGGAAAACCTAGAGGAGATTGTTCGGCCTACCGGCTATTATAGAAACAAAGCTAAGGCCATCAAGGCGTGTGCCGAGCAGCTGGCTCAAAAATACGGGGGAGAGGTTCCCAAGACGATGGAAGTCTTGGTGCAGCTCCCAGGAGTGGGGCGAAAAACGGCGGCCATGGTTTTGGGAAATGCCTACGGTCTCCAGGAGGGTATTGCGGTGGACACCCACGTCCTGCGGGTATCCCAGCGGTTGGGGATCGCTCAGGGAAAGACGGCAGAAGCTGTGGAAGAGCAACTGATGGAACTGGTTCCCCGGGAAAAATGGACGTGGTTCAGCAATGCTCTCATCTTACACGGACGCAAGGTCTGCACGGCCCGGAAGCCTGCATGCCCTCGGTGCGGCCTTGCAAATCTGTGCGCGTTTGCCATTCATGGGGGACAGGGGAATTGATGCGCGCATGGGCAGTAAGACGGTCACCGCAGCGATCTTAGAACAGGATGGGTGTGTCCTTCTGGCCCAGAGGCCGGAATCTGATCCTCTGGCGTATTTGTGGGAGTTTCCTGGAGGAAAGGTCGAGCATGGGGAGACGCCGCAGGAGTGCCTCCGCCGAGAGATGGAGGAAGAGCTCGGCATCCACGTGGAGGTTCTCTCCTTTTTTGGGGAGAGTCATTACCGATACGACCACGGCGAGATTCAGCTCAAGGCGTATCGGGTGCGGTGGGTGTCCGGCCAAATCCGACCCACAGCCCATGCGGATGTCCGATGGGTACCGCTAGACCACTTGGATCGTTATCCCGTGGCGCCGGCGGATCGCCCATTGGTGCGTCTGCTTGCCGCCGAACAAACAGAGTCCTGAAAGGAAGCCTGCCATGTGTTTGCATCAAAAACGCCCATGTGAATGCGGCCGGGAAGAGGCCTACATTTTTCACCGGGACAGCATCCTCCCGGAAGAGGTCCTCGTGCATCTTTACTGTCCCCGGTGCTCGGCTTCGGCCCAATGGGACGACCGATGCATGGTCAAAGACTGCGGCTGGATTTTAGAATACGACATGGAAGCCGCCCGCTTTTACCTCGCACGAAGACTCGGACGGAGCGACTATTCGCCCAATGAGATCTTTGACGAAGATTATTGTAGCTGGTATGGGCTCACGCCCAAAGATTTGGAGGCCAGCGCAAGGCTTCATGAGGAATTGGAACCACTCAAGCGTAGCGACCTGAGAGAATACATCCACCAGATCACACGACGCCGCCAAGAACAGGCCCTAGCCCTTAAAATTGAGGGGTGGCGTAAAGCCTCACGTACGTAATCCGTTCGCCCACCTGAGGAAGATGTCACGCACCATGCGGATACCAGGCCGATGAGATAAACCTCGATCCGTGGGATTCCGTGATTACAATGCCATTTTTGTCGCTGCTATCATCTCATACATAAATCTCCTCTGTGCGATGGGGCGTGCTGTCGCATTTTCACCCTCCAGGTGCTTCGATTCAGATGTCTGAAGCCCAGGTCGTCTCGTTTCATGGATTCAGGTTTATCGTTATGCCAAGTACCGTTCACGCAATTGGTGCCATTGCGGGGGCGACCTCCCGTGGTCGCCCTGACACCGGGCACGACCTCGTCCCAATGGACCGCAGCGATTCAGGGCAGGCGCGGGGCCCTGCACCGACATCACGGGGCCCGAAGTTGGGCATTCACCCAAAACCATCACTACAAAAGAACATCCAAATGGCGGGGACCGCACGGATCAGGATAAAGAAAGTTTAAGATCCGCACCGACTTCGCCGAAGAGAAATAAAGAAGAACTCTTCTCACACGAGGTGGCATGCCGCCTCAGGGGAGGTGCGGACAATGAATCCTTATCAACTGGCCGTATGGAAAATGGTGCGTCCCCCGTACCGGCTGATCCTGGCGCCCCAGGTGAGCGGTCTGGAGAATGTGGATACGGCCTTATCTTACGCCGAACAATCTCAAAGGGGGCTTCTTCTCATCGCCAACCACATCTGCGCTTGGGATCCGCTCTTTATTTGTAGTGTCCTCGATTTGCACATCGTGCAGCGGTTTGGGGATCTGAGCTTCCTTGGCAAAAAAGAACTGTTCGATCGTCCTTGGAAGCGGTGGGTCGTATCGCGTCTGGGATGCGTGAATATCCGGGAACGAGCGGTGGTGCGTCGGGTGATTCAAGGGCTTCGGGAAGGTCGAGTGTATTTTCTGTTCCCTGAAGGATGCGTCTCGTGCGACGGACGGATGGGCAGAGATTTGGGGGCGTTACGTTTTTTTGCCAGACACAGCTCTTTTGTCGTGCTCCCCATTCGCGTCCAGGGCATTTGGGGTGGATTTCGAAAGGATTGGAAAAACATCGCGACTTTTCGGCGTCGCTACCGTGTGGCCTTTGGCAGACCGGTCCTCGTGGAAAAAGGGGATCATTTGCATCTCGACGCCATGGCTTTGATTCGTGATGTTACTTTTTCCTCTCAAGGCGCCGTTTCCAGGGTTCCTTCATGGGTTGCCTCCTGAATGAGCCACTGCGGAAGCGGGCAGCCGACTTCTCCAAATTCTTCCCGCCGGCCGTGAGGCGCTCCCATGTTAAGGGGAACGCAAAGGCCTGCCGTGTGTGGGCGGAGGCAGGATGCCCGTTCGACCACCTTGCCTTTGCCTTAGGGTTTCTTCCTTACTTTTCATATATTGGTCAAGCACGTATTCGAGACCATAGGCCAGGGCGCCGACACACAGCAAAACGATCAACACACGGCGCATGAGCACGCCAAAGTGGATTTTCTCTCGCAAGCGCTTTGCCCACCGAAAAGGAGCCAGTCCAAGGGCTCCCAAAAGAATCACCAGGGGCAGCACGACCTTGAAAAGAAGAAGCTTTGTGAACACGACCGTTCCTCCGGATCTCCATTCTAAAAGCTTGCGCCGAAAACCGTGTTGACCATAACATGTATTCACGGCTGAAGCAGCCAGGACATTCAATGAAACTTCTGCCGAAAGAATCCCCATGATGATGAAGCGAGCCTCACCCAACCAATGCTTGGAAGAGAGATTCCTGGAGTTGGACAGCTTCTATGAGTCTTTCCAAAAGGCCGCCGAACCTTTTGTGGCTCAGGCGGTATGCCGCTCCGGCTGTGCCGATTGCTGCACGAACGTGGGCGAGATCTGCGCCACGACTCTGGAGACCTTGCGCATCAAAAGCACCATCGAATCGATGCCGCTTTTTGAAGCCGCCGTCCTTCGCCAAAGGATTGCGGAAAACAGAGCGCGAAAAAAGCAGAGCCTCCTTCTGCCATGTCCATTTCTTGACCCGTCGAAGCTATGCACTATTTATCCTGTGCGTCCTTTCAGTTGCCGGCGCCTGTATTCCCTGAAACCCTGCGGGGACATGGGTCCCGTGGTGCACAGAGAATTCTGGAGTTTGGCGGAGCACTTCACACGCATCCTTCAGACGCTCGACCCTCTAGGATATTCGGGTCATGTGACGTACGTCCTAGGACTTTTCGAGGAAGCGTCGTTTGTGGAAGCTTATCTTTCGCATCGGCCTTGTCCTCAACCACTCCGGGGGGTAATTCGGGACTACGAACTGCTGGCCCACACATCGACGTGGAGTTAAACATGGCATGGCACGCCATTATCTATTGGAAAAGCCTTGGTCCCGGTCCTTTGGGGTGGCATTGGCGTCTCGCCAATGCGGAACTGGGCGTAGAGGAAAAAGCATCGGCGGATTCCGCGGAACAGGCGATGATGGCGATCCATTCGGCCTTAAGACGCTACGGGATCGATCCCAAAACTGTTCAGGTGGAAGTTTGGGACGAGGGCGTGTGGGAAAAGTGTTGATCTCCAACGGCCGGCTCGTATGGCGGAAAGACCATGAGTTTCTTCTGTTATCTCACCGTGGCGCAATGTTGCCTGCTCGCTGCGGACAACAAAAAGCACGTGCTGACGAGAAGAGCCGATAGGCAGGGATTTGTCCGAACGGAGCATGTGACGGTTTCTAATGCCCGAAAAATCCACGCCCTGGGTGCTGGCTGGTGGATGACCGGTGTGGGACTGGGCGAATTTCTCGCAAGGGTGCAAGATCGGGTGCGGAACCTCTTGAATGGGGCTGGCGACGGTGAAGAGCCTTCTACCGTCATTTTGACCCATCTTCAGCCCCATTGGTTGAAGGCCCAGTATGATGATGTTGTCAACCTTTTGACATGCGGTTTGCCCTCCGGGAAGGAGGACCTCGGCGTGTTTGAACGCCGACAGGAAATGCTTTTTGCGGGTTTCGATGGTGCGTCCCGACCTGTAGTGTTGAGAGCCGGGAGTGCTGAGGAGTTTTTTTTCCGGTGCTGGGCTGGTCCAGGGAGCCTGGGTTTCAGCGGAGACGATGGAACCTATAGTCCCGAAGTGACCCAGGAAATCCAACGTTTTCTTTATGGTGTCCTTACCGAACTTTCCCAAGGGCCTGTGTCAGAGATTGGACGGCGGGCGTGGGACCTGATGCCTCCGCTTTTTCGTTGGATGGCCCGCGGCTTTCCGGAAAACCTTTCTGCAAATGGCGACCTTGTTTGCATTACTCCGACGTCGAACCAGTGGTTTCTCTTTTGATCTGTAGGCGGTAGCGCGTCAGGGCCGTCACGGAGTCAAGAAACTGCGGGCATCTTCCATAGCTTCGATGATCCTGACAAGATAGGTGTCCAAGCGTTCCTGCGTGATCCCGAGTTTTTCAAGGACTTGATCGGAGTCGGGCTGCAGGAAATCACCGGCGCTCACCCCAATCCCGACGCTGTGCACGATACGGTTGGCTGCGTAAAGGATGGCGGCGACATCCTGGTAATTTTTAGCTTCCGCGGGATTATGGTGGAATCGGATCCCGGTTTGGACTTCTGGTGGGAAGTTCCACCGGTGGGCGATCAGGGCGCCGAGGTCCTGATGGTTGATGCCGATGACTTCTCGTTCAGCTTCCAGAAATGTGATGCGTCGTTCCTTGACCAGCACGTACATGGTATCGAAGTAATCTGGCACCTGTCGATCCAGGACCGTTTTACCGATATCGTGGAGCAACCCGGCGGTGTAGATGGTGAGCACACGCTGGCGTTGCAAATCCTCGGCGATGATCTGAGAGAGCAGGGCTGTGGCCACCGAATGGGCCCATAGCTCACCTTCTCGCAGATCGTAGGCGCGTAACTGCCCCCGAAAATAATGGGCCGAGCAGGCCATGAGAACGATTTGCACGAGTTGCCGTTGCCCCAAAACGATAATGGCATCGCGTAAGGAGCGAATCTTGTATCGCCGGGCAAAAAAGGGCGATCGTGCAATGGCGAGGACGCGCGCTGTGATGGCCTGATCGTAGCGGATCACTGCCTCGATCTCCGCAATGGGTGCCATGGACCGGAGGAGCGGGACGACGCGTGTGACCACCTTGGGAAACGGGGGCAGCCGATCCACCGCGCGAAGGATCTCGTCCAGAGCGGGTTTGGTGACGATGGTGGCCATGGTGAGTGGTGTACTCCTCTGTTCCATTCAAGCTCTTAGGCAACTTAAAGGGGCGGCAGAAGGTGGAAATCCCTGGCGTAGCGGATGTAGTCCACGCTCTCCAGCTGTTCGAGCACCTGTTGAATTTCTGAAGGGTCATCCACAAGATCCCGGGCTTTCTGCAACAGATGGATGGCGGCCTGAAGGTAGATCCCCGCTTTGGTGCGGCGCACCTCATGGTCTGCCCCGATCCAGATGGTGAAGGACTTGTCATCCTGTTCCACCGTGAAGCTGCCCACACCCTTGGCGAACCGCCCGAGAGCCTGAAGGACGCCGACGACTTTTTTGTGCGTCTGCGCATCGACCACGCCTTCCATATCGATGCGGAATTTCCCCGTGCGCGGATCGAACTCCACCACGGGAACAGCATCCGATTCATCAAAGGAACGGGCCGTCTCCTTGAGGAAACGAAGGGGCGGGCCGAGCTCTTTGTCTCGGGAAGCATCCAAAATCACGGAACCGTAATAAGATGCATAAACCTCCATCGATGATTTCTCCCCGACTCTTTTTTCGGAAGATTCCCCAAAAAACGTAAAAAGTTTTTTTCGAAACAGTTGCCCGGACCCCTTGGTCGGAGCTGAGGGCGTCCTTAAGATAGCTGCAAGGACGTCGATGAAATGAGAACTTTTGCTTCGCAACCTTTTTGGACGTGGTGCCCATATGATGAGTGGAGATGATCTGAAAACTCGGCGAGATCTTTTGGATGAAATCGACTGGGACATGACGCCGGAACGGGCTGTAGAAACCTATCTTGAGTGGGGCACGGGATGGTCCCGTAGAGGACAGGCAGCCACGGTACCCGGGCAGGAGTCCGTTTATTTCGTCGTGTACGCGTGGGAAGAGCCTCCCCAAGCGACCTTGGTGCGGCGTAACGCCCAAGGCATGGAAGAGGTGGCCAAAATCCCAGTGCCTGCGCAGATGGTCCAGGACATCGTAGAGCGCGAAGGCCGAAAGCCCGGAGTGGGGGTCTACGCCCTGAGCGAGGATCTGAAGCAATGGCTTAAGGACCGCTTGGGCCTTTAGGTCCAGCATGGATTCAGAACGTCCCCCGGTAGAAGGCAAGCCTTTTCACGTACGGACGAAAGACCTTCAATATGGCGTTTTGTTCTTCGGTGGTCATGGGATGAAAACCCCGAGCGCAGGACGCCACGGTTCGCACGTGATCCGGGGTGTGGCAACCGACGACCACTAAGGTCACTGGCTGCGACAGGGCGAAACGGATCAGGGACTGTGCGTCAATGCCGGCATCAGGCGCGAGATACTGCCCCGCTCCCAAAACTTTCATGCCGATGACGGCGAGACCTTTATCAAGGGCGGAAGGAAGAGTCTCGTCAAGGAAACCGCCCAGGAGGACCTCCACCGGATTGACGGGAAGGAGAACGGCGTCCAGAGGCCAACGCTTTACAGCTTCCGTGAGGACTTCTGGGGCGTGATGCCCCGTGACGCCGATGAAGCGCGTCATTCCTGCGGCCTTCGCTTCCAAGAAGGCGTGCAATGCTCCCCCTGGCTTTTCCAAAGCGTCGATCTCCCGCATGGTTCGCACATCGTGGATTTGCCAAAGGTCCAGACGTGAAATCCCCAGTCTGCGAAAAGTTCGCTCCAGATCGCGCAGAGCTCCATCTCGGGTGCGTTCTGCGGATTTGCCGGCCTGGAAAATGCCTTCACGGAAGTTGGGATTCTTTTTCCACACCGATCCATAATAGTCTTCGCTCCCCGCATAGGCTGGGGCGGTGTCGTAATACAGCAAGCCTTCCTTTAGGGCCGCGTGGATAACCGCCTCCGCGGCATTGGTCTGATGATGGGTGCGAAGAATGCCTTCCCCCCCGAGGCCCACCCGTGTGACGGGAAGACCCGTTTTCCCGAATATGACGCGATCCAAAGCTTCAGATGATGAATCCACCGCGTTGTTCCTCCATTCGGTAAAAAAAGCGAATCCGGCAGATGCTGCGTCGCCGAGGGCGAAAAGATGACTTCATCGAGGACGCAGATCTCCCCTTTCTCGGCTTTGAGCACGTCCTTGGAGTTCGGAAGTCCTCAGGGCAAAGGAGGTGCCGTCCTTCAAGGGTTAAGGCCGCCCCTGGTGTCTGCGCCGGGTTTTTAGATCAAAAAAAAGACCAGACGGCGGGGCTGTACCGTCTGGCCTTTTTCGAGGAGGAAAGAGTTGGTTTCTTTCGAGACCTTTGCATAAGCAAGGTGTGTGCCACCATGACCGTGCCGATGCGCGCCAGCCCCATGCTTGATTTTCCGCACCCTTGATCCCGATACCCAATCCCTCGCCACTTTTTATTTCGCCATAATCACGCCATATCGGCCATAATCACGCCATTTTTCACGTCATCTTTTTAGCGGCGACGAAGGCGTTGCCACCACGGTTTTTTTAAATAAGCGAGTTCCGCTTCCAATCGACCGATGTGATGCTCTTTTTCTAAAAGTAAGGCGTTTTTTTCTTCGGCTTCCGCCCGGTAGAACTCCAAAAGTTGGCTTTGATAACGCAGCCGCCCCAGTTCTTGGAGGAGCGCATCGTATTGGCCGGCGGGCACGGAGATCACATTTTCCCGAGCCGGTTCCGGCGCTGCTGCAGTTCTGATGTCGGCAGCGGCGGCATTTACCGTGGATGTCTTTCTTTTCTTCTCCTCAAGCAAGGCTTTAACTTCGTGGGCTGGGATGAAAACCCTCTTGCCCTGCCGGATCGATTCCATCTTACCCGTCCGTTCCAGGTATTCTTCCAGAGTATCCGGGGAAACGCCGAGGGCCTGGGCTGCGGTGCGGACGGTCATGCGTGCCATGCGATTCCCTCCTGGTCCAGAAGATCCCTTATTGAAACATCACTAGCACAAAACCCATCTGGTCCCAAGTGGTTGTTTGCCTTCCCCCTGGTGTCGTGTTCTATTGCATTCAGAGCATTTTTTTAAGAGACTCGTGCCTAGAGCGGCGTGGCCCTACAGAAGGAGCTTCCATGGCGGATGATGGCTTTCGAGCGTTGATGGATCACCTCCAAGTATGCCATGGGCTTCAGATGTCTGGCATCGGTCGACACGTGTTGGAACGGCGGTGTCGTGAAAGAGCGCAGCGCGTGGGCTGTTCCACCTTTTACGAGTATGTGCAGTATCTGGAAGCCTCTCCCACGGAAACCGAAGCCCTTTTGAATATTGTCTTGGTCAAAGAAACGCGTTTTTATCGAGAACCTTTAACCTACGCGATGTTGCAAGATCGAATCTTTCCGGAGATGGTCCGAAACCGCGCGGGCGGGGAGGAACATTTCCTGCGCCTTTGGTCGGTGGGATGCGCGACGGGCGAAGAGCCATACACTTTGGCTTTGCTCGCATTGGATGCGGCCGAAAGACACTGCGAAGATTTGCACGTTCACGTGCTTGCAACCGACAGAGACGGAGAGGCTTTGAAGACAGCTCGTGCGGGGGTTTATGCACATGAGCAGCTGAGGGATCTTCCCTTCCGGCTGGTAGAGCGTTTTCTTCAATGCGAGGGCTGTAGTTATCGAGTCGTGCCCGAGCTGCGCCGCGTGGTGCGTTACGTGGAACACGATCTGCTTTATGACGAGCCCGCCGTTCCTCTTGAGGCCATATTTAAAGATTTTGACCTGATTTCGTGCCAGAATATGCTCATGTATTACGATGGTAAAGCCCAGGAAACAATGGTCCGACGGCTCCACGGAGCTTTAGAGATGGGCGGTCTGTTGGTTCTCGGAGCGGCGGAGAGTCTGCCCCAGCCGATGCAGTGGGCGTTTCAGAGACTCGACGGATGGTCTGCGGTGTATCGTCGGGTGGCGTAGGAGCCAATATGGGTTTTTTTCGTAAAGCACGGCTGAAAAACCGGCTGCTGTTTGGATTTATCGTCATCGGATGGTTTCCGGTGGCCCTGGCTTGCCTCCACGTCTATCGGCATGAGGTGGACCGACGTCAAAATGAACGGCTCGCCCTGATGTGGGAGGTGCATGCGCGCCGTGCGGCTGCCGTGGGTCGGTGGGTGGGGGCGATGGATCGGTTTTTTGATCTCGTCACATTCCAGTCGGAATCGTTGATGGGCGGGCAACCGGTGGGCATAGTGCAGCTCTTGAACTGGCAGGTGCATTCCATGATGAATGCAGGGGCCGCATGGCTTGTGATAGGTCAGCGGATTCAGAGTTTGGAAGGCCTTGATGGTTTATCCTCGCCGCAGAGGACCATTCCCGAAAATGTGCTTTCTGAGGTCCAAACTTTAAAGACAAGAGCTATTGGCCAGCTGCACATACCGGCCGCAGGCGCCCCTGTGGACATTTTTTCTTCTGTGCCTCTCTACGGCGGTTCGGAGCACACCGTTCCGTTCGGCCACTTGATTTTGCGAAACGTGGCAAGAGATCCTTTTCGCGAGATGACGTCCGGCACCAACTCGTCCGCTTTGCCTTTTCATTCCTATGTGAAAAGCGGTGACCAATATTATGACCTGACGAACGAAACAGTTCTCCGATTTCCGTGGGACCCGAAGCCGACGCACGCCGTTGGCGATCGCGTGCGATTCGATCCCGTCGGGCCTTTTTCAGAGGGAAGCACCCTTCGTGGTGATTTCTGGGCTGCGGAAAGCGATGTCCAGGGAACAGCGTGGAAGCTGGTGACGCTGTTTCCACTGGCCGGCATGGATCAAGATCTGTTGTCTTTGAAGCATCGCTTGCTCTTCTTGGCCGTCATGAGCGGCCTTGGATTTGTGAGCATTGCAGTTTTCCTGAGTCTTTGGGTTACGGTCCCCCTCAACGCATTGCGGACCGTTACGGCCGAAATGGTCGGCGGGAATGTCTCGGTGAGTTATGACGCCGTGAAATTCGATGAGTTCAAGGAGCTGGCGCACTCTTTAGACACGGCAGTCCGATCTTTGGCGGAGCGTTTGGAGATGCAGCGCCTCGTCGCCAGCATCCATGAGACCATGGTTGGGGCAGCCGACTTGAGAAGTTTCGCAGAAACCTTGTTGCTGCGCCTCATGGATGTGACTGGAGCGGAATTTGGAGCCGGGTACCTCTTGGATTCGGACGCGGGTCTGTTTCGCCCGGCATGCAGTGTGGGCATGCGCGGTGAGGCTCTGGTTCCCTTTGCCGCCCTGACCAGTGAAGGGGAATTCGGTCGCGCACTGGTTTCGGGGCAATTGGTGCACCTCAGGGACGCTCCACCAGAGACACGCTACATTTACCGAGCGGTAGCCGGGGACATGATTCCCAGGGAAATTTTGACGATGCCCCTCAAGGGAGACGGCGAGATCACCGTCGTTTTTTCCCTTGCGTCGCTAGGATCTTTTCCGGCGGACAGAATCCGGGTTTTGGAAGAAGTGCGCCACGCCATGGATACGGCCTGCGCTCGCTTTTGGGCGTTGGAGCATATCGGACACATGAACCGAGAGATTTCTCGGAAGAACGCCCAGCTTCAGGAACAAAAAGAGAGACTGGAAGTCCAAGCCGTAGAACTCGAAATGCAGGCTGAGGAACTCCGGGAACAAAACGCGGCTTTGGAAATCAAGCAACGGGAGCTGGACGAGGCCAATCGGCTGAAAGATGAATTTTTGGCCACCGTAAGCCACGAGCTGCGGACGCCATTGCATTCCATATTGGCCGTATCCAGACTCTTGCAATCGGAAGAATCCGACCAGCCGAAATCCCGCCGGGATGAATATCTGGGGATCATTGAAAAGAACGGCACCGTGCTGCTGGATTTAATTAATGACATCTTGGATTTGTCGAAAATCGAGGCCGATCGTTTGGAGGTGTTTCCCGAACCTGTAGACCTCACATCTTTGGTCCGCAACCTCGCCGAAAACGTAAAACCGTTGGTGGAGAAAAAGGGCTTGATCTGGCAGAGCCGTGTCGAAGAGGGCATTCCTCGGGTGTGCACGGACCGCGGAAGGCTTTACCAAATCCTGCAAAACCTCGCCAGCAATGCCATCAAGTTTACAGAACGGGGCGAGGTGTCCTTGCATGTGCGGCGCCGAGGGGAGGAAGTGGAGTTTTCGGTTGAAGATACGGGGGTCGGCATTCCCGAGTCCGCTTTGCCTCATATCTTCGAAAGTTTCCGACAAGTGAACGGAACGTTGGCACGCCGTCATGAAGGCACCGGATTGGGGCTGGCCATTTCGAAAAAGCTTGCCGAACGTCTGGGAGGACGGATATGGGCAGAGAGTTGCCTGGGGAAAGGTTCGGTCTTTCATGTGAGCATTCCCTTAGTCTGGAAGGGAAGTGGGCCCATCCGGGGGAGGGCGCCTTCAGACGAGGCCCGTTCAAGTCGGCCGGACAAGGTGGTCGTGGTGGACGATGACCCGGAGGTCTTGAAGACCGTAAGGTCATGGTTGGAAACTGAGGGCTTTCAGGTGGAAACCTTCACGACTTTAGGGGATGCTCTGGAACACTGTGAAAAAGAGCCTCCGTCGGTGATCTTCACAGACATCGTTCTCCCTGACGGGGACGGGTACCAAGTCGTGTGCCGCCGGACCCAATCCGAAGCGCTCAAGAGGGTTCCTGTGGTGATCATGTCTGCGGCGCGGGACGGCGGGACAGCCCGGGCGATGGGTGCCGACGGCTTCGTGGGGAAGCCGCTAAGTCGTGAACGTGTTTTATACCACGTAGACTGTCTCTTGCGGCTGAAAACCTTGCCCTTCAATCCGTCGTCCAAGCGGATTCTGGTAGTGGAGGATGATGAAGCGGCCCGTTTGCAGATTCAGGCCGTCCTGGAGGGGGCGGGCTACCGAACGGTGGCGGCGACCACCGGCCAAAAGGCTTTAAAATGGGTGGCTCAAGAACGGCCCGATGGCGTGATATTGGATCTGAAACTGCCCGACGTCGACGGCCTGGCCGTCCTGGAAAGCCTTCGGCTCCAGAAGCACACGCGCGAAATCCCCGTCCTTGTTTTTACGGCGCGGGAACTCACCAAAGATGAAATTGGGCGGATAGAGGCGAATCACATTTTTCAGCTCGTGACCAAAGGGGACATCCGACGAAGGGAACTGGTGCGCCGTGTGGATGCCATGCTGCGGGACCAGCCCTTGGCCGAGCAGTTTTTAGACGGCGGAGACAAACCGAGGAAGACACCCTTTAGTCCGGAACAAAGCTCTCAGGAATTGCCCTCATCTGTGGCGGAGACGGAGTGTCAACGTCCACGTGTGCTCATTGTGGAAGACCATCCGGACAATCGCAGACTCATCATGGACTACCTGGAGACGGAATTCGAGCTTCAGGAGGCGCCCGACGGTCAAGAGGGACTTCGTCTGATCCACGAATGGAGACCGGATGCCGTTCTTCTGGATATTTCGCTGCCCGGCATCGATGGTTTTGAAGTGGCTCGACGCGTTCAGGCGGACCCCACCACATGCCACATTCCCGTAATCGCCATGACGGCCCATGCGATGGAAGGCGATCAGGAAAAAATCCTCAAGAAGGGATTTACGGGTTACGTGGCGAAGCCTTTCCGGCTTGAAGTGTTGCGCAAGACACTCCTCTCTGTTCTGGCGGCGCAGACCATGAGACGCCGAGAAGGAAATCGGCCGTGAATGATTTTAGGGCACGATTCAAGAAGGTTTTGGGAGTTGAGATTTCTTCCTGCTACGAGGCCTTGCTGGCCCATCACCATCAGCACTTGTCTTCGGACCCCCTGTCCGAGGCCGGCTGGATTCCAGGCATAGGCAATGCGGACTTCGCCGTGGGCACAACGCAGACCTTTCGGAACCTGTTTCCCAAGTTTCCCAAGGACTGGGTGATCATCGGCACGGAGGGCAAGCGCACGATTGAAAAAATCGGGGAATCCATCGATGTGTACGTGGCTTTGGATATGAGGGATGACGGCGTCTACCTCATAGACTCCCTAGGGAAATCCTGGAAAGCGGCAGACCATTTCCGCGACTGGTTGGCTCACAAATTAGCTCGGGCTTTGTGGGAGCGGACTCATCAGAGTCACCTTTTCGTGATCGGAGACCCCAGAGAGGCCGTGATTCAGAGTTTGCGGGAAGCGCTTGTGGCCTGGCATCGAAAAGGCATGGTGCATCTCGAAGGGATGCTCGTGCTCCATCGGGACCCTGAGGGACGGCTTTCCATCAGACATGTGGAGCATGTGGGCGTGAAAGAAACCGCCGTGGGCGGTATCGCCGGGCTATTGGTGGGGTCCTTGTTGCTGCATCCTGTGATTGGTGCCGCTTTGGGGACACTGACGGGTGCCGCCGCAGGCCCCCGTTTCAGCCTATCCCATGTGGGGATTGATGACGAATTTGTCAAACAGCTCGCCTGTGCGGTTCTTCCTGGGACGTGGGCCCTGGTGGTGGTTCTTCGCCATCCCAAGATCCAAGAAATGATCGAAACTTTGAAGAAACTCGGAGGCACGGTGCTGGTCAGCTCCCTCAGCAAGAGGGGCGAGGAACGCCTCCGAGCTGCCTTGGCCGCCACGAACGGGGAGCCGCCAACCCCATGATTCGGGAGCCCTCCCCCGACCGGCCAAGACCGTTCGCGTGGCTCGGGGGGCTTTTGTGCTTCAGGCACGCGACATTCATCGTAAAAAAAGAAGGTCGGTTTTGCCCCTGGTGGCCTTGACGCCGGCGTGCCGGGAACGCAGATGAGTCGGGACTAAAGGCAAATTTCAGAAAGAAATAGCGTAAGGCGGTGGGGAAAAGTCTGTGGGCGAGGTGCGCCATGGGGTGCCGATGGAAGTGGTTCGGGTTTCTCTCTTCCTTTTTTCCGAAATGTTTTCCATGTGGGCGCTGGCTTCTTGGGGTCGCCCGAAGGGAAACCCTTCACCATGGGGGGACGCTTCGGCCCTTTCGAGAGGCCGAGGAGTTCCGAAGAACGTATAGACAATGGATTGCCTGAACGGGAAGGTTGGGAACACCCTGATCCCCAGAGCCCGAAGGCTATTCTGGGCTGATGATGGAATCTTGGCATCCGTTGTGCCACACCGAGGGGGATCAATGGGGAGTTTGTGGAGGGGCTGGCACCGAATTCGACCAATCTCGCGATGTGAGTTTAGGGTTTGGATGCTCCCCTGAGGAGACCAAGCAGCTCGATCATGAGACCACCGGTCAGAGGCACCTTTTCGGGATCGCAAAAGAAAAAGGACCTCGGCCTTTGGGCCGGGTCCCTCAGTGGCTGGTAGCGGGGGGAGGATTTGAACCTCCGACCTTCGGGTTATGAGCCCGACGAGCTACCGAGCTGCTCCACCCCGCGTCAACGAGCGCTTCTGTATAGCCCATGGTACGTCGGAAGTCAAGGGGCGCAGGGCGCCATGATCCGGGGTGGAGCAATTTCTGGCTGGCGCCGCGGGAAAGGCTTCCGGATTCGAGGGCAGCTTGTCCACGGGCGGAGGTGGCTTCAAGCCGTGGAACCATCTTGGCTTGGACGTCGATCCGAAGCCGCCGGTCGAGGACTCATGGAAAACGCTCTGCTGGTTTTATAAGACGCCCTTGGAACTGGGGACGCCGGCTTGGCGTGGATCTACCCGGACGGCCTCATCCAAAGCTCGGCCGAAAGCTTTAAAGACGGCCTCGAGGATGTGGTGCGTGTTGTCGCCATGAGGAACGAGGATATGCGCTGTAATTCCGCCATGTTGGCACAAGGCCCTGAAAAATTCCGGCACCAATTCGGTCTCGAAGGCTCCAACCCGTTCGGCCAAGGCGGGCACGCGATACGTGAGATAGGGGCGGTTGGAGAGGTCCAGGCTCACTTGCGCCAACGCCTCATCCATGGGCACGAAGGCCGTCCCGTATCGACGGATGCCCCTTCGGTCCCCCAGGGCCTTGGACAGCGCCTGGCCAAGGCAGATCCCCACGTCTTCCACCGTATGGTGTCCGTCCACCTCCAAATCTCCCTGGGCTCGGAGGGTGAGGTCGAACAACCCGTGGACGGCCCATAGAGTGAGCATATGGTCGAAAAAGGCAAGGCCGGTATCCACTTCGGCGGTTCCTGTGCCGTCGAGAACGATCTTGACGGCAATGGCGGTTTCGCGCGTCTTGCGCTCCACCGTTCCGAGGCGAAATCCAGTATCCATGGCAGTTCCTCGGTGGGGTGCAGTTATCGCCGCTCCCGTCTTTAAATGCTCAGCTTGTCTGCGGCATGGCGACTTTACTTTCGTCGTCTATATAGACAGTTTTCGTTGACCTGTAAACGGCACTGCGGTCTTGCCCAGCCCTTGGCTTGTCAGAAACCCATAGGCACGGTAAGGTGAGACTCGATCGGGCTCCCGGAGAGATCCACGAGTCGTGCCCGGGTCTTCCTTACCAATGGATCCCACAAGACTAAAGGAGGAACGACAATGGCCGAAGAAAAGTTGCCGCGTTGGTATGTTGGGATTCGAGAAAAGCATCCCGGTGTTATGGCTGCCTTGGATGAATTGGGCGTCGCGGTCCGCCGGGAAGGGCCCATCGATCACAAGACGGCCCATCTCGTCCAATTGGCGGCTGCAGCGGCCATTCGTTCAGAGGGTGCCGTGCACAGCCACACGCGTCGAGCGCTACGGGCGGGGGCTACCCCGGAAGAGATCGTCCATGCCCTGGTGCTCTTGATCAGTACCATCGGATTTCCCTCCGTATCGGCCGCTCTGAGTTGGGCGTACGACGAGCTCGAGAAGCAATCCTGAAGGATGAGGCGCATCCAGCCACGTGAGCAGACGGGATTGAGGACATGAGCGAAACCCAATGGCGCTTTTTCAGCGACTTCGATGTGTATCTGTGGAAGCAAGGCAGCTATTATCGCTCTTGGGAGAAGATGGGAGCCCATCCATGTCGCATGGACGGCAGGGACGGCACCCATTTTGCCGTGTGGGCGCCGAATGCGGAAAAGGTCGCCGTGGTCGGGGATTTTAACGGATGGAATGAAAGCGCCAATCTTTTGGAACCCTTCGGCGACACCGGCATTTGGAGAGGGTTTATCCCTGAAATTGGTGTGGGCACCCTCTACAAGTACGCCATCACCTCCCGGGTCAACGGGTATAAAGTCCAAAAGGCCGACCCTTACGCGTTCTATGCGGAAAAGCGTCCCGGGACGGCATCCGTCGTCTGGGATCTTTCCGGGTACGCCTGGCAGGATAAGGAATGGATGCAATCGCGCAAGAAGCGCAACACCCGGACCTCTCCCATGGCCATCTACGAAGTCCATTTAGGTTCGTGGATGCGATCGGCCGAAGAGGGCAACCGCTGGCTGACCTATCGCGAACTCGCGCCACGCCTCGCGGCTTACGCGCAACAGATGGGCTTCACCCATGTGGAACTCCTGCCCGTAACGGAACATCCCTTTGACGGATCGTGGGGTTATCAAACCACTGGATATTTTGCTCCGACAAGCCGTTTCGGCACGCCCCAGGATTTTATGTTTTTCGTGGACACTCTACACCAGCATGGCCTGGGGGTGATCGTGGATTGGGTCCCGGCACATTTTCCGACGGACGAGCATGGCTTGGGCTACTTTGACGGGACGCATCTCTACGAACATGCTGACCCGAGGCAAGGTTTTCACACCGACTGGAAGTCGTTCATCTACAATTACGGACGTCATGAGGTGGTGAACTTCCTCCTTTCCAGCGCCTTATTCTGGCTCGAAATCTATCATGTGGACGGCCTGCGCGTGGATGCCGTGGCCTCGATGCTCTACCTCGACTACTCCCGCCGCGACGGGGAATGGATTCCCAACCAATACGGCGGCAACGAGAACCTGGAAGCCATCGCCTTGCTGCGCCGTTTTAACGAGATCGTCTATCGGGAACATCCCGATGCGATGACCATTGCAGAAGAATCCACCGCATGGCCCATGGTGTCCAGGCCCACCTATCTTGGGGGCCTTGGGTTCGGCTTCAAATGGAACATGGGCTGGATGCACGACACTCTGCTCTACATATCCAAGGATCCCGTCCACCGCAAGTATCATCACAATCTTTTAACATTTAGCCTCCTCTATGCGTTTTCCGAGAATTTTATTCTGCCCTTTTCCCATGACGAAGTGGTCCACGGGAAAGCCTCCATGCTGGCCAAGATGCCGGGGGATCTCTGGCAGAAGTTTGCGAATCTGCGACTCCTCTACGGCTATATGTACGGCCATCCGGGAAAGAAGCTGCTGTTCATGGGAAGCGAATTCGGCCAGTGGAACGAATGGAATCATGACGGGCAGTTGGATTGGGCTTTGCTGGAACACGATACCCACAGAGGGCTTCAGCAGTGGGTGAGGGATCTCAACCGGTTTCTGTGCATGGAACCGGCTCTCTATGAATTGGACAACGAGCCCCAGGGTTTTGAGTGGATCGATTGCAACGACAGTGATCAGAGCACCCTGGTCTTCCTCAGGCGAGGCAAAAAGGAAGAGGACGTTGTCGTGTGTGCTTTGAATTTTACACCTGTGCCTCGGTTTCCCTACCGCATTGGGGTGCCTTTTGGAGGATTTTGGAAAGAGGTACTCAACAGCGATGCCTCTGTTTACGGTGGAAGCGGCCAGGGCAATTTGGGCGGCGTCCTGGCCGAAGCGGTTCCCCATCATGGCAGGCCGTATTCCCTGGCTATCAATTTGCCTCCTCTGGCGGCGGTGTTCTTTCAACCGAGGGAAAATTTTCTTTGACTCTCGGGGATTAACTGTTTAGGATGCGGCCGCTTTGTGTAATCATTCACGATCTTAGCGCGAATTAAGATCATATGGGGGGTATGGCATGATGGGGCATGTGCGCGATCGGATGGCTAAACTTTTTTGGATAGTCTGTGCCGGCGTTGTCGCGAGCCCGGCATGGGCTTTCGCCGCCGAAGCCCAGGCGTCGATGCCGCAGGCTAACAAGCCATGGTGGTTGTGGCCCATTGTTCTGCTGATCTTTTGTTTTATTCTCGGCATTATCGCAGTTTTGGCCGGCGTAGGCGGCGGTGTGTTGTATGTGCCTTTGGTCAGTGGCTTTTTTCCGTTTCATTTAGACTTTGTCAGGGGCGCCGGCTTACTGGTGGCGCTGGCCGGTGCCTTGGCCGCCGGTCCAGGTCTGTTGAGGCGTAATTTGGCCAACTTACGTTTGGCCTTGCCCGTGGCCTTGATCGCCTCGACCTGTGCCATCGCGGGAGCTTTTCTCGGGTTGGCCTTGCCCACAAACGTTGTCCAAATCTGTCTGGGTGCCACCATTGTTTTCATCTCAATTCTTCTGGCGACGTCGAAGAACGTCGAGCGCCCCCAGGTGAAAATGCAAGACGCTGTTGGGCGCGCTCTGGGAATGTCCGGAGTGTATTACGAAGAATCCACGCACGAAGTGGTGGAATGGAAGACACATCGGACGGTGCCGGGACTCATTCTGTTCATTCTCATCGGGATCATGGCTGGTATGTTCGGCCTCGGGGCAGGATGGGCCAACGTGCCGGTATTGAACCTTCTCATGGGAGCGCCCTTGAAGGTCGCCGTGGGAACGAGCAAGTTCCTCCTTTCCATTACAGACACCTCGGCCGCGTGGGTTTACCTCAACCAAGGCTGCGTCATCCCGCTCATGGCCATCCCGTCTATCGTCGGACTCATGCTGGGTTCGTTCGTTGGGGTGCGCATCTTGGCCGTGGCCAAGCCGAAAATTATCCGATATCTGGTCATTGGCGTCCTCCTGTTTTCTGGGCTTAAGGCGCTATTGAAAGGCTTGGGTATCGGATAGCGGTCTGCAGAACCGACAGACCTACGGGCGAAAGAGAAAGAGAGGTTGACGATGGCCACGAGAGAGAGTTCCAAAGCATCTCCCGAACAACTGTTGTATGCCGACCTGTTGTTTTATGGCTGTTGGGCCGGCATTTTCATTATGATCGTGACATACGTGATTTACGTTCTGGGTTTGCTCAGCCCACACATTCCTATGGATCAACTGCCCCAGTTGTGGCGTCTTCCGGTTGGGGAATTCCTCCAAAAAAGCGGGGCACCCCAAGGCTGGGGGTGGGCCCTTTTGCTGGGCAGAGGGGATTACCTGAACTTTTTGGGAATCGCCTTGCTTGGGGCAATGACCATCATTGGATTTATCACCCTCATCCCTGCCTATGTGCGTAAGAGAGACATCCCTTTTCTCATTATCGTGATCGTAGAGGTCGTGGCCCTTCTCTTGGCAGCTTCGGGTATCCTCGGGGCCGGTGCGCACTAGAGTAGGATATCCGACGGTGTTCGCAAGGGCTAGAGTTGTTCCTCTTCAGCGCGACGAGGGCACGGAGCTCCGTGCCCTTGCCTCCCCAAGGTAAAATCACACTTCGTCAGTTTCTTTAGGTTGGTTCGCTCCACTGCGGCTCGTCGGGCCCCGATTGCCTTCTCGTGGATCCAGAAGTATGGTTGCCATGATGATGAAGGCATTTTAAGGAGACATGAGAAAGGGGGGGAATTGATGGTTCCGGCGAAGCCGGCTGTGATTTCCGGACTTTTTCCCAAACCCATCGAATGTGCTGCCGCCTTTAACGACCTTCCTGACTCGGTGATCTTCTTGACCCGCAACCGACGAGTCCTCTATCTCAATCGGGCCGCCGAGGTTCTCACGGGATTGAGCGACGGCGAAGCGCGGGGGCTTCCGTGCCGGCATGTGGTGCGCAGCAATCTGTGCCTTGTGGGGTGCCCTTTGGCAAACCCATCGTGGGATGCGGGAGCCCAATGCCGCGAAGGTGATCTGGTCAATCGGGATCGCCGCAGGGTGCCGGTTCGCATCAGTTACATCATCCTTCGCGACCTCCAGGGTCATGTGGCGGGATTCATGGAGGTGCTAGAGGATCTGAGATCGTTCCAGGAACTGGGAGCACGCAGCGGGCGGGACGACCGATTGAGCCGTATTGTCGGAAGAAGCCCGGCCATGGAGCGGCTTTTTGCCATCCTGCCCGGAATTGCTCAAACCGATTCTTCGGTGTTGATCACCGGGGAGACGGGGACGGGAAAGGATCTCCTCGCGGAAGCGATTCATCAGCTTTCCGGCAGGTCTAAAGGACCTTTCGTGAAGGTCAACTGCGGGGCGCTGCCCGAAACCCTTTTGGAGTCGGAGCTTTTCGGCCACCAAAAAGGGGCTTTTACGGGGGCCGTGGAGAGCAAACCGGGCCGTTTCCGTTTAGCTCACAACGGCACGTTGTTTCTCACGGAAATCGGCGACCTTCCCCTTCCCCTCCAGGTCAAGCTCCTCACGTTCCTGGACGATCACGTGATCTATCCTCTCGGGTCGACGAAAGGAATTCGGGTCGATGTGCGCATTGTCGCCGCGACCCATAGGGATCTTCAAGCCATGGTTCGCGAGGGTAAATTCCGGCAGGATCTTCTGTACCGATTGAACGTCGTCCGCGTGCATATTCCTCCACTTCGGGAAAGAGGAGAAGATGTGCGGCTTCTTCTGGAGCATTTCCTGGCCGGTTTCGTCTCGAATTTTCATAAACACATCAGGGGATTTTCTAAGGAGGCCTTGCAGTATCTCCTGGAATACCCTTATCCTGGGAACGTACGCGAGTTGAAAAACATTGTGGAATACGCGGTCAACGTCTGCCGTGAGGAAACAATCCAAGTGCATCATTTGCCGTCCTATTTGACCGAAGCCCGCGTCAAAGTGATCTCGCAGTTTCCCGAAAAAGGGACAACTGCGGCCTTTTCACAAGAGTTCTCTGCGGGGATGGTGTCGACAGAGAACACGGCGAATTGGGACGAAGTCGAACGCCGTCTCATTGTGGAGGCCTTGGTCCAAGCCAAAGGAAGACGCGGCAAAGCGGCGGAAATCCTTGGGTGGGGACGATCGACATTGTGGCGGAAGATGAAACACCACGGGCTCCTTTCGGCAGACGCCGACGATTCCATACGAAAGGGCTCTTAGCATGATCCGAGTGATCATTGCCGTGCATGGAGCTGAAGTGGCGCCACGATTCGATTTGGCTTCCGAGGTCTGGATAGGTATCCAAGGGCCGGGCAATGATTTCCTCGAGGAGCGCACCGTGGTCATGCCGCAGGCGTCGGCGGAAAATCTATGTCAGCTGATCCTCTCCGAAGGCGCACAGGTGGTTGTCTGCGGGGGCATCGAGCAGGAATATTTTGACTATCTGGTGTGGAAGAAAATTAAAATTTATGACGATGTCATCGCCACGGTGGAAGCCGTGAAACAAGCCCTGAGGGAAGGTACCCTGCGCACTGGTTCAGTGTTGATGGAGCGGCGCATCGAGGAGTAACTCCATGTTTTGGGACCCATGGTTTCATCGGATTCGAGCGACTTTGAGCTTTGACGTGGACGAAGGGAGTGCTGACAGGTATCGGATATTACGTCGAAATCTCGTGATATTGATGGCTGTGGTGACGATTGTCCCTTTGGTGCTCATGGCCGCCATCAACTATCATGAATATCGAAAAGTGCTTCATCAAGAATTGGCCACCCCTCTGCGCAATATCGTCAATAAGACGAAACACTCCTTTGAACTTTTCATTGCCGAACGGAAATCGGCCGTGAGTTTTATCGCTCGAGCTTACGGCTATCAGGAACTCATTGATCCGCAGCGTCTCAACCACATCTATCGCGTGGTCAAGCAGGAATTTTCGGGTTTTGTGGACCTGGGTCTCATCAACTCCCGGGGTATCCAGGTCAACTACGTCGGCCCCTACGACCTCAAGGGCAAGGATTACTCAGACCAAAACTGGTTTCACGAAGTCAGTGTTCGGGGCACTTATGTCAGCGATGTTTTTTTGGGATATCGTCGGTTTCCTCATGTGGTCATTGCTGTGGAACAGGTAACCCCGGAAGGGGAGCGCTGGATCCTGCGTGCAACCATCGACACGCAAAGGTTCAATGAACTCATTGCCTCCATGGGTTTGGAGGCCGACAGCGATGCGTTCCTGATCAACTGGGACGGGGTTTTTCAGACCCCTTCGAGGTTTTACGGGGGGGTTCTGGAAAAATGCCCGCTCATCGTCACTCCCATCAGCTACCAAGCCAACGTAACCACAGCCGTAGATCCTTCCGGCCGTCACATTTTCCTCGCTTACGCCCATTTTGTTCACCCCAATTTTATTCTTGTTGCGGTCAAACCTCAGGCGGAAGTGCTCCGGGCGTGGACCACGCTGAAAAGCGAGCTCGTGGTGCTTTTCATGGTCGGGACGGCCATGATTTTCCTGGTGGTGTATTGGCTGACAGGTGTTTTGGTGCGCAAAGTGCGGGAGGCCGACGAAAGGCGGGAGGCCGCCTATCAAGACATGCAGCACCACCATAAATTGTCTTCCATTGGCCGATTGGCTGCCGGGGTAGCCCACGAAATCAATAATCCCTTGGCGATTATCAACGAGAAAGCGGGCCTCATGAGGGATCTTCTGGAAAGGGTGCCGGATTTTCCCTACCGTGAAAAGTTTGAACTCTTGATCACGGCGATCCTCAATTCCGTTGATCGCTGCCGAAATATCACCCACCGGCTTTTGGGGTTCGCACGGCGGATGGATGTGCAGATCGAAGTCCTGGACGTGAACGAAGTGATTCAGGAGGTTCTGGGATTTTTGGAAAAAGAGGCCATCTACCGCAACATCGACCTCCGATTGAACCTGTCGCCTGACTTGCCGAAGATCGCCTCCGACCGTGGGCAACTTCAGCAGGTTTTCCTCAACATTTTAAATAACGCCTTTGCGGCGGTTCCCGACGGCGGTCGGGTCAGTGTGACCACGTGGGAGGCGGACCCGGAGCGCATCGGGGTCAGCATCCAGGACAATGGACACGGGATGTCCCCGGAGACGCTCCAGCATATCTTTGAGCCGTTCTTTACCACAAAAAAAGGCTCCGGCACGGGTTTAGGACTCCCCATTACCTACGGCATTGTGAAAAAGCTCGGCGGCTGCATTGAGGTCCAAAGTGAAGAGGATAGAGGGAGCACTTTTACCGTCTACCTCCCCAAAAAACCGGGCGTGCTGGGGGAAGGGTGAATTCCGGGGCGGTTCAGGGAGGAAACACGCAAGGCGTAACGCTTGTGGCGCATCCACGATGCGGCCAGGGAGGAGGGGCCATGGAGACATACCGGGTACTTCTGGTGGATGATGAAAGAGAATTCGTATCCACTTTAGCCGAGCGGTTAGAGATACGCGGTCTGAGAGTGAGTGTGGCCTTTGATGGGCAAGAGGCCATGAAGATTCTGGAAGAGCAGGCATTTGACGTCGTCGTCTTAGATGTGCGCATGCCCGGACTCAGCGGCCTTGAGATCTTGAAACGGATCAGAACCCATCGACCCGAAATCCCGGTGATTCTGCTTACTGGACACAGCGCCACTCGGGATGGGATCGAAGGGATGCGCCTGGGAGCTTTTGATTATTTGATGAAGCCTGTGGATATTGATCGATTGATGGACAAAATGCGGGAGGCCGTTGGAGGGCAAACGTCGAAAACATCGGGAGGGTCGTGATGGCGCCGGTGATGCGCGATGACGCAGCTTTTATGGGAAAATTGACCGCGGGGGTCACTCACGAACTCAAAAACGTGCTGGCCATCGTGGGGGAGTCCGCAGGGCTTCTGGAGGACCTCCTGCAGCTGCCGGCGTGCCGGGATTTTTCCCACCGGGATCGGTTCCTCAAGGCGCTCACTTCCATCCGTGACCAGGTGAGACGAGGCACCCATATTCTCACGCAGCTCAATAAATTTGCTCATGGAGCCGACCATGAGAGCGCCTCGGTCCGACTGGTGGACCTCCTTGACAATCTCAAGGCCCTTGCCGACCGTTTCCTTCGTCAGAAGGCCATCACCCTCACGGTGGTGCCCGGAGCTGGAGCGGATGTGAGTTTCCAAACTTTTCCCGTCACCCTCCAGAGGTTGCTTTTCGACAGTCTCATGGCCTTGGTGGAAGTGGTCCCGCATGGATGCGCCGTTTCCGGCCATATTGGGTCGGAGGGCTCCGAGGCGTATTGTCGCTACACTGTGGAAGACGGGCTGTTGGATGAAAAGGCCCGGGATCTGCTGAAAAGGGCAATGGAAGAGGCTGGTCAGGACGCCTTGGGGCACCGGTTGGCGGTACGAGTTTCTGTGGGAGCGGACCATGTGGAAGTGCGCCTCGGTGTCGCGCCTTAGGGGAAGGCCACGATGTATCATAATGTATCATTTTGTCCTAAGCCGATATGTTTCATAATGGTGCATATAGTCTAGTCACGGGGGGCTTGGATCGGATCCCCTCGTTTTTCCTCGTAACATCAGCAGTTCGTCCGTGGCATCCTTTGTGCATCCTTCGTGAGGGCGGAGACGGCAAAAAACGCTATACATGAGGGAGGGTGCCATGAAGAGCCTAAAAAAGATTCTCGAAAACGTCTTTGCGACGGCGGCGCTTGCCGAAGCGGGGGTCGATCCAGCCAGTGTTCCCTCTCTGGATTTTCGACCCGTCACTGTTGGTGCGCGCACATGGGTGGAAGATCATTTCGCCGCGGTGGCCTTGGCGGAAGCCAATGCCGATGCAGCAGCCCGGGACATGGTGCGGTCGGGCGAGAAAGGGTGGAATCGGGGGGCCTCCGATTTGGCGGGATTCCTCATGGACGTGGGCCTGGCGGGCGTCCGGGTGCGGTTGTGCGTGGTGCAGGTTTAGCCCTGCGGGGCGTATGCCATGAAGGGCCGCGTTCTGGTGGTGGCACCTGAAGAAAGCTTCCGTTCAGGCATCAGAGCGCACCTGCACAAAGGGGGTTACCAGGTCATTACGGCGGCCGATCAGGCGGAAGCCGTGGGGCTTTTGGATCACAAAGGTGCGGATGTCGTGGTCTGGCATTGCGTTCCAGACGATGGGTGTGGATGGATACTCATGGACCACGTCCGCACGCTCTCCTCGGCTCCCCCGGTTATCCTTTTGGTGCCCAGAGGACAACTCCACCATGGCATCGAAGGGATGAAGCGCGGTGCTTTCGACGATCTCCTCATTCCGTTTGCTTGGGAAGATCTCCGAGAAAAAGTGGCACTCGCCATGCAAGCCGGACGCAAGGTCGTCAAGAAGAGGAAGAGCTTGCGGCAGCGATGGGAGGATTTCATGGTGGCGGCGGCTTTTGCGGAAGCGGGTGCTCCCGAAGAGGCGAGACGGGTTTTAGAGAAAGAGCCGGATGGCGATGCGTCCAATGAGGGATCCGAGCGCAGGCGGCCCCGGAATTTCAAGACGCCGTGAAGGCATGTTGGGAGCGACTTGACCGGGAGAAACAAGGAGGGAGCCATGAAGGACAAGAAAATTAAAGTGCTTTTGGTCGATGACGAACAGGAATTCGTCCAAACCCTGGCGGAGCGACTCAAAATGCGGGATCTGGGCCCCGATATCGCTTATGACGGGGAACAGGCTTTGGAGCTGGTGAGCGATCAGGTGCCTGACGTCATGGTGCTGGATTTGCGCATGCCGGGGATCGACGGCTTAGAGGTATTGCGCCGGGTGCGGAAGAACTATCCCCATGTCCAGGTGATCATCCTCACGGGACACGGCTCGGATAAGGACGAGGAGGAGGCACGACGGCTGGGAGCCTTCGAATATCTCCAGAAGCCGGTGGATGTGGATGAGCTCCTGAAGACCTTGCGGCTCGCCTACAAGAAGAAAATGGAAGATGCCATGGTCGCCGCGGCGTTTGCCGAAGCCGGTGATTTTCGGACCGCCCAAGAGATCCTGGATGAAGAAAAGCAAGATAAGTGAGGGGGCCGATGAAAGCGCATGTGATGGTGGTGGACGACGAGGTGGATTTTGTGGATGTGCTGGCGGAGCGCTTGGAAACTCGGGATTTTATCGTTCACAAGGCGTACAGCGGGGACGAAGCCCTGAGGCTACTCGATGAGCACAAGGTGGATGTGGTCATCTTGGACGTGGTCATGCCGGGCAAATCCGGAATCGAGACCTTGCACGAGATCAAGCATAAACAGCCCCTGGTGGAAGTGATCATGCTGACGGGGCATGCGACGGTGGAAACGGCCATCCAGGGGATGAAACTCGGGGCCTACGACTACCTGATGAAGCCGACGGAAACTCCTGATTTGGTACAGAAAATCAATGGAGCCGTGGCTCGCAAGCGGGAACACGAAGAGCGGATCCGAAAGGCGGAAATCAACGGAATTCTCAAACGGAAGGGATGGTAATCGATCAGGCGGGCCTTTTTTAGCCTGGAGGAGGACTCTGGAGTGGGCAAGGATACGGTCAAAGATCTCATGGTTCCCATTGAGGAATACGCAACAGTTTCAGAGGACGCCACGTTGTATGAAGCGGTGCTGGCCTTAGAAGAAGTCCAAAGAAAGCCGAGCACGCGGGAATATAAACATCGGGCGGTTTTGGTATGCAGTGCCTCTGGCAAGGTTGTCGGCAAGTTGAGCCAACTGGACGTGCTGAGAGCTTTGGAACCCAAGTTTAAAAAACTGGGCAATGTGGGCCTCTTGGGGCGTTTCGGCCTCGGACCGGATGTGGTCAAGATCATCACCAAGGAGCTGTCTCTCCTTGAAAATCCCCTCGACGATCTGTGCAAGAAGGTGGCCCGGATTCGCGTCCGGGATGTCATGCACAGTCCCAGCGAAGGGGAATACGTCGCGGAAACGGCCAGCTTAAACGAGGCTATCCGCCAGCTCGTCCTGGGACCGCATCAGTCACTCCTGGTCACCCGGGGGGAGGCCATTGTGGGCGTGTTGCGGCTGACGGACGTCTATGTGGAAATCAGCGAGCGGATCAAAGCGTGTGCGCTCTAAGCCTTGCGGGGAACATTCTGGAGGATGAACATGCACGACGTGGCTGTCGCAGTGGAAAGCCGCATAGATTGGAGGCGGCTCGGTTTTATGCTTGTGGGACCTATTTTGTTTGCCATCGTATATTTCTCACCCCCATGGGCCGATGCAGTGGATCCCATGGGCAAGCATTTCCCATTGTCCAAGGAAGCCAAAGGGGCTTTGGCGGTATTTCTGTGGGCCGGTACCTGGTGGGTATTTGAGGTGGTTCCCATAGGCGTCACCAGCATTCTCATCGGGGTTTTACAAGCCCTTTTCATGGTGCGGCCCGCCAAGACGGCGTTCAAGGATTTCATGGATCCCTCTGTCCTTTTTATTTTTGGTTCGGTTGTGATAGGGATGGTTTTCACAAAGACCGGTCTCACCCGGCGGCTCGCCTACAAGATGCTGGTCATTGTGGGCGAAAAAACGAGCAATATTCTCTTAGGCTGTTTCGTGGTCACCGCGGCGCTCACCCATATCATGGCCCATACGGCCGTGGCGGCCACCATGTTCCCGCTCTTGATGTCCATTTATTCTCTTTACGGTGAAGAGAACGGCCGGACCAAGTTCGGCAAAGCCATGTTTATGGGCATGGCCTATGTGGCGGGTGCCGGAAGCATCATTACCCTGCTGGGTGCAGCCCGCGGGGCGGTGGCCATAGGATTTTTCAATGAAATTGCCAAAAGAAACGTCAGCTTTTTCGAGCTCACCTACTACATGTTCCCCATCGGCTGGGTCATGGTTTTACTGCTGTGGGGCTATTTCATGGTGATCTGCCCTCCTGAAAAGAAAGTCATTTCCGGTTTGAGAGAAAGAGCCAGAGTTTTATCGGCGCAACTGGGGCGGATCACACGGCAGGAAATCACGGCTGCGGTGATCGTCGCCGCCGTGATTCTGCTGATGAGCCTGAAGTCTTTTGTCCCTGCACTGGATCCTTTGGATAAGACAGCCATCATTTTGTGCTCCACCATTTTGTTCTTCGTGGTTGGCATTTTAGATCTCAAGGACCTCGAGGAGATCCCTTGGAACGTGATCCTCCTTTTTGCAGGGGCCATGAGCATTGGGTTCTGCCTTTGGGAAACAGGCGCCGCCAAATGGCTTGCCGTGAATTGGCTGACCCTGTTCCAGAAAGCCAACTGGTTTGTCTTCGTCCTCAGTATGTCCTTTTTCGTTCTGGTGATGACCAATTTCATCATGAACGTGGCCGCCATTGCCATCTCGCTCCCTGTGGCCCTGGTGATCGCCCCCTATCTGGGGGTGGCTCCGGAGGTCATTTTTTATTCGGCCTTGGTAACCGCCGGCATGCCTTTTCTCCTGCTCGTTGGGGCTGCACCCAATGCCATCGCCTATGAATCCAAACAGTTCACCGCAGGAGAGTTCTTCATCTACGGTATTCCGGCGAGCGTCCTGCTTATGGTCGTCCTGGGGCTCTTCGTGGCGTTTATTTGGCCTCTCATGGGCATGCCAGTCACCCTGAAGGCCTGATCGGCAAAACAGTACCCAAGGTCATTGACCTTGGGTTTTTCTTTCCTCGAACAGGATTTGGAGGATCTGACCGATGTATCGACTGGAAAAATTGATCGATCAAATCATCGACCGCGTGAACATCAATCTCAGAGAGCCTGCCTTCGATGTGGGGCCTTATGTGCGCCATCTCATCCCTTTGGATAAATTTGCCAAGTTTTATGCTTTTTATGGTGTGACGCCGCATCACCCGTTGCATTTCGCCTTTACGCATTCGAGTCTTGCCGGGAGCTACTTTTTAGGGCGGTGCACCGTGGACCATTCAATTCTCTACAAAAGTGACCTTCGCGGCGATGAACTGAAACGTCGGGGCGATCTTTTTCACTATCGAGGCATCCAAATCCCGCTCCATGACGACGAAGTCATCGCTGTGAAAAACAGTTTTCTCATCAAGACCCTGGTGCATAACAATTCACACGATCCCGAGAGCCCTGAGGAATTCGGCATTCACAATGCCGTGGCGCTCCATTACGCAAACATCCATGGCGCACCTGTGGAAGGGTGCTTTCTTGGACCCTTCGCGACCGTCGATCTGACAACAGTTCATGACTGTGTTGTGGGGGCTTTTTCCTATGTCCAGGTCGGGGAGTTGTCCCATGTGCACGTGGAGCCAGGTACCGTATGGATCCGATCCGACGGGGCTTTTGAGTTTCTTTTCCGATTCCCCGAAGACGTTTTGAAGCGTTACGTTTGGGTGGAACCGGGGGCTGCGCCCACTGGCGAGCTCATTGACTTTGTCGAGAGCCGAAAGGGGGAGTTCCAGACCGTATTCGACTCGGTGACCTGTTGTTCGGGTTTGCAGGTTCCGGACGGTGCCTCGGTGAGCCGTTATGCCGTCGTGAAAGGGGCGAGCACCATTGGCGAAAACGTCCTCGTGGCGCAAAGAGCCTACCTCATGAACGCCTGGATGGGGCCTGGTTCCAATGCCCAGGAAAACTGTTACATTGTGGACTCCCATTTGGAAGGATTCAACGTGACGGCCCATGGAGGCAAGATCATCGGGGCACGATTGGGGCGTAAGGTTTTCGTGGGTTTTAATGCTTTCGTCCGAGGGTCCCAGGAAGCCCCGTTGCTCATCGGGGAAGATTCCATTGTCATGCCCCACACCATCATCGATCTGGAGGAAGGGGTGACGATTCCGCCGCGACATGTGATCTGGGGACACATCCGCAACCCTCGAGACCTTGAGGGGCACTCTATTTCCTTGGATGACCTGGCCCACCGACAGGGCGAACTGACCTTGGGGTCCATGACTTTCCGAGGCAGTGGATCGGCTTTTGTACGGGCTTTCCAGAATCGCATCGAGCACATCCTGGAAGAAAACGGAGCCTATTTTGACGGCAGCCAACACATGGGTCACGCCCAAAAAGGGCAAAATATCGCCTTTAACATCATCCAACCCTATCCCGAGGGGGACATGAAGGGCATTTATCCCACCATTGATATTCGCCCCTGAACTCAAGACGGCAGGACCCCGGGGCATGAAAGGGAGCACGGGCCGGTATGCCCCGGGGTGCCCGAAAGGCAAGCGGCCATTGAGCTCCACCGCATTGCAAGGATGCGGTCGACGACGGGCTGGGACGATCGTCTCAGGTTGGCATTGCGGGACAGTGAGGCTTTAAGAAAAGATGCGGCGCCTGCCGACATTGACTTTAAGATCTCGAATTTTTCTTCTCTTGGCGGCCCTTGTTGCCGTCAACTGCGCAGGGGCGCTCATCACCATATGGACCACGTCCCACACCTTGGAATTGACGGAGTCTGTTGTCAAAAGGGATCTTCAAGCACTTCTGGCCGCGGAGAAACTCGGCAGCTCCCTTGTCATGCAAAAAGGTTATGTGACCTACTACTACCTGACGGGCGATGAGCAGTGGTTGACGCGGCTTCGCGAACACCAGATGGCCTTTCATTATTGGCTTGGGGCTGCCGGAGACCGGACTCGGATGGAAGAAGGCCGTCGCATTTTGGAGGAGATCGCCAAGGCCTATGAACGTTTCCAGGATAGCCGGGATCGCGTGATCCAGCTCTATCGAGAAGGACGCAAGAACGAGGGGGCGCAGCAGCATTGGACGGTCCGCGATCAATTCCATCAGATCCATGCGCTGGCCGAGACGTTCAAGAACCTTCATGAGAAGCAGATTGCAGTCAATCAAGAACTTTACGCGCTCAAAGCTCGAAATTTGACCAAGCTTGCCTGGATCGCTTTACCTGTGGCGCTTCTGGTTGGGGTCAGTTTGGCCATGATCCTTTGGGGGCAAATCCTGGAGCCGATCCGACGTTTGGCTTTTGAACAGCAAAAGCCCCCACTTGCCTTTCCCGAGGACGACAGACGCGATGAGGTCAAAGCTCTCAGTCGTCGGGTGCACAGCCTTTTAGAGGATGTGGACCGGGCGCACGAGGAGCTGGAAGAAAGTCGGGAGCACCTCATCCAGTCGGAGAAGCTGGCCATGGTGGGGAAGCTCGCGGCCAGTGTGGCCCACAGCATTCGAAATCCGTTGACGTCGGTGAAAATGCGGCTTTTTTCCTTGGAAAGGAGCTTGAATTTGGCTCCGACGCAGCGCGAAGACTTTGAGGTCATTGCAGAAGAAATCGGCCATATTGACACCATTGTCGGCAACTTTTTGGAATTCAGCCGTCCTCCGAAGCTCAAAATGCAGCCCGTGAGCCTTTCCGATGTGGTGGACATGGCTTTGCAGCTCCTCAGACATCGGTTGGAATCCTATGGGGTGCGCGTGGATGTCGAGCGGCAGGGACGGCTTCCAAAGACCTCTTTGGATCCTGACCAGATGAAGGAAGTCCTGGTCAATCTCCTGCTCAACGCGTGTGAGGCCATGGGCGAGGGCGGGCACATCCGCATTGTGGAAGAATCGGGGATGATGGGCGATCAAGGCTTTGTGGTCCTCGTGCGCATTAAGGACAACGGCCCGGGGATTCCAGAACAGATCAGGGAGAGGATCTTCGAGCCGTTTTTCAGCACTAAGGAAGACGGATCGGGTTTAGGGTTGGCCATCGCCAAACGGATTCTTCAGGATCACAAGGGGTGGATTCACGTCCATTCTAAACCGGGACAAGGGACGACTTTCGTCGTGGGTCTGCCCTGTGAGGAGCGCGGGTTGTGGCTGAGATCCTGATTGTGGACGACGATCCGCAGCTTCGTCAGAGTTTCGGAAAAATTCTGCGCACGGAAGGGCACTCGGTGCGCATGGCTGGATCCGGGGAAGCGGGCCTGGCCGCCATTAAAGAATGCCTGCCGGACTTGGTGGTGCTCGACGTGCGCCTGCCGGGCATGTCCGGTTTGGAGACCTTCAAGGTCATCAAGGAAATGGATCCCAAGCTGCCGGTCATCATCATGACGGCTTACGGGACCACGGAAACTGCGATTGAGGCGACCAAAATGGGCGCCTTCGATTACGTGCTCAAACCCTTCGACATCCCCTCCTTGTTGGATTTGGTCTCCCAAGCCCTAAGGGCCGGTTCATGCGGAACAAAGTGGCGTTGGACGCTCCGCCGGAATCGCCACAAGAGGATGCCCTCATCGGTCGGAGCCGGGCCATGCAGGAGGTCTACAAGGCCATTGGCCGGGTGGCGGCGACCGACGCCACGGTCCTCATCCGCGGAGAATCGGGGACCGGAAAGGAATTGGTCGCTCGGGCGATCTACCAGCACAGCCATAGGGCTCATGGCCCGTTTATGGTCATCAACTGTGTCGCGATTCCCGAGACACTCCTGGAAAGTGAACTCTTCGGGTACGAAAAGGGTGCTTTTACAGGAGCGGTGAGCCGGCGGGTGGGCAAGGTGGAGCAGGCCCACCACGGCACGCTCTTTTTGGATGAGATCGGCGACATGCCGGTGAGTATCCAAGCCAAGTTGCTGCGGCTGCTTCAGGAACGCAGTATCGAACGCTTGGGCGGCCGGCGTCCTATCCCCGTGGATGTGCGCATTCTTGCCGCGACCAACAGGAACCTGGAAGAGGCGGTGGCGGAAGGGCGTTTTCGCGACGATTTGTTTTACCGGCTCAATGTGGTCACCCTGACGCTCCCCCCCTGCGGGACCGTCGGGAGGATATTCCCCTTTTGGCGGAGTATTTTCTGAGCCGTTGTGCCGCGGAATTGGGGGTGCCCAATCCGGGGATCACCGAAGATGCGCTGCACTGTCTCACGACCCTGGACTGGCCGGGAAACGTGCGCCAGCTGGCGAACGTCATCCGCAAAGCCCTTATTTTCAATCGCGGTTACCCGGTGGAAAGCGCCGATGTGAAACGTGTGGTGGGCGAGGAGGGCAATGGAACGGTCCAGGTCAAAGGGACGGAGGGTTTGGATGAGGCGGCTTCATGGTTGGATCGGTGGATTCTTCGGAGCCTCGAACGCGGCGTGTTGGAAAGACCCTTTGACGCCTTGGTGGACGACTTCAGTGCCCGGGTGATTCGGGTGGCCTTGGAAGTCACCAAGGGGAACCGGACCCAAGCGGCCAAGCTCTTGGGGATTTCCCGGCCGACCTTATTGGCCCGCATGGAAAAATACGGCATTCGGGTGGAAGCCACCGTGGCTTCGTGATCGTGTCTTTTAAGCGGCTCCCTTTGTCCGATGATGAAGGACCTGTGCCAGGGCCGATTCCAGATCTTCCATGCGGTAAGGTTTGGCGATAACGCCGGCGAACCCGAAGGCTTGCGGGTTGGCCATGACGGGATCGTTGGAATAGCCGCTGGAGGCGATGGCACGGACGTTGGGGTCTAAGGCTTTGAGTTTGTCGATGATTTGCCGGCCGCCGACGCCTCCCTGCACCGTGAGATCCAAGATCACGGCATCAAAAGGTCGTCCCTCTGCGAGAGCTTTTTCGTACCGGGATAGAGCCTCTGTCCCTTCTTCCGTAACCTCTCTTTCAAAGCCAAGCTGTTCCAGCATGGCCGAAAGGACTTCCCGGACGATGGGGTCATCGTCCATGATCAGGACACGACCTGCACCGGCAAGCGTCATCTCATGCTCCGGCGCCGAGGCGTCTTGGACCTCGCCGGCGGATGCCGGGAGGTAAAAGCTCGCTTCTGTCCCTCGGCCCGGTGTTGAACGAATGGTGATGTGGCCATCGTGCCGCTTGACAATGGAGTATGCGGTCGGGAGGCCGAGGCCGCTTCCGTCTTTTTTTGTGGTGAAGTAAGGATCGAAGATCGCGTCGAGGTGCTCTTTGGGAATCCCCACACCTTCATCTCGCACGGACACCTTGACATACCGGCCGGGGCGCAAGGAAATCTCATTGGTTTCCTCAAGGAGCACATTGCGGGCCGTGACGGTCACGGTTCCACCGCTCGGCATGGACTGGTGCGCGTTGATGACAAGGTTTTGGATAACCTGACTGATTTGGGCGGCATCGTAGTCCACGAGCCACAAATCGTCAGGCAAATCCAGAAGGCAGCGGGATGTGGTGCCGCGAAGTGAAAACTCGGTGCAGTCTCGGATCAGATCCTGCAAGGAGCCGGTCTTCTTCACCGGAGCGCCCCCTTTGGCAAAAGTCAGCAACTGCCGGGTGAGTTCCTGGGCTCTCAGACAGGCTTTTTCCATATGGTCCAAGCGGTCACCTATGGGCGCTCCGACCTTGGTGGCATGTTTGATAAGGGAGATGTGTCCCAGAATGCCCGTCAGGATGTTGTTGAAATCGTGGGCAATACCCCCGGCGAGAAGCCCTAGGGATTCCAGCTTTTGGGCTCTAAGCCGTTCCCGTTCCGCCAGTTTCCTCTCGGTGATGTCCTGAACGAAAGTCCAGATGGAGCTGGGTGTTCCATCGGGGTTCCTGTGAAGATACATGCGGACTTCAACATCCAGCAAGGAACCGTCTTTTCGGATCAACTGTTTTTCGAATTTGTCGGTAAACCCTTGAGCTATCAGTTGCCGACGCATGGTTTTGGTCACAGCATCAAAACGCTGCGGTGGGGTCATCTGTCGACAGGCGAGTCCCACGACTTCTTGGGGGTGGTCATAGCCCATCATGGCGGCAAACGGCTGGTTGCACTCGAGAATGACGCCGTGAAAATCGGTGCGGACATACCCGTCGCGACTTCTTTCGTAAAGTTCGCGATATCTTCTTTCCGATTCGGCAAGGAGGGCCTGAGCTTCGCGCCGGCGCAGGAGTTCTTCTGAGAGGCGAGCGTTGGCTTCCTTGAGTTCGGCCGTCTTCCTGGCAACTTCTTCTTCCAGAAACCGTGTGGCTTGAGCCAGGAGTTCTTCCGAGCGTTTTTTCTGAACCATGGCGCCCACGAGGTGCGCAGCGGTCTTCAGCGCGTCGATTTCCACGGCGCTCCATTGTCTCGGGACAATGCAATCGTCGAAGCCCATAAAGCCCCAAAGAGCACCGTTTACATAAATGGGTGCCGCCACAAGGGATAAAATGCCTTGCCCCTCGAGCACAGGCCTTTCCGAGGGGGGAAATTCTTCGATGAGACCGAAGATCGGCTCACCTCGGAGAAAGGCCTCCAGCCATCGCGAAAACCCTCCGGTGATGATGGGGTAATTTTGGAGGTGCGGATTGTCTTTTTGGGGAGCGATGCCTTCTGCCGTCCATTCGTACCGTTGGCTCGTGAGTAGGGTACCGTCGGGGGCCTCGTGATTTTCGAAGACATACACCCGGCTGACTTGGGCCGCCTCGCCGAAGCGGCCCAGGATCGTTTCCATAGGCACGTCATGGCGGGAATGAAGAAGAAAGTATTCGGCGGCGTAGGCGACAGCCTGGAGGATTGTGTCTCGATTGCAGAGGGATCGTTCGAGCGTCTTCCGCTCAGTAATATCATAGAGAATGCCGTGCAGCCGTGTTGTGCCGTCGGCTTCCTGGACGACCGTGGCTTGGTCCTGAACCCATCGGATTTGGCCGTCAGAACCAATCAGCCGATACTCACAGGCCAAAGGACGACCCTCCGCCAGGGCTCGGCGCCTTTCGGTGAGGATTCTGTCCCTATCCTCGGGATGCAGGCAGGCATGCCAAAATTCCTGAGGTTGTCGAAGGACCACTGAAGGGTCGGCCAGGATTTGTTTGAGCTGGGGGCTGATATAGAACGAGCGCCCGTCCTCGTTTTGGGAGTCGCAATAGACCACAGCCGGAAGATGTTCCACGAGTTTCCGATAGGATGGAAGTGTGTTGTCGTGGACCTCCTGAAGCTTCCCGTCCACCCTTTCTGATCGCACGAAACGGTCGTCCCTGTGCACGCTGTCACCCCCGCTGGCCAAACTGGTTCAGTTTCTATTGCCCGAAGAAGACCTTTTGGTGATCGTTGTCCACATGGGGCGAAAAACCTGGAGTTGTCAAGATCTATCGCAGGGCACTTCATGGGGAAGGCCGCAGGATGTCAAAATTTTTTACACTTCGTCAAGCCATCGGTCCACGATGTTTGTCCGTACAGTGATCCATGCACGGCTTGAGACATTCCACTCAGCAACGGAGGTTCTGCCCGTCGGTGTCCGCAGGGATAGGCGGAGGCGCTCATCCTGGTGTGGATTTTGCCTGTCAAGAACGATAACCGTCGCAGCGAAGATCGACCATTTTGGGGATCGAAGCACACTCCGGGCCGGTTTGGGTGCGGGGGTCAAATGAAGGGGTGCAGTTCTCTGTGAGGAGGTGGGCCATGTTAAAGAGCGATGAATTGAAGGGGTGCAGTTTCTTTTTGGTTTTCGGTGAGGCGGAACTGGAAAAGATCGGCCAGGTGACCGAAAAGAAAAGCTACAAAAAAGGGGATGTGGTTTACAAGAATGGGGAGCCGGCCCAAAAGTTTTTCATCGTGAGTAAGGGTCTTGTGAGCCTCAGAGAGTATCAGCCCGGTGATACCTTTGGAATCGCCTTCGAAACCCGGGGTCCTGGAGAGATTTTCGGAACGGCGTCATTGATGCCCGTGAAAAACTACACGCTGACGGCCATATGCCAGGAGGACACGCAGCTTTTTGAAGTCAACGTCAAGGGGCTGGAGGAAATTATCCAATGGGCTCCGACCATCGGCTACGTCCTGATGAGAGAAGTCGCCCATATATATTTCGATAGATATCGGCTGTGCAAGCGGCAGTTGTACCAGATGGTGAAAACACCCACGTTGATCACGGCGCTGCCCGGGTAATCATCCCAGGAGATATCTCAAGGAACCACACCGACAGCACGCGGCTCTCGCCGGGTGACCACCGATTATGAGACGACAGCCCCCTAACCACTAGGTACGCTCGGTTGGGGGCTGCGCATGCTCTCCTGTGAGCCTCTCCGGCAAAGCACCTCATGGGCAACGGACCGACGGCAATGAGCGACAAGTACTCGAATCTCCGGATGAAACTCCTTGCCTCCATGCTGAGCTTTTCTCTCATCCCACTTTTCATCGTCGGCTTGAGCCTGTATCATCAATTTGATCGCGCCTACACATCCAGGGTCGAGAACAATTTGCGATCCCTATTGGAGGATCGTCGGCACGCCTTGGATCTCTTCTTTGAAGAGCGTATCTCGCAGCTCTACACCGTAGCCCATACGCACTCCTTTGAACAAATTCGCCGGCAGGAAAACCTTCAGGAAGTCTTCGACCTCATGCAGAGGCGTTCCAAGTATTACGTGGACATAGGAGTCATAGACGAACAAGGCAATCATGTGGCTTATGCGGGCCCGTATGCCCTCAAGGGTGTCAATTACAAGGATTCTGAATGGTTTCAATCGGTTCGGCTTAAAGGCATGTATGTCAGCGATGTGTTCCTTGGTGTGCGGAACTTTCCCCATTTCATCATTGCCGTGCTGCGTCGCGAAGGAGAAAGGTTATGGATTCTTCGGGCGACCATCAATACCGATCTCTTTGAATCCATGGTCAAGGCGGCGCAAACGGGAGAATTCGGCGACGCTTTTCTCGTCAATGAAAAAAACGTGTTGCAGACGTCCTCTCGCTTTCTCGGTCATGTGATGCAAACCCCCGGGATTCTCGCTCTGCCTCAATTTGCCGGCACCCGCATCCTCACGCAAGACATCGGCTATCGCACCATGATTGTCGGCGCCACGTGGTTAACCACCGTGCCCTGGATGTTGGTGGTCATGGAAGATCCACAGGAAGAATATCTTCCCGTCCTTCAGACTCGATCCCTGGCTCTGATCCTTCTGGCGGCCGGAGTTTCCGCGGTAGTGCTTGGCGCCGTTTTTGTGGTGAACCTTATGATCGCCCAGCTTCAAGAAGCCGACCGCCAGAAAGCCCTCTTGGACGCAGACCTTATGCAGACGAGCAAGATGGCCGCCTTGGGCCGTTTAGCGGCAGGCATCGCTCATGAGATCAACAACCCTCTGGCCGTCATCCAGGAAAAGGCGGGCTGGATTCAGGACCTTTTGGAGGAGGAGGATGTCCAGAAGAGTGAGAACTTCAAAGAATTCGAGGCTGCCATTGGAAAGATTCAGCAACATGTGGATCGGGCTCGAAACGTGACGCATCGGCTTCTCGGTTTTGCTCGACGTATGGAGCCCATACAGCATCCCGTCAACTTGAACAAAGTGGTGCAGGAAACTTTGACTTTTCTTGAAAACGAAGCCCGTCATCGCAACATCGAGATCCATATGGAGCTGGAGGAAGGTGTCCCTGAGGTGATGAGCGATGGCGCCCAAGTGCAGCAAGTCCTCTTAAACGTGATCAATAATGCCATTGATGCCGTGGAAAAGGACGGACACGTGTATATTCGGACCCATTTCGACAAGGACGGGCAATGCGTGATGGCGGAAGTTCGGGACACGGGACCGGGCATTCCGCACGAAATCTTGGACAAGATTTTCGATCCGTTCTTTACCACCAAGAAGCTTGGGGGTGGGACAGGACTGGGGCTGAGTATTTGTCACAGCATTATGACAAAACTTGGGGGGCATATTGAAGTGCACAATAGCACTCAAGGGGGCGCCGTCTTCGTGATCACCCTGCCGGTGCACGCCCCAGGGGCCTCTACTGTCAGCTAGGGAGAGCCAGACCGCGGAGAACCTGTTGAGCGGAGGTAGAGTTTATGAACCGCCCATCTTACCGGGTGCTGGTCGTGGACGATGAAGCCGACTTTCTGGAAACCCTTGTTCGACGTCTGGGGAAGCGTCAGGTTGAGGCCCAAGGCGTTCCCGGGGGACGGGAGGCCCTGGAGTTTCTTTCGCAGCGCTCAGTGGATGTAGTGATCTTAGATGTGCGCATGCCGGGAATGAACGGCCTTGAGGTTCTTCAGGAAATTAAGAAGCGCTGGCCGGACGTGGAAGTCATCCTACTCACCGGGCACGCTTCGGTGGAATCCGGTCTTCAAGGCATGGAGCTGGGGGCTTTCGATTATGTGATGAAACCCTGTAAACTCACGGAACTTCTACCGAAGATTGAATTGGCCTATGAACGCAAGTGTCTTCGCGAAAAGGCTTTCCAATGAATCCACTCCCTCGAGCATAAAAAGCGCGTGGACCCCGAAGGCCAGCGCTCCGGCGCAGAGGGGCGTCAGAATCCACCCGAAACCGATTTTGAGCACCACGGCTCTGTTGATGGTTTGCAGCCCTTTGGCGAATCCAATACCGACAACGGCGCCCACCACCGCCTGTGAAGACGACACGGGCACTCCAAGCTGGGTGAAAAGGTGGAGCGTGGCAGCTTCGGCGAATACCACGACCATGGCAGAGAAGGGATCGAGTGGCACGATCCCTTTGCCCACCGTCATCATCACGCGCCCGCTGTAGGTGAGGACCCCCGCGGCAATGCTGAGACCCCCGATCAATGCCCCGAGGTGAATGTCCAAAAGACCCGAGGTGACGTAGACCCCCGTCACGTTGGCCAGGCTGTTGGCCCCCAAACCGTAGGCCGCATAGCAACCCGTCAGCAGCACGGCCACGAAATAGAGCCGGTTTCGAGCCGAAAAGGACGTGATCTTGTCCACGATGATCTTTTCAAGGGCACCATGCAACAACCTACTGGACAGCAGGGCAGTGATCGGGGTCAGGGTCCAGCAGATCACAATTTTGGTCAGCTGGGAATAATCGGGGGATGTGTCCAGAAGAGACCACCCGAGGATGGCCCCCACAAGGGCCTGGGATGTGGAAGCCGGAACGCCGGCTCGCGTGAGCATCGTCAGGGTGACGGCGGTGGATGTGGTCAGGATAAAGGCGGTATCGGCATGAACAACGGCCAACTTGGCATAGGTGTTCACGCATTTGGCCCCTTCCACGACCGCCCCTAAAACCACATAGGCGGCGGTCAGCCAAAGGGCGTGCGAGTAGCGCACAAGGCCACCCGCCACGGCTGTTCCAAAGATGTTCGCGGAATGGTTGGCCCCTAGACTCCATCCCAGGAAAAGCCCCCCAAAGATTCTCCACATGGCTTCCGCCTCGCACTTTCACGGGCTGACTAACGGAAGCTCACGGTGAGCACATAAAGGGCGTCACTGGCATCTTCGATGAGGTCGCTGAAGGAGGTGAGGCTTTCCAGAAAGTCGGCGCAGAACTTACCCTGCCAGAAGTCGGGGACGGGAATGTCTTGGATTTTTTGGTAGATTTCCGCCTTGAGATCGTCCACTCGCTTTTCCAGAATGCGGATGGCCAAAACCTGTTCTCGAATATCTTGGCCTTGGATGGCCCGTTGATAGGCGATCCCCAGGATTTCACACATTTGCCTGTTCAGCGAGGTCACGGTGCGACACTCTTCGACAATGGAGTCGTGGAGGGAAATGCGCTCGTAATGCCGGGCGGTGTCTTCCACAGTATCAAAAGCTTGGTCCACCAATTCCACGAAACGACACAGGCTCGGACGGAGATAGGGCAGAAAGGCCCCTTCGAAGATGATGGACAAAGCGTGACGCCTGACCACGTCCCCTTCACGTTCCAGATCATAGATGGTTTCCGCCCGCGATTTTTCCCCATGATGAATGAGATCGGCCAGGGCTTCGTTGGCAAGGCACATCAGCCGCAGATGCTCGCGCATGGCCGTGAGGGCAGCGTCCTCCTTGCGGTCTCCGCGCATCCACTTCTTAAACATGAGCGTTCCTTGCCCTGTCAATGAGCGCCGCCTGCATGATGTCCATGAGGGCCACGACACCCACGAGCTTTCCCTGGTCGCAGACGAAGACCCGAGCCACGTTGGTCTGTTCCATGAGGGCGGCCACATTCTGGACGGTTTCATCCTTGGACACGCACCGCAAAGGTCGACAGGCGATGTCCCCCACGCGAACCATCGTGGGATTCAGCCCCTTGGCCAGGACCTTGAAGACCACGTCCCGGGCTGTGACGACCCCATCCATTTCTGCAGGTTCAGACGCTCGCACGAGCAGGGATCGTATGCGTTTGTCGACCATTTTCTCAAGGGCCTCATAAACGGTGGCGTCCGAGGAGATGGACTCCAGCTTGCGCGTCATGATCTCTTCCAGTTTCATAAGCTCCTCTGCGTGGAACTCTTTCATGGGGTTTTGGTCAGCGGAACATCTAACGACGTGAGGCGTAAAGAGAGGCGGGAGGATGCTCCGCCTTTTCCAGGCGGGCTTGTGCATCGTTCAGAGTGACCGATTCCACATGGGCCACGCCCAAGACTCGACCGTCGTTGGCGACGATCCTCACGGTATCCCCCGGAACCAGGCCGTCAGCGCTTCCCATGCCGAAAAAGACCGTCACGGATCCGTCCTTATTCTCAAGGGCTCGATAAATCGGTGCCATGCCGTGTTGCCGCAACTCTTGGTCCGACCGGTGACTCGCTTTATAGGACAACCACAGGAAGAAGACAAGAATCGGGAAGGTGCAGGCGGCCAAAACCCAGGGGTTGACGCCCAGATGCCGTTGGACAATGGATCGATGCGAAGCGTGATAGGCCTGGGCATCGGCCAACACATGCAGCGTATACAAAGGATTTTCTGCGGCTTCTTCAGGTTTTTCTCCGTGCAAGAACACGCGGAGTGTATAGGAACCTTCCGGGGTTGTGGGTTCGACGGCAATGCGCGCCCGCCACAGCCGACCCGTCGCTTCGAGAAAGCGGAGGGAAACGCCCGGAGCCGTGGTTTCGTAGGTGAGCCACCGCATGTCGGGGATGGCCGCCTCGGTTTTCCCTGCCACGGGTTTTTCCATGCCCGGGTAAAGGCGAATCTCCCGTTTTGGGGTTCGAACGATGTCGGCCATGCCGTCGAGGACGCTGAGGGCCAGAACCAGTCCAACAATCATACCGAGCCTGTGAGACACCGAAGGTCGAGCTCTCTGGGAAGAGGCCATATCAATTTTCTCCGCCGTCGGTCAATCCGACCCCGCAAAAGCGCCGCACAAGAAACCACGCCGCCAACACGGTGATCAGAGCCATGGGTACATAGGTTTTGAGAAACACGTCGGCCATGGCTCTTCCATGAGGAGCGCTCCAGTACATGCTCAAGGCAAGTTCGGTGAGCAGCAAAAGATCCATAATGAGAATGACAAGTCGTCTGCGGGTCATCATATCGATCTCCTGGTTTTGGATCGTTCTCTTTGAGGCGGTAAAGCACGAGGGCACCTTTCGTTTTTCAAGACGATTCGGCGGATGTTGCCGTGCCCTTTGGTGAAGTTTTTCCTTTTTTAGGGAGCGGCTTCGGCGATTCAAGAGTTCGCCGAAGTGCCGCTCGCAAGTAAGGGTTACTTTTTCCGAAGATCTTGTTTGGACACGTTCATGATGCGCACGGCGACGCGTTCCGTGTTTTGCATCTTGAAGGCGATTCGGATCACGTCCCCGGGTTGCGGGGGGATGCCGATAAGGGTTTCTTTGACGATTTTGTACTCGGACGTCACTCCCGTGGAACGGCCATAAGGATGTTCCGGACTCTTGTGGGTGTCGAATTCCTCGATGGTCAGCGTGTTGGTGGCTTTGTCCACCGAAAGGACCTTGCCTTGGGCCACATCTGCGGCCTGGCTTGCGGAAGTCACGAATACGATGGACGCAATGACCAAGAAGAGACTAAAGACAATCCGTTTCATAAAGAAACCTCCGATTTTTTATTCTCATCCGAGAAGTTCCTTGCACCATGAGCACATCTGGCGACCTTGGACATCCCAAGGACTCTCCCGAAGCCGCTGCTTCTGGCCTCGGTGGATTGACCGAGAACCTCAAGGACAGGACGCGCTTTGGCGCGTCCGTCATGAGTTTTGTGGCGCCGATTTAATGGAACTGGGCTGCCGCTTCTCGAGCCCTCTTTTCCCGAAGCTCTTGGGCCGCCCCTCTGAACATGATGACACAGATATAGAGGGAGATGGCACTGATGGCTCCAAGGACCACCACCGCAGCGGACGCTGAGAAGCCGTATTGCTTGAGGATGATGGAGATCATGCAAGCCAGCACGGCGCAGCCGAAAAGGATACGAATCCCGTATCCTTTGGCGTATTTCGTGGCCACAGTGCCGATTTGCGCCCCGATGGCAGCTCCCGTCAGCATCACAAACACGGCCACCAGCTCGATGCGTCCTTTCATACTGTAAGTGAAGGCTCCGTAAAGGCCTGAAATCATGACTTCAAAGAGATCGGTGCCGACAGCGATATGGGTGGGGCATCCGATGAGATAAACCAGTGCCGGCATGCGCAGGAGCCCGCCGCCGATTCCCAGGAAACCCGCCAAAACCCCCGTGGCAAAACTCACCATGATGGGAAGCCAAGCAGAACAGGTAAACCCGGCTGCTTTGAAGTGCACCATGGGGGGAATGCGAATTTTATGCAGAGTCTTGTACCAGGTGATGCCTTCTGTGCCTTTTTCCCCCTCGACAATGCCGGCCCTTTTCTTCTTCTCAGCCTTATAGAAGTCATAGAACACCAACCAAGCGATCAGGGCCAGAAAGGCGACATATACCCAACGAACCACACCGCCCACGATCCCTAGACGCTCCAAGTACATGATGAGTTGAGCACCGCACTCGATACCCACCATGGTTCCTACGATCATGACGAATCCAAGCTTGTAATCCACATTGCCGAACTTGGAATGGCGCATGGTGGAAACCATGGATTTTCCTGCAATGTGGGCGATATCCGTTCCGATGGCGAAGGCCATGGGAAATCCCAAGATATTCAGTCCGGGGGTGACCATCCAAGCGCCGCCCATGCCGAAAAATCCGCCGATGACGCCTACGGAAAACCCAATGATGACCAACCCAGGCCATAGAATGTCCATTCCTGCGATGGGCATGTAGAGATACAACCATTCCATGGGGATCCTCCTTTGGTCGGATTAGTGCTCGATGATTTTACGGCTCTTGAGATCCAAACCGGTGCGGGACATGAGGAAATCCATGCAAAATCCTAAAAAACCTCCGTACACGGCGGTCAGGACCACGGCCCAGACGGCAAAAAGAAGGGTGTTGGTGTTGTAAAGGTCGGCGATGTATTTGACAAAACCGTTGCTGATGACTCGGGTATCGGCCACGACGACCAATTGACTGGCCTTTTCGCCTCCGGCCCAAACCAATGCCGGTAGAGCACTAAAGAGTCCTGTGACCAGGACGACGATTTTTTTCGCTCCTTTTCTCATCGTTCGTTCCCCCTGCGTATTCGTTGTTGTGGTTTCCATCTTCAAGAGGACACAATGCGCCGGTCTCTGAATCGTTCTTCTTTCGAGATTTCCCTCCTGTGCGTCCCTCCCTACTTGAAGCCTTACCTTTGAGTTACACACCCCTTTTCAGTTTTCGGGTTTGAACTTCGCCTAATGAAAGCCTGAGCGCTCCGGTCGTGTTCCAGCATAGTCAAAAGCCGTGCCGTCTTCCCCTCGGCGTGTTGCGCAATAGCCCATGGAGCTCGGAGCGAAGCGGAGTAAATTTTCTCAGGCGAGAAAATCGCGCAGGCCCTACAAGACGTGAAAGGGTTTCGCGCAATTCTTTTTCGAAGAGAGGAGATAAAGACCAATAATTGGGAATCACAATGAAAAATAGGTGAGACGCGCAAAAGCGTCAGAATCTTTGACAGTGCTCGTGGGTCCCCAAGGCAGCCGAGAAGGCCTCCAATGAAACTTTTTCTAAAGGAAAATTAAGAAGATGAATGGATTCACGGCGTGCGCGTTCTTCGCCTTCCCATGGCACGAAACCTGCCTATGTCAAGGATGATCAAAGGGTGTCTCAGACATGCGGAGAGAGATAAAGACGAGGGGGACATGAAGTGGAAATGGCTCCAGCCTGATCCCAACGGCTTCATCGTGGCAGGGTCTTTTCGGTCGTTACGGATTCGCACCAAATTGTGGCTCACTCTGGTTCCTGCGGTGGTGACCATGCTTGCCGTGACGGGATACGTCACCCACTGGTTTTCCCGTCAGTTTCTCCAGGAAGCCGTTCGACGCACTGTGCTGTTGCAAACTCTGGCAGTAGCGCACGAGTACGAAATAATGATGGCGCGGTGCCGTGAAGATGTGGTGGAGCTGTCTCTTGAGCCGTGGACCGAAGAGCGATTTCGTGAGAAGTGGGCCCGTCTCAAGGCCGCTCGAGGGTGGAGTTACGTGGAAGCGGGCTTCATGGACAAAAGCGGAACCCGAGCGACGATTTTGGCAGAGTCTGAGGAGGCATTGGTAACGGTCGTACTGGAGCCGGGGACTTCCCTTTGGGACGGCGTGGAGATTCCCTCGGCGGAGACCCAAGGCCCTGTGAGGGCCGAAGCCGGACCGTGGGTGAGCTCGGTCGTGCACGTGGGGTATCGATCAAGGGACGGGTCCGCTTTCTACGGAAAGGCCACCCATGTGGTGCGGTTCATCAGTCGGAGTCGGTCGAGGGACAGCCACGGTGAGGAAGGATTTGTGTTCCTTTCCGTGGATGCCCGGCAGTGGAGGGATATCCTCTCCCTCTACAGTTCCCGCCGTTCCCCATTGTTCGGTTTCGTGCGCAGTCCGGAATTGCGCTACCTCTACTTCACGGATCCCAAAGGCTGGATTCTTTTCCAATCGGAAGACACCCTCAACACAGGAAAAGCGCTGAGCACCGACACGGCCCGCAGTGGCCTTTCAGGAACTTTCGGACGTCCTGGGCTTCCCTTTGCCTTTCGGCCCCATGTGGATCAGCGCGACTACTGGGAGATCATGGGGGAGATCCGCGAGTTAAAATCCGGGGTGTTGGTGAGACACATTCCCCCGGCTCCGGATAGCAAGGTGGACCGGGTCTATATTGGTTATGCCCCGATTATGTTTTCACGGGAACCGGACACGCAGGAGGCGGCTCTTTATGGTGCCGTAGTTTTTGTGGACCGAAGTCGCCTCATCACCATGGCCGGGTACCGTCAGGTGGATGTGGTGTTCATTATCAGTCTCCTGAGTTCGGCCCTGGTTGTTTTACTCCTGTGGGGGATCAGCCGGATCATCACCCGGCCGCTGTATCAATTGGCGGCGGCGGTGAACGCGTTGCAGGAGAACGGACGACTGGAACCCATAGAAATTCCGGATAAAGATCTGGATACGGCCATACTCAAGGAGGCCATCAATGGGCTGATTCAGCGCCTTCGGGACCAAATGGCCGCTTTGGAAATGCAGGATAGACAATTGCGCGAAATGATCATGCGAGAGAAGATTTCCTTGGAAGAGGAAAGCGACGTTCTTCGGCTGGAGCGCGAGACCCTTCCCGAACCGTTGGCGAGGCTTGTCGGCCAATCTCGGGCCATGCAAAAGTTTAGGGAACTCGTGATTCGGGCCGGCTCTGCCGAGGCGGATGTCTTGATCATCGGAGAAACTGGCACGGGGAAGCAACTCGCGGCCGAAGCCATTCATGCTCTCAGTCGCCGAGCCTCCAAACCCTTTGTGTCCATTAACTGTGGAGCTTTGGATGAAAATCTTCTTCTGGATGCCCTTTTCGGCCATGTGAAGGGGGCCTTTTCGGAAGCCAAAAGCGATCGTAAAGGGGCCTTTCTGGCCGCACACGGCGGTACGCTTTTTCTGGACGAAATCGGCACCGCCTCACGGAAAGTCCAGCAAGCCCTTTTGCGGGTTATTGCCGAGCGCCGGGTGCGCCCTCTCGGCAGCGACACGGAAGTTCCTGTGGACGTCAGACTCGTGGCGGCAACGAACGAGGATTTATTGGATCTTACGCGTCGAGGGCTCTTTCGTGAGGATCTTTACTACAGGCTGAACGTGCTTGTGTTGCACACGCCGCCTTTGAGGGAGCGCCGAGAGGACATTCCGCTTCTGGCGGCACATTTCCTTTCGCTTGCCGGACGACAGCTCAGACGTCCCAACATCTCCCTGACCCAAGGGGCTTTGGAAGCTCTCATGGCCCATCACTGGCCGGGCAATGTGAGGGAACTGGAGAATTGTCTCACACGAGCCGTGGCGATGGCGAAAGGCCCGTTGATTCAAGCCGCAGACTTGAACCTGCATCGGGATCCATGCATGAACGGGTCCGAGTGCACAGACACTCAGGAGGGCATGGCCGAAGGACGGGCATGGGTGGCCCCGAGGGATGTTCGGGATGCGGAGACGGGCCGTCTCCCCGGGGAAGAGAAAAGCGGGTCGAAGCCAGCGTCGAAGAACGGGCCGCCGTCCGTTGGGATAGAGATCAACGAGCGGCAAAGAAAAGCCCTTGAGGTGATGGTGGAGCGCGGCCACATGACCCGTGCCGAGTACCAAGAGGTTGTCGGCGGCGGGATTGCCCCGCGGACGGCGCTCAGCGATTTGCAGGACTTGGTGGCTAAGGGCCTGTTGAAAAAAACGGGTCGCGGCCCGGCGACCCGCTACAAGCTTTTGCATCGAGGGCGTCTTGTGGCCTCTGGGAATCACACCATCGGAGGGTCTTCATGAGAGACTTATGGCGACGGTTCAAGAGTCGATTGGGCTTGGAGCAAGAGCACGACCCTGAGAGAACTGCCGATATCTTTCGTTTCAAATACAGCCACTTCAAAGATCTGCTTCAGTCCAACACGGAGCTGGCTCAGGTCATTGCGGATATCACCGAGAAACTCCACGGCCACCATATTTTCGGGATGAGCTACGTGCGTTCCACAGCGACCCAGGCCATGTCCCAGGCCGCGCGAATGGTTCGCGCTCTGAATGCCTTGTCTTTTCAGAAGTATACCGCCTTGGAGCGGTCCCTGGAAAGAATTCAGGCGGCGATTGGGGAGGAATTGGAATTGGAGGTGGAGAAAACTTCGGATTGTCCTGATTTGGTTATCCCTCTGGAAAAGGTGCACCGAGGCATAGTCGACTGGGTCGGAGGCAAGAGCGCCAACTTGGGCGAGATCGCGGGACGGGTGGGGCTTCGTGTGCCGGAAGGTTTTGCCGTAACCACCCGAGCTTTTGAATTGTTCATGGACCACGGAGACCTCCGAGACTGGATTCGAAAATACAAGAACGAAGCGGACATATCCTCGCCGGCTTCAGTCCAGGAACTGAGTGAAACCGTCCAGCACTTGATTTTGCGCACCCCTGTGCCTCGAGAACTCCAGGAGGCTCTGGTGTCGGCGTACGATGCCCTGGCCTCCACGGTATCTCAAAGGGATGGGGTGGAACGGGACCTCCGAGTCGCCATGCGCAGCAGCGCAGTCGGAGAAGACAGCGATCTCTCCTTTGCGGGACAGTACGTGAGTGTTCTCAATGTGGAGCGTTCCAGGCTGGCGGACACGTACCGCGTCATTGTCGCCAGCCTTTACACACCTCGAGCCATTTCGTATCGGTATCAAAAAGGGATTCGAGACGAAGACACGGCCATGGGCGTCACGGTTTTGGAAATGATCGATTCCGCAGCCGCTGGTGTGGCCTATTCCATGAATCCGCTGGATCCGAACCCCGAGGAATTGGTGATCACAGGCATTTATGGCTTAGGGCCTTACGCGGTGGAAGGGGTGGTGACTCCGGACATGGTGCGCGTGTCCAAAAAACCAGGTTTTCCTGTGATTGAGAAGAAAGTGTCGTTCAAGCCGGTGCGCCTGATAATGAATCAGGAAGGCGGCCTGCTCGAGGTTCCCGTGCCGGAAACAGACCGGAACCGATTGTGTCTGTCGGATGAAGCCGTGCAGCTGTTGGCCGAAGCGGTCACACGGTTGGAGAGACATTTCGGGGGACCTCAGGATGTGGAGTGGGCTGTGGATAGCCGAGGACAATTGTTCATTCTCCAGAGCCGTCCCCTGCACATTCTTTGGGAATCGGCCGAAAGTATTCGGGTGGAGGAGGCCCGTGAGAACGATCCTGGAGTTCTTGCCTCGGGAGGGACGACCGCCGTGCCGGGTGTCGGGTACGGTCCGGCGTATCTGGTTCGAGGGGACGAGGATTTGGCCGATTTTCCGCAAAACGGGGTGCTTGTGGCGGCTCACTCGTCGCCTTCCTACGTGGTGGTCATGCCTCGAGCGGCGGCAATTGTCACGGAGGCTGGAAGCGTCACAGGGCACATGGCGTCCGTGGCCAGGGAATTCGGCGTCCCGACCCTCCTGGGCGTCCCGGGACTGCGACGTGTTCTGAAACCCGGTCAAGTGGTGACTGTGGACGCCACACGGCGCCGCGTCTACGACGGCCTGCGTGAAGACCTCATTCAGCAGTTTGAAAAACGACGACCTTTCATGAAAGGCACGCCCGTTTATGAAAGCCTCAGTGAGGTTGCCAAGTGGATCGTGCCTTTAAACCTCGTGGATCCTCGGGATGCCTCCTTTCGGCCCGATGCATGCCGTACCCTGCACGATGTGATGCGCTTTGCCCATGAGATGTCCTACCGGGAGATGTTTCGGTTGAGCGACAGTTTTGCCGAAGGCGAAGGCCGGGCCGTTAAGGTGGAAGCCCGCCTGCCCGTGGATCTCTATATTATCGATCTGGGAGGCGGGCTGGCGCCTGAAGCTGCGCATGCTTCTCGTGTCCGTCTGGACAATGTGACCTGTGCCCCGCTGCGGGCGCTCCTGCACGGCATGACCCATGAAGCGCTTGAAGAACAAGGCCCGAGACCCGTCCACCTCAAGGGTTTTCTCTCAGTGATGACCGAGCAGATGCTTTCCCCGCCTCGTTTGGGTGCCGAACGGTTTGGCGACAAGAGCTATGCCATCATTTCGGACAAATACATGAATTTCAGTTCCAGGGTCGGTTATCATTACAGTATCGTGGATACTTATAGCGGCGCAGATTCCCACAAAAACTACATCACCTTTTCCTTCATAGGAGGGGCTGCCGACGAGATTCGGCGGAACCGACGGGTGAGAACCATCGGCCGCATTCTGGAGCACATGGATTTTCGCGTGGATGTGGTGGGGGATCGCGTGACGGCCCGTCTCCTGAAATACCCACTCCACAAGATTTTGGAGCATTTGGAACGACTTGGCCGGTTGCTCCAATTTACCCGGCAATTGGACATGTTCATGGAGAGCGAGCGCTCTGTGGAGGAATTGGCCCGCCGCTTCTTGGAAGAACGCTACTCCTTGACCGCATAGGAAAACCTCAAGGCGCTCGTCGCGGCCGCGGTTAAACCGAAGGGGAGGTGCGCTGAACTCTTTCTTTGGCTCTTTTCTTTTCCAGAGCCCCTTCGATTTTGGCCACCAAGTCGTCGATGGGGCACGGTTTCAAAAGATACTCGTACCCTCCGAGCCGCATGATTTCGACGGCGGCATCGACGTTGGCGTGGCCCGTGAGAACAATGACTTCCGGCAGAGGATCCAAGGTTTTCATCTTCGTCAACGTTTGAATGCCGTCCATCCCGGGCATCTTCACGTCCAAAACGATCACGTCCACATCTCCTTGTTGAATGCGCACCAAGGCCTCGTGGCCGGATCCCGCTTCTTCCACTTCAAAGCCTCTTTTTCTCAAGAGTTTTCCCATAGTTGTCCGAAAGCGCTCCTCATCGTCCACGAGAAGAATGCGTGCCTCATGCGGTGCCATCCACGGACCTCCTATTCCAGTTTTTTCTGCACGATGTCAGGGCGCCGAGGCAGCCTCACGGTGAAACGGCTGCCGCAACCCTTCTCGGATTCCACAACAATCAACCCGCCGAGGGCGGTCACAATCTTTTGACAAATGGCCAAACCCAAACCTGTCCCTCGGGTCGGGTCCTTCGTGCTGAAAAAAGGGTCAAAGAGGTGCGGAAGGTGGGACGGAGCAATGCCGCAGCCTGTATCGGCGATGGAAATATCCACCCAGCCCTTAGCATTCTCGTGGGTGACGACGGTCACCGTTCCCTGCGACTCGATGGCCTGAACTGCGTTGTTCAGAAGGTTCAAAATGACTTGACGGATGAGGGGAGGGTCCGTCCAGACCGGGGCCATGGGGCTTTGGTAAGATCTTTGAAAACTGATGTTCTTCTCTTTGGTGAGTCGTTCTACCAGGCGAACCATTTCCTCGATCAATCCGTTGATGTCCACCCATTGCAACACGGGAGCACTTTTGCGGGCAAAATTGAGCAGCTTGTGCGTAATTTCGGCGCATCGGGACACCTGAGAGGCGATGACCTGGAGAGAGTCATGAATTTCTCGGGCCGCTTCGGGATCGGAGGGCGGGTGGTCCTTGAGAAGGTCTTGAATCCATTCCGTTTCACGTCCGATCACGGCTAAAGGGTTGTTGACTTCATGAGCGATACCCGAAGCCATTTCGCCGATGGTGGCCATCTTTTGGGCCTGAAGAAGCTGCCGCGTGGTGAACTCGTCCTTTGCGCGCTCCAGCACAATCAACCTGACGGTCAAGAATGTCACGAGGAAAGAAAGGACCGCCCAAGGAAAAAAGAGCATGCCGACGAGAGACCTTCCCGTGGCGACCCCCAGTGTCGCCATCACCAGAGCGCCCAGAGTCGGTAAATAGGCCCAGAAAAACCGCATGTGCTCTTTCATGATCCCGGCCCTGCGTGTTCTGTCGGTATGCCCATTTTCAGATAAAGCAAAACCCGCGCCCGGTTTGAACTCCTTTGGGTGAGCAGACCCCCTTCGGCGTTTACCATAGGGCGGCGGCATGCCGCCATCGTCGATGTGAAAAAACCTTGTCCTCCGGAGTGCCACAAGGGGTGGGACGGCAAAGCGAGCCGGCGGAGCCTTGGTCTGAAAAGGGGGAAGATGCCTGCACTAGTCCTTTATCGCCTGTGGGCGGAGACCGCTGCTTTTCTTGGATTCAGGAACGTCCGTGATTTCTGGGGTGGGTTTGGAGAGCAACGGGGTTCCTGAACCATTGACCCCTGGGATCCGGCTTGGTCAGGCCATCGGTGCGCCGTCCGTTGCCTTCTGAATTTTACGCAATGTTAAAGATCCTGACAGCGGGACCAAGGTCGCCTCAAGGGAGACCCTGAGAGGAATCACCCCGGATTGTTGAATATGCAAGCCTCGAAAGGGACGAGGTTCTGGTTTTTAACTCGGCATGTTCTTTGCCCATCGAACGGTCGTCGGAATTGCGAATCGCCATGGATTTCGGGCGGCGAAACAAAGAAAAAAGAAGGACCACGGCTCCCATGGAAAGACCATTCCGGATTTTGGTCACGGATCGTAACCGGCACGTGCGGGCCTTCCTTCGGCGGGAGTTGAGCCAAGAAGGCTACGACATCCTGGAAGCTGGTGACTGCCGGGAGGTTCAGAACATCTTACTCTCGCCGGTCGCCGTGGACCTTCTGGTTCTTGATCCCGACATCGCGTTGCAAAGCCAACGGCATCTGCTGCGAACGCTCAAAGAACGGTATCCCTTGTTGCGTATTGTGGCCCACAGCCTCTGGGACGATGCCGCTGTGGCCGGTTTCGTGGACGCCACGGTCCACAAGAGCGGTTCACCCAAGACGTTGAAAGCGGTCGTGTCCCGACTGCTGGCTGAAAAACGGCCATCGGAAGATCCGAACCCTCGACAGTGTCAGGATGAATCCTGGGATCCCCCAGCCGGAAAGGAATAACCCGAGATGATCACGGCGGATGAACGGTACTACAGCAGTCTGCGCCGGAACATCATGGCCATCATCATTACGGTATCTTTGATGCCGTTGTTGGCCATGATGGCTATCGCCGGGTACCAGTTTCACACCGCCTATCGGAACAAAGTGGTGGATCATCTGGCGACTTTGGTGGAACGGCACACCGTCCACATTGACACTTTTCTCATGGAAAAACTTGCGGACATCAACAGCCTCGCGTCCATCAAGCCGTTGGAAAAGCTCCAGGATCCCGCTGAGTTGGAAATGATTCTTCAAACGTTTCAGGAAAAACACCGCGGGGTTTTCGTGGATCTCGGTCTTGTGGACGAAAATGGAGTCCAGGTGGCTTACGCCGGCCCGTTTCGATTGAGCCGGGCCCAGTATGGGGACGCGACGTGGTTTCAGGAATCCATGCGGCAGCCCTTTACCGTCAGTGACGTTTTTTTGGGGCTTCGGGGCTTACCACACTTCATCGTCGCCGTACGGATCGAAAAAAACGGTCATTTTTGGGTACTGCGTTCCACCATCGATTTCGTCTCGTTCAATCGCATTGTGGAAGAACTCCACATTGGTCGAAGCGGTCAGGCCTTCATTATCAACGCGGAAGGGCAGTTCCAAACACAGCCCCACGCCAAGCTTGGGGTTGATCCGATGGAGCTTCTAAGCATTGTTCGAGGCGAGAAGCCGAAAGAAATATTCCCCGTGACGGTGGAAGGCTTGGACATCGCGAGAGATCTGGGCACCTCTTACACGGCGCCCGTCGTCTCGCGCGGCGCGTCGTGGTTTGAGTTCACCGTACCCGGCACGCAACTTCGGTATCTTATCTTCTTTCAAAGCCTCAAGGGAGGACGCTGGTACCTCTTTTACCTTCAGGAATCGGAGGATGCCTTTCATGATCTCTACAAGGCCCGGACGCTCACTCTGATCGTCTTGGCCCTGAGCGCCCTAGGGGTGACCTTCACGGCCTGGGCTCTTTCTCGACGTGTGGTGCAGCGCATCATTCAAGTCGACCGCGAAAAAGAAATGATGAACGAGCAGGTGATCGAGGCCGGGAAATTGGCTTCCATCGGCGAGCTGGCTGCCGGGATTGCCCACGAGATCAACAACCCCGTGGCCATTATGGTCGAAGAAGCCGGGTGGATCCAAGATCTGCTGGAGGACATGGAGGGCGGTGGCCCTTTGGACGTGGAAGAAGTTCGCCGCTCCTTGGTGCAGATTCGCACGCAAGGGGCACGATGCAAAGAGATCACGCACAAACTTCTGAGTTTTGCACGGCGCACCGACCCCACGGTGCAGCAAGTTCAGATTAACACGCTCGTCCAAGAGGTGGTGGCGCTCGTGGAACAGAGAGCCCGGTTTGCTGGGGTCAATATCCGAACACACCTGACGGAGAGCCTCCCCTGGGTGGCCATGTCCCCATCGGAAATGCAGCAGGTCCTCTTGAACCTTATAAACAATGCTCTGGACGCCATGGAAAAGACCGGTGGGACTCTGGACATCACCACCCGGTACGATAACGGTCGGGTCATTGTCCATGTTGCGGATACGGGGGAAGGGATTCCTCACGCGAATCTGCAACGCATCTTTGATCCCTTTTTCACCACCAAGCCCGTCGGCAAAGGGACCGGACTGGGACTTTCCATCTGTTACGGGATTATCCGCAAATTGGGGGGTGACATTACGGTCAACAGCGCCGTCGGGGTCGGCACCACCTTCCATATCCATCTGCCTCCGGGAGACGGAGTCGTGGAGACAGTCCCCGGTGTTTCGGACACTCTCAAAAAGGAGGAATCCTAATGGATCGGACTTTTGTGATGCTCGTGGACGATGAAGTTCCCTTTGTGGACACCATGACACGACGCCTCAGCAAGCGGGGCTTCGAAATCCTTCAGGCTTACAGTGGTTCGGAAGCCCTCCAGGGTCTTGCCAAAAACCCGAAGGTGGACGTCGTCATCTTGGATGTGAAGATGCCCGGTATGGACGGCATCGAAACATTGAGGGAAGTCAAGAAAGCCTTTCCCTTAGTGGAAGTCATCATGCTCACAGGGCACGCTACCGTGGAAACAGCCATTGAGGGGATGCGCCTTGGCGCCTTCGACTATCTCATGAAGCCGTGCGATATCGATGAATTGGTGGCCAAGGTGCAGGAGGCGAAAGAAAAAAAAGCCCGACACGAAAACAAGATTGTCGAAGCCAAAGCGAAGTCCATCGCCCTACGGCGCGGCGACTGAAGACGTGAGGGGACCATGCCCACCAACCGGGTTTCGAAACCGGGGCCACTTCGAGTCCTCTTGGTGGACGACGAAAGAGGCTTTGTAGATGTGCTGGCGCGGCGCCTCGGACGGCGTGCCATGCTCGTCACGACGGCCTCCAGTGGGACCGAGGGGATTCAAAAGCTTCGGGACCACCGATTCGACGTGGCGGTGTTAGACCTGAAGATGGAAGACATGGACGGGATTGAGGTGTTGAAGATTTTTAAAAAAATCGACCCCCAAATGCCCGTCATCATGCTCACCGGTCATGGTTCAGAGCAGGCGGCCCGGGAGGGCCTGGGCTGTGGTGCGTTCGACTATCTGACCAAACCCTGCGAACTGGAAGAGTTGGTGGCCAAAATTGTCCGGGCTGTCGAAACGGCGAGGTGATTCTGTGGAAACGATTCGTGTGTTGCTTGTGGATGACGAGGTGGAGTTTTTGGAGACCCTGCTGAAGCGAATGCGCAAGAGGCAGGTAGAGGCCGCCGGGGTTCAGAGTGGCGAGGATGCCTTACGCTACCTGGAACACTCACCGGTGGACGTGGTGGTTCTTGACGTCAAGATGCCGGGAATGGACGGCATCGACGCGTTGAAAGCCATAAAAGCGCGTCATCCTCTGGTGGAAGTGATCATGCTCACCGGCCACGCGAATGTGGAAGTTGCCATTCAGGGCATGGAGCTCGGCGCTTTCGACTACCTCATGAAGCCCATGGACATTGATGAGCTGCTCTACAAAGTCCAAGACGCCTGCAAAAAGAAAAGATTGCATGAAAAGAGAATGCAAAGAAGGAAGGGGGTGGTTGCAAACGACAATCCGGAAAGGGCATGAAGCCAGCGAGGCATCCGGCCGGCAGGTCAAGTACTTTAAGGGACTCCTAGAAGAGGTGAAAACCATGAAAACGATGCGGAAAATCTACGCTTTGCTCCTCAGTGCATCCAAGGCGCACGCGCGTTGGGAATACGAGACCTCCTTAAATATCGTGAGGAGTCGTAAGCGCCTCCTGATTCTGGGATTGATGGCGCTTCCGGCCCTCCTGTTCGCCGTGGCCTTCGCTGCAGATCCCTCCGGTGGCGGTTTGCCCGGGATGCTCGGCGGCAAGGAGGCCTACACCCCGGCATTTTACGACACGAGGATCTTCTTGATTTCCATACTTATCGGCTTGTGCGCCGGGTTGATTACCGGGTGCATCGGCGCCGGAGGGGGCTTCATCATCACACCGGCGCTGATGAGCGCCGGAATTAAGGGCATTTTGGCGGTTGGGACCGACCTTTTTCACATTTTCGCCAAGGCCATCATGGGGACCACGGTACACAAGAAATTGGGCAATGTGTCCGTGCCCTTGGCCATATGGTTCCTGGTGGGTTCGGGGATCGGTGTGACCGGCGGCGGTGTGATCAACAGAACCCTTTATGAAATCAATCCGCTTCTCAGTGATACCTTTATCAGCGTGGTCTATGTGATCTTGCTTGGATTCCTGGGAATTTACGCCCTCACGGACTTCCTCAGGCTCCGCAAAGCCGGTGTGGACGTGGGAGCCCATCATGGAGAAAGTCCTCATGGTGCCGAGGTCTCTTCGGGTAAAGTCGGCCTACCGGCCCGCCTGCAGGCCATGAACATCCCACCGTATATTCGCTTTGACGAGGACCTGGTTCCGGGCGGAAAGAAGATTCCCGCGCTTTTCGTCATCGTCTCCGGTGCCTTGGTGGGGTTTGTGGCCGCCATCATGGGTGTGGGCGGCGGTTTTCTCACGTTCCCCATTTTTGTCTACGTCCTTGGGGTTTCGTCCTTCACCACGGTGGGAACCGACATTTTGCAGATCATTTTCACAGGCGCTTACGCGGCCATCTTCCAGTATGCCATTTACGGGTTCATTTTCTATACTCTGGCCATGGGCATGCTCTTGGGGTCGCTCTTGGGAGTCCAGTTGGGAGCCCTGACCACGAAGGTCATCAAGGGGATCTACATTCGCGGTTTTTACGCGACAGCCATCATGGCGGGATTTGTCAACCGGTTGTTTGCTTTGCCAAAGAAGCTCGCCGACATGAAGTACATCACCCTGGCCCCCGAGACCGGCAAGATATTGACCACTATCGGGAACTGGGCGTTTTTCATCGTGGTCAGCATTTTCGCCCTGTGGGTCATTGGAACCTTTGTGACACGCATCGGGGCCCTTCGTGGAGAGGAGGCGTAAGGCTATGGTGCAAAATAAGAAAGCTTTCAATATCGGGGTGTTTCTGACGTTGTCGTTCTTCGCCGTTTTGTGGATCATGTTCATGCCCTACTTCGGTGGAGAGAATGCTTTCCACGCGGCGGATCGACTCTTTAACACCATCTCCAAAGGATCTTCCTACTATATCCCTGGTTTGATGGAGAAAAGCAAAGCCTCGGATGGGACGGCCGTGGACGTCAGGATTTCCGTCAACCCCGGCAAGCTTCGAGACAATGTGGCTAAGATCCTTTTGACCAACGGAGCGATGGTGGCCCAAGACGGAGAGGCACTCAAGGTCCAGTCGGATCTGGGCACACTTCTTCGGGCGGCCCTGAAGGACAGTGACAGCATGTATCACAACCGTGGGCAAGAGGTGAGCGAGCGCTACGGGATCCCTGAAAAAGAAGCACTCTTTGCCTGGTGGAGCGCCTTCAAAGCCATCGACAAGGACCTCAAGGAACAAAAGAGATTTAAGGAATCCAAACAGATTAACGAGGTCATCGCTCGGGGGATCGAAGTCGGTTATAATTATTATGGCATTTCGCCCGAGAAAGCATCCAGCCGGGCGGGAATCTTGGCCTTCTCTCTCGTTTTCTATGTTGTGTACACCGTATGGTGGGGCTTTGCCATTATGTACCTTTGCGAAGGTATCGGTCTGGAGATGAAGAAGGGCGCGAAAAAGGAAGTTTGAGATTCAAGCCACCATGTGTGAAAGAGCCATGGCGCGGGTCCCAGCCATACCCCCCGACCCGGCGCAGCCCCGCAGCCGGCTCTTTCCTCACCTTCCCGACGACGTCTTCGTCGGGAAGGTCAACTCAGGCATTGGAAGAAGGCTCTGCCATTTTTCGAGGTTTGGGGAATGCGGGAATGGGTGCATTGAGAATCGCGTGCGGGAGAGATGCCGGTGGCACGTGTTTTCCTAGAAGACCTGAAGAAATGGACGAAGAGGATATCCGGATGGCTCGGGCTTTCCCTGTCCAAGGATCCCGCCCCCGCAGAAACCCTTGAAGACTTGCGTTTGGCTTTCCAGAACCGCTATCACCACTTCAAGCTCCTTTTGAACGCCAACAATCGTGCTTTGGAAATCATGACCGAAATGGAGGAGATGCTCCAGGGCACCCGTCCATTTGGGATGACCTTTGTGCGGTCGCGATGCACCCTGGTGTCGACAAACGTTTTCCAAATCATCCAGCACCTCGACGCCCTCGCCCCGGGGAAATACTCGGAACTCTACGAACGCTTTCGGGCGATTCAAAAGCAGATCAATCCCTATATCCACATCACCCGTCCGTCGGTATCGGGACCTCTGGTTTTGCCCATGGGACAGGTGGATAAAGATACCGGCGACTGGGTGGGGTCCAAGATGGCGAATCTTGGGGAAATCAACAGGCGCTTGGGGGTGCCGACCCCCGATGGGTTTGCCATCACCGTTTATGGGACCGAAAGGTTTTTCGAAGCCAACGCTCTCCAAGAAGAAATCGACCGACGGCTGCAAGCCGTGCAATCGGATCGACTGGATGAGCTTTTTGCTTTGAGCGCCCAGATTCAGCAACTGGTCATCGCCGCGCCGGTGCCGGATGACCTTCGGGAAGCTGTTCGGGAGCAGCTGCAGGTGCTCAAAGAAAAACACGGTGGAAGGCTGCGTTTTGCGGTCAGGAGCAGTTCTCTCGTGGAAGATCTTCCGGGGATGTCCTTTGCCGGCCAATTCCGCTCCGAACTCAATGTCGGGGAGGAAAGCCTGCTTCAGGCGTTTAAAGAGGTCGTGGCCAGCAAATACGGGGTGGCCGCCATGACCTATCGGCTGCGCCAAGGCCTGCGCGACGACGATGTGGCCATGTGCGTGGGGTGCCTCGTCATGGTGGAGGCCGTAGCCAGTGGTGTGCTGTACACGCGGCATCCGCTGCACGTTCGTGAAGAGGTCCTCGTGATCAACGGGGTATGGGGTCTGCCGAAGTCCGTGGTGGACGGCAGTGTCAGCCCCGACGTGTGGGTCGTGTCCCGCAAGGAGCCTCATCCGGTTGTGGATCGGCGAATTGGGGAAAAATCCGTCAAATATGTCTGTTATCCCGACGAAGGAATCTGCCGATTGGAAAGCGCCGGAATGGAAAGCTCAACACCGTGTTTGACCGACGTGCAACTCGCCGAACTGTCCGAGCTGGCCTTACGGATCGAAGAGCATTACGGCGCTCCCCAAGACATCGAGTGGGCTGTGGATGCCTCTGGAAATTTTGTGATTCTGCAGACTCGACCGCTCGGAGCACGTCATGTTGCGGATGAAAGCGTTTCGGTGGGCGGCGCCGAAGCCGTTCCGGAGGGTGTGCGCGTGCTGGCCGAAGGCGGAATAACGGCTTCGCCGGGTATCGCTGCCGGTCCGGTCCACGTGGTGCGCCGTGATGCGGACGCGCTCCAGTGCCCGCAAGGCGCGGTTCTTGTGGTGGCCCAAGCGTTGCCTCGATGGGCACCGCTTTTAGGGCAGGTGGCCGCAGTGATCAGCGAACAGGGGAGTGTTGCTGGGCACTTGGCGAACGTCGCCAGGGAATTTCATGTGCCGGCAGTGTTCGACCTGCCCGGGGTGGTGAGTTCTCTGTCCCCGGGACAACTGGTGACCGTGGATGCCGATCAACGGCGGATTTATGAAGGGGCCGTGTACATGGAGCGTCAGCACCCGGTCAGTCGGACCCCCCTCATGAAAGGCACTCCCGTCTACGAAGTCCTGGAAGGTGTCAGCCGCCTGATCATTCCATTAAATCTGCTGGATCCCGACTCGCCGGAGTTTTCCCCCAAACGGTGCCTCACATTCCACGACATCACGCGCTTTTGCCATGAAAAGGCCGTCCACGAGATGTTCCGGTTCGGGGCGGACCATCGCTTTCCCCAAAAATCGGCGAAACAACTCATGTGCCGTGTCCCCATGCAGTTTTGGATCATCAATCTGGATGATGGTTTCACGGGGGATATCGAAGGGCCTTTTGTCATGTTGGATCAGATTGTGTCTGTCCCCATGCTGGCCCTGTGGCATGGCATGACGGCCGTTCCTTGGGAAGGGCCGCCCCCTGTGGACACGAAGGGATTCATGTCGATCCTCCTGGAAGCCACTTCCAACCCTGGGCTGGATCCGTCCGTGGCGTCCCCTTATGCGATTCGAAATTATTTCATGATCTCGAGAAATTTTTGCAGTCTCCAATCCCGATTCGGCTTCCATTTTTCCACGTTGGAAGCCCTCGTGGATGAGCGGACCTCGCAAAACTACGTGAGCTTTCAATTCAAGGGCGGGGCGGCCGATCGCAGACGGCGGATTCTTCGAGCGAAGTTTGTGGCGGATCTTCTGGAATCCTTCGATTTTCGTTGTCAAGTCAGGGAAGACGCCGCTTTTGCCCGACTGGAAGGGCGTCCCGAAGAGGTCATGGTGGATCGGCTCCGCATTTTGGGTTATCTCATTATCCACACACGCCAGCTTGACATGGTCATGGACAATGCGGGTTCGGTGAATCGCTACAAGGCAAAGATGCTCCAGGAGATTGACTTGGTGCGGGCCGCAGAGGCCCTGTCCTGCCAGCACGCGGCGGTTCGTCAATAAAAAGAGGAGCCGTTTCCATCGGCTTGGGGGGAGCCATGGGTCCCATCACGTTTCAAAGCGATTTAACCACGGTGTCTTTCAGCCGACGAAAATTGATGCACCGAAACCGGGCCTTATCCGTGCTTTTGGGTTTGAGCGAGCTCCTGTCCCAATCGAAGGGCATGAAGGAACTCCTGAGTCAAGCTTTGGATTATGTGCTCGAACATACGGCGTTTGATGCAGGCCGGGTTTATCTCATGGACGCAGACCGGCAGAGCTTACGCTTGGCTGCCTACCGCAGTATGGACGTGGAAGGGTTGGAACGGGTCAGTCTTGACGAAGGATTCACGGGTCGGTCGGCCAAGTCCTGCAGCTTCATCGCGCAGTCGATCCACTCCCTTGGAGACCCCAGGAGAGTGGAGCTTCTGGCGGCTAAAGGGCTTCACACGGTGGTTTGTGTCCCCTTTGTGGTTTTTGACCGCGTAGAGGGGGTGATGAATCTCGCCGCCATGAGCCCCATTCAACTGGATCAAAACGAAGTCGACCTCCTGATGATGATCGGACATCTTATGGGCGTAGCGGCTATTCATGCGGAAACGGAAGAGGTTCTTCGGGAGATTGTCGAGGAACTTCAACAGAGGAACGAGACCATCAAGCTTTTCGTCTCCACGGTCGGCCATGATCTGAAGGGACCGGCAGTGGCGGCCTATGGATTCGCCAGGAGGTTGCGAGATCGTTACGGTGACATTTTAGGTCAGAACGGCCTCTTGTATTGTGAGCAGATCCTGAAAGCGACAAAGCAGATCGCCACCATGGTCGATGAACTCAACAGCTTTGTGCGCACCCGTGAAATGACACTTCAGCCCCAGCGTCTGCTGGTTTCGTGCTTGTGGGAAAGCCTGAAACAGGAATTTTCTGCGGAGCTGGCGAAGAAATCAGTGCGCTGGACGGTCCTTTCACGGGTCACGGAAGTGACCGCCGATGAAGTCATGGTGCTTCGGGCCATGAGAAACCTTATCCAGAATGCCCTGACCCATGGCGGTCCCGACCTGCGCACCCTGCAGGTGGGCTGTGAGGAAAGGCAAGGCTTCTACGTCTTTTGGGTTGCCGACGACGGTCAAGGAATTCCCTTGGAAGACCAGAGAAAATTATTTGAACCCTTTGCACGACTAAAGCCCTCGGTGTCCGTGGAGGGTTCGGGGTTGGGGTTGACCATCGTCCGAGAGGTGGCGCATCGGCATGGTGGGGAAGCCTGGGTTCGTTCCGAGCCGGGCAAAGGGGCGGTGTTTTTCTTCAGCGTGGCGAAGCAGCCTGCGCATCAATGTGCATCGGCGTAGAAAGGAGCCTGAACATGTTTCAGAAGATTCTCTTTCCTGTGGATTTCTCTGAGGTCTCGGCGAAAATCGTTCCGGTTGTGCGGGAAATGGCCGCGCGTTTCCAAGCAGAGGTCCACGTGCTTTTCGTGGCTCGGGTTTTTGAACATCTTGGAAGTATCTACGTGCCTCACCCCAGTATCAAGACCATCCAGGCGGAATTGGTCCAAGGAGCCCAGAAGAAGCTAGAGGAGTTTCTCAAGGAGCACTTTCCACACACAACGACCTACGGGCAGGTCGTCTCCGGGGATCCTGCCGAAGAAATCCTGGAATTCTCGACGGCCCACAGTATCGACCTCATCATCATGGGCACGCATGGGCGCAAGGGGCTTGAGCGGATCGTTTTCGGTAGTGTTGCCGAGCGTGTGGTCAAGGGGCCGGCGTCCCGGTGCTGACGGTCAACCCTTATGGCCGAACCTTGGCATCGGGACATTGAACATTTTTCGGTGAGGATCGCTGAGCGGTTGGGCAGGCAATGCCGTGCCCGGGGCGCCACGTCAACATCCTGCCGACATCTCTTTGTGAACTCAGCTGGAGGATATTCAATGGGATTATTCAATCTCGACCGAATGCTCAACCCCAAAACCATCGCTGTCGTCGGCGCCAGTGAAAGGCCGGAAAGCGTCGGAGCGGCCGTCATGAGAAACCTTGTGGAAGGCGGTTTCCCCGGCGCCGTGTATCCCATCAATCCCCGCAGATCCACCGTTCAGGGTCTGAAGGCTTACGCGAGGTTGAGCGACGCTCCGAGCCCTATCGATTTGACCGTCGTGGCGACCCCCATGGACACCGTCCCGGAAATCATGGAAGATTGCGGGGCCAAAGGTGTGGCCGGTGCGGTGATCCTTTCGGCGGGAGGGCGTGAGATCGGACAAGAAGGGCGACGACTCGAAGAGGAGATTGCCCGCCGTGCCGCCGCGGCAAGGGTTCGAATCATCGGACCCAACTGCCTGGGGTTCATCTGCCCTGGCGCGAAGCTCAACGCAAGTTTTGCCGCCCACATGCCCCCGGCGGGCCGGTTGGCTTTCATCTCCCAAAGTGGTGCGTTGTGCACGGCTATTCTCGACCTGTCCCTCCAAGAAGGAATTGGCTTCAGTTATTTTGTGAGTATTGGCTCCATGCTGGATGTGGACTTCGCGGACCTCATTGACTATCTGGGCAACGAATTTCAGGTAACGAGCATCCTCCTATATGTGGAAAGCATTCCCAATCTGCGTAAATTTATGAGCGCCGCCCGGGCGGTGTCGCGGATCAAGCCTATTGTCGTGCTGAAATCTGGAAGAAGCCCTGCAGGGGCACGGGCCGCATCTTCCCATACGGGGGCCATGGCCGGGGAGGATGCCCTCTACGATGCCGCGTTTCGCCGCGCCGGCGTCCTGCGCGTGCACACCATCGGGCAGCTTTTTGACTGTGCAGAACTTCTAGCGAAGCAGCCCCGACCGGAAGGGCCTAGACTGGCCATCATCACCAATGCCGGCGGTCCAGGGGTCATGGCCGCAGATGCTCTCGCGGAATACGGACTTGAACCGGCGCCGCTCGGGGAAAAGACTCTGGCAGCCCTCGATGCCGTACTTCCACCCTGCTGGAGCCGCAATAACCCTGTGGATATTCTCGGAGATGCTTCTCCGGAGCGGTATAGCGCGGCGCTGAAAGTGTGTGTGGAATCTGGGGATATCGACGGCGTCCTGCTCATTCTCACCCCCCAGGCCATGACAGACCCATCAGGGGTAGCCCGTCAGGTAACGTCTATGGCGGCAAAACGGCCATGCCCCATTTTGGCGTCATGGATGGGCGGAGTGAATGTGGAGGAGGGACGTCGGATCCTCAACCGGGCCGGCATCCCCACCTATGCGACGCCCGAACAAGCCATTGTGGCTTTCCTGGAATTGCATCAATATGCGGTCAACCAAAAGATGCTGAAGGAGATTCCCAAGAGGTTTCGGGAGGATCTGACCTTCGATGATCAAAGGGCCAAAACGATACTCCAAAAAGGACTCACCCGCCCCAACGGAATGCTCACCGAGGTCGAATCCAAACAACTCTTGGAGGCTTACGGGATCCCGACGACGGCGACACGCCTCGCCGTGGATGAAGAGCAGGCCGTGGTGTTCGCCCGGGATATGGGTTTTCCTGTGGTGCTGAAGATCTGCTCGCCGGACATTGTCCATAAGACGGAAGCGGGTGGCATTCAACTGGATCTTCAGAGCGAAGAGCAGGTCCGTGTCGCTTATCGGAGCATTGTCCAAGGGGCGCGTGCTTACAAGCCGGATGCCGAGATCCAAGGGGTGTCCGTTCAGCCCATGCTGCGCAACGGCCGAGGATCCGCCGGCTTGGAACTCATTGTGGGAGCCAAGAGAGATGAACAGTTCGGCCCCGTGATCCTTTTCGGCATGGGCGGCATTTTTGCCGAACTCCTCCGGGATCGCTCCCTGGGGCTTCCTCCCCTGAATCGCGCCTTGGCACGTCGCCTCATGGAAGAGACGAGAGTCTACAAAGTCCTCCAAGGATACCGTAATCTGCCGCCTGCCAACATGGCGGCGCTGGAAGAGCTGCTGATTCGGCTGAGTCAACTGGTCACAGATTTTCCAGAGATTGCCGAACTCGATATCAATCCGGTGATCGTCCAACAAGGGAGACCATGGGCGGTGGATGCTCGTGTTTTGGTCCGACCCAGCCCGCTCGCCTCGCCGATGCACCTCATCATCAGCCCCTATCCGGCAAAATACGAAAAACATGCCGCCACATCGTTCGGGGTATCGGTGTTTATTCGGCCTATCAAGCCGGAAGACGCCCCTTTGCTGGTGGACCTTTTCCATGTGTTGTCTCCGACGAGCATCTACTATCGGTTTTTCAGTCCTCTGAAGGAGCTTTCCGAAGACTTGTTGGCCCGGTTCACGCAAATCGACTACGATCGCGAAATCGCCTTGGTGGCCCTAGACTCCCCAGGGTCTCCAGAGGAAAGAATGCTCGGGGTGGCTCGGGTGATCAGCGATCCCGACGGGAAAAAAGCGGAATTCGCCGTGTTGGTGGGGGATCCTTGGCAAGGCAAAGGCATCGGCGCTCTGCTCTTGGAAAATTGCCTTCAGATTGCCAAAGAACGAGGCATTGAAACCGTCTGGGGAACGGTACTTCAGGAAAATACGCAGATGCTCGCCTTGGGGAGAAAATTGGGGTTTACGGTGTGCCGGGTGCCGGAAAGCAGCGAGTGTGAGCTCACGATTGATCTGCGCGGAGTCACCTTCGATGAAGAGGGCCGAATGCGGCGATGCTGAAAAAAACTTTGTGAAAACTTTCAAGTGATGACCTGGCCGTGCCGATCTACACCAGGGAAAACGATAGCGTACGGACGATGAGAATGGACGCCCCTTATGGAGATCATCACGACCCACAAGAACGTCGATTTCGATGCCCTGGCCTCCGTTGTGGCCGCCACACATCTTTACCCCGACGCCCGCATTGTGCTTCCCCGCAGCATCAACGCCAATGTGCGGGCCTTTCTTTCGATCCATAAGGATCTTTTTCCCGTCTTGAGTCCCCTTTCCATTCGCCACGATGAGGTGACTCGATTGATCGTGGTGGACGCCAACCGGTGGGACCGGCTCGACGGCATGGATCCCTTGATGGTTCGGCCGGATTTGGAGGTGCACCTCTGGGATCACCACCCGGACATTGGGGACATCGTGCCGGCCGACGGGCGGCAGGCACTGGTGGGATCCGCCGCCACAGTGCTGGTCCACGAACTGGAACGGCGCCGAGCGCCCATCGATCCCATCCACGCGACCCTGTTCTTGGCAGGGATTTACGAGGACACGGGACATTTGACCTTTCCCTGCACCCGGCCGGATGACGCCCGCGCTGCCGCCTTCCTCCTGGAAGTGCAGGCGGACTTGAGTGTGATCCAGACGGCCCTAAGACCGGGCTACGGGCCCCAGCATAAGGAAATCCTGACCCGCCTCTTGGAATCCGCCCAACGGACGACCATGAACGGTCACGTGGTGTGCTTTGCCAAAGCGGATCTCAACGGCCACATCTCCGGATTGGCCTCCGTGGTCACCATGCTGCGGGATGTTTTGAGCGTGGATGCCGCCTTCGGGATTTTTTGGGACGGACAGCGGAAGCAAACCATTGTCATCGCCCGTAGTGGCCCGGAAAGCGTGGATGTTGCGGCACTGATGAAACCCATGGGGGGCGGCGGCCGACCGGAAGCGGCATCGGCTCTGGTCAAAGGAACCCACCCAGATGGCGTGGAAAACTGGATCCGCGAGCTTTTCTCGCAGAATGGGCATGCCTCCGTGCCGATCTTCGACCTGATGTCTTTTCCTGTCTTTACCGTAGGTCCGGACGAGACGGTGGAGGCAGTCCACCAACAGCTCCGCGAACGGGGACACACAGGGGCCCCTGTCGTGGAAGGGGAAAAACTCATTGGAGTGATCTCCATCCGCGACCTCGTGAAACTTCAGCGCCCCACACAACGCTCGGCGCCCATCAAGGCCTTTATGAAAAGAGACGTCGTCACCATTGACCCACAGGCGAACGTCACTACAGCCCTGAGGCTCATGGTGAAACACGACATCGGGCGGTTGCCGGTGGTGGAAGGGGGACGGCTGGTGGGAATCGTTACCCGGTCGGACCTAATGCTCTATTACTACAACCTCATTTAGTCGTGAAGCGCGAACGGTCCGTTCAGGGGAGAATACGGGGAGCCGGCCCATATTCTTTTTAAACGGGAACCGATTCCGGACCGTTCACGCCTCACCGCGGGGCCGAAGATCGCCCCCGCACACCGACCCCCATTCTGTCAGAAAATGGGGACGAAGCCGGCTTTTTCGGGGAAAATGTTTCGGCCTTGGCTGTGATGCCGATCAATAGCCGCCTTCGGTGTCAATACCGAACCTTTCCCATTGCGCCTTGGCCTCCTGTTGGGCTTTTTCGATTTCCTCATCGCTCCAAGGCTCAATGATCAGGGTGTCGGCCACCAATTCCCAGATATATTTCACTTCGTAGGTCGCATCCTCGGGGTAGAACTTGGGCAGGCGCTTCATGATCTGGTCATGGCAGTTGGAACAGCCCACGACCACCACATTGGCGCCCGAGTTCTTGATCTGCTTGACTTTGTAGCGCCCATGGTAGGCGGCTTCCTGCTCATACGGCATGGGCCACATGCCCCCGCCGGCGCCGCAGCAATAGTTGCCGCTTCGGTTCGGTTCCATGTCCACAAAGTGATCCACGCACTGTTGAATGATCCATCGGGGCTCTTCGTAATAACCCTTCCCAAAATTGCGTTCCAATTCTCTCCCGTGTTTACAGGAATCGTGCCAGGTGAACACCTTGCCCGCATTGCGGCTTTTGTCCAATTTGATGCGCCCCGTCTCGATGATTTCTTTCAAATAATCATAGAGATAGATGTAATCAACGCGGTTGTTGGGATCCTCCAATGAGCACATCTTCATCCCCTTACGGCACCCATAGGATCCACCCCCGCAGTCGGGCATAATCATCCGTTTCACCTTCAAATTTTTCATGTGCTCGATCTTACGCTGGGCCAGAATCTTTGTGGCCTCGTAGTTCCCGGTGAAAAGCCCCCAGTCGACGGCTTCCCAGTTCGTGGATGGGATTGTCCAGTTTTCCTTGGCGGCGTAGAAGATTTTCCACCACCACTTCATGTCTTCATTGTCGGCGAAGACTTCCTTGGAATTGGGGAAGAAGAGAATGTCCGCCCCCACTTTGTCAACGGGCACATAAAACCCGGGGCATTCCTCTGCCGCCAGTTCCGCGCCCATGTCGGCCATGAGGAAAAGATAATCTTCCAGAGGAATGGCCATGTTGTTGCCGGTGTTCAGCACGTTTTCCACGCCCTTGTGTAAAATGCCGGGCACTTGATCCCTAGGCCGGAGATGTTTCATATGGGCAAGGATGGCAACAATGTCGATGCCCATGGGGCATGCGTGGGCACACCGGCCGCATCCCGTGCATAACCATGGGAACTTCGAATTCACCACTTCATCGAGAAGCCCGAAGGCGAGCATTCGGATCACCTTGCGGGTGTCCCAACCTTCCATGCCCGGAGTGCCGGTGATGGGGCAGCCGTTGGAACAGGTGCCGCACGTGAGACACAGGTTGAGGTCAAATTTACTGAGATATTCTTTAACGTCATCCTGAAGTTTTTTGGGAACCAGCATGTCCATGAGAGCATCCTCCTTGTTCAAGACCATCCCTATACCTGGGGATCCACGTGGCGGCGTCGTATCTCATTTTGGCTTCTACGGTCTTTGGCCTGCCGAATCAAATAGGAAGTTCCGATATCACAGTTTGCATTCTATTGGGATGATAGATTAACTGTCAATGGAATATTAAAGAATAGGCGGCCGTCGCGCAGCTCCAGGACCCTATCCGCCAGTCGTTGGACCTGAGGCATGGCGTGAGAGACGACGATCACCGCCATGTGATGCTTCAACTCCAAAAGAAGGTCTTCGATCATGCGGGCGGCTTTTTCGTCCAGGGAAGACGTCGGTTCGTCCAGCATCATCACTTCGGGATTCAGGGTCAGGGCCCTGGCGATGCACAGGCGCTGCTGTTGGCCTCCGGACAAATGACGCGCGTCTTCGTGAAGTCGATCTTTAACCTCATCCCAAAGATAGGCTTTCGTCAAAGCCTTCTGGACGGCTTCCGCCAGACGGGAACGATGGCGGACCCCCATGATTTTCAGCGGGAAAGCCACGTTGTTTAAAATACTCATGGGCAATGGATTAGGATTTTGGAAAACCATGGCCACGCGGCGTCTGAGGGTTATTACGGGAAAGGAGGGATCCGAGACCAAGTGGTCCTGACCATCGAAAGAGATCCATATGTGACCTTCCATTCGAGCTCCGGGAATCTCCTCCCAAAGTCGGTTGATGCACATCAGAAGACTCGTCTTTCCCTGGCCGGAAGGTCCGATGAAGACCGTCAACTCACGCTCGTACAGATCACATGAGACCTTTTCCAGAACAAGGTGGGACCCGTACCAAAACGACACGTTTTCCAATCGAATTTTTGGATTCATTCCATGCTTCACTTTTGAGAACCGTACAGGAGGTGGTGTCGGAAAGAGCGCTTTATGGAAAAGGCGAGGAAAAAGAGTCCGAGACAGAGCAACAGCAGAATAATTGCCGCACCGAACCCCCTTTGGAGTTCCTCCGGACTCGTGTACTGGGATGAAATGTAATAGATGTAAAAGGGAAGGGCCTCAAAATTTCCAAGGGGAGACCGAGGGATTCCGGCAAGGGCGACCGCCCCCGTGAGCAGGATCACGGCCGTGTCCTCTGCGCACCGCCCGACGGCCAAGATGACGCCAGTAGCGATGCCGTTCAAACTGCTCGGAAGAAGCACGTGCCAGAGGTTTTGACACCGACTGGCACCGAGACTGAGAGCGCCAAGGCGTAAAGACAGAGGCAGACTTTCCAGGGCCGATTGGACGGCCCGGATCAGGTAAGGAAGCACGAGAATCCCAAGGCTTACACTTGCGAGAAGTAGACAGGGTCCAATTCTTGGGGAGACGACCCGGTGCAGGCCGATGGAAAGGCTGAATCCGAAAAGACCGATGACAATGGACGGAATCCCGGCGAGTATGTCGAAGGCGACACTGAAAACCTTTTTCGTGCGACCTTGGGCGAATTCGGCGAGATAGATCCCGGCGGAGAGTCCCACGGGAATCGCGAAAGCCACTGCGAGGACGACGACCGAGAGGGTTCCCACGAGGGCGGGCCATAGGCCGTCAAGAACACGCGCTTTCCCTAAGACGGCATCCAGCGCATCCGCCGAGCCGAACAGCAGGGAAGGACCGATGGCGGATGCCCCCTTGACGATGACGAAGAGCACAACGGTTCCCCCACCGCTGACAACGGCCGCGGCGCAGACTATGGAAAAACTTTTGAGCAGGACGGAGAGAACGCGCTCTGTCACGGTTCGATACCTTTGGCGCGGGATCGGATTTTCCAGGCGGCCATGGCGACGCCGGCATTCACTGCATAGACCGCCACGCCGCAGGCGAAAATGGATGCAAATTCTAGACTGTGGAAATCTGCGGCGATGACTAGAGCGATGTGAGCGGTGAGGGTGCGGGCCGATTGAAGAAGGTTTGAAGGAAAAACAGCGGCATTGCCTGCCAGCATCAAGGAAATCAGGGTATCTCCGAAAGCCCTCCCAAAAGCCAACAAAATTCCGGTGACCAGCCCTGGCCGAGCCCATGGGAGAATGACATAGAGCAATCTTTGTGCCGGACCGGCCCGAGCGCGCTTGCCGCGAGCCCATACTCTTTCGGGATGGATTCCATGGCATCGATGAAAAATAGAGCCATGGTCGGTGTGACCATGAGGGTCAGCATGAGGACGGCGGACAAGAGGCAACGGCCCGAACCCGCTTCAAAAACATTCCGTATCCAAGGGACAAGCACAAAGACCCCAACGAAACCATAGATGACCGTCGGGACACCGGTCATGACATGAATCCATCCCCGCACCAGGCGAGACAGCAGGCGCGGAGCAAAAACGCTGACGAACGCGGCGCAACCCAAGCTGATGGGAACGGCCAGCACGAGCACACAGAAGGACAGGAGAAGACTGGCCCCAATCATGGGCCGGATGCCGAAGCGACCATGCAAAGGGGCCCAGTCTTGAAGAAGAATGGACAGACCATGGCCGTGACTGAACACCGGGACGGCTAAAAGCATCATGTAAACAAAAATCGCCCCCGTCAACCCGGCGGCAGCACAGACCGACATGCCCAGAAGGCCGCGGAGGAGATCTTCGGAAATGCTTTCTTTCCAGCCTCGCGTCATGGCACGGGAATGAATCCCTGAGCTTTAATGACGGCTTTTCCTTCCGGGCTGAAGAGCGTGTCCAGAAAAGCTTTGACCAGCGGTGATGGTTCACCCTTGGTATTGCTATAAAGCCCCCGGGCTATTGGATACGCTCCGCTGACCACCGTATCCACAGAGGGCACGATGCCGTCGATGGCCACAGGCGCCACGGTGGCGTCGATATGTCCCACCGACATATAACCAATGGCCCCGGGGTCCGTGGCTACCGCCGTTTTCATGGCCCCATTGGAAGGCACCACATCGGCCGTGGGTGCCAACGGGCCTTTGTCCAAGGCGACTTCCCAGAACACTTGGCGGGTGCCGCTGGCTTCGTCCCGCGTCAGCAGATGGATGGTCTTATCCACTCCGCCGACATCTTTCCAGTTGGTGATGGTTCCGGCAAAGATGGCTTGAATCTGCTTTAGAGAGAGGGATTTAACGGGGTTTTCGGGATGAACCACGACGGCGACCCCGTCCAAAGCCCACAAATACAGCTTGAGGTTGTAAGAGGCGATTTCCTGATCGGTAGGTTTCCTTCCCGAGTTTCCGATATCCACGAGACCCTCGCCGACTTGCTTGATGCCCACGCCGGATCCCCCGCCGGCGATGGTGATTTGGATGTCGGGATATCGCGTCATGATCTCTTTGGCCAGCGATTGCATCACCGGGATGTGGGCGGTTCCTCCCGAGATTTTGATGGTGCCTTTCATTCCTTGGAAGGCATCGTAAGGTCCCGCCGAAGCGCACACGCCCATCAGACATACCAACCCACCAAGGACGCACGATATCGTCAGGATCGCTCTCTTCATGGAACACTCTCCTTTCGGCTGAAAAATTAAATGCCTGCTGGAATTCTCGAAGGCTTTTTCTATGGAGGAAAGCCGATGGAAGGCAAATCGGAAAAAGCGACGGCTTTATCCGTGATTCATCGGAAAGACCGATACTACCGAGGCACGGTGCCGGTGGGTGAGGTGAGTCCCAATGGCCGGTGGGGAGAGGGACACGAAGGTCCTCCGGTTTCTGAATCGGACCTCTTAGGTCTCCGAACCCCCGTGCTCGCCCGGACATTGGGTTGGTGAAGGCTTTGAACAGCGGGACAATGGGACTCGAGGTCCCGAGGATCAGAACTTCACGGTCTTGATGATGGATTCGTATTCTTTCACTTCTTCGGGTGTGAGTTCCCGTCGCAGGAGTCTCCTGTTGACCAGGATGGGGCATTTTTCATGCAACGCCAGGGCCACGGCGTCGCTCGGGCGGCTGTCAAAGACCACCTCATCGTCACCGATCCGGGCGATGATGCGCGCATAGTAAGTGTTTTCCTTCATGGTGTAGATTTCCACCCGCTCAAAACGCACACCGGCCCGCTGTAAGATTGTGAGGTAGGTGTCATGGGTCAGAGGGCGCTTGGGTTCCACGAACCCCTTTTCCTTGGCTATGGCCGTGATTTCACTATCCCCCACGAACATGAGGAAATACTGCGTCGCGTCTTCCGTTTCCTTCAAAATTACCATATTGCCCTGCTGGCGGTCTGTTTTGATATAGACCTCGTTGGCCACGATGAAGTCCTGATTTTCCATGGATTCACCTCCCGACGTGTGCGCTGCTCCTCCCGGGCCTGTTGACCATTCATGGCATTATAGGGAGATGAGCGGCAAAATGGAAAGAGGAAACCCCGAGGAAAATCCCCTCCACCGTCACCAGACGCATGGAGACCCCAAGTTGACAACCCTCATGAACGGTCCTATAAAAGCCACGTTGTTCGGTGCACGGTAACTTGCTCGGCACCAATGACGAGTATCGGCCATTCAAGGAGGAAACCACGCATGAAGATCTGTTTTCCAGCAGCTCGACTGATGGGGCTTGACAGCGAAGTTTTCGGCCATTTCGGTTCGGCCCCGGGATTTGTCATTGTGGACACCGAATCCGGCGCGATTGAGGAAGTGCCTAATGGCGATGCACATCATGTTCACGGCATGTGTCAGCCTTTGAAGGCCTTGGGAGGGCGTTCCGTGGACGGCATTGTGGTTGGGGGGATCGGCATGGGGGCGTTGATGAAACTCCAGGCCCAAGGCATCACGGTCTATAGGGCCATGGAAGGCTCGGTCAAGGACAATCTTGACATGTGGCGTCAAGGCCGGCTGCCGGCTTTTTCCGCGCAATGGACCTGCGCCGGACATCAGCACGGCGGTGGATGCGCCCACTGAAACCACGGAGGGGGCCTTATGCCCATTTACGAATATGTCTGCACCGACTGCGGTCAGGTGTCGGAACATGTGATTTTTGGAAAAGAGGACACGCCCGCGTGTCCTGAGTGTGGGAGCGGCCGAATGAAAAAACTTCTTTCCGCCTCTTCCACGGCCTCTGGGGTGAGGAGCGGCCGGCGACTTCCCGGTCCCCGGGATACAGGATGTTGCGGGACGAGCCCGGCGTCCCAAGGCTGTGTACCCGGATCGTGTTGCGGCAAGGCTTAGCTGCAGGGCGATAGTCTGCGTTTAGCCGATTCGGCGAAGCCCGACTGCCTGTGGGAGGCCCGCTCCAGTGACATCGGCGGGGCAAAGCGCACGACGCAGAGGTTCGCTACACCGTGTCTCGAGAAGGCTCTTCAATGGATCACGAAGAGCGGCGCGTATCCGGCAGTCCAGGTCGACCGGAGATTTCATTCTAAAGGACGAAAAGCTGTCACTCAGAGGCAGAGGGCAGGGAGGAAGTGCTACGGGAGAAGAATCATCCTATCCGGCTTTTCCCTGTCTCCCGAACGAACACAATCTGCCCAAGCGGGTTTTGTAATGGGGGACGGACCGGCTGCCGCCGGTCCGCGGAGTTTTACCGGACGCGCCAACGGGTTCCATCAGGCGTGTCTTCCAGTTGCACACCCATTTCGGCGAGACGATCGCGGATGCGGTCCGCTTCTTGAAAATTTTTCTCTTTTCGGGCCTGATCGCGCTCGGCAATGAGCGCTTCCACCTCGGTTTCGGCGATACCTTTCTGAGCCACCTTGCGCTTCTTGATTTCCTCAAAGAATGTCTCCGGTGTCCGTGTCAGAAGCCCCAAAATACGGCCATGCTCCCGAAGGCAAGCGCCGGCTTTGTGGGCGAGGACCGCCGCCGGCCCTTTCAGAACTTTCCGGCCGAAGGTGTCCAAAAACCGCTGAGTTCCTCGCTGCAACTCGAAGAGGAGCGCCAGCGCTTGGGCCGTGTTGAAATCGTTGTCCATGGCTTCGTGGAAAGCATCAGGAAAGTCCATAACCTTCTGGAAGAGTTCTTGGTCCTGATTCCTTAAAGACTTTTCAGATATGCTTTCGGCATTGAGGTCCTTGGGAATGCGCGTGACGGTTTCTTCGAGGGTGCCGTAGAGGCGTTCCAAGGCACGTTCGGCTTCACTGAGCGCTTCGTCGGAAAAATCCACCGGATTTCGGTAATGCTTGGAAATGACAAAGAGTCTCAGAGCTTCCGGGTGGATGATCTTGAGGATGTCGCGAATGGTGAAGAAATTGCCCAGCGACTTAGACATTTTTTCGTTATTGATGTTCACGAAGCCGTTATGCAGCCAGTACCGCACAAACGGCACCCCGAAGGCCGCTTCGCTTTGGGCGATTTCATTTTCGTGGTGGGGAAAGATGAGGTCCTTTCCGCCCCCGTGCATATCGAAGGTCGGGCCGAGGTAGCGGCTGCCCATGGCCGAGCACTCGATATGCCACCCCGGCCGACCCGGTCCCCATGGGCTGTCCCACGCAGGTTCTCCGGGCTTGCTTCCTTTCCAGAGAACGAAATCCAAAGGGTTGCGTTTGTGGACGTCCACTTCCACCCGAGCCCCGGCCATCATGTCTTCCAGGCTGCGTCCTGAGAGTTTCCCATAGTCCGGGAATTTTTCCACGGCGAAGTAAACGTCGGTGCCGGCCTGGTAGGCGATACCTTTTTCTTCGAGGCGGCGGATGATGTCGATCATTTGCGGGATGTTATCTGTAGCCAGAGGCTCCAAGTCCGGGCGGAGGACGTCCAGAGCGTCCATGTCCTCATAGAAGGCTTTGATGTAGCGATCGGCGATGGTGCGATAGTCGGTTCCTTCCTCTTGAGCCCGTTTAATGATCTTGTCGTCAATATCGGTAAAATTTCGGACGTAAATCACGCGGTATCCGCGATGTTTCAGATACCGGTAGATGACGTCGAAGACGATGGCCGAGCGGGCATGGCCAATGTGGCACAAGTCGTAGACCGTGACTCCGCAGACGTAGAGCTTCACCGTACCGGATTCCAGCGGCACAAACGGTTCTTTCTTTTTTGTCAAGGTGTTGTAAACAACCAGACTCATGGGGCGGCTCCTTGTCTCTTGTAAAGGAGAGCGACGGCGCAAGCGGCGATTCCTTCTTGACGTCCCACGAAACCCAATCCCTCCGTAGTGGTGGCTTTGATACTGACGGCTTCTCGGCGCAGGCCGAGAATTTCGGCGGTTATGCGGCGCATTTCCGGGATGTAGGGGGCGATCTTGGGTTTTTGTGCCAAAACCGTGACATCCACATTGAGGATCCCGTAGCCGGCCTTGTGAATGAGGTCCCGCACCGCGCCGAGCAATATCAGGCTGGAGACGCCTTTATACCGGGGATCGGTGTCGGGGAAATGCGTCCCGATATCCCCTAAGGCGGCGGCACCCAACAGGGCATCGCACAAGGCGTGGCACAAAACGTCGGCATCCGAATGACCGAGAAGGCCAAGATCAAAGGGAACGGTCACCCCGCCTAAAATCAACGGCCGACCTGAGGCGAAAGCATGAACGTCCCAACCCATGCCGATGCGAAGGTTCAGGTCCATGGCCCGTCCTCTCCGCGGATGGCCGACGGGGATGTCCTGGAAGACTGTTCAAGGATCCAGGAGGCCCAGTGGAGATCGTCGGGGGTCGTGATCTTGATGTTGGTTTTTTCCCCATCCACGACGGCTACCGGCACTCCCAAACGTTCCACGAGGGACGCGTCGTCGGTGGCTTCCCAGCCGTGGATTTGTGCCTTGTGAAAGGCTTCCTCCAATAGATCGCGCCGAAAGACCTGTGGTGTTTGAGCCAGCCAGATGTGGTCCCGAGGCACCGTGGATCGGATCCAACCGTTTTCTGTCATCTTGACCGTTTCGACGGCCCGACATGCGCACACTGCAGCACCGCTTTGCCGAGCGGCCATGCACGTTTTTCGAAAGAGTTCCGAGGAGGCGAAGGGACGTACGCCGTCGTGGATGAGCACCCATCGGCATGCTTCGGGGAGCGCCTTGATACCCGCCAAAACACTGTCTTGGCGGCGGTTGCCACCAGGGATCACGATGACGGGTGCCCCGCGTAAGCTGCCTGCCAAAAGGGCCTGCACCGCGGCGACGGCGTTTTCAGGAACTGCCGTAACGATACCGGCCAAAAAGGGGAGGGCGACCAGCCGCTCCAGGGTCCAAAGGAGGATCGGCTTGCCGTGCAGAGGATGGAACTGTTTGGGGTGCGGCAGACCCATGCGCACGCCGGAGCCTGCGGCCGGCACGACAGCGAAAATTGGTTCAGAGAAGAATATTTCCCCCACAGTGATTCCGTTTTCTCCTCACGGCTGAACTCTAGAGATCCGGATCGCTCGATTGGGCCCGGCGATGCACGGGGGATGTGGAGGAGCCCATAAGCCGGGTTCTGTGCCTCCATTGAAGGAGGTCCCGATCATTCCTCTAGGCCCCATGTTACCATGGAGCTCAAGCGGCCGACCCGGGAGCTTCGGGCGGGCAACCCTCAAGCGCTCCCCTACTTGGCCTTGCTCCGGGTGGGGTTTACCGAGCTCCCGGTGTCACCACCGGGACTGGTGAGCTCTTACCTCACCGTTTCACCCTTACCCCGCCGTGGGGCGAGGCGGTTTGCTTTCTGTGGCACTTTCCTGCTCGTCGCCGAGACTGGGTGTTACCCAGCACCCTGCCCTGTGGAGCCCGGACTTTCCTCCCGTTCCTCAAAGGAACCGGCGATCGGGTGTGCTCCTCCACATCCATGGAGAACGTATCCAAAAACAGTGTCTTGTGCAAGCCAAGCGGCGAGAGAATCGGGAATCCTTGAGGGATCGGACCCCGAGGATCAGTCCGCGCGGGGGCACCGATGAAAAAATCTTTACACCCATTCAGGGCAGGCAGAGGGCTGTCCCTACGGGATCGATGCCTAAGGCCGGCATCGATTCCCCATGATGATCACAAAACAATGGAGCGATGGCGGAGATTCCACGGGTTCAGGAACTCTTGAACGGCGCTTTGCTCCCTCCATGGGGAACGTGGCGGCTAATCGGTGGGGTGAATGTTTTGGCGCGCCCACTGAATAAGTTGTTCGTGGGTGGTACCCTTGGGGAAGAATTCCGCAACCCCGAGTTTTTTCAGTTCAGGGACCAAGGCTTCATCGAAAAAACCTCCGGCGGTGACGCCGATGTTCTGGGCATCGTGGGCCTTGAGGAGGTCGAACACGGCGGCGAATTGGTCCAGTCGCGCTTCCGGTAAGGTGGTGATCCCGATGTGGTCAACGGACTCTTGCAGTGCAGCGTTCACAATGGCTTTGGGATCCTCCGATTCCGTATAAATGACCTCGAATCCCGCTTCACTGAATGCGGCGGCAAGGCGCATGAGGGCTGCCTCATAGCCCTGGCCGAATTTCGCCATCAGGATTCTCACCTTTCGCTGACCCATAGGTTGGCCTCCCAACTGTCACATCCATTCTTTGGCGGTGGTGGAGCGGGGGCGGTGCGGCCCTTGATGCTTTTTGTCGGGACGTGGAGCGTGGTTTAGCTGCCCTGGTACTTAAAGGAGATGGCCACTCTTGCCCGATAGGCCACCACTTTGCCTTCCTCAAGCTTCATGTCCAGTTTGGTGATCTCCGCGATCCGGAGATCGCGCAAGGTTTTGGACGCCGTTTCCACTGCGTTTTTGGCGGCGTCTTCCCACGACACCGTGCTTGTCCCCACCAATTCGATGATCTTGTAAACACTCTCGGCCATGGGAGCCTCCTTTGCGACCCGGCCTCTAAGGCCGGCCTGGAGAGAACGGCCGCATCCGCCACCTAAGGAACCCTACCGCTTTGCCTCCGCGATGCTGGTTTTTCTTATACACCCTTTCCCGAGGCTCGAACAGGACTTTATCACAGAAAGGACAACTGTCGGGATGGGCGGTACGGTCGCCCGAGATGTTCGAAGGCCAATCGCGTGGCCACGCGGCCTCGGGGTGTTTTTTTCAGGAAACCTTCTTGAATGAGGTAGGGCTCGTAGACTTCCTCCAAGGTATCTTTTTCTTCGGAAACGGCCGCCGCCAGGGTCTCGATCCCCACTGGACCGCCATCGTATTTTTCGATGATGGTCGACAGGATCCGGCGGTCCATGCGATCGAAGCCGCGTTCGTCCACATCGAGCATCCTTAAGGCCATGTCCGCCACGTCGCGGGTGATGATGCCATGAGCGCGCACTTGCGCAAAATCACGAACCCGGCGGAGCAGCCTGTTGGCGATGCGGGGCGTGCCCCGGGATCGGCGGGCAATTTCATGGGCGCCATCGTCATCGATGGCCACGCCTAAGATTCGGGCGGCTCGTAAAACAATCTTTTTGAGATCCTCGACGCGATAAAATTCAAGGCGCAGCACGACACCGAAGCGGTCTCGCAGAGGGGGTGAAAGGAGTCCGGCCCGTGTGGTGGCCCCCACGAGCGTGAACGGGGAAAGATCAATTTTTATGGTGCGTGCCGATGGCCCTTGGCCGATGATAATGTCCAGTTGAAAGTCTTCCATTGCGGGATAGAGGATTTCCTCCACCACGTGGTTCAGGCGGTGGATTTCGTCGATGAACAGGACGGACCGCGGCTCCAGATTGGTCAGAATGGCGGCAAGATCGCCAGGGCGTTCGATGACCGGCCCCGAGGTGGATCGAAATGGCACGTCCAGCTCCCGGCTGATGATGTGTGCCAGAGAAGTTTTCCCCAAGCCGGGATGGCCGTGCAAGAGGACGTGGTCCAGAGGTTCATTCCTTTTCCGTGCCGCCTGGACAAAGATGCTCAATTTTTCCTTAAGTTCCCTCTGGCCCAAATACTCGTCAAAGGTTCGAGGTCTAAGACCGGCCTCCACGGGCAAGTCGTCGTCTTTGGGTCTCGCCTCCAACAGTCGATCGGTCATGATTTGGGTGCTCCGGTGCTGTTCCCGGGCCGGCTGTTCCCCGATCCAGCCGGCAGAAAATCCGTCCCGCCGGAATTGCCGAGCCCTCCTCAGGCTTCATCCCATGGGCCCATGCCTTAAGCCAGGACCCTCAGGGCTTCCCGAAGAAGCTGTTCCAAGGAGAGCTTTTCGGTTGCGGCGCCCGCAGATCGCCGAACCCTTTGGAGAGCCTTAGCGGCTTCGGCCTGCCGGTATCCCAGGTTCAACAATGCGGAATAGGCATCGGCGTAGCCGTCGTCTTTTTCTGGGAGGTCGGGCGATGTTCCCGGCACGGTCTCCGGCACGGGGATGCGTAATCGATCTTTCAATTCCAATAAGATCCGCTCCGCCGTTTTCTTGCCGATTCCTGGAATCTTTTGCAGCCGCTGACGATCCTGATAAAGCACCACTTGTCGGAGCTCATCGGGTTGAAGCCCGGAAAGGATGCTCAACGCCATCTTCGGCCCAACGCCATTGACGGCGATGAGGTGCACGAACATATCTCTTTCGGCGGAAGTGCCAAACCCGAAAAGCTGCAGGGTGTCTTCCCGCACGTAAGTATGGACGTAGAGGCTGGCCGTCGAGCCGAGTTCGGGGAGGTCATAAAAAGTGCTCAGGGGCACATGGACGCAATATCCCACCCCGTGGACATCCACGATGACGTGGTCCGGAGCTTTATGGCGCAGTCGGCCTTCGAGGTGGGCGATCATCGTCGGTCTGCGGCTCGAAAGCGGTTGGTGGATGACTGCATGTGAATGTGGCAGACGGCGGCGGCCAAGGCATCGGCGGCATGCGGATCGGTAAGATCGTGCAGTCCCAACAAAAGCCGGACCATGTGGGCCACCTGGGTTTTGTCGGCTTTTCCGTAGCCCACCACCGCCTGCTTGATTGCCAAGGCACTATATTCGTGGACCTGTACCCCCCCATGCATACCGGCCGCGATGGCAGCTCCCCGAGCTTGGCCCAAGATGAGAGCGCTTCGGGCGTTTCGTGACACAAACACCTCCTCAACGGCCATCTCGTCCGGGCGCGTTTCCTGGATCACGCGGCTGATGGATGCGAAGATGTGCCCCAGCCGTGCGGGCACAGAGAGAGACGCCGGCAGGGGGATCGATCCGTACACGATCGGGATCAACCGGTCTCCGTTGGCGTCCACCACCCCATAGCCCGTGTGTCGGGATCCGGGGTCTATGCCCAGGACACGCATGTTCCGTCCTTTCCGGCTTTAGGCCACGGCGTTGAGGATTTCGTCGGGGATGTCGAAGTTGGCGTAGGCGTTCTGAACGTCGTCGTTGTCTTCCAGGGCGTCCATAAGTTTGAGGAGCTGCTGGGCGGTTTTTTCATCCTCCACGCGGACGGTGCTTTGAGGAACCATGGTCACTTGGGCCATTTCATAGACCATCCCGCGAGCGTCAAAGACGCCCTTGACTTTTTCCAGATCCCCCGGGGTGGTGATGACCTCAAACTGATCCCCTTGGTCGCGCACATCCTCGGCGCCCGCTTCCAGCGCCACTTCCATGAGCTCGTCTTCGCCCACCTTATCCTTGTTGAACACGATCAGGCCGTGTTTTTCGAACATCCAGGCGACACAGCCCGCCTCCCCCAAACTCCCGCCGTTCTTGCTGAAAATATGACGGATCTCACTGGCGGCACGGTTCCTGTTGTCCGTGGTCACTTCCACTAAAATGGCCACACCGCCGGGACCGTAACCTTCGTAGATGGCTTCTTCATAGGCGGCCCCTTCTAATTCACCCGTTCCCTTCTTGATGGCCCGCTCGATGTTTTCCTTCGGCATGTTCTCGGCTTTCGCCGCGGCGATGGCGGCCCGCAGCCTGGGATTAGCCTCGGGATCGCCCCCTCCCATGCGGGCGGCTACCGTCAATTCCTTGATGAGCTTGGTGAAGATCTTGCCGCGTTTGGCGTCCTGGGCGGCCTTTTTGTGCTTGATCGTGCTCCACTTGGAATGTCCGGACATGACGCAGTCCTCCGTTCAACCTGTAGTGCCCTTGTATTCCATGGCAAGGACATAGATTTCTCGACTTTGTTTCCGTGAAGCCTCCGGCTTGATCACCTTGACGCGCCGAAACAACCTCTTGACCCGTCCCAGGAGGCCGTGGAAGTCCTCGCCCTGGAAAATCTTGGCGAGGAAATGCCCGCCCGGGCGTAATACGCGACAGGCCACATCCAGCGCCCGCTCAAAAAGCAGTTCCGATCGGGCGGCATCCGCGGACTTGATCCCGGAAGTCTTCGGTGCCATATCACTCATGACCACATCGAAGGGACCGTACCTGGAAGCCAAAAGATCCAGGGTGACATCATCAAAAACATCCTGTTGGAGGGTCACCACGTGGTCGGGAAAAAGGTGAGTCATGGGTTGAAGATCAATGCCCACCACCAGGCCATTGGGTCCCACGATGCGGCTTGTGAGCTGCATCCAGGAGCCCGGTGCCGCACCGAGGTCCAAGACTCGATCCCCCTGCCGCACCAGTCGGTGTCGGTCTTGAATCTCCTGAAGCTTGTAAACGGCCCGAGCAAGGTAATGTTCTTTCTTGGCCCGATGAAAGTAGTGGTCTTGATACGGATGGCCCATGCCCCCGGAAAACCTCTAATTATTCTTATTTCCACACGGAATGGTTCATAACACATCTCCCCGACGGTTGCAAACGACTCCTTTTTGAGCGAGCTTCTGTGCATGAGGGACCTCACGGGGTGAAGATGTTCCCGGGTGGGTGCCTCGGTTGACCCTTTGACAAGACCGCGGTGAACTTCTATGGTCCACGAAGGCAGGTGGAGAAATCCGATTCCTTTCAAAAACCGCTAGGAAGGAGGAGCGGCATGAGTCACGAGGGCGCCGGCATTGGAGAGCTTCGGGAATTTGCCATGGACGTCATACGAGAGGCTGGGCGGGAAGCGCTGAAATTTTACGGCAAAGGTCGAAGAGACGTGAAGTTTGACGAAGACTTGGTGACGACGGCGGAACTGCACCTCATCCGGTTTTTCCACGGAAAGCTGCGCGAACGTTTTCCGGAACACGAAGTTTTTGGGGATGCGCCACCACGTAAGGATTACGTTCACGGCCACAAGGGATACCTTTGGGTCTACGATGCGTTGGATGGGGTAGCCAACTTCCAAGCAGGCATTCCTCTGTGGGGCACCTCCCTGGCTCTTTTTGAAAATTTCTGGCCGATTCTCGGACTTTTTCACATGCCGGTGACAGGCGATTGCTTTTATGCTGAACCCGATCGCGGAGCGTTCTTTAACGATGAGCGCATGGAGATCGCCTATTCCGGAGAGATCAACAACGAGAGTCTCCTTTTTACGTATTCCCGCATGCACGACCATTTCCGGTCACACTTTCCGGGGAAAATCCGGAATCTGGGGTGCACCGCGGCCCATGTTTGTTACGTCGCCATGGGCCGCGCCGAGGGGGCCGTCATGCGCAGTGTTTCCTACCAGGATTTGGCCGCGGCCCAAATTATCCTCCAAGCCTCAGGTGGATCCCTCCAATTTCTGGATGGAAGGCCGTTCCATCTCAATGAGTATTTCGAGGCTCGACGCGTGGAGGGGCTTCTTCTGGCCGCCCCGGAAGGGGCCCACCCTCTCATCCGAGGCTATGTGAGAGATTTGGACAACCCTTAGCGGGCAGAGCACTCGGAGAGTCCATCGCACCCGAAGGGGCGAGGGGGCAAAAAGTTCTTGAGCGTTTCCCGTTACCTGCCGAATTTTCTGTGGAGCCTGGAAGAAGGGGCGACCCTGATGCCACCAGTCCACGACGGGAAATGGAGCCACATGAACACCTGCCTTGATTGTGCTTGGTTTGAACTCTGCGAACCCAAAGATATCTTTTGTGCCTGCGAACGCTTTGCCCGTCCTGAGGACCTTCGGCTGGAGATTGGGCGGACCCTGTATGAGGAGTGGTGCCGGGATCGTGAAGGGGGCTCCGAGGAAAAGGACCCCCAGAAAGACGCCGACTAAGGCTTCCGTGAAGATTCGACGGTCGAACCCGCGTTCATGAGAAAAAACCTTTTGACGATTATCCCCCGGTCGTTTTCCAAAGGAACCATTGAACGGGCACGGCGGCCCGTGCCCAAAGGGTTCTTCCAGAAGACGTGAGCTCAACACCCGCCGAGGATCATGCCGAAAGCTTGGAGCCACCGGTTTCTCGGCATCCCCATGGACCGGCGGCAACCGGCTTCTTTCGGAATCGGTGGGCCAAGGCGCCCAACTGCCCGGGAAGCCGTTGAGGGCCTTCGTTCTTCGACCCGCTCTCAGGCTTCGGCGCCGGTCCCGACAGCGAAACCCCGAGGAGGCAGGCCCGTCTCCGAAGGCGTGCCGGCAATTTTGGCAAGGTAGGTCTCACCCAGCTTCTTGATATGGCCGTCCACGTTGTCAAAGTAATTGTAGTGGATTTGCTCTTCTTTAATGATGTCTTCAAACAGTTTCATGCTGATGGCATCGCCGTTTTCCTGGCATACCAGCCGAAACTGATTGTAGACATCGATGGTGTCATCCTCCAGGTTGGCGTCAAAGGGGAATATTTCTCGGACATCCTGTCCCTTGACCACCTGACCGTCGTGACCGGTCACAGGTTCTCCGCCGAGTTCCTTGATGCGCTCGGCAAACATCTCCGCATGGCGCATTTCATCGATGGCGATGAGTTTCATCTTGGCGGCCAATTCTCCGTAGTCCATGTTGTCCAAATTATAATGCTGGTTCATGTACTGATGGATGGCCAAAAGCTCCATGGCCCGCGCCTTGTTGAGAACGTCGATCACCTTTTCTCTTCTCTTTTCCTTGCTTTCCATCATTGCGTCCTCCGATTCCTGGTTCTTCCGATTCGTGCACCTGTACACGGTCTACACGATAAAGCGGGTGATGCCGCGCGGCAACACGCGACGCCTTCCTTTCCCGGCGGTTCGGCCGTGATGGCCTGATGAGCTCGCACCTAGAAACAACAGTCTTGGCGGCCGACTTCGCAATACATTTGGAGAAGAGCGATGCCAACCGCGTGTTTTTTGGCCCGTCGAGAACCCCACAGGGGCCAGCGATGCATGAGACAAAGGGTCCTGACAAGATGCTCGTGGAAATAATGCGCCCTTTCGTATTCACCGTAAGAGCGACCCGTTACGGGATCTCGGACGGGATACCACGCCGGGACCCATCCTTCCACGTTTTCATCGAAAGCGTCCCATACAACATAAGGGTTGACGAAATGCGGGACGGTCTCCCAGGCGATTTCCGGCATTGCCAGTCCTTCGTCGAGAAACTCTTGCAACAGGGGATCGGGCTTGCGGCTCATGGGCGTACCCTCAAAGGCCTGGTAAGAATCCTCAACGTTTCGTTTTCATCTACAATAGCCGATGACACGGGTGAAAAAAAGGGCTTCCGAAGACCCTTGATAGGATGATTCTTTGATGCGATTTTGGGTAGGGATCTCGGAAACCGAGCTTCCTCGATGCGGAAAGGAGAAAAGGTGAAATTCTGTCCTGAGTGCGGCAAAGCCTTGAAGGAGGCGTGGATCGATGGACGGTATCGGCGAGCCTGTGCAGACCCTCAATGCGGCTGGGTTTTTTGGAACAATCCCACCCCGGTTGTGGCGGCCGTCGTCGAGTGGAACGGCCGTGTCGTTTTAGTCCGCAGCATAGGCTGGCCGAGCAAAATCTTCGGCGTGGTCGCGGGATTTCTTGAATCGGGGGAAACTCCTGAACAAGGGATTCTGAGGGAAGTGAAGGAGGAATTGGGTTTGGATGGCCGAATCGTGGACTTTCTTGGCCACTATGCCTTTCTGGAGAAGAATCAAACGATATCGGCCTATCATGTGGTCGCCGAAGGGGAGATGATTCTCGGAGATGAGATTGCCGAGGTCAAAGTGCTGCCTCCTGAAAAGGTGAAGCCGTGGGACGCGGGGACAGGACCTGCCGTCAAGGAATTCCTGAGGCGCCGCATGGCGAAAGGAAAAGTCATGGAAAAATTTGTCCCATCCGGAGAACAATTGGTTCTCGCTATCTACGTCCGGGATTTGGAAAAATCATGCCGGTTTTTTTTGGATTTCGGTTTTCAGCTGAGCCGCAGGGACGGGCCCTTTGTGGAGTTGCGGTGGGAAGATTCTTTGCTTTTCCTGGTTGAGCGACCCAACGCGGCCGTACCCGAAGCTCCCGTGGGGAATCTCCGCGTGATGGTTCCCGACGTGGATGCTTACTATCACAAAGCGCAGGCCTTAGGATACGCCGTCGTGACCGCTCCGGCTGATCGGTATTATCACTTGAGGGACTTTGTGGTGGCGGGTCCGGACGGGATTCATTTACGATTTGCTGGCCCCGTGCGGGAACAACCCGAAAAAACGGCATGAAAAAAACAACCTATCGTAAAGACACCTTGCTTTTCAGAGGACGCCCTCCTGCGCGCCCAGGAAAACGGACTCCCCTGCGAGAACTTTGCCCTTCAGGTCGATGCGTGCCCGTGGTTGTAGATTCATGCGCTGGGGTGTGTCCCCTGGAATTTGCGACACCCATGATTCCTCCTGCAAGTTCCAAGGCCGTTTGGCACCGAGGCGAATATGGAGAGCGCCGATCCGCCACAAAAGATGGGGTCCTTAGATCCGCTTTTGCCATGAAGGAAAGGACTCTCCCTGACCTGCTCACGAGGGAGGCTCTGTTGCGCCTTGGGTTAAAACCGCAGGGAGGAGCGTTTCCTTAAAAGCTTGGGCCGGCCAACTTGCAGACGAATTCCTCGAAGCCACAGGTTAGAAAGGATGGGTGGTATTCATGAAACCTGCACGGTGGATCAAAACGCTCAGTCACTCTGGACGGATCTTTCACGTCGTGGATATGGAGGCGTTGGGACGGCAATTTGGTGTTGAGGTCTGGCGCCTTCCGTACGCCATCCGAGTTTTGTTGGAAAACGTGGCGAGAAAATGGGACGAGGTGAGCATCAAAGAGACTGACGTGGAAAATGTCGCCCGCTGGCGCCCTCAGCTCGAAAATACCGTGGAGGTGGCATTTTACCCGTCAAGAGTGCTCATGCAGGACTTCACCGGTGTCCCTGCCGTGGTGGATTTGGCGGCCATGCGCGATGCCATGAAGGCTTTAGGTGGGGATCCTCAGGTCATCGATCCCCTCGTTCCGGTGGACTTGATCATCGACCACTCGGTGCAGGTCGACGCCTATGGCACAGAGCGCGCCCTTCAATGGAACACGGCAAAAGAATATGAAAGAAACAAAGAGCGTTACAGTCTGCTGAAATGGGCGCAGAAGAGTTTCCAGACTCTCAAGGTGGTCCCGCCCCGATCCGGGATCTGCCATCAGGTCAATCTGGAATATCTCTCACGGGTGATTGTTGTGGAAGAGGGGGCGGGCCAAGCCGTTTGGGCCTATCCAGACACTCTCGTGGGGACGGATTCCCACACGACCATGATCAACGGCATTGGGATCTTGGGCTGGGGCGTCGGGGGCATCGAAGCAGAAGCCGTGATGTTGGGAGAGCCTTACTGGATGACGCTTCCAGAGGTGATCGGGGTGCGTTTTGTGGGGCGTCTTCGTCCCGGTGTCACCGCCACCGACTTGGTGCTTCATGTGACGGAGCGGCTTCGGGCGTACAACGTGGTGGAAAAATTCGTGGAATTTTTCGGCCCCGGCGTGCGGCATCTCTCGTTGCCGGATCGAGCCACGGTGGCCAACATGGCTCCGGAATACGGCGCTACCGTCGGTTATTTTCCCATAGATTCCGTGACAGTGGACTACCTCAGGTCCACAGGGAGAAGCAATCAAGCGGTGCTCACCGAGCTGTGCTCCCGGACTCTGCATCTCTTTGCGGACACGGACCGTGAACCGGAATACACGGATGTCATCGAGTTGGATTTGGCTTCCGTGGATCCTTGCCTTGCCGGACCCGCCCGCCCTCAAGACCGTATCCCTCTCTATGAGGCCAAGCGGCGGTTTGCCGATGTGTTGGGATGTCGCTATGAGCCCAACATCCCGAGTGTGCAGGAATCCGTTTTTTTGAACGAATCCGGTTGCCGAACGGAAAAGTTGAAAGCCTGTGCGCCTTTGGGACAGCGCTTTTTCTCCGTGGACATCCACGGGCGATATTCCCAAATCGGAGATGGCAGCGTGGTCCTCGCTGCCATCACATCGTGCACCAACACTTCCAATCCTTCGGTGATGATCGGTGCCGGGCTGTTGGCGAGAAACGCCGTGCGACGGGGATTGACCGTGCCCCCCCATGTGAAAACCTCTCTTGCCCCCGGCAGCGCCGTAGTCCTGGAGTATTTGGTCAACGCTGGTTTTATGCCGTTTTTGGAGGCTCTCGGTTTCCATTGCGTGGGGTTTGGCTGCACCACATGTATCGGAAATAGCGGGCCCTTGCATCCCGCCGTGGAAAAGGTCATCGAGGAAGAAAAACTCAACGTCGCCGCGGTGCTTTCCGGAAACCGGAATTTCGAAGCCCGCATCCACCCCCGCGTGCGCGCCAATTATCTGGCGTCTCCCATGCTGGTGGTGGCTTACGCTCTGGCGGGACGCATCGATGTGGACCTGATGCGGGAGCCCGTCGCTTTGGATCCCAATGGAGAGCCGGTCTATTTGGAGGAGCTGTGGCCTTCGGATGAGGAAATTGCCCATTATGTCGAAAGTTCGGTGAAAGAGGAACTTTTTGAAAAGGTTTACCGTTCGGTGTACGCAGGAGACGAGCTCTGGAGAGAGCTGCACGTTCCCGAGAGCACGACTTACGCGTGGGATCCAAACTCCACCTATATCCGCAAACCCCCATACTTCGACTCCATGCGGGGCGATCCTCCCCTGCCCGGTGACATTCAAGGAGCTCGAGCTTTGCTGGTCCTGGGACACTCCGTGACCACAGACCACATCTCGCCGGCGGGAGCCATCCCCCAAGATTCTCCGGCAGGGCGCTACCTGATGGCTCATGGCGTGAATCCGTCGGATTTCAATTCCTACGGGGCACGGCGTGGAAACCATGAAGTCATGGTTCGTGGAACTTTCGGCAACATCCGACTGAAGAACCGCTTAGCCGGAGGTAAGGAAGGTGGGTGGACGCTCAAACTGCCCGAAAGGACCCTCATGTTCGTGTACGACGCGGCCATGGCGTACGCCGCAGAAAAAACGCCTCTCATTGTGCTGGCCGGGGAGGAATACGGCACCGGTTCTTCCCGGGATTGGGCCGCCAAGGGAACGGCGCTTTTGGGCGTGCGAGCGGTCATTGCCCAATCCTTCGAGCGGATTCATCGCAGTAACCTGGTGGGCATGGGGGTTTTGCCGCTGGTTTTCGAGAAAGGGGAAAGCTACGAATCTTTGGGGTTGGACGGCACCGAACTGTATCATATCGAAGGCATCGACGAGATGAAGCCGCGCAAGCGGTTGCGGGTGACGGCCGTCAGAGCGTCCGGTGAGGCTGTGAGTTTTTCCGTCATCGCGCGACTGGAGACAGAAATCGACGTGGAGTATTACCGGCACGGGGGTATCTTGCCTTACGTCCTGCGCAAAATCCACCTCCGGCACAGGGAGCCTTCGATTCACGGGTGAACAGGGCGATCGGTTTAGTGGGCTGGGGCTATTTTTTGAAAAACAAATACACGGCGAGGGCCACGAGAATCACGGCAAAGATTTTTTTGAAGTGGGCGGTGGAGACATGTTCCACCAAGCGGGCGCCGATTTGCGCGCCCAAAATGCCGCCGATGCCCAAAAGAATCCCGGCCCGGTAATCGACGTTGGCCAGTTTGTTATGGGCCACCAGCGCCGACATGGAAATGACCAGAATGGCCAAAAAGGATGTTCCCACGGCGCGTTGCGCTGAAAATCCCAAGTAGAGGAGCAAAGGAATCATGAGAAAGCCGCCCCCGAGTCCGGTAAAGGCGGCGCCGATGCCCACCAAAATGCCACTGGAAGCTAAGATCCACCACGATGCCGGCATCCATCTTCTCCACGAATTTTGGGCGCAAAGTTTTTCCATTTATGAGACGGCTCAAAGGCGCGGCGCTTCACGCCGTTTTCCCCCTCCAATCCCAATCGACCCCAGCGGCTCTTGTTTTCAACAATGTGGTGCCTGGGGCGGGGATCGAACCCGCACGGGCACAAGGTCCCAAGGGATTTTAAGTCCCTTGTGTCTGCCGATTCCACCACCCAGGCGTAGGCGTTGACGGTATCACAAGGGTGGGGAAACTGACAAGCCTTATGGGGTGAAGCCCGTGTCTCGGGGATGAATCGTGGCCTGCACGCCGCCCAGGCCGGTCGCACCGGAAACCCGCAGATTCTCTTTTTCTGAGAACCCTTTTGGATGCGTGAAAAGCCGTGCGCATGTCATTCTGAGGCGGCTGGACCATCCAACCGTTACTGTGAGATCCACCCCAGGTCGCATCAAACCTCAAAAGCCGCCACATTCCGCGAACCGTGCTGGACCAAGATTGAAACGGAGCAGATTGTGTTATCGCCTTGCCGAAGAGGGCGTTCCCAAGGTTGAAGAAGAGCGATCCCGACTTGGGATCACATGTTGTCTTATGGAGAACGTTGCGAAGCCCGAAAGTTCTCTCTCGTGGTCGGGAGGTCTAGACAATGGGCTGGGGCATGGCGTCGTGGGGCTGGAATGATGCGAGGAGGTTTCAAGTTTTTCCAGTCGAGGGGGGCCTTCAAACTTCCCTCTGTGCCAATGAAGGTGAGTCACCTACCCCTTGTTAAATTTGAGTTGGGCGGGTAGGAGACAGGATCAGATGACATCAGTTCAGAATCGGCAAACGGGGGTAGGAATGGGGGTAACGGAAGGGGCCAGTAGGGCGTCTGGAGTTGCCCTCATGGCGACCAATCTCAACGCACCGGATCCGGAGGTCATGGAAAAAAAACGTCGCCGCAAATTCACGGCTGCTTATAAGTTGCGCATCCTCGAGGAAGCCGATGCCTGCACATTGCCTGGGCAGATCGGCGCCCTTCTCCGCCGGGAAGGCCTTTATTCATCGAATTTGACCACGTGGCGCAGACAACGAGATGAGGGGCAGCTCAAAGCATTGTCTCCCCGAAAACGGGGGCGAAAAGCGAACCCGGACCACCATCTTGCAAAACGTGTAGCCCAATTGGAGCGGGAAAATCAGCGCCTCAGAGACCAGATCAAAAAGGCGCAGACGATCATTGAGGTTCAAAAAAAAATCTCAGACCTCATGGGGATTCCCCAACCCAATCACGAAAGCGACGAGAGCAACTTATGAAAGCGGCGGTCCAATTGCGAACCGAGGTGGGAACCGTCCAGGCCTGTGATGCTTTGGGCATTGCCCGAGCAACCTTCTATCGTAGACTGAAACCCACCAGAGCCCAGGTAAATCGTCCGGCTCCGCCGTTGGCTCTTTCGGATCAGGAGAGGCAAACGGTGATAGACCTACTCCACTGCGAGAGATTTCAGGATGCTGCCCCTCGCCAGATCTTTGCGTGCCTGCTTGATGAGGGGACGTATCATTGCTCGGTGCGCACGATGTATCGCATTCTGAAAGACGAACATGGAAGCGTCAAGGAGCGTCGCCGGCAGGTGCAGCGCCCCGCTTACGAAAAGCCCGAGTTGCTCGCCACCCGCGCCAACGAGGTTTGGTCGTGGGACATTACAAAGTTATTGGGCCCCGTCAAGTGGACCTATTTTTACCTTTACGTGATCATGGACATCTTTAGCCGCTACGTGGTGGGATGGATGGTTGCCCACCGGGAAAGTGCGGCCCTGGCAAAGAGGCTCATTGAGGAGACCTGCAAAAAGCAGGGTATTGTTCACGGCCAACTTACAGTTCATGCGGATCGGGGATCCTCCATGACCTCGAAGTGTGTTGGCCAATTGCTATCGGACTTGGGGGTCACCAAAACCCATAGCCGGCCTCATGTGAGCAATGACAATCCCTATTCGGAAGCCCAGTTCAAGACCCTCAAGTACTGTCCGCAATTTCCAGGACGTTTCGGTTCCACCGAGGATGCCCGCTCCTTTTGCCGGAATTTTTTCAATTGGTACAATCGAGAACATCGCCACTCGGGTCTCGGGCTGGTCACACCGGAGCAGTTCCATTACGGGTTGGCGCCTCAGATCGTGGAGCATCGTCAACAGGTTCTCAAGCAAGCATTCGAGGCCAATCCTAGCCGTTTCAAAGGCAAGATACCCAGGCCTCCAGCATTGCCGACTGCCGCCTGGATCAACAAGCCTTCAAGCGACGCTGTAAGAGTCTAACATTTTACCGGAGGTGTCTCATTTTCATTGACACATTCCGCTTGATGATTTTAGTCGTTTTTTGGTAGTGTCGATCCATATAGAGAGGGATTCTTGCCGGATAGGATGAGCGCGCCAAAGAGACTTCGGGGACAGCGATGAAAAGGAAGACAAATCATACCGGGTTCACCTTGATCGAAGTGGCCCTGATGCTTGCGGTTATTGGGTTGCTTTTGGGTCTCGGCGTGAGTCTCATCGGCCCGATGGTCAAGCGCTCGAAATTTGTGGAAACCCGAGAAACGGTCAAACAGGCTCGTGAGGCTCTTGTGGGATATGCTGTCAAACACGGTTTCTTACCCTATCAAGATGAGGACTACGACGCCGGAAGGCCTGCCGAAGTTTTCACTCACGTTGGATTGAAAGGAACGGATGCTTTCGGTCGGGCACTGCTTTATGTGGTGGCTCCGGAACTGGAATGGGATAATGCGACGCCGGTGGGTGAGAGCGATTGCAGGATCCCTCTCCGAGTGGATCTGTGCACGCTGTCGAAGACGTCCATGACCGTGAACTACGAGGGTCTTGATCGCGACAATGTGGCTTTCATGGTCGTCAGCGCCGGGGAAAATCAAAACCTGCAAACGGGTATGACCATCTACGGTGTGGATTTTCCAAACATCGATGATTTCGATAATGATACAAACCGGCCGGAGCCATACGACGATGTGGTTGAATTTGTTTCCCTGGATGAACTGCGGCGCCTTCGAAACTGCCGCAATCTGGAAGTCCTTACGCCTCGTGCGCTCCCTGTGGCGGAGGAAAAGCAGCCTTATGCGGTGACCCTGGAGGCGCAGGGGGGAGTGCCACCTTACACGTGGGTCCCAGATAATGTGACCATGCCCGGCGGATTACAGCTGAGCCCGTCCGGGACATTGTCGACGGTAAAGCTCGACCCGGGCTGCAATGCCACTCTGAATTTGGCGGCCAAAGTCTGCGATAGCGCAGGTCAGAGTCACCGCTGGTCGGGAACGCTTCCGGTGCGCCTGACGAGTCCACGCATCGCAACTACGGAATTGCCTGTTGGCTACGAGAATCGAGATTATAATGCCCTGATCGTTGCCGATGGGTGTCATCCTCCCTGCACATGGAACCTTTCGGTGGCCCCGAAATGCCCTGAGGGTCTTCTTTGTCGAGATAACAAAATTTCTGGTATTCCTAGTCAGGGATCCTCAGGCGCCTATAAAGTTGAAGCGGAGTTAACAGATCGTTGCCAAATGACCACCGCAAAGACTTTCGGGCTTACCATTCATCCGGCCTATGCCGGCGACAACGGCACGAACGGGGATAACGGCACGGGCGGAAGCTATGAGTTGCGCATTGTAAATCGTGGGACGCCAAAGTCTTATCGCATCGACTACAGATCCTGTGTCAACATGTCCAAGAACTCCCAGCGTTCTGAGTTCATTTCTGAGCGTTCGAGGATTTCCTTTTTCGTTGGCGCCGGATGCCGGGGTGCAGCGATTCTCTCAGTGAGGCCCGCGTCCTGGGACAACAATAGGAATTTTCTGATTCAGGTGGAATGTACTGGAAACGACAATTGTGAAATCTCTGATCGGTGAAGAGAAAGGGTGGCCTGCCGTGCAGAAGAAACCCATCGGGCAGCTGCTGAAGGAAAGGGGCTACTTAAGAGATGAGCAGATCGACTTTGCCTTGAAAGAACAGAAAGCCACGGGCGAAAGGCTCGGGGAAGTCCTGACCCGCCTGGGCATTGTGACTGAATTCGAAATGGCCCAGGTGCTTGCGGATCAGAGCGGATTGCCTTTTTGGGATCCTCGAGGCATGGTTCCCGAAACGCAGGCATTGCGCAAGATTCCTTCCGGATTTGCCCGAGACCGCGGGGCACTCCCCTTTAAACTCGACGACGGGATTCTTCATGTGGCGGTGGGGGATCCCGTCGATCGAGCACTCCACGAGGGGCTGACCACTCTGGTTGGGTCCCGATTCAAGACTTACGTTGGGCCCCGGGCAGAGATCAAGAAAATGGCCGAACGCCATTATCACTTTCTCGAAAATCCCCCGGAACAAGCCTTAGAAAACCTTCAAAGACGTTTGGCGACCAATCCCAACGCCCTTTTCTCCATGGATGATCTGTGGACGGATATCCTGCACTACGCCATCCTGAACCGGGCGACCGACATCCACGTTTCACCCACCGATCGGACGACACGCTTTTTCGTCCGCATCGATGGTTTTTTGGACCTCGCCTTTGTCTTTCCCGGAGCCATTCATCAACGCATGGTGAGTGCGCTGAAGGCACGGGCCGGTATGGACATCGCCGAACAACGCCTTCCTCAAGACGGGCGATGGCGCTTCCAGTTTATGGGAGAAGATTACGACTTACGGTTGTCCACGGTGCGATCCGCCTACGGCGAAAACCTCGTCATTCGAATCCTGCCCGTCCAAGCCGTGGTCCTGCCTTTGGGGTCTTTGGGGTTTAGCCCTGAAGAAGTCCGTACCATGGAAGATCTTTTTCGCAAGCCCCACGGCATGGTGCTTGTCTCCGGCCCCACGGGGAGCGGGAAAACCACCACGCTGTACAGCGCCATGCGCATGCTGGACGTCATTCACATGAACGTGCTGACGGCGGAAGACCCCGTAGAGTATCGCTTCCCGCTGATTCGGCAAACGCAGGTCATGGAAGACATCGGCTACGATTTCCCCGAGGCCGTTCGCCATTTCATGCGGCAAGATCCTGACGTGATTCTTGTGGGGGAGATCCGCGACGAGAAGACGGCGGCCATGGCCGTTCGAGCCGCCATGACGGGTCATTTGCTGCTTTCCACCGTGCATGCCAACGACGCTTTGTCCGTGATCGCTCGGTTGCGGGACTTCATGGTGAGCTCGGATTTGTTGGCCTCGACGCTTCTCGGGGCGACAGCCCAGCGGCTCGTGCGCAAGATTTGTCCTTACTGTGAAACGACTTACGCGCCGGATCCGACCCTCTTGGCCCGTTATGGACTGGAAGTGCATCGGGAATATCGCCGGGGAAGCGGGTGTTCCCTGTGTCGGCATCGAGGGTATCTGGGGCGGACGGCGATCACGGAAATCTTGCTCGTTTCGGAAAGGTGCCGCCAGAAAATCGCCGAAGGGAAATCCATCGGTGAACTGATGGAGGTATTAAAGGAGGAAGGTTTTCACAACATGCGGCGCGCAGCAGCTCGAAAGATCGCTGCCGGTGAGACCACTGTGGAAGAGGCGGAAAGGGTATTAGGCTGATGCCTGTTTTCGTGTACCGAGCCGTCGAGATCACCACGGGACGTTCCCTTGACGATCGCGGGGAATTTCGGGATCTCCGAGACCTGTTTCTCTTCCTCAAGAGTCGAAACTACGTTCTCGTGAGGTACGAAGTACGCCGCGAGGGGGTCCGCCTGTTTTTTCCAAAGTGCGCCGGCTGGAACTCGCCGAATGGTGCCGAAATCTATCCTTTTTACTGACGGCAGGCGTCCCGATTCTGCAGGGGGTGGAAGATCTGCGCCGGAGCACGGACAACGTCCTTTTTCGTGAAGCCCTGCGCGGCGTGATCAGTGCGGTCCAGGAAGGATATTCCTTTGCTGAAAGCCTCAAAAAATATCCCAGGGTTTTCCCGCCGGTGCTGTGCAGCCTGGCGGCCATCGGGGAAGAAACCGGGCGGTTGGATCGCACGCTGGAAGATGCCGCCGCCCATTTCGTCAGGATCGATGACATCGTCTCACAGACCAAAAGGGCTCTCTGGTATCCCGCGTTCATCGTGACCGCCATGGGAATTGCCTTGACCGTGTGGTTCGTCTATGTGTTGCCGAAAGTTTTTGCTCTTTTCAAAGACATGGGAATGGCCCTGCCGCTCCCCACTCGAATTCTCATGAAGGTTGCCGATTTGGCCGTCCGGTACTGGCCCGCCGTGCCCCTAGGCATCGTTTTTTGCGTGGTGTTGTGGCTTATTTCTCGAAAAAATGAAAGACTCGGCGAATTTTTGGAAAAAGGGCTCCTTCGAACGCCCATCGTGGGGCGGGCGTGGCGGTTGTCCATACTGGCGTTCTTTTTCGAATACATGAGTCTTCTTCTGGGATCGGGGCTGGATGTACTGCGAAGCTTGGACTTGCTGGGCCAGAGCGTGCGCAGTCAGAGCCTTCGAAAACTCATCCCCGTTATGGCCACCTCCATTCGCCAGGGATCCTCCTTGGCTGAAGCCGCCGAGTCCGCAGGGTTTTTCAACCTCATGGAACGGCGCATGGTGCGCACCGGAGAAGAAACGGGAAAACTGGTGGACCAGTTGAAGTTATTGGGTGATTATTACTACAAACAATTGATCGCCTTTGTGGAGATGTTGCCGAAAGTGCTGGAACCTTTCCTCCTTGGCGTGGCGGGCGTGATCTTTCTCGGGATCGTATTGGCTTTGCTGGGACCCATTTATGAATTGATCGGGGCCATAGGAAAGATGTGATGAGCGTGACCGATTACTTGCAGTTTTTCGGGTTTGAAGATTACCCGTTTCGATTGACGCCGGACACGCATTATTTTTTTCCTTCTTCAAAGCACAAAGCCATCCTGGAGAGTATTCGTTACGGGCTGACTCGAGGGGAGGGATTCCTGGTGCTGGTGGGGGACCCGGGGATCGGCAAGACCATGCTTCTGCGCATTTTGCTCAAAGATTTGCATGGGGATCGTTACCAGACGGCCGTCGTCATGGCTCCCGCACTGGCACCCAAGGAACTCGTTCAAGCCATTTTGGAGGACGTCAAGATTCCCTTTGACCCCTCGGAGAGCAAAGAAAGGCTTTTGCGCCGGTTTCAGGATCACCTCCTTCAATGGGCGGATCAAGGCGGGCATTTCGTGCTGGTGGTGGACGAGGCCCAAAACCTTCCCTTGGAAAGCCTTGAAGAAATCCGTCTTCTGTCCAACCTGGAAACGGAAGACAAGAAACTCATTCAGATTCTTCTCGTGGGCCAATTGTCTCTGGAAGAAAAGCTCCGAAGACCCGAACTGTGCCAGCTCATGCAGAGGATCAGCTTATGGGAACGCCTCGAGCCCTTGTCCCCCCAAGAAGTGACGTGGTATGCCCAGTTTCGCATGACACGGGCCGGAGGTGCTGCCATTCCTTTTGAAAAAGGTGCGGAAGAGATCTTATGTGAAGCCAGCCGCAATGTACCTAGGGTGATCAATAAAATCATGGACCGGGCCCTCCTGGTGGCGGCTTCCCGGTGGGAACGCCACATCAGTGTGCCGGCGCTCAAGGAAGCTCTCAAGACGCTTGAACCGACCCTGGAAGGGCCATTGCCGAGGCCACGGCGCCGTTGGGCTTTTGCGGCGGCCGTGGGTTTGGGTGTGGTGGTCGTGTGTGGTGTGCTTGCCGGCTTGTGGTGGATGGGCTGGAGGCTTCCCTGATGCGCACGGTGGTGGTGCGTTTTCCAGAAAAGGGCGGAGCTTTTCAGACAGCCACCGTGATTCGGCGCGGCAATCGGTTTGTCAGCGTCATGGAAGAACCTTTGGAAAAGCCTCGCCTCGCGGGAAAACCCACTGTGATGATTCTGGACACAGGGGCCTTTCATTTTTTTCAGGATCAGATTTTCGCCAGCGCTCCTGAGGTCATGGCCCTGCAGATTCAAGAAAAGGTCGAGCGCAGCGGACTTTTTGCAAAGGTCCCGTCGGTTTTCTATCGAGTGGAGGGGCAAGAGGGTATCCAGATGCAGGTGGCCGTCGCCGCCGCGGACACTTCCCTTATGGAAATACGTTTGGAAGAACTGTGGCGCTTGGGGGCGCGCGTTCAAAGGGTAGTGCACCCGGCTTTGGCGGTGGCTTATCTGGTGGCGCAGTGCAGCCATGAGAAAGCCCTGACCGTGTGGATCGAGGAACACGGTTTTTATCTTCAGGTCACCGCAGGGGGGCGCGTCCAGGCCGTGCGGTATGTGCCGTTTGATGACATGACTGGCCCATCCGAGGCGCTGGTGCGGCAGGAAGTGAAATTCACCCAAGAGCAGTTCCAAAGATTGGAAGGGACGGGGTTTGAGATCCTTCGATCCTGTGGCCCGCTGCGGCACCTGCTCCCCGAGGGGGATGTGCCGTGGCCGGAGGAATTCATCCCAGCGTCCTTGCATGAGGCGGCGTCCACGCATCCCGAGTGGTTTGGAGCCGTGGTCGTGCCACCGGCCTTCAACATGCTCCCGGAATCCATTCGGGTTTGGACTCGCCATATTCCGTGGGCGATGAGGGTTGCGGTGGTGCTCCTGGTTTTTGCCTTGGCGCAGCTGGCATTGTGGGGCTATGTACGCTTTCGCGCCCAGAGCTTGGAAAAAGAAGTCCAGACGCAGATGGTGGCCATCGCTTCCAAGGCCGACGCCATGCAAAAAGCCATTCCTTGGGACCGCCTGACCCGGCTGGAAGAATACCGAAAGGCTCTGGAAGAGTTTCAAAAACAGCCGCGCCTGGATGAATGGATCGTTTGGCTGAATGAAACGGTGCCGAAGCCTTTTCGTGTCAACCACTGCCGCGTGTCTTCAGATGGTGAAAGTCCGCCACGCCCAAGCCCGACGGCGGCTCGAGCCGCTCGACGTCGAGGTGGAGATTCCGGGGCGGGCCAGGCGTCTGGGGGGTGGACGCTATCCCTGGAACTGAAAGGCACAGTAGGGTTTCAAGAAGCGCATCAGGCGTTCGGTGCCTTCCTTGCCGCACTCAAAGACCGCCAAGCGGTGCGGGCGAGCCGATTTCATTACGACGAAAAGACGGGACAGGCGGTGTTTTCCTTTGAAGTCGCGCTGTGAAGGGATCAAAGGTGGCGGCGCCGACGGCGACGATGCCGCAGTGCCGCGGGGATGGGCATGAAAACTACTGCTTTTTTTAAAAACTGCCTCCCGGCATGGATTCTTCTCTGGGGAACGACGCTGGTTTTCGCCATTTCCTCATGGCTCGTGGTTCACGAATGGAGGCATCTTCGAGCCGTGCGCGACCGGGGCAGCGCCGTCCAGCAAGAGCAGCTCAAACTCCATCGGCTGGAAGCCTATGCCGCATCGTTGAAAAACTACGAGGCCGCCCTCCGCCGCCTTGGGGAACCGCGGGAAGCGGTCCACAAGGAGGAAATCACCTTGGAACCGTTCGGCGCTTTTGTGGAAAAACTCTCCAAGATTTATACGGATCAGGGGCTCTTTTTCCTGGAATCGTTTGAACTGAAAACCTGCGACGAAAAAGAGAAACAAGAGAAGTCATCCTCCCCGTGTCGACCGTACGCTGAAGTCCGAGGAAGAAAGGTCTATTTCCAGCCATGAAACTGGCCCACAAGTATAAGCCATGGATTTTTCTCTGGCTGCCTTGGGTGGGGGCTGTGGTGGCCCTTGGATTTCTCGTCCTGCAAGAGCCTCAGGGGAAGCGGGAGGCGCCGTTACGGCTGGTGAGTCGAGAACCGGGTATCGATCCGGCTTTTCTGCAGACCGCTCTTCCCCAAAGAAAAGTATGGACCCTTGGATCCGCGGAAGCCTTTTTGGGACGGGCTCCAATGACGGTCGACGTCCCGGCGGTGCTGGAAGAGCCGAAGGAACCTTCGGCACCCGGGTTCGCCGTGAGGGTTACCGGAGTGTTTCTCGGCGGACGCGTTCGCGTGAGTGTGATTAACGGTGTGCCGTACGCGGAGGGGAGCATCGTGCCCGAGGCCGGCCTGGTGGAGAGAGTGCACAAAGGGGGAGTGACGATTGTTGCGGACAACGGAAAAAGAATCTTTGTGGGCGTGGGCAAGGAAGTGGATCTTTAAATATTTTGTGGTGGCCTTGGCCTTGTGTGCGGGCTGCGCCACCACGGACACGGACAAGAAAAGCAGCCCACATCGCCCCGTGGCCGTTCCTTCGGGAAGCTCCTTAAGGCGCGATGCCGGCCTTTCTGTGGAACCCATTTTCAAGGACGTTTCCCCTCTTGACGCCCGCAAAGTGACCTTGTCCTTTGTGCAGGAGGATTTTCACACGGTATTTTTTGTGCTGGCGCAGGAAGCTGGACTGAACTTGGTGGTGGACAAAGAGGTGGACGAGATCGTTTCGCCGGAAGGACGTCTGGTGACCATGAGCTTCCAACAGGTGAGTCTACGGCGGGCCCTAGACGCCCTGTCGGAGATGGTGGGCGTGACCTACCGAGTGGATAAGGGGGTTCTTCGACTGCAGGCGTTTGAAGAAAAAATCTTTAACATGAGCTTCATCCTTACGGCACGAAGCTCGCGCTATTCCTTGGGGGGTGACGTGCTCGGCGGGTCCGGGGGCGGTGGTGGAGCGGGGGGTACGGGAAGCGAAGAAATTTTCACCAGCCCCCTTAAGGGGCTTCTGGAACTGGATGGGGAAACCGCCAAGGAAGACGGCGACCTCTACGCCTTCTTGGAAAAGGCGCTCAAAGAAAGCCTGTTGTCGCCCAGAGGCCGTTATGCCTTGGACCGATTCACGGGAACACTGCTGATTCGGGATCTTCCCGCACACGTGCGCCGGGTGGAGAACCTTATCGAGAGCCTGAAAAAACGCTACGACAGTCAGGTGACCATTGAAGCCCGTATCGTGGAAGTGGAGCTTTCCAAGTCCCACGAATTCGGTGTGGAATGGCAGGTCGTTCTTCAAGAAGGGTTGGGCGGTCCGAACTGGAGAGGGGTTTCCCGGTACATGTATGGTCCGGAGACGACGGATCAGGCGTTTGTGATGCAGCTCTCCGCGGGCAATTACCTCGATGCCATTCTTCGCACCATTGAAACTTATGGGACCGTCAATGTGATTTCCAATCCCAAAATCCGCGTGATGCATGGGCAGCCTGCCGTGATTACGGTTGGAACGTCCATTGCCTACATCAAGTCCATTTCGCGTTATGAAAATAGCTACGGGGACCGCACCACCGTTTCGACCACTGTGGAGCCGTCGTCCGTGTTCGATGGGCTGACCTTCGGCGTGACACCCTACGTGCAGCCTGATGGAGACGTCGTGCTCAGCATCGTTCCCATCAAAAGCGATGTGGTGGCCTTGGCGGAAAGACAGGTGGAAAACAACACGGTGACCCTGCCCACGGTCAATCTGCGCACCAGCACCACTGTGGTTAAGGTTCGGCCCGATGACGTGGTCATCCTCGGGGGCATCCTTCTGGACCGAACCAAGGACGGACGATCCCAAGTGCCGGTGTTGGGGTCTTTGCCCGTGGTGGGCCCCCTTTTCGGCACCCAGAAAAGGGAGTCGAAGAAAGTGGAAATGATCATTTTTCTGGAAGCGCGGCTGATGTAATGAGCGAGCTTTACGAACATCTCAAGAGACTGGAGGAAAAAGAGCAACGCCATCGAAAGGACGGTGCTCCACTTTTGGTGCCCGTATCGCACCCGTCAAAGGCCGTCCACCGAAAACGATCGCGACTCAAGATGTGTGGCATCCCCGCAACCCTCGTCCTCTTGGGGGTGCTTGGCATTTGGGTTGTGACAACGGTGATAACGGCACCCCAAGACAATCGAACTGCGGGTCTCACCAGGCTCTTCCTCTCGAAGGAACCCGTTCAGCCCGATCCGGCACCGCCCATGGGAATACCCGCGCAGAAATCCCCGGCACTCGTGGAAGAAAACGAAAGTGTCACCCCGACGCCGGCGGGGCTGGACGGTGGCATCGCTCATCCTCAACGGGAAATTGGGGCAGAAGCAGGCCAGATTATCGGCATGCCGACGGAAATGGCGACGTCCGATGGGGCACCCGAAACGACGACGGGGGATAACAGCACGTCTTCCGTGTTGAGCAAGGAGCGAGAGGCGTCAAAACCAGCGGAAGATTTGGCCCGGAAACCGGAGACGAAGGCTCAGGCTATAGAGATTCCTTCTGCAAAACCCACTGAGCGCCCCCCTACGCGACCAAATTCCAAGCCGCAGAAATCGGTGACGGAAAAAAAGCCGTCGATGGAATGGCCGCGGCAGGTCTTGGTGATTGCCGAAGAGGCGCGGCGGGGTGGGGACTTGGCCGAGGCCGAGCGGGGCTATCGAGAATATCTGGCGACAGATGAGGATCCCTGGGTCATGAATAACCTGGGAGGGATCCTTATGAAGCAAAACCGATGGGTTGAAGCCGAAGAGATTCTCGGTCGAGCCTATGAAAAGAGACAAGCCCCCGAAATTGCCGCCAATTTGTGCCTGTGCCTGTGGCATCGGGGCAAAAGGGATGCCGCCTGCGCGGTGGCCTCTTCCATCAGAGACGTACCTGAGGCATCCCATGGGCTTGCGATCCTTGGCAGCCTTTTGCGAGAATGTTCTTCCTCGCCGTAAGATCGCTGGCTCATTTCGCAAAATCCCACCGTGATGGAAGATTTTTTTTGAGCTCGGCGGAGGAACTGCCGACAATGACCATGGAGAGGTACTTTTTGAGGCTCAGACGATTCTAAGTGTTTTGAATGCGGAGGGTGTTGGCCGTGCTTGCCGAGATGGGCGCCATGGGGGCGCGGCTGAGAACAAGTGGCGCAACCGACCTCCTCAGGGTTACTTCACGTTCACTCAAGCAAAGGAGGAAAAAATGAAGTCTAAGGCGAGGGATCAAAGAGGTTTCACGTTGGTTGAACTGGCGATCGTGCTGGTGATCATCGGCATTATTCTGGGAGCCGTCCTCAAAGGCCAGGAGCTCATCAATAATGCCAAGATCAAAAGAGCCTACAACCAATATCGGGAAGTCCTCGCAGCCATCTACACCTATTACGACCGTTATGGGAAATACCCCGGGGACGACCCCAACGCCTCAACCCGGTGGAATACAGCCACCCCTGTCCCGACTAGTGGAAATAACGACGGCTTAATCGGTGGTTTCACTTTTGGATGTTCGACTCAAACGACGGAAACATGCCAGGCTTGGTATCATATGCGTTTGGCAAACCTCCTTGTCGGCTCTGGGGCTCAAGCACCGTCCAACATCTACGGGGGAACAATGGGCATTGGTTATGTTGGGGTCCAAGGTCTGACAACGCACTGGATCGGTATGGACAATGTTCCGGGTGATGTCTGTCAGGTTTTGGATGAACAGTACGATGATGGGGCCTACAATACCGGCAGTATTCGCGGCTTTGGAAATTACAACTCCAATCCGAACACCATTTACGATCTTTATTTTAAACTGTAAGCTTGCCGACGGAAGAGCAGCGTTACGCCTGCTCTTCCTCCGCTTTTCCTTCCTAGAGTTCTTCACGGGGACGGCTCCCCCAAGAAGCCCACGAGGCTGCGCACAAGCTGGGCCATAAAAGCAAAATCCAGGGTTTCCATGGTGTCGTGCACCGTATGATAATACGGGTTCCGATAGAAAGCGGAATCCGTCACCATGACGGCGGGATATCCGGCATCCCAGAACGGCGCGTGATCACTGAGGCGTACCGAGGGAATGCACCACCCATTTAAGGGCACCGTTAGGGTCACCACGGGAAGCGCTGGGTTTTTCTTGAAGGATCGTTCCATGGAGCGAACCAGGGACCGGGATGTGAAGTTCCCCACAATGCCGATGAAATCCCCCGTCGACGGATAATTCATAAAACCGAGCGGAAAAGGATAACTCTGACACCCAGGTTCCCGACACGTGTACCCCACCATTTCCAGGCAGATCATCCCATCAATGCGTTCCTTCGCCTTTTTGGCGTGGCGGGCGCGCACGCGGCTCCCCATGAACCGCGTCCCGTAAGCCGGGGGTTCCTCGAGGGCGAAGGCAACGAATTGGATGGACACAGGAGATGCCCCGCCCCGTGGCATGGCTTGGACGAGGCGAGCCGTTTCGAGAAGGACGGCCACCGCACTGGCATTGTCATCGGCACCCACCGTACCCGCCAAGGAATCGTAGTGGGCTCCGATCACATAGCGGCGTCGAGGGTTTTCAGGCCCTGTTTCGGCTACGATGTTGGCAACAGGGATTTTTTGGTAAGTGTAGGATTCTTCACGAACGCAAAGACCCGCGTCGCGGAGAGTCTCCGCAATGTAGCGCGCGGCTCGGGCAAGACCTGATGGTTTCCGTATGCTGCGTTCCCCGATGTTCACCGTGAGCACCTTGACGTGGTGCCGCAGCCTGGCTTCCACCGTCAATGTGTCGGAAGACGCATGATCCGTGGATGCGTAAGACATGGCAACGCCCGCCGTCTCCCACAGAAGGATGACAAGTATGCCGAACCGAGCTACTCGCTCTGCCGCACTGGATCTCAAAAAACCCTTGGCCTTGCGGGAACACATCACCGGTCGACTCCTCGTTTGTCTATAACGTGAAAGGTTTCGCGGCGGCAATGGGCTCGCCGGATCCATCCCCGGCAAATCTTGCGCTGTCAGGATCTGGTTGCCAGAGAGGCGCTCCGAGAACCTGAGATATTGTGCGCTAGAGGTAGGATCGCCGAAAGGCGCGGCGCCGACAGCCGGATCGGCCTGTCCCACTGTGAATAAGAGCCCGATGAACCGTCATTGTCCGCTGGAGCATGCCCTACGGAGAAGGACTGTAGTTCTCTGGACATTCGGCTCCCCTGGCCCCCATCTCAGCCTTCAGGACAAAATTGTCATGGCTGTGTCACCGCATGGAAATGTCCCGAGGCATGAGACCTCGGGGAGGGACGGCCCTTGGGATCACCTGGGTTCCGGAGCTTCTGCTGGTCCAACACATCGCTCAGCCCCCGGTATTCCCCACCGAAATTGTTTTGACTCGACACCGTAGCCCGCGAAAAGATCGTCCATGGAGGAAAAGCGGTAGAAGCTGCGCGACGAACCGGCGTGTCCCCAAAGGGGGTGGCGACGGTCCAATCCCAGTTCCACCGAAGTCCACGGAGATAAACTCAACACGCCGATTGCACCTTTCTCGATGTGCCCAGGATCTCAATGGGGCCCATGCCCGGACGAACACCTTGTGAGGTCGCCCGAAGACTGTCTTTTGCCGATGGACACCTGGGCCTGTCCGGGGAAGTCCCTGCTGGGAAGTGTTTTCTGGCACGGATTGTGCTCAACTCATCGTTAAAGACCATGGAGAGAAAGGGCGACTTATGAAAGTGATTTCCATCCACGAAGCACGGCAACGACGGGCTCAGGCACGTGAACAGGCCATGTATCGGGCCATCGAGCAGGAACAGCATGACTTTAACGCGGCGTGGGAAAAACTCCGAAAACTCCCGCCGCAGCGCATTGTTCAGATCTTCCAAAAAAGCGTCCAATATGGTTTGCTGAATCTCCAAGATCTGCATCGACGCTTTGATTGAGCCCGGTCGAGGAACAGGCTTTGGTTATGGGGTCCACACCGGCCTGATGTCTCTGGGCCGGATTCAAAGGGGGGAAGGCATGGGGCAGAAGGGTTTCAGAGCGGAGCGGGATACCTTGGGAGAAATTCTTGTGCCGGAGGCGGCCTACTATGGCGCGCAGACCCAGCGGGCCATCGAAAACTTTCCCATGAGCGGGCGCCCCATGCCCCGGCCCTTTTTGGAAGCTTTGGCCCTGATCAAGGAGAAAGCCGCAGAAGTTCATGGGGCCCACGGGAGGCTGGACCCGGCTCTGGCGGACGCCGTCTGTCAGGCGGCTCGAGAAGTTCGTGCGGGCAAACACTGGGATCAGTTTCCCATAGATGTTTTTCAGACGGGTTCTGGCACTTCCACCAACATGAACATGAACGAGGTGCTGGCTGGTCGGGCCAACGAAATCCTCACCGGACACCGTGGCGGAAAACACCCGGTTCATCCCAATGACCATGTCAACATGGCCCAGTCGAGCAACGATGTCATTCCAACGGCTCTCCACATTGCGGCCTGGCGTCTCCTTAAAGACGGGACGATCCCAGCCTTGGCCCTTCTCGAGAAAGCCCTTCGAGAAAAGGCGGAAGCCTTTGCGGACGTCATCAAAATCGGACGCACACACGTGCAAGACGCTTTGCCGATCACCCTGGGCCAGGAATTTTCGGGCTACGCTCGACAAGTGGCTTTGGCTGCGGATCGGCTCTGGGCCGTGGAGCCTCGTTTATGCGAGGTGGCTCTGGGCGGGACCGCCGTGGGAACCGGTGTGGGCGTGCCGCCCGGTTTTGTGCACGAGGTGTTGGAGCGGGTCAATGCAGAGACGGGCTGTGTGTTCCGGGAAGCGGTCAACCATTTCGAGGCCCAGAGCGCTCAAGACGCTGTGGTGGAAACCGCCGGCGCATTGAAGACGGTTGCCGTGAGCCTGGGGAAAATCGCCAACGATTTGCGCTGGCTGGCTTCCGGCCCGCGATGCGGTCTCGGAGAAATTCAACTCCCCGCCGTTCAACCGGGGTCCTCCATGATGCCCGGTAAAGTCAACCCCGTGATCCTGGAAGTCGTGCTCCAGGCTGTCGCCCGAGTCATTGGCAACGACACGACGCTGACTCTCGCCGGGCAGGCGGGTATCTTTGAACTCCACATGATGCTCCCCCTTTTGGCGGAAACTTTGTTGGAATCCATTCAACTCGTGACCAATAGTGCTCGCGTGCTGGCGCAAAAGTGCATCCACGGGATCGAGGCGCATCGGGAACGATGCGCCGCCTTTGTGGAGCGGAGTTTGGCCCTGGCGACATACCTGGTGCCGCTGGTGGGGTATGATCGGGCGGCCCAAGTGGCGAAAAAGGCTCACGAGGACGGGACTACCGTCAGGGAAGCCGCTTTGGCTCTCGGTGTGGCATCCCCCGAAGCCGTCGATTCAGTCTTGAGACATCTCAACCCGAGCGGGCAATCCTGACCGTGGTTCTGTCAAAAGCCTGACATGATGACGAGAGAGGGGAGGGGCCCAGCGGCCGCCACAAGGTTTGACTGAAGATGCGAAAGCCCCGGGCAATCGCCATAGGAGCGGACGGCCTCGCGAACCGGGGAGCGCGCGGGAAGGAGTTTCCGCCCGCCCGGCTAGGATGAATGCACCATTGCATCGCCACGTCTTTCGAGATACGGCAGGACAACTTCGCTGTCTCGATGAGGAAGTCGGGAAAGCCCAGCATCGTGATATGGGCCTGACTTTTGCTAACCTCATTGATCTGCAGGGGGAAAGACGCGGCAGGGCATCATCCCGCCCATGAGGTCGGAAAAATTTGCCATAAAGGAGGCAAACCCAGTGGGTATGGCCCTCATTCGAAAAACGATTCCTACCCCCACGTCGGGGACGACATCGTCGGTCAAGCATGCGCCCGCATTGGTTCGAGCCATGGGACAGCGGGTTTTCGAAACCGTGCTTCAGGGAGAAGAGACCACCTCGGCGTCCCCACAATCCATGGGAGAGGAGATGGCACTGATGCAGGCGCCGCCGGCAGGGGACGAGCCTCGGCCGTTGGCAACGGGATTGCGTGGGGCGGATCCCTCAAAACTTCAGGCGGTGATCACAGCGGCCTACCTCAAAGCCTCTGCCTTAGGTTCCGGGACAACTGCATGGAAAAACTCGGGCCTTATCCGCGGGACACTCACGAGAGAAGAAGCTGTTTTCTCGGATGTCGGCGATTCCACCCCTGGGACCTTGAATGCTTTACCCCTTTCGAGGGTGACGTCTCCTGGCACCTTCACCGGCAATTTGGGGAGTCTTGCAGCCCAATTTGAATCGGGCAGCGCAGGTATCGAAGCGGTAGGTTACGATCCCGGAGGTGGAACGTCTTACGGGATGTACCAAATCGCCTCTCGCACCGGCACCATGTCGCGTTTTCTAGACTTCCTGGCGGTGCATGAGCCTCGCTGGGCGGAGCGTCTGAGGGCGGCGGGTCCTGCCGACACGGGAAGCACCCAGGGAGCCATGCCGAGGGTCTGGAAGAGCATTGCCAAAGAAAACCCTGAACGGTTTGCCTCGTTGCAGCAGGCCTTCATTCGTGAGACCCATTATGAGCCTGCTCGGCAGGCTGTAGAAGAGGCCACAGGGATCGACATCAACGCGGCATCCCGGGCTGTGCAGGAGGTGCTGTGGAGCGCAGCCGTGCAGCACGGACCTGGCCGGGCTGCGGACATGTTTATCCGGGCCCTGAGCCGTCAGGGAATGGGAGGGGGAACGGTGGATGAGGCGGCCCTCATCCAATCCGTGTATCAGCATCGAGGGCGAGCGGCTCGGTTCTTTTTAGGAAATCTTCGGGACGCGCTGATGCGCCGGTTCCAGGAGGAAAAAGCCGTCGCCTTGGCCATGCTGCGAGAAGACACTGGCGACCGCTGGGCCTAAGCGGCGGCCGGGACGTTATCTTCTTGCTCTTCTTTCAAAACAGGTGCCTTGACGGGGCGTCCCAGAGGCTTGTTTGAGCCACTAGAGATCAGGGTGACGGATCGGCCGACCGACGGCACGGGGTGGCCCCCGGTCGTCCATGGACGGCGAGGTTCGGGAGCCTTGACGAACCTTTCGAAGGCAAGGATTCACAGCTCCAGGTCAGCGGATGAGGGGTTTCAAAGGATCCCTTGGGACTTCCAAGATTCCTTGAAACGTGAGAGACCGGGCGCCGAGGATTTCAGGTGCCGTGGGACTTCTCGGGGGAACGCCGTTCTCGGCGTTCCCCCTTTTTCTTTCGAGGTTTTGGATTTCGTATGCTCAAGGTGTCGTCGATGGGCCAAGATCTCCTTGGGGATGATAGGCTGCGAGCACTCTTGACACCGATGGGGGTGAGGGGACCGGCACAGGCCGGTCCCATTAGTGGGGTCATGAGGCCAGTTCTGGGAGATTTCGGTAATACTCCAGGGCTTCGGGATTGGCCAACGCGTCTTTGTTTTTCACTTCCTGATTATGAATGACTTTCCGCACGGCCAATTCCACTTTTTTCCCGCTGATAGTGTAGGGGATGTCGGGAATGGCGATGATCTTTGCGGGAACGTGGCGCGGGGTGGTGTTGGTTCGGATGGCGGTCTTGATCCGGTTCACCAAGGCATCGTCCAAGGCACAACCTTCCCGCAGCTTCACAAAGAGGATGACGCGGACATCGTTGTCCCAATCTTGGCCCACCACCAGGCTGTCCAGGATTTCCGGGATGGTTTCCACCTGGCGATAGATTTCGGCTGTCCCGATGCGCACCCCGCCGGGATTGAGCGTAGCGTCTGAACGGCCGTAGATGATGACGCCGCCGTGTTCTGTAATTTCAATGAAATCCCCGTGATGCCACACGCCTGGGAAGGTGGAAAAATACGCATCGCGGTATTTTTGCCCATCCGGATCGTTCCAAAAGTAAATGGGCATGGAAGGTGCCGCCGCCGTGCACACGAGTTCGCCTTTCTGTCCCACGACCGGTTTTCCGTCTTCGTTCCACGCTTCCACTTTCATGCCCAGGCCCCGGCACTGGAGTTCCCCGGCATAGACGGGTCCCATGGGGTTCCCGAGGGCAAAACACGAGATGATGTCTGTGCCGCCTGAAATGGACGACAGACACAGATCCGATTTGATATCCCGGTAAACGTATTCGAAACTTTCGATGGCCAAAGGTGAACCTGTCGACAAAACGGCCTTCAGGGGGCTCAGGTCGTAGGTTTCCTTGGGTTTGACACCGGCCTTTTCAACGGCTGCCAAATATTTGGCGCTCGTCCCAAAGATGGTGATTTTCTCGTCCTGAGCCATCTGCCACATGGCGCCGGGGTCGGGATAGAAGGGAGAGCCGTCGTAAAGGAGCACTCGAGCGCCAAGCATGAGGGAGCTCACCAGCCAGTTCCACATCATCCATCCACACGTGGTGAAGTAGAAGATGGTATCGTCGCGCTTGACATCCGTGTGCAGCCTCAGTTCTTTGTAGTGCTGCACAAGAGTGCCCACGGTGCCGTGAACGATGCATTTGGGGATCCCAGTCGTTCCTGAAGAGTACATGATGTACAGGGGATGATTGGCGGGGACCTGTTCGAAGTCGATGGTCAACCCCGTTTCCTTTGCCATGAAGTCTTCGAGCAAGACGCCCTGGCGCACACGACCGGGATCGGGGTTGGGGTTGATATAGGGAATGACCACCACCTTTTCGATGGTCGGAAGCTCTTTGAGGATCTCACCGATCCGTTCCAGAGAGTCGAAAGTTTTGCCGTTGTACTGGTACCCGTCGGCGGTAAAAAGCACCCGGGGTTGAATCTGCCCGAATCGGTCCAAAACCCCCTTGATGCCGAAATCCGGTGAGCACGACGACCACACGGCACCCACGCTTGTGGCGGCCAGCATGGCCACAACGGTTTCCGTCATGTTGGGGACAAATCCGGCAATGCGATCGCCGGGGCGGATCCCCATGGCTTTCAAGGAGGCCGCCAAGCGTGCGACACGATCGTAGAGCTGGGCGTAAGTCGTGTGCACCGTCGGTCGCCCCTCGCCTTTGAAACTGAGGGCGATGCGGTCGTCTCGATATCGCAGCAGGTTTTCCGCAAAATTCAGTTGCGCGCCTTCAAACCATCGGGCTCCCGGCAGCTTCGTGACATCGTCAACCACCTCCCGATAGGTGCGGCTCACCGAAAAGCCCGCATAATCCCAAAGGGTTGCCCAAAACGTTGGGATTTCCTGAATGGACCACTGGTACAAGTCGTCGTAGGTGCGAAAGGTCGTGCCGTGCTTTTCGTTCACATGCTGGAGGAATTGATACATGTTGGTGCTGCGGATGCGCTCTTCGCTGGGTTGCCAAAGCAGTCGACTCATGAAAGCCTCCGTTCCCATAGTAGGTGGACAATCCCCAGATGCCCGGAAATCCTTCCATCCGCACGCCATCGGCTGAGAAGGGAAAGCGAGATCAGAGGCTGAGGCCTGGTCACGGGAAGACGAGGAGCGACGGCCACGAATAGAAGAGCGTCCGCATGCTATCAGGTTTTGGATGTGAACAAAAGTTTAAAATGCGCAAACATCTTCCGACGGTTTAAAGTTCGGGTGGCCCGGCCGGGATGAGGCAGATGAAGCGCAAGGGCTTATCGGAGGTATTTTTGATTTGGTGCTCCACATTCGGCGGGATGAACACGGCGTCCCCTTGTGTGATCGGGACCCATTGTCCTTCCGTGTAGGCGCTGCCATGACCTTCATGGACAAAGATTTCGTGTTCCCAGTCGTGGGCATGGAAGGGGGTGTGGCCGCCCGGGTTGATTTCGAACATGCGCATGCAGAATTTATGGGCGCCATCCTTCGCTCCGATGAGCACACGGCCGGTGACGCCTCGAGCGGCGTCGTTATCAAAGAAGGTACCGGGAATGTCTTTGGAGGAGTGAATCTTCATGGTCAAGTCTCCTATAAGTAGTGTGGGTCGCCCGGACGTGTGGACCAGGCGGTTTGCGGTTGGTTAGGTTGTCCGGGCCACGGCGTCGGGGACCAGGTCGTCATGGTCCGTGCGCTATGAGCGCGACAAGGAGACTGACCCCTCGGCGCCCGGCCCGGAGCTTTGATTGCAACCTGCGGCACGACCGCGCAATTCAGGAGGCGAAGCGGGGCCGGCGCGTTGGAGGATTTCCCTCGCAGGTGGTAACAGTTTGCACATGGAGGTATGCGATGAATGGAGACAAACTGTGCGTGGGTCTGGACGTATCGAACGCGAAGATCGACGCCTCCTTTGTCGACCGTGAGGGGCGCACAGTGCGCCAACCTTCGACCTACGTGAACGATCAGCAGGGATGGACAGAGCTGCGGGCTGCCATCGTGTCGGCCAGTGCTCTGGTCGGCCCGAAGGCGCAGGTGGTCTGCGGTATGGAGTCCACCTCGAACATGCACAAGCGCTTGGAGCAGGCCCTGCGTGGCGAGAAGCGGCGCCAGGTCGAGGTGCACGTGCTCAACCCGCGGGCGGTCAAACACTTCGGCAAGGCACTGCTCAAGGACGCCAAGACCGACCGCCTGGACAGTCATCTCATTGCGCTGTTCCTGCTGCGGATGCAGCCCAAGGCGCAGGCCGTCCAGCCCGAGCTGTTCGAGGAGCTCAAGGAGGCCACGCGCACGCGGCGTCGTCTCGTCGAAGAGCGCACCGACCACAAGAACCGGCTCCACAAGCTGCTGCGCTACCACCTGCCGGGCTACCGGAAGGTGCTGGGCATCCAGACGTTTTCCAAGCGCCTGCTGGTCGTGCTTGCCGAGTTTGGCTCGCCGCACCTGTTGATCGAGCGCAGCGTCGAGGATCTGGCCGCGATGCGCTACGGCCCCAGGCACCGCGTGGGCACGGCCTTCGCTGAAAAGCTCCACGCCCTGGCGGCAGAGGCACCCTGTGCTGAGCTTGCCAAGGTCACGCGTATGCTCGTGCAGATGACGGCGCGGCGGATTCTCGACCTGGATGCCCTGCTCGTGGAAATTGATGGTGCCATTTCCGAACTGCTCGAGCGGGTCTTTCCCGACCAGGTGCTGACGTCCATCCCGGGGATCGGCGCGGTGTCGGCGGCGGCGATTCTCGCCGAGGTGGGCGACATCGCACGCTTTGAGACGAAGAGCGACTTCGTGGGCTACTGCGGTCTGTACCCGATTGTGTGGGAGAGCGGCGAGGCGAAGCGCCGCTATCGCATGACGTACAAGGGCAACCGGATGCTGAAGATGACGCTGCTGGTGGCCTCGGCGGCCGCCCGGCAGTACAACCCGGTCATCGGAAGCTTCTACGAGCGGTTGCGGGCCCGCGGCAAGACCAAGAAGGCCGCCGGGGGTGCCATCGCACGCAAGCTGGCGGAGCTGGTGTTCACATTGCTGGTCCGCAACGAGCCGTGGTCGGCCCACAAGGCGATGCGCGGCATGCGCAAAGCCGCCGCCATGGTCAAGGCCGCGTAGAAACAGGTTGCGGGCGCTCCATGCCCCATTGGAGAAATCCTGACGCGCCGTAAAGGCCCGCAGGCGTACTCGAGGTCCCGGACCGCCCGCTTTTCTAGGATAGCACCCTATCAGTGGCGAGGCAACCTGGAGCCCGGAGCCCCCGCCGGAGGCACCCGTATGCCCATCGCCCGCGCTAATGGCGGCTCGTCGCGCACAGATCGTGTCAAGGGCGGCAAAGCCGGCGAGCGCAGCGAGCGCACCCTTGACGCGGGCGAGCACGACGAGACGATCCGTGCCGCGATGGGCCGGCGGCTCGCAGGCGCGGGCATTCGCCAGCACAGGAGTCAGCCCACACAGGCGATGTCGCTTCAGGGTTGACATCCCTTATTGCATCTCCTTGGAGTGAGATAGAGTCTGGTCTGAACCGGCTGGATCCCGTTTTTCGAGACCGTTGCCCCAGACACCTTGTTTGGTGTTGGCGAGGGGCCCGTGGCACCTGGCCCCTCAACAAAGAGAGGGACCGCCGGAAAACGGTCCGCCCGATTTAAGACGTTTTTCATGAGTGTGGCAAGGAATTGTTGGGAAAGCGGAGGCGGCGCTGGACCGGGCAGTCTGGCCGTGTCCTTTGACGTCGGACGATTCCATCATCCTACGGTGCGCGCCCATCCAGGCTCATCGGCGGGTGTTTGACCTGCGCCGACCCTACTGATCCTCCCGTGGTTTTGCGTGCGGTGACTTCGGCGAAGAGGAAATGACCATGAGCCGGTTTTTCGGTCTACGGACCCCTTGGGTGGTTCGGCACGTTCACGTGAACATGCCATGGCCCATGTTGTCCAAATATCTCGACGTGATTCGTGAAGAAAAGCTCCATCTGGAATTGGGTTTTACTGCAGAAGATTTGGATCGGATGGATTGGAAAGTCTTCGAGGGGACCATTGCGGTTCTCAAGTCTTGGGGCTGCCGGCTGACCCTCCACGGTCCCTTTTGGGAATTGTGTCTTGGGAGCTGCGACCCCTTGATTCGCCAGGTTACCCTTTTGAGGTGGCATCAAATCCTGGACGTGGCGGCTCGGGTTGGACCGGTCCACGTGGTGTGCCACACGGGCTATGATCCTCGGCATCACCGAGAACAACGGCGGGCATGGGTCGAGCGGGCGTTGGCGGCCCTGGAACCTTTCGTAAATCGGGCCGAACGGCAGAAGACCCCTCTATGTTTGGAAAACGTGTGGGAAGAAGACCCTGCCCTTCACCAGGAAATCTTTTCTCGGCTGGAATCCCCCTTTTTGGGATTTTGCCTCGACGTGGGGCATCAACACGCCTTTTCCCGAACGAGTCTTGCGGAGTGGCTGGACGCTTTGAGCGGTCGTCTTTTGGAACTTCACCTTCACGATAACGATGGGAGCCGGGACGCCCATCTGCCGGTCGGCATGGGCACCATCAATTTTGCGCTCCTTTTTGACACCCTGCTTCGCAAAAGACGTCAACCGTTGCTTACCGTTGAACCGCATTCAAAGGAACACCTCGTGAAAACCCTGGTCGCTCTGGACAAAGTCCTGCCAGAAACCTGGGGGCTCTGAATGAAAAAGACGGCTCGTTTTCGGACTGTGTGCAGAGTCGTTATCCTGCGTCAACTGGGGAGGGGGCGTCTTCTCTGGCACCGGGGATGGCACCCACGTGAGCTTGTGAGGCTCCGTGCCGTGCCGGGTGTGGGGTAATCACGGATAAGCCTAAAAGGAGGGTGTGATGGCGATTGTCGAAGTCAGTGTGGTCCCGTTGGGCACGGGAGAGACCAGCCTGAGCGCCTATGTGGCCGGGGCGGTGGAGATTCTGCAGGCCAGCGGTCTCTCTTACGAATTGACAGCTATGGGAACCATCATCTATGGAGATCTGGACAAGATCCTGGAGACCATAAGAGCGATGCATGAGAGCTGCTTTCACAAAGGCGTGCAGCGGGTCCTGACGCAGATCAAGATCGACGATCGACGGGACCGAGTCAGCTCGCCGGAGGCTAAGGTGCGTTCCGTTTTAGAAAAAATGGGGCAGCCGTTTTCACGGCACCCCGACACAGCGTGAGGAAGACATGCAGGAACTCGTGTATTACCTTGTCAAAAATCTAGTAGATCAACCCGAGAAGGTGGTTTTGGAAGAGAAGAGCAGTGGGGATACGGTGCTTTTGGAGTTATCCGTGGCACCGGAGGATATGGGTAAGGTGATCGGCAAGAGCGGCAAGACCATCGAGGCGTTGAGGGCCATCGTGCAACTGGCGGCGAGCAGTACCGGGAAAAAGTGTCGTTTGGAAGTTCTCGGGTGATGGCACTGAGGGCGGCAATGCGAAGAACCCTTTGTGAAGACGCGGAGGAGAGGGGATGACCACACATCATAGGGAATTGAAGGTGGAAGAGCTTCGAGCGAGCGTCGATCCGAACGCTTTTCCCTTTGAGCACACAGGGGTTCTTACCCCCTTGGAAGAGGGCGTGGTCGGTCAGGAAAGGGCCATTGATGCCATCAAGTTCGGCATGGGAATGAAAGAGAAAGGATACAATATCTTCATTGCCGGTCCCGCCAAGGCCGGACTCACGTACATCGCCAGAACTTTTTTGGAAGAACAGGCGAAGAAAGAGCCCACCCCGCCCGATTGGTGTTATGTTTACAATTTCAAACAACCCGACGAGCCCAAAAGCCTTCGATTGTCGCCCGGACGTGGCAAAGAACTCAAAAAAGACATGGAGTCCCTTATTCAAACGCTGCAGGCCAAGATTCCCGAGGTGTTCGACAGCGACGACTATCGGGCTAAGGAAGCGGAAGTCCACCAGGGGTTCGAGCGGCGTCGTCGGCAGATTATCGACGAGCTGTCTGAGATGGCCAGAGAGGAAGGCTTCATCCTCCAGTTTTCTCAAGTGGGCATGGTCATTATCCCGGCCAACAAAGAAGGCCAGCCCATGAGCCAAGAGGAGCTCAGCGAGCTCACCGATGAGGAAAAGAAGGCTCTGAGGGAGAAAAGCGATGAGCTCCAGGAGAAAATGAAAGCGGCCATCAAGCGCATTCGTCAGGCCGAAGCTGAATTCAAAGAAAAGCATGCCAAACTGGACAATGAAATCGCCATGTTCGTCGTCGGGCAGCTTCTTGAGCATTACTTGGAAAAATACGAGGACGAACCGGCCGTCCTGGAATATTTCAAGGCCGTACAGGAAGACATTCTCGAGAATATCGAAGAGTTCAAGAAAAAGCCCGAAGGCCAACAACAGATGGGACCTTTTCCCATGCCGCCTCGGGAAGCCGCCATGCGAAAGTACGACGTCAACGTGCTCATTGACAATTCGGAGACCCAAGGGGCGCCGGTGGTCATTGAATCCAACCCGGCCTATCCCAATCTTTTTGGAAGCATCGAAAGGCAAGCCTGGTTCGGGGCCCTATTCACGGACTTTACCATGATCAAACCTGGCGCCTTGCATCGGGCCAACGGCGGCTACTTGGTCATGAAGGCCTTAGATCTCTTGAAATGGTATCTCTCGTGGGAAGCCATCAAACGGGCGCTGCGCGACGGGGTGATCAAAATCGAGGATTTGGGCGAGCTGTACGGGATTTTCAGCACGCGCACCATCCGCCCCGAGCCCATTCCCTTGGACGTCAAGATCGTCCTGACGGGCGATCCCTACTTGTACTATCTCCTCTATATCTACGACGATCGGTTCCAAAAGCTTTTTAAAGTCAAAGCGCATTTGGACAACCAGATGGATCGCAAAGAAGATACCGTTTTCCAATGCGCCCGCATGATCAGCCGGTTCTGTGAAGAAAACAAGATCCGGCACTTGGATCGGTCCGGCGTTGCCCGCGTGCTGGAATACAGCATGGAAGTCACCGGGGACCAGGACAAGCTCAGTTTGGAGCTTGGGGATATCAGCGATCTGCTCCGTGAAGCCAATTATTTCGCGGCTTTGGATAACGCGGCCTTCATTGGGTCGAAGCACGTGCACCAAGCCGTGGAAAAGCGCATCTATCGATCCAATCTCATTGAAGAGCGTGTCAAGGAGCTGGTCAAGAAGGACATCTTCTGGGTAGAGACGACTGGGGCCAAGGTCGGCCAGGTGAACGGATTGTCGGTCCTCATGACGGGTGACCATGAGTTCGGGAAGCCCAACCGGATTACCGCCACGGTGTCTGTGGGCCGAGAGGGTGTCGTGGCCATCGAGCGGGAATCCAAGCTGAGTGGGAACATCCATACCAAGGGTGTCATGATCCTCACGAGCTTTCTCAAGGAGCGGTTCGCCCACAACAAACCCATCTCCTTGACGGCCACGCTATGCTTCGAACAGAGCTACGGCATGGTGGAGGGCGACAGTGCGTCGAGCACGGAGCTGTACGCGATCCTGAGCGCCCTGTCCGGCGTGCCCATCAAACAGGGGATTGCCGTGACCGGTTCGGTGAGTCAGAAGGGAGAGATCCAGCCGGTGGGTGGTGTGACCCAAAAAATCGAGGCCTTCTATGATATTTGCGCGCACAAAGGATTGACGGGCGATCAAGGCGTCATCATTCCTGAGAAGAACGTGCGCAACCTCATGTTGAAACAAGCGGTGGTGGATGCGGTGAGGGAGGGACGATTCCACATTTGGCCGGTGAGCCGCATCGAGGAAGGCATTGAGATTCTTACGGGCGTTCCCGCCGGTGAAATGCAGCCCGACGGCACCTACCCGGAAGGGACCATTTTTCGGAAGGCCGATGACCGGTTGAAGGAAATCGCGGAAATCGTGAAGAAATTTGGTAAAGACGAAAACGGTGCGGGACGCTCCTCGGAGGACACCGGCGGAGGGGGTTGCCCCTCGTGTGACCGCTAGGGACGTTACCAAAAAATGCTCCTTGGGCCGGACATGTTCCGGCCTTTTTTCATCGAGGAGGGCACATGGGTGAAAAAAAACGTTCAACCTCATCCCTGATCATGGTCTTGGCCGTCGGTGTCGCCCTGATCGCCATGTCGGCCGCGGTCCCTGGGGCGCACGCCGGGACGAGAAACCTGATTGTCTTTGTGGCCGACGGAGCGGGTGGAGCCCATACGACCCTGGCACGTTGGGTGTCGGCGACCCGAAGCCTTCCCGTGGACACAATGAAGGTCTTTCTCGTGAGGACCTACGGGGCGGACTCCATGGTGACCGATTCAGCCCCTGCAGCCACGGCCTTTGCCACGGGTTTCAAGACCAGCGACAAGTTCATCGGCGTCTTCCCGGGGCCGGTGACGATGCCCGGGGTTTCCGCCGTACCCGGGGACATGCAACAGAAACCCGCGGCCACCGTCCTAGAAGGCGCGAAACTCATGGGCAAAGCGACGGGCCTTGTGGCGACATCCAATATTCAACATGCGACGCCTGCCGCCTATTCAGCCCACTGGCCCGATCGAAACGACGACAACGAGATCGCCGAACAGCAGGTTTATCAGGATATCGATGTGGTTCTGGGCGGTGGCAGAAAATACCTGATTCCGAAGGCCCAGGGCGGCACGCGCACAGACGGCGAGGATCTCCTTGAGGTTCTCAAGGATCGGGGCTACACGATCGTCCACACCCGACAACAGCTACAGGAGACTCAGGCCCAAAAGATCTGGGGCCTTTTTGCCGATGACGCCCTGCAGCGGGATATCGACCGAGCGGTTTTCGCCCCCGATGAACCCTCCCTCGCCGAAATGACGGCGAAAGCCATCGAAATCCTCGCTCGTCATCCCGGTGGTTTTTTCCTTTTCGTGGAAGGAAGCCAGGTGGATTGGTCATCTCATGGGAACGATCCGGTGGGCGTCGTTACGGAGCTTTTGGCGTTCCATCAAGCCGTCGGTGTGGCTTTGGATTTCGCCCGGAAACACATGGACACGGCCGTCTTGGTCTTTTCCGACCATGGCACTGGGGGGTTGAGTTTAGGCAACGGTATGACGGACACCACGTATTCGCAGCTTCCCTTCGAGACCATGGTAACCCCGCTGCAACGGGCCACCTTGACCGCCGAGGGGTTGGCGAAGAAAATCGGGGATAACCGCACGGAATCCCATATCCGAGAGGTTTTCAGACAGTATTGGGGGCTTGACGATTTGACCGCCGATGAGGTGGCGCACATTCAAAACTATGGCGGACGGTATCTCAGCAATGCCATCGCGCCCGTGATGAGTGTGCGGTGCCGAGTCGGGTGGACAACCCATGGGCACACGGGAGAGGACGTCATCTTGTATAGCCATGGACTGGAAATGCCCACGGGGACGGTGGAAAACACAGAGATCGCCCACGCGTGCGCCCGATGGATGGGGTTTCGGCTGGAGGATGTGAACGCGAAGCTCTTCCGGCCTGTGGACGAGGTGGCCGCCGAGCTGGGTGGAAGCGCCTCCATCGATCGGTCGGATCCTCAAAATCCCGTTCTGGTCATCGAAAAAGCGGGAGAATGGCAGGCACGTTTTCCGTTTTCCAAGGATGTGATGATCGTGGACGGCAAGGTCCATCGGCTGATGGCGCCGACCGTCTACGCGCCCAATACGGGCAAGGTTTACCTCACCACGGAAAAAGAAAAATAATCCTCCACGCCCCCGTGACCATGGCTGGTCCATCCAAGGACCAAAGGGGCGGCGCTGTGCATGATGCTATGACCTGAATCCGTGAGATTGCCCTTCGCCATAAAACGATCTTACGGCAGCTGTTCTAACGCTCTTTTGTCCCATCGGACTTTCTGCCACATCTTCACCCGGCAGGGGGCATCGATTCAGCTTTCTGAAGCTCAGCCCTCGACGTCTCGTTCCACGGATTCAGGGTTATCGTCATGCCGAAGGACATCCAGGGAACTGTTGTCCTTGTCGGGGCGTCCCCGTAGGTGCCCTGACAGAGGGCACGGGTATGATGCCATGGACCGCACCGATTCAGGGCAGGCACAGGACCTGCCTCCACGTTGTCGTCGCCCGATGTTCGGCATCGATTCAAAACCATGTCCACATCACAATATACCCATGGCGGCGGTTGGACGTCGAACGATATGAACTTTCAGGGTCTTGCAGGACGTCCAGCATTTTGTCCGTCCGTGAGGTTAGCCATGGTGGGGATGAGTGAGGGGTGCTGTGCCTCCTTTTCTCCTGAAAGAAACGGCACGCCTTGCCCCGTATCCCTAAAAGTCCTTGTGGAGGCGGCTTCGTGTTTGGGCGCACTGCCTAGCGTACAGTTCAGACAAAAGACCAAAGAAGACAGTCTCGGGATCTTTTTCAGTATCAATCACTACATGGCTGGGGCTTGGAAAAGCGTCATCCATAGGTTCGAAAGCTTGGAGAAAATGGGGTAGGTGGTGCGCCCGGGCGTCGGAAAGACCGGGCTTCCCCGTCCTTGCGGCAAGGCGCTGTTCCAAGATCTCCCTTGAGCATCGGCATTCTGCAAAAATCACGTTGGCATCATGGTCCATGGCCAACCGCTCAGCTTCCTCCCTCCATTTCTTTTCGGCGAAAGTGGCATCAAGGACAACGGAGCGCCGCTCTTTGATTATTGCATGAGCTTGGTTTAAAAGATGCCCGTACACCAGCCGGCGCCGCTCCTTAAGGTATAGCCCGGCGCCGTATTCCAGCTTTTCCGGTTCGGGTCCAAGGGACGCGAAGAATAACTCGCGTCGGATGCTGTCCGACTGGAACAGAGGGATATGGAAGGCTTGGGCGAGACGCGTGGCATGGAAGGATTTTCCGGATGCGGGAAGGCCGCAGAACACGTACAGGGTAGGACGGGTCATCGTGACCGCATAGGTGTAGGCAAGATCAAGATACCGAACGGCCTGATGGCGGCATCCTGAAGGTTCCGGTTCGCTGGGATCTCGGCCCTCGATTTCGGTCAACTCATAAAATCGCAGGCACGCCACCTTGACGCGCACCATGGCTCGATAACAGGCATAGAAATCCAGGACTCGATAGAGGGAGGGATCCTGAGCCTTACAGACATAGGCGCTCAGGACCATGAGGCTTTGCGAGAAAGCGCCCTGAGCATCCAAGTCCATGTGGAGAAAGGCGAGGTCGGCGGCGGCGTCGCCGAATCGGAACCGGTCGTTGAACTCGATGGCGTCGATGATCTGGATGCCATCGTCCAACAAATACACGTGGTCTGTTCTCAGATCCCCATGGCCGTCGCAGATTCGGTCGGCGTTGAGGCGGTCATGAAAGAGGTCTTGATGACTTTCCATAAAAGCCTTGTTCACATTCCGAACAAGATGCCACTTTTCTGGGTCCAAGAGGCGGTCGACGAAAGGCTCGGTCTGCTCGAAGTTTTCCATGACATTTCGGGAGATGACGGCCGTGGAGCCGAAACGGCGGATGTCAGCGTTTCTTTCGGCGTGGGCATACAGGACCGCCAGGCGTTGCCCCAGCTCCTGCCACAGGAATTCAGGCGCGTTCTGCGAGATTAAAAGAGCCTGAAGGCTCCGCTCCATAGGGAGTTGTTTCATCACGACGGCGCATTCCACCAGAGATCCCTCCGGGGCGTCCAGCGACAGAGATCCTGAATCGTCCCGACGGATCGCCGCCACCCTCTCATAGATTCCATGACTGAAGCGCCGATTGAGGAGCACCTCACGGTGACAGAAATAACAGCGGGATTCGAGGTCGCTGAAATCGAGGAAACCGAAATTGACTGGTTTTTTGAGCTTGTAGACCCAGTTTCCGGTGAGAAACACGGCGGAAATGTGGGTATCGATTCGATGGATTGTCGTCACAGGGTGAGGGTAGAAATCAGGGAGAGAAAAAGCATGGCACACCTCTTCAAATTCGGCCAGGGCGTCTTCCATAGCGGCGCGATCCCCATGGGCCGTGTGGGGCCTTACAATGTCCTCTCGATAAATGCATAAGCGCTGTGGTTGTGGATGGATTCGAAGTTTTCCACATCCACCTGAAACCACACGATATTGGGGTTCTTTTTTAACCGATAGGCCACATCTCTCACCACGTCTTCCACAAACTTGGGGTTTTCGTAGCCTTTTTCTGTCACATACTTCTCATCCGGCCTCTTGAGCAAAGAATACACTTCGCAGGATGCGGCTTCTTCCACAATGCGGATGAGGTCTTCAATCCACATGAATTTCTTAAAACGCACGGCGAGCCGTGCCATCCCCCGCTGATTATGGGCGCCGTGCTCCGAGATTTCCCGAGAGCATGGGCACACCGTGGTGATGGGCACATTGACCTCGACCACGAGATCAAAACCGTTCTGACCGCTCAAAGATCCATTCACGCGGCATAGATATTCCATCAGACCCGATGTTCCTGTCACCGGGGAGAGCTTTTCGATGAAATAGGGGAAGCTGATCTCCAGGTGCGCGGATTGGGCGTTCAACCTGGACTGCATTGCTTCCAAAATTTTGGAGAATTCCCGGATGTCCAGATGTCCGTAGAATTCGTTCAAGATTTCCACAAAACGGCTCATGTGGGTGCCTTTGAATTCCCGTGGCAGATTGACATACATGTTAATGCTCGCCACGGTGTGCTGCACCCCGTTCTTCTTATCCATGACGGTCAGGGGGTAGCGGATGTTCTTGACTCCCACCTTGTCCACATGGATGTTCCGGTGGTCGAAAAGGTTTTGAACGTCAATCATGGTGACATTGGTTTGTCCGGTGCCGGCTGCTGACGGCTCAGATTTTCCGCAATGGCTTCCATGGCTTTCCGGGTGGATTCCCCGATGCGTTCGGCGAACACTCCGGCGCAATCCGCCTCGATAATATTTTCATCGAACGGGATGAACCCGAGAAAGGTGAACCCGTTGAGATTTTCCAAAAGGAAGGCTCGGTCTTTGTCATGACGAATTTTGTTGCCCACCACGTAAACATTCGCGATACCGATGTCCGCCGCGAGTTGTTTGACTTTCAGTGCCGTTTCAATGCTGCGGCGGCCTGGTTCCACGACGATGATCAGGGCGTTGACGGCCTTTGACGTCCCCCGGCCCAGGTGCTCGATCCCGGCCTCCATGTCCATAATGACCACTTCATCCCGCCGAAGGATGAGGTGATGCACGAGGTTTTTGAGGAGGACGCTTTCCGGACAGACGCATCCTGTTCCTCCCTTTTTGACGCCTCCCATGATCATGAGTCGGATGCCAGGACCTGAGGGCACGGCAATCTTTTCGGGCAGGTCGTCCACTTTGGGGTTCATTTTGAAGAAACCGCCGAAACTGCCGGGTACGGATTCAGTCCGTTCGGCAATCAGTGCCTTCATTTGAGACAGAGGCGTAATCGAGGCGGCATCGGCCACCCCCAAAGCATGGCCGAGATTGGCATCCGGATCGGCATCGATGGCCAAAACCGATTTCCCGTGGTCTGCAAACCATCGTGCCAGGAAAGTCGAAAGCGTTGTCTTGCCCACACCGCCCTTACCGCTCACTGCAATCTTCACAGGCGCTTCCTCCGGTCTTTTCCAGCGTTCCGAAACCATCCACGTCGCATAGCCCTTTTAATACGTCCTAATGGGGCTGACAACCCTTAATGAGGTCGGGAGGACTTTAACTCAGCGCCTGAGGATTTCCTCGGAGCCTCAATGAGGTGAATCCCCAGCCAACGCCCATTGAGACATCAAAGAATCGTTGATGCGATGTGTAATTCTTGTTACAAAATTTGCAACCGTGGTGCCGTCCCAAATGGGAGAGCCACCGATGCCGGAGAGGAATCCCGTGTGTCCCGACCGCCTTTGAAATCTCGCCCAACAGCGGGAAGGACGAAGGCTGCACGGCCTGATCGGAAGCTCACGTGAAAGAGTTCTTGAGGAGGAGCAGACGCGTATTGGCCCGCTGATCCTATCCCGCTGACAGCAGCCCGGAGCAGGACACCTTTGGAAACGAGACCGCCCGGCTTGGAGGAGTCGGTGAGGGCGGAAGGGGCTTAGCGGTTTTCAGGCTCGTGATCCGTCTTGAGACCAAGTGAAATCTTTTCCGAACAATCATCACGGTTCGGGTTTTTTGAAAGGTCGTCTAGGGATTCTTTCAGGTACCGCGCACGGGGAGAATCATGGAAGTCCAACTAATCCAAGCCCTCGAGCACATGAGAGAAATGGTCGTTTATTACGACACGGGCTTTCATATCAAGTGGCTCAACCAAGCGGCGATTCGGTGGTCGGGGAAAACCCCCACCGATGTTCTGGGTCGACGTTGCTACGAGGTTTTTTACGGGCAAGCGGCACCATGCGCCGGTTGTGTCGTCCATAGGGTGATCCTCACGGGAATGGCCGTCAGCACGGAACATCGTACGATGGATGGGAGATTCTGGGCCGTGCGCGCCTATCCGGTCCACTCGGACGAAGGGGTTTTGTCCGGAGTCATGGAAATCTCTTTGGATCTGAGCCAGGTGAAGGCGGTTCTAAGCGCTCTCAGGGAGCAAGAAAGGCGCTACACCGCTGTCGTTCAAAATATCAAGGACGGCATCTGCGTTGTGGAATCGGATTCCTGGCAGATCCTGGAAACCAATCCCGCCTTTGTCGCTTTGGTGGGTTCGGGGAGCGAGCTGCCTGCGGGTTTGACATTTTTGGATTTGGTGATGGCAGACAGACAGTCCCTGCACCGGCAGCTCTCGGAAGCCATGCGCGACAACGCAGGAAAAATGCTTGAAACTCAATTGAAAGCCCTCGATGGGCGCATCCTGGACGTGGAGCTGACCCTGAATCCTCTGATTCTGCAGGGGAAAACGGCGATTGTCATGGTCTGCCGGGATGTTCACGAACGCCGCGCCGCCCTGACCGAGCGCCTGCGGGCTCAGAAGCTGGAATCCCTGGCTGTGATGGCCCAAGGGATAGCCCACGATTTCAACAACATCCTTTCGGGTGTCGTTGGGAACCTCTCATTGGCGAAAATCGACGCCGATCCGGAAAGCCGTCTGTATGATCGGCTCTGCGCCGCGGAGAAGGCGTGCAGTCGAGCTGAAGAAATCACCCGAAGGCTTTTAAGCTTCGCCGATGGAGGCGGCCTGAAACGAAGCTCAATCACGACAAATAATTTTATCACGCATCATCTCATGCCGGCGTTGACCGCTCTGAAGGTGCCCATTTTTACGAACCTCTCCCACATCTTGCCAAACTTATCCATTGATGCAGAGCTTTTGACACAGGCTCTTGTGGATTTGGCTTCGGACATTTTTATTCATCGGGGGGCAAAAGGGATTCATCTGGAAGTGAGAAGCGATTCTAAAGATAACCTTCAGGGGGCTGTGGACACGTGCCGCTGTCCGATGGTCTGCATTGCGCTCAGTGCTCCGGAAGTTCGTTTTACGCTCGGGGAATTGGAGCGCCTCTTTGATCCCTACGCACTGAGAAATTTTGCGGTGGGGAAAGGCTTGAAGGTGTGTGGCGCTTACGCCGTGATTCGCCGGCATGGCGGCCATATCCTCGCGTGTTCTGACGAGGCATTGGGCACGCGGCTCGTTGTGCGGCTCCCCTCAGAAGTGCCGTTGACCGCTGCAGAGGATGCCGTGCAAGGGCCTCACGGTGTGTCCCGCCTTTACGCAGGCCGAATTCTCATCATGGATGATGAGCAAATCGTTCGAGAAACCTTGGGGGAAATTCTTCGGCTCAAAGGGTTCGATGTGACATTGGCTGCCGACGGCCGTGAAGCCGTGGAGTTGTACGGAGCGCACATGATCAACGGTGAGCGCTTCGATGCGGTGATTCTCGATCTGACCTTACGCGGAGGATCGGGGGCCGTGGAAGTTTTGCAAGAACTGAAGCGTCTGGACCCGGATGTCCGGGCTTTCGTGGCCAGCGGGTATGCCTTTGACCCCGTGATCGTGGACTATCACCGCTACGGCTTCTGCGGGGTGGCCATCAAACCTTTCGAATACGATTCCTTGGCGGTGCGCATTCACCAAGTCATCGCATCGAAAGGAGCTTAAACATCTTCGGCCCGGGCCGAAAATGCCGGACTTTCGTGGTAAATTTTGTCCAGCACACCATTGATGAAGGCGCCCGATTCTTGGGATCCGAAGCGCTTGGCCAACTCGATGGCTTCGTTGATGGACACCCGGGGTGGGATGTCATCCCGATAGAGCATCTCGTAAAGGGCAATGCGCAGGATGTTGCGATCCACGGGAGACATCCGGTCAAGGCGCCAGTGTTCGGACGCGGAGGCCAGGTGCTGATCAATGTCCTGCCGATGCGCACTGACGCCGTCTACGAGGATCTTGGCAAACGCTCGGGGTTCCTTCGGCAGTTCGAAGCATTCGCACGCCAATTCGAAGGCGCGGTCCGGCGCCATCCGGTTAAGGTCCATCTGGTAGAGCACCTGAAGGGCCATTTCTCGGGCTTGTCGACGTGTTCCCATAGGGCTTTTTACATGACTTTCATGAGATTCGCCATTTCCACTGCCGCCATGGCGGCTTCGAAGCCCTTGTTCCCCGCTTTGGATCCCGCGCGTTCAATGGCCTGTTCCAAGGTGTCCGTCGTGAGGACCCCGAAGGTCACAGGCACGGAAGTTTCCAAGGACACTGTGGCGATCCCCTTGGCCACTTCATTGGCGACGTAATCAAAATGAGGCGTCGCCCCTCGAATGACGGCCCCGAGGCAGATTACGGCGTCAAAGCGGCCGCTGGAAGCCAGCTTCTTGGCGGCCAGCGGAATTTCGTACGCCCCCGGTACCCGGAATACCTCGATGCGCTCCTCACTGGCTCCGGTTCTCTTGAGGGCGTCTAAGGCGCCGCCCAATAGCCGTTCACAGATGAAGTCGTTGAAACGGCTGACCACGATCCCAAACGCCAGACCTTCGGAGCGCAATAGGCCTTCATGCACTTTCATGCTCAACCCCTTCTGATGTGAAGCACTGGAGAACGTGACCCATTTTTCGACACTTGGTCTTCAGATAATGAAAGTTGCATTCGTTGGGTTCGATTTCGATAGGAACCCTTTCCGTCACGGTGATGCCATACCCCTGAAGGCCGACGATTTTCTTTGGGTTGTTCGTCATCAGGCGCATCTTGCGCACCCCCAAATCCACGAGAATCTGGGCGCCGATTCCGTAGTCGCGAAGATCGGCTTTGAATCCCAAAGCTTCGTTGGCTTCTACGGTGTCGTATCCCTGTTCCTGAAGGGCATAGGCCTTCAGCTTATTGACCAGCCCGATGCCTCGCCCCTCATGGTTCCTTATGTAGAGCAGCACACCCCGGCCTTCCCGGTTGATTTGCCGCATGGCCGCCCGCAGCTGATCGCCGCAGTCGCACCGAAGAGAACCGAACACGTCTCCGGTGAGACATTCGGAATGGACGCGCACCAGGACCTCATCGCCCGGACCGAAGGATCCTTTGACCAAGGCCAGGTGGGTAAACTCATCGATGGCGTTTCTGTACGCGATCACTCGGAAATCTTCACCGTATTTGCTGGGGAGCTTGGCTTCCGCGACCCGTTGCACAAAGCTTTCGGTGCGCATGCGGTATTCGATGAGATCGGCGATGGTGACGATCTTGAGGTCGTGTTCGGCGGCGAATTTTTCAAGGTCCGGCATGCGGGCCATGGTGCCGTCGTCTTTCATGATTTCACAGATCACGCCCGCGGGTTTCAAACCGGCGAGCCGGGCCAGGTCCACGGACCCTTCCGTCTGGCCGGTGCGCACAAGAACGCCGCCCTTTCTTGCCCGAAGAGGAAACACGTGTCCCGGACTGACCAAGTCCTCGGGTTTCGCATCATCAGCGACGGCCGTCAAAATGGTGTGGGCCCGGTCCGCGGCGCTGATTCCTGTGGTCACACCTGTTCGAGCCTCGATGGAGACGGTGAACGCCGTCCCGAAAGATGACTTGTTATGCTGTACCATCATGGGAAGCTGCAGCCGATCCACCCACTCCGGGGTGAGCGCGAGGCAGATCAGGCCGCGACCGTATTTGGCCATGAAATTGATGGCTTCCGGGGTGACCTTTTCGGCGGCGATGCAAAGATCGCCTTCATTTTCCCGATCTTCATCGTCGACCAAAATGACCATCTTGCCCTGGCGGATGTCCTCCAGGGCCTCAGGAATCGTTGCCAGTGGCATGAGAAAACTCCCTTCACCTCAAAGATGGAGGAGACTTTGTATCCTCCGCCTTCAACCGACCCGAAAGATTTGGGCGATGAGACGCGTGACCTATAACACGGTGGGTGATGAGACTCAAGACGGCTTTCCTTCAGAGGAAGCCGTGCTCTTTTAGGAAGGCGGCGTCCAAGCCCCCGGGTTTGGCCTTCGAATCGCCGGGAGGGGCCTTTGTCCAGGCGTGCAGCATCTTTTGCACATATTTGGCGATGATGTCCGTCTCAATGTTGACGTGGTCTCCCGGGGCCAGCATTCCCAGTGTGGTGACGTCCGCGGTGTGGGGAATCACGTTCACATCGAACCGGCCGGGTGCGCACCCGTTGACCGTGAGGCTGACGCCGTTGACGGCGATGGAACCCTTCGGGACGATGAAGAGGGAAAGGTCTTCCGGCACACTGAAGTAGAATCGCCAGGATCGGCCTTCCATCTTCTTTTGCAGAAGGGTGCCGACGCCGTCCACGTGGCCCTGCATGAGGTGGCCTCCGAGACGATCGCCGAGCCTCAGGGCCCGCTCCAGGTTGACCGTCGAGCCCGGGCTTTTGGTTCCGAGCGTGGTTTTGGACAGAGTCTCTGCAGACACATCCACGGTGAAAACGGCACCGTCAAAAGCGACCACGGTGAGGCACGCCCCGTCCACGGCAATGCTTTCGCCGAGCGACATATCCGGATAAAGCCGTTCCGATCGAAGCACCATTCGGCCATCCACGCCCTGGCGCTCCACGCGCAACACTGTCCCCCGGCATTCCACGAGTCCGGTAAACATCAAGAAAACCTCGGATTTTCTCCCTCGTCGTTCTCCCACATCATCTGCGGCGGTCCTTCAGTACAATTCGGGATGAAATCGCCCGGAGATCAAGACATCGTCGTCAAACCGCCGCACCCGGCAATCATAAAGGGGCACCGCATCGCTCATGAAAGGCCGCGGCCCGCCCTGAAACATGGGCACTCCGAGTGCATCGCCCAGGATTTTCGGGGCAAAAAAAATATGGACGTTATCGGCTAGGGCTTCTTGGAGGAACGCCCCGTGGATGCGCGCTCCGCCCTCCACCAAAACACTGGTGACGGCACGCCGTCCCAGCTCATCCAAAACGGCGCCCAAATTCACGCCGGTTTCTTCTGGCGCCGGAAAGGTCATGACTTCCACACCGTGAGCGGCGAGGCGTTCTCTGGCCGTTTTCGGCGCGTTTTCTCCGCACGCCAAGAAAACCGGGCTCTGCTGAGCGGTTTGAACCAGTTGAGACGCCAAGGGCAGCCGTCCGTGGGTGTCCAAGATGACCCGCAGCGGTTGACGGCGGGGTCCTTTCCTCAAACGGGCCGTCAGAAGTGGGTCGTCGGCCACGGCCGTGCCGATACCCACGAGGACCGCATCGGAAGTGGCGCGCAAGTAATGGGTGAAGCGGCGTGACTTTTCGTTGCTCACCCAGCGGGAATCCCCTGTTCGGGTGGCGATGCGCCCGTCCAACGTGGCGGCGCATTTGAGGGTGACATAGGGGCGTCCTCGGGTGACCCACTTGATGAACGGCTGATTCAGCAGGCGGCATTCGCGTTCCAGCACACCCCACATGACCGACATTCCGGCCTGCTGGAGCCTATGGCCTCCGCCCCCCGCCACCTTCGGATTGGGATCGGCCATGCCGATGACCACCCGGGTGATCCCCGCCTGGATGATGGCCTCGGTACACGGGGGTGTGCGGCCGTAGTGGTTGCACGGCTCTAGAGTCACGTAAAGAGTCGCCCCTCGCGCCGCCTCCGCCGCCTCCCGCAAGGCATGTACTTCTGCATGCGGGCCTCCAAGGCGCAGGTGATATCCTTCGCCGACGATGCGCCCGTCTCGGACCACCACGGCGCCGACGATGGGGTTGGGACTCGTGTGGCCGAATCCCCTCCGAGCCAGCCGGATGGCCCGGCGCATAAAATATTCGTCGTGCGGCAAGGATTTGTTCATGAGCTTCTCAAACCCTGAGGGACCGTGTATGGGGGCGGGGAGGTCCCCTGCGTTGTCCGCGCCGTCCGTGTGGAACCATTGTCGTCGAGACACGGAAAATCTCGTTCCGCCCGTCGTTCCGCCGGCACCGTCTCCGGCAGACAAAATCATGGGACAAGATCTCTGCCGCCTCCCCCTTGAGCTCCTTCGGTGGAAGGACTTGGCCGGCCGGCTCCTCCACATCTCGTCGGCCGAAGGTTCTTGAACAATGGGCATCCGCCTCTTATGCGAGCTTCCGCATCTTGGACAAAATCGCCGGGGTCTACCCTGGATCTTGTTTACGGTTCAGCCAGACCGGTGATGGGGTTTGGTCAGCGAGAAGGTCCCTATAGGGAAACGCCTCCTGCTTTGATAGATGAAGTTTTTTGCGGTTCTCCCGACCAGGCTTCCGGGCGTTCTTCCGATCCGGCATGAAGCGGAAATTGTTGACAAAACTCTGCCACATCCCTTTTAAGCTCAGCCAGGCGTTTCTCATCTCCGACGGCGCTAAGGGCCTGGTGGATAAAATGGGCGATGTGCGCCATATGCGACGGATTCATGCCCCTCGTGGTGACCGCAGCCGTTCCGATTCGAATGCCGCTGGCGATGTTGGGTTTTTGGGGATCGAAGGGAATAGAATTCTTGTTCACCGTGATCCCCGCGTGGTCGAGCGTCTCTTCAGCGATTTTCCCTGTCAGGCCCTTGTTTCTCAGGTCTACGAGCATGAGATGGTTATCGGTGCCGCCGGACACCAGCCGATACCCGTAGGAGAGCAGTTCGGCCGCGAGAGCCTTACTGTTGTTCACGATCCGGTGTTGATATTCTTTGAATGCCGGCTGGAGGGCTTCGTGGAAGGCCACCGCCTTGGCAGCAATCACATGCATCAGCGGGCCGCCCTGAATACCGGGAAATATCTGGCTGTCCAACTTTTTTCCAAGATCCAGGTCGTCGGAAAGGATCAGGCCGCCCCGAGGACCTCGTAGGGTCTTATGGGTCGTGGAGGTGACCACATGGGCGTAAGGGATGGGGTTGGGATGGACTCCGGCGGCGACAAGACCTGCAATGTGGGCCATATCCACCATGAGTATGGCCCCAATGTCGTCACAGACCTCGCGAAAGCGCCCAAAATCGATAATCCGCGGATAAGCGCTGGCGCCCGCGACAATGAGTTTCGGGCGATGTTGTCGGGCGAGCCGGATCATTTGGTCGAAGTCGATGGTTTCCGTTTCCGGGTGGACACCATAGGAAACGACCTGGAACAACCGGCCCGAGAAACTAACAGGACTTCCATGGGTCAGGTGACCTCCCTGCCGCAGATCCATACCCATAATGGTGTCGCCCGGTTCGAGAAGAGCAAAATAGACGGCCATGTTGGCCTGGGATCCGGAATGGGGCTGGACGTTGGCGTAACGACAACCGAAAAGAGCCTTGGCACGCTCCTGCGCGAGAGATTCGGCCACGTCCACATGCTCACAACCGCCATAATAGCGTCGTCCGGGGTATCCTTCGGCGTACTTGTTGGTCAGGATGGATCCTTGGGCGATCCTCACGGCATCACTGACAAAGTTTTCCGAAGCGATGAGCTCCAGCTTGGTTCGCTGCCGTGTTTCTTCGTCAGAAAGGACCTTGGCAATGGCAGGGTCCGTTTTCTCCAATGAGTGAAGGTTCATCAGCGGTCACCCCCCGAGGAAGGATTATCCAACAGATTCAGACGGCGGGAATGTCGGCCCCCTTCAAAATTTTCCTCCAGCCACACATCCACGATTTCCAAAGCCAGATCGGGGCCGATGAAACGTCCGCCGAGACATAACACATTGCTGTCGTTATGACGCCGACTCATTTTGGCGGCATAAGGCTCACTCGCCAACACGGCCCGCACGCCGGGGATGCGGTTTGCCGCCATGGACATCCCGATGCCGCTGCCGCAGATGAGAATACCCCGGTCGACGATTCCCTGGGCTACGGCTCGAGCCACGGTAAACGCATATGTGGGATAGTCCACGGAGTCCAGACTATAGGTTCCAATGTCCTGGACATCATGACCGCGATTTCTGAGATGCGCGGCAACCTTTTCTTTCAGTTCGAAGCCGGCGTGGTCGGCACCGATCATGATCTTCATGGGGGAACACTCTCAAGATGTCAACACACCCGTTTATCTTTCTTCCGTCCACTTCCGGAAAACCACGGTCCCGTTGGTGCCGCCGAAGCCGAAAGAATTGGACATGGCGATCCGTACCGTGGCTTTTCGCGCCGTGTTCGGGACATAGTCTAAATCACAGTCCGGATCGGGGTTTTCATAGTTGATGGTCGGCGGAATCAGGTCATGATATACGGCCAGCACGGTGTAAGCGCCTTCGACGCCCCCGGCGGCCCCCAGCAGGTGGCCTGTCATGGACTTGGTGGAGCTGACTGCCAATTGCTTCGCGTGATCCCCAAAAACGGTCTTGATGGCTAAGGTTTCCAGCCGGTCGTTCAGGTCCGTGGATGTTCCGTGGGCATTGATGTAATCCACTTCGTGGGGAGCAATCCCCGCATCTTCAAGGGCGGCGCGCATGCACAGGACAGCCCCCTCGCCGTCGGGGGCCGGTGCCGTCATGTGGTAGGCATCGCCTGAGGCGCCAAAGCCGATCACTTCTGCATAAATGCGCGCCCCTCGCTTCTCGGCCCTTTTCGCTTCTTCCAAAATGAGCACCGCGCTGCCTTCACCGAGCACGAAACCGTCGCGGTCTTTGTCAAAAGGTCGAGACGCCTTTTCCGGTTCATCGTTCCGTGTGGAAAGCGCCCTCATGGCATTGAAGCCCCCGACACAGAGGGGAGTGATGGTGGACTCGACCCCGCCGGTGATCATAATGTCGGCGGCTCCATCCCGAATGAGGTGAAAGGCGTGCCCGATAGCGTGGGTGCCCGCCGCGCAGGCCGTTTGGATGGAAAGGTTCGGTCCTTTCGCGCGATGCTGAATGGAAATGAGCCCCGGGGCCATGTTCCCGATGAGCATGGGGATGAAGAACGGGCTGATCTTCCGAGGTCCCGACTGGAGCAGCGTTTTGTGGCATTCTTCAATGGTGGTGAGCCCGCCCAGTCCGCAGCCCATGACAACGCCCGCTCGCGAACTCTCTGAAGCCTCGATGGTCAAGGAGGCGTCCTGGACCGCCAGCTGCGCCGCCGCAATGGCGTAGGTCAAGAAAATGTCCATCTTGCGCAGGTCTTTTTTCGGGATGAAGTCTTCGGGCTGAAACCCTTTGACCTCTCCGGCAATCCGTGTGGCGAATCCCTCGGTGTCGAATCGAGTGATCATACCGATGCCGGAAACACCGTTCACCACATTGGTCCAGTTCTGTTCCACCCCGACTCCCAAAGGTGTCACCAAGCCCAGTCCCGTGACCACCACCCGTCGCTTCTCACCTTGTGCCATAATCCCCTCGTCGTTCGTTCGCGGTGTTCGTATGCCGCCTTGCCGTTTATCCCATAAACATCCCGCCGTTCACATGGAGGACCTGCCCTGTGATATACCCGGCTTCTTCAGAAGCCAAAAACCGCACCGCCGCGGCGACCTCTTCCGGTGTTCCCGTCCGCCCGGCGGGAATTTGAGCCAGAAGAGCGTGACGGGCGTCTTCAGAGAGGCTTTGGGTCATTTCCGTTTCAATATAGCCCGGGGCGACGGCATTCACGGTGATGTTTCGGGAAACCACCTCCCGAGCGAGTGACCGAGTCAGGCCCACGATGCCGGCTTTCGCCGCTGCATAATTGCACTGCCCGGCATTTCCTGTAAAGCCCACAACGGAGGTGACCGTGATGATGCGACCGTATCGCTGTTTGAGCATGGGGCGCATGGCGGCCTGGCAGCAGAGGAAGACCCCTTTGAGGTTCACCGCCATGACCTCATCCCAATCGGATTCCTTCAGTCGAGGCAAGATGTTGTCCCGGGTGATGGCCGCATTGTTCACGAGAACGTCCAATCGGCCATGAGCGTCGGTGATTTCCTTGAAGGCCGCTTTGACCTCCTCAGGATGGGAGACGTCAAAGGGGCAAAGAAACGCCTGGGCCCCCCGTTCCGTAACGGTCCGCGCCGTTTCCTCCGCGGCGTCCCGACCTGACCGATAATTCACCACCACCGTTGTGCCGGGCTCGGCAAAACTGACAGCAATGGCCCGACCGATACCCCGGCTTGCGCCTGTCACCAGAACCACTTTGGTCTGCGCCATGGGGACCTCCCTGTTGTGTGCTCGGCCCGCTCGGCATCCTCTCCCCGAGCCTCTCAAGTGTTTACATCTGGCCGGCCTCGTCCGGAGATGTCCGGGACGGAGCCGCAGGCCGGTGATGCATATCCCTTTGTCTTTTTAAGATTCAGCCGCCGTTCGTGGGCCGAAGCGGCGTTTCAACGGTCGTTCCGTTCTCGCCACGGGACTCTTCCGGCGATGAGGCGCCTCGTTTGATGCGTTCGATCAAGGCCGGAACAAACTCGAAAAGGTCGGCCACCACCCCGCAGGAGGCGACATCAAAGATGGGTGCTTCCGGATCCTTGTTCACAGCCACAATGATCTTGGATCCCTGCATCCCGACGATGTGCTGAATTGCCCCCGAGATGCCGATCGCGATGTAGAGCGTCGGGGAGACGGTTTGCCCGGTTTGGCCCACTTGGCGGGACACAGGAGCCCAACCCTCTTCCACGGCGCTCCGTGAAGCGCCGACAGCTCCATTGAGGAGCCGCGCCAGTTCTTCCACCATCCGGAAGTTTTCCGCTTTCTGCAGGCCCCGACCTCCGGAGACGATCACCTCGGCTTCCGACAACTTGGCGGTCGTGTCTTCTTCCGGGATGACTTTAAGGACTTCCACTCGGGTGCGGAAGACATCCTCGGGCAAAGAAACCTTTTCGATGCGACCGTTTCGCGGACTGATGACCGGGTGCATGACCCGGGGACGCACCGTGGCCATCTGGGGGCGGCCGTAGGGGCAGATGATGGTGGCCATGACGTTGCCGCCGAAGGCTGGACGGGTCTGCAGGAGAAGTCCATCGTCGCCGATGTCCAGATCGGTACAGTCCGCCGTGAGTCCAGTGTGGAGCAAGGCTGCCACGCGAGGGATAAAGGAGCGACCTATGGATGTGGCGCCAGCCAGGAGAATTTCCGGCTTCTTCTGGCGAACCAGTTCCACCAGACAGCGGCTATAGGCTTCGTCTGTGAAATGTCTCAGGGCGGGGTGGTCCACCACATACACCACGTCGGCTCCGTATTGGAGCAGTCCCTCGGCAGCCTCACCAACATTTTCTCCCAATAGGACGGCCCCGCACGGCGCTCCCTTTTTGTCCGCCAGGCGTCGGGCCGCGCTCACGAGTTCGTAACTCACCCGGTGGACCGTACCATGGCGCCACTCTGCATAGACCCAAATGCCCTGGTAAGCCGCCGCGTCGGCGGCCGTTCCGGTACCCACCTCCGGGAGGCGGATGGCCTGGAATTCGCACGTATCGACGCACATGCCGCAGAGGGTGCAGTCATCGGACACCACAGCGTGGGTTTCAGGGACCGTGATGGCACCCACGGGGCACGCATCCTGGCAGACTCCGCAGGCCGTACACTTTTGCAGATCGATCAGCGCTTTCATATCCCGGGAACCTTGGCTTCCTTCAGATATTGATAAAGTTTTTCCACCTGCTCATTCACCGTCCCTTCCAGCATCCATCGGTCCGCGCGTCTCGGTGGGCTGAAGACACGCACCACCTGCGTGAAGGATCCTCGAAGTCCGACCTGTTCTTCAGAAAGCCCCACATGGGCGATCCCCCACACAGGGATCGCAGCTTTCTTGGCGCGCATTTTATGTTTGAGGGATGGGACACGAGGATCACCCACATCACGCAGCACGGTTACGAGGGCGGGGAGTGGCAGCCGCCACGTCTCCGTGCCTTCGTCGGTTTTGCGCACCACCTGAAGATGCCCGGCGTCTTCCAGAACGATCTCTTTGACGAACGTGGCGTAGGGGATATCCAGGAGGGTGGCTAATTCCGGGCCCACCTGGGCCGTGTCCCCATCGATGGCCTGCTTGCCGCACACCACGAGAGAAATGTCGCCCAGCTTGCGGATCGCTGCAGCGAGGGTGGTGGCTGTTGCCCAGGTATCCGATCCTGCAAAAGCCCGATCGCTCAACAATACGGCATCGTCCACACCTCTGGAGAGCACTTCCCGTAAGGCCTCTTCTGCCTGGGGAGGTCCCATGGTCATCACGGTGATGTGGGCTCCGTGCCGATCTTTCAGGCGCAGAGCCGCCTCCACGGCGAATAGGTCAAATGGGTTGATGATGGAATCCACCCCTTGGCGCACCAGCGTGTGTGTCTGAGGGTCGATGCGCACGTTCTTGGCATCAGGGACTTGTTTGATACACACGACGATTTTCATGGCCCAGTCCGTCGGTTGCTGTGATTAGAAGAAGGTTTCCTTCAATCGCCCGTATTCCTTGTTGATCTCCTGGCCGATGATGTTCCGCTGAATTTCGTTGGTCCCCTCGTAGATTTGGAGAATTTTGGCGTCTCGGAACATCTTTTCTACGGGATAGTCCCGCATGTATCCGTAGCCGCCCAAGATCTGAACCGCTTCCGTGGTGACCTCCATGGCCGTGTCACTGGCAAACACCTTGCACATGGCTGCGACCTTCCCTGCATCGGGCGGGTCAGTGTCCAAATGGCGCGCAGCGCAGTAAATCAAGGCGCGGGCGGCTTCCGTCTTGATAGCCATGTCGGCCAGTTTGTGCTGGATAGCCTGAAAGGTGATGATGGGTTTGCCGAACTGGACGCGCTTTCGGGCGTATTCCGCGGCGATATCCAAGGCTCCCTGAGCGAGTCCCACTCCCAGAGCCCCGATGCCGGGGCGGGATTTGTCGAAAGTTTTCATGGCGATGATGAAACCCATGCCTTCCCGGGCGATCAGCCGATCTCTGGGGATCCGGCAATCCTGGAAAACCAGTTCGCGGGTGGCTGAGGCGCGGATGCCCAATTTCTTTTCTTTTTTCCCAAAAGTGAAGCCGGGATCGCCCTTTTCCACGATGAAAAAGCTGGCCCCTCGAGGTCCCTTGGTTTTGTCCGTGACGGCAAGAACACTGTAGATATCCGCTTCACCCCCATTGGTGATCCATTGTTTGGTGCCGTTCAGCACGTAGAAATCACCGTCTCTCACCGCGGTCGTGCGAATGGCCGTCACATCGCTTCCGGCTCCCGACTCCGTCACGGCGAAGGCCGCCAGTCTCTTCCCTGCGGCGATATCCGGGAGGTAGGCGGCTTTTTGAGCTTCAGATCCATAAAGCAAGATGGGATAAGCCCCGAGACCGCTAGCGGCGTAAGATGTGGCCACCCCAATGCACGCTCGAGCCAATTGTTCGACTGCCAGGCAATTCTCCAGTATGCCCCCGCCCATCCCGCCGTATTCTTCAGGGATGGAGACACCGAATAGATCGGATTGTGCGAGGATCTTCAAGATCTCCGTGGGAAACTCCTCGGCTTCGTCCAACTGAGCCCGTACGGGTCGGATCTTTTCCCGGGCGATTTGCTCAGCAAGCTCGCGAATCATTTGCTGTTCTTCGGACAAGAAATAATTCACAGCTGTCCTCCTTTAACGGGTTCCACCTATTTTGAACCGAAACGCCAGGGGCCTTTGAGTCCCGCGAGCATCCATCGGGCATAATGCCCACGCACGGCCGCCAGATGTTCCAAGAGGTCGGAATCCCTTTCCATACGTTGGCATAGACCTTGCCGGGCGAATCTTTCGGCCTCCAGGATGGCGTTGGCGATCTCTGCGGCTCCAGAGCGTCCGTGGGCGATGAGAACCGTTTTGCGCACGCCGAGTAAGGGAGCGGCTCCCAGCTCCCTGTGGGCGAGTCGGTAAAGCCATTGCTGAGGTGCCGGTGCCGTATCATCCCGAAATGGTTGTTCCTTTTTGCCCGCTCCGGCACAGAGGCAGTGACGGGCCGCCGCGGCCACACCCTCCAGGAGTTTCAGTAAAGCGTTCCCCACAAAACCGTCGCACACCGCGGCGTCCACACCGCCGCTGAAAAGCATGTGCGGCTCCACATAACAAAGATTCCGGTCGGTGGTTTCGGCGAGAAGCTTGACGGCGCCGCGAATGGCACGAGGCCCTTTGGTCGGTTCATGTCCGATATTGAGGAGGCCGATGTTCGGATTGGGGCGGCCGCAGGAATGCTTGAGAAAAGAGGCCGCCAGGAAAACCGTTTGGGCCAGATGGATGCTGCCCGATTCGCTATGGGCGCCGGCATCGGCCAAAAGTACATCCGATCCGAAGGACGGGAGCAATACGCCTAAGGCCGGCCGCTTCAACCCCGGGATCAGCCCCACATGATGCGTCGCCGTGGCCACGATGGCCGAACTGTTCCCGGCACTTACGACGGCATCGGCTGTGCCGCGATGCAACTGGTCCAGGGCCACATAGAGGGAGGAAAGCTTTTTTTTTCGGAGGGCCAATGGGCCGATGTCCCCCATGTCCACCGTTTCCGGGGCATGGAGGACATCGACGGCCGGTGAATGCGGCGTGGCGGCTAGACATCGATGGAGGCGTTTCTCGTCACCGACGAGAAGGAGTCGTGCGGTGGTGCGGGTCGACGCCTGAATCACCCCCTGCACGATCGCATCGGGGGCCGCATCCCCCCCCATGGCATCTACGGCGATGACCATCGATCCAGCCATTCAAAGGTCAACGCCCCCGGCTTAGACTTCTTCCGTGACCAAGACCTGCTTGCCCTTGTAGTATCCGCACGACGGGCAAATGCGATGGGGCATGCACGGCTCATGGCATTGGGGGCATGTGGAAAATGAGGGAGCCGTCAGGTGGAGGTGGCTCCGCCGTTTGTCTCTTCTCGATTTGGACGTTCTTCTTTTGGGTACGGCCATGACAGTCTCTCCTTGATGCGCAGCGTCAGGGACTTCCAAGTTTAAGGTTTCTCAGAGCCTCAAAGGGTGAAGAGGCCTTTTTCTGTGAACAGAGACAGGGTTCCCGATTCAAGTTGGCGCCGCAACCCGGGCACAACCCTCGACAGGCTTCGGAGCACAGGCATCGGATGGGGAGTTCCAAAAACACTTCTTCGGCGATCATGCGGTCCACTTCAATGACCTCCCCATCGAAAAACTCATAATCCAGCTCATCGGGTTCCAGTTCCACTTCCTCGTCGTTCGGGCCGAGGTTCTCTTGGAAAAGGAGCACCCGCACGGGACGGGCCAGCATCGTCGTGTACTCATCGAGGCACCGGTCGCACGTGAGCGTCAATTGGCCCGCAATGGTTCCCGTGACCTCAATGTGATCCGCCTTCCTCTGGATTTCCAGATCCACGTTGAGCGGGCGTGACAAAGCAAACCCCTTGGGGTCGCTGGGAGGGAGCATGCGTTCCAAACGGTCCTGAGTCCAGTGGACATGGAGCATGCGCCCGGATTCTGGGATTTCGTCGATACGTATCTTCATGCAAACCTCACATGGTCACGAGTAAAGCGTTGAGTATAGGCATCGCGCTCCCTCTGTCAAGCACACTTTGAACCCCCGAAGGAGGTCGGGAACTATCCGTCCAACCCAGATACACTGCCCCCCGGAGGGCCCAAAATCATGCGCCGGGCATCCATGCGCGGATGCGATTCCTATCGGATCGTGAAGACTTCTTCAAACGCTCGGCGCATGCCGCGCGGGAGCAACGTCGCGTCTTCCCGTTTCTTGCCGATGGCGATGAGCATGACCGGGACATACTTGGGGTCGAGGCCGAAGAGGTTTCGCACTCCGTCAATGTCAAACCCATCCATGGGGTGAGTGTCCCAGCCTTGATCGAGGGCGGCGAACATAAGATTCATGGCGAACAAGCCGACATTGCGGGAAACAAAGCCGATGGCCCGTTCTCCGCTGTAGAGGCGTTCGGTCACGGCCCGGACTTGAGGCAGGGCCTCCGCTTTCATGTAACCCCGAGCCACCCAATCGTCGAACACGTCTTGGCTTTCTGAATACTGATGCGTGTTTCCAAAAAGGACCAAAACGGCCGACGCCTCCGTCACCTTAGGCTGGTTCATGGCCACAGCCCGAAGCTTTTGTTTCTCTTCGTCGGAAAGAACCGCTACGACCTTCCACGGTTGCAGGTTGAACGATGAAGGCGCCAGCTTAGCCGCGTCGTAGATCTTGCGAAGGTCTGAAAGAGTGAGGGTGACAGACGGGTCAAAAAAGTTGACCGAACGTCGTTTTTCGTTCAAGGCTTTCCATTCCATGCTCGACTCCTGTCCTGGGGTTTGCACTGAGGGCGTGGCGCGCTGCGCTTCTTGAGAACTCTACTCCTTTGTGTTAAGCGATAACCTGTCTTTTACGTCAATGGCTACCCCCATGGCGCGTAAAAATAGCACGCTTTTTCCCACTCAAGACAGCTGAGGAGATTCTTAATTCATGGAAACCATCATCACTCGCTTTGCTCCAAGCCCCACTGGATACCTGCACATTGGCGGCGCTCGAACCGCCTTGTTCAATTGGCTTTTTGCCCGCCGCCATGGAGGAGTTTTCATTTTGCGCATTGAGGATACGGACCTGGAGAGGTCCACAGAAGAATCCATCCGCGCTATTCTCGATGCCATGGAATGGCTCGGCATGGATTGGGACCAAGGGCCGTTTTATCAAACACAGCGCATGGACCTGTATCGGGAGTATCTTCAAAAGCTTTTGGATACCGGGCACGCGTACTACTGTGAATGCTCGCCGGAAGATGTGGAGAGGCGTCGCCAGGAAGCCCTGCAGGCCGGGAAGAAGCCCAAATACGACGGTCGATGCCGGGAAAAAGGCTTAGGGCCCGGTGCGGGTCGTGTCGTGCGTTTCCGCTGCCCTCTGGCCGGCACCACCGTCCTGAACGACATGGTCAAAGGGCCCATCGAGTTTGACAATGCGGAATTGGATGACTTGGTACTGATGAGAAGCGACGGCATGCCCACGTACAATTTCGCTGTGGTGGTGGACGACGTCTCCATGGGCATCACGCACGTCATCCGAGGCGATGATCATGTCAACAATACTCCTCGTCAGATCCTTCTGTACCAGGCCTTAGCCGCCCCTCTGCCCCGATTTGCTCATGTGCCCATGATCCTCGGCCAAGACCGCACCAGGCTCTCAAAGCGCCACGGCGCCACATCGGTCATGGCCTATAAAGACATGGGATTCCTTCCTGAAGCCCTGGTCAACTACCTGGTGCGGCTCGGGTGGTCGTACGGAGATCAAGAAATTTTCAGCCGAGAGGAGCTCATCGAGAAATTCGATCTGGATCGTGTCGGATCTTCAGCGAGCGTTTTCGATATGGAAAAGCTCCTCTGGCTCAACGCCCATTACATCCGCGAGAAAAAGCCGTCGGAGCTCAAGGAGCTAATCAAGCCCTTCCTTCAGGCATTGAACCTGCCCCAAAAAGACGAGGCTTTTCTGGAACGCGCCGTGGTGACACTCCAACCACGCTCCCGAACGCTCAAAGAAATGGCCGAAGCGATGCGTTTCTACCTGGTGGACGAGGTGGACTACGACGCCCAAGCGGCGCAAAAGTTCCTGACTCCGGATATGATTCGGCCGTTACAACTCCTCATCGCGCGGCTCCAGGAGCTGGACCGTTTCACCGAAGAATCTGTCGAAAAGATTTTTAGGGAATTGGCCGAAGAGATGGGTGTGAAGCTTGGAAAAATTGCTCAGCCGGTGCGCGTCGCCTTGACGGGCGTGACCGCCAGTCCTGGACTCTTCGAAATTATGGATATCTTAGGAAAAGACGCAGTCGTTCGGCGGTTGCGGGAGGCGTGCGCCTTCATTCAAGGGGAAGTCCCCGAGAAATAGCTTCCTCGAGTCGTTCGGTGCTGTGGGATGGGCGCATGGGTTTCGGCCGGCAGCCAGTATCTTCCTCGGATGGGATGGTCCTGGGAACAGAGAAAGGGTCACGGACTTTGAATCGCCTGAGAACTCTGCCGCTGCGGTATCGTCTCATTGTGCCCTTTATCGTCCTGGCCTTTTTTGGGACGTGTTCTCTGGTTTGGCTGGCCATCCTCAGCCAGAACACGCTCATCCAAAGGCAAGAACACCAGAGGCTGGAAAGTTTTTACAAAACTTTTCTGCATACCTTGGAACTTCGTGGCCAGTGGGCGGTTTCACTGGCCTCCGGATTCGCCCGCAATCCAGAAATCGCCAAAGCTTTGGCCGACAGGGACCGGGTGCGGCTGCTTCAGCTCTGTTATCCCGCTTACGAGTTCATGAAACGGCATTATGGGATCCACCAGTTCCATTTCGAAGTGCCCCCGGGACGTTCGTTCTTGCGTCTCCATCGCTTGTACCAATACGGGGACGAGCTGTGGACGTACCGCAGGCAGATCCAGGACGTGTTGACGAAGCGGCGGGAGGTTTACGGGCTGGAAAAGGGAGCCACAGGCTATGGCATCCGGGGGGCCGTGCCTGTCTACTGGCAGGAGCAGTTGGTGGGGATCCTGGAAGTGGGTTTTTCGCTGAGCGACAAAATCCTCGAACCCATGCGCCTTCATGGGGATGTGGACGTGAGCATCCTGTCCCCTGAGGAAGGCGTGCCAGGTTCGATGGAGGTGGTGGCCACGACGTTGCCATCGAAACCTCAGCGGCCTCCCCGTCCGTATGGCGAGGTGTTCCAAACCGGCAAACCCCAGTATGCAGCTTTCAAGGTGGACAACCGTCCTTACGCCTTTCTCATCAATGCCGTGTCGGACTATCGAGGGGACACGGTGGCACTGGTGGAAGTAGGCGTGGACCGTTCTGAGACGGTGGCCCTGACCGTTCGGTACCGCCGCTGGATGCTCGGTCTTGGTGTCGTGGGAATGATTCTCTCCGTGGGGGCCATCTATATCATCGCGCTCGTCTTCACTCGTCCCATTGACCGCATGATTGCTTTCGCCCGGGAAATCGCCATGGGCCAGGCCGTCAGGCCGTTGGAAGTTCGACCCTTCGGCGAATTGGGCACATTGGCCGATGCCTTGGACGAGATGCTCGGTTCCCTGGAAATGTCCCGGGAACAGATTAAACTCTATGCCGCTACCTTGGAAGAAAAGGTCCAAGCGCGCACCCGTGAGTTGCGGGAGTCGGAGGAAAAATACCGCACGTTGGTGGAGCGTGTCCCTCTGGTGGTCTACCGCTTGGATAAGGAAGGCAACACTGTTTTTGTGAATCACTTTGTGGAAGATCTCCTGGGGATGTCTCAGGAAGAGATTCTTGAACGGCCGCGGTTCTGGAAAGAGAAGGTGTGGTTCGAAGACCGTGATCGCATCTGGCCCCTCATGGATCAATGTCTTCGAGAAGGTAAAGAGTTTCGGGAGGAATACCGAGTACGTCACCGCAACGGCCGTGCCATTTATGTCTTGGATCACGCGCTGCCCGTTCTGGACGGGGAAGGGAAGGTCCAGATGGTGGACGGGTTCCTGGTGGATGTCAGCGAGCGCCATGAGCTGCAACAGCAGATCATCCAAACGGAAGAACTGAGGACCTTGAGCGAAATCTCAGCGCGCCTCGCCCACGAGATCCGCAACCCCATTGCGGTGGCAGGGGGATTTGCCCGGCGTCTCCTGAACCGGCTTCCCGAGGAGGATCCGAACCGGCAGAAGGTGCAGATTATTCTCAAAGAGATGGCTCGGTTGGAAAACATTCTGGAAAGAATCCAAGAGTACCTGAAACCCGTCGTGATTGTGCCTCAAAAAAGCGATTTCAACGCCTTGGTCAATCAGGTCGTTAGAGACTTAACGCCAAAGTTTCAGGCACAAGCTCTGCGCTACGAGCTCGATCTGCAGCCGGATTTGCCGCTTCTCATGCTGGACCAGGAGCTCATTCGAAGATCTCTGCACGTCCTCTTGGAAGCCTTGCTCAGCTATTGTCCCGAGGACGGCGGGAACCTTCGGATTTCCTCCACGTCAGGTCCCAATGCCGTGGTCTTTGAAGTGATGGCGTGCGGCATGCACGTTTCGGACGACGACATCGAACACTTTTTCTATCCCTTTACGAGTCGGATGGATGACTCCCGCCTGCTGGATCTGCCTCTGGCCAAAATGGTTCTCCACCGCCATCGCAGCCTTGTCCGCCTCAAGCGCACGAGCGAAGAGGAGCTGCTGCTCTCGGTGACTTTCCCCGTGTGTTGATGGGGCCGGTCTTTCGACCACGATGGCGGCGTCTATAAACGGCGGGCCGGAAAAGCCCGATCAGCGTCTTTTTCGGAAAACCTCCCGAACCTCATCCAAGAAAGAGGGCTGATGCACTCAGAGCGGGTCTCATGAAACGCCGTGGCCCCGCACTTTGGGAGCTCTGTGTGCCATCACTTAGGCGAGCGGGGATAATGGGTGGTGCGGCGAGGTGAAAAACTTTCCTTGGAAAAGGTTCTCCTTCTCCATGTAGGCGAGCAGGGCGTCGATGTTTTTTTGTTTTTCCAAAGCCCACGAGGGGGCAACCAGCTCATCGGGATGAGGATCTCCAGTCACGCGCTGGACAATCACATGCGGCGGCAGGTGGGCCAAAAAAGTCCCACACGCCCGCACATAATCGTCGCGAGAGAGGCAACTGTAGCGTCCGCTCTGGTACCACGATGCCAAAACGGTCCCGCGAACGACGTACAAGACATGAATCTTGACTCCTTGAATATCCAAGCGGCCAAGGAAGCGTGCGGTCTCACGCATGTGATCCAGGGTTTCTCCGGGCAGTCCTAGAATGACATGGACGCAAACAGGAAGGTTCCGGGCACGCGTTCTTTCCACGGCGTCTCTGAAGCGGTCCACATCATGGCCCCGCCGAATGAGTCGCAGTGTTTCGTCGTGCGCCGATTGAAGACCGTATTCCAGCCAGACCAAGTGGGTGCGTGAAAGGGTTGCGAGATAGTCCAGCACAGGATCCGGCACGCAGTCCGGGCGAGTTCCGATGGTGAGCCCGACCACGTCGGGGTCGCTCAAAGCTTCCTCGTAGAGCTCCCGAAGTTTTTCCAATGGGGCATAGGTATTGGTGAAGGATTGGAAATAGGCTAAAAATTTCTTGGCCTTATATCTTGAGGCAAGATAAGATTTCGCCGCCCGAATCTGCTCGCGGATGGACACCCCCTGGTGATGAGCTCCGGTGCCGGAACCGCGAGAATTGCAATAGATACAGCCGGACGTGCCCAACGTGCCATCCCGGTTGGGACACGTCAGCCCCGCGTCCAGACTGATCTTGTGGACCCGGCAGCCAAAAAGATGGCGCAGGTAGCTGCTGTAATCTCGGTAAGGCTTCACACGGGTCGGCATGGTGCGCCACAGTCCTCCGATGAGCGACATCACGGGCACTTTAAAGGATTCTGGAAGGAAAGACCACCATGAGTTCCACCTATGACGTGATCGTTGTCGGCGCCGGCCATGCGGGATGCGAGGCCGCGATAGCCTCGGCCCGGATGGGATGCCGGACGCTGCTCCTGAGTCTCTATCTGGACACGGTTGCCCACATGCCCTGTTCCCCGTCCGTGGGAGGAATCGGCAAAGGCCATCTCGTCAAAGAGGTGGATGCCTTGGGCGGCGTGATCGCCAGGGTGACCGATCGCACGGCCATCCAGTTTCGTCGGCTCAATACCAAGAAAGGACCTGCCGTCCGCGGCACACGCACCCAAAACGACAAGGTGCGATACCGCACCGTCATGAAACACGAAATCGAAAAGACTCCCAATCTGGAACTCAAACAATCCCTTGTGGAATCGTTGGTGGTGGAAGGAGGAGGCGTTGCGGGTGTCATTGACCAACTGGGAGTGTTCCATGCCGCCCGCGCCGTGGTGCTGGCCACCGGCACCTTCTTCAACGGGCTCATCCACATCGGTACCGCCCATATCCCCGCCGGGCGGGCTTGGGAACTGCCTTCCATCGCCTTGGCGGATCAACTCAGGGACCTGGGATTTCAACTGGGTCGGATGAAAACCGGGACGCCGGCCCGCATCCACAGGCGTTCTATCGACTTCAGCCGTTTCAAGGAGCAACCGGGAGATCCGGATCCCCGACCGTTTTCCCTGTGGACCGAGCGCATCGAACTGCCCCAAGTGTCGTGCCATTTGGGTCACACCCACCCTCGTACCCACGAGATTGTGCGCACGTACATTCACCTTTCCCCCCTCTACAACGGCACGATCACCGGCGTCTCGGCCCGGTACTGTCCTTCTCTGGAGGACAAGATCATGAAGTTTCCTCATAAGGAGGAACACCAAATCATCTTGGAGCCGGAAGGGTTAGACACGGAGGAAATCTATGCGAGCGGCACCGGGAATTCTCTACCTTATGAGATTCAATTGAAGCTCATTCGAAGCATTCCCGGTTTGGAAGAGGCCGAAGTCATGCGTCCGGCTTACGCCATCGAATACGATTTCGTCCAACCGACCCAGCTCAAGCGGACTTTGGAAACCAAAAGAGTTTCCGGTCTTTTTCTGGCCGGTCAGATCAACGGGACCTCCGGGTACGAAGAAGCGGCGGCGCAAGGACTATGGGCCGGGATCAATGCCGCCCTCAAAGCGCAAGAGCGACCTCCTTTCATCCTGGACCGTTCTCAGGCGTACATGGGGGTTATGGTGGACGATCTTGTGACCCAAGGTACCAACGAGCCTTATCGCATTTTCACCTCGCGGGCTGAGTACCGCCTGTGGCTCCGAGAAGACAACGCGGATCTTCGACTGCTGGAACTAGGCTATCAACTGGGCCTTCATTCCCGGGAGACGTTTAAAGAGCTTACGGAAAGAAGGCTGGCTATCCAGGGGGAATTGGAACGATTGCGGACCCGGAGAATCTTTCCGTCCGCAGAGGTGAACGCCTACCTCACTTCCAAAGGGTCCGCGCCGTTGGAAGAACCCGTGAGCCTGGATCGGCTCCTGAAAAGACCGGAACTGACCTACGACGATGTCGCCCATCTGGCCCCGGCACCTGAACCTCTGCCGGAAAGGGTTCGGGAACAGGTGGAAATCGAATGCAAATACGAAGGGTACCTCCAGCGACAACAAAAAGAGATGCACAAGTTCCGGAATCTGGAGCGGGTGCGCATTCCCGAAGATTTTTCTTATGCTGTCATTCCGGGGCTTTCCAATGAGTTGCGTCAAAAGCTCATGGCGGTGCGCCCCGACAATTTGGGGCAGGCTTCCCGCATCCCGGGGATGACGCCGGCCGCGTTGTCCGTTCTCATGGTTTATTTGAAGCGTCATGTTTCCGGGAAAGCGGAGGGTCTCGCCGCACATGAATGAATTGTCATTCATATTTTTCTTGGCTTTTGCGTCCCAATTCGTGTAAGGTGCACCCCGGCGCTCCCCTCGGAGGGTCACCTTGCCGGGAGAATCGTTCGCCATCGCCGTTCGCACAGGCGCGGGCGACGTCGTCAAAAAGGTGAAGCGGGCTGTGACACAGAAAAAGGAGGACAGGTCGTGAACATTGTGGTGCTTCTCAAGCAAACGCCGGACACGGAATCGGTCATTCGCATCGCTCCGGACGGGCAATCCATCGTGACGCAGGATCTCAAATGGATCATCAATCCCTATGACGAATTCGCCGTGGAAGCGGCGCTTCGCCTCAAGGAAAAGCATGGCGGCACGGTCACCATCGTCAGCTGGGGGCCGCAGCGCGTGGTGGAATCCATCCGCACGGCTTTGGCCATGGGCGCCGACAAGGGCGTTCTGCTCGACGATGAGGCTTTAGACGGCAGTGACAGTTTAGGTGTTGCCCGGGCTTTGGCGGCAATAGTCCAGGGACTGCAGCCGGACATCGTCCTGTGTGGCTCTCGGGCCGTGGACTACGATTTGGCCCAGCGAGGCCCCATGGTGGCGGAGCTTTTGGGCTGGCCTCATTTAGGTCTGGCGGTTTCTCTGGAATCCGACGGTTCGTCGGTCACCATTGAACGGCCCATTGAGGGAGGCAAAGTCACTCTGCAGGCGGCGCTTCCCGCCTTGGTAACCATGGGAGGATCCCATGCCGTGTGGAATCCGCGCTATGCCTCCCTCCCCGGCATCATGAAGGCCAAGAAAAAGCCCTTGGAGATGAAAAAGCTGGCCGACCTGGGCTTGAGTGCTGAAGAATGCGGCGCACAAGCGGCCAAAATCCGCATGGTGTCTTTGGAAATGCCTCCGGAACGCAAACCGGGACGGATCATCGACAACGGCCTGGATACGGAAGGCAAGGCGGTGGCCCTGGTCAAAGCGCTGCATGAAGAGGCCAAGGTGATCTAAGCAAGGCTTTTGGAACGGAAACGAAGATCAACGCCATGGGAGCGTAAGGAGATAGGAAATGGCCGACTGTGTGGTATCGATTGCAGAGTTTCGTGCGGGGGGGTTCCGCCGCGTGTCGTTTGAGGTGGCCAGTGAAGCTCGAAAGGTGGCCGAAGCTTTGAATCTTCCCCTTTATGGAATTGCCGTAGGATCCGGTGTGGCCGCAAAGGCGGCGGACTTGGGCTACTACGGTGTGGATAAAGTTTTCGTTGTGGATGATCCGGCGTTGGAACACTATGTACCGGAACTCTATGTGCCGGTGGTGGCCTCGCTGATCGAACAGTGGAATCCTGCGGCGGTACTTCTCCCGGCCTCGGTGGACGGCAAGGATCTGAGCGCCCGGTTGGCTGCGCGCCTCCAAACAGGTCTGGCTCAGGACTGTATCCAGGTGGTGTGCGAAGGCGGGGTGATCAAGGCAAAACGACCCATTTTTGCCGGCAAGTGCTTGGCCTGGTGTGAATGGGCGGATGGGGCTCTACCCATGATTTCGTGCCGTCCCAACGTCATGGACTGCAAGGACGCGGATGCGACACGGCAGGTACAGGTGGAAAACGTCGCTGTGGATCTTCCCGAGGCTCGGTCCAAGGTTTTGGGTGTGGAACTGGACACCACGGGCAAGGTGGAACTGACCGAGGCGGAAATCATCGTCTCGGGCGGCCGGGGCATGAAAGCCGCAGAAAACTTTGCCATTTTGGAGCAACTGGCCAGGGAGCTGGGTGCCGCCGTCGGGGCCTCTCGAGCGGCGGTGGATGCGGGATGGCGGCCGCATTCGGATCAGGTGGGCCAGACGGGCAAGGTCGTCAACCCCAATTTGTACATTGCGGTGGGCATTTCCGGGGCGATCCAGCACCTGGCGGGCATGGGTTCTTCCAAATACATCGTGGCCGTCAACAAGGATCCGGAAGCGCCGATCTTCACCAAAGCCGATTACGGCGTTGTGGAAGATCTTTTCAAGTTTATCCCGGCCTTTACAGAAGAAGTCCGAAAGATGAAGAGCACGTGCTAGGGCTGACGACGGCGACGGAAACGGCCGGGGACATTCGACGGAATAGACGGCTCGGGTCCGTGGTCGGCAACCGGTGAGCTGAGCACCTGAGGGGCGCGGAGTGCCGTGCCCCTTCAAAAAAGTATAAATTTTGCCATGTGGCCACAAGCCTTGGGGTGTTAAAGCGCGCCGCGATCTTGGGGCCGGGAGGCGGAGAAGGCGCGAGGTTTTGTTCTTTCTTTCAGACCGGCAGGAACCCGTGATGTCGGCTGTCGGGGACGGGGTTATTGGAGGAGGGAGTGCATGGATCGCCCGTGGTATCAGCACTATAATGGCAGAGTGCCCCAGGAAATAGAGTTTCCCAATTGGGCGCTTCCCGTTCTTGTGTCGAGAACGGCGGAAAAGTATGCCGGGAATATCGCGACGGAATTTTTCGGGGCCAAGTTGACTTATAAGCAGCTCTGGGACCAGGTGCTGCGCATGGCCGCTGCGCTCAAGAACATGGGTGTGGGCAAGGGAACACGGGTGGCCATCATGCTTCCCAACTGTCCACAGGCCATCATCGCCTATTATGCCACTCTGTGGTTGGGCGGCGTGGGTGTCATGACCAACCCCATGTACGTGGAACGGGAGATGGAGCACCAGTGGAATGATTCGGGGTCAGAGGTGCTCGTGACTTTGGACCATTTGTATCCCAAGGTGGAAAAAGTCCTACCGTCCACTCCGAAAATCCGCACTGTGGTGGTAACCAGTCTTCGCGAATACTTGCCCTTTGTCTTCAAACATTTGTACCCCGTCAAAGCCAAGAAGCAGAATCTTTTCATGGCGGTTCCTTACGACGGGCATCGCATCGTGAATTTTTCCTGGATTATCGCCAAAACCCCACCCGTGTCGGACCCCTGCCCGGTCACCCTTGATGACCTTGCACTGCTTCAGTACACCGGCGGAACGACGGGTGTTTCGAAAGGAGTGATGCTGAGCCATCGCAACATCTTGGCGAATGTGCTCCAGGTTGCCGCCTGGTTTCCCGATTTCCGGTGGGGTCGAGAAAGATTGGTCGCCATCCTGCCCTTCTTCCACGTGTTTGGGATGACCGTGTGCATGAACTTTTCACTCTACGGGGGATGCACGACCATTGTGGTTCCGCGGTTTGATGCCGACGAGTTTATCAAACTCCTTCACAAAAGCCGGCCTACCTTGTTTCCAGGGGTGCCTACCATCTATGTCGCCTTGATCAACCATCCCAAGGTCAAAGATTATGATTTGTCTTCCATCCGGTTCTGCATCACGGGGTCGGCCCCTATGCCCGTAGAAGTGCTCAAGAAGTTCGAGGAGATGACCGGCTGCATCATCGTGGAAGGTTACGGGCTTTCAGAGGCGAGCCCTGTGACCCACGTCAATCCCATCAGCGGCTTGCGAAAGCCGGGCTCCATCGGAATCCCGGTGTCCAGCACCGATGCGCGCATTGTGAGCATGGAAGACGGCGTGAGCGACGCACCGATGGGACAACCCGGCGAGTTGGTGGTGAAAGGGCCGCAGGTCATGCTCGGGTACTGGAACATGCCCGAAGAGACGGCGTCGACCCTGCGTGACGGATGGCTCTACACAGGGGACATCGCCACGGTGGACGAAGACGGCTACTTTTTCATCGTGGATCGCAAGAAAGATATGATTATCGCCGGTGGGTACAATATCTATCCTAGAGAAATCGATGAGGTCTTATACACCCATCCTAAAGTGCTGGATGCTGTGGCGGTGGGAGTTCCCGATCCATACCGAGGGGAGACGGTAAAGGCCTTTGTGGTCCCGAAGCCGGGTGAGACGGTGACGGAAGAGGAAATTATTCAATTTTGCAAGTCAAAACTGGCAGCCTATAAGGTGCCGAGATCCGTGGAGATTCGAGAGTCCCTGCCTAAGACCATGGTCGGCAAGATTTTGCGAAAGGAACTGCGGGCCGAGGAGTTGCGTAAGCTTCAGCAAAAAGGTTCTCCCACGAGCTGAAAATACGTGAGGTCGTCCGAGGAACTCGGTTCATGCCGGTGCTCGATCAGTTTGTATGAACCCCGCGGGAGGGGGCCGCTTGGCCCGTCGTCGTAATCGGTCAAAGGCGCCCCCTCCCTTTATTCTTGTCTTTAGAGCGTCTCACGATCAAAAATCTTCTCATCCTTTGACACGCGGGTCGCAACGGCGATGTGTGCGGCGCGACTGGATTCCAGCTTTGCGTGTCCACACCCCTTGGATTCCCCCTCGGATGACAGCCATCTTGTTTTCTGTGCCGAAATAGAACAATAAGAGACAGTGAAGGCTTGGCTGTCCGCGAAGTCTCGAGCCCCATAAGCTTCATGGCGGCCGGGAAGAAACAGCGCTTCACGCACCATGTCGGCTTGCTGGATCAGCCTTTTCGGGGAGGCGATCCTGCGCGTCCGGGTGGATGATCGCTCCACCTGCCTCGCCGATGCGGACCATGGGGAAGGCGTGGGATCGGATTGGGCACAGCGGCCGCGACATGGCGCTTTGAAACAAGCTTGACGGAATGGGCGGAGGTTTTTGGCCCATGGGACGTAAAGACTACTACCGGATTCTTGGGATCCCTCGAACCGCATCAAGAGATGAAATACGAAAAGCTTACAGAGCGCTGGCTCGCCGACACCACCCCGACCGAAACGAGGGGGACCCGATGTGCGAGGAGCGACTCAAGGAAATCAATGAGGCGTACTCGGTTTTGGGGGATCCAGAAAAAAAGGAAGCTTATGACGCGGAACCCCAAACGTGGGTCAAACCGCGCATGAGGGCCCCAGAAGGATTTCGTGGCGCGGAAGTTTTCCGCAGGACCTTTCAGAGTCCTTTGGAACGCCTTATGGCGTGGGTCGATGAAGAACCTTTTTGGAACGTGTTTTTCTCGAGAGAGAGACCCTGGGAGTTTCGGCCGGAGCCGCCGTCTTTGGGATCTTTCCCGGGGAAACGAAGCGCCGGGGTCAAAGGTCCGTCGGTGGAGGTGCACATCCAACTTCCCGCATCCCACACTCAGGGTGGACAGGAACGCGTGATCTCCTATCGTGTGGGGAACCGCGTGGAGGAGGTGCCTGTGAGGATTCCTCCGGGGGTTCGGGAAGGCACCCGATTGAGGATGGCCGGCCGTGGGTTGCAATCCCCCTCCGGTGGTCCCCCCGGGGACCTTGTCGTGGTGGTCCATATCCTTCCGGACGCTTAATCCCTCTGATGTACGGGGCGGCAATGAGAACCCGGCCGAACGCGGCGGCCTTTGAGGCGAAGATTTACCGGGCGGCCACGGATTTTTTCTTATTCCAAAACTTAGGGTATCCGCGGGAAGCCGCCTTGGAATGGGTGGGCAATCGTTTCACTCTAGCCCGCCCTGAACGGGATGTCCTGCGTCGTGGGGTGTTTTCTCTTCAGAGCGCTGCACGTCGTCTGGCCAAGCGGGTTCGTGGGGAAGGGTGGGCGCTGCAACCCCTGTGGGTGGACGGGCACAATGTCCACATCACTTTAGAAAGTGTTTTCCTCGGCCGAGACCTGGTCTTGGCCAACGATGGAGCCTTACGTGATGTGGCGGCTTTGTCCCGGAGCTATCGATTCTCCCCCGTGACCGAGAACGTTGTGGCGGCCGTTTTTCGGTTTTTGGAAGAATTTCCTCCGGCGCGTGTCTTTTTTCTGTTCGATGCCCCGATGAGTCGAAGCGGCGAGCTGGCGGCACGGTACAAACATTGTCTCAGGCACACCGGTCTCGCCGGAGACGCTCGCGCTGTTCCTGTGCCGGAAAAGCATTTCCCTCGATCGGGCGCCGTCATCGCCTCGAGCGATTATGCCGTCCTGGATGCCAGCCCTCAATGGATGGATTTGGCCCGGTGGGTCATGGATTTTATGGGTTTGACGTTTTCCGGCTTCGATTTTCGGTCGCTTGGAGTGGCTTGAGGCATCATTTATCCAGGGTCATTTCCTCAAGATGTTGGAAGAGGCAGGGGGTCGCCGAGGGGGATACGGCGACCCTAAGGTCCCGGAGTGTCCATATCCGAGCTTCCAGAAGGCGTTCGGCTCGTCCAACACAAGCCCATGTCTTGGCTTTGCGAGCGCATCTCCCGACGTTTTCCTCAAACGAGTGGAAGATGCGGGAGGGACCGACGGAGAACCCGCGGTTCCGGACCACTACGGCAGGCCGGTATTTGTCCAAGGGGATTTCAAGGCCCGGGCGTCTCCAAAAAGCTCTGAAAGGTTGCCGGGACGACGCCCTTCTTGCTTACAGAGCGCTCGTGTGATAGGCAGGCGCTGTGACGACGCAACAGCCCGATGGCTCCGCCTCCAAGGCGGCGCATCAGACTATATCCGACGAAAGGCAGACGATTCATGGCGGTGATAGCTCCTTTTCGAGCGCTTCGATACAATCCTGAGCAGGTCGGCGATCTCGGCCGTGTGATCACCCCTCCGTACGACATCATCAGCCCAGAGGAACAAAACGCTTTTTACGACATGCATCCCCATAACATGATCCGTTTGGAATTGGGCAAAACCACAGCCCAGGACACGGAGCAGGACAACGCCCATACGCGGGCTGCGCAGTACCTCGCTCAATGGAGCCGTGAGGGAGTTCTCGTGCGAGAGGCCACCCCGGCCTTCTTTTTGTACGAGCTGGAGTATCCTCTCGGGGACGTGCGCAAAACCCGGAAAGGTTTTTTTGGTTTGTTGCGTTTGGAGGAATTCGGCAAGGGGTGCGTGCGGCCCCATGAACGTACTTTTCAAAAAGTGAAAGACGAACGGTTTGCTCTCATGGTGCGATGCCAGGCACATCTGAGCCCGATCTTCGTTCTGTTCAGCGATGCCGACGGAGGCGTTCGCGCGCTTCTGACCGACCACATGGGCCGGGAGACGGTGCTGGAGTGCCGCGATACTCAAGGGAATTGGCATCGGGTTGCCCGTATGGCCGAGCCAGCGATGGTGCGACGCCTCCAGGATCTTATGGGCGACAAAGACATTTTCATCGCCGACGGTCATCACCGCTATGAAACGGCGCTGAATTTTCGGCGCCTCATGATGGAAAAGTACCCCGATGCTTCACCCCAAGCTCCTTTTCACTATGTGCTCACCTACTTTTGTCCCATGGAGGATGACGGTCTTGTGGTGTTGCCGACCCACCGTTTGCTCCCACGGATTGATGCCCAATCGGCGCAGGAGCTTTTGGGAAAAGGCCGGGCGTTTTTCCGGGCTGTCTCATTTCCCATGAGCGACGCGGGCCGGAAAGCCTGGCATGAGACACTGGAAGCATCGCGTGCCCGCAAGGAGACGGCCATCGGCTTTGTTTGTCACGGCCGGGAGGCTCATTGGGTGCTCCATATCGAAAGAGACGCTGCACGATCTTTTCTTTCGGAGAAAGGTTTTCCGAAAGTTCTGCAGGATCTGGATGTGGTCGTCGTCGATCACCTTTTGCTTCGGGGCCTCTTGAATCTGGATGACGCCTATCTGTCCGACGCGGAGAATATCCGCTTCAGCCACGATCGAGACGAAGCATTGGCTGCCGTGGCCTCTGGGGAGGCCACCATGGGATTTTTCGTTAACCCCACGCGGGTCGATCAGGTGCGGGACGTGGCGCGCGCCGGATTGATCATGCCGCACAAGGCGACCTATTTCTATCCCAAGGTCTTCAGCGGGTTGGTAATGCACCCTATTGATCCGAAAGAGGCGGTGACAGCTCCGGCGGCATGACAGGTCGACCTCGCCGGCTTCCTCAACCCCGTGCGGATGAGACCTTGTCGGGGGAGGATTCGTGAGGACGGACGAAGTGCCTGGGATTTTGAACAACGAGGGGACGGTGCCACCGGGATCCAGTGGCGAACAGGAGGAGATCACCTGCGACCGTCTTTTCGGGGATACCCTGTGCCTATACCAGGACCGGCGTGGGTACCGTTTTTCCATTGATGCGGTGCTTCTGGCGGGTCTGACGCACGTTAAGGCGGCGGACCGCATCATGGAACTGGGCACAGGGTGCGGGGTCGTCCTTTTGTCCATGGCGGTGCGGGGACTCGGCACTCACTGGGAAGGGGTGGAAATTCAAGAGCGATTGGCCCGGTTGGCTCGGCGGAATGTGGAAGCCAATGGATTGTCGCACCAGGTCTTCATCCACGGCATGGACTGGAAAGACGTGGCAAAGGTTTTTCCTCCGGGGGGATTTGACCTGGTGGTTTCCAATCCGCCCTATCGCCGCCTCAATGCAGGGCGAATCAATCCCCACCCTCAAAAAGCTGCGGCACGCCATGAACTTGCCGGCGCGGTCCAGGACATGTTCCATGCGGCCGTGCACCTGCTCAAGGGTGGAGGACGATGCGCCGTGATCTACCCGGCATCCCGTTTGGACGATCTCATGGTGGCGGCCGTGGACGCCGGATTGCGCCCCAAACGGCTCACCCTGATCCACTCCCACGCCAAGGCCCCGGCGACCTTAGTCCATATGGAATGCGGCAAGGGTGTCGGGCAGGAATTGCATGTGGCGCCGCCTTTTTTCATCTATGAAAAGATCGGCCGCTACACGCCGGCGATGGCTCGTCTTCACGCCGGCTTTGCGGCGGTCGCGGAACAGGACTGACCAAGAGCACAAAGGAGAGCGTTTATGGATTTAGGCTTGAAGGGGAAGGTGGCCTTTGTGGCCGGGGCGAGTCAAGGCTTGGGCAAGGCGGTCGCCATGGAATTGTGCCGCGAAGGGGCGAAGGTGGCCATTTGTGGTTTGGACGATCCGGAACTGCCCAAAGCCGTGGAAGAGATTGCCGCGGCGACGGGGAGCGAAGTCATCGGTGTCCCCGCGGACGTCACGGTGTCGGAGCAAGCCCGAGATTTTATTCGTAAGGGATTGGACCACTTCGGCACCGTGGACATTTTGGTCAATAACGCCGGGGGGCCGCCATCCAAGACTTTTCTCGAAATTGACGACGATCTCTGGCACTTCGGCTTCCGGCTTAACCTGCTGAGCACGATCGTCATGACCCGAGAGGCTGTCCCGGTGATGATGGCCAAACGGTGGGGTCGGATCATCAATATGACCTCCGTGTCGGTCAAACAGCCCATCGACGGACTGATCCTTTCCAACACCATCCGATCCGGCGTGGTGGGCTTGGCAAAGACATTGTCCAATGAACTGGCGCCGTACAACATCACGGTGAACAACGTCTGTCCCGGCTACACGCTGACCGAGCGGGTTCGGAGCCTCGCCGTGGTAACTGCGCAAAAGGAAGGAACCACACCCGAGAAGGTCATCGATCGGTGGCGGGCGACAATTCCCATGGGCCGGCTGGGAACTCCTGAAGAATTTGCGGCCCTGGTGACCTTTCTCGCTTCGGAAAGGGCCGGCTACATCACGGGAGCGTCCATCCACATTGACGGCGGGTACTACAAAGGGGTGATGTGAAAGGACAGGCCATGAACAGGCGGCGGGTGCGTATCCGTTCCGTGGGGCGATATCTTCCGGAACGGAAGCTGACCAATCAGGATTTGGAAAAGATGGTGGACACCACCGATGAGTGGATTCTCACCCGGACAGGAATCCGCGAAAGACGCATCCTGGAGCCCGGCCTGGGGTGCTCGTACATGGCTTCGCGGGCGGCTCAGGAATGTTTGGATCGCGCGGGGGTGGCTCCTTCGGAAGTTGACGCCATCATTGTGGGGACGGTCACGCCGGACATGTTCTTCCCGTCCACGGCGTGTTTGGTCCAACGGATCATCGGCGCCGACAAAGCCTGGGGCTTCGACCTGTCGGCGGGATGTTCCGGGTTTATTTTTGCCATGACCACCGGGGTCCAGATGATCGAGTCGGGCCGGTATGACAAGGTGCTGGCCATCGGGGCCGATGTCATGAGCACCATCATCGATTATACGGATCGCAACACCTGTGTTTTGTTCGGGGACGCCGCCGGTGCCGTGCTTTTGGAACCCTGCGACGAAGACGGCTACGGAGTCTTGGACTTCATCCAAAGGATTGACGGAATAGGGGAGCCGCATCTCCACATGAAAGCCGGGGGTAGCCGACGCCCAGCCAGCGAAGAAACCGTGAAGGCTCGGGAACACTACGTGTATCAAGAGGGCAAAAAGGTCTTCAAGTTCGCCGTGACGGAGATGGCCGATGTGTCCGTAAAAATCCTGGAGCGCAACGGCCTTTCGGGCAAGGATGTCAAAGTGTTCATTCCGCACCAGGCCAATCTGCGGATCATCGAAGCCTGTGCCCAACGCATGGGTTTGAACATGGACCAGGTGATCATCAACATCGACCGCTATGCCAACACCACCGCTGCCACCATTCCTCTTTGCCTCTATGAAGCTACCGTGGAAAAGAACCTTCTGGATAAAGGCGATTATCTGGTCATGTCGGCTTTCGGCGCCGGATTTACCTGGGGCAGCATCCTCATGCGGTGGATATAAAAAAGGGGGCGTTCAGCCCCCTTTTTCTACAATCCGGCTCTCTGGAGGAATCCCTCCCACCGGTCGTCGATGGCCTTCTGAAAGGCCGCCATTTGTTCCGGGGTCATTTTTTTGAATCGCCCTTGAGTCCTCAAATAATCTGCTACGGGGCGCTTGCGCCGGGTTTTGGCAAGATTCAGGCTTTTCCCCGTGAGTCGGAAAACACCGTCTTCCAGTTCGTAAAGGACGACCACACCGGTTTCCACGGCAAGTCGGCCGATTTTAACGGTTTCCCGTGTCGGGAAGCCCCATCCTGCGGGGCAAGGCACGGAAAGGTGGATGAAGCGTGTCCCCTGGATATGACGGGCTTTCTTAAATTTTTCGTACAAGTCCATCGGGTAGGAAGAACAGGTTGTGGCCAGGTAGGCCGGATGGTGGGCCTCCATGATCTGGATGAAATCTTTCTTGGGCTGTTCCTTGGGCTGCACCGGGGTGGTCGTGGTGATGGCCCCGGACGGTGTAGCACTGGAGCGCTGCACGCCTGTATTCATGTAGGCCTCATTGTCATAGCAGACGTAAATGAAATTGGTTTGCCTCTCGGCCGCACCGCTCAGGGCCTGAATGCCCATGTCGAAGGTCCCGCCGTCGCCGGCCATGGCCAACACCACATAGTCTTCTTTACCTAGGGCTTTGAGTCCTGCGGCCAACCCGGAGGCCGAGGCGGCGGTGCCGCCGAAGACGTTATTCACGGCGTTCACCAAAACCGGCGTTTTGGGATACATGCCGTGCAAAATGGTCAGGCAACAAGCCGGCAGGGTCACGATGGTTTTGGGACCCAGCGCTTTCAGGATGTGCCGATAGGCGATGGGGAGGCCGCATCCGGCACAGGTTCTCGTGCCGGGAAGAATATATTCTTTTTCCGGGAGATCCATCAGAGTGGTCGCCATGACGTGTCCTCGTCCTTAAATCTCGTTGGAGAACCAAACCGAGTGTTTCGGAGCCTCTTCGTGATCACTGTATGTCAGGGTTTGGCGGGCGATCTCACAGAGATCCGTGGGTTTCACGTCTTTGCCCCCAAGACCGACGATGTAGTTGACGGCAATGGGCTGGCGGCCGTTCAAGCCGTAGAGCGCCGCTTTGATTTCCGTGGCCACCGCGCCCTCCAGGCCGTAACTGATGGCTTTTTCCACTACGGCCAGCCGAGGCACCCGATGAACCGCCTCGCGAACGGCCATAGTAGGGAAAGGACGATAGACGCGCAGGCTGACCACCCCGGCCTTGATCCCGTGCTCCCGTAAAATGTCGCACGCCTCGGAGGCCTCGCTACCCAAAGAGCCCATGGTGACGAACAGAATGTCGGCATCGTCCGTTCGGTACCGATAAAGCGGGTCTTCATAGCTTCGGCCGAAACGGGCGCCGAAGTTCCGGCCTTCTTCCGCGATGACATCCAGAGCCGATTCCAGCGTTTCCTGAAGGCGGCGTCGGATGCCCATGTAGCCGGGGCAGGGCCGTCCATCGGCTCCGGGAATCGGATCCGTCAGCACCACGGGATTAATGTTCACGGGCCGCGCAGGGTCCAAGTGGTAAGCCGGTGTAAACGGCGGCAAATAGGCATCCACAGCCTCCTGATCGGGAACATCGACCGGCATCATGGTGTGGGAAAGCCTGAAGCCGTCAAAGCACACCATCACCGGCACCAACAACCTTTCGGCCACCTTGTAGGCGAGGATCACCTGATCGAGAATCTCCTGATTGTTCAGGCAATAAAACTGCATCCACCCGGTGTCTCTCTGGGCGATGCTGTCCTGCATATCGTTCAAAATGGTCCACGGGGCACCCAAGCCTCTGTTGGTCACGGGCATAACAATGGGCACACGCGCCCCCGCCGCCCAGTGAAGCTGCTCATGCATATAGGCCAAGCCGTTGGCGGCCGTAGCGGTGAAAGCGCGGGCCCCGACCAGGGATGCGGAAATGCACACTCCCATGGCCGAATGTTCGCTCTCCACGCGGACGAATTCGGCGCGCAGTTCCCCGCTCTCCACATACTCGGCAAGGACTTCAGGAATTTTGGACTGGGGTGTGATGGGATAGGCGGCAATCACCTGAACCCGGCACAGCTTTGCCGCCAAGGCCGCTGTTTGATTTCCCGTAAGAATTTTTGTTGCCACCTTATTGCAAACCTTTCATTGCGCTCTGCGGGATGTGGGTCCTCAAACCGGACTGCTTCGAAAGAGTTTTTCACATAACGACGTGAACGTTGCAAGTCAATGGGAATCATTCGTCCGGATCAGTGCAAGATGTCTATGTCAGAAAGAAGTCTTGCGGAGACCGTACGGGGATAGTGTGCTCGCCGTCTGCTGATCTCCGAAGAGGTTCGGCCGTTGTGGGCCAGCAAGGCGGATATTTTGGGCATCGTGGTGGAGCGGTTCCGTGAGCTGACGTTCAGATCGTGGCTGGGAAAGATCTTTTGTCGCCGCTGGGAACGAAGCTTATGCTGTTGGCATGTTCCGATGATCTGACGAGTCAGGGGATGCCTGGGGACGGCCGGTGCACGCAGGGAGAGGGTCGTTCCACACGAGAAGCACAATCCAGGCAGGTGAGGACGGTTTGGCGCATGGAAAAGCCTAAAGAGACCGTGAGCCCCGACGGACTTTTTCGAAGATTCGTGAATCCTGGAGATTGGGCCTCTAAAGAAAGCTATGGTGCTGCTGAACATCTAGTGGTTCTGCTGACCCTTTATGCTATAGAGGCATTCTGTAACATTTTTACCGAAAAGGCGCATCTTTTATGCTTCTGGACGGCGCATCCCAATTCCACCGGCCGGGCGCCTTTTTCTTAAGGGCATAGGGCCGTGTCTCCTGTCTTGAGACGGCAGGCGCATCGGTTCGGCCGTCTGAAGGTCAGCCCCGCCGTTTCATTCCAAGGATTCAGGTTTGGCACTAGGCCAAGCGACATCCCTGCAGCTGATGTCGTCGTTCCGAGGATTCAGGTTTATCGTGATGTGACATCACAGGGCTCTATTGTCCTTGCAGGGGCGACCCACTGGATCGCCCGGAGAGCCCGCGCCGGCCTGATGCCGTAGGTCCGAGCGATTTGGGGCCGGCACCCCGGCCCCCCTTGGGGTGCGGGCGCAATACGCGCAAGCCCAAGGGCGTCCCCCGACTGTGCTGTTCTCTGAGGATTCGCGCCAACCCAGGTCGGGCACAAAGGCACCCCCCGACAGGGTCTGTGCGCGGAACCGGATTTGATTCCAAATCAGAAGCACAAAACAACAGAGCGATGGTAGGGATCGTAAAGATTCAAGGGTCTTTTCAAAAGGGCAGGAGAGAAAAAGAGTGAGAGCCGGCGCTCATGGAGCATGAGCCACGAGGGCGGCTCTCCTTGTCATCCCGGAGGATTGTGCGACTTATTTGGCCTTGGACGCGCGCTTGGACGCCTTCAGCGGATTGATCTTCACTTGCTGTGTGGTCACAGGCGCCTTCACATGGGTCGCGAAATTGCAATGCCCTGTTTTCCACTTAACGCTGGGATTGGGATAGCTGGCACAGAAACGCCCTGCCGGGACCTGAACGATCCGCTGGCATCCTTCGCACTGTTCCACCACCTGATGGCAAGAGCCCCCGTTGTACCCACAGCCCGTCTTGGTCATGAAGGCGCAGTCCGTCCCCGCCTTCACCGTTTGACAAATCATGGCGATCACCTCCATTTTTTATCGTGGTTGGCCCCAAAATCGGCGTAATACTACTCATGAAATTCCGACTGTCAAGCCTGATGGCCCTGTTTTTTTAAAGCTCTAAAAAATTTTTTTGAGGTGATTTAAAAATCCCAAGGACCGGAGTCTTTCGAGCTTCTCCAACCAGCCCGCTTGTCTGGGAATGGACGTCAAAAGGCGTTAAAGTTTTTTTGAGAAAGGGCGATTTCATGAGAGAGAGATCTAAAGGATAAACGACGCCGGAGCGCGGATGATCAATTGCCAATGATGACGAGCGGGGACCTACAGGACAGATCGGCGGATCGGCCTTCGCTGAAACGGAACAAGATCGGTCAGCTTCTGCTGGAAGCGGGGCTCATCGCGCCGCAGGACCTCGAGCGCGCTTTGCAGGAGCAGAGCCGCAACGGGGAGCGGCTGGGGTCCATTCTGATACGGCAGGGGATCATCGATGAAAAGATTCTGACGGAGTTTTTGGCCAAACAGTTCCGGGTCCCGATCGTCAATCCCGCACGGTTGACGGTCTCCAAAGATGTCCTGAAGATTGTCTCACCTCAGGTGATGCAGAAGTACCAGGTGTTCCCCATCGGAATGACCGGGTCCACCCTGCATGTGGCCATTTCCGACCCGGGGAATTTGTTCGCCATCGACGATCTGCGCTTCATCACCCGGAAAAACATACGCGTGCATGTGGCTCCGGAGAGCCTCATTAAGAGAGCTTTTGAAGCGGTGCACGCGGCGGGGGCCGAAGAAAACCTCGAAGCGGTCATGGGGATGATCCGCGAAGAGGCGGACGTCGACGTCGTCGAATCGTCTCAGGAGATTGATCTCGCCAATTTGGAAAATGCTGCGGGTGAAGCCCCGGTAGTCAAGCTGGTCAATCTCATCCTCTTGGATGCGATCCGCAAGAAAGCCAGTGACATTCACGTGGAATGCTACGAAAAGGTCATGCGAGTGCGGTATCGCATCGATGGGCTTCTGTACGAAGTGATGCGTCCGCCCTACCAGCTGCGAAATGCCATCATTTCGCGGCTCAAGATCCTGAGCCGTTTGGACATCGCGGAACGTCGGCTGCCCCAGGATGGTCGTATCAAGCTCAAGAGCAAAAGCGGCGAGATGGAATTCCGTGTCTCCGTCCTGCCGACTCTCTTTGGGGAAAAAGTGGTTCTGCGCCTTCTGGACAAATCCAATCTTCAGTTGGACATGACCAAATTGGGCTTCGAACCCAAGCAACTGGATCTTTTTCGCGAAGCCATCTACCGGCCCTACGGCATGGTGCTCGTGACGGGTCCGACAGGAAGCGGGAAAACCACGACGCTTTACAGTGCGCTTTCCGAATTGAACAAGATCAGCCATAACATTTCCACCGCGGAAGATCCGGTGGAATTCAGCCTGCCCGGCATCAACCAGGTGCAGGTCCATGAAGCGATCGGATTGAATTTTGCCGCTGCTCTGCGGTCCTTTCTCCGCCAGGATCCCGACATCATCATGGTGGGCGAAATCCGCGATTTCGAAACGGCGGAAACCGCCATCAAGGCGGCGCTCACCGGCCATTTGGTCCTGAGCACGCTGCATACGAATGACGCGCCGAGCACAATCAACCGCCTCCTCAATATGGGTATCGAACCCTTTTTGGTGGCTTCCGCTGTCAATTTGGTTTTGGCGCAGAGGCTTGCCCGGCGGGTGTGCCCGGAATGTCGAGTCGCGGAAGACATCCCCCCTGAAGCCTTAATAGATCTAGGTGTCCGTGAAGAGGATGTGGGCACGTTTGTGTGTTACCGCGGTCGGGGTTGCCCGGCGTGTTCCAATACGGGTTATCGGGGTCGAATCGCCCTCTATGAAGTCATGCCCGTGACCGACGAGATTCGCGATCTCGTCTTGGTGGGGGCTTCGGCATCGGAGATCAAACGGGAAGCCATCCGCCTAGGGATGCTCACATTGCGCCAGAGCGCCATCAACAAGCTCAAGCAAGGGATCACCTCGGTGGAGGAAGTGCTTCGAGCGACGGTGAAAGACTAGGGAGTCCGCCATGCCGGAATTTGTTTGGAAAGGGGTCAATCGCAAAGGAGAGAAGGTTCAGGGAGAAATCGAGGCCGACAACATTACCATTGCGCGCCAGCTGTTGGAGCGTCAGGGCCTTGCCTTGAAATCCCTCAAGCCCAAGCCCAAGGACCTTCTCGAATACATTCCTGTCCTTCAGGAAAAGGTTAAAGAAAAGGACCTGGTGCTGTTTACGCGCCAGTTTTCCACCATGATCGACGCCGGGCTGCCCATCATCCAATGTTTGGAGATTCTTCGGGATCAGACCATCAACAAAGCGCTTCGCAAGGTGCTTCGAGTCCTGAAAAAGGATGTGGAAGAGGGGGCCACCTTTTCCGAAGCGCTTCGAAAGCATCCCAAGGTCTTCGATGCGCTTTTTGTCAACCTGGTGGCGGCGGGGGAAGCGGGCGGCATCCTGGATGTGACTTTGACACGGCTCGCCGCCTATCTGGAAAAAGTGGCCTCGCTCAAGAAAAAAGTCCGCGGCGCCATGACCTATCCGGCCATTGTCGTGGCCATTGCGTTCATCGTCATTGCGGTGATCCTCATCTATGTGATCCCGGTCTTTGCCGGACTTTTCAAGGACGCGGGAGTGTCTCTGCCCGCCATGACCGTGGTGGTGATGACGATCAGCGATTTCACCAAAAATTACTTTCACTGGATGATCCTGGGTGCCGTGATCCTCGGTTTTCTCTTCCAGCGCTTTCGCCGGACCTCGCGGGGACGGGACATCACCGACCGCATCTTTCTCAAGCTGCCCGTCTTCGGCATCTTGCTGAAAAAGGTGGCCTTAGCCCGGGTGACGCGCACCTTGGGGACCATGTTGGGCAGCGGGGTTCCCATCTTGGAGAGTATGGAACTCGTCGCCGCCACCGCGGGAAACACCGTGGTGGAAAAGGCCATCCGAGATGCTCAGCAGGCCGTGGCCCAGGGAAAGACCCTGGCGGAACCTCTCAGTGAAAGCGGTGTCTTTCCGCCCATGGTGGTCCACATGGTTTCCGTCGGGGAAGCGACAGGGGCTTTGGACAGCATGTTGTCCAAGGTGGCCGATTTTTACGACGAGGAAGTGGACGCCACCGTGGAAGCGCTGACGTCTCTTTTGGAACCCATGCTGATCGTCTTTCTCGGGGTGACCATCGGCGGGCTTTTGGTGGCCATGTACATGCCCATTTTCCAGCTGGCGGACGTCGTGTCCCGGGGCAGTTGAAATCAGGGACGAAGCGGTCAGGAACGATGAAGGCGTTGCATGCCGCAGAGGCGGACGAAGGGAGCGCCGGGTTTCAGCGCAAGGTCTATACGCATCTGGTGTTGAGGCTCCTTGCAGGGGTCTTTATCCTGGCGGTCACTGTACTTTTTCAGCTCCGTTTGTCTCGGGACATCTTCGAACCGTCCCTTGGGCCGCTTTACGTTTTTGCGGCCGTCCTCTTTTTCGTGACTTTGTTGAGCGCCTTGGTGCTCCGGTCGGTGCACCGTCATGGAGTTTTTGCCGTCGCCCAGTTCCTCTTTGACGTCCTGGCCGTAACATTCCTGGTGTATCTTACGGGAGGCGTGACCAGCCCGTTTGCATTTCTTTACATGGCCGTGATCATGGCGGCGGCCGTCTTGTTCCAACGCCGTGGGAGCCTCTTTGCGGCATCCGCGGCAACCATTGCCTACGGAACCCTTTTGGACCTCCAATACTTTGGATGGGTCAGCCCCATTCCCTTCATGGGGCGGACCATGCCGCAAGCTTCCAGCGGAGTGTACTTTTATACGATTGTGGTGTCCGCTGGAGCGTTTTTTCTCGTGGCGTTCATCAGTGGCTATCTGGCGGAGGAACTCCAAAAATCTGCGCGTCTTTCGGCGCAAAAAACCAGGGATCTGAAACGTCTCGAATCTTTTTACCGCCGGCTTGTGGAAAACCTAGGGGCCGGGCTCATGACAATGGACGCTCGGGGAACCATCACCTATGCCAATCGAGCTGCCCGGAATTTGCTGGGTGCGGCTGAGATGCGCCTCGAGGGGCAGCCTCTTGTGCACTGGCTTCCAGGATTGAAAGAAAACCCAGATCTGAGCGGTTCAACGCCGGGATCTATGGACGAGTGGGGACGGGGCGGCATTGTTTCTTCCGAAATGTCCTCCGCCGTGGAACCATTGGACGCGTCGGAACACGGCCCACCCGAGCAAGGCGAAGACAATGCTCAGGGTTTGCCTCCTGTCGGGACGCCAAAGACGGAAATGTCCAGTGCCGCCCAAGCGATGGAGATCGTTCAGGAGTTGCCCGACGGCGAAAAAAGATCCTTCGTGGTGACTCTGTCCAGACTGGACAGCTTAGAGTGCGAGGACCAGAAGGCGGAGCGCGTCATCGTGTTCCAGGATCAAACCCTGCTTAAAGCCCTGCAAGAGCACATGAGACGTTTGGAGCAGTTGGCCTTTGCCGGGAAAATGGCCGGGGAGATCGTCCACGACATCAAGAATCCCTTGGCGGCCATCAGCGGCGTGGTCCAAATGATGGAAGCGCAGTGGGAAGGGGACGAGGTTTCCCGACGCCTGAAGGACATCCTCGTTCGAGAAATCGAGCGCCTGAACAGTTTGGTTGGGCGTTTCCTCTGGATTGCTCGGGAAGGCAAAGCCTCCGAGCGTCCGGAGCCGGTGGGTGTGGCCGAGACGGTTCGACACGTGGTGGAGGCGCTGACCATGAGCAAACATTTGTCGGCTCGACACCGCGTCCATCTGGATGTGTCGGAAAGCCTCACTGTCCATATCGTCCCTCGCCATCTTTTTCACATCTTGTGGCATCTTGCGGCCAATGCCGCCGAAGCGTGTCCCAACGGGGGGCATATCCAGATTGCCGCCCGAGAATACACCGACGGCTCCGGCCGCCCGGGCGTGCTCCTCAAAGTGTCCGACAACGGGCCGGGGGTCCCGGCGGACATGGCCAAAAAAGTGTTCGACCCCCTCTTTTCCACCAAGGAAGGCCACTTGGGGTTAGGCTTGAGCTTGGTCTGTCGTTTGGTGGAGGAGGCAGGGGGATGGGTGCGCATCGGCTCCTCCGTCGCCTTCCCCATGTGTGTGCGTGTCTTTTTCCCCAAAGCCTGATTTTCCTCTTGCCAAGATGAAATCCCGTGATTATATAGCACTCGTTTTGAGTGAGTGCTAATAAGGCCTCGGCTTGATCGTTCAAAAAAATCATGGACTTGTCGGGAAAGGAGAAGGATGTATGAAGCTTAGACCGCTGAACGATCGTGTGGTCATCAAGAGGGTTGAGGAAGAGGAACGGACGGCCGGTGGGATCATCATTCCCGATACGGCCAAAGAAAAGCCCATTCAGGGGGAAGTCATCGCCGTCGGCAGCGGCAAGCTTTTGGAGGACGGCACGCGGCGGCCCCTGGACGTCAAGGCGGGCGATCGGGTTCTTTTCAGCAAGTATGCGGGCACCGATGTGAAAGTGGAAGGCGAAGACCTGCTGATCATGCGTGAAGACGACATTCTGGCCATCATCGAAAAGTAAAAGGCAGAGCTAAGGAGGACGCATCTCATGGCAAAGCAACTCATTTACGATACCAAGGCCCGGGAAGCCCTGCTCAAGGGTGTCAACGCGCTGGCGGACGCCGTCAAGGTCACCCTGGGGCCTAAAGGGCGCAATGTGGTCATCGAAAAATCTTTCGGCGGTCCCACGGTGACCAAGGACGGCGTGACCGTGGCCAAGGAAATCGAACTGCCCGATAAGTTTGAAAACATGGGCGCACAGATGGTCAAGGAAGTGGCCAGCAAGACCAGCGATGTGGCCGGCGACGGGACGACCACGGCCACCATCTTGGCGCAGTCCATCTATTTTGAAGGATCCAAGCTGGTGACGGCGGGAGCCAACCCCATGGCGTTGAAGCGCGGCATCGAGAAGGCCGTCAAAGTCGTCGTCGACGAATTGAAAAAGATCAGCAAGCCCACCAAGGACCAAAAAGAGATCGCCCAGGTCGGCACCATTTCCGCCAACAACGACCCCACCATCGGGAACATCATCGCCGAAGCCATGAACAAGGTGGGCAAGGAAGGTGTCATCACGGTGGAAGAAGCCAAGGCCATGGAAACCACTTTGGAAGTGGTGGAAGGAATGCAGTTTGACCGCGGCTACATTTCGCCGTATTTCGTCACCGACCCGGAAAAGATGGAAGTCGTCCTGAACGAACCCCTCATTCTCGTCAATGAAAAGAAGATCAGCAGCATGAAAGACCTGCTGCCCATTTTGGAACAGATCGCCAAAATGGGTCGGCCCCTTTTGATCATCGCCGAAGATGTGGAAGGGGAAGCCCTAGCCACATTGGTGGTGAACAAACTGCGCGGCACGTTGCAGGTCTGCGCCGTGAAGGCTCCGGGCTTCGGCGACCGCCGCAAGGCCATGCTGGAAGACATCGCCATTTTGACCGGTGGTCAGGTCATCAGCGAAGAAAAGGGCATCAAGCTGGAAAGCGTGACCCTGAAGGATCTCGGGAGCGCCAAGACGGTCCGTGTGGACAAGGATAACACCACCATCGTGGACGGCGCCGGCGATCGCAAGGCTTTGGAAGGCCGTGTGCGTCAGATCCGCACGCAGATTGAAGAAACCACCAGCGACTATGACCGGGAAAAGCTCCAGGAACGGCTGGCGAAGCTCGTGGGCGGTGTCGCCGTGATCAGCGTTGGGGCGGCCACCGAAACGGAAATGAAGGAAAAGAAAGCCCGCGTGGAAGACGCGCTGAATGCGACGCGTGCGGCCGTGGAAGAAGGCATCGTCCCCGGCGGTGGTGTGGCTTACCTGCGCTGCCTCAAGGCTCTGGACGACCTGAAATTGGAAGGTGAAGAACAACAGGGTGTGAACATCGTCCGGCGCGCTCTGGAAGAACCGGCCCGCCAGATCGCCAATAACGCCGGCGAAGAAGGTTCCGTGATCGTGCAGAAAATCAAAGCCGGCGAGGGCGCCTTCGGCTTCAATGCGGAAACCGGCGAATTCTGCGATCTGTTTGAAGCCGGTGTCATCGATCCCACAAAGGTGACCCGGTCCGCCTTGCAGAATGCGGCCAGCGTGGCTTCGCTCATGCTCACCACGGAGTGCATGGTGGCGGAACTGCCCAAGGAAGAAAAGCCGGAAATGCCCGGTGCGGGTGCCGGCATGGGCGGCATGTACTAAAAGGGCGTGTTCGGGAACACCGTTCCCGAACCGTGGAGCATCGCTTGAAGGCCTCCCCGAACGGGGAGGCTTTTTTTGCTCTTTCGGGACTTCCATGTGGATGCGGACGTGTCTATCCATGTCAAGGCCCCCGGTGCGGCTCTGACGGAACCCTTAATCCTTCCGGTGTGTCCGTCCCGCCAATGGGGCGGCCACGGGGGGCCGCCCCTACACATGAATCGTTGGGGCGTGCCAGAGCTCATATGGCACCCCCAGAAATGAACACCCTGACGGGGTGCCTTGCACTCGTAGGGGCAGGCCCCTGTGCCTGCCCGAACGTCGCGCCCATGTCAGCCCGAATGTCACCCCCGCGCGGGGATTGTCGGGGTGAGCCCCCGTGGCTGCCCGATGCGCCCGCTGTGTCCGTCCCGCCAATGGGGCGGCCACGGGGGGCCGCCCCTACACATGAATCGTTGGGGCGTGCCAAAGCTCATGTGGCACCCCCAGAAATGAACACCCGGACGGGGTGCCTTGCATCTGTAGGGGCAGGCCCCTGTGCCTGCCCGGATATTACCCACATGCGTTGATTGTCGGGGTAGATTCCCATGCCAGCCCTGGCGTCGCCCACGTGCTTGGATTGCCGGGGTAGATTCCCGTGCCTGCCCGAACTTCGCCCCCTTACCGGCCCGGAGTTTGCCCACATGCGTGGATTGTCGAGGCGGGCCGCCATGCCTGCCATAAATCGATGGGGTCCATCGGGTCGGGACGGGGGTCAGTATCACTGCGGCCACAAAGGGCGTCCGCCGCAATGCAGCCTTGACTTAGGTCGGCGCTGTGCTACAAGTTGAGGTTCTTCCGGCCCGGGATTCTACGAAACGGCCTGAACGGACGAAACCGTCTCCTCATGTGGCTCAAGGAGGCGCAGTCAACGGGGGTTGAGAGAAGACTGATGGATTACAAGAAGACGCTGAATCTTCCAAAAACCGATTTTCCCATGAAGGCGAACTTGGCTCAGCGCGAACCGGAGCTTTTGGCCAAATGGGACACCATGGACCTCTACGGGAAGCTGCGCGAAGCCTCCGTCGGGAGAACACCCTACATCCTTCATGACGGCCCTCCTTACGCCAACGGGCACATTCATCTGGGCACGGCGTTGAACAAGATCCTCAAGGACATGATCGTCAAGAGCCGCCAGATGAGCGGGTTTGACGCCATCTACGTGCCGGGCTGGGACTGCCACGGTTTGCCCATCGAACACCAAGTCGACAAAGAACTCGGGCCCAAGAAAAAAAACATGACCCAGGGAGAAATCCGGCGCCATTGCCGGGCCTACGCCGAAAAGTTCATCGACATTCAACGCCGGGAATTCAAGCGCCTGGGGGTTCTCGGCGAATGGGACAATCCTTATCTCACCATGTCCTACGATTACGAAGCGACCATTGCCAGGGAACTGGGTCGGTTTTTCGAACGGGGGAGTGTGATCCGCAGCAAAAAGCCCATCTATTGGTGCTGCAGTTGCCGGACCGCCTTGGCCGAAGCGGAAGTGGAATACCATGATCACGTGTCCCCGTCCATCTACGTGAAGTTCCCCTTGAGCGAAGAGAGCCGCAAGGCGTTTTCGGCATTCCAGGACCTACCTGTCTATGTCGTCATCTGGACGACCACGCCGTGGACCCTGCCGGCCAACCTGGCCATCGCGCTCCATCCCGATTTTACCTATGCCGCCGTGCGCGTGAAAGACGAGGTGTGGATTCTCGCCGAGGGGCTGACCGAACAGTGCCTCAAGGCTTTTGGGATCGACCATTATGAAATCATCCGCCGTTTTTCCAGTCGGGAACTGGAAGGCCTCACGTGCCGCCATCCTTTCATGGATCGGCCGTCACGCATTGTTCTGGGGTCCCATGTGACCCTGGATGCCGGCACGGGCTGCGTCCACACGGCCCCGGGTCACGGCCGGGAAGACTATGACATGGCTCTGGCCTATGGGCTCGACGTGTATTCCCCCGTGGATGACGACGGGTGCTTTACGGACGATGTGCCGTTTTTCGCCGGACAATTCGTCTTCGACGCCAATAAAAATGTGAACGCCAAACTCCGAGAATTGGGCGCGCTCGTCCTGGAAACGGAGGTTTCCCACAGCTATCCCCACTGCTGGCGCTGCAAGCAGCCCGTGATCTTTCGCGCCACGGAACAGTGGTTCATCTCCATGGAGAAAAACGACCTTCGGAAGAAGGCGCTTAAAGCCATCGACGAAGTGCAATGGGTGCCGTCATGGGGGCGGGACCGCATCTACCAGATGATCGAAAACCGGCCTGACTGGTGCATTTCCAGACAACGTTCCTGGGGGGTACCCATTACGGTGTTTACGTGCAGAAAATGCGGCGAGGTTTTAGCGACCCCCGAGGTGTTCGCGAAAGTCACGGCGCTCTTTGAAAAGGAAGGGGCCGATTGCTGGTTTGAAAAGGACGTGGAGACCCTCCTGCCGGAGGGTGCCGTGTGCCCAGGCTGCGGCGGGAAGGATTTTGACAAGGAAATGGACATCCTGGATGTGTGGTTCGATTCCGGGGTGTCTCATGCCGCAGTGCTGGAACGACGGCCGTATCTTCGATCCCCCGCCGATCTTTACCTGGAGGGAAGCGACCAGCATCGAGGCTGGTTCCATTCGTCGCTGCTCGCTTCGGTGGGGACAAGGGACCGCGCGCCTTACAAGGCGGTGCTGACCCATGGGTTCGTGGTCGACGGCCAGGGCTACAAGATGTCCAAGTCCCTCGGGAACGTCATCGTGCCCGACGAGATCATCAAGCAATACGGGGCGGAAATTTTAAGACTTTGGGTTTCCGCCGAAGACTACCGGGACGACATTCGCATTTCTCAAGACATCCTGAAGCGGTTGAGCGAAGCCTACCGACGGATCCGAAACACCTGGCGGTTCCTGCTGGGGAACCTCTATGATTTCGACCCGGCCCGGGATGCGGTTCCCGTCGCCCGGATGCCGGAACTGGACCGGTACGCTTTGCACACCCTGCAGAAGGTCATCGGCCGAGTCCGGCGCGCTTACGATCGGTTCGAATTCCACCGCGTTTATCATGCGGTGCACAATTACTGCACGGTGGACCTCAGTTCATTTTACCTCGACATTTTGAAGGATCGACTTTACACGGCTCCGCCTGCGAGCGTCGAGCGCCGAGCGGCCCAGACCGTTCTCTATCGGATCCTCACGGCCTTGCTGAAACTCATGGCGCCCATCCTGTCCTTCACCGCGGAAGAGGCGTGGGCGCACCTGCCCGGGGATCGTGCGCCGTCGGTCCACATGGAAGTTTTTCCGGAAGTGGATCCATCCCTTGTAGATGATGCGTTGGAAGAGCGCTGGGGGCGGATCCTCCAGATGCGAGCCGACGTCAGCCGGGCTTTGGAAGCCGCACGCCAGGCCAAAACCATCGGCCATCCGTTGGATGCCCGCGTGCTGTTGGCTTTGCCCGACGCGTGGCAGGACGAGTTCGCTCAAGACGGAGAACTGCTGCGCACGGTGTTCATCGTCTCGGAAGTCCGGCTGGAAAACCTGGACGGACGACCTGGGGCCTTGGAAGGCCAGGAGGTTCCCGGCCTCAAAGTCCTGGTGGAACCGGCATCGGGACGAAAATGCGAGCGTTGCTGGGTTCTTTCCAACACCGTGGGGGCATTTTCGGATCACCCCACCGTCTGTGAACGGTGTCATGGCGCTCTCGAGGCGTTGAGTTAACGTGGGGCGCACCGATCCCATTGCACGCCCATGAAAAAGGCTTCCAACGCCCAAGCGGCCTCTTTAAGTCCCCGGGACTATATTCTTCTTGGCGTGGTGGTCCTGATCGTTTTTGTTGTGGATCAGGCCGCCAAGGCCTGGGTGCTCCACAGCCTGCCGCTCTACAGCCAAAAAGAGATCATTCCCGGGCTTTTCAACCTGGTGCATGTTCGAAACACGGGCGTGGCGTTCAGCTTTTTTGCGGGAAGTGAGAGTCCGTGGCGGGTGACCCTTTTGACCATGCTGCCGCTGGTGGCTTTGGGCGTGATTGTTTATCTCTATCGAGAGACACGTTCCGATGAAAAGGCAAAGCGCCTAGCGCTCGGCCTCATCGCCGGAGGGGCGGCAGGAAATGTGACGGACCGCCTGCGTTTTGGAAACGTGGTGGACTTCCTGGACTTTTACATCGGGCCCTATCACTGGCCGGCCTTCAACGTGGCCGACATGGCTGTCACGGCTGGTGCAGCTCTTCTCCTTTTCTGCGTGCTTCGCCAAGAAAAGTCCCGTCCGCCAGCCCGGTGACCTCTTTGCGGACGTGAAGCGCAAGGAACCCGAGGTCGTTTCGTGCCGCGTGGGGAAGTTTCACTTCTCTTTTTCTTCTTTCCTCAACTGCACGGTGACAAAATTCGGCACCCATTGTTTTTCCTTGGCGTCCCAGGCATATTGGCGAACCACCATGGCATCCTTGTAGATGCGTTCCACAAGCCCGTCCGGCGTCACGGGCGTGCCTTCCCGGACGATGTAGCCCTTGCCTGCGGCGTCTTGAATGAGCGCTCGGGATCCCATCTCGCCCCACAGGATGGCCTTGAGTCCTCGCTCGATTTCTCCAAGGCTCATTCTCTGCAAAGGCGTCACCGGAAACCCCGCCATGGGCACGGGTGAAGGCTCTCTTTCCTTCTCAGGATAGGTTTCGGTGACGGTGGTTTCCGGTTTGATGAAGGGCACGAAGGGATCCGGCAGACCCACAGGGCGATAGCGAAACGCGTCACTGAAAACGGCTCGAAGCATTTCCTCCCTCAGCATCACAGCCTGCTCCGGGCTGATTTCCATGTCCCTGGAAAGGTCCGCGGAGGCTGCTGCGGTCGGCTCGGACGGCGGGATCTCGGCTTCCGATGGCGACGGGGCTGCGCCGGCCATGCCCGAGATCAGAAAAAACACCATAAGGACCGCCGGCCCGGCTAAGGCTTTTTTCCATGCACGGCAGGCCGAGGTGCTCCGGCGGCGGGTTTTTCCGACAACATCTTTACGGGGAAGCCATTTTTGCCGCAGATCCTCCGCCGCCCCCACGGAAGGATGATTCGCCGTTGCGGCGCGGATGCCCACAAGGCCAACGGGAAGGCGGATCGGTCCGCTCTCGAACGACTTTCCGGAAAGTCCGTTCCTTGGTCTATGCCGTTGCATGATCATCATGCCGCGCCTCCCTGTGGTCCGTCCGTTCTTTTCAACTCCGGAAAACCATGAACTTTTTCCTTCTCCCCCATGGCGCCTCATCTCTTTTTTGGCACCAAATCCTTTATCTTTCAACAAAAATTAAGACACCGTGCTTATGCCGTGAAATTGCGGCGATGAACAAAACTGCGTCAGCGAAGAGTGACTATGAATTTACGTCTTTTTGTGCTGTAGGGTCTCCTCTCACATTTTCAGGTGTCAGGGCATCCATGCGGACGCCCGAATGTCAGCCTATGTTCCCTCGTTGCACGAATTCTGGGTGATCTTCATGCTAAACCTCACCCACGGGACCGTCGTCCTCGCCGGGGCGGCCTCGTGGCCGCCCGGATACCGAACTACGCCCTGATCGCATGGACCGCAGCCTTTCATGGCGGGCAAGGGGCCTGGCCCTATTGTATCTTTCTGGGCTGAAGTCGATTCCAAATCATGCCCTGGAACACGCGAGACATTGCGGGAATCACACGGAACCAGGATCGTCCGAAAGGATATCTTGAGGTTCTCCAAACGCATTGTGTGATGCTCAAAATCCATCCCGTCGGTCTCAAAAGGCATCGTATGGGCCTCAAAACCCATCGCGGAGAGGCGGCCTTCTGTGCCTGCCCTTCCGTGATTCCCCATGGTCTTTTCATATGCCGGGGACATGCGCCCCCGGCGTATGGATCGGCAGAAATGCCAAAATCCTTGAACCCTGACAAAGTTTGTCACTCGACCGACAAATCGCGTCACTCTTTGGGGCCCGTGGGCAGGAGTCCGTTTTTGGAAGTGGCGATAACCTGACGGAATCAATAGTAAACACCCTATACGGAACGCCTGGCACATGGATTGCTTGCGTCTTGGACAAGGGCTTCCCATGATATGGAAGGCTGTTTCGTCCCCAGTCATGCCGCAGAAAGGGGGGGAGTGATTGGACAGGGGCCGGGGAACGAGCACAGTGAAGAAACCTGACACCGACCCGCGGGGTCGGGTCAAACTCAACCGAGGAGGCACATCCATGTTGATCAAAATGAAGGAAAGCAAAGGCTTCACCCTTGTGGAACTCATGATCGTCGTGGCCATCATCGGCATTCTCGCCGCCGTGGCCGTCCCATATTATCAGCGATACGTGAAAAAATCCCGGCTCACAAGTCTCGTGTTTCCTGGACTTCACGCCATCGAAACCAGCATTTCTACTTATTATAGTGTCCAGGGTACTTTCCCAACTCTTGGTGCTAGTACCTTAACAACAATGGCAAGGGATGCGGACACGGCCTGTTTCGATGTCGCACCGGGCACCGGGTATGCTATAAAAGTTACATTAAACACCACCCGTAACTCGACAAAGTGTAACTCACTGAAAGATCTTACACCAAATAGCTTTTCGGTGGTTGCAGAATCAACCAGCGGAAAACTCACCTGGAAGTTTCAAGGGGGTCTTGCGCAGGAGTTGGGACTGTAGTGCGGCTTCCTCTCCACTTGCAAGCAGCCTGATGCTCCCAAGGGGCCTTCGGGCCCCAAGGGGTTCTCCTTTGTGGGGCACGTCATGCGACTCAAAAAGCTTTTTCCGGCAGGCGCCGCGATTGTTGTGATTGCGTTGATTTTTTCGGCCTATTCCAATACCTTCACTTCACCACCCGTCCTAGATGACCTTCACAGTTTCGTTGAAAATCGAGCTGTTCATGTGGAGCGCTTCGATCAAGAGGTGTTACGCAATCTCGTGGATTCTTACTTCGGGATCGCGCGATTGTTACCCTTGCTGACTTTTGCCTTCGACTTCTCTTGGGGTATGGGAAGCCTCGCCGCTTTCCACGTGACAAACCTCGTAATTCATCTTTTGGCGTTCCTTGCGTGTTGGTGGTTGACGATTGCCGTGCTCAGAACCCCGGCCCTCTCCGCGGGCGAGAAGCCTCTTGCCGAGCCCGCTTCAAGGCTCTTTTATGCTCTGGCGATATCGGGTCTGTGGGCGCTCCACCCCGTTCAGACGAGTGCCGTGACCTACATCGTTCAGCGAATGGCCTCCATGCAGGCTCTCTTTTTTTCGCCACTTGCGCGGCGTACGTTGAATGGAGGCTCGCTTGGAAGAAGGAGCCGGTTAAAGCGAGATTTTGGACATGTATCCTTTGTGGCTCCGCGGGAGCCGCTTTTTTGTCTAAAGAAAACTCGGCGATGCTTCCGGTGGTCTTGGCCACGATTGAGCTTTGGTTTTTTCAAACTGATTTGCGCAGCATTTTTCGTGAGAGGATATGGCCGCGAGTTCGCAAGCCCCTTCCATGCGCCCTATTGGTTGTATGCTTGGTAGGCATTTTTCTGTTGGGAGCATTCGCATTTCGTCACTTTGCTTCAGGCTACGACGGTCGTCATTTCAGCATGGCGGAAAGGCTCCTCACGGAAGCCCGTGTCGTAATGCGTTACATTTACGCCATTCTTGTTCCAAACCCTAGCGTTCTTTCCATTGAACACGATGTCCCGGTGTCCAGGACCCTTCTTTCGCCTCCGACGACGCTACCGAGTATTCTCGTAATTGTGAGTCTAATTGGTGTCGCGATACGACTTCGCGGGTCTCATCCAATCATTTCCTTTGGGTTGATGTGGTTTTTTCTCAACCTTGTCATTGAATCGAGCATCGTTCCCCTGGAACTTCAGTTCGATCACCGAATGTACCTTCCTTCCTACGGTCTGGTTTTTACGGTGAGCGAACTTTTTCGCTTGGCAGGGGCGCGCCTCTTCAGGTCATGGTCCTCCGGTGAAAGACGAAAGCTAGCCTTCTCCTGCACAGCCCTTGGCCTTGCCGTTTTCTCGTTGCTCACTTTTTCACGGAATGAAGATTGGCGGGACGTGGTCACCATCAACCGGGATGCTGTGGAAAAGGCGCCCCATCACCCCCGGGCTCATGCGAACTACGCTTCGGCCCTCGCCAAAGTCGGCCGTTACGATGAGGCGATGGCGGAAGCCTACAAGGCAATAGAACTTGGCCGAGCACGGTTCGAAAGCCATTTCACTGCCGGAGGTGTTGTTTTAAGTGCGCTGATGCACCACGAGCGTTGGGAAGAGGCCATCGCCGAAGGGGAAAGACTCTATGAGGCAAGGCCCGAAAGATTCGATGCCAAGCAATTGCCTGTCTTTCTGTTAAAACTTGCAGAATGTTACCGTGTGGCAGGAAGATATCCAGAAGCTTTTCATAAAGTGGTCCAGGTGTCCAAACTGACGCAAGACTATCATCGGCTTCGGGATGATCGAAAATGGATGTATCTGGTGCTCAACCTGATCATCGCCGATGCTGCGGCTAAGAATATCGACGTGGATGGCGATGGGACTGCCGACCCAGGAGATCTCTTACCGAACGAGTGGATAGCCAAGACTTTGAAGGGTTTTGGGGACTATGAAGGCGCGAGGATTTTTGCGTTGCAAGCGACGGGATCTCAGATGGCTGCAAAGTTGCTCCGGGAGCTCGAACTCTATGAAGAAAGGAATCGCCAACAATCCGAAGCGTGGTGGAGTTTTAAAAACAACCATCTTAAAGCCGCTGTCGGCGGAGAGAACATCACACTCGGTTTGTCTTACTTAATACTTAAGTTTGCAAATCATGATCTTATGAAATTTATCGGGGAACAACTTCTCGATTGGAATCATAAGACCAATCCTTGGAACCCGGACACGTACACTCTCCGGGGATGGTACGCTTTTGAACGGAAAGATCCGCGAGCGGCGCAAGAGGCTCGCCAGGCCGTCGATTTGGCACCGCAGTCGGCCAAGGCGTGGATCGCCCTTGGGTTTTTTGAACAGAGGGCGGGTCGGGTGGAAAACGCCCTGACAGCTTTCCGGCACAGCTTGGAATTGTATCCGGGTTACCCCAAGAGAAAGGTGCTGGAGGAGCTCATGGCCCAGCTTGAAAACCAGATCGCAAGCGAAGTTGCGGAGCGGGGCGACCCTGTGGAAAGGAAGCCCTCTCAACACGCTGCGGCCATGTAGGTTTTCTATACCCTTTCACGGGTTCTTCCGATAATCCTACGGCGGTCATTCCAAGGCTCACTTCAGATCCGAAGCATTCCGGGGCGTCTAGGCGCCGAAGAAGCTTTATGAGGCGGGATCTTTTTCAGTCCCAGGGTTTGCAGGCTCATGGCGGCACATAACGCCGAAAGACCTCTCCTCGGGAGCCCCAATTCCTCCGCCGTGATGAGAGCGACAATGCAGCCTGGACCGCTCCCGGACCTAATTAGGCCGAGGTCGGCCGCCACTGTTGACGCCAAACACTCGACCATTTTACAAAGGGACTTAGAAATCACCAGAAAACCAATGGCCGTCTGGGGGGATCCGTATGGCACGAATGTCCTGGGGCGGCATGCCAACGCTCGAGTCCTCTGTGTGCCGTCTCGGATCAAGATGAGACGTGAACACGCAGATTTACGGAGTGTCACGAAGCGGGAGAGGATTCCGAAGCGTGGGGCGAACTTCCCGGGTTGCACAGCGGCCGCCGCCTGAGGATAGGGCGCATCCTCGGAATCGCCGAAGCGGCGTCCACGGGCTCGGCAGCACGCTCTACCAAGCATTACGAGGCGACTTGGGGGCCGGCGGGAGGATGCTTCAGGCCACCCGGCGCTTGATTTCCGCCACGTCCCGTTCCAGCGCTCTTAGACGCTGTTCCAGCGTCTCGTGCTCCTCCCGGCGCACAACGACCTCGTAGAGCCGATCGATCCTCGTGTTCGTCTCGTGGATACGTCGGCCGAACTCTTCGCGCAGCGCATCGATCCGCCGGCTCTGATCCAGAAGATGCGCGTTCACGTCGTCCAAGCGCTTATGGAGGGTTTCCATCTGCGCTTTCAATTCCGCGTGGCTGCGCCGCATGTGGTCCAATTCTGGGAGAATAAGCTCCTGCAGTGCTGCCCGGAGAGCTTCCTTGACTTCCATGACCGCCGCCCTCTCTGCGGTTTTCTCACATGTTCGGCATTCTCGTCCTGAAAGACACCTTGGAAACAATTTTTATCATGACAGCGATGACTTGGAAAGAGCGACGTTTCGAGCGGCCTTTTCGGCATTTCTGAAGGTTGGGTAGCGATACCCCGAGAAAACCTCGAACCTGGGCAAAAGGCGCGTCCAGGCAGTGCGGCCTCCGGAACGTTTTTCCGAAGCTATGAATTTTTTTCGTTAAGGAACTGACCGAAACGTCCGAATACCTCTTAGGAGGCGTGTGAGACGTCTGCGAGGGCGGAGCACCCAAGCCCATGCGGAGTGGACATTATTCATCGGATAGGACCATGGCTAAGCGAACAGACGAAGCGGGGACTTCGAGTCGGAAGACGAATCGCGGTCACAGGCTGACACCGCCGGGAGGCTTCACCTTGGTGGAACTCATGGTCGTCGTGGCGATCCTGGCGATTTTGAGTTCCGTGGCCATCCCGGCTTACGTGAATTACGTGAACCGGGCGCGCCAGAGCGAAGCCATCTTGGCGTTGATGAACATCAAGATGGACCAGGAGATTTTCTGGGACGATCACAGCCGCTACGCCGGAACCATCGGCTGTCTTGCTTCCTTTGGAAACACCTGTTCAGCCGGGACGTTCCGCACGACGGCGAGCGGCTACAAGGTCAAAATCATCGATGCGGGGGCAAGTACTTTTCGAGCCCAAGCGTCGAAAAAGATCTATCCGTATGCCTCGACGGATGTCATCGAGCTCCATGTGACCGCGGGAACGCCGGATGCGACGCCCAAAGTGCTTCATCCGGATGCCATTGGTTTTTCCCTCTTTAAATGGGTTTTCAATTGAGGATCCAGATGAGGCGGAGATTACTGAAAACTTTGTCGATGCTGAGCGTTGTGTGTTTGGCGCTGTCAGGGCTGGTATCGTGTTCCAGCTCGGGTTCAGGTGAATCCTTCGATAAGGCGAGCCTGAAAGCGGCGTCGGGCCCCACCGCCCGCAAGGCTGGGCTCACAGGCGGCTCCGGCGCCGTCGCCGACCACGCGCACCAAGCGACCGGCTCCTCGGAAGTGCGCCTCGTATCGCTCCAGCTGGATCCTCCACGCCCCGTAACGGGGGAAACCCTCCGGGCCGTTGTGAACGTGGAAGGCACACCTTCGGATGATGATGCCCTGGTCATCCGTTGGACCATCAACGGTACGGACTTGGACCCGACGGGACCCGTTCTGGAACATTCGTTGAACTACGGAGATTCGGTGACGGCCAGGGCCGAGCTTACGAGCGGCGACGGCAAGCGACAGGTTCTTTCAACGTCCGTGCTGGTCGGCAACGCACCGCCCAATCTTGGGCTCTCTCGGGGAACGGTGGAGCAGGGAGAATATGTGGCGGTCCTTTCCGCGGAAGATCCTGAGGAAGACGGGGTTGCCTTGAAGCTCGTGGAAGCGCCGGAGGGGATGGTACTGGATCCCGAGACCAAGACCCTTCGTTGGCGGCCTGCGGAATCCCAAAAGAGGGGTGCCTTTCCCGTGGTCATCGAGGGGGAAGATTCGGCCGGCAACGTTTCGCGCTACAGTTTTGAAGTCACGGTTTCCCCACCGCAAAAAGACGTGGCTTCTCTAGACGGTGGACGGCAATGAAGGCAATGAGAAGGTATCCATCCGATCAAGGTTTCACCCTGGTGGAATTGATTGTCACGGTGGCCGTTGTGGTCCTGATTTTAAAATTCGTGGGCTGGGGACTGGCGGGAGTGACCGGGTATGAGGACGTCCGCACCGCAGCGCGCCGTCTGGAAACTGTGATTCAGGAAGCCAAAACCCTTGCCCATGAAAAAGGTGCGGTTTACTCGCTCGTGTTCGTGCCTGATTCCGGAGGCAACGGTTTCCGAGGGTACAGGGTGTTTCGTGACGACGACGGAGACGACAACCGAACCGAGCCCACAGACGGGAATTGTCTGCGGGACGACAATGAACCGTGGACTGGAAGCGTGGACCTTCCATCGCGGGTTTCGCTCAGCCTTGAAAACACCTTGCCGAAAAATGCGAACAACGAGACGTGCCTCGCCTTTGCCAGCGACGGCCGTTTGGCCAACGGGCAGGGTGGAAAGCTCCACTTCGTCGGAGCATCAGGGTCCCAAGTGACGGTCACCGTCAACGCCATGGGGTGGGTTCATGTGGACTAGGTTTTCTCTCTTTGAAACACGGCACGTGCGGATCGGCCTTGGCGGCACCATGGGGTTTACTTTGGTGGAGGTCCTGGTGTCTCTCATGGTTTTAGCGGTGGCCCTCATGTCTTTGTGGGGGTTCCACTGGACATCGAGGCACGTGAACATGAATTCGAAGCGTGAAGCCACGGCGCTGCTTCTTGCCAACGAAAAACTTGAAGCCTATCGCCAGGCCATCGCGGCGGACAACGAAACATATAACCCGGCCGGGACGGAGACACTCACGAAGGATCACGTCGTTTATACCATGACGACGAGCTCCAATGCCGATGCGACGTATCCTTGGAAAAGAAATGTCACCGTTTCGGTGCGTTGGGCGGAGCAAAGGGGTGGGCAAGGTCAGGTGGTGCTGCAGACACTCGTCGTTCCCTAGGCCGGAAGATTACGGCGCTCGTGGACATGCAAAAGCTTCCGGCGCTTATGGGCTCCACTCGGGGTGGAGCCGGGCCATGACGCTGGTGGAGCTTTTGGTGGCGCTGGCTGTGACGGCTCTCGTCATGGCGGCGGCCGTGGGTGTGTTCTCTTCGCAGCATCGAAATTATGTGCGCAACCGGTCGGAAAAGGAAGTGATCCAAGACACGGCCAACGTTGTCCGGGTTCTCCAGAGGGATCTCCTTGAGGCCGGATGGGCCGTGGATCGAAAGATGGCGTTTCTCGTTAAAGACGGCGGATCCGGTTCTCCGGATAGGATCATTCTAAACGATGTGGATCTCATCGACCCGGTACGCCATGCGGACAGGCTCCTGGAAGCGGCCGCATGCCCTGGGTGCCTGGCCATAAGCTCGGTCACCTGGTCGACGGTGATAGTTACAGATCCCTGGGACTCTTCTCCGTATGCAGAAGATGTTATGGACATCAACGGGGATAACGAGACGGATTTTTTTGACAACGGAACCTATTTTTTTGTGATCACAGATGCTCAAGGTTTGGACAATAAGACGGCTTCGGTAGAAAGTGTCTCCGGCACAAGTTTGACCGTTTCCGGCTCCCTTGCGGGCACTCTTATTGCGCCGGCCATTTACTATTGTGTCGATACCGGCGTGTCTGCGTGTCATCCAGCCGGGTCCCAAGAGACCTTCGTTTTGCGTCGCAGCGATCGCAGGACCGAGGGACAGTTGCTCCCTGTGGCCGACAACGTGGTGGATCTTCAGGTGGCCTATCAGGATGAGGCAGGGTATTGGTATGGGGAGGCCGGATGTTCCGGCAAAGGCGTCGGTGCATCAAAATGCGAGCGCAGTCCTTTTGACCCGAGCCGTATTCGCTTGATCCGCCTCAGCGTGGTCCTTAGAAGCCCCACCAAGGATAAGGACCGTTTGACCGACCCCTCCTTTTGCCGACCGACGGTGGAGAACAGGTCCGCGGGAACAGGAGCCGACGAATGCGGCTATTATTACAAAGTTCATACCCTGGTGATTCATCCTCGAAACACATGAAAGGGCATGGAACCATGAAGGCACCAGCACCGGGGCTTGCCAAGGCCGCCACGGCGGGGTTCTCATCACCGGCGGCCAAGGTTGTGAAAAACGATCAGGGCATGGCTATGGTGCTGACGCTTTCCGCCGTGGCGTTGCTAAGCCTACTCGGGGTGTGGCTCGTGGTGCAAAGTGGATCCACACACCAGTTGACGCAGTCCGTTGAGCGCCGCGAGGGGGCATTCAACTTGGCCGAGGGAGCGCTCCAGCTCAGTTGGTACTGCCTTCGGACGGAGTCCAACGAGATACTCCTCAAGGATCTGAAAAAAAAGCAGGATGTCACTCCCCCTGCCGGGGTCGTTCCTTACATGCAGGCGGATCAGCCTGTGGACGATCAGACAAAAGCCTCCAGAACACTTACGCCGCGTCTCGTTTTCCTGGATGCGCAATCGGTCGCGGGGTGGGATATGAACAAGTTCCGCGGCTATTATTACCTGGCCCATGGACAGGGTCAGGAAACCCTTCCGCAACCAAAAGGCGGGCCCGCCCGATCGGAAGTGGTGATGCTGATCCAAAAGATCGGGCAAGTCCGTTCCCGCTGAGTTTTTCCCCAACTTTTAAAGCACGCCGTTCCGACCTACTTTTTGGGGAAAGCAGAGAGCGTCCGTCCGTCTTCGAGCCAAGTTCATCCATGACATCGCCGCGAGAAAACGATGAGGGGGCAGGTTTTCTGCGCATCTTTTGCTCTGAGCGCACCAATATGGAGCGAAAAAAACGCAGCGTTTTTTCCAATGCTTCGCGGCTCTCGCGTCCCATTGCGTGATCCGTGAGATGGCGGTTGCAAAGAATACCCTCGCAGCGCAGACATCGTATTGAACTTGCAATTGTTCTATGCCATTGGGCTTCCTGTCCCCATCTCACCCGGGACGTTCATCGATTCGGACATCCCGAGGACAGCCCACGACGTCTCGTTGGGCGGATCCAGGCTTGACGTTTTCCCGTAACCGCTGGCCCACTGTCATGCTTGCCGGGCGGCCCGTGCTGGTCCGGTACCACTCGCGGCCCTCTTCCGATGGACCCGAGCGATCCACTCGGCCACAAGGGGCCTGCCCCTGCGGTGGCTTCGACAGATGTGGGCATCAATTAAGTGCTGACCACAAAACAAACGCCTGATGGCGGGGATCGCAGGGGATCGCACGAATTCAGCCCATGGGAATCGTCGCGGCCTACTTCAGCCGAGAAGACCCTCGGGGGAATTTCCAGGTCAGGGGGGCCTGCCTCGGCACCGAGGGGCAAAAACTATTGCTCCTCGGTGCCATAATGACGTGGTGACAGCGGGCGCTTGGTCCTCCCTAGGAAGGCGGACCGGCCCGCTTGGAGACGGCTGATCAAGAAGAGATCGGACAGGTCGGTCCTCTTTACCTGAAGTGGTGTCCCTTTCTTTCTAGTGAAGCTGTTTCCAGCCGCTTTTTGCCACAGGAGAGGGTATCTCCACCTGGAGCCGATGAATTACCCCGTTGCTCGTCTGGATGAACAGATATTCTCCGGAGGAATCCATCACAGGTCGGCTTGGCATACCTTCGCCCAATTTCAGCACGTAGGCGGTGTTTCCCACTTGGGTGTACTGGCCGTCTTGCAATTCCTTCGGATTTTTGGCCACTTTGGTGAAACCGGATTTCTCGAACGGATCGAAAGTCATGGGGCGGCACATGTAATCCACGGCGTAGAGATAGGCGTCACCCCCCGCGGCGCACGGGTCGTCTTTTGGGACGAACGTTGTAAAGAAAACCACTCCACCGGCGACCAAAGCCGAATCGACGACTCTTTCTCCAGGGATGCTGAGGTCTTTGAGGCATGTCCAGCAGGCATCACTGCATTGGTTTTCGCAGCAATCGGGACTCCCATCGGTTTTGACCCATGTGCAATTGTCGCCGAAAGATGATGAAGCGCAAAGGAATTGGGCAGAGAACTGGAGTCCGCCATCGGAGAAGCCGGTTATGTTGGCTGGCCGGGTGAGATCGTCACGAATCGCATAAAAGGACATGGAGGCGGTGTCGGTGCGATCGTCGGATCCTCCCACCACGTTGTCGAACTTTCCCGTGCCGAAGTAGAGCCACAGGTTCTTGTAAGGGTCGAGGGTGGCCACCGGCATCACGGTGATGGGTTGTCGGTTGGACCGATAGATGTTGCCTCCGGGATCGTTCTTCGTTTTCCTCACTGTCAAGTGCATGGTGGGAGTCGAGTTGTCGAGGGCGAGATCCAGTGTGTAAAAATTGCCATTGAGATCGCCGAAGGCGAGATAATCCACTCTGCCGTCCGGGGTGACCTGGCCTTGGGCGTTCCGAAGGTCGAGAGCCACCGGATCCCCAAGGGCGTAGGGAATGGTGTTCGACCCGTTGGTCACCTTCGGCCACTGAGTGGCCCAATAGTCTAAAATTTTGGGCCAAAGGTACTGAAAGATATTGACCCCTTTTTCAATATCGATGGCCAACAAGTGGGGTCTAAGAAAAGTCATTGTCGTATTGTTGTCCAGAGACCCAGTAAGGTCGCTCTCCGGCTTAAAAGTGTGCGGACTGGCGCCAAGAAAAGCATACCAGCCGCTTAGCTGCGCAGAGCCGTAGGACGAAGCGCTCACAGAAGGTGCTCCCGCTTCCAAGGGGTTGATTCTTGGCTTGGCCGTAAAAGAGACGCTGTTTGAAATATCAAAGTAGCCCACATAGGGCACGGTCCAGGACACAGGCATGCAGGCGACTTGATCGTAGACGGATTTGTCAAGGAAAGGCATTTCCCCTGTGGATGCGTCCGCCACGAGGTTTCTGAGAACAGAATATTCCCAGAGCACCTTGGGATGGTCAGGATCCGTCACGTCCAGGGCAAAGTAGACGTCTCCTCCGCCGCGCTCACCTCCAAGCACCACGGTCCGCCATTCACGCGTCCCATTTCCGTCATGGTCGATATAGACATCCCAGGCAATGGGGGAAAGATCCACCATGGTGCGATGGGCGCAGGCCGAAGGATGGCCGTAGTTCGGCTTTGCCAGTTCTTTGAGTTGCGGCAGGAGGTTGCCGGGGACGTACGCCCAGAGCTCTTTGCCGATTTGAGCCCCAAGGGTTGAATTGTCCGGATTGTATATCCACGTGGAAGTGGCGTTATCCCACACGCCGATGACAAAGGCGTGGAGCATGCCGTCGTTGGCACCGACATAGACCATTTTTTTACGGGTGCCATGTTTCTGGCGATAGCAGTAAAAGCACTTCTTGGCACACTCATCCATGCCCGTTCCGCTGCAGACGCAGGAGCAGTCCCCCGTAAGCTGTGAATCCACAGAACTGATGGATGGAGGGCCGACCACCACGGGTGTGGAATACACGATGTCCCCCAGTGTCCATCCTTGCCGATTCCGTGCGATATTCGTCCATGAACTCTCCCAGTCACCCCGCAGCCAGCGGACCAGAGCCTTGGCGTCGTCGGAGTCTGTCTGGTTATCGCTATTGAAGTCGATCTCGTTCGCCAAGGCGGCTTCAAGGGAAGACCAATTCGAAGGGAGGCTCGTGTAAAACGAGGCATTACAGGTGCCGGTGCCGTCGTCAAGTTTTGTCATGGTGCCGTCATCGAGGACAGTGAAAAGACATCGGTCCTTTGAATTACCGAGCTGCATATTCTTTCCGGCATCCCAGCAATAGCCATCGATAAAGCCAGGATCGGAACAAAATTTCCCTTTATTCTCAGATAGTTGAAAACTATAGAGATTCCCTCGACACGCCCCGAGGTACCATTGGCATCCGGAGAGGCTGTTACAAGTCACATTGTCTGTGAAATCCTCGCATCCTTCATAAGGCCAATAGGCTTCCAGATGACCTCTCCAGGAATAAATGTTCGGGGTATCATCATAGGCCGTAAACGCACCTCGAACCACCAAATCCTGACCGAGAACTTCCTGCGTCACCGTGGCCACCGCCCCTGCGCTTCCTCCCTTGGCCAAGATGGCCAGCATGGCCTTTTCCAGGTTCTTCTCGAGTTCCAAGGGATTGGCGACAAAGAAGTAGTTGTCCGGCACATTGTCGCCGTCTTTATCCCATTCGGATGGAAGGTCAGGGATCTTGTTTCCATTGAGATCGTCAAAGCCACCCCATTTTGCGGCATACCACAGGGGATTTTTGAGCGTCTGGGCTGCGTTTCCTGTGACGGTAAAATTGTCGCTCCACGTGAGAGGCATTTGAGCGACGACGCTCGGGGTATCAGTATCATTGTCATTAGAATTCGGGACATCTTTATCTTTGACGGGAAGGTACAATCCGTCGTCAGTCGTACCGGAGATGACGAACCCCAAAACCTGATCGATACATCCCGCGGCATATTCGGAGGTCAGAGTGACCTTCACCTGATCAGATCCGATGGGCTCAACTTCGTAAATGACCACAGCATCCATGTCATGATCGGCCCCTTGCTCCACATCTTCGAAATTCACACGAAACTTTGCATAAGTCATGTTCGACTTGTTGTCATAGGTCATAGTATCAATGTAAAAATCCACGATTTGGTTCGAAGGGCAATAGGGGTCCGCAGAACAATTGCTGATGATCAGACCTCGTTGATCGCTTTTTGTGATCGAGCATTTCGCTGAGCACGCAGTGTGTGTTCCCAGGCATCCACTGACGCTCTTGCCCACGGGAACCAATTCGACGAACTTATCGCCGACTTTGATTCGAATATCGGGAATGGGCGACGACATGGCTACGACATAGGTGGTCACATCGGGGATTCCCTTAATGAATTGCTTACCATAATAGGCCACAGCCGCCGAATAAAAACTTCCTTGTTTGGTGGGCTCCTCCGGACATAACCCTCGCACGGAACTCAGGCTGCTCAGGGTTTTCGCCGAGCAGACGAAATCATAGTTTGTTCCGGACTGGCCGATGAAATACATGCTATTATCAAGATTTTCGTTATCTCCAATGGTGTCGGTGAGGGACCCCACATTGAGGCCTTGCAGGTCTCCGGTGAAGCTTCCAAACCCTGAATAGACGCCTGGGAGCTGGTTGGAATCGTAACTCGGATTGATATCGCTCAGCACCAGGAGATTTGGCTTGGAGCAATCTGGGAAAAGGTCGAAAGGATACAGATTGGTATTTCCTTTTTTGATAAACCAGTTGGGCTTGGAAAGGTTGAGACCTGCGTCGTCATTTTGACTATAGGTGAATCCGGACGTGGGTGTTCCTTTCCCTGTAAGGAAGCGTAGAGCTTCATACATCATTTCTCCAATGGGGTTTCCCCACATGCAGCACTCTTCCTCCTTGAGAGAGTGATCGGTGATCCAACCGCATGTGCCCCCGTCTTTAGCTTCATAAGAAAAGCTATCGTATGTAAATCCCACAGTCTGCATGCGATCCAAGGTGAGGATAATGTTGCCCTGGACGTTTTCGGAGCTCTGGAAGCTGCCGGATTGTGTGTTGATTTCGTCCATAACCGTCCAGATATTTTTGCGGAGGACGCCGCCGCTGAGATTTTTCCTGTAGGATCCCGTGAGTAATCCCATGTAAAGGGGACTGCGAAACACGCAGAGCCCTTCGTTGGCCCCACAGTCGGCATCTGTCTGGCATGGCTTGTAGGTTTTGGAACACATTTTGGATCCGTCGCCTTCACCGTACTTTTGGAGAAGTCCCACGGGCTTGGGCGTAGTTCCCCCCCAGGGTAAAGTTTGCAATAGTTTTGCTCCATTCCCTTCGTCGACTCCGTATCGCACACCTTGACGCGAACCACATAATCGATGGTATTGCTGCCGCTGCAGACGGGACGCTCCGTGCTCGCCCATTCCCAAATTCGGCGGGTATCATCGCGAGCGACTCGGATAAGATGAGGGTCACCTTCCTGGATGCTGGTGACGCAGAAGAGGTGGCGCTTCCCGGAGTCGGGTGGATTGAAAGGGGTGAGCAATCGTGTGTCGTTATCGGCGTATTCCTTTCCCCAGCTGTGAGCATCCTGAGGAATGTAAGCGCCTTCCAAAACCGTCTCGTTGGAACTATCCGTCGATCGTTTCCCACCGTAAAGGACCCTTCGGAGAACGTCCATTCGCGACATGGAAAGCCAGTTGAGGAAATTGCCACTCCACTCATTGGTTCCGCCGCAGTACTTCGTGGCTGAGTATCTTGTCGGGACAAACTTGCTCTGCCCAGTGCTGTCGTAAGTGTAGCATTTGTAAGGGTCGAAATAACCAAAGTAATCGATGGAATGCTTGTAACCCACGTCCACCTTTCCATCCCCGTCGAGATCCTGCGCATCGTTATAAGCTTCGTAGTACAGCTTGTGGTCTCTTTCCATGACCATCATCACCATCGGGTTCGCACCGGCGGAAACAAAGGGGGGCGGATCGCAAGAGGGCGTATAGGCCTGGGCCGCGGAAAAGAAGACCAAAAAAGAGATAAAAACCAGCACGAATGCATTTTTCGCCATCACGACACCTCCTTAGACCCTCCGGCGGCATACGGTGCCATGCCCATCCTCGAGGAGCCGCAGCGCGGTTATGGGCACGCCTTGACAGGGAACACCGCAAATGTCCTCAGCTCCAAAGCCCAAAAACTTTGTCAAGAGTCCACAACCCTTTTATCGGCGGATTTTTGAGAAAGCATAAGAAATTTTTGTGAGCCGTAGCAAAACGAAAAAATTTGCACTTTGGGCTTTTTGTGATAAAAAATGAGGAAAATCCAGATAACGTATCGCCGGGTTCGAATCTTGAGGACGCAATGCGGTCGTATGAAGGCCCGTGTGACGAAGCGGGCCAAGCGTTTTGTCAGCGTCAGCCGTCACGAAGATACTGTGGAAACGCGCCTGAAAGACCTTTAGATCGTTATGGGGCGTTCACCCTGGTGGAACTTATGGTGACGGTGGCCATTGTGGCTATTCTGGCGGCCGTGGCCATACCCGCGTATGTCCATAGCGTGAGGCGCTCCGAACAATCCCAGGCCGTGGAAGCGCTGCTCCGGGCTCGCCTGGAAATGGAAGCCTACTGGGCGGATCACAACCGCTACGCAGGCACCTTAAGGCTTTTGCCGTCCTTTGAAAGCGCGACACAAGGAAAATACGTTATCACGGTGCAGACCACTTCCGACGGGCAACGGTACCGCATCGAGGCCGTGCGACCCGATGTGGGCGACAAACTCCATATTTCGGACAACATGACCCGGCCCGTGTGCGACACACCCCAAGCCCTGGGATGGTCCCTGTTCCATTGGTTGTTTGAGTGAGCCTCACGGGGAGGAGCAGGGGACATGGGCCGAAAGCGACTCCGCTTTAAGTCCCGGGATCGGGCCATGACCCTGGTGGAGCTCATGGTGGTGGTGGGCCTCATCGCACTCCTCATGACCCTGATTGCCGTGCATGTCCGTAGTGCTCCCTACCGGTTGAAATCCACCGTCGGTCAGCTTCGTTCCTTGATGCAACGGGCTCGCCTGGAAGCCGTGAAGAACAACAAAAACGTGTATGTGGACTTCGATGCGGAAGACGACGGACTCATGGACACCGTGGTTCTCTGGGTGCATCGAAATGCGGGCGAGACGAGTCCGTCTTACGAGCCCGACGAAGATACGCTCCTGGTTTCCGAAAGAATTCTGGATCCTCCGGGATCCAAAGGGAATCGGCCCGCCTTGGGGGTTGTCCCGCCGTCTCTCGGCGGCCCGTCGACAGGGGCTCCTCGGGAAGGCGGTGCAATTCCCGAAGACGGTGTGAGCTTTTCCGGAAACCGGATCAACTTCAACCCGGACGGCACGTCATCGACGGGCAGCATTTATATTCATGTGCCCAATGATCCAAAGGCGGGAACGTACGCTATCGTGCTGAACAATGCCGGTCGGGCCTATCTGCGCTATTTCCCCACGGGCGGGACGGTGTGGGAGGACCGGTAAGGTTTCGGCCGCGAACGCATGGGCACCTATTATGGAGCATGGAAAGAACAGTTTTTTCCGCTCCGGGTAAGAATCGGCCTCCGATGGGGATACCGCAGTGTCGGGAAGTGTTGCCCTCCGGCGGGGTTTGGTGCGGACGGCCGGGAGGCCCCCCGTCTAAAGGATGCGGCGAAGCTCGGCATGCTGCAACGGAAAGGAAAGACGGGATGAACGGCACGCGCCAACGGGACACACGGAAGCGGGGAATTTTCCGCCATGTGCCGCAGGGACCTGACGACAATGGAACGCCACCCGGGACAGCCGGACCCTGAGCCGACAGCACGGCGATATCGGCCCAACGGCCTGAGCCTCGTGGAACTCCTCGTCGCCCTCGCAGTGACGGCCGTGGTTCTCCTTGCCGTTTATGGGGCTTTTTCCGCACACCAAGGCGTCTATGCCCGGGAACAGCTCATCCTGGAAATGCAGCAAAACATGCGCACCGCTTTGGACGTGGTCGCGCACATCGTGCAGCAGGCGGGTTATTGGCGGTGCATGGACCCGGAAGCCGTCGCCGGCGGGGCGCCGGGTGTCAAAAACACCTTGAATCGTCCCGAAACCCTCTTTCACACCCATCCCGTCGTCGGGTTCAATCAGGTTTCGGTCGCCTCCGACCCATTTGCCGACAAGGACACGCGCATCGATACCGACGTTTTGGGATACAGTTTGGTTGACCCCGCTTTTCACGGCCCCCTGGGGCAGGATCAGGACACCCCGAAGGACCCTGTGCCGGTCGTCAAAAACAGGGCAACGAGCAGCGTGAAAAAAGGGGACATCCTCTTTGTGACGGATTGCCGTTCCGGCGCCGTATTTCAAGTCACCGCTGTGACCACGAGCGGAACGCTGGTTCTTTTCCACCACGATCCGGGCATGGGCACACCCGGCAACATCACCCGCTGCCTCCGATGCGATGACGGCGGTTCGGCGTGCGTGGATGAGGACTCCTGCACGAGTTCCGGGACAGGCTTTCGGCGGGGTGTCTCCAGCGTTCACCCGGTCAAGGTGGGGTATTTCCGGGTGAACAAAAAGGGGCAATTCCAGTGGATCGAAGGTGGTCCCGGAACCGGTGGGCAGTATACCTTTGCCGGGCCCAGAAGTTTGGTCGAAAACGTGGAAGACTTCCAGGTGGAATACGGCGTGAATAGCGGTCGTGTCCCGGAAGGACATGTGGAATCTTGGGTGTCGGCGGATGCCGTGCCGGACGTCTCCCCCGCGGACGGAATCCCGGACTGGGATCGTGTGCTGGCGGTGCGGTGTCACCTCCTCGGCCGGACAAAGAGGGCTTTTAAGGATTACGTGGACACCCGGGTTTATGACTTTGCGGACCGGGTGGCTGGTGCCGCAGGGGACGGTTACCGTCGCATCCACGTGGTCAAAACGGTGTGGATTCGCAATGCGGCGCCGTGAACGCTTCCCCTTTGCGACATCTGTCGGATTCACGCTGGTGGAGGTGTTGGTCTCCGTAGTCGTGGCTGCGGTGGTCTTCGTGGCCTTTTTCGGCATCCAGACACTAGGACTCCGCACACGGGTTCATGCAAGACTCGCATCCACGGCGCTCAATGCGGCAGCCGACGTCCTCGAACACATGTTGGCCGTCGTCGCGCAAGAGCCGTCCGGGGATGGAGAGCTTTTGGCGGATTCCGGTTTTACGGAAAACTGGACGCCTTCGGGTTCAGACGTTGTTTTTTTCAAACGATGGGAGGTGAAACGGGGCGAGCCGGCGGCGGACCTGGTGACCGTTCGGGTGATCCTCTGCTGGGCTGAACCCGGGAAACCCCGGCCGACGGCGACCCACTGCGATTTTCCAAATCCGGAGGCGCCGCACGTGGTCTTGGAGGGAATGGCGTACCGACCGTGAAAGCTGAGGAGCACATCGGAAACCGTTGTCTAAAGATTCGCGGGTGGGCCCGGAAAACGGGTCGGGAGGAAGGCATGGCCCTTGCCCTGGTCTTGGTCATCGTGGCGGCGGTCGCCGTCTTGGCCGTGGCGCTTGCCCTGGATCATGCCATCGAAATGCGCATTGCCGGGAACCGCAAAGCCGCGCTGATCGCTTTTCAAAATGCCGAAGCCGGCCTCGCGATGGCTCAGGCCCGGTTGGCCCAGTGGTTCGCCACCGATCCTGTGAACCTGCACCGAAGCCGGACTGGCAGCGCTTCACTTCCCGACTTCGACTTCTTGTTTCTCGGATCCACCCCTTACGCGGGAGCCAATCATCGGAACGACCTTTACGATGAGGTGAAGATCTCTCTGGGGTGGGATCATCGGTTCAAGGTGTTTGCCAGGTATCCGGAAGATGTGAAAGACGGCGCTTTCCAGAATCTGGCCGGGGACAACACCCGGTGTGTGCTGCGTAGTGTGGGATTCGGGCCTGCGGGAGCCGAACAGGAGATCGAATTGATGGTGGAAATGGTAGCCGAGCCCTCGGCGTCGGGGGCTTATGCTCAGGACGGCATGGGTACGGTTCCAAGCTTCGTCAACATGAAAGACAGAAATGCCGTGACGGCGTCGGGCCGGCCTGTGGCCATGGTCCGATAAATCGCGTGAAACTGGAATTCCTGGATAGAACACGGCGGATGCTCGGTCCGTCGACGCGTTCGCCATAGTTTTTCCGTTAACAAAGCCGGCTCCACCCGGTTTTCGGCACGTGGGCCGGCGGCCCGGGCACAAGACAGACGCAGGTGCCGTCCTGGGCCTGTTCAGAGTGGCGGCTGCGACGGCGCTTCACCTGTCTCGTGTCGAAAGACCGGGACACCTTATGGCTTCAGGAGCTCATGGGGAAGGGGCACAGGATGATCACTCCTTGGGGATTTCGACGCGGCCGAAAGAGCATGGGATTTTTCCGCCGGCGATGGTGCCTCATGGTCGTGATCTCAGGATGCTTCTGCTTTCCTGTTTCAAGGGCTTGGGCAGAGGTGTGCGAACCTGCCCGGTCGGTGCGCTACGAAGGATCCTGGCAGAGGCAAGATTTCAGTATCCTCGATCCGTCCGTGGTCATTGACAAAGAAAACGGCCGCCTTGTCTTGCGGCCCGGAAGAGGTCATCCCGATTCGGATAGCTTTTTGACCGCGGAGCCTCTCGAAGTGCGTGTTACCTTCGTCCACAGCGGAAGCGAAGCCCGAAAGAATCATCTCGGCTATTTTCTGAAATCGACGGCACAAAAGAAGGGTTACGTTTCGGCCGACGGGAGCCTCGATCGGACGGCTCTCGTTCGAGCCATCAATTTTACGGATGCCGACGGGTACGACAAAGAGACGTTTCACTACATCTGGACGTGTCTTGCGGACGCCGACGGCGACAGCATTCTCGACAAACCTTATGGAGAAGGCTGTCTACGGTCGTTCCCGGAAGCGGCTTCCATCGCGGTGGATTATGCAACGACGGAGGAAGCCCTAGCGGCGGTCGACGACGGGACGGGGATACCGTTTCTTCCCGACGGAGACGGCCGCCTCACGATGCGGGACATGACCAAAAGCCTCGGCCTCATCGGCGAAGGCCAAGAGATCGTCTTTTTCTTCGTGCCCGACGGGCGGTTCCACGACGTATTTCTGACCGAAACCTTTTGGAACGGGGATAAGTATGTGGGGATGGAACCGTGCGCAAGCGTTTTTGCCGATGGAACGCAGTCGAAGAAATACCGTCTGAGTGAGCCGGCGTCGGAGGACGGGACATGTAGTGTTGCCTCGGGGTGGCTGACCAACGGCGTGCTACGGCGGCTTCGGGAGGTTCTCGGGATCGTTTTTCGTCCTGCCCAGGAAATTCTTGTGCCTGTGAAATCCGGCGAGAAATTTTCTCATGTTGTTGTGGGACTCTCAGAAGACCTGCCGGGCGTTCGGGTGATGGGCTGGGAGGAGCAATGGGGAGGCGGGGATACGGACCATAACGATGTGGTCTTCACGGTCACCGTGAAGGCGGCGGGGCGGGTCGTCTCCCAGGAATTGAGTCGTCAGTGGTTGTCAGACCCAAGGCGCAGCATCACCTCGGTGGATCTCACCGCTGTAGACCGCAGGGCGGTGTGCACGGGTCTCACCAGCGGATTTTCCCTCGGTTCGGGGACCTTTTCAGGGGGAAACATCCGATACGGGATCAGTGTGGACAACGGCACATCGTGGATTCCTGTGGACCGATGGGATGAGGTGACGACCGATACCGCCGGCTTTCAAACCCGCAAAGCCCACCTTGACCTGCTCAGCCTGGGACGTCAGGGAAATGCGCTCAAATGGAAGGCGGTCTTGGAAACCATCAACGCGCAGTGTGAACCCCCGGAAATTGTGGACGTCCGCGTGGATTATACGGCTGCAGATCAGAGCGAATTTTCCCGATCGGATCCGGTAATCCTGGGAAACGTCCTGTATTCCTCCACCCTGGAGACCATTTCTGCCTCAGGGGCGGAAGCCGCTCCATTCCGGGGGCACCTTCGGGCCTATGCGATCTACGACCCGGCGGATCCGACGACGCCGCTTTTTCGATCGTTGTGGGATGCCGGACGAGCCCTGGCGGAGCGGGATTTTGCGGTGAATCCACGAACACTCTATTCAGCGGTTCAGGAAGTTCGACCGATTCGGGAAACCTGTGCCTCAGGTGACGGCGAATCATCCCGGTTTCAAGGGACTCTCAGCCGTGGGCCTCTCCTTTCCGGCTCCGCTGTGTTTAAAGCGTTGTCCTCGGCAGGAACGCCCATGGTACTTCAGGATTCGGGGGTCGGGACGCTGCACGGTGACGGTGGCGGAACGATCGACGGCTTGACCGGGGAGTATACACTGGAATTTGTATCGGCCCCGTGCGACGGGTGTCCCGTGATTGCGGATTATGCCCACTGGATTCGAAGCGATGCGCTCCAGCCTTTTTCTCAAGAGACGGTCACAGCCGGGATGTTGGGTTTGAATGATGAACTCGTCCAGGGAAAAGGCTTCACCTGGGATCTGAACCGCGACGGCCTTTATGACGATGCAGATCGAAGGTATCTAGTGCGGTGGGTTTTAGGTTTTACGGACGGCACGCTCCAAAGGACGTGGCCGTTGGATGGGATCGATCACAGCACTCCGGCCGTGGTGGGACCGCCTGGCCTTCCCCCGTGGTATTTCGGGACCCATACGGCTCAGGAAGAGCGGGATGCCTTCAACCTGTGGCGCCAGTCCGGGCCGGTGAGCGATCGCCCGACAGCAGCTTACGTGGGAAGCCTTGGGGGAATGATTCATGCGTTCCGCGCCGGCGCGTACCGACACGGGGACGACCCCAGAACGCCCGTGAAAGAACATCACGGATACTTCTTATTGGGCGAGTATGGAGACGGGGAGGAACTGTGGGCCTTCGTTCCCCCAAGCGCCGTCTCGAGGCTCAAAAGCAAGCTGCAGCCGCATCCACGGGTTCATCCCCCGGTCGTGGATGCCTCCCCGTCGGTGCACGACATTGTCGTGCCTTCGGCTTCGGGCCCCGAGTTCAAAACGGTGCTCATATCCGCGCACGGGGCAGGCGGGGACAGTGTTTTTGCTCTGGATGTCACGGATCCGAAAAAGCCGGGTTTTCTCTGGGAATACACGCACCCTGGACTTTATCGGAGCCGGGGGGCTCCCGCTACGGCCAAGATCGGCCGGATGAACGACCGCGGGGCTTCGGTTTGGGCGACTTTTTTGAGTTCCGGGCAGATCGGCTTTTCCGAGCGGCCGTCCCTTTTTGTTGTCGATGCCGCTCGAGGGACTCTCATGAAAAGAGTCCGGCTTGACGTGGGAGAAACGAACACGGGCGCCATCTTGAGCGGCAGTGCAGCGGTTGTGGACAGTGACGGGAATGGTTTTGCAGATCGGGCCTATCTGTCGGACAATGCGGGGAACGTTTACCGCGTGGACTTTCCCGACCGAGCGGATGCGCCGTGGGATCCGGATCGAATCACGGTGAGCCTCCTCGTGAAAGTGTCCGGGCCGATTTATGCCACGCCCTTGGTGTACCTTGCTCACGACTACAAGCCGGACGGCACCATCGACACGGCTCACGTCAAAGTCATGTTCGGGACGGGGGATGATCCCGTCCTCGCCGACAACCCGAATGCGCCCGCGGGCTATCGATTCTATGTCTTTGACGACACCTGCCTTATGGACTGGGCCGCTGGTGAACTTCGCGACCCCAAAGGCCTCATCTGCCGGCGCCAGGGCATGCAGACGGAAGCCGACGCCCAGTGGAGTTGGACGTTGCCGGTGGGGCATCGCATTTGGGCGGAGGCCGTGGCCGCCGCCGGCCGGGTTTATTTTGGGACGGCTGTCTCCGATACGGACGATCCGTGTTCGCCTGTGCAGGATGAAGAGAAAAAGGGCGGGAAAGTGTATGCCATAGAGCTTTCGGCGTTGGAGACCATGTCCGAACCCATCGTACTGGCCGAAACAGGGGGTAACGTCACGGCTTTGGTGGTGGAGGACGAACACCTCTATGCCAAGGTGTCCTCTCGGGATGACGGCGCCCGCGTCCAGGTTGTCGGCGACGGCGTTTTCAACAACGAAACCATTTTGGGAGAACTGGTACAGGACGAAAAAAATCAAAGGATCGTGGCGCCGCATTTTGGAAAAGTGAGCTTCAGGGCTTCCAAAGCGGTGGGTCGGTTTTTGCGGTCAACCAGCCACCGACGACGGCGGCAGAAACGAGGCGGAGATCATGGCAGTTTTCGGGTGACTTCGGCATGCTGTGCCGGAAGAACTTCCCACAACTGGTAGACAAAAGGCCGTTGGGCAATCCGGCGGAATCGGCCGGTATGAGGGGATTCGTTCAGGAAAAACAGCCGATGGAAAAGGGATTCTCCGATGGGAGCCCCGTCCATGAGAACTCCTAACGATGCGGCCCGATGGACATCGAGGTGGGGGCCGTTGGCGCTCCGGTAACGGAACACATGCCGGGTTCCGTCAAGACCCAGAAGGCCGAGAGAGGCCAGAGGAACAAGGCGACCGTCCAGGTAGAGTTCGCCGCGTTGGAGATGCACCCCGGCAGCTCCGGGCACTCGCCGCGAGGGGTCGTCCCACAGAGAAACGGGGTATACGGGGCGGTAGAGGGGGTGGATGCCGTCCTTTTTTGCCGGATCCCATGTGGCGAACCAATACCACCAATAGGCCGTATTGAGGAGCAATTGGTCCACAAAAAGAAAGACCGGCCGCGCGGGGTGAGGATAGAAAAAAGCCTGCCAGGAGTTTTCTTCGGGGATGTGGCGCAGCCCAAGCTCATGGGCCTTTTGTGGGCACGCCTCGGGACCGGCCGAAAGCATGGCTTTGACCGCCGCCAATCCCTGGGCCGCCGAAAGTCCGTTGACGTCGAAAAACTTCTTCATCCCGGAGAGTCCCCGGGTGCTGAAAAAGATCATGAAATCCGCCGCAAAGTTTTCATCCGGTGCCGCCAGGGGAATGGCCAAGGGGACCACCAATTCCCCGCCGTGGATTTCCCCATCGGCCAAGGTCCCGCGTCTTCCCCAATATTGAATATGATATCCATGATCCCACCATGCCCAGAGGACGGCATTTTCAGGGGTGCGCCGGGCGGCTTCCGTGATGCCCTGAACCACCGGCGCACTCTCCGAAGGCCAGCGCATGGCTTTGGAGCTGCCTCGAAACGCCGGAATGAGCAAAACCACACCGGCAGCCAGGGCCAGAAGAAAGGCGATATGACGGACACGGATTTTATGTTCCAGTCGGTCCACGATCCAGCCGAGACCGAGGCCGACGAAAGGGGCGGCAAAAATGGACAGACGCTGGGCGTAGAAGCTCCCGGCGAAACCAAGCAGGACGAGCGGGGAGAAAAAGAGCAGCACCCGAGGATGACGCAGAAAAAGCCAACCCACTCCGAAGACCGCAATCCATAACACGCCCACATGGCCTGCCACCGACCGGCCGAATGTTCCAACAGTCGGTCGGACTTGCTCGCTGATGGACAGACCGATGTTGGGAAAATCTCCGGGCGCTTGTTTGATGACCATGTAGGTGAGTTGATTCCAGGCCCGCCGTCCCGCCTCAACGAAAAAGCTTGGTCCTGTGAACGCCGAAATTCCAGCGATCAGCGCGACGACAAGGGCGACCGCGATCCACAGGGATTTTCGATCGCCCGCTCGATATCGTAGGACCACCGCCACGCCGAAAGGCACCGCGGCCAAAAGAAAAGGTGTCTGGGGGCTCTGATCCCACCACCAGGCATGGAGTCCGATGGCCACGAGAGCTCCCACGAGCCACAGACCCGCATAGCGGGACGCTCGGGCAAAAGCCATGAAGCATCCCACGGCCACCAAAGGAAGCCCCACGTTTAAGCTGTCCGTATCCAGACGGCCCAAATTGGTCCGGTGCACCAGAAACGGCGAAAGGCTGAAAGCTGCGCAGGCAATAAGGGCACCCAGATGCCCCATGGCGGTTCGCGCAGGCCCGTAGAGGCAAAGGGCCGAGAAGGCGCCGAGGACGGCCGGCAAGACCAGAGCGATCCACGGAATGGACACACCGCTCAATTGATGGATTCCCGCCGTCAGGAGGCTCAGGAGGGGGACCGGCCGGGGACGGGGCGGCGAATCCGGAACGGCGCGCAGAGTATCCCGGGTTTCGTAGGTCCCTTCCACGACGTCCCGAGCCAACCGCATGTAATAGGGAGCATCGAAGGTGGTGGGGAGCGGTTCCCCATCAACGAAACATCGTTCTGGATGTTGCTTCCATGCCGGGTACGGTGCAAAGCGTACCCCGAGTCCTACGGCGATGACGATGGTAAGACCCAAAATGACACCGAGGTGATGCCATGGAAACGACCCGGAAGCGACCTTCAACGAACTCGATGGCACCATCTTTTGGAGTTTCATTGTCCCTTGAGTTTGCTCTCCAAAGCACTGCGATCCATGACACCGGACCGATAGGCGCCGTCCGGGAAAATGTATGTCGGAGTTCCCGACACGCCGTGAGCGTGCATAAACTTCATGACGGCGTCAACCTTCTCCGTGCCTTCTTGGCACAGGTTGTCGGATTTGTAATTTTTCTTGAAATCATCGTGGCCTTTCTTGTCGCAAATCAGGGCAATGGACGATTCGCGGGCTCCGGGGTGCATGGGCAGGGGATACAGCACATAGTGGACTCGGACTAAGCCTTCCGAGGCCATGGCTTCCAAGGTGGTTTCCGCTTGTTTGCAATAGGGGCACTGCGGGTCTGTCACAAAATAAATTGCCTTGGAAGCGGTGTCCGGCCCGATGGAGAAAGCCACCAGGCCGGTGAGCGCTTCCATGTCCTTGGCGCTCAGCCGGTTGAGTTCTTCCAATCTCGCTTGGGTGAGGTTCTTTTTCTCTTGGGCGTCAAAGATCTGCCCGAGTACGAGGTAACGGCCTGAGGAATCCGTGTAAAGAATCTGGTTCCTGTCGCTGACAGACACATGAATCTCGCACAAATCCGCGACAGGGGATGGTTGGATTTTCTTGACGATCACCTCTCGTCCCGGAAACGTCGCCGTAATCTTTTCCTGGACCACGGTAGAGTCGGGACACGATGCGTCTTGTGATGCTGCCGACCAGAGAGCGGTGGGACCGAGCACGCCGAGAAAAGTTGTCAACACAAGGGTCAGCGCCGTACTCCTTTTCATGGGTTTCTCCTTACTGGGGTTCCGTCTCAAGTTTTGAAAAAACCATTTCTCCAGCGAGTGTCATCGAAAGTTCGTGGTTGGGAGTTTTTGCCTTTTCAGAACGCGAGGCCGGGGGGTCGTCGCCCCTAAATTTCTCGGGTCACTGGGCCCCGGCTCTTCCAATTGAAAGCAGCCCCGGCGGCTTAGCTTTACCTGGGGCCCTTAAGGAAGGGGGGGCTTACGCGGCTGCAGTTTAGCCCAACAATTGCGGGGAGACAATCTCGGACAGAAAGACACACAATTGACACAAGTTTTTTGTTGTAAGACCTTGTTTATGGTGGCATAAGCAGAGACAGGGGGCTTTCGGGTTTCTCTTCAGGCCCGGTTTCCTTTAAATGGATATAGGTTTCTAGGGGGCGAGGAGGTACTGAAGAAACCCACCGAGACTCTGAAGGGGTTGATCATGGGAGAACCTCGGCATGAACGCCATGAGCGGATGCCTTGTGGCGGTGGTGTGGCTCCGACACAGCTCAACACTGTGGAGCCTTTCGAATCGATAGTCCCTGGACCCACCAATCATCGCGAGAGCCCAAAACCTACCGGGCGCGACAGTGCCCACAAGAGTGATGATCCCGTGGAGGTTTCACGTAAAGTTCCGTTCCTAGATGTCCGCACAACGTCAGGGCAATGGACTCGCTCAAGGGTGGGGGATGCCGGCGCTGAGACGGACACACGTTCTCTGGGTCAAATGGAAGTGTCCGAGCGGATTCTTTTGGAGGTGTTTCGGTTAACCCCTTATGCGCTGGGGGTGGTGGACGAACACGGTCGACTGGTCCGGGCGAACGATGTCTTGGTGTCTTGGTTGTCTCCATCGGCACCGGACGCTCAATGCCGTGGGGTCGAGGGTTTGTTTCAGGATCCCAGGCTGTTGCGTCGGCTCCTGAGTGAAGCTCAACGTGGGCAAAGCGCTCGAGATGGGGATGCCACGGCAGTGGATGCCCAAGGGCGCCGCTTCTCCGTCAGTGTGACGCTTTCCCGGATTGATGTCCCCGAGGGGTATCCTCCGCTGTTCCTTGTCATGATGGAAGATATCGGGGAGAAGAAGGTCTTCTCCCAGCACCTCCTCCGCACGGAAAAACTGGCGTCCCTTGGGACCATGGCCGGAGGAGTGGCGCACGATTTCAACAACATCTTGATGACCATTTTGGGCAATACTCAGCTCATGAGCAAAGAACTCATGGAGGTGGCACCCCATGTTCGCCGGAGACTCAAAAACATTGAGCAGGCGGTGCTTGACGGCGCCCACGTGGTTCGCCGACTCCAAGTGTTTACGGGAAAAGACCACGGGTTGGAAAAAGCGGAAGAAAAGACCCTCGTCCGCGAGGCCGTGCACGACGTCTTGGAGCTAACCCGGCCGCGGTGGAAAAACGCGATGGAACAGCAAGGCCTGCGCTTGGATATCGTGAAAGAATTGTCCCCTGGGGTGGCCGCGGCCATGAACGGTGCCGATTTTCGTGAGGTGTTGACGAACTTGGTCTTCAACGCCATTGATGCCATGCCCTCCGGTGGCCAGCTCCGGTTTCGCTCTTATCAAGAGGGAGATGAGGTGTTTTTGGAAGTGGTGGATACGGGCATCGGAATGGATGAGGAGACCCAAAAGCGAATTTTCGACCCTTTTTTCACCACCAAGGGAGCCGGCAATTCGGGGCTGGGGCTCAACGTGTGTGCTGGTTTGATGCAACGCTGGGGGGGGCGTCTTGACGTGCACAGTGTCCCTGGCCAAGGAACGAAGTTTACGCTTCGGCTGCCCGCTGCCCAAACCGAACTGAGTCGACCGAAGGTGCATCGAGAGGCCCCACGGCAGGCCCAGAGAAAGCGTTTGCTCGTCGTCGATGATGATCAAGAGGTTCTGGGGCTTTTGGGGGACATGCTGCGCCTCATGGGCCACTGCGTCACCACGGAACATGATTCCCGTCAGGCCCTGGAATTGCTCAGGAACCAAGCTTTCGATCTTATCCTGACAGACCTCGGCATGCCCGATGTCAGCGGCTGGGAAATCGCCGAATGCGCCAAGCAGCTGCATCCCGGGGTACCCGTGATTTTGGTGAGTGGCTGGGGTGCGCAGTATGAGGACGAGGATTTAAGTGACCGGGGTGTTTGTTGTGTGTGTTCCAAGCCCTTGAGTTATCAGAAACTTTTGGAGGTCTTGGAACGGTTTTCCTGCTGAAACGAGGTCTCACAGAATTTGTTGCCCTGAATAGAACCCATGATCCCAACCCAGAATGACCTTGGGGGGTTGAAACTTGGGAGGGATCGGCAGGAAAAAACCGGTCCAGGCGGCCCACCGCAGATCTCAGATAAAAAGTTCTAATGGTTCTCTCCTGTTTTTCCGATTACACGAGTGAAAAAGACTATCTCCAAGGGGCCGAGAAACTGGCTGCAGCCGACGCGGCGAGAGGGACGGGCACATTCGAACGGGCCATTGCGCTCCGACCGATTGCGCGATACAGGCGGCAGGCGGTCTGATTCTGCGCGGCTCGAGGGCTCCTCCTGCGAGACGGTGTGACGTGCCCTTTGCCGTCCTGGGCATGCAGGCGGGGGACTCCCTCGAGGACACGGTGACAAGACGGCATGGAGAAAAAAACCATGTTTTTTGAAAAACGGGTTGGGGGGCTCTTCCTGCTTATGTTCCTTGTGGGCGGATGTGCCACGGCGCCGAGTTTTGAAAGGTCTAGGCCGGTCCAGCTTGCGCCTCTGGAAGTCATCGCTTGGAGGCCATACGCAGCGTATGCCTACCGACCGCTGTGTGTTCTCCCCTTTCACATGCCACAAGGGATGGAGAGCGCGGGAGTGTCCCTGGCCCGGATATTCCGACAGACTCTGGCGCGGGAAGGCGTTTTTACGGCTTCAAGAATGGTGGAGGATGGAGTTTCGGGTTTCGGACCCGGCTCCGAGGGACAGAGGCTATGCACCGAGAGCGGTTTGGTGCTGGTGGGAACCGTGGATCAGATCCACGATGGATCGGGGGCTCTCCCGACGGTTCTCGAAATGACGGTCCGGCTTTTTGACTCTCGGGAAGGTAGTCAACTCTGGGAAGTGATCCAAAGGGGGCGGTCCTTTCCATCGCCGGATTTGGACTTGTTTTGGAATGTTCTCCCCGGTGGTGGAGCGGCGGATTATCGGGTGATCGCCCGGGACATGGCCAGGCAGTTGGCCGTTTTCCTTAAGGGTTCGGACACGGATGTGGCCTCGGAACGGGGAGCCACGTGTGTGGCAGGAGGGTATGGTTATGGACGTGAGGATCGATAATGTGACGGCTGTCGCGAGCGACCTGTGGGTCAAGGAAGACCCCCAGTGGAAGTCTCAGACGGTGATTCCGCCTGTGGACGTGTCCCAACAAGCCTCGAATCCGACCATGAAGAGGTCGGAGGAGGAGGTTGAGGGCTCAGGCACGAATCTTGTTAGCAAGAAAGAAGTCCAAGATGTGGTGGAGGATGTCCAGCAGTACTTGCAGCAGCACAACATCCGGCTGAGCTTTAAAGTCGATGATAAGACGGGTGATCTGGTGGTGCGGGTTCTGGACAAGGAGACCGGGGAGGTCATTCGCCAAATTCCTCCAGAAGAGATGCTGAAGCTCAGGGAGAAGCTCGAAGAGTTGACCGGGGTCTTGCTCAATGGCACAGTGTAGGTCAGGCATGGGTTAGGGACGGTGCGGCTCGAAGAGCAATCGAGGAAGGGGCGTGAAAACTCAGCCTGTCAAAATTTTGATTGTGGATGATGATGAAGTCTATCGGGACGTGCTCAAAGACGCCATTGTCCAGGAAGACACGGAGCTTTCTCTGGCCGCCAGCGGCGAAGAGGCGATCGGGATCTTGGAATCCTCACCCCATGACATCCTCATCACCGACCTCAACATGCCAGGCATTGACGGGCTGACGCTCATTAAAAAGGCCCGCCAGCTCTATCCTGACCTTGTCGCTTTGATCATCACCGGTTACGGTAGCCTAGAGTCGGCTGTGGACGCGATCCGAAGTGGGGCGTACGACTACATCCAAAAGCCTTTTCGTATTGATGAAGTGGCCGTCTCGACACGGAATGCCATTGACCGGGTCCGCATGCTTCGGGAGCGTCAGGCCCTCTTGGAGGAGTTGGAAAAGGCCTACCTTCGGCTCCAGCAACTGGAAGGAGAGGCCCGAAAGCAAGGGCGTCAGGGGGACACTCCGTCAGGGACGATCCACGGGTCCGAGGCGGCCGAATCTGGAGAAATATCCCAGAAGGTGTTTGTCCCGAGCCGGACCTTGCCTCTCGAAGTGCTCGAAGGTCCCAAAGATTCCATGTCCCAGATCCTGACGGATCTGGAACGGCTCAAAGAACTTCGTCGCGAACGGATTGTTGACGACATCGAATTTGAACGGCTGAAAAGGCACATCCTGCGCCATGTGGATGGGATGCGATGAATATTCTTATTGTGGAAGACGATGTGCTGTTGGGGGAAATCCTGAGGGACTACTTGGTCCAATTGGGGCATGAAGAGGTTTTGGTGTGTTCCCGGGCGGCTGAGGCATTGCGGGCTTTGGATCATCTTAAGTTCGACTGTGCGTTCATCGACCTCAAGCTCCCGGACATGGACGGGGTGCATCTCTTGGGGCGTTTGAAGGAAAAGGATTGCACCCTGCCTGTGATCATGATGAGCGGTTACCCTACAATGGAAGCCACGATCAGGGCCATGAGGCTTGGGGCGTCGGATTTTTTGACCAAGCCTTTCACCTTGCAGGACCTGGCCTTGGCCATGGAACGGGTCCTCAAAGAAAGACATCTTCTTCTGGAAAACCTGAGCCTCAAATTAGAGTGCCAGGCCCAAGAACAGCTCAAGGTGCTCAATAAAGAGCTCCAGAAGAAGATTCGGTTCAATGAAAAATTGTTCCATGTTTCTCGGGCGATTGACGAGATTCGTTCCAGCGACGATCTCTATGCTGCTATTGCCGATTTGGCTGCTTCTGTGACTCCTGGAAAAAGAGTGGCGTTTTTCATCTATCTTCCCGACCATCAACGCGTTGCCCTCATTTCCCACAAGGGCTTATCCAACGGCCATGTGCCAAAGATTCTCCCCGTCTCTGACCAAACCCTCCGCACCCTGTTGTCCCAGGATGCCCGTTCGGTTCACACGTCTCTCAAGTCTGTGCTCAACGTTTTTCCCCACAGGAGCCCGGATAACGGCCATGAAGGAATCGGAAAGGAAAACAACGGGGGAAATCGCCCCCTTGATACCCTCGCCGACTACAAAATGCTTAGCCAGGCAGGCCACCTGCTGGAAAAGCCGTGCAGCTTGTGGCCCCTATGGATTCGCGGGGAACTGTTCGGTTTTCTGGCGTTATTTCACGACGAAGAAGGACGCCCTTACGGAGGGGATGAAGAAGGTCTTTTGGATTTTCTCGTTAAAAAGGCGGCTCTTGCCGTCGAAAACATGGCCTTGTACGAAAGCTTGATTAACAATTTCTATGGAATCCTGAGGTCTCTGGTGAACGCTTTGGAGGCCAAGGACCCTTATACGGGGAAACATTCGGAAAGGGTCACACGGATTGCGGTGGAGCTGGCCAAGGAAATGGCCATCGGAGAGACCTACATCGAGATGCTGAACACCGTAGGTTACCTGCATGATATTGGAAAAATCGGGATGCCTGACGAGATCTTGAACAAACCCGGAGCACTGACCGGAGAGGAATATGAAATCGTCAAACGGCATCCCGTTATCGGAGAATCCATCATCAAAGACCTAGGACTGGGCGCCGAAGAGCGGGCCATTATTCGTCATCATCACGAGCGTTGGGACGGAAAAGGATATCCGGACGGTTTGGGAGGTCACGACATTCCTTTACTGGCGCGGATCGTCGCGGTTGCGGATGCCTTTGATGCCATGACTTCCAAACGTGCCTACCGGGATTCGTTGCCCGTGGAGAAAGCGTTGAACGAGCTGATCAACAACCGAAGCAAACAATTCGACCCAGACGTGGTGGATGCTTTTCTTGCGCGCTTTGCCAGACAGTTTTCACGGGGACGCCATGAACAACAGAGAGTATTTACGGGTACGCATTCCTGAGCTGTCCATCTTGTATAACGAACTGCCGCCGGGGCTGTCTCCGCCATTCTTTCTGGGCTTCGGCGAGCGTAAGGAACGTCCGGTGGAACGTGAGGGGATCGCGGATGATCCTGCGGTTGGAGTCATCTTGGAATCTCTGGCCAAGCTGGAATCCAAAGTGGATCGCATCTTAGGGTACCTGGAACGTCAGGGGGTGGCACGACCTGCCTACGCCTATCAAGGGCAGGTGCTGGATATCAGCGGAGGAGGAGTGTCTTTTGCCACGCTCAGTCTCCACCCTGTGGGTGCCTATCTGGAGTTGTGCCTCATCCCTCAAGTGGGCGATCCCCGGCCCATTTATGCTATAGGAAAAATCTGCTGGGTGGAGCCCGCTCCTGAGAAAGACCGTTCACCGGCCCATAACGTGGGCGTCAAATTTGTCGAAATCGATGAGACGGATCGCCAGGCCATTATCCGTTTAGTGTTCCAGATGCAGCGAAAAGAAAAGGAACAGCACAGCACGGCTGGCGCCTCCACAGAGGGCGCAAGCGAACACATTTTGGACGGCAAAGATCCGTGCCGCAGAGGGTCGAAATAAAGGGATTTTTCATGAAACCGCTTTCCTCTTCCGACGCCATCCACTGCCCTTTGAGTGCTTTGACAGAAGTCGACCGCCCGGCACACATGGGCCGTCTTTTGCGCGGGTTAATTCACAACATCAACGGGCCGCTCCAAAACATCTCCATGCTCCTGGAACTCATGGAAAGGAATCATGATAAAATCAATGGACATCTCGCCGACGGGGGAGGCTCCCTTCAGGAACTGCTGCGCCCCCTGTGCGAGGCCCAAAAAGGCCGGATGCAAAGGATATTGGATCAAATCCGGGTGTTTTCCGAGATGCTTAAAGATTTCATGATCCTTCAGGAAATCGAGGTCAATGAATCGGAGGTGGAGATCAACCTGATTCTGGAAAAGTTGAGCCGGATCTATCGAGCAGACCTTTTTTGCAAGCACCATGTCACAGTAGAAACCCGCCTGACTCCTAGGGTGCCGTTGTTGCGGATGCGGGGTCGGGATGTGGTGCCGGCGCTCGAGCATCTCCTGGAAAACGCGCTGTTGTCCATGAAGACGAGCCGACAGAAAACTCTGGTTCTTTCCACCGATGTCACAGAAGAACATGTCGTCGTCTCGGTGAAAGACACAGGGTGCGGGCTGCCGAAGGACCGAGCGCCGCAGGAGCTTTTTGAACCTTTTGTCACGGCGTGGCCTGACGATGTCCGTGCCGCGGACAAAGGCAATCGCCACGTAGGTCTCGGGTTGACCTTGGCGGCGGGCCTTCTGAATCCTTACGGCGCCGTGATTTCCCTTAGTCCTAATGATCAGGGCGGCACGCTGGCTCGAATCCTCATTCCGAAATAGGCAGTTTTTATCCTCCTTGGCGGAAAAAATTTCAGGCTTTAAGCCCTCCGGACACGTCCCGTTGCGGCCTTACCGCTAGAGAAAAGATCCATTCTATGGCATGGGGATTGCTAAAACAAAACGTGTTGAAGGAAAAGCCATTGGCGAAAGAGGTGCGATCCCATGAAAATTGAAAATTTTTCCAATGTTGGCGGCGTGGTGCCTGAGGACAAGCAAAGAACGCCCAAGACGGGAGCGGCGTCCTTCGACCAGTTGCTCGGTCAGGAGATGGCCGGTGCTTTGGGAAACGGGGTGACGGCGGTTCCGGCAGCTGAAGGTGTGACTCCTGGCATAGAGTGTGCCTTGGCTCCCGGCCGGTCCGTAACGAGCGTGTCCGTTTCGGAGCCGGTGGGCGAGGTCTTGGAACGACTTCTTGCTGCGTGCTCTCCCAAGTCTGGGGGGACCGTGGATCTGCGGGCCGTGTCCCAGGGTTTGACGGATTTGGCCCAAGCGGCGGAGGATGTTTTAAGTCGAACGCAACACATGAACGAAGACCACCCGGTGCGGCGGCTGGCTTTGGAAGCTCGGGTGCTGGCGTACGTGGAATCCGTGAAATGGCGTCGAGGGGATTACGTGTGAATTCGAAGAAAATCCCACTGGTTGCCGTGGCCGTTTTGAGCGGTATCTTGGCGTTTCACGGCCGCTTAGCGGTGTATGGCGGGTTCGTGAGCCCCGTAGTGGGTTTTGCAGAGAAGATAGAAACCCACGATGCGGTCATTTACCGGGCCGAGCCTGAAGATCCCCCAGGCGCCCGGCAACAGCGCAAGGAGGAGGAACGGAAAGAAGCCGCCTCATGGGAGATGCTGCGAAGGCTCACCATCGAGATTGAACGACCGAATTCTTTTCCCGAACCCTCATTTCCGACACGCCCCAAAACCGTGCTCCATCCTTAATTTCCCCACTTTTCGTGCCAACTTTTTTTTAAAGTCGGTCCGTTGAAATTCCGATGAAACAGATGAAATCGCAGGCGAGAAAGAGGCCGTTCGGGGTTGTTCCGGGACGTTCTCGTGACAGCGCCGATGAACTGGAAATGCTGGTTGTATTCGTAGGAGTCGGCAACTGACAGCCCAGGGTCAGTGTATGTTCAGTGCCGTCGAAGTAGTGTTGTGGAGAGGATTTCCGCTCGTCACATAGGGCGAGGCTACGGTGCCAACCCAGGGGGGCGCTGATTGACAAGGGGAAGGGGCCCATGCACCGTCTTTCGGAGAGCCTTTTTCAGAAGTTCAGCAGCTTGGTGTACCAAGAATCGGGCATCAACCTCCATGACGGCAAAAAAGCTTTGTTGGAAGCCCGATTAGCTAAGAGACTGCGGGCCACCGGCATTTCTTCTCCACGGGAATACCTGGATTTCATTCTCACGGAGGCTGGTCGGGAAGAATATGTGAGGTTTTTCGATGCTGTGTCGACCAACCTCACGTTCTTTTTCCGTGAACCCAAGCACTTTGAATTTCTTGAGAAGCAGGCCATTCCGGAAATTGTGGAAAGAAATCGACAAGAAGGCTCTTCGCGAATTCGCATCTGGAGTGCCGGGTGTTCTACAGGGGAAGAACCGTACAGTATCGCCATGACCGTTTTGGCGTCTTTGGATTTTCCGGGTCGGTGGGATTTTCGTATCCTAGCGACGGATATTTCAACCCGCGTTCTCCATACGGCTCAAGCCGGAGTGTATGAAAAAGCCAAGTTGAGCCACGTGCCGGTGAACCTGCGGCAACGGTTTTTCGAGCCCGTGCGCGACAAGACGGAGCAGAAAACCTATCGCGTCTGCGATGAACTCAAGAAGATCGTCGCCTTTCGACGACTGAACCTGATGGATCCTTTCCCATTTTCTGGGCCTTTTGATGTGATTTTCTGTCGAAATGTGATGATCTACTTCGACAAGAAAACCCAAGAGACCCTTATTCAAAAGATATCGGCCTATTTACATCCTGGTGGCTATTTTTTTGTCGGACACTCGGAGAGTTTGACGGGACTGAAACATCCGCTGAGATACGTGAAACCCGCGGTGTATAAAAAGCCTTGATGGGTCTGATTCAATTGGACGTGGCGAGCATTGAGAGAGAGCCCATGAATCGTGTGATTGTCGGTGTGGCAGATATGGCCGTGAGTCATCGTCCTGACGATGTCATCATTACGTACTCTTTGGGGTCTTGTATTGCCGTGGTGCTGTACGACCCCAAGGTGTGCGTCGGTGGAATGCTCCATTACATGCTTCCCGAGGCCAGCACAGATCCGATCAAGGCCCAGATGAAGCCGGCAATGTTTGCAGACACGGGGATCCCATTACTTTTCAAGGAAACATATAAATACGGCGCCACGAAGAAAAATCTCATTGTCAAGGTTGTGGGCGGAGCCCAGATCCTCGATGAAGACGGGGTGTTCAACATTGGGAAGCGCAATTACATGATGCTTCGAAAAATCTTTTGGAAGAACAATGTGCTTATTGCTGCCGAGCACGTGGGAGGCAACGTGAACCGGACCGTGCGTTTGGAAATGGCCACCGGGCGCGTGGTCCTTAAGGTCTCGGGGCTCGGTGAGTTTGACCTGTAGGGCGCAAAGGAAGGGCGGCGATGGCCTACAATGTCATGATTGTTGACGATTCCAAGTCCATGCGACATGTGATCAAGAAGATATTGAGAATCAGTGGCTTGGAAATCGGGGAAATCATTGAAGCCGGCAACGGCCGGGAAGCCTTGGACCAATTACAGGGCCACTGGGTGGATCTTATCCTCAGTGACATCCACATGCCGGAGATGGACGGTTTGGAATTCCTACGCCGTCTGGGAAGCCATGCGGATTTTCACGATGTGCCGGTGGTGTTGGTGACGACCGAGCGCAATGAAAAGCGGCTGGCGGAGGCCATAGCGCTCGGTGCTCGAGCGTACCTTTCCAAGCCGTTTCAGCCGGAAGAATTTCGATCTTTAGTGCTCAAGCTGCTGGGGGTGGACGATGGACAGGAAATGGCAGGATGTGATGAGGGCTGCGATTTCTGAGGTCCTGGAGACCATGTATTATGCGGACGTGGTGTTCCAGACGAAGGCGCCCTCGGTCGCTTTCCAAGGATGGGAAGCCTCGATCGATGTGCGACCTTTGAATCCGGGGCCGATAACCCGCGTGATGCTTTGCTTCGTGGATTCCTTTGCGCGGGAGCTTGCGGCCAACATGCTCGGCCTGGATCCTGAGAGTCTGAACGATGAAGACGTGAAAGACGCCATGCAGGAACTGGCCAACATGGTGGCCGGCAGCTGCGTGGTGCTTTTGGGTTCCGAGCAATGGAAAATCGGGCTTCCCACGGCCTGCGCTGCCCTTTGTCGTGTCCAGGATTCCAACGGTGGTCTTGGGATGCTTTCTTCGGGCGCCTTTGTAGGCTGGGTTTCCTGTCGGAATGTGTGAGGATTTTTATGGATCCCATTCGTGTGCTCATCGTTGATGATTCCGCCATTGTTCGAAAGATTTTCACGCAGGAACTGGGCAAGTACCCGGACATCGAAGTGGTCGGCGCTGCGCCGGATCCTTACGTGGCACGGGATAAGATTGTGCGGCTGAGCCCTGACGTCATCACGTTGGATGTGGAAATGCCCAGGATGGACGGCCTCACCTTTTTGAGGAAACTCATGAAGTATCATCCCACGCCCACCATCATCGTCAGCTCTTTGACCCCGAAGAACAGCGAGATGGCCTTGGAGGCGCTGGAGATTGGGGCCGTGGAAGTCATGGCAAAACCAGGGGGGTCTTATTCTGTCGGCGACATGAGCATCCAGCTCGCGGAAAAGATCCGTGCGGCGGCGCGGGCCAGAAATTACATCACCAAGCGGCGCGAAGAGCCGCCGGAAAGGGGCCCGGGCTCGGTTCAGCCTCTCCCACAAGCTTTGGCCCAAACGACCCACAAAGTCATCGCCATGGGGGCGTCCACGGGCGGCACTGAGGCATTGAAAGCCGTTTTGATGGAAATGCCGCCGAACAGTCCTGGGATTGTCATCGTGCAACACATGCCCCCAAAATTCACCACGGCTTTTGCGAAGCGTTTGGACGCATGCTGTGCCATTCAGGTCAAGGAAGCCCAGAACGGGGATTCGGTGCGCCCGGGCTTAGCTTTGATTGCGCCGGGCAATGAACACATGGTTTTGAAACGCAGCGGTGCCAGGTATTACGTTGAAGTCAAAGACGGTCCCCTCGTGTGTCACCAAAGACCGTCGGTGGACGTGTTGTTCCATTCGGTGGCGCGTTACGCCGGGGCTAATGCCGTGGGCGTGATCATGACGGGCATGGGCCGCGACGGAGCCAAGGGCCTTTTGGAAATGCGGCAAAACGGAGCCCGGACCATCGCTCAGGATGAAAGCTCATGCGTGGTTTTTGGCATGCCCAAGGAGGCCATTCGCCTCGGGGCTGCAGAAATGGTGGCGTCTTTGGAGGCGATACCTGCGGCGATCTTCAAAGCTTTGGAACAGAAGGGATCTTCCGCCCAACCGGCGGTGACGTGATGTGAGCATGCTCGGGGAGCGTTTCCCGAACAGTTGAGCATCGGCAGGACGGTGGCTCGCGCCCCGTCGAGTGAGGCGTTTAAGCAGAGCAGAGGAGTTAGACCGTGGCCTACAAGGACATGAAAGTTTTGGTTGTGGATGATTTCGCGACCATGCGCCGGATCGTGAAGAACATTCTGAGAGAGTTGGATTTCAAAGATATCGTGGAGGCGGAGAACGGCGCCGCCGCCGTGAAGATCCTGGAATCTCAGGACATCGACCTCATCGTCTCGGATTGGAACATGCCTAAAATGACCGGTTTGGAACTGCTCAAGTGGGTTCGGGCCAATGAGAAAACCAAAGACCTTCCCTTTCTGATGGTGACGGCGGAGGCACAAAAGGAAAACGTCGTGGAAGCTGTAAAGGCCAAAGTGAGCAATTATATCGTCAAACCGTTCACGGCCGCTGTCATGGCCGAGAAGCTGGCAAAGATTCTCCCACAAAACTGATTGGGGGTGCAGATATGGCCGTGGCACAGATGTCTGCGGAGAGCCTGGAATCGCTGGTTCGTCGGCTGGAGGACGGGGTAGTAGCGGGCCCGGATGATTTGATGGGCATCGGGGAATGTCTCAATGTGATCGAAAGCATTGAGGCCTACGAAGGGACTCCGCCGTCTTGGAAGAAAAACCTTGAGAGGCTCAAGGGGCTCTTTCGTGGAATCATCTTGGAGGAGTCTGCGGATCCTCGAGGAGATTGGCAAAAGATCCGGGATGTCCTCAAAGACATATCCCACAACGGACGAGACACCACGGGCGCAAGCGATGACCGTCCCGCCGAAGAAAAGCTCCCTACGCCAGAGGGAAAGGATATGGCTTTCGAGGCCGCAGCCGGAGATCCGGATGAAATGGAGCAGAGCCGGGAAGAGGTTCGATTGGAAGACGCCGAGCTCATCAAGGATTTCATTGAAGAGGCGAAAGAACACCTGGCTTCCATTGAGCTGAACATCATGTCTTTAGAAGCGGACCCTACGGATAAAGAGGCAATCAATGCCGTTTTTCGTCCTTTTCACAGCATTAAGGGCGTGGCTGGTTTTCTCAATCTGCAGGCCATCCATCATTTAAGCCATGAGGTGGAAAACCTGCTGGATGAGGCGCGTTCGGGGGCTATTGATGTGACGGATGCCGTCATCGACGTCGTGCTGCGCGCCGTGGATATTCTCAAGGTGCTCCTCAAAGAGCTGGAAGCCGCTCTGGGGTCCAGCCAGGCGGTGCTGTCCGCCGGCCTGGTGGAAAGCTTTCTGAAAACGTTAAAGAACTTCGATCCTCAGAAGCCAATCGTGAGGGAACGAAGTGCAGAACCGCCCAAAGTCGGGGAAATCCTCGTCCAAAAAGGCCTCGTTGAGCCCGAGGAGGTGGAGAAGGTTGCCGAAGTCGCCCGCGAGAGAGGCAAAAAAATCGGTGAAGCTTTGGTGGAGGAGGGAGCGGTAAGCCCCCAAGACGTGGGGTGGGCCCTCCGGGAGCAAAGGCGCTTCAAGGAAAGCACGGCGTCGGTCCGGGTGGATACGGTTAAGCTGGATAACCTTGTGGACATGGTCGGGGAACTGGTAATTGCCCAGTCCATGGTGCTTCAAAATCCTGAAGTGCAGACCATTAAGGACCAGAAGTTTCAAAAGGATTCCGTGCAGCTGCGGCGTATCACGGCGGAACTGCAGCGCATCTCCATGTCTTTGCGCATGGTGCCCATCAAGAGCACTTTTCAAAAGCTGATCCGCCTTGTGCGGGATTTGTCCAAGAAGTCCGGAAAGGACGTTCGATTGGAAATGCGGGGCGAAGACACGGAAATCGACCGCAACATGGTGGAAGAGATCTACGAGCCCCTGGTGCACATGATTCGAAACGCCATCGACCACGGCCTGGAATCTCCCGAGGAAAGGAGGGCGTTGGGGAAGGATCCCTGCGGGACCATATCCTTAAGTGCGGAGCAAAAGGGGGGCAACATCATTATCGAGTTGCGGGATGACGGACGGGGTCTGAACGCAGAAAAGATTCGCACCAAGGCACTGGAACGAGGGCTTATCAGTCCAGAAGAGGTCCTGGACGAACGGGCTTTGTTCGAACTCATTTTCCATCCCGGGTTTTCCACGAAAGACGAAGTCACCGACGTGTCGGGCCGAGGTGTCGGTATGGATGTGGTGCGGCGCAGTGTCGAAGAACTGCGTGGCAAGCTGGAAGTGAGCAGCGTGCCGGGTCAGGGAACACGCTTCGAGTTGAAATTGCCTCTGACCATGGCCATCATCGACGGCATGGTCATTTGTGTGGGACCGGAGCGCTATGTGGTGCCGACGGTAGCTTTGCGGGAATCCCTCAGACCTTCGCGGGAGGCTTATCTGACCGTTCATGGTTCGGAGGAAATGATCAAGGTTCGCAATCAGCTCATGCCACTCATTCGGTTGCATGATCTTTTCAATGTCGAGCCGCGGTTCCGCAACCCATGGGAGGGCCTCATCCTTGTGGTGAACGAGGATCAAAAATCCTACTGCCTTTTGGCCGATGAAATCGTCGGGCGTCAAGAAGTGGTCATCAAGAGCCTGGGGGCAGGCTTACGACATGTCAGGGGACTTTCCGGTGGGGCCATTTTGGGGGATGGCAAGGTGGCCTTGATACTGGATGTGAAAGGGATTGTGAGCGGTTACGAGGAAGGTGGACATCATGGATATGATCGGCAAAGAAGAGTGGCATGATCTCCTGCGGCTTGTCGAAGATATTGAAGAAGCGCTGACGCATTCTGACTCCCAGCTCGAGACGGCGTGGGACCGATGCGCCGATGCCCTGAAGACACTGAGCAGCACGGCAGCTATGCTGGGAATGGACGGACTGGCCAAAGCCGGTGTGGCCTTAGAGGCGCATCTCGAGCAAAAAGTTCGGTCGAACGGCGGCGCATCGGGGGAGGCGACAATGGTGTTCCAGTTCGCTGTGAACGCTTTGACGGAACAGATGCGTCAGGCTTCCCATTCCAAGGGGGGCCAGGACATCGATGCTCGGGAAATTGTCTCCCTTGTTGAAGCACCCAGTGAAAATGCGGCGCAGATGCCTCAACGCTGCCCAGATGCCTCCGTCTCTCAAAGTGAACCAGAAACCGATGAGGACTCGATTATCGACCAACTTGTGGGAGCGCCGTCCCAGGTGATGCCGTCTCAGGTTGAGGATGATGACCAAAGCCATGCTATGGCCGTGGTGGAGGAATTTTGCCGACGTCTCCAGGGCACAGTCCAGGCTGTCAAGAATCCAGAAGGTGTCCTCATGGCCCGGCTCGAAGTTCCCCTAACAGAGGAGATGGTGAACCGTTTGCAAGGTCTCCTCGATCCAACAGGCCGGCTTGAAGATCTTCGTCAGCGGGTGTCCGAAGACGGCCAAATGACCGACACGGTCCTCGGAACAATTAAAAATTTCATGCGGGCGCTTTCCGACGGGGATCTCCAAAGGGCGGAAGAAATCCTCGGACAACTCGCGGAAAATCGTCATCCCGGGCTCTACAAGGAAATTGGCGGGATCGCCCGGGAGCTACATAACTCCCTTCGGGATTTTGTCCGCACCATGGATCCGTCGCTGCGGGAAATGGTGGAAGAGAAGATCCCCGATTCGGGAAATCGATTGGAACATATCATTAAATTGACCGAGTCGGCAGCGAACACGACCTTGGACCATGTGGAGGCGCTGCAGAAGAGGAACGAGAAAGATCAAGGGCGGCTGGAAACCATCGCTGAGGTGCTGTCTGGCTTACAGCCTTTGGGCGAAAACGCTCAAAAAAAACTGGGCGAAGCTGTCACATTGATCCAAGATCTCTTAGCGTCAGCGCGCAAAAGCCATGAAGATTTGATCAAGATCTTGACCGCCCAGGATTATCAGGATCTGACAGGCCAGATCATCATGAAGATCATCGCCCTGTTGGAAGATCTGGAAGCCAAACTGGTCAAGCTCATTGCCAAATTCGGGGTTAAGGTGGAAAAAGCCCGTTGCACGAAAGAAGAACTCTATGGGCCAGCCCACGAAGCCATGGCCGACGCTCTCCATTCGCAAAGCGACGTGGATGCCCTGTTGGCAGAATTCGGTTTTTAAGCGCCAATGCCCGTCGTGGTCATTGCACTCTGCTGGCCGGCTGACCGGGAATTCACTCGAAAATCGCCTTGGGCTGATGACGCCCCGCCCGATGGGCGCGGTGCACGTCGGGCATCCCTACGGGCGGGTGGGGGTCGGTTCACGAGATCTGTCTTGAGCCGCACGATGGGCTTTCTCAGCAGCGGTCCCGGTGATCTTGAAAGTCATTGCGCGGTGTCTTGGGGGGCTCAGTTGGAGGGACGACGCTGTCGATGGCCGAATGGACTCCCACGAACGCATCCCTCCGCTGAGGACCGTCACTGGCAGGGTAACAGCTCGGAATGGAAGTCAGGAGTCCTTAAAAACCTTCAGGATCCGATCTTGCGAAAGATCATTCGGCCACGACAACGCGGTTGCGTCCTTGCCTTTTGGCCTCGTAAAGGGCGATATCCGCTCTTTGGAAAAGGCTTTCCGCGGTTTCTTCTTTTGTCTCGATTTGCGATATCCCCACGCTGATGGTCAGAGGAATCCGTTCACCTTGGTAGAGGAAGCGGGTTTTTTCCACACAAAGCCTCAGTTTTTCCGCAACGCTCTTGGCACCATCCTTTTGGATGCCGGGTAAGATCACCGCAAACTCTTCTCCACCATATCGTGCCAGAAAATCAGATTTCCTGAGAACAGCCGCCATGCGCCGCGTGACTTCCTTGAGGCACTGATCTCCCGTGGGGTGACCATAGACGTCGTTGACCTGCTTGAAACGGTCCAAGTCGATCACCAGAAGGGAAAAGACTTGACCATAACGTTGGAACCGATGGATTTCTTCCTGAAGCCGTGCATCGAAAGCCCGCCGGTTATGAATCCCCGTCAAAGGATCCTGAACGGCTTGCTGTTCCAAAATCCGAGTTTTTTCCTGCATGGTCGAGATCTCGTGTTTCATCTTCTTGAGAGCCTGATGGAGCGCCTCCGTGTTCTGTCCCGCTGCGCGATGCCGGGCTTCGTCGTGCTCTCTTTTTTCCTTCAGGAACTTCTTGATGGTCGCCAGTTTGGATTCGACGACGCTTTTGAGTTCCTCCAAAGTGCGCGTGATGTTCACCGAATCGCGCATTTCCTGCATTTGACCGTCCAGCGTGGCCGAAAAGACTTCATTGGCTTCCCGAGCTTCTTGGGTGTGTCGCACCGTGACGTGAAGCATGGTTTCCATTTCCACGAGGTCTTGTCCGATCTCGGTAAAGAACTGGGCGACACGTGATCTTTCGATTGTGATGGACTCGGCGAATTGTCGAGCCAGATCCGCCAAGAGACGTGTCCCCACGAGAAGATCGTCAAAGGATTGACATTTGTCCAGCCTGGTGGAGACGTCTTGCCACTTTTCCCGGTAGGCATCCCCGAAATCACACCGCAGGCAATCCATTACCGTGCGATGCGCGGTGAGAAAGTCGGGCAGGAGTGGAATGGGAGCAGTGGGAGCGGTTACCGGCTTGGAAGATCCCCCGGCATCCCCTGTGTGTCCGGCTGCACATGCCTCGTGGAGAGACCACGTCTTGATCTGCTGAATCTCACGGTCAATGACGTTCCAGTCTGTGTCGGAGAGCAGATGGTTTTTGAGTCCGTCAAGAGCTTCCGATGTCCTGGGGTCGGCCAATGGCTTCAGCATGGACATGAGGTGCAGCAGGGATCGTTTGAAGATCTCTGAGAGGTTTTTGTTTTGTTGCTGGAGGTCAACGATGTCTTTCATGAGAGCGTTCTTCTGGCTGCGAATGCGCTGGACCTGTTCCCGGAGCACCTCGATCCGTTGAGTTGCGGAACCGTTGCTTTCAAAACTCGAAAACCCCGACATAGGCTTCTCCGTTGTGTTCCTCAGATTCACGCCGTTTCCTTGGAAAATGGCGGTTTCTTTTCCTGAAAAAGTTGGCAGGGATATCCCGACGAAGCGCAGACAGCCAGACTCGGGTGCTCCCGGCTGCGAATCCCCCACGCCCGGCAGCCATAAGGGCTGCGAGGATCCCATGTCATGGCGAAATGAACGCATTTCGGGCAATAGGCCGTCGCTGCTCGTTGCGGTGAAGGCCGCATGGTCACTTGAGATCCTCCCGTCTTCCATGCTTCAAACTCTCCGTCGGTGATTCCTTGATGCTCGATGGATAAGCACATCCTATGCCAGTTAGGACAGGCGCATGACCCACTCCCACGTGGTGTCTGAATCTTGGCCGTCGGGCGGCAGTTTTTTCTCAAGTTCCCGGCAAGAACTTCCGATATAAAAGGCAAGGGAGGAAGCTGGTCATGGTGGTGACGGATTATCATGTACAGAGCGTTCTACGGACTTACACCCGCCAACTGCAGCGGTCGCGGTTGTTGTCGGCTTTAGGGGGCGGGGACAAAGGGGAGCGGCCTCCAGAGGAAAAGGTGTCCATTTCCGAAGAGGCCCGACGGCGCTTGATCCGTGACCGGGTGACCAGCCAGGTTTTGGAAAAGCAAAGAAATGAAAACGATGTGGAGACCCTTGGAGGCCGGCCCCTGAAGCCGTGAAAAACTTGTAGGGTCATCTTCCTGCATCCGAAGAGGATTGAAAAAATGGACATCAAAAGAGTAGGAATATACTTGGCCAATACGCCGGAGGTCCACGACAGTCGAGAGGTCCGGCCGGAGAAACAGCCTGTCCAGATCCCCAAAAACCTGGAAGCCGAGGGAGTCGAAGACCGGGTGCAGTTTTCCAGAGAAGCTCTGGAGATGGCGAGAAGTCAGGTAGCAATGGATCGCGAGGAGGTGCGCACAGAAAAAGTCGACGCCCTGCGGCGACAAATCCAGGAAGGCACCTATACAGTGGACCCCCAAAAAATCGCCGCCCGCATGCTCGACGAAATCATTTAATCCACGCCGATGCGGAGTCATTTCTTTGACTGATTTCTGTCCCCAGATAACGTCAAGTTAATGACACGAGAAGGCGCATTTCACGGCAAAAGCCCCGGGTTATGGAGAAGACCCGGGGCTTTTTTGTGGAAAAGACCTAAGGGACTTTTGGAGCTGCCCTACAGATAGTGAACAAGATTGAGGTCCTTGAGAACGAGCGTAGATTTATAGGCGGCCTCGAGAGCGATTTGGTGCGTTTGCAGAGTCGTGATGGCGTCGACCAGGTCGGTATCGCGAAGTTCGGAGAGGCGCTCTTGTCGGTGGCCGGTGAGCTCGTCCAGCGCGTCACGTCGTCTTTGAAGGCTGGTCAACCGCGTGCCGACGGAAGCCGAGAATTGACGCACTTGCTCCATCGAATCGTCAAAAGTCTCCATGGCGCTGGTGATGCCGGCGGTGTCTTCATTTTCAATGGCACTTTTGAGATTTTCCATCGCGTTCATCACCGCGGGGATAATTGCCGAAAGATCGCACGGAACCGTCACGGGGCTCAGTCCTTCACCGAGAACCACTTGAAGCGGGTCGTCCGTGGGCCGCGCGGGTTCCCATTCCCAAGCCTGATCCGTATCGTTCCATACAGGCCTTCCCGCAAAGACGCTCTGACCGATGTACTTTTCGGAAACGGTGGAAGCGAGTTCCTCTAAAAGTTGATCGAGTTCCTCCACATACGCTTTTTTCTCTTCGGACGAGTTGATGCTCTTGCCGGCCATGCCGATCTCTCTGGCGCGCAGGATCATGTCATGGGCATGGTTGAGACCGCTGTCCGCAAGGGTCAGCATGTTTGTGGCAAAATCCAGGTTGCTTTTGTAGCGTTCCATCCGATGCAGTGTTTGTTGGATATCCAGGGATTGTCCCCAAGCTCTAGGGTCATCATGGGGATTGTGAAGGCGTAGGCCACTGGAGATCTCTCGACTTAATCGGCCGAGGCTTTCCTGTTTTTTCTCGATGTCCCGGGTCGTCATGCGAAACATTAGAGAAAAGGTCACACGCATGGTATCTGCCTCTCATTAGACCATGTTAATGGCGGTCTGAATCATCTCGGCGGTTTGCTGGATCAGCTTCGCCGCAGCCTGGTAAAGTTGTTGATGTTTAATAAGTTCCACCATTTCTTCGTCCAGCGAGACACCCGATACGGTTTGCCTTTGCTCATTGAGTTGTTGAGCCATGCCGTTTTGTAACAAGGACTGGGTGGAGGCCGACTCGATGGAAAGCCCGACGTTTTGGCTGAGTTGGGTGAGGTGCTGAGTCAGGCTGAGCCCGTTGAGGCTGGCAAGGCCTTGGGTCTCCAGGGAAAGCACGGCTTGAGCCAGCGCATTGGAAGGCGAGCCCAAAGGATTGTCTGTGACGTGGATGTCCGCCGCGGTTGTGGATGAGGTATCGAAAAAGTAAGAGCCTGGTGTCCCAAGGATACCATCATAGATGTCTTTGAACTCGGTCACCAAGGCGGAGGCGAAAGCGTCCAAAGCGTCCTGCCAGGTGTCGACGGTGCCCATGGCCGTGACGAGGGCTCCCGTGGAACCCTTCAGACCGTCCTGCACCGCGTTAAGGGAAGCGTCAAATTGGGCGACCACCGTTCCGGAGTCCTGGACTTCAATGCGAAAGGACTGGGCATCTCCCGTCATTTTGAGTTGGGCGGCATATTCGGTGAAAAGGACGAGGGGGGTGCCGTCTTCGAGGAAAACGTTCAGTGTGCCGCCAGTGCCTTCCTCGGTGCTGAATCGAAGATACTGGGAGAGTTCCTCCAACGCCTGAAACCGTTGGTCTCTCAAGTCGTTGGCCATGAAAGTGGGGGTTTCCGATCGTTGGATTTGTTGGTTAAGGCTCAGGACTTTTTGTAACAGGCTGTTGATGACGGAAAGGTTGTCTCTCAATTCCGTCACGAGTCCTTCCCGGCTGTTGCGGAGTTGCTCGGCCTTTTGGTTCAGGCTGTTGCACAGGCCGGCTCCACACTCGACCACCAAAGCCTGTTCTGACGCACCCTCGGGATTTTGAGCCAAAGCGTTCCAGGCGTTCCAGAAGTCGTTCAGCGCCCCGTGGAGTCCCTCATCGCCGTCGTCGGAAAGATAGGTTTCCACGGCCGTGAGGGTCCGCTCCAGAGTGCCGTAGTAGGCGCTTTCCGATGAAGCCTTCAAATATCTTCCCTCCAAAAAAGCATCCCTTTGCTGGATAATGCGCTCCAACCGGGCCCCCATGCCGATCCAACCCGCCCGGCCCAAAATGGCGCCTTGTGTAACTATGGGCGCCTTTTGACGAGAGTAATTCGGGTTCTCCGCGTTGGCCACGTTGTGGGAGGTGGTCTGGATCTGGACTTGGGCATTCAAGAGAGCGTTCTTGCCGATTTCCAAGGCGGCGTTTAAGCCCGTCATGATTAGACCTCCGTCCTGATGCCATAACCCTTGACAAGAGGCAGAGCTCTTTGCGACGTCTGGCTGTAGGTCTGAGGCACCAACATGGAAAGAAGTTCCTCGTGGATTTCGAGGAGTTCCGCAATACATCGGCGGTTGGCTTCGTTGATTGCATCGATCTGCCGGAGTGTCTCTCTGAGATCGGACAACATGTCCCGATTCCCAGTTGCGTCCTGGCCCTTGTGGATAGCGTGAGCCATGGAGCGCAGGGCTTCCACGATCCGGCGCGCTAGGGCCTCTTTCTGGGGCAGGATCGCCAGCACCCCCTGGTGATCTTTTTGAGACAGGCACTGCGTTTCCTGTCGGAGGATTTCGAGCAGCTGATGTGCCATAGCGCGAAGCGTTTCTGCGTCTTTTGCTGGGTAAGGGACACAGGATGTCATCGGTGCGTCTCCATCAAGGCATCGGTGAAGCCTTCTCCTCGTTTTCTTAAGATGGGATCGGCAAAATCCTCAAAAAACTTCAGTGTTTTCGGTGTTACTTTGTGGGGTCTTTTTTGACCAAAAGGGGCTCAAGCGACTGGTAAAGCCATTCCCCAAGCCCCAGGGATCCCTGACGGCTCCACACTTCCGCGAGTCCTTCGTCCAGCAGGGATTCATAAAGCCCCATAGCATATTCCGGCTCTTCGTCTCGCAAAACGGAAGCCCGCATGGATTTCACCAGTTGGGTCGTCAGGAGGCTCTCGAAATCCATACACGCCTCCCGAAGCCTTTTCTGCTGCCTTGCCACGTCCTCTTGACATGACGGGGAATGGATTCCTTGGACGACCGATGAGGTGGATGCCATTGTGCTCCTCTAGTCGATTTTTTCGAAGATAATTTCCACCCGCCGGTTGAGTTGGCGTCCTTCGGGGGTCTGGTTGGGCGCCAAGGGCTGGGTGTGTCCATAGCCGCCTAAAGCGAGTTTTTCGGGTGGAACCTTTCCTTGGGTCACGAGATAATCCAGCACGGCGTAGCCTCGGGCGATCGACAGTTCCTCATTGGAGGAGAATTCAGCCGTCCTGATGGGAACATCGTCGGTATGTCCATCGACGTAGGCCTTATAGGAAGCTTCGTTTAAAAACCGTGCGAATTTGTCGAGGATTGGATAGGCAGCAGGTTTCAGTGTGGCACTTCCCCTTTCAAAGAGGAGCTGATCCCCGAAGATGAACGAAAAGTCCCCTGGGCTCCATCGCTTCTTCGTCAGTAGGGCGTTGCCGGATGAGACAATCAGCTTAAAGTCCTTTTTCCACGGAGTCTTGGACACCTCGTCCAATCGGCGCACATCGGCGATATAGACACTCTTGACGCTTTTGATGAGGTCCTGCATGACCATGTCCGGATCGTGGCGAACCTTTTGCCGTTCTTTGAAGTAGAGTATGCCGCTGGTCTTGTCGAAATTTTTGAAGGTGCTTCGGATGGCTTTTTCGTTCATGGAGGACATACTCAGCAGCAACACAAAAAAAGTGAGAAGGAGCGTCGAGAGGTCCGAAAAGGTGACCATCCAGGAGGCGCTGCCGCCATTTTCTTCTCCGCCTTTGTTCCTTTTTTTTGCCATATCTTTCGTTCCTTATCCTTGACGCCCCGGAACATCTGACCGTGTTCCTGACCTTGAATCTTGGGCCTCTCGGGGCTTTTCATCCATGGGGAATAACCGGAAAAAGAAATTCTTGTAGTTAAAGTAAGGACTCGGTTTGGGATCTTCATGGAGCAGACTGGCCGGGAGGTTTCGGCTGTAGGTCAGGACGATCTCGACCCGTTGGTTCCTCTCTCGGAGATGAGGATACTGGGTGCCGTCCACTACAGGTCTGTGGAAACCGTAGCCATGGGCGCTCACCCGATGGGGTTCCAAACCCTGGGACAGGAGATACTGATAGACGGCCGTGGCCCTCTTGGTGGAAATCATCCAGGAGAGCTTCTCCCAAGCGGGCGTTTCGATTTTTTCGAAACGGTCGGTGTGCCCGCCGATTTCAATTTCCCGAGAATCCTTAGTGAGATAGGGGACGAGCTGGGACAAGAAACGGCGGGCGCTGGGTTTGAGTTCAAAGGATCCGGGTTCGAACAGGATTTTCTGGTTGAGGACGAGGGTCAATCCCTCATCCTTTTGGATGATTTCCACCTCTTTATCCAATTCGTTTCTCATGGTCACTTCCCGAAGGATATCGAAATTCAGGGTTTTGACTTCCATGGGGGCCTCGAACTCACTGATATCCATCCCCGTGGGTGTCCCGATGGCAGTGCGGCCTCCCGGCAGAAATCCGAAGGCACCCACTAACGAGTTGAGCGCCTGTCGCTGCCGTGTATTGTCCAGGACGGACATGCTGAGGAGAAGCACAAAGAAAGTGAGAAGGAGTGTGCACAGGTCGCAGTAGGTGGTGAGCCAGCCATCGGCGGGAGGCCCCTCGTCTCCTCCGGATTTTTTTTTAGATGATTTCGAGTTCGGCATGGAGGGCTCCCGCAGCTTTGATGGCCTGAAGGATGGTGATAATGTCTCGCGGTGTCGCACCGATGGCGTTGAGCCCCTTGATGACTTCGCCGATGGTGGCGCCACCGCCCACTACGTTGATCGATCCCTTGCCTTCTTGGACTTGAACTGTGGATTGGGGGGTGACCACCGTACGTCCCTGGCTGAAGGGCAGAGGCTGGGAAACGGCGGGTTGTTCACTGATCTGTACCGTGAGGTTACCGTGGGCGACAGCGACCGGAGAGATTCGCACGTGTTCTCCAAGGACGATGGTGCCCGTGCGCTCGTTGATGACCACCTTGGCGGCCGCATCGGGACTGATGTCCAAGGCTTCCACCTGGGAGATCAGCCCGACGATGTCGGATCGATAGGACGGCGGCACGTCCACATGGATGGTGCTGCCGTCCACGGCTCGGGCGTACTGTCCTCCCAAAGCCAGGTTGATTTTTCGTGCGGCTTGATCCGCGGTGGTAAAGTCGGGGCTGTTTAACACGAGATCTAGGCGGTTCAAGTCATCAATGCGCACCGGAAACTCCTGCTCCACCACAGCGCCCTGAGAGATAAAGCCCACGGTCGGATGATTTTTTTGCACCGAGCTCCCACTCGCTCCGGAGGCGGAAAAACCTCCCGTGCTCACGGGACCTTGGGCCACGGCGTACACCTGTCCGTCCGGCCCCTGCAAGGTGGTCATCAACAATGTGCCCCCTTCCAAGCTCTTGGCGTCTCCGATGGAGGAGACTTGGACGTCGAGTTTTGTCCCGATACGCGCGAAAGGTGGCAGCTTAGCGGTGACCATAACGGCCGCGACGTTTTTCACCTTGACGCTGTCCGGGTCCACATGGATGCCCATGCGGTCCAAAAAGTTGGCTAGGGTACTGCTGGTGAATTGAGTTTTGTTGTTGTCGCCCGTGCCGTTGAGGCCGATCACCAGCCCATAGCCGTAAAGTGCGTTGGGGCGAACACCCATGAACCGAGCCACGTCTTTGATCCGTGCTCCATGACCGTTTTGGGCTGCACAAAAGAAAAGCGCGCTCACCAGTGTCACGGTCCACAATTGTCGTTTCATGGAAGACGGACCCTCCTTGCTAAAAGGGCAAGACCATGTCGAGGAGTTGTCCCAGTACTCCGGGCTTCTGCTGACGGCTCACTGGACCCTTACCCACGAAGAAGATCTTTGCCTCGGCAATGTTCTGGGACAGCACCGTGTTGTCCCGGGTGATGTCCATGGGACGCACCACGCCTTCGAGGACAATCTGTTGGAGTTCGTCGTTGACCTTGGTCCATCGGGATCCCCGAATCACCAAATTCCCGTTGGGCAGAATGTCCGTGACCGTGGCGGTCATGTAGGCCGTCATGGAATCGGCTTTCTTCGTGCTGCCTTTTCCTGTGAAGGTGTTGTCGAAACTCAGCCCGTAGCCGGTTTTGTTCACCGGCTGGAGAATGGTTTTGGACGGAGTGCTCAGTCCCATGAAGTTCGCCTCCCCGTTCATTTCCCGCACGCGGCTTGTGGACGTGGCGGCTTCTTTCGAGGCTTTGGACTGTTCACTGACCATGATGGTGACGATGTCTCCAACGCGATGGGCCTTGATGTCCTGAAAAAGCGATTCACTGCGAACATTCCATAGGGATCCGGAGGGGATCGGCCTGGACTGGGCGATTTCCGTCTGTGGAGGATGGAATTCTTCCTGAAGTGGTGGAGGAGGGGCCAAAGGCATCGCTCCCGGCGCGGTCCGCACCGTCGGGTTTTCCGTCGCGCAGCCTGTCAATCCCATGGCCGTGAGCCAGACCATGGCGTAAAGGTTCAAAAGAACATTGTGGGCTTTCCGTGGGTGTTTGTTTCGTCCCATGGTCGTTGCTTTCTGGCTTGCCCTTTGCGGGATCTTTTTACGGGTTCAAGGTGACGGTGTCCGGATCCACGACTCTCGCCTTCAGCGTCTTTTGGGACGCCATGTTCACGACGCGTATCCAATCCCCTTGCGCTCCATTGTCCTTGGATTCCCCTTTGGCGGTCAGTTTCAGAGGACCTTCTTGATAAATAATGGTCACCGGCTTTCCGGATGTAACGCACAAGGGTTTGTCGAGAAGCGACATTTCCAATGGCTGATGGGCGCCGACGGGACGAACGACCCTTTTGCCCAGGACATCTTCCATGCGAGTGATATAGGCCTTTGAAGCATCATTCAGAAGGATGTCACGGAATTCCACATGCTCAGCCCCCAGGATCGTGTCCCGACGAAGGTTTTGACTGGCATGGACCACCGTGCGCCGGACGATCACTTTACCGGCGACTCGCAGCGTCCGCACTTTTCGGCCGTCGATGTAAAAGTGGACATTCAAGGGCACCACCCCCAGGTAGGAACTGTCCGGCGGCGCTTCGATCTCGTGGGTCACATCCCCTTCGGGTACGGCCGCCAACCCCGAGATCACGATATCTCGGATTTCCATTTCCGCCGGATCCCATGGCGAGTGCTCTCGAATGTAGGTACGGTAGAGTTCTTCGATGGATTCGGTGCTCAGGACGGCCGCTTTTCTTCTCAGAACGATCCTTTCAGGGATGGAGAGAAAAACGGTTTCAGGATTTACCCCGAGAGACGACAGCACATTTTTGAGGTAAGGGCCCAGGTTGTCAGTGCGCACCGTTTTTTCCGCCCCGACCGGAGGGCTCTGTCCCAGAGAAATGGATTGGAAGGTGCTGACCCATCGGGGAGGCAAGGGTGTGCTCGGATCAATGAGATCGTAAAGCGTCAGCGTCTCGTGGCGTGTCTCCACCACAGAACGGACCTCAAGGGCCGAGAGTGGAGCGTCCCCGGAGGAGTTTGAAGGGAGCCCATCCTGGGGCGACGCCACGCCCCATCCCGCACACCAAAGTGCGACCACCACACACAGCATCACAGGAATCTTCATCCTGCCGATATCTCCTTTGCGACGCAACACCTCGGCCCCAGGTTTTATGAAGCCACGCTGTTGGCGATGCGAAGCATTTCGTCCGCCGTACGGATGACTTTGGAGTTGGCTTCATAGGCCCTCTGGCCGGCGATCATATTGACCATCTCTTCCACGACATTGATATTGGCACTCTCCAGGAAGCCTTGGAGCAGTGTGCCAAAGCCTTCCGTGCCGGGCTGGCCCTCCACGGCATCCCCCGAGGCCTCGGAGGGGGCGAAGTAGTTTTTCCCCAAGCTCAGCAAACCTGCCGGATTCGCAAAGTCGTAAAGGGTCAGATTGACCGAGGTGAGCAAAGTGCCGTTTTGGTCGAAAGCGCTGAGGGTGCCTCGGGGATCGATATTGATGGTGACGGCTTCCCGAGGAATGCTCACCTCGGGTTGCAGCCGATTACCTTCCGCGTCCACCAGATAGCCTTCCGCATCCAGTTTGAAGGTTCCAGAGCGCGTGTACACTTCATCCGCACCACGAAGGACTTTGAAAAAACCTTTGCCCTCGATGGCCAGATCCATTTGGTTTCCCGTTTCGGTAAAGTTGCCCTGAGTGAAGATCTTTTGGACCGAGGCCGTCTTAACCCCCATGCCGATCTGAATTCCCGTCGGAATTTTACCGGAAGCTCCCGTTTCGGCCCCGGGTGGGATCAGGTTCTGGTACATGAGGTCCTCGAAATTCGCCCGACTCTTCTTGAATCCGGTGGTGTTGGCGTTGGCCAAGTTATGGGCCACCACGTCCATGTTCAGTTGCTGGGCGTCCATTCCCGTCGCCGCCGTCCACAGACTTCTCATCATGGTTTGCTAGACCTCCCTAGGGTTTTCCCAACTGGTTGATGATCTGCTTGTCTTCTTCATGGGACATCTTCATCACCTTTTGACAGGCTTCGAAGATGCGCAGCGTTTCGATCATGGACGTCATTTCCTCAAGTGGGGAAAAATTTGCCCCTTCCAGGGCTCCCTGCTCCACAGTGTAATTTTGTGCCGGCATGGGAAGGGCGTTGGGGTCCGCCGGTACGAGTAAATTTTTTTCGTCGTGCACGAGGCGCACCTCAGGTGGGAAGGCCACCACATCCAACGTGTCGACCAGGTTCTGTCCGTCATAGATCTGACCTTTCGGATCAACGCGGATGTCCGTGCCCTCGAGCTGGATCGGTCCGCCTTGTCCCAAAACCGGCCAGCCGTCTGCGGTGACGAGGCGGCCTTGGGCGTCGAGCGTCAAATTTCCGGCACGTGCGTAGCGTTCCCCTCGATCCGTTTGGATCCGAAAATAACCTTCACCCTTGATGGCCACATCCATGGGGTTGCTCGTTTGACGCACGGGCCCCTGGCTCAGTTGCGTGTAGGTTTGGAGCTCCATGAAATTTTCAAACCGGGTTCTCACTCTTCGATACCCCGGGGTGGCGGCGTTCGCCAAATTGTTGGCGATTACGTCCATGCGCTTTTCCTGTTGGATCGCCCCGAGGACTGCCGTGTATGAGCTCAACTTCATCTTGCCACTCCTTTCGAGACCTATAAGAAGCAACCCCGATGCCAAACGGACCGTTCTTGACGTTTACGTGGGCTGTTTCGAGGCGGGTTGAACCGCTTGGGCGCAAGGGAATCACGAGCCTCGATAAGGGGCAGGAGGCGTCAAGATGTCAGTTACCGATCAGATTTTTTTTGTTGGAGTTTGTGGAGGTTGAGCACCAGTTCCACTTCCCCGACCGGTCTGTGTATCCTGGCGGCGATTTCTTGAGGGGAAGACCCTGCATCGGCAAGGTGGAGAATTCTTTCGACCACGGCTTTCGAGGCTGGTTCCGGCCTTGCCGCCGTGCCTGCCATTGCCGGAAACTCCCCCTGTTGTTGGAGTTGCTTGAGGACGCCTCTGGCCTCGGCCAGCTTGGCATCCAACGCGTCCAGAAAGTTTTGGATCAGGCGTCCGCGTTCTCGAAGGTTTCGGTCGAATTCCTCGCTTAAGGCTTTCGTTTCGCTCAGGATGCGTTCGAAGGATTCCAGCGGGAAGTTTGAGGTTTCTAAAGGGACTTTGCGGCGCCTATTCCAGAGCAAAACGAGGACGAGAAACAAGAGCAATCCGTCCAATGCCAGTTGGAGCATCGTGGTCCAATCGCTGTGCTGAAGCCAGAGCCACATGGGGGATGCCTCGAGTTTGCCGCCACTTCAAATCTTCTGCAGATCTTCCAGTTCCACGGCGACAATGCCCGCCTGGGGGAAACGTCTTTGGAGGTCCGTGAGGAGGTCTCTTTCCACAATTGGGGACCAGAATCGCCGCACGTTTTTTTCGGGATGTTGCTGTGATAGAAAACCGTAAGCAGCATCCCTGAGCACCACGCGCATTGTTGCGAGAGCCCCCTCGGCATCGGGGCGGCTGGCGCGGACAATGAGGGTCATGCTCAAGAAATCTTCTTTTTCTTTGGATTGTGCCGTGAAAAAAAGCTCCATGCGTTCCTCGGCCCTGGGAATGATGATGCTGTGGCGGATCATCCCCGAGTGTTTCTGGGCGATTTGTGGCGCCGGCTGGATAAGATACCTGTGGGCGGTGACAGCTCCTGCTGCAGCGAACACCAGTCCCACCAGGGCAAGGACCATGCGGCCTTTTTTCCTCGAGGATGTCCCCTCATGAGCGATCGCCTCAGAGGGCTCCGGGGTGGTGCCCAGAGCCGGCGCCTTGTGGGTAGAATCTATGGACTCCGTCGGCACTTCGGACTCTGGGTCCGGTGTTTTCTTGTCGATGCTGGCGAAAAGGGTCCCGAGGTCGATATCGGTGTTTTCGACCAAGAACACGCTGTCTTTTTTGGGGACGGAAGAGGAGGTTTTTTCAAGCACCGGGCCGGGTCCTGTCTGGAGGTCCGCCATAGGCCGTCCTTTCCTATGATCTATTGTCTGTGCGCTGCGGAGAGTGTTCGGATTCTGATTTCTTTAAAGAAGGGACGCCATCCGGGAGATCATCCGCAGTCAGTCTTCTGGCCAAACGAAGACGCAACTTCAATACGGCCTTGGTATGGATTTGGGAAATGCGTGATTCTGTGTAGCCCATGACGGCGCCCACTTCTTTCATCGTGAGATCTTCGTAGTAATAGAGCGATAGAACGAGCTTTTCCTTTTCACTGAGCGTCTCAATGCATTCGGCCAGAATTCGTTGCATTTCGCTCCTGTGGATATTGTGGAAAACTTCGTCGGGATCTGTGGCCAAATGCGCTGCTTCTCGATTTTCCTGGATGTACTCGTTGAGATCTTCAGGGATGAAAGAAATGCCTTTCAGGCGGTCGAGCAGTTCAAAATATTCCTCGAGGTCCACACCCAGTTCCGCGGCGATCTCTTCGTCTTCGGGAAACCGTCCCAGTTTCTTTTCCAACGCCGCGCAGACCTTTTCCACTTCTGAGGACTTCTGGCGCAACGATCGGGGGATCCAGTCCATGGACCGGATTTCATCCAACATGGCGCCGCGAATGCGGATCTTTGCATAATTTTCAAACGAAACCGACTGGCTGGGATCGTACTTGGTGATGGCGTCCATGAGCCCGATGACGCCTGCGGCACAAAGATCTTCGAGCCCGATGGTGTTGGGAAGCCGAGCGGCCAAGCGGTAGGCCGTGTGCCGTACAAGTGGGTAGTACTTGATGACGGCCTCGTCCCGTGTGGCGCACCCCAGTGGAGCTAATGTATCCTTTTCGGGGTACGCGTAACTGATGGGGGAGGGGATAAGATTCATCACGATCTCCGATCTGTTACACATGCAGGAGTCGTTTCCAGAAAAACTGGATCGTTCCTTTGGGCGTCGAAGGAGCCTCCCGGTTCAAGCGTCGGGCAATGTCCATAAATGCGCGGGATGCGGGGGCTCCAGGAAAAGCTTCCAGCAGGGCCTTTTGCCTTCTCACGGCTTCGGCCACGCTGGGGTCGCGAGGGATCCAGCCCAGGTAGTCCAAAGAAATGCCGTCCAGGAAATGATCGGCCACACGGCTGAGTTTGGCGAAGACGGCCCGACCCTCCCTTTCATCCTCGGCACCATTGGTCAGGATCCGAAACGAGCGCTCCCCGTGCCGGGTGAACATGACCTTGATGAAGGCGTAGGCATCGGTAAGGGATGTGGGCTCCGGGGTCACCACCACGATCTTTTCTTGGGCTGCCACGTTAAAGTAGAGCACGGTGTCGGAGATACCGGCACCGGTGTCGATGAGCAAAACATCCACGTCGGTTTCCAGATCGTCCATCAGGTCCACGAGGAGAATCTTTTGTTCTTGAGTCAGCTGGGTGAGTTTCTGAACCCCAGAGCTGGCCGGCATAATGCGAATGTTTCCAGGACCTGGGACCAAGACGTCTTCGAAGCGACGGCTGCCATCCAACACATGGCTGATATTGTGGGTCGGGGTCAGCCCTAACAGGACGTCCACATTGGCTAACCCGAGATCGGCGTCTAAGATCATCACACGTCGACCCAAACGATCTAGGGCCACCGCCAAATTCACCACCACGTTGCTCTTCCCGACGCCCCCTTTGCCGCTGCTCACCGAAAGGGTTCGAACCGTTGCCTCCGTATAAGGCGCTTTCAAAGGGCGAGAGTCGTCCCAAAGATCACGAGATGAGGTTTTTTTGCGAAGTCCCAGCGCCTGATCCATATCCTCCCTTTCTCCTCAATCTCTTCACTGGCCGCGCGGAAAAATGAAGCCCGAGATGCGTTTGTGGGTCGCTCTAACCAGATCCTCGGGAACCCTCTGGCCCACGCCGAGATACGACAAAGGGTAGGGGAAACGCAGCAAAGGGTTCAAAATGGTTCCCGGAGTCAGGGTCTCGTCGATTTTTGTGAAAATGAGGCTTTCCGGGCCCAATGGACGAAATCGCTGAATCACCTGCCGCAGATCCTCATCTTTGGCCGTGGCACTCAAGACCAAGAAATGGGAGACTTCATCCAGATCCTGAAAGATTTCCTGAAGGTCCCGGATGCTGGTGCCATTCAGGTAGTTTCGACCAGTGGTGTCCACGAGAACAATGGGATACCCGTTCAGGGACTCCCGAGCCGATACCAGTTCGAGGCGGGTCTGGGCCACCTTCAGAGGCACATCCAAAATGTCCGCGTAGGTTTTTAGCTGGTCCAATGCGCCGATGCGGTAGGTGTCCAAAGAGATCAATCCAATGGGAACGCGACGCTTCAACTTGAGATAAGCCGCCACTTTTGCCAGAGTTGTTGTCTTTCCCACGCCTGTGGGCCCCAGGAAGACATACAGTCGAGGACGCTCTCCCCCTTGCGGAACCTCGGCGAAAGGATCCATCAGGCGTACTTTGTCAGTGAGTTGACATGACAAGGCGTCCAAAAGTTGACTCTTGTCGGGCGCCTCGGTGGGGGACTGGGAAAGGACGTGGTGGAGGAGGCTAAAGGCGGTTTTCTCGTTTAATCCCCGAAGGAGGAGGTGTTGAAACAGCTCGGAAACAGGTTCTTGACGGTGCAGGCGCAGGAAGGCGTCTTTCGCCGAAAGCATCAGGGAGAGCAAGCCTCGGATGTCTTCGAGCTGTTCCTGAAGAATGGGGTCTTGAGGGGTCGAACGAGGAGCGTCCAGCAGAGACTCTTGTGGCGTAAAATCCTTCGAGTCTGCTCGATCCACGGCGGCCGTGATCTCGACGCACGGTTTTCCCTCGGAATTCTTGGTTTTTCGATTCCCCAGGAGAATCGCATCAGATCCCAATTCCCGGCGAACCAATTCCAAAGCATGCTGCATAGTCGGCGCGACAAAAGTCTTAACTTGCATGGACTCCTCGGATCATGCCGACAGATTGGATTTCCGACAAACTGCTCAACTCGCTGTGGCTAATCACCACCACATCAGGCAAGAAGCGTTCCAAAATCTTCTTGAGGTGTCGCCGCACCATGGGTGAAGTGAGGATCACGGGGTGGTGGCCGTCGTTGGCCGCCCGTTGCACCTCGGTGGTGGTAGACTGGACGATCTTGTGGAGCAGATCCGGATCAATGGAAAGGAACGACCCGTGTTCTGTTTTCTGGATGCTCTGGGCCAACTTTTCTTCAAGGTGGGGATGGACGGTAAGCACGTAGAGTCGGCCGTTTTCCTTTTCATAGGGTCGGGTGATGGTGCGGGCCAAGGCCTGGCGCACATATTCTGTGAGAATTTCGGGATCCTTGGTCATCGCTCCGTGGTCAGCCAGGGTTTCGCAGATAGTCTGGAGGTCCCGGATGGAAACCTTCTCGCGGACCAAGTTTTGAAGGACTTTCTGGATGACACCCAAAGGCAACGGGTTGGGGGTCAATTCTTCGATGAGCTTGGGTTGAGATTGGGCAACCATGTCCAAAAGCTTTTGGACGGTCTGACGTGTGAGGAATTCGTCGGCGTGCTTTTTAAAAAGTTCCGTCAAATGTGTGGCCACCACTGTCGAAAGATCGATGAGGGTGTACCCCGCGCGTGCGGCGGCTTCCTTGCTCTTGTCAGGAACCCACAGGGCCGGTAGCCCAAAGGCCGGGTCCTTGGTGGGAAGACCTTCCACTGCCGGGTGGCGGTCGGATGTGGGCAACGCCAGGTGATGCCCGAGCATAAGCTCGGCTCGGCCAATGGGGTTTCCTTTGAGCAGAAGCCGGTATTCCGACGGTTTGAGTTGCAAGTTGTCCCGTACATGCAACGAGGGGACAACGATGCCGTATTCCAAAGCGAGCTGCTGACGAATGGAACGGATACGACCCAAGAGGTCCGAAGGATGTTCCCCGTCAACCAGCGGGATCAAACCGTAGCCCACTTCCAACTCCAAGAGATCTAAAGGGGGCGGTAGGGCGGGGGACGTTTTGTCTTCCTTTTTCTTCTCGGCGGCACTGTGTTGATCCTGACGGGCTTTGGCTTTCTGATGTTGGGTCTTCTGATAGGACAGACCGATGAGACTGCCGCCGACGAGCACCAACGGCACGAAAGGAAAGCCGGGCACCAGGGCGAGCGCGCACAGCATTCCTCCGGTGATCCCCAGAGGTTTCGGGCTCAATGCCAGCTGACTCTTAAAGGATTCGCCCATTCCCTGGTCCAACTCGGCACGGCTCACGAGGACCCCCGCCGCAGTGGAGATGATCAGGGCGGGGATTTGGGACACCAAGCCGTCCCCGACGGTCAGCAGGGTGTAGTTTTTGAGCGCCTCCACCACCTCCATGCCCTGTTGGAGGACGCCAATGGCCAATCCTCCGAAGATGTTGATCAAGGTGATCAAGATGCCCGCCATGGCATCACCGCGCACGAACTTGCTTGCCCCGTCCATGCTCCCGTAAAAATCGGCTTCCCGCATGATTTCGGTTCGCCGTTCCCGAGCCTTTTTTTCGTCGATGAGTCCGGCGTTCAAATCTGCATCGATGCTCATTTGCTTTCCGGGCATGGCATCCAAAGTGAAGCGGGCGGCGACTTCGGAGATGCGTTCCGTGCCTTTGGTGATCACCACGAAATTGACGATCACGAGGATCACAAAGATTACCAAGCCGATGACGTAGTTGCCGCCCACAACAAATTGCCCGAACGCTTGGATGATGTGCCCTGCGGCGTCGGTTCCTTGATCTCCTTTGAGGAGGATGAGGCGGGTGCTGGCCACATTCAAAGCGAGCCGAAAGAGGGTCGTGATGAGTAACAAGGTTGGAAAAATTCCGAAATCCAGCGGCTTGGTTGTGTAGATGGTGGTCAGCAAGATGAGGACCCCAAAGGAAATGTTGATGGCGAGGAGGACGTCTAGAACCCGGCTGGGAACAGGCAGAAGCATCACGGCCAAGACGGCCACGACACCGACGCCCAGCACCGCATCGGCGTCGCTCAAACCTTTGAGATTCCACCGCACTCGAAACAAGCCGGGTGACGTTGAGCTCGTCATGGGTTCATCCTATGTGCTTGCGACGTTGTTGATAAACATACGCCAGAACTTTGGCCACAGCTCGATAGAGGGTTTCTGGGATCACCTGATCCAGCTTCACTTGGTGATACAAGGCTCGTGCCAAAGGGGGATTTTGGACCACGGGGATTTGGTGTTCTCGAGCAATGCGGATGATGTTTTGAGCGATCAGGTTCATGCCTTTGGCCACGACCTTGGGAGCCTGAAAACCTTCCCGGTAAAGAAGGGCGACGGCATAATGGGTGGGGTTGGTAACCACCACCGTGGCTTTGGGCACCTTGGCCATCATGCGTTGCCGTGCGAGACTTCTTTGGATGGAGCGGATTCGGGCCTTGATCTGGGGGTTGCCTTCAGCCTGTTTGTGCTCCTCTTTGACTTCCTGCTTGGTCATCATGAGATCCTTGATGTACTGCCAACGCTGATAGGCAAAATCCAGCACGGCCAGGACCAGCAAGAAGCCGCCGGCTTTCCACAGGAAACGGAAAACGATGCGGCCCGTTTCCCGACCCACGTCCACAAGATCCATATGAACCAGAGCCGCCAGCGATTCTTCTTCGCTTTGGAAGACGGTATAGAGAACGACTCCGACGACCACGATTTTCAGAAAGGATTTGGCCGTCTCCATGAGCATGCGGGTCTGGGCGAAGCGCTTCAGACCGTTCAGGGGGTTAAGCTTGGAAAACTTGGGCTCGAGGGCTTTCGGGGCGAACATAAACCCTTTGAGCTGTGCGAGATTGATGGCGACGGCGGTCAGGAGAATGGGCAAGACCACCGGCGCCGCCATCGTGAAGAAGGCGTGAAAAACCGCAATGGCCAGCGAGGTTCCAGTACACCATTCATCGGAATGAAGAAGTCCGTAGCTCCAGAAGCGATCCAGCAGCGCGCGAAATTGCTCAGGCAGCGCCCGGATCTCCAGGGTTGCGGCAACGCAGCCCACACCGATCACCGCCAGGGCAGTCAGCTCCTGACTTTTGGCGACGTTGCCCTTCCGGCGAGCTTCCGCTAAGCGCTTCGCCGTTGGTTTTTCCGTGCGTTCCTGGGCTCCCGCCATGGACGCGTCTCCCCCTTAGGATCGCGGGTGTGCTGACACGTGGAGCGTCAATCACCCGACGTTCTCAGACAAGGCCGACGGCTCGGAAGAATTTCAGCATCATGCGCAGGGTTTCGGCGACAGATTTGGCCCATTCCGGCAACGACAGGAGGGCAAAGAAGATGCCAACCCCAATGGTAATGGGAAAGCTCACCATGAGGATGTGGATTTGGGGAGAGAACCTGGTCACCACGGCAAAGCCGGCTTGAAGTAACAGTTGGGCGCTCATCACCGGAGCGGCGATTTTCAAGGCGATGACGAACAGGCGTCCGGAAAGGACGAGGAGGTTCTGGAGCGTGTTCTGGGTAGGAAGAAAACCCCCGACGGGGACGGAGTGAAAGCTTTCGAGGAACGTGCGGATCACCACGTGATGGCCCTGAATGGCGAAAAAAAACAGGGTGGCCAGGATTTGGAGCCATTGGCTGAGGAGCACGTCCTGAACGCCGCTTTGCGGGTCCACCACCTGGGCAAAACCAAGCCCCATCTGGAAAGAAAGGATCTGCCCGGCCATGTGGAAGGCCCCGAAGATGATGTTCATGGATAGAGCGAAGAACATGGCGTAGAGGAGCTCACTGAGGATCATCCCCGCAAGGGGAAGAGGCTCCAGAGGCAGAGGGGGGACAGACGGAGCGGCAAAGGGGGTGGCCAACCACGCCAGCGCCCAGACCGACCACACTTTCACAGGCGCAGGCACCTGACGTGTCCGAAAGACGGGCAGAAGAAACAACACCAGACTCAGGCGCACAAAGACACTCAGGAAAATCCGGATCTGCACCGTATCGATGTGAACAGAGATCATGATAAGGCATCATCCCGTCGGGATCCGTTTCTTTGTCAGCGGATCCAATAGGGCATGTTTTCCAGCAGGGTTCGGGTGAATGAAATCATCCGTCCCGTCATCCAGGACCCGAAGGCGAGCAGGGCAAGGAAAGTGATGATGATTTTCGGGACAAAGGTCAGGGTCATTTCCTGAATTTGGGTGACGGCTTGAAACAGACTGATAAGCACGCCCACCACCAGGCTGGTGAGCAGTACAGGCAAACTTACCATCAGCATGGTTTCCAGAGCCTGGCGGGCGAGGCCAATGACGAATTCCTGGGTCATGGGGCGTATGTCCTTATGAAAAGCTCTTGACCAGGGAACCTATGAGAAGATTCCAGCCGTCCACCAGGACGAAAAGCATGAGCTTGAAAGGGAGCGAGATCATAACCGGCGGAAGCATCATCATTCCCATGGACAGAAGGACACTTGCCACCACCATGTCCAGAACCAGAAAAGGGATGTAGAGGAGAAATCCAATCTGGAACGCGGTCTTCAGTTCGCTGATGACAAACGCGGGCACGACGGCGGACAGAGGGACATCGTCCGGGTTTTGGGGTTTTTCCTGCTGCGTTAAAGAGACGAAGAGTTGCAGGTCCTTCGTTCGTGTCTGTTTCATCATGAAAGTTTTGAGTGGGCCCACGGCCCGCTCAATAAATGCCTCTCCGCCGATGGCCTGGTTCTGAAACGGGACCACCGCCTCCCGGTGAATGTCCTGCCACACGGGCCACATGATGGCCGAAGTGAGAAACAAGGCCAAGCCGACAATCACCTGATTTGGGGGAGACTGCTGTGTGCCCAGGGCCGTTCGTAGAAAGGACAACACCACCGCCAGACGTGTGAAACAGGTCATGAGCAGCAAGATCGACGGGGCGACGGACATTATCGTGAGAACGAAGAGAATCTTCAGGAGATTGGAGACCTGATCCGGCGCCGATGGCTCGTCCCAGCTGAGTCGGAAGGCGGGCGCTTTGATGTCGGCACCCCATGCACCCTCCGGCGCCGAGATGCCTACCATCAGGGCACACACAAGGATGGCGCCGATCAATAAAAGGCGGCGATTGATCATGGCGATTCATCCTCTGGATTCGGGATGCCGGCAGGCGCTGCCCTTTGCACATCCAGGGAGGTGAGAAAGGAAATCCCTTGTGGGGACAGCCCAAGGAGCACGGTTTCTTCCGCAACACGTACGAGCAGCAGAGAGTGCTTCGGTCCGAGATAGCGACGTTCCAAAACGTGGATCCATGATTTGTCCGATCCTTTCACCATGCCCCCCCAGCGTTTGAGCGCGTAGGTGGCGCCCCAAAGCAACGTGAGAACGAGCGTGACGGCTCCTAGGATCTTGATAAGCTGAAGGGTGATATCCATGCTGCTAGCCTAATTGTTTGACCCGTTCCATCGGGCTGACAATGTCGGTGATGCGCACGCCGAATTTTTCGTTGACGACGACAGCTTCCCCTCGAGCCACCAGGCGATTGTTCACAAGAATCTCCAATGGTTCTCCGGCGAACTTGTTGAGTTCCACCACGGACCCTTGGCCGAGCTGAAGAAGGTCGTTGATGAGGAGTTTGGCCCGGCCCAGTTCCACGGAAACTTCCAGGGGCAGGTCCAGTATAAATTCCAGGTCTCGAATCTCTCGCTTGAGGTGTGCCTCGGCGTTTTCTCCTTCGTCGGTATCCTTGCTCCCGGCGGAAGCCTCGGTCACCCTAGGAACTTCCATGGGATCCAATTGAATGGAATTCTTCGAGACATTTTGTTCGGCCATGACGGGAACCCCTCTCGTTGGCGATTACTCTTGGGACGATACGATGTATTCGACAATTCTCACGGCATGATTGCCCTTATGGACACCGGCAAAAGCCTTGTACTTGGGCACCCTTTCGACATTGACGGTTAAAGGATGATTCACGTCTTGGTCCAAAACGATGATGTCGCCCTTTTCCAACCGCAGGAGGTCCTGTCCTTTAATCTCTGTTCGTCCTAGATGCACACAGATCTGGACGGGGATTTCGCGCAGTCGTCGGATGAAGCGCCGTGTCCAGGAATAGTCCACTTCCAGCTGATCACTTTGATAACTGGCGGACAGTTTGGATCGGATGGGTTCGATGGTGGAATAAGGGAGACACAGAATGATCTTGCCCATCAAGGTGTCCATCTCCAATTCGTAGTGAACCACGATGACCAATTCGGTCGGTGGCACGATGGTGGCGAACTGGGGATTGACTTCCGAACGCACGAATTTAAACGACACCGGGGTGACGGGATTCCAGGCCTGTTCCAAGTCCTTCAAGGCCATTCGCACCACCTTGTTGATGACGCGATGTTCGATGGAGGTGAAGTCGCGCCCCTCGATTTTGAAGCTGCTCCGACCTGAGCCGCCGAAAAAGCAGTCCACCAAATTGAAAATCAGGCGGCTTTCGACGACGAGGAGGACATGGCCGCGAAACGGCTCCATCTTCAGCACATGCAGGCTGGTGGGCACGGGAAGCGTGCGGGTAAAATCCCCAAATTTTATCATTTCCTTTTGGGTTACCGTGATATCCACCACCTTGCGCAAGGCGCCGGACAGGGTCACGCGATGTACCCGGGCAAATCGATCGTTAATGATCTCCAGGGTCGGCATCCGCCCACGGATAATACGGTCCTGGCTGGTGAGATCGTAGGGACGGATACCACTCTGGTCCTCAACGGCGGACGCCGCTGTATCCGTCTCGATTTCTCCGTCGCTTAACCCTCTCAGGAGGGCATCGACTTCGTCTTGGGATAACACTTGCTCCATGGCTTCGTCTCGTGACTACTGGACCAAAAATTCTGTGAAATAGATATCCTGCACGACACCTTGCTTGAGGACCCGATTGAGGTTGTTCATCAGGGTTTTTTTCAACGCCAATTTTCCTGAAAGGCTTGAAATATCGTCGTATTCTTTACTTGACAGGAGAAGCAGAATGGAATCTCGAAGCTCCGCCATGCGCGTGTCAATTTCTTGGGAGACGGCATCGCTGCTCAGGTTGAGCTGCATGGTGATCTTGAGATACCTTTCCCCGCCTGGATCCGCAAGATTCACCAGGAAGGTGTCGAGACTCTTCAATACGGTTTTGGGCGCGGGGAGGTTGGCTTGGGCTTCGGGGGGTGGTCCGCTCGCCTTGGCGAAAAACTTGGTGTAGGCGAAAAATCCGCCCCCTCCGAGCACACCCAAAACGACAACCACAATGATGATTTTGAGGATCGGCGATCCCTTCTTCGGCTTTTCCTCGGTGGCCGGAGCCTTCTCATCAGCCCCTTTTTTCTTCGATGCCATGACGCTCTCCTCAGCCAGTTTTTGCACCCTTAGTCAAATCGGCTCGTTCTGGCGCTCGGCGCCACGAACGAATGGAGTTTTTGTTCAATGACTCTGGGGTTTTCCCCGTTGGCGACGCTGACAATGCCGCTGATGATCATTTCTTTGACCAGTGTTTCTTCCTGACTTCTTTTTTTGAGTTTTCCAGCCATAGGGAGACAAACGAGGTTGGCGGCTATGGCTCCGTAGAAAGTGGTGAGCAGGGCCACAGCCATGGCCGGCCCAATGGTACTCGGGTCATCCATCGTGGCCAACATCTGTACGAGACCAATGAGGGTGCCGATCATTCCCATGGCCGGAAAGAACGTCGCCATAGTTGTCAAAATCTCGGCGCCGGACTTGTGCCTCTCTTCCAAATAGGCGATTTCCGTTTCCATGATGTCTCTTATGGCATCGGGTTCCATCCCATCAATGGTGAGCTGGAGACCTTTGACGAGAAAAGGATCGTTCAGCGTTGGGACTTCGGACTCCAGGGCCAAAATCCCTTCGCGCCGAGATTTGTTCGCGAATTCAACGAAACGGTCCACGACCTCTTGAGTGCTCCACACCTTGGTGAAAAAGACGTTTTTCACCACCTTGACCACGCTGAGGAGATCGGCGAGGGGATAATTGATCATGGTGGCACCGATCGTCCCTCCGAAAACGATCATGATCGAAGGGATATTGATGAAAAGGCCGAGACTTCCTCCCATCATGATGGAAACCACGACGAGAGCAAAGGCGGAAACGATACCCACGACCGTTGCAATATCCATAGAACCCTGTCGACCTCTCTGTTGAGACCTCGCGTGAAGTAGGTTAATCCGTCCGCTGGCGGTGCCCGAAAGGACTCCCGCCACGGCGAGATTAGCAATCCTCGCGCCAAGGAGTGCACCAAATAAAATGATGGGGGAGCGACCGCTTTAGAAGAACAGTCAGTCCCGTTAAGTCAAAGAATTGACAATTTGCCGAGGTCCGAAGTTTTGGCGGGCGCGTGCAGTGTCCGGTGTGTGGGATCAAGAGCTTTATTTGTAAAAAAATCCCGGCTGAAGCCGGGATTCCGGGTTGCCCGTCCGGGTCTCCACCCTTTGACTAACGCACCATATTGACCGCAGTGTTGAGAAGTTCTGCGGCGGTGGTGATGGTTTTCGAATTGGCGTTGTAGCTTGCTTGATAGGTGATCATGTTGACCATTTCTTTGGCGATGTCTACGTTGGACCCTTCGATGGTGGAGCTGAAAATGTTGCCTCGGATGCCGTCATTGGCCGTGCCGTGGATTGGGAATTTGGACTCCGGCCCCTGAGTGTAGAGGTTGTTGCCTTGTCGGATCAACCCGTTGTTGTTGGCGAAGGTGGATACGCGCAACTGCCCGTCCAGGATCGGTTGCGGATCGTTGGAGGTTGCCATCCAATTATCATCGGTCCAACTTTCGCCGCTGGCGAGGGTGGAGGCCACTTCGGAGACGGTGTAATAACCGGGTGCCGCATCAGGGCTGATGCCGGGAAGGTCGGGTGTGCCGTCCCCATCCAGATCGGTTTCGTCCAGGGAAAACTCAGAAAGATTGATCGCGCCGGTAAACGCATCCATTTCGCCGTCGCCGTCGGTGTCGGTATTGAATTGAATGTGGAAGGTCTCGTCTTCTCCCACTGTGAGCACAAGTTCTGTGCCGTCATTCAGGGTAATGGTGATGTCACCGTTGACCGGATCCTTGATGTAAACGCTTCCATAGGCTTTAGGGGACTGGTTGGCGTTCGGGGCGTAGATCACCACCTGTGCGGGATCCGTCGGTGTCCCCCAGATCTGGCCGTTACTGTCCACGTAATAATTGCTGAAACGCGGGTCGCTAGGGTTATCCACCTTGATGGCATTTCCCTCTCGGTTCAGTACCCGATAGCCGAGTTCGTTAACCAAGTAGCCATCTTTGTCCATATGGAAGCTTCCGTCCCGGGTGTAGTAGATATTCGTGGTTCCCGGCACCTGGAGGCTGAAAAATCCCTCGCCGTTAATAGCCACGTCGGACCAACGTGTAGTGCTGATGAGCGGGCCTTGGGAAAACTGCGTGACAATCCCCATAATGGCCGTTCCCGAACCCTCACGGTCTGAATCCTGAGACAAGGTGGAATAGTATCCGGCCACAAGGTCCCCGAACCGCACGCTGTTGCTCTTAAAGGCCGTGGTATTCACATTGGCGATGTTGTCGCTTACCACCGTCAAAGCAGTGGCGCTGGCGTTGAGTCCGCTGACGCCGATATTCATCGCTTGGCTGATTCCCATGATTGACCTCCTTTATCCTTCTCGTCGTGGCTCACAAAAGGAGCCTGATTGGCCGTGCCGGTGCGTCACGCCTCCGTGTATTCCGTCGTTTCGCTTTCCGGTGCAACAGTCTCGATGGTGGTGATGAAACTGACAGGAACGCGAATCCCTTGGTGATGCTCCAAAACCACATAGTTCACACCTTCTTCCATAACGAATCCATAAACTTCCCCCATAACTAAAGGTTGCACACCGATGGATTCCCCGGAAGGCCCGACGGCTTCGACGGAAAACGTGTAGGACCCGTTGGGGACGGACTTGCCTTCATCGTCTTTGCCGTCCCAGGTGAACTCGTGCCGGCCGGCTTCCAGAGATCCCAAAGAGAGGGTGCGGACGGTGTTTCCGGACGCATCGGTGATGGACACTTTCACCTCGGCTGGACTTTCCATAACGAAGCCGGCCCCTGAAACCGTCCCGTCCTTGAGCTGGAGGTGGTTGTCTTGCGCCACGATGTGTTTTCCAAGCAGCTGCACCCCCATGGCGTTGTTGATGGAAATGAGATAGTTCTGTTGTGATTGCAGTTGGGCATGCACTTGTGTGAGTTTTTCCACGGTGCTGAACTGGGCCAACTGAGCTGCCATTTCGTAGGCGGCCATGGGATTTGTGGGGTCTTGATGCTGCAGCTGTGTCGTAAACAGCATGAGAAAAGCGTTCATGTCCGAAAGATTTGCTCCTCCGACTGTCTCGGTCATTGAGGAATTCGAGGCGGCTTGGCTTAACGCTGGAACCGATGAGACGGCCATTTTGATCCTCCGGAAATTCTAGACGTGGACACTGAGGGCTCTGCCGGTCCCGACATCTAGCACATGTAGGACGTTCATAGCTTTCTCTGGGCTGCCGTTATCAGCCGGCGATATTGCGTCAAATGAGTCGTTGTGCAGCCACGGAGTGGGATTTCCTTCGGCAAACGATGCACTGCCTTGGCGCACGTCCACCGAAAATTGGGTCAGCTGGAGACCTTGGTCCGCGAGCACTTCCCGCAGAGACGTCATGCTGCGCTGGAGCATTTCGCGAACCGTTGGGTGTTCTGTCTGCACCACGGCGCTCACTCGGGTGCCGTCTGTTTCGACCCGAACGATGAGTTTGCCGAGGTTTTCTGGCTCGAGCTCCAACATCATGGAGCTCTTGCCGCTGCGGGCAAGGTGAGTGAGTTTCTGGCCCAAGTGAGAAGGCCATTCCTCCTGGAGAAAAGACAGAGTCATCGGGGTCTCGGACTCTGCCGTCGATAACGGGTGCTGCACGGCCACATTAGGGAAAGCTGTTCCCCCCGCGGGGACACCCTGTGGGTTTGGCTCCAAAAGACCCTCTCGAGACTCAGCGGACCCGCCGCCGAACGGGGACGGATCGCCCCCCGAAGAATTAGTGCTTGCCCCATTGCGACCGAGGGCAAGGATCCGCGCTTCAACAAGATCCTCTAGGCTGTTGGGATCAAAGACTTCAGACGGTTCCGAAACGATATCCAAGACGTCGCCTGTGGGGTCCCAGGAGACCATCATCGCATCAGGACCACTCGACCTTTGAACGTCTGCCGAAGAATCCGAAACATCTGGGATGTGATCATGGAAAGCGAACTCCTTCGTTCCTGGAACCGATGGATTCAATGGACGGAAGACAACCGGTTTACTTTCTTCAAAGCCGGCCTCGGCGGCAGAGAGATCGGCCGTGTCTGCGGGCACGGCTATCAGCGGAGAGATTTTGTCTGCGTATTGTCGAAGAGTTGTCTCTTGTATGGAATTGGGTCCCGCGAAGGCTTGTGAAGCTTCCTCTAAGCCATTGCTCGGGGTTGACAGCACTTCCAGTGCCGGGTTCTCAATGTGGATTTGACTCCCCAAGGCTTGTTGGTTGTCATGATCACCGGGTTCGAGAATCTCGGCGGAAGCCGCTTTCTCACCAGATCTTTCGACTTCCTGGACATTTTCTAAAACAAAGTCCCCAGACGCCCGATCACTCGCAAAATTCGACCACACGCTGAATGGCTGGGGTTTGGGCGGATAGGCGAGATCTTCTGCGGAGGCGTCGGCAACGCCGGCCAGTCCGAACTCCTCCGGGGAAAGCACCGTGGCCTTGGTGGAAGACAGGAGATGAGCGTTTTTCTCAGTGTGGGTGTTTTGTTGTTGATTTGCCGTGGCTGCGAGAAAGCTCTTCAACGTTTCCGTGACGCTGGAGAGATCATGGGCCGCATTTCGGACAAGAGCTTGGGGTTGTGCCAGCGCCTTATGCTTATCATCCGACCAACGGATGGCGTCGAGCAGTTTTCGGAAAACCTCGTCTGAAAGGTACTCTGTCGAGAACTCCTCTCCACAGGAGTCGGTCTGACTGTTTTCGAGAATGGTGATTAGTTCATCCAAAGGCAGGGCTCTCTCATCACCCGTAAGGGATGCCGCCTTTTTCATGAGATCCGCCCTGACATGAAATGTGGCGAGGATTTCTTGGACCAGAAGCGGATCGGCAATTTCCAGGTGGGCCTTTTCCGCGACTTCACTTCCAAGGATTGATGATGGTGTGGGGGAAAATCCTAAGGAGTTAAATGTCTTGTCAGCGACGGGCACGGGCGGAGAAATAGCACTCGTTGAATGTCCCAAAAGTAGCTGACTTTCATTCTGCATTTCCACTGCAAAGACCATAGACTCTAAGGATCGACTCAACCGCCCACGTTCGCTAGCCACAAACCGGCTCACAAGTTCAGATCGGCCGATGGACAGTCCTTTCATTCCTCTCCCTCTTTCCGGTTCTTGAGTGGTCATGCACTCGACGATTTTCGTTGGGTTGAAGAGCAAGGCCAATGCCAGACGGAAGACGAAAAGAAAATATAGCTAAATCAAATAGATGCTCTTTTCGGAACCGTGGTTTCCAGGGTGGGATGGGGAAAATTTTTCTCCGCCCCGAGCAAAACATGCACTGATGCCCACGGTAAGAGATGGGGAGACTTCACCGACTCCCGATGGTCCTGTCACCGTGCCCCCGTCAGGATTGGTTCCTAAAGAGTGTGGTGGCGGCTCATGGTCCGGGTTGTTGGGAACAATTCGAAGTCTTACGTGGCCGCTTCAGGTTGTGGATCTTAAGCACGAAGAATCATGCCGGGTGACCCTGAATGATCTCAAGGCTGGGAGTTTCAAACACCCGTGATGCTCTTGGAGCAGAAAAAAGTTCCCCTCCTCGCCCGCAGCCGGCGCTGAGGGGAAAGGTTACCTTTCTTGGCTGGAGGTGGAAACATCTCTTGCGCTCGTGTGGAGGTGTGGAAATTTAAAGGGCGAACATGAAAGAGGATCCGTGCAGGTCAGCGACCTGTTAAGGCTCGGGAGAGTTTGGCGGCTTTCTTGGTTTCCATGGAGGCAAGGATTTTGGCGACCTGATCGGGGCTCATCAAGCTGATGACCTTGACGGCTAAGGGTTCTTCCAAGGTTTCCAGCAGTTGGCTGGCTTCCTTGGGTTTCATGTTGCCGTAAATTTTGGCCAAAGCTTGAACCTGAGCATTTCGAGCTTGTTCACGTTCCTCCCGAAAAGCCTGGATTTCTTGTTGAGCTTGCTTGATCTTCTCCTGCACGGAGATAAGTTCTTTCAAGCGATTTTCAATTTCTCTTTCCATTTCGCGCAGTCGAGCTTCCCGCTCTTTGAGCTCCATCTCTTTAGATTCAAGAATCTTTTTTTGTTCTCTAATGGCAGTCCATGTTTCCGGGCTGATGAAGTTCGCCTCGGTGTTTTGTTGTTTCGGCTCATTGGGCGGCTCCGGTTTCGCCGGCGCACTGGCGGCCATTGCCGCACGGGGAGTTTCTTGAGCATGCACTTCGGGGATGCCGACCGCTTGAGGAGCATGGGCGATGATGGAGAGGTTTTCAGGGAAAAACCGAATGGTCGTCACCGCCAATTTACACACGGCCAGGACCAGCAGAAGGGAAGTAGCGACCTTGACCAGCGGGCACCTTGCCGCTGGTTTCATCCTTGGGCTGCTCGGGTTAGAGACCCTGCTCTCGCCGGGGGTCGAACTTGGATCGGGCCCCGAGTTCGTCGAGTGTTTTTTGTTCTCTTTTCTTTTGATGACTTCGGAATCTTTCATAGTCGACCTCTTCCAGCCGCTCCAGCTTTTTGACCTCTTGGTCCTTTTCCATGAGGAGTTTTTGCTTTTCTTGAACGACGCGCCGTGCGTGGTCTCTCGCCATCTTGGCTTCTAGCAACTGTCGTTCCAAGGCGGTGAGGTAGTTCAGGAACGCCAAGTGTTCGCCCACTGGCAGACCCTTCCGGGACCTTTCTTCCCAAAGGAGCCGACAGCTCTCCAACGCTTGGTGCACTTCGGCCACCACCCTTTCGGCGTGGGCGGCTTGCTCCACGGCGCGTGCGAGAGCCACTTGGGCCTCCCGACGTTGATGACGTCGATGTTCCAAGAGTTTTGACAATCGAAACACGAAGCCCACGAGAGTTTCCTTGCTCACTTTTCTTCGAAGAGGGTCTTTAGGGCATGGTGGGCTTGTTCGATCGTGCAGCGTTCCTCCACCGGCTGCTTTAAATAGGCCGTCAACTTATCGATCATTTGCACGGCATAATCCGTTGGCGGATGGCTTCCTCGAACGTATGCCCCGATTTGGATCATGTCCTCACTGCGTTTGTAGTCCGCGAGGATCTCGATGAACCGGGTGGCAAGGCTTTTGGTTTCAGAATCCAGAATCCGGTCTGTCAATCGGCTGACGCTTTTCAGCGGGTCGATGGCAGGGTAGTGGCGTCGGTGAGCCAACTCCCTGTCCAGGACGATGTGGCCGTCGAGGATGGAGCGTACAGTGTCAGCGATAGGGTCGTCCAGATCGTCTCCTTCCACCAAAACCGTGTAGATTCCTGTAATGGTCGCCTTGTGAAAACTTCCGGCCCGTTCCAACAGCTGCGGCAGGAGCCCGAAAACACTTGGAGGGTAGCCTTTAGTGGCCGGGGGTTCCCCGGCCGCCAGGCCAATTTCCCGCGCAGCCATGGCGAACCGGGTTACGGAATCCATCATAAACAAGACATCCAATCCCTGGTCGCGAAAAAACTCGGCGACGGCACAGGCCACATAAGCCGCCCGGACCCGTAGAGTGGCCGGTTGATCGGATGTGGCCACGACCACAACCGAGCGGCGTCGGCCTTCCTGTCCCAGTTCCGACTCCAAAAACTCGTTGACCTCACGACCGCGTTCACCAATCAAGGCGATGACATTGACTGGAGCCGAGGTGTAACGCGCCATCATGCCAAGGAGTGTGCTTTTGCCTACGCCGGAGCCGGCGAAAATACCCATGCGTTGGCCCTTGCCGATGGGCAATAAGCCGTTGATAGCTCGGATTCCCACATCCAGTTGCTGCGAAATAATGGGACGACTCAAGGGGTTGGGCGTTGTTGTGCGCAACGGATAAGAAACCCCGTCGCGAATAGGGCCCCCGTTGTCCAGAGGGTGAGCCATCCCGTCGATGACACGGCCCAGCAGGTTGAGAGATACCAGGCACGAAGAGGATTTGGGGTCTAGGGCAACCCTATCGCCGGGGGCCAAGCTCCGAAGAGGCGATAAGGGGCTGAGCTTGAGGCGCCGGCCCACGAATCCCACGGTTTCGGCCGCCACAGGTGCGGAATTGTCCTTGGGATAGATGCGACAAATATCCCCGACAGTGGCCTCCAAGCCGACGACTTCGATGAGATTGCCCACTACAGCGGAAACCTTGCCGTAGGTTGTCCAAGAGGCTGCCTGCTTCACCTGAGCCAGGACATTGCCAAGACCAAGATAATCGCTGTTATCGGCGTTATCGGCACTTAGATCATGTGGGAAGCTCATTGGAAAATAGGGCCTCGCGCAAATTTTTCACCCGGGTTTCAACCTGTGCGTCGATTTCCTGCAAATCGCTATAGACCCGGCAGCCGCCTCGACTCATCTGCGGATCCACCGCAACCCTGACGGGCCCGCCGCCGTCAGCGGGAGCAGAAAGCCATCGTTGTAACATGCCGTGTTTTTGCAAAAGATCCCGGTCCTTGGGATGCAGCACGACGGTGACGGTGTGAGACCGATCCATGTGATCGAGGATCTGATCCACCAGGGTTTCCACAGCCGAGGGATTCAAAGACACTGCAGCGGTCAGGAGATGCCGGCTGAGGGTTAACGCAGCCTCGATGAGCCAATGTCGATAATCTCGTAAAACTTGTGATGGGATATGTTCGAAGGCATCGGCCAACGTTTCCAAACGCTCCCGTATTTTTTCAATGCTGCTGGACCCGAACGCGTAACCATCCTTTTGCCCTTGTTCGTACCCCTTTTGGTAAGCTTCCCGTTCCAACTCTTCGGCACGCCGTTGGGCTTCCAGGAGACGTTGGCGAACCATCTGTTCTAGATTGTCCAAAGGGTCGGAGCTCGGAGACCCTTCGGCAGTGGGCGGGGCTGGGGCCGTTGGGCAAGATTTGTCCAAGGATGTGTCGCCTCGTAACTCCGTTTCAAGAGGTTCAAAAGCGAAACGTTCCACGCTGGCCGGTTGGGTTCCTTTGAGCACCTTAAACGAGGGCATCGCCGCCGTCTCCTCTGCTCAAAATCAGTCGGCCTTCCTTTTCCAGTTTGCGCGCGACATTGAGGATGTTGCGCTGCGCGCCTTCCACATCGCTCAAGCGCACGGGCCCCATGACCTCCATGTCTTCCAGGAGCATCTGGGCAGCGCGCTGGGAGAGGTTCTTGAGAATCTTTTGCCTGACTTCTTCGGAGGCGGTCTTCAGCGCCAATGTCAGATCCTCGTTGGTAATTTCCTTGAGCAGTTCGCGGATGCCTTGGTCGTTGACGTTGACCAGATCATCGAAGACAAACATGAGATTGCGGACGCTGTCGGCAAGTTCTGCATCGTAGTCTTCCAGAGCTTGGAGGATGTTGTCGCTGGTGCGGCGATCGCATCGGTTAAGAAGTTCGGCGACCGTCTGGACGCCGCCGACGACCTTGTAGCCCTGATCGGCCATGGAGAGGAGCTCCTTTTCCAACACGTCGTCCACTTCCCGAAGCAGATCGGGAGGCACCGTCTCTAGAGTGGCGATCCGGCTAGTTACTTCGAATTGAATGTTTTCCGGCAGGAGGGAAAGGATCTCGCTTGCCTTTTCATGTTCTAGATGCACGAGGATGATGGCGATGGTTTGAGGATGCTCGTTCTTGATGAAATTGGCGAGCACCCGGGAATCCACATCTTGCAGGTTTTTGAAAGGGATCTTTTGGTTTTCTTCGTCGATCTTGTTGAGCACTGCACCGGCCTCTTCCGGGGGAAGAACGGCGGGCAGCAGTTTTTTCAGAAAGATGTTTCCGGGGATCTGCACGGCCGGCTCTTGTTCCATGTGTTTGAGGAACTCCGTCAACAATTCATCAACGGTTTCCTTGCTCACGGTTTCCATCCGAGCGATTTGGGAACCCAGCTTCTGGATTTCCTGAGAGGTGAGGTTTTTTAGAATCTTGGCGGAACCGGCCTCCCCCAGGGCCAAGAGGACTGCCGCCGCCTTTTGGACACCGGTCATTTTGGCCATCGTTTATGCCTCCTCGCGCATCCACAACCGGATAATTTGGGCCGCCTGCACGGGGTTTTCCTGGACCAGGGCGATCACCTGATCACGCAGAGGCAGCTCACGGGGCGTTTCCAACAAAGGTTCGGCGGCGCCTTCCGGAAGAGCAGGGGGAAGTTCGGCCGTTGAGGCTTGTTCTCCCATCTTCTGAAACCGCTTCATGAACGGCCGGACCACGAAAACAAAGACCAGGATCGTCAGCAGGACGTTCAGAAGGAGTTGCTGGTACTTGCGCAGGAGGGCGACGACCTTGTTTTCCGGGGGAAGATTTGTCGGAACCATCTCTTCGGAGTTAAAGGCCACGTTGGAGACGGTGACTTGATCCCCTCGACCGTCATCGAACCCCACGGCTTTCTTGACCAGTTCTTCGAGTGTTTTCAGTTCCTGGGGGCTGCGACCCACAAAAACCTTCTCCATGTTTCCGTCTTGCCCCGGCTGGAGCTGATAAGGGCCATCCACAATCACGGCCACAGAGAGTTTTTTGATGGTTCCAGGGGCTCTCACGATTTGACGATTAATTCGATTGATTTCGTAATTGACCGTCTCTTTCTGTCGATTCAGGCTCTTCTGCTGTTTTTCCTCACCCTCCAACACCTTTCCTTCGATGTTGATGGGGGCGTCAGGATTCCCCCGGGCCTGGGGTGCCACTCCCTGAGCGTTTTCCAGAGTTCTTTGTTGACTGCGCACGACGGCGCTGTCTGGATCGTAGATGTCTTCGGCAATTTGGATGCGGCTGAAATCCAGCTCCACAGCCACCTGAGCCGTGACCTTGTCGGGACCTAAGACGCGGGCCAGCATGCCTTCGACCTTTGCGCGCAGATCGTCTTCCAGACGGTTTTTGAGTTCCAGCTGAGCCGGGTTCATCTCTTGAGTTTCTGCGCTTCCGTCTTTTTTGAAAAACACCTTGCCGTCTGTGCTCATGATCGTGACGTTTTCAGGATCCAAGCCCTTGACGGCGCTTGAAACCAAATGCGCTATGGCGTGCAACTGCTTCGGGCCGAGCTTGGCGCCGGGCTGTAATTTGAGAAACACCGAGGCCCGGGCCGGTTTCTGATCTTCTTTGAACAGCGCCTCCTCGGGGAGGCTCAAATGAACACGGCATTCCTGAACCTGTTCCATTTGAGAAATGGTGCGTCCCAGCTCCCCTTGGAGCGCTCTTTGATAATTGATCTGCTGCACGAATTCGGTGCTGCCCAATCGCTGCTGATCGAAGATTTCGAAGCCGGCTCCGGAGCCTTTGGGAAGTCCCTCTGAGGCAAGCAAGAGGCGCGTCTCGTAAAGCTTTTCCTTCGGGACGGATACGGCATGGGATCCGGCCAATTTATAGGGGATTTTCTTTTCTTTGAGCACATCCACAATGGATGCCAGATCCTTTTCGGACAAGTCGGACAGCAGCGGTGCATACTCCACACGGTTGATCGTATAGACCAAGTAGGCCATACTCCCACAGAAAAGGAGCACAGAACCGATGGAGAGGATCTTCTGGGGGAGAGAAAGACCAACGAAGGTATCCCGGGCTTTGGCGAAAAGGAGCCTTAGTTTGTCCATAGATAAAAAGCCTCCTTTTCATGGGGCTAAAATTGCATGCGCATGACTTCTTGATAAGCTTCAAGGGCCTTATCTCGGAAACGGACCAGCATTTTGAGCCCAAGTTCTGCTTCTTGAAGGGCGATCATGGTTTCGTGAATGTTTTGCGCACCCCGTAATGCCCCGTTTTTCATGGCCTCTTCAGCTTCGTTCTGGAGGGTGTTGACTTGTCCCACGGCGTTTTTCAGTTCCTGAACAAATGTGGGCTCCTTGCCAGGGCCGGCGGGACCCCGCTCCATCTCGTGGAGACTATGGATGGGCTTCCAGGGGTTTTCGATTCGCATCGACGTGGCCTCCTAATGGCGCCTCAGCGGCCCAATTCCAGGGCCTTGAGTGCCAAGTTCTTGGCGGTGTTCAACGCCGCAAGATTGGCTTCGTAGGAACGAGCGGCATTGAGCATGTTGGCCATTTCTTCCACGGGATTGATGTTGGGCAGGCGCACAATACCATTGGCATCGGCATCCGGATGGTTGGGGTCATAGACCATCCGAAAATCCCGCCCATCCGGGACGACGGCCGAGACCTCCACCCGCTCCAATTCCCCCTCCTGCGCTTCGCGCAGCGCCGCTTCGAAAGTTTCGTCCGCAGGCACGCTCTCGTAGATGAGGGTTCTCCGTCGATAGGGAGTTCCTTCGGGAGTGCGGGTCGTGTGAATATTGGCGAGATTTGCGGAAAGAACGTTAATCCACGCTCGGTGAGCGTGAAGCCCCGAAGCACTGATTCTCATGGCCGCATCAAAATCCATTAGCGCCCTCCTTCAATGGCCGTGCGCAATAAACTGAATTTCTTATTGAGCATGGTCAGAATAAATTGATACTCAACGCTGTTATGGGCCAAGAGCATCATTTCCGCATCCAAATCTACAGGCCCGGTTTCCACGACTTCAGGCTCTTTGAGATGTTCCTCCAAGGAGATGGGCTCGAGGTGGCCTGCCGCCGTCCTTACCAAAGGCATCCCGTCCTCTTCCATCGATTCCTTGAGCGCCTCCTGGAAAGAAAGGCGTTTAGCGACGTAGCGCGGCGTGTTCATGTTGGCCACATTGGCCGCTACAACCTTTTGAGTGAGGGCGTTCAGGTTCAGCCGGTCCTGCATCAAGCCCACAGTGCGGTCAATGGGATGCATCTCCGCCATAATGTCCTCCTGGATGATATCCTGCGAAACGACAGTCCACTTGGCAAAGAAGCAAGGCTCATACCAGGCGTGCCGCTCCGGCCGACACGTCATGGAGAGAGGGAAAACAGGGGGCCGGTGCTCACGCAAGCAGGGAGTTCACGCCGCATGGGGCGGGCGAATGTGTCATCAAATTGACAGCGTGATCATGTCCCCGGCGGGAAGTCCTGGGCATATTCATGGAGCTTATTGCGGAGGGTTCGGACGCTGATCCCTAGGATCTCAGCCGCCCGGGTTCGATTCCCTTCGGTGGTTGCCAAGGCTTTTTGAATCATTTGACGCTCCATGGCTTCGATGCTCATGAGCGGAATGGCCGCCTCGGCAAGATCCTCCACCGGATCGAATTCTAAATCCTCAGGCGCGAGAACAGGGTTTTCGGAAAGCAAGACGGCCCTTTGGAGGACGTTTTCCAATTCCCTGACGTTGCCGGGCCAAGAATACTCTTGGAGTTTTCGTAAAGCCTCCGGAGAGACGTCGCGTGTGGTGGTCCCGTGTATTTTTTGAAAACGCCGGAGGAAGTGATCAACCAAGACAGGGATGTCATCGAGACGGTCCCGCAGTGGTGGAATCTTCAAGGGAATGACGTTCAACCGGTAGTAGAGATCTTTTCGAAAGCGCTGTTCGCGGACGGCTTCCGCCACGTTCAGGTTGGTGGTGGTGAGAACGCGCACGTCAATGGGCACGGGGTAACGCCCCCCGAGTCGGTCGATTTCCCCTTCCTGAAGGACGCGCAAGAGCTTCGCCTGCAAGTGGGTTGGAATCTCGGTGATTTCATCCAAAAGCAGCGACCCTTGGTGTGCCAGTTCGAATTTGCCCTTCCTCAACCGGTTGGCTCCCGTAAAAGCCCCCTTTTCATACCCAAAAAGTTCGCTTTCCAATAGGTTTTCCGGCAGTGCCGCGCAGTTGACGGCCAAAAAGGGTCCCCGTGACCTGCGGCTGTGTCGGTGAATGAAACGAGCAAAAAGTTCTTTTCCAGTGCCGCTCTCCCCTTGGATGAAGACCGTCGCGTCGCTGGCGGCTACTTTGAGCGCCACGGCTTTGAGTTTCAGCATGAGCGGATTGCGCGTGATGATCTCATCAGAGTTCTCTGTCATCACGGTGGCCGTTCGCCGCGCTTCGTTCCGTCGACGCTCTTCAAGCCACAAAACCGTCTGCTCGACCTTTTGGGTGGAGACGGGCAAAACCCAAAAATCTTGGGCGCCCTTTTGCATGGCTCGGACGGCGTCTTCTAAAGAGGGATCGGGGCTCAGGACGATAACCGGAAACGGTTCGTCCAGGGACTGCACGGCCTCAAGGAACTGGAAGACCTCGTCTCCCTTTCCGTTCAAGGTGACGAAAGCCGCCTGTGGAGGGTTTTCTTCCACGAGCGATAACGCCTGGGTAAGGGTTCGCACGGTGGTGCAGCGGTGTCCAAGATTCTCCACCACATGGCGCAGCGCGGCGCTCGGTGTAGGCTGGCTCTCTAAGAAAGCGACGTGCATCTTGCGTGGTGTTCCTCTCCCCGAGCCGTGAAGTGCAGCTCGTTCAACCGTTAGGAGGCGCCGGGGTCCTTTCCCGGTGTCCAAGGCTCCGAAGGGTGCAGTTTGAGGTAGTCCAGTTTCTGTCTTGCTGCGGTTTTCCACAGATCCTTGGAAGACTGAAGCAATTCCGAGAGGACCTGTTCAGCCTGTTCTTTCTTGCCCTGTTCCAAGAGCACGGTGGCTTTTTCATAGGTCAGTTGGTTGCGAAGATCTTCCGACTGAACCTTTTCGATTCCCCGATCCAACAACTGGACGGCTTGGTCGTACATGCGGTTTTTTTGCCAGGTATCGACTGCCTTTGAGGCTAAGAGCGACAAGCAATGATGGCTCTTCCCAATCCGATCGCGGAAAACAAGCTTCAGCCCACTGCATGGCGGTCTCCTCTTTTCCCGTCTCGAACAAACTGAGGGCCACCATGGCGGCCACCTCGTGAGGGCACCGTTCCGCTCCGCCCAGACGTTTTGTAAGTGCCTCGCCGTAACGGATCACCGAAGGGTAGTCCTTCTTGGCGAAAGCGATTCGGACCAGCAGGTGTTCTTTGACATCCAGGAGGGCCGCGTCGTTCACGGTGAGACACAAGGAATGGGCCTTTTCCAGCTCTCCCATTTCGTAGGCCATGCGGGCCACGGCCAATGTCCACTTCGGCTTGAGTTCTTTCTGTGCCAAAGTCTCGTAAAGTGGCCTGGCTTCTGGATACAAGCCCAAGGATTCATAGGCCTGAGCCACACACGCCAAGGCTTCCAGACCTTCTTGGTCTTGAAAAGCAAAAGGATCTTCGGAGTAAAGATCCACAACCCCCCTAGCATCGCCCGCGTCAAAACGCTTCTTGACAAGGGAGTGCAGCACTTTTTGTCGTAAGACCCGAATGTCGTCATTTACCGGGACCTTTTCCGCGGTCTTGAGAATCGCGTCGATGCGTTCCAAACACTTTTCATACCTCCCCGCAACGTAGTCGGCGTAGGCCAGTTTGAACTGCACGAAATGCTTTAGCGGACCCGCGAGTGGGCGAAATTCCAGGTCTTTGTAGATCTTGAAGGCTTCATCTTGGAGTTCAGGGTTCTGGGTCTCGTAATATTCGGCCTTGCGAAGTTGGCCAATGAGATCCCCTTCGGAATCGGGGTAATGGACTTCTATGTAAGCATAAAGCTTTTCAGCTTGGGTTCTCTGCCCTTCCTGAAGGTAAGTTTCGGCGATGCGGGCAAGAACAATGTCTTTATCGGGGATATCCGAAGCCAGGTTGACGTAGCGCAAAAGATAGCTCCGGCTGGATGCAAAATCCTTTAGGGCAAAAGCGGCTTCCCCCATGGTCCTGTAGATTTCCGGCTTCTGGATATAAGCGTCGGGGTGCTCCGAAAGAAGGCGTTTCAACGCGTCAAGCCCCTCCGCGGGTTTGCCAGCTTGCACGTAAACCTGGGCCGCCCCATATTTCGCGCGCTGCATTTCCGGTGATTTCAGAGGAAATTTTAAAGCCTCCTGGAAAGCCTTGAGCGCTTCGATGAAGTTGCCTCGGCCGGTGTGGAATTCCCCCATGCGAATCCACGCCAAAGCCGTATGTTCATCGCGGGGATGTTCGTCAATAAGCCGCTGGTAATAACGTTCCGCCTTGATGACTTCACCGATGGCATCCCACGTTTGCGCCATGCGCAGCAATGCCAAGGAGAGGCGAGGATTTTGGGGCTCTTTTTGGATGGCTCTGTGATAAGCGGCAATGATTGGCTCCGCAGTGTGCGGAAGACCGTTTTTCAACTCCTCATAGGTCATTTCCGCCAGTTCATAGGGCGACTGAGCCTGAATCGATCGGACGATTTTCGTGGAAGATGCCCGCGAATCGTGAAAGGATCCGGACGTCGGAAGCTCAAAAGCCGTCTCTTGCTTGAGTGGAGGGCTGGTTTCCTGGGTTTCGGGATGACCGACGACTGGCCTGTTAGACGGAGTCCCAGAGGATACCAAAGTGTTCTGAATGTCCTGCCCGCCATCGCTTGCCGGTGTTGAGGTGCTGCCCTCCTTCTGAAATCGCCATTGAGAAACTCCGGGTATCCCAAAGTCAATGACCAGGTGAATACCGTTTTGAGGCCTCAGGTTATCTTGCAGTGTAAAGATCTTGGCTTCCGAGAGATTTTCTTTCAAGGAGACTTTTAGGCACGGTTGAGACCCCTCGGATATCCACTGGACTTTTTGAATCTTGCCTCGAGGTTTTTGGGGAAGGACTTTCCTGTCCTGGGGATTTTCCAAAGCCTGAAAACAGACCATCCATTCACGACCCGTTCGATGATAAACCTCCATGGGGGGATCCCCCTCGCAGTCCAGCACAAGCCGCGTATGGGTAGGGTGAAGTCCGATACGAACGTTATGAAGGACGGTGCTCCCCCACGCCAGGGAGGGGAAGACGCCGCTGAGGAAAAGAGCGGTGACCCAAACCATTTTTCGGTTCATAACGCCTCGTCCTAAAAGAGGATCCCCGATCTCGGTCTTCACGGCTCAGGGTAAGGGCTTCCGGGCTTTTCCTCATGCGCGCACCCTACCGGTGCGGGCGGGGAAGCCTCTGAGCCGTTGAACGTCCGCTGTGAGAATTAGCAACGCCTATACCAGATTCTTGAAAGCTGGAGCCGGGGCTCCGAGGGCGAATTGACGATGGGATGGTGCCGTGTCTTCGGCTGAAACCTCAGATGGCCCGAGAAAGTTTCCGCGTGGGCTTATGGTTTGCCTAGCGGGCATTGTGGGGGTGGCACCGCCAATCTTGACACCAATCGCTGCGGGCAAAAGAGAGCAAAAGAAAGACCTCCCCATCCGCGGACAAGGAATTGCCCGGCGCCCCCACAGGGGTTCCACTCGATGAGCGGCCTTTCCCGTCGGCTGAACAGCTCGGGGCGGCCAGCGTTTTTGAGGATCGGCGTTTCGACCGGTCGGCCCGGATGCAAGGACCTGAGCCGGCTTTGATACCCGCAGGCTCAACGGAGATGAGAAAACAACAACCGGAGCCGAAGATGACGACGTGGGGACTGCAGCAAAAAATGAGGTAGGATACAGTCGGACGGGGGATGTCAAATCATTGACAAAACTGCTGGAGCTTACCCCGGCGTGGCGGTCAAAACTGACGACACGCCGGGTGTTGATTGGTCACGGATAAGGCACGCCAGACAGCCACATTCCCGAAGAGGACCTAGGCGAAAAGGCCTTTGATGTTGCGGTGTAATTCGCGGGTTTTTTCCATACGAGCCCGGTCCCGGTCTAGGGCAATGGCATCCAATTCCTTTTGAAGAGGCAGAAGCTCAGGGTCGTCATGGGATTTGCCGTGGCGATGGGCGTCGATCATGACCCGATACAGCGCGATCATGCGGCTGATCAAGCTCACCGCGTATTCACGACCTTGAACCTTCAAAGTCGTCAACCCGAGATCCATGTAATCCCAAAGTTCCTTTCCGTTGATGGCGAAGGCGACGTTCGGGTGGCGGCGGATCCTGTCGTTGATGGCCTGGATTTCCTGATCGCTGCGACCGCGTTTTTTCAAGACCTTTTCCCGTTGCTCGTCGGTGAGAAGGCACAGCCGGAAGCAGCTGCCGCTTCGATCCGGCCAGCCTTCATATTCCACGATCTCATTGCCGTCCTCATCGTAATAGATCTTCTTGATGTATGAGTCGCTGATGAGTTCATGGAAACTACAATTCCCGACCCCGCCGACGCATCGGTTGCCATGAATCAGGACTTCCGTGCCGACACCTTCCGCATCCGCGTCGGCTTTGAAACGCCGCAGTTTTTCCACAGTGTTGATTTCGGTGCTCGCCACGATCTGGTGTACCCCATAGGCTTTGTATTGGGCGATCTGTGACCGTGTTTGGATATTGCACCCGACACTGGCATGGATCACAAGCTGGGGAAAGTTTTGAGACACCATCTGCATGACCGCCGGAGTTTTCACGATCACCCCCTCTGCTCCCCATGCCGCATATTTGGCGATTTTTTTCAGGGCGAGGATGCGTTTTTCTTCCGGGATCTCGGCGTTGAGCGCCACACGGATTTTCCCGTGAAACGGCTTGGCGACTTCAATGGCTTCCCGGATTTGGGAGTCTTCCATTTCCCAGGCGCATTTTCGGCGACTGAAGCCTTTGGATCCCACATAGACGGCGTCGGCACCACTTTTCAGCACGCCTTCAACCATCTCAAGACTGCCACCGGGGGCCAGCAGTTCATTCATAGGGCGCCTCCTTTGAGCATGGCTGTCGCTTGAGCCGAAACGAGCATGATTTGACTGTGCGAGTATCCTATATGAATCTGGAGAAGAAAAGCAAGGTGAGATGCCAAAGGAAAGATCCTTTCCCGACATATGCCGAGGTGAAAGCTACATTGACCACTGAACCCATCACGCAGAGCACACCGAGGTGGCGCCAATGCAGGAAAACGTGCGCCGCCCCTGAGACTTTTGCTGTGGGTCTTGCATCGATCGGGGAATGTGTTGTAGAGGGACACACACCCTAAATGAGGTTTTGCCGACAAACTGTGAAGCGGTGTATGGGGTCGACGTCGAATGACCCCCGATCATATGAGCCCGTCTCATCGTGCCTAGAGGAGCATTGGTCACGAATGACATCGCGGGAGGTATCCATGGGACACAAAGTTGGCCGGATCATGGCCGCCGTCATGGCAAGTTTTTTGGTGTTTTTTGCGGCGGTGTCGGACGGGAGGGCATTGACCGCCCCGGAGGCTCTGGTTGATCGGGCTCGCGTGACGCTGGACAGCTTGACCGCCGATCCCAACTTTTCTTGGCTCAAAAACTACTTACGCTATGCTCGGGGGGTTCTCATCGTTCCCCAATTTTTGAAAGGGGGATTCATTATCGGAGGCTCTGGAGGGTCGGGGGTTTTTTTGGCGCGTGAGCCGCAGACGGGCCGGTGGAGCGAACCTGTATTTTACACCCTTGGGGGCGGCAGCATCGGGTTGCAGATTGGAGCCAATGTTGCAGAGGTGATTCTCATGGTGCGGACCGATCGAGGCGTGGAAGCTTTCTATTCCTCCACGTTTAAGCTGGGGGGAGATGCGTCCGTCGCCGTGGGGCCGGTGGGCATGAGTATGGAAGGGGCCACCCCCCACAATCTGAGCGCTGATATCCTTTCTTTCGCCAAAGCCAAGGGGCTGTACGCCGGCTTATCCATTGAAGGCGCGGTCCTCAAGGTCAGAGACGACTGGAATCTCACCTATTATGGCAAGGCCGTCGGCCCGATGGACATCATTATTCGAAAAGCAGTCAGCAATTCCAAATCGGCACCGCTTCAGCAACGCTTGGAAGAAATCGCCGCAGGACGTTGAGGCTCATAGGAAGCCACAGGCCATGGATCAGGGAACGATCTGAAACCCGGGGGGAAGGGCGTTCTGGAGCTGCTCAGCGATCCACGCGTGGTCTTCTTTAAAACGCGCTTCATCCTGCGGCGATCCGTACCGGCTGGCCCCACTGCTTGTCAAGGGCACGATGTCCTCTGTCCAGGGCATTCCTCTTTCATGAAAAAAGATCTGGAGGGCCCGGTTCAGCCGCCGGCTTGATATAAGGCTACCGCTTTCTCTCAGAAACCAACGTCGCGGCGCATACCGGGGCAGGTTGTCCAACGCTTCGGCGATGGTTTCCGGAAGATCCGCATCAGGGACCGCCGCCCCCGTTTCTTCCGTGAACATTTCCAGACGCATTCCGGCCATGGACGAGCTGACCACACAGGGAATATCCGATCGGAAATACTCCATTACCGCCCGGCACGCGTTTTCATAAAGCGACAGGTGCACTCCCAGACGGCATCGAGCCAAGAGTTCAGGGATGAGGGATCGGCGCACATTGGCCATTAAGGTGACTCGATGCTCCAGGTGACGCTTCTGGACGGCACGGCTGAAGGCAGAAATGCTTGTGGGGCTTCCCCGGCCGAGAAACAAAGCCGTTTTTATGGAAAGTGCCGGGTGTGTGAGCATATCCAGCATCAGCTCGTGACGCTTTCGCTCCATGTCGTCAAAGGTGGCGTTGAAAACCAGATCGAAATCTTTGGGCACGACAGGCGGCGGCTTGTCGAGGTCTTCGAGGAAATCCCCGTGAGCCAAGCGGATGGGCACGGCGTGATGTTGCGTGGAAAGAAACCGTGCGTCTTCGGCACCGGCCACCCCGAAGAGACAGGGATCCTCGAGCGCGCAAAACCGGCGCCACCAGGCATGACGCCAGACGATCCCCATGGGCGGTTCGACAAAAAAGACGTATCGACGGCTCAGCTCCTCAGTGAGACCCCGTGCCAGAAAAAGATAAGGTAAAGAGAAGACACGAAGGACGCCTTTTTCCCTGTCTTTTTTGGGCCTTTTAAGAACTTGAATGAAATGCCGAATCTTGAAAATTCGGTCCGGCTTCTCGTTGAGTTTTCGATCCAGCTTTTTCCGTTCCTGTTGGAAAAAGTGGACGAGTTCTGGGTCGATATCCGAAGATTCCTTGTCGATGAGACGTCGCCACTGACCAGGAAAGGGAAGAAGCTGCAAATAGCGGAGGGCTTCCTCACGCACCCGCGCGCTCATGGCTGTGGCGGCATAGGCCTCCAATAAAGACCCCTCGTGCCTTAACCACTCGTACGGGGCATCGAGCCCTGGACCGGCTTCCAATTTAGGCCGATGCCATACCGTCAGCGCCTCCAGCGCCTGCCGGAGATCGTCACGTGATTTCCTGTGGTTGTCCCACTGGCTTTCGGCCCACAACGCCGCAGAGTTCAACGCCCTTCGGTGCATGTCCAGAAGTCCTAGGGCTTCCCCGTAGGGCAGCGAAGAAGCCGTCACGGAGTTGCTCCATGGAGAAGGAGGACAACTGCGACCAATCCCAAAACACCGAGCATCTCTTTCCGGGGCCACGGAGGCACATGCACGGGCACGTCGTCCCGATATCCTCGGGCGGCCAAGGCTAACGCGGTGAATTCCGCCCTTTCGAGAGCTTTGTGAATCAACGGGAGGATCACGGTTTTTATGCGACGAACCGGATTTTTGATCAGGCTGCCCCACCGCGCCCGATGAGCCCTGCGGATATCTTCCAGGTCATCTAAGAGCGTGGTGAAGAGGCGTACGGATAAGCCGGCCATGACGGCGACTCTGCGGGCCGATATCCCAGGGACGCGGTGCAGCATCCAGAAGACCGCGTGTTGCACCTCGGCGATCTTCGTCGTAGCCGTGAAGAGCACGGCCCACAGGATCATGAGCATGAGGCGCCATAGGGTAAGAGCCGCCGCTTTGACGGCATCCGCAGGGAGGATTTCGGCAAGCTTCGCCGATCGATGGAGAAGGGCGTTCCACTCCGGAGCCTGGATAAGAAAAACTATGGCGAGAAAAGGTGCCCACGCTCTGACCGTCTGAGCCGTCAAGTTCCATGGCAGTCGAGCTAAGGTCGAAAGGGCGAAAAAGCCTAAAGTGGCAGCTCCAAAAAACGGCGCTTTGGCGAAAAGCAAAACGCTCGTGATACACAGGACGCCCAGAAGTTTGGTCCGTGGGTCCCAGCGATGGACCACCGTAGGCCGCGGAATGTAATGGAGCGCTAATCGCACGGCCACGGCACCAGCCCTTTCCCCAAAAGCACGGAACACGGCGGACGGACGCCATAGCGCCCAAGTTCAGATGCCACGTCTTGGGGAGCACCGCTTCGAACAATCCTTCCTTCCCGCAAGACGAGCACATGATCCACGTGGGCGATCACCTTTTCCACATCGTGGGTGGAAACCACCACCGTGCGTCCCTGGCGGCGAAGTTCGTTCATCGTTCGAACCAAGGCGCAGGAGGCTTCCCAGTCAAGATGAGTGAAGGGTTCGTCAAACAAAACAACCTGAGGGTCCATGGCAAGAACGCCCGCTAGGGCGACGCGCCGCTTTTGACCACCGGAGAGCGTATAGCAGGGCTTTTGGGCCAAATCTTCCAAGCCAAAGGATGCTATGGCTTCTTGAACCCGTCGTTCTCGCTCCCGTGGGGCAAGACCGAGATTTTCAGGCCCGAAAGCAACATCTTCCGCGACGGTATCACACAGAATTTGGATGTCGGGATCCTGAAAAACTAATCCAACCAAGGGCCGCGCTGCTTCAGGCCGACGGTGAACCTCCACTCCGAAAACGGAAAGACTGCCGCCGCTGGGGGGGAAAAGCCCGGCCAAGACATGAAGCAAAGTGGTTTTTCCTTGGCCGTTTGCGCCGCAAAGGAGAAGAAAGACGGGAGTGTCCACCCGGAAACTAACTCCGCGCAGAGCTTCCGTTCCATCGGGATAGGTATACCGGAGATTGACGGCTTCAATCACGGCTTAAAAAGGCTCAACCTAAACGGAGGCCGTTTTCGTGCGATGGAGGATGGCCGGGCGAACGGACCGGGCCAACAGCACGGCCGTAGCGGCTTTAATGCCGTCCCCAAAGAGAAACGGGAACATGCCAACCGTCACCGCTTTGGACCATGTCATGCCCGTGACGACCTTAAGCCATGGCACACCCAATGCGTAAACGACGAGTGTTCCGACAATGACGGCGGCCACGTCGGCTGTTCGATGAGACCAGGCGCTGCTGAGGAAACCCGTGATCCATGCCGAGAAGACAAAACCCACGAGATACCCCCCTGTGGGACCCGCGAGATGGGCCAATCCCCCTTTAAACTGGGCAAAGACGGGAAGCCCCATGGCTCCCAAGAGGACATAAAGGCCTATCGCAGCGGCGGCTCGATGTGAGCCGAGTAGAAGCCCGGAAAGCAAAACAAACAAGTTGGTTAACACAATGGGCACGGGGCCGATGGGCACGGCGATTTGAGCTCCCAGGGCGGTGAGCGCAGTCATCAGGCAGGTCAGAACCATCCGGCGCAAGGTTTCCACAGACATCAGGGCATCTCCTCTGTGCGCTTCTTTGTCTCAGGAACTCCACATAGCCTACTATCCCGTACATCGGATCGGTTGCGTCAACCCGACGCGGGTTCGCTGGTTAACAGAAAGACGCCGAGCTGTCAAGGCTCCTTTCAGAAGTTCGTTGCCTTGTCTTTCCATGTCTGAAAATTCAGGGTTTTGATGACCCAACTGGGGGATGGTGGAAGCCACAGGGCAGGCCCTGTTTACCCTGATCCGAAGACAAAATCGCCACCCGCTCCATGAAACCCTCCTCCAACGGGGATAAGCGAAGATGTTTCTAGGCAGAAGCCGTTTCTTATGTTAGGAGATCATCGATGATTCGCCTAAGGTATCGGGGGCACTGCGATGGCCCCACATGACCGAACCCCTGGATCACAAGGAGGCCTCCATGAAGCGCAAAGCCACGTATCGACTGATGGTCACCCGCCGGGAAATGCTTTACGTGCATGACGAATTCGATCATACGCTGATGCTTGTGGAAATGGAGGGAGAACCCATTGAGTACCAGGTTGGGGTAGCCGGGAAATTTGTTTCCCGACGGAGCGTCACTTTTCATGACCGCATTCGCGGGGCCGGCAAGATGATGGGCTATGCGGTGACCCACTTTGAAGAGGGATCCATTTACAGCAAGTTTGAAGGCGAAAGGGATGCGCAAACCAAGCTGACCAAGGGCACCTGGACCATATACAAAGGGATGGGCAAGTTGGCCACCATCAAAGGGAGCGGGAATTTCACCGTCAAACCTGGAAGTCATGACCGTGAATACATTCTCGACATGGAAGGGGATTACGAACTCTAGATGCGTGGTCGTCCAGACATCCCATTGGACGGTTCAACGACTGTGGATGGCGCCGCCCTAAGCGGCGCCATATTTTTGTGACATCGTCCCCGCACCTCACCTCAGAACAGCCTCGGACAGTCCCGAAGATAAAAAGGAGGCAGCTCGAAAACCTTCTGAGATCCTGAAGGCGGGGCCTTAGAGGAAAAGCTGCCTTGCTTCAACCCAACGGACTTTGTCGATGGACGATCCACCGGCAAGAGAGAAATCACGGAGTGGCCGTGGGCATTTCCCTTCGGAAGCGGCGAAACCGGCGATGGATCCAGTACCACTGCTCGGGATGCCGACGGATGCGCGCCTCGATGATGGCATTGAACAGATTGGTCAAGGATTGCACGCGTTCCTCCACGGTCCCGGCTTTCGGAAAAGGGATTTCAGCGCCGACGTCGATGCGGTAGCGTCCATCGGGGAGTCGATGGTTGAACACTGGATGAACGGGGGCTCCTGTCTTCAGGGCAATGTGGGCAAGGGTTTTGTGGGTGAGGACATAGCCGCCGAAGAAAGGCGCCCAAATGCCCGTTTTCTTGCCCGCATTGTGGTCCATCAAGAATCCCACGATTTCGTTTCGTTTCAGCGCCTTGAGCGCGTGAATCAAGGCGTGGCTCTTGGCGATCACCCGATTTCCGGAGCGTTCTCTTCGGCGGGTTACCCAGCGGTTGAACACTTCAGGATGCACGGGTCGTGCCACGATGTTCAGCCGCGTCGGGAGGATGAACGGGGCACAGTAGGCCATCCATTCCCAGTTGCCGAAATGGCTCGTCAAAATGAGCACGCCCCGACCTTTGTCCAAGGAACGGCAGATGTGATCGGTTCCGTGGGGTTCCACGAATCGGTGGACGTTCTCGGCGCTGATGCGTGTGATCAAGGGAAATTCGCAGAACACCCGGGCTAAGTGTTGGAAGTTTTCACGGGCGATTCTCCTCGCCTCTTGCCCGTTCACCCCCAAAGCCAACACGATATTGTGTTCTGCGATCTTGCGGTGCTTGTGATCCAGAAGAAACCACAAACGCCCGAAAAATACCCCCAGTATCCCGGCACATCTCACCAGGCGGGATTGGCTGGACCCACGAAACGCCCCGTGCGCTCCGGCCTGAGGAGATGTGGGAACGGGGCGAACCCCATGACTCGGGTGACAACCTTCCGAAACGACTGCGGGAGATGGAATTGAGCCGGCGCACATGGGTCCGAAGGGTATCTCTTTCTAAGGCTTGGCCTGGGCGGAGGCCTGAGGTTTCTTCCCCACATTGAGATCGTATGAAAAGATGGTGCTGCGGCTTTCCCAAAGCTTCAAAAGGTCTTTGCCCAAAACGAGGCTGGCGATGAGTTCCGGCGTGCCGTCCCCGTTCAAGTCGCCCAGCCGAATGGAGGACACCATGCCGCTCACTTCGCGGGTTTTCCAGTTTTCTACGAGGCCCAACTGATCCCAGGAAAAGCTCACCACTTCTCCGGCTTCGTAGTACTTAAACCCTTGCGGCAAAAAACGACTCGTGGTGTCGGGGCTCCGATTGACGACAATTTCCGCGATACCGTCTTTGTTCAGGTCCATGACGAGCACGGGCGAAGGAATGTAATAGTACTCGACGTTATTGTATCGCAGGTCCTCCACCCGGCCCAAAAGGTAGTTTGTCGTGGCGCCGAACTGCTGCTGACGGCTGCGCCATAGACGGTTCCCGGCGGAATCCACAATGAGCAACCGGTTGTCGGCCGTAATCACTGCATATTCCATAGAGCTGTCCCCATTGAAATCTCCGACGGCAAAGTTGGAGACGTTACACTGGGGCGGAAGAGGCATGGGCGCAGTGGTTACAGCTTTCCCGTCGCGAAGACGCCATTCGGAAATTTCCGGCTCAAAAAGATCCCCATACCGGCCTCGAGCCTGAGCCAGAGGGACGCGGCCGCGGTTGGGGATGCTGACGGCGTTGACAAAGTACGGGATGCGTTCCGCAGCCACGGCCAGTTTCTTTCCGTCAAATGTCAAGACCATGGAGGCGGGTTCCCAGTCGGTGTCGGAGACTTTGATGCTTTCGGGGCCGGGATTTCGGCCTTTCTTTCTCTCAAGGACGTTGGTCACCAGAATGTCCAGGCGACCATCGCCGTCCGCGTCGGCCAGGGCGAGCCACTTGAAACTGTCCAATTTTCCAGCGCGATATTCGGCAACGCTTTGCAATCCTTGTTCGACGCGTTTGTACACGGCGATGCGAGAGGCACTGAGGGCGACCAGTTCCTCGCGGCCGTCTCCGTCCACATCACCCACATCGATGGAGAGGACGGCTTCGGAAAAAGTCTGGCTGCGCCACAGTCCCGGCTGGCGCAGAGACCCTTCGGGGGTGACTTCGATGAAGTTCGGATTCAGATAGGACACGGCTTGGCCAGGCATGGTGGATTCCGAAAGCAGAAGCTCCGGGTGGCGCGTCGAAGGACCTTCGCTGGAAGCCGGTGCGGATGTTGCCGCCGTGGATCGGTTGAACAGTTGCCGATTGACATCTTCGGCAAGTCGGTTCACCGTGGGAATGAGTTGGCTCAAATTCGGACTCTGATAGGGAAACTGCAAGGGTGTTTCATCGGCCGCTTCGGATACCACTGTGGCATCGAGGCTCACGGCTTCCCCTAGGGCGGTGACACTCCCGTAGAGAACGTAATCGGCTTTGAGTCGCCGAGCCAGGGAGCGGGCCGCCTCAGCGTTTTGCACGGCGGCCGGGGTCTTGGCGGCATCCAGGACCACGGCCTTGTCAAGGACACGCACCTTTCCGGGCCAGGCCAGGCGGGAGCGTAGCATGTCCCAAATGCCGTCCTGAAGATAATAGAGCTCCTTGGGGGTGTTCATCTGAAAGGGAACCACGGCGACGGTTTTCACCGAGGTGTCCTGTGCGGCGGCTGGGAAGACGAGAAAAACCCAGAGAGCCGAAACCGCAAAAGCCGAGGCGACCAATTCCTGAATCCAACGTCTGACCACCATGAAACACCTTCCTTTGCCGGAATTTTAACAAAACGGGCGGATCAGGCCCTAGTGGCCTTCCGACGAGAGAGTAGCGACAAAGCAGACCGTTGCGCAATAAGATTTTCGAGGATTATTCACCGAGAATTTTTGTTTGACATCTTCCGAGACGCCGTTATAAATGCCAGGAAGCGTCTCCAAAAAGGCGCTGGGGCAACGTTCAGGAAAGGGGGTGAGGCGAAGCGCAGACACAGTATCAGGGGCTGAATCATGGTGGGTTTTGAGTCTTCAACTTTTTTAAGGAGGAAAGAGATGAAGAAGAACTTCATCATTTGTGTGGCGATTCTAGCCGCCGTCACACTGGCGCTGCCGGCCTTTGCCGTGGATTTTAAGTACGGCGGCCTCTACCGGCTGCGTTGGCAATCCAACGACAATGTGGGCGACGGTAACGATGATTTTGACGACAACGGCAACTGGTTCGACCAACGGTTGCGGATGCTGTTCACCTTTGTTGCCAGCGAAAACCTGCAATTGGTCACCCACTGGGAAGCGGACACGCTGTGGGGACGTGAATCTCCGGGTGCCGGCCGTCACGGCGGTGGTGACATCGGCGCGGACGCCACGAACTTGGAAATGAAGAACGTTTATTTGGAATTCAACGTGCCCAACACCGCCATGAGAGCCAAGTTGGGTGTGCAAGGCGCCACGTTCCTCAGAGGATGGATGTTTGCCGATGACTTCTCGGGCGCCGTGGTGTCCACAAAGTTGGATCCGGTCAAGGTCACCTTCGGGTACGCCGCGGCCCAGAACACCGACGTGACCACGACCAACGAGAACGTGGACGACTTTTTCCTGTCTCTCGACTACGCCAACGGCCCGTTCACGGCGAGCTTGGTGGGCTGGTACCAATACGCTCATGACACCAATCTGAGCACCTATCCCGATATGTCGACGGGCACTATCGTGTCGAACGCCACGGCAGTGACGGACAATAACCTTTTCAACCTTGGTCTGAGTCTGGGTTACAAGACCAAAATGATGGCTTTGGGCCTGACCGGGATCAAGAACTTTGGCAGCTATGACCTGGTGGGTGGCGCCGGCCAAGACTACACGGGATGGATGTTGGAAGGCACCGCCGATTTCATGTGGGATGCCCTGACCTTCCACCTGGGAGCGTTCTACACCACGGGTGATGATGACAGTGTTTCAAAGTTTGATAACGCCAATGACTATGACGCCTTCGCCTATGCCCGCGGCGCCTCTTATTATTGGTCCGAACTGTTGGGCTTGGGGCTCCTGGATGTCAGTGTCAGCGGCTTTGATCACCTGAGCCCGGCCAACCAAGGAGCCTATCGGGCCGCCGATATTCCGTCCAACCTGTGGGCTCTGAACGCGGGGGTCATTTGGAAGGCGCTGCCGGAGACCTCGGTTACGTTGAACTACTACTATGTAGCCACCGCCGAGGATGTTTTGGCGGATAGTGCCACAGGGGACACTGACGACACCGTTGGTCATGAAGTCAACCTCTATATTTCTCAGGGCATTGTGGACAAGCTGAACCTGACCCTCGTGGGCGCCTACCTCTTTGCAGATGATGCGTACACCATCTTCAAAGACGATGACGACGCTTACGAACTGGGTGCGGTGCTGCAGTGGAAGTTCTAGTCCTGCCGTCTCGAACCAACAGAGGTTGAGATGGGCGAGACGCCCGGGGAGAAGGCCCTTCCCGGGCGTTGCGTTTTTTGCCGAGACGGACGATCTTAAAAAGCCATCGGATTTTGTCCTCATTTGCATATCGCGTGGAGGTGAAGAATGAAGAAACTCACGGTGAGCTTTTTCTGCCTTCTCATGGCTGTGGCGACGGCGGTTCCGGTCTTCGCCGTGGATTTCAAATACGGTGGGATGTACTTCTTGAGGTGGCAGTCTCAGGACAACCTCACGGATGGTAACGACGATGACGATGACAATGGGAACTGGTTTGACCAAAGACTGCGGATGTACTTTACCTTTGTGGGGAGTGAAAAGCTTCAGTTAGTGACCAAATGGGAAGCGGACACCCAGTGGGGTCGGGAAACGCCCGGTGCTGGTCGGCACGGCGGTGGTGACATCGGCGCGGACGCCACGAACCTGGAAATGAAGAATGTCTATTTGGAATTCCTTGTTCCCGGCATAGAAGCGACGGCAACGGTGGGCGTCCAGGGGACGGACATTCTCGGTGGATGGATCTTCTCCGATGACTTTTCAGGTGCTGTTCTCGGAAAAGCGTTCGACCCGGTGCAGGTCCGTCTGGGCTACGTCGCGGGTCAGAACCAAAATGTGACCGACGTTTCGGAAAACATCGACGACTTCTTCCTTGAAGTATCGTATGCCCAAGGGCCCTTCGGCGCTACGGTCGTGGGATTCTATCAGTCCGCCAATAACAACAGAACGAGCATTATCGAGGACTACAACTACGATCAACCGGTGGATTGGTTGAACGGGCGCGATGTCACCGGGAACGATCTCCTCGATCTTGGGATCTCCTTGAGCTACAAAAATGACCTAGTGGATGCCCATGTGAATTTTGTGAAAAACCTGGGCGGCTATGACATTGTCGGCGGCGGCTCCGGCGATTACAAGGGTTGGATGGTGGAAGGCCGCGGGGATTTTTCCATTTCCAATTTCGTCCTCAGCGCCGGTGGCTTCTACACCACCGGGGATGACGATCTGAACGACGATGATGTCGAAGCTTTTGTGTACCCTATCGGGCGGTCCTTTTACTGGTCGGAAATCCTCGGTTTGGGAAGCTTGGACGTCAACGCGGGCGGCTTGGATACTTATAATGCAGTGGGACAAGGTGCCTACGTTCCCGGCGATGGTCCTTCCAATCTGTGGATGCTCACCGCCGGAGTGCAGTGGCAAGCCATGGAAGAGACGGCTTTGACCTTTAACTATTATTACATCGGAACTTCAGAAAAAGTGGAAAGCGCGCCGGGGGAAACGGACGACAGCATCGGCCACGAAGTCAATTTCTACCTGGATCAGGGTATCGTGGACGGACTCAGCTTGCGTTTTGTGGCGGCGTACCTGTTTGCCGACGATGCCTTCAAGACGATCAAAGGCGATGACGACGTGTACGAGCTGGGCGCCGTGCTGGAGTGGGATTTCTAGAGGCGGACCGGCGATGAATGGCTGATCGCGTCGGGTGGACTTCCCGCGATCATGAAAAACCTCGTGGGGCGAATCCGTAGATGGATTCGCCCCGAGGTTTTTTGAGCGGGATGCCCTTCGGGGCCGTGCCCGAAAATCCCGATTGCGTGTTCGCGTCGCCCGAGCATCGTCGTCAAGGCCTGCCACCGTTAAGGCTGCTGCGGAGCGCGCCCTTCCACCGGAGCCGGCCCGACGCCTTGGCACAAGATCTTAGCGGAGAAAGGCGCCCAAGGGGCCTTCTTTTTTCAGGGATTCCTTGGCGCCGTCGGCACCGATTTCTTCCACCTTGCCCCCCATGGCCAGGACGCGATCACAGGCGGCCCACACCACGTCGTCCACGTCATTCAAGGCCCCGGAACAGTAAGGGCAGGCATTGGCCGCCGGCGCATGATCCATGAGGACGTCGCAGCCGGGACAGTGCCACCCCGGAGCCGAGAAGCCCGCCGGAACAAGGATTTGGTAAACGCGGCCCTGGTTCACGGCATTGAGGACCGCTTCGAGCCCCAGGACGGCCTTGGGCGCCTCGCTCTGAGCCTTTCTGGCTGTGGTGATGCATTCGGCCACCAGATCGTGCTCTTGGGCGGCGTCCAGTTCCCGAAGAAACGGTGTCACCGCGTCGAGGAGTTCTTTGGGTTTGGCCGTGACGGAGGCGCGCACCCGTGCGGCGACTCGAGCGAGAACCCCTTTGGGGAGGAGGCGTTTGAGTTCTGCGGTGACGTCCTCAGGGCCGGCGAGAACCACGCGGTCGATGCCGTATTCCTCGATCATGTCGTGGAGCGAATCGGCCACTTCCTTCAGAAACCAATGGCTCCAGGTGGCCGCCCGACGCTGAAAGACCATCTGGGAACGCATATGGTCGGTACCTGCGGTGGCCCGGTGTCGAACGGCAGGAGTCTGAAAGGCTTCTTCCACTTCTTCCACCTCACCCATGGACGCCACAAGAAAACGCGCCTTTTCCCTGTCTACGACGACGATGGCGGTGCGTTCGTAATCTTTCCACGCGTCCAATAAAGGGCGGATGTAGGGACGGCGATCATACCAGACCCCGTTGGGCAGGCGGACCGGAACATCTTCGTGATACGTGTACCCCTCCGAAACATCGCAAAACACCACCAAACTTTTGCCTCTAGGAATGTGCAATCCCACTTGGTTTCGCACCCACTCGGCGTCTTCACGGAAGTGCTCTATCATGCGTGGATCATCCAGAGTCGCCTCGAGATCCTTGAGCATCTGGTCCAAGACGAGTTTGTGGGCGCCGCGGCGGCTGGCGCGCACCTGCGGGTCCAAGTTGAGGTAGACGCTGAGGATCCAGGAACCTTCGGGAGCATGACGGCGAGCTAAACTTTCCAAGGAGCTGGGATGCAACGCCTTCATGGAGGACCTCCTTGCCTGAAAGGTGTGGATGCCAAAACGGTGGCCTTGGGCCGAGCCATCTTTGCATGGAGCTTCCGGTCTTTCTCAAGAATTGTCGCCTGCCGCGCGCGTGCGGTCAAGGACGACCGGGTTGAAGGGAAAAGGCGGGCCTTGAAACGCTCTCAAGAAAAAAGCACGGGACGCGGCCCGTGCTCATAAAGTTTCATGGGGAAAAAACAAAATCCCGAGGAGGGAGCGTCAGGAGAGGAATTTTTGTTTGATCTTGTCCCACGGGGCAAAGGCTGCGAGCAGCCCTGCCGAGATGAGATAGAAGGCGATGATGGATGCGGGAAAGGTCAAATAGAGGAGTGCATAGACCGGAAAAAGCACGGCCAAGGAGACCGCGATCTTTGCCGCGACTTCTATCCATTTGTTAATTTCTTGTCTTTCGTCCATGTGGCCACTCCATCGCTGGATAGTGTGAAAGGATCGGGGGACACGGCGTCCGTTTGTCTTCTCGATTCGGTCCTTTTCTCTATTACCTGAGGGGGAGGGATTTTTCAAGGCTTAAGCAAAGAGGTTCGACCTTTTTTTCACAACGTCATTGGTGCGTCTGCCCTTTCCTCAGTGGGATCCTGGAAGGAAGTGTGGGGGTCACGAAGACAAGCCGTTGAGACTTCCCAAGTTTTTGTTTGCTCCTCGCCTATGGTTTGTGTATAGTTGCACATGACGCGGCCCGAGCCTCTCAGGGCCCATTCTTTCCGTGGAGGCATTCCCTGCCCACGCTCTCGAGGGTTTACGGGACATCTTTCATATACCGAGGAGGATGAGCATGGCAAACACGGTGACACAAAGCATCATGGTGGTCGGAGGCGGCATGAGCGGCATGAGTGCTGCGATCGAAGCCGCCGAGGCGGGCTACGAGGTCTATCTGGTGGAGAAGAACCCGTACCTGGGAGGGCGTGTGGCCCAGTTGCACCAGTATTTTCCGAAGCTGTGCCCTCCGTACTGCGGCTTGGAAATCAATTTTCGACGCATCAAGGACAATCCTAAGGTGAAGGTCTTCACCATGGCGGAGGTCACGCAGATTCGCGGAGGGGAAGGGGATTTCGACGTCACGGTGAAAATCAGTCCCCGGTATGTGAACGAGAAGTGTACGGGATGCGGGAAATGCGCCGAGGTGTGCTCGCTGGAAATTCAAAATCCCTTCAACTACAACATGGACACCGTCAAGGCGGCTTATCTTCCTCATGACATGGCCTTTCCCATGCGCTTTGTGTTGGACCCCAGTCTGGTCAAGAGCGGTGAAGCTCAGAAGGTCAAAGACGCCTGCCCCTACGACGCCATCGAATTGGACATGACGGAAAAGGTGCTGGAGCTCAAAGTGGGCAGCATCGTGTGGGCCACGGGGTGGAAGCCGTACGATATCAAAAAGCTGGTCAATTACGGGGCGGGCACCTTCGCCAACGTGATCACCAATGTCCAGATGGAACGGCTGGCCGCATGGAACGGACCGACGCAAGGCAAGATCCTGCGACCGTCCGACGGGAATCCGCCGAAAACGGTGGCCTTCGTCCAATGCGCCGGCTCTCGGGACCAGAACCATCTACCGTTCTGTTCCGGCATCTGTTGCCTGGCGTCATTGAAGCAGGCGACTTACGTGCGTGAACAGATTCCCGATGCCACGGTATACTTCTTTTATATCGACGTGAGGGCGACGGATCGACTGGAGGATTTTGTCAACCGCGTCAAAACCGACGACAAGCTCATCTTCTTCAAGGGCAAAGTGGCGAAGATCACGGAAGACGGTGCCACCAAGAATCTCGTCTGCCGCGTGGAGAACACCATGACCGAAGAACTCCACGAAATCCCCGTGGACCTCGTGGTGCTGGCGACGGGCATGCAGCCGAACACGTCCGAGGCCCCGCTGCCCACGCCGGTTCCCTATGATGAGTACGGTTTTGTGGCATCCATGGACGCCATGCCGGGTATCTATGCCGCGGGCACGACCCGGACCCCGTGCAATGTGGCCGAATCCGTCGCCGACGGCACGGCAGCCGCTCTCAAAGCCATTCAATCCGTCGTGAGGAGGTAGCTCAATGGATAAGAAGCTTGCCACGTATATTTGTACCGGTTGCGGCATCGGCGATGCTCTGGATATAGAGCAGCTGTCCAAGGTGGCTCAAAAGGAATGCAAAGCCGCCTTGGTCAAAACCCATGCCTGCCTGTGCAGCCAAGACGGCGTCGGGATGCTCAAGGCCGACATCCAGAACGAGGGCGTCAATTGCCTGATGATTGCGGCGTGTTCCCCACGCGTCATGTACGACGTTTTCCGATTCGAAGGCTGCCTTGTGGATCGGGTGAACCTCCGGGAGCAGGTGGCGTGGAGTCAAAAGCCCAAGGACGAAGACACCCAAATGATGGCCGAAGACTACCTGCGCATGTCCGCGGCCAAGATCGGAAAGATGGATCCGCCGGAACCTTACAAGCCCGAAGAGGAAATTTCCAAAGATATTCTCGTTGTCGGCGGTGGAGTCGCCGGCCTGACGGCGGCCAAAGAAGTCTCCCGAGCCGGCTACAAAGCCGTGCTTGTGGAAAGGGAAAAGCAGCTGGGAGGCTTCCAGCGTTCGGTGCAGAAGATTGCGACTTTCCCTTATAAAGGCATCAAAGACAACGACGTGGAAAGCCTCATCCAGGAAGTCACCAAGGACGGCAACATCACCGTTTATACCGGCGCCAAGATTCAGAAAACGGTGGGCGGCCCTGGGGTGTTCCAGGTCAGCATTTCACAGAACGGCTCAGTGAAAGAACATAAAGTCGGCGCCATCGTCATGGCTGCCGGCTGGAAACCTTATGATCCGGCCCAGTTGGATCCGAAACTGGGTTACGGCCAATCCCCTCGTGTGATCACCAACGTCCAATTTGAGGAAATGGTTCAGGCCGGCGGGGTCAAGCGTCCTGGCGACGGGGGTGCGGTGACCAACGTGGCGTTCCTCCAGTGCGCCGGGCAGCGGGATCCGGAAAAGCTTCCCTACTGCTCCTCGGTGTGCTGCACCACGAGCCTCAAACAGGCGATCTACATCAAGGAAAATCATCCTGAAGCCAATGTGTATATCGTGTTTAAGGAAATGAGAACCCCGGGTCAGGCCGAGGATCTGTATCGCAAGGCTCAGGAGGAGGGAGTTATCTTCATCCGGTGCCAAGATCCGCAGGTGAAGGCGTCCGGCACCAGTGTCACCGTGGAGGCGATGGACGAACTCCTCGGCGACACGGTGATCCTCGAGGATGTGGATCTGGTGGTTCTGGCGACGGGTATGGTGCCGGTCACGGCTTTCGGTGAAGACTATGCCCAGGTGCGGGCACGGATGCGGGGTGCGGAAACCGAGCAGAAGAAAGAAGAAGAGGAACTGGAAGTTCCGCAGGACGCCATTTTGGTTTCGGATATCCTCAACCTGGAATACCGCCAAGGTCCCGAGCTTCCTGGCTTGCGTTATGGTTTTCCCGATTCCCATTTCATCTGCTTCCCTTATGAAACGCGACGCACGGGGATTTATGCGGCCGGATGTGTGCGCCGGCCCATGGGCGTGGCGGCCGCTTTGGAAGACGGCGCCGGCGCTGCCATGAAAGCCATCCAGTGTGTCGAACTGGTCAGCCAGGGGAAGGCCGTGCATCCTCGTGCCGGAGACATGAGTTTTCCCGAGTTTTTCATGCAACGCTGTACGCAGTGTAAGCGGTGTACGGAAGAATGTCCGTTCGGGGCCATCAACGAAGACGAAAAAGGAAATCCGTTGCCTCAGCCCACACGCTGTCGCCGATGCGGGGTGTGCATGGGCGCCTGTCCGGAACGGATCATCTCGTTCAAGAATTACTCCGTGGGAATGATCGGGGAAATCATCAAATCCATCGACGTGCCCGAAGAAGATGAAGAAAAACCTCGGATTGTCGTCCTTGCCTGCGAAAACGACGCGTATCCAGCGCTCGACATGGCAGGTCTGCGTCGGATGACCTATAACGCCTGGGTGCGGGTCATCCCCATGAGATGTCTCGGGTCCATGAACCTGATCTTCATCGCCGACGCGCTATCCAAGGGCATCGACGGTGTGCTCCTGCTGGGCTGCAAGTACGGAGACGACTATCAGTGCCACTTTATCAAGGGATCGGAACTGGCCAACATTCGTCTGAGCAAAGTCAAGGAGACCTTGGACCGCCTCGTGCTGGAATCTGACCGCGTGCGTTTCGAAACGGTGGCCATCTCCGATTACGACAAGCTGCCGAAAATTTTGGATGATTTTGCGGCAACCCTGGAAGCTGTGGGGCCGAACCCCTACAAAGGTTTCTAAACGAGGCGCCGTAAGGATGAACTAAGCGAGGAGGCCTGAGGATGAGTATCAAGGTGGATCCGAATTTGATGAAGGATCTGAAGCACTTCGGCTTGAAAGATGCCAGTAAGTGCTTCCACTGCGGGAACTGCACTGCGGTGTGCCCCATGTCGGAAACGGGGACCCCTTTCCCGCGAAAGCTGGTGAAATACGCTCAGATGGGTTTGAAGGACAAGATTCTCCAGTCCTCGGAACCGTGGCTGTGTTATTACTGCGGCACCTGCTCCGACAACTGTCCCCGCGGGGCGGACCCCGGGGAGACCATGATGGCCATCCGCCGTTATCTGACCAGCCAATACGACTGGACGGGTTTTTCTCGGAAGTTTTACACCTCCGAGAAGTTTGAAATTATGGCGGTGATCATCACGGGCCTGATTGTCGGCGTGCTCATGCTCCTTATCCACGGGGAGTTCGATTGGCAACATGCCTCCTTGGAAAAGGCGTGGCCGGCCCACGGGATGGAAATCGCCGACCTCATCATGGCGTCCATCCTGTCTTTCTTCCTCTTGACCAACGTCTATCGGTTCTTGAAATTCAGCATGGGCGATCTGCTGACCAAGATCCCCTTGCGCATCTACGCCAGTCAGGCCAAGGAACTCGTGCTTCACTTCTTGACTCAAAAGCGGTGGGCCAAGTGTGAAGACCGCACGCAATGGGTGATCCACCTGCTCATTATGACAGGCTATACGACGGCCTTCATCCTAGTGGCGGTGCTCTTGGCAGGCGGTTTGGCGGTCTTGGGCCTGACGTGGGAGCCTCTGCGATTCCAGAGACCTTACGACCCGGTTCTGGGACGGGATATCGAGTATCCCTTGTTCCACCCCATCCGTCTCCTGGGCTACTACGCCACCGTGGCCATCCTCATCGGAGCGACCTATGCGCTCATTGGGCGGTTCCGCAAGAGCAAGGCGCCTTACAAGAATTCCCACGGTACGGACTGGATGTTCCTCGTGCTCTTGGAACTCACGGTGATCACCGGGATCTCGGTGCACATTCTCAGGCTCATGGATATTCCGTTCGCGACCTATGCCATGTATATCCTCCATCTCATGATCGCCGTCCCAATGTTGGTGCTTGAGGTCCCATTTTCCAAGTGGTCTCACTTGGCTTACCGGCCCTTGGCGGCATACCTCAAGGGTGTGAAAGAGAAGTATTTTGAAGAGATCAAGGGGAAGGAAAGTCAGGCTGCCGAGGCCCAAGCCGCCGAGGCATAGAAGTTTTCCGCGACGCGGCTGGTCGCGCGTGAGCTTTGTCGGGGCATGGGCCGCCGTGCCCCGACAATGTTCCCCCCGAAGCTAACAAAAAAGAGCATTTCCGGAAAGCGTCCCCCCAGCGTCCCCGCTCGGTTTTCGTCCGCTTCCAGACCCAGACAGTATCGGAACATCTGCAAGATGGAACATGCCTCTGAGGGTGATGTGCGGCCTGCGGCGGTCGGCTTTTGGGATGCCTACGGCGATGATCACCCCCTCAGATCCGCCGCGTCTCTTTAAGCTCCGGGAAGTGTAATGGTCGGGGACGGGTCCTTCTAGGGAGTCGGGGCGCCAGGAGTGGTAAAGAAAAAGGCGCGATTGGGAACGAACATCTTCCCAGGGTTCAGAATATCACGCGGATCCAAGGCGCGTTTGATGCGCATCATGGCCTCAAAAGCTCCCGGATGGACTTCCCACTGGAAAAAGCAGCTCTTGGTGAGGCCGATCCCGTGTTCGCCGGACAGGGTGCCCCCGAGGCGGAGAACTTCCTGAAAAAGTTCTTCTACGGCCCTTTCCGCGCGGGCCATCTCCTGAGGGTCGGAACGATCCACCATAATGTTTGTGTGAATGTTGCCGTCTCCGGCGTGTCCGAAGCTCGCAATAACCAAGTCATATTTTCGTGCGAGCGCCTGATTGAACTTGATGAGATCGGCGATCCGGGACCTGGGAACCGTGACGTCTTCGTTGATTTTCCCCGGTCGTATGCGGCCTAAAGCGGGGGAAATGGCGCGTCGTGCCGTCCACAGTTTTTCTCTTTCCGGGCCGGTTTCTGCGACGTTAACCTGTGAGGCGCCGTGCTCGCGGAAGATCTTTTTCATGGCCGCGACGTACCGGGGAAGCACCTCGGGGGGGCCGTCCACCTCGGTGATGAGCATCCCGTCGGCACGCCCCTCGATCCCCAGAGGGACGTGATTATCCACGGCCTGGAGTGTGGCGGCATCGAGCAGCTCGAGACAGGTGGGGACGATCCGGGCCTGCAGGACGGCGCAGACGGCACGACCGGCTTGTTCGATTTCCGGGAAAACGGCGGACACAGTCATGAAGGCTTCCGGTGCAGGGATCAGCCGAAGAACCACCTTGGTGATGATGCCCAAGGTCCCTTCCGAACCCACAAGAAGCCTCGTCAGGTCATAGCCGACGACGCCTTTCATGGTACGGGTTCCCGTGGTGATAAGCTCTCCTGTGGGAAGGACAACCTCTAATCCGAGGACGTATTCCCGGGTCACGCCGTATTTGACGGCCCGGGGACCGCCGGCGCAGGTGGCCACATTGCCGCCGATGGTCGAGAATTCCAAACTGGCAGGGTCGGGTGGGTAGAACAGCCCATAGTGAGCGACGGCTTTCTGAAAAACGCCGGTGACGACGGCAGGTTCGACGACGGCTGTCATATCGTCGCTGTGGATTTCCAGAATCCGGTTGAGCCTGGCCAAGGACAACACGATGCCCCCGCGCTCAGGGACACAGCCGCCGACCATACCGCTTCCCGCGCCTCGGGGGTACACGGGGAATCGCCATTGGTTTGCCAGGCGGACGATCTCTGCGATCTGTTGCGCGTTGGCGGGAAAAACGACGGCCTGGGGCACGGCCGACAATTTACTGGCGTCGTATCCATAGGCGACCCGATCCTCCAGAGCCGTGAGGACATGGTCTTCTCCGACAATTTCTCGAAGCCTGTCCAGAGTTGCGTGATTCATGGGAGGAACTGATGGGGTCATCGTCTTTTCCGGCCGCCTTTCAGGTCTGTGGATTTGGATTTTTCCATCTTTGTTTTTCCGAGAAAATATACTAACCGACAAGAGGAGTCCATTTTATTGATCGGGCGGGTTGAAGCGGTGACAGACACCTTGGCGGCCGTGATGCACGAAAATACGGTTTCAAAAACACCGTGCAATGTCTTCGGGACCCCGGACATGAACCGGTCAACGACCGCAGGCCGAGGCGCGCGGATTTTCGGATATCTCGATGAGATGGAGATACGGATCTTTGGAAGTCATGAAAAAGATAACGCGGCTGGGTTTTATCGTTCTTTGGGCGGCGATGTGGGGATGGGCGTGGGCCGGCGAAGACCCGAGGGATTTTCTTAAAGTGAGCGGGCCCTGCGGTTTGGACTTTCCCAAGGACCATGGAGCGCATCCCGGCTACCGCACCGAATGGTGGTATTACACAGGCAATCTCCGGACGGCGACAGGTCGCCCATTTGGTTTTCAGCTCACTTTTTTTCGATACCAATTGAGCCCGGGCGTGGAAGATCCTGCGCAGACCGATCCTTCGTCTCCGTGGCGGACAAACCAGATGTATTTTGCTCATGCGGCCTTGACCGATATTTCGGGAAAGCGCTTCCACTATGAAGAAAAAGCGCGCCGCGGGGCGCTTGGTCTTGGGGGCGTGGAAACCACCGAGGAGGCGGTGACGGTGCGGGTCCATCCGTGGAGCACCTTTATCGGGCCGGACCGTCATGAGCTGCAGGCGGAAGCCCGGAATTTTGCTTTGCATCTTCGCCTCGTGCCTCGAAAACCCCTCATCCGTCATGGGATCGACGGCTACAGTGTCAAGGGATCCGCCCCGGAGCGGGCCAGCTGCTATTATTCTTTCACGCGGCTGGAAGCCCGAGGGGAGGTTCGCGTGGGAGGCGAAACCCATGCCGTTACAGGCTTTGCGTGGATGGATCACGAATTCAGTTCGGAACCCTTAGAACCCGGTCTCCAGGGGTGGGATTGGTTCAGCCTGCAGTTTGCCGATGGAACCGAGCTCATGCTTTTCGGCCTGAGACAGAAGGACGGTGCCTGGCATCCCGCCTCCAGCGGGACCTTCGTGGACCTTTCAGGTGAAAAGCGACATCTTTCGCGGGACGATATGTCCCTGGACGTCCTGTCGTGGTGGAAAAGCCCGCGATCGAAAGCCATGTATCCGGCGGGATGGCGCCTTCGGGTGCCGAGTCTCCACATGGAGGTGGAGATCTGGCCGAATCTTGCCGACCAGGAACTGGAAACAGGCTCCAGCACGGGGGTGACGTATTGGGAAGGATCTGTCTCGTGCCGAAGCCTGCGTGCTGGTGTTTCCGGGGAAGGATTCGGTTATGTGGAACTCACCGGGTATGCCCGACCGTTTGATACCCCCTTGTGACGGTTGAACCTTCGTGTCTGCTTCTTGACTTTCACCTTTTATTCACCTTATTTTAACCTCAAAGGGAGATTCCCGAGAGTGCTCAGAGACGCACCGGGTTTCCCATGAGCGGACACCCAAGGGACGCGCTCGGTGCGGTTTGCATCGGAGCGCCAGGATCTGGGGTCTTCGACGGGGTGTGCCTGCAGTCATCTTCTGGGGAACTCCCGGGAAGGCGTGTGCCCAGAGTGTTTTCTTCTCCGGCTGGGGTGTTCCGTCCTTCTGCAGAACGCGGAGGAAATGTGCGGTGTCCGGAGAAGTGAGCCGGCAATCCGCATCGCCTCCGGCTGGCCCTTGCCATATTGGACACGAGCGGGCGTTTTCGAAAGAACCTCCTGTCAGGGAAGGATGGAGCGCCCGTCGTGGTGGCGGCGTCGGAGCGACGGGACGTCGTGAAGAGGCGTCGGGAGCATAGGTTATGGAACGGGCGGTAGTGCATCTTCATGTTCCCGATTTTTGTGCGGTCCTGGAGGAATTGCGGGATCCGTCCAAGGCGCGTCGGCCTTTGGCAGTCGCCGATCCCGGCGGACGGGCTGTGGTGTTGGGGGTAAACGCTTTAGCCCGTAGGGAAGGGATCCGCGAAGGGATGCCGTGGGCTGTTGCTGTCCGGCGGTGTCGTGCCTTGCAGGGGGTACCTCCTGACCGACCCTTTTACCGCCAGGTCCACGAGATCCTTGTTCGAGATCTCATGAGGTTTTCTCCGGTGGTGGAAGGGGGAGCTTTCGGCCGCTACTTTGTGGACCTTTCAGGCACGCGGCGTTTATGGGGTCCGGCGACGGACACCGCCTGCCGCCTGGAGGAAGAGATCCTGCGCCGCCATCGGTTGCCGACACGGGCCGGCCTGGCGGGGAACAAACTTGTGAGTCAGGTTGCCGCGGAGTGCGTGGATGTGGGCGATGTGAGCCGAGTGTTTCCAGGGGGGGAGCGCACCTTCCTCCAAGGCCTTTCCGTGGACATGCTTCCCGGCATCGGGGCAAAGACGGCGGATCGCCTCAGAGATTTCAACATCCGCAGGGTCGGGGAATTGGCGGCCCTCGGCCAAGAGGCTCTTTTTCCCGTTTTTGGGAATCACGCCCCGCGGCTTCTGCGCCTTGCCCGTGGCGAAGACTCTCTGCCGGTTGTGCCCTTTGAAAAAGAGGCGGTTTTGCGGCTGGTTCACGACATGGAGCGGGATGAGATCGACCGGGATCGGATCGACGCCGCGCTTTTTCATCTTGCTGAAGAAAGCGGCTGGACCTTGAGACGCCGAAACCGCATTCCCAGGCGGGTTGTTTTGGAAGTGCGCTATGCCGACGGCGTGGAGGTACAGGGATCACGGGACATGGGAGCCGTCGAGCAGGTGTTGGATCGGTTTCTTTTTCAAACGGTCCGCGGCCTTGCCCGATCGGTATGCCAAAGACGGGTGGCGGTGCGGCGGATCGCCGTGACGTGGACCGGATTTCGAATGCCCTTGCGGCAGCTTGTGTTGTTTCCCGATACGGGGCCGGCCGGAGCCCGGGAGGTTCGGATCCAGACGGCTTTGGATGCCATCCGGAGCCGCTACGGCCCCGAGGCCCTTGTCTGGGGATTGACGTGTGCGGGGCGAGGATGACCGGGGTGGTGCCGATCGAAGACGAGCCATGCTGTGGGTGGTCCATACCTTTTATTCCTTCATGCGGGGGGTGAGCTCTCCGGAGGTTTTGTGTGAGCGTGCGGCGCACCGGGGGCACCGGGTCGTGCTCTGTGCCGACTGGAACGGCTTTTACGGCCTGGTGCGCTTCCTCGCGGCGGCTCGTCGCTTCGGGATTGCCCCGGTCGTCGGGGTGCATCTCGTGCACCAAGGCCGACATGTGGTGGCCATTGCCAAGAACCCCAAAGGCTATGAATGGCTCTGCAGGTTGGTCTCCAACCTTCATTTAGATCCCGCCTTTTGCCTTGAAAAGGCTTTTCCCGATGCGGGAGACCATGTGGTGGCGATCAGTGCCGACGAGAACTTTCTCCGAGCCGTTTCTTCAAGGGTGGAGGCTTACGCGGCGGTGGTTCCCGGACCCGCAGGACGACGGGTCCTCCGGATGGCTGAGGCCATGGGACTTCCCCCGGTGGCTGTCCACCCTGTCTATTTTGCCGACCCCGAAGATTTTTCCCTTCATCGGCTCGTTCGGGCCATCGACACCAACCGGACTTTGAGCACCTTGGATCCCCGGGAGTTGGTTTCGCCGGAGGCGTGGCTGAAACCTCCTGAAACGGCGAAGCGACATTTTCCCCACTGTCCGGAAGCCGTCGCCACCGGGGAAACGCTCCTGCGAAAATGTTTCCAGGATTGGGGCCGCTTTGAAACGATTTTCCCTGATTACGGCACCAGCCCCGGGGATCGCTTCGACGACTTGGTGCTGCGGTGCCGAGAGGGGATCCGATGGCGTTACGGGCGGAGTTTTCCCGAACTGGAAAAACGGCTCGCTTCGGAATTGGCGCTCATTCATTCCAAGGGTTATGTGGATTACTTCCTTGTGGTCGCCGACATTGTGGGGCGTCGGCCCATCCATTGCGGCCGTGGAAGTGCGGCCGCCAGCCTGGTGAGCTACCTTTTGGGGATCACCCATGTGGATCCGCTCAGACACAAACTGGTTTTCGAGCGCTTCCTCAATCCGCACCGTAAGGATCATCCGGACATCGACGTGGATTTTCCGTGGGATGAACGGGACGCCCTTTTGGAAGAGGTAGAGCGCCTCTATGGGCCCGACCGATTCGCCATGGTGGCGAACCATGTGGGGTTCGGGGCTCGAGCCGCGGTGCGGGAAACGGCCAAGGTGTACGGCATTCCCGCCGCAGAAATTAAGGAGGTGACGCGGCGATTGAGTGGTTGGACGCGTCCCGAGCGTATTGAGGAGCGGATTCGGTCTCATCCGGCCTTTCTCGGTTTTCCTTTGGATCCTCCGTGGCCGGAAATTCTTCGGTTGGCCGCACGGCTGGAGGGGCTTCCCCGGCACCTGTCGGTGCATTGTGGGGGTATGGTCTTGGCGCCCGACCGGGTGGACCGTCGGGTGCCTGTGCAACGGGCGGCCAAAGGGGTGCGGGTCATCCAGTGGGAAAAAGATCAGGCGGAAGAGGGCGGCTTGGTCAAGATCGATCTCTTGGGGAACCGTTCTCTGGGCGTGATTCGGGATGCTTTGAACATGGTGGAGGAAAATACCGGGTGCCGTGTGGATTATGCGTCCCTGAATCCTGTGGATGATCCCGAAGTCCAGAGCCTTCTGGCCCGAGGAGACACCATGGGGGTGTTTTACGTGGAATCTCCCGCCATGCGGCAGCTGCAGCAGAAAACCAGGCGAGGAGACTTTGAACATGTGGTGATCCATTCGTCCATCATCCGGCCTGCGGCGAACCGCTATATCCACGCGTACATCGAGCGACTCCACGGAAAGCCCTATGAACCGCTGCATCCTGATCTGAAAGATCTCTTGGAGGAAACCTACGGGATCTTGGTTTACCAAGAACAGGTCGTGTTGTGCGCCATGGTCTTGGCCGGCTTTGATTGGGCGGAAGCGGACGGGTTGCGCAAGGTGTTGAGCAAAAAGAGCCGGGAACAGATCGACGATTACCGACGGCGCTTTCAGGAGGGCTGCCGTCGTCGGGGTGTGGGCGACGACATCGTCGAAGCCCTGTGGGATATGTTCACCTCCTTTGCCGGCTATTCTTTTTGTAAGCCTCATTCTGCATCCTACGCTTTGGTGAGTTTCAAATCCGCGTGGTTCAAGACCCATCACCCGGCCGAATTCATGGCCGCCGTCATCGCCAACGGAGGAGGGTATTACACAGCTTTCGCCTACATTTCTGAAGCGCGGCGTATCGGCTTGGAAGTTTTGGGGCCCGATGTGAACGAAAGCCGGTGGAAGTGTTGGGGCAAAGGACGCACGATCCGCTTAGGGTTGCAACTACTTCACGGCATTCGGCGGGACACCGTGGATCGATTGCTCGAAGAACGGGCTCGACACGGTCGTTTTACCTCTTTGGATGACCTTTTTGCCCGGATGCCTCTGAACCTCTCGGACGCCGTGGTGCTGGCCAAAAGTGGGGCTCTGGATTCCCTCGCCGTACCTTATCATCGAGGCGAGCTTTTGTGGTGGATCCACGCGCGGTGTGCTCGCTCCCATGGCCAAGACGTCCCACATGGGGTTCCGGTGGGCAGGAACCCGGGGCCGTATCCTCGAAACAGATCGTTCGGGGGCAATGTTGTCCGTGCCCCGGGGCTGCCGCCTCCTGAGAAAGAGGTGTTGTGGAAGCATGAACAGGAGGCGATGGGTTTTGTGTTTTCCGTGCATCCCCTGGTATGTTACGAGGCGGCCTACCGAAAACGGCCTCGGCCGTGGATTCGCGCCGTGGAACTTCCTCGGTTCGTCGGGAAAATGGTATGGGTGAAGGGATGGCCCATCACCCGAAAGGAAGTGGTGACCCGAGAAGGGGATCCCATGGCCTTTGTGTCCTTTGAAGATGAAACGGCCATATATGAAACGGTTTTCTTTCCCGAGGCGTATCGTCGCTTTTGTCAAACACTCGGATGGGAGCGGCCGTATGCCCTCCGGGGGACGGTGGAAGAATCTTTCGGCACCGTGAGCCTGAGCGTGTCCTACCTCGAACCCGTTGCTTAAACCTTTCCGAAAGGTACCGCCCAAAATCCACCGGCACCTGTCTTGGAATGAAGCCCTTAACTGCGAACCTGCAGGCGAAGAAATCTCCGACACAGCCACGGCCTTCTGGATGTCCGGTTTCAGGGCGGCAACTGGTCCTGCACATTCAACCGACCCGGCGGGGTCGGTCCATTCTCGATTTTTCATGAAAACGTCACTCGGATGACGCATCCCGGCAACCTTCTGGCGCAAAAGTAGGTCCGATCCAAAACCTAAGCGGGAGGTGAGTCGATGAAAGCGGATTTGCACGTGCACTCCAGGTTTTCCACAAGGCCGTCGCAGTGGATTCTCCAAAAAATCGGTTGTCCGGAAAGCTTCACGCAGCCCAAAGACGTCTATCGCATTGCCCGGAAGAATGGGATGGATGTGGTCACCATCACGGACCACAACACAATCGCCGGGGCCTTGGAAATCGCCCACTTACCCGGAGTTTTCGTGAGCGAGGAGATTACCACGTATTTTCCAGAGGATGGCTGCAAGGTGCACGTGCTGGCCTACGGCCTTAACGAGACCCATCACGAAGACATCCAGAAAATAAGAGAAAACATCTACGATTTGGTCACGTACCTCAAAGAGCGAAAGATTGTTCATGCCGTCGCTCACCCCCTTTACAGTCTCAACGGCAAGCTGACGCTGAACCACTTCGAGAAGATGCTCCTGTTGTTCCAGGGCTTTGAACTCAACGGGGCTCGAAACGACTTTCAGAATCAGGTGCTCAGAACCCTGTTGCCCAAACTGGATGCGCCTTTTCTCGAACGACTCGCGGAAAGAAGCGCTAGTCCGGGCATGCCCATGGATTTCGGTCCCAAGTGGTTCATTGCCGGTTCTGACGATCACAGCTCTCTCAATATCGCTCGATCCTGGACAGCCGTGCCTGAAGCCCAAGATGTTCACTCATTTCTCGAGGAACTCGGAAAGGGCAAAGCCGTTGCGGGGGGCACGGCTTCGACGCCGCTCACCATGGCCCATAACCTCTATGGGATCGCCTATCAGTATTACCGTGATCGTTTCGGATTGGCTCGGCACGTTCACAAGGATCTTCTCCTCCAGTTTATGGAACGTGTTCTCGATGTGCACCACGAGAGCCCCACAAGATCCTGGTCGAGTCGCGTTTACAACCTCGCACGGTCCACCCGCCTGTGGCGTCGACAAGATCCGCCTGAAAAAGATCTCACTCCCGTCCGCATGTTTTGGAAAATGTCCCAAACGCTTGTCAGCAAAGACATCCGATTTCTCGCCGTCGCTCAGGGAACCAAAGCTCTCTCGACGGTCGCGGCGGAAAAGTTATGGTATCGGTTTTTAGAGCAGACTGGCGACATGCTCCTCATAGATTTGTCCTACCGCATCGGCCAACAGCTCAATGATGCGAACGTTTTCAATATCTTCGGGACCCTGGGATCCGCCGGTGCGCTGTATAGCCTGATGGCTCCTTATTTTGTCGCGTTTTCCCATTTCACCAGAGACAAGGCTTTGGCCATGGAGGTTTCTCGTCGTTTCAGCACCTCGGAAGAGACCTCAGGCCATGGGCAGGAACTCTCCGTCGCCCATTTTTCGGACACACTCTTGGAGGTCAACGGGGTCGCCCGCACCTTACTCCACCAGCTCCAAGTTGCCCGAAGCTTAGGCAACCGTCTGGTCCTGCTCACATCGGAAGACGCAGAGCACGAGCTGCCGTCCGGTGTGGTGAACTTCAAGCCCATCGGGCGATACACGCTCCCGGAATACCCGGAACTGAGCTTGAACATCCCGCCGTTCCTCAAAATCCTCACCTTCTGCTATGAAGGCCAGTTCACCCAAATCCATGCCGCCACGCCGGGCCCCATGGGCCTTGTGGCTTTAGCCGTAGCTCGGCTTTTATCACTCCCCATTCTGTCGACCTATCACACGGCCTTGCCTCAATACGTCCGTCGATTGACGGGGGACGAGGGCCTGGAGTCACTCACATGGCGCTATATTCTGTGGTTTTATAATCAAATGGATCACGTCTATGCCCCATCTGCCGCGACCGCTCAAGAACTCATTGAGCATGGATTGCCGGCGGAAAAAATTTCGACCTATCCACGAGGCGTGGACATCCATCGATTTTCCCCGGAAAAGCGTTCCCTACGATTTCGGGAGCAGCATCACATTCAAGATAAAGTGGCGGCCTTGTACGTGGGCCGTATTTCCAAAGAAAAGGATTTAGACGTGCTGTGTCGGGCGTTCCGTCGGCTCTATGAAAAAAACCCGCAGACAGCCTTGGTTGTCGTGGGTGACGGGCCTTACAGAAAAGAAATGGAAAAGATTCTTTCCGGAACCCATTCCATCTTTACCGGGTACCTCTCAGGCGAAGCCCTCTACGAGGCTTACGCCTCATGCGATTTCTTGGTCTTTCCCAGCACGACGGACACCTTCGGCAATGTGGTCCTCGAGGCTCAGGCCTCTGGCCTCCCGGTCATTGTGAGCGACTGTGGAGGACCTCAGGAAAACGTGATCCCCGGACAAACGGGGTGGATCTTTAGCGGACGAAGCGATGAAAGCCTCTTGAAGTCCATGGAGCGAATGTGCCTCAACCCGGAAAAACGTGTCCAGATGGGTCAGGAGGCGAGAAGGGTTATGGAAGGCCGATCCTTCGAAGCCGCCTTTCAAGCCATGTGGGAGATGTACGGCGCCTCTTCTCTGCGGGACGACCTCCGCCTTCCGGAAGCGGTTTAACGGGCGGCTTTCGAACGGCTATCTTCAGCGCCCTCAACTATCCAAAGGCCGATGCATGTTGAGGCTGAACGTCCGACTGGAGATGGAATCGCAAAGGTGAGGATGACATGGAAAAGAAGGGCCCCGAATTCCAGCTTCTACCGCAAGCGACCGGAATGTGGCGACCGGTGATCCATTGTTTTCAAAAATTGGCGGCTCTGGAAAAGCTCGAGCGGGCTTACCAGAGTTTGCCCGAGGCATCGGACCCCCGATCTTTTTTGAAAAGCGCTCTCGAAACGCTCAGGGTGCGCCCTGTCGTGTCCGGCACCCTGTCCGCCATTCCGGAAAAGGGGCCCCTGCTTGTGGTGGCCAACCACCCGTTCGGGGGCTTGGAAGGACTATTGGCGGCTCAGACCATTCTCGAGAGGCGCTCAGACGTCAAGATCATGGCGAACGCTCTCCTGGAGCGCATTCCCGAGATCGAGTCGCTGATTTTCGGTGTCGATCCTTTTGGATTTCGACGATCCCGGGATCGAAACGTGGTTCCCCTGCGCCGGTGCCTCGAATGGCTCAGAAGCGGAGGGGCGTTGGTCATGTTTCCTTCGGGAACGGTCTCTCACTTTCATCTCCGAAAGCGGAGCGTCATGGACCCTCAGTGGAGCCCTTCCGTAGGTCGACTCTTGCTCTGGAGCCGATGCCCGGTGGTGCCCATGCATTTTGAAGGATCCAACAGCTTATGGTTCCATCTTCTCGGCCTCCTCCATCCCCGGTTGCGAACGTTCCTGCTGCCGAGAGAGCTTCAAAACAAGGGCGGTCAGACGATCCGTCTCACCATCGGTCGAAGGATTCCCTTCGAAGAGCTGGCTGAAATTGGATCCCCAAGGGGGATCACGGAGTATCTTCGCGCCTATACCTACGCACTGGGTGTGCCGAGAGTGGAGTGCGGATCGCGGGCGCTCTTGGGAAAAAGATGGCGTCCGCTGCGAAAAAACCTCGGCTCCGCCCCCCGACCGGTGCGGACTGCGGTACCCTCTCCCGATCTTTCACAGGACATCGAAAACCTGCCCGACTCACACTGCGTGCTCGTCGCGGGACCTTATCGTGTCTATTGGGCAGCGGCGTCTCAAATTCCCCACGTGCTGAGAGAAATCGGACGCCTGCGGGAGACGGCGTTTAGAGCTGCAGGGGAAGGTACGGGCCGCGAAGAGGACTTGGACGAGTTTGATGGTTATTACGATCACCTGTTTCTGTGGAATGCAGATTCCCGTGAAATCGTCGGGGCCTATCGCATTGGCCGAGGGGATGCCATCTTGGAACAAAGGGGTCTGCACGGGTTTTACACGCATACCCTCTTCCGTTACGGGGCGGGAATTCGATCGCTCCTTCAAAAGACTTTAGAATTGGGACGATCTTTCGTCCGTCCGGAGTATCAAAAAGCCTATGCCCCATTGTGGTTCTTGTGGAAAGGGATCGGCCGTTACGTGGCCCTGCATGAACGTTACCGTTTTCTGCTTGGACCCGTAAGCATCAGCGACACCTACCACGTGCTCAGCAGACATCTCATGCTGATGTATCTCCGCCAGAATCATTTCTGCCATGAATGGGGTCGTTGGGTAAGGTCCCGCAAGCCCTGGCGACTCATGCCGGTTGCTCCGTGGAATGTGCACACCTTGTGCCGGGATGTGGTGGATGTGGACCTCTTTTCAGAACTCGTTGCGGTCATTGAAAGATATGAGCGCAGTGTGCCGGTACTCCTTCGCCAGTACATTAAACTGGGGGGGAAGGTGTTGGGCTTCAATGTGGATCCGAACTTTTCCTATGTGGTGGACGCTTTGATCTTGGTCGACCTGGCACAGGCCGATCTCTCGCTTTTGGAGAAGACCATGGGCCGGGAAGAGGCGCGACGGTTTCTTTCTGTGCACAGGAGAGTGGAGATTCAGGAGATGTCCCTCTGCGCATGAGGTTTGCTCCAGCTTGAAGTCCGTTGATCCTCATAGCGAACGGCCGGTGGGGACCGATCCAAGCGTCAAGATTCTTTCCTGAAAGGCTCGGTGCCCCACAGGGAAGGTTCGCGGACCTTTCGAGAGACCCACCTGTTTGTGTCATCCCCTCAGGCGCGGCGGTGTTCATAAGAATTATTCGAACATGAGCCCCGCCCTATGGATTTCGTGCGTAGAGAGCATCCTTAGACCCGACCGCGTTCCTATGCGGCGTGGGGAGGCAGGAACATTGGTTTTCATCAAACGCTGAACCAGCAATCGCAAGTGGCCACTCGTCCTCAGGTGGACCCAGCAGTCTCCGGGTGGCATCCAAAACATGTTATGGGCGTGTCTCACATTCGGCTTTTTGGGGCAACCTGCCGGTGCTCGCTTGTGAACTCAAAGCGCTGTCACCTGTGGTCCTCGGGGGTGCGGGAGTTCGCGAACGTTTCAGACATGGGGATCGGCTGAAAACCCCCCAAGGCCGGCCTAGGGCGGGTTCGAGATGGAAAACACCGGGAAAAACGTAGGTAAGTCCTAAAGCAAAGGAACTCCAGAGAGATACATTGGTTCGCTGCTGATGTCGCCGAAGTTCACTATTCAATTTTAAGAGCGAGATTCTCTAACAATTCCCACTGCGCCCAAGAGCTTACGGCGTCTTTTCCATAAAATTCTGCGGCGTTCTGAACCCTTTGGGTGGGAGGACCCGAGAACCGGAGGAATAGTATGATCGCCCCATCGGTCTCTTGTTTGTGGTCATGATTGGCAACGGATGCCGGCCTCAGGGAACGTTGCCCCAGAGACGTGGCCCCGTGGCCTGTGTCCGTCCGGTTCATTGGATGAAGGCAAAGCCGGGTATCGGAGCGACCACGGGGGGCACCCCGACAAGGCCGGCAGAACCTTGGATGAAGTATGGCGTAACCCTGAACCCGTGGGCTGTTGTTGAGTGAGTTGAGTCTCCGGCTTGCGGGGCTGTTTTGATCGGCCGAGGGTAGCCTTATTCAGCGATATGCTTTCCTTCTTTGTGGCGGAATTGTCCGGACAGAAAAAATCCAGGTGCAAAACTATATGCCCTGTAAAAAGAACTGAAACGGAAAACCGGGTCTTCCCGGGCCCTTCGATGCGGCCTTCGCCGACAAGGCGTTCAAAAGCGCTCGCGCGCCTGCCGAAACTCCCCTTCGCCGGGTTTCCTGCGAAGGAACGGCTGTGACGGCCGGGGCTGCTTTGAACCGGACATCGTCGGCGCCCCCGCAGCGGTTTCGCAGTCACTTTTCTCCATGCAAATGAGCCTCAAAGAGGTCCTGACCCTCGTTGCACGCGAGACCATCGCCCGCCAAGAACGTCTTTTCCCACGCGCGGGCTTCGGCTTGAGGTCCTGTTGATGAGATGCCCCACAATGGCCGGGCCCGAGTGAGCGTTGGAGAAGGTTTTTGACGATTGTTCCATGTGGATTCTTTTCAGAAGGTTACCTGCCGGGTGAAATTTCGACAGAAAGCCCTATAGTATGAAGATCTCCTAAATTAAGTGTATTAGCGACGCGAAGATGGTCTTATATATGAATGGGATTTCACGGACTCATGATGTCCTCCTATTTAATACGAAGCGTTGCGAATATGTCGACTTCACGATGATTTGAATTACATGTTGTGTTATTATTCGCAGAGATCTCCATCGGAGAATCTTGAGTTTGTCTGCATCGAAGCCTTTGCGCGGATTGCTGCGCGCCGTTCTCTCCCCTCCCTGTGCAGCTCTTGGGGCGCATACCGAATAGATGTGAAAAATCTGTGACTGCGGCGCGTCTTGTCGGTGACAGGGGAAAGGCGTTTGTGAAGAGGCCCGGGCAAATCCTCGGGTTTCGGAATTTTTGAACGTCACAAGAATATCACGGACGTGACGTGGAAAGACGACAAAGGGCGAATACACGTCTCAATAAAAAAGAAGAGGTGGGAGAAGTGAGACCGTCTGCCGAGGCTTTAGGGGATGAAGTGCAGACCGGATAATTTGGCGGTGGAGTAGAGGTTCAATGGCCGTCGCTCAGAAAGATGATCAGAAAAAATGATGAGCCTGTGGGAGGTGGATGTGGTGCAGGTTGTTCATGATTGGGTAAAGGGATTGGTTCACGCGCAGAATCCACAGGAGGCGTATCAGCTTATTTTCAAAAGTGTTGTCAGTTTGACCGGAGCCGAAAGCGCCTTTATGGCACTGTATCGTTCAAACCGTGAGAGCTCAGGAAAGGCCGTCATTCGTTACGCGCACGGCCGGGTCAGCGACTTAAAACACTTCATCTTAACCCTTAGGAAGGGGATGGTCAGTCAGGTTTTCAAACTGAAAAGCACCGTTGTCATCGGTAGCTATAATCAATGGCCTCTTCGATATCCCCATCCATGTCTTGCAGATGTGCGTACGGCGGTGGGCGTGCCTGTTTTTTGCCGGGGAGAGGTCATCGCCTGCGTCGGATTGATGCAGCACTCCGGGGGGAAACCCATTTCTGATAAACACATCAGTATTGTGGAGCAATACGTAGAACTGGCATCTATGATTCTAACCCGAGTTGGCTTAGGGCAGAGTTTGGAAGAAGAACGTGGCAAAAGAAAAAGACTGGAAGCGACGAGGCGGAGACAATATCATTTTCGGCAAAATCAAGAAAGTGAATTGCTGGAGAGGAGTGAACCAAGTATTATCCATGACCTCAGTAATATCTTAACGGTTGTATGTGCCCATGCAGAGATGGCTTTATTAAACCAGGGTGCTGGAAATACCGATCATTTGCAGAAGATTGTTTGGGGATGTGGTCAGGCGCGCACTCTTCTTGATGAGCTTAGATTCTCTAGCAATGCATTCTCGGGGTCTTGGGAATCCATGGATCTTGCGGGAGCCGTAAATGATATGTTCGACCTGTTTGTCGGCTCGCTGCCACCGAACATTCAGGCGCGCAAGGACCTTCGAGCCTTTCCTGCGTGGATTCTGGGATCCTCCAGCGATCTTCAAAGGGTGTTTCTAAACCTTTGGACCAATGCTCGACAGGCTATGGAGCCCAATGGGGGTGTTTTGGAGACCCTGGTCGAGGAAATCCGTCTGACAACGAAGGAGCAAAGTCCTTTCCCCGCACTCAAGCCGGGACGGTATTTTTGCGTCCGCGTTCGGGACACGGGCCCCGGGATTCCCCCAAAAATACTCGAGCGGATCTTTGATCCCTATTTTACGACCAAAAAAAGCACCGGGGGATCAGGGCTAGGTCTCGTCATCGCCCATAATATTATACGTTCTCACGGTGGACATATTCACGTGGAGTCCCGCGTGGGGGCAGGGACCTGCGTTTCTGTTTACCTTCCCGCCTTAGCACAACCTCTCGGCGTCACTCCAGATAACCATGGAAAAACTCTCGTGCCCCACAAAGATGAGGTGGCCGTCGAAAGTTCCCCGAAGGATTTCCTTGTGCTTGTGGATGACGATCCGCTGGTGCTGGAAGGCCTGCGAGAAGTCTTCGAAGAGGCGGGGTTTGCCGTGCGCTTCAGCAAGAGTGCAGTGGAGGCTCTCGACATCGTTCGAACTCATGGATGTGCGGTCCAATTGGTGCTGCTCGATTATCACCTCGACGAGATGGACGGGGTGCAGCTCGCTCGAGAGTTGCGCTCCATGGGGAGCTCGGCACCGGTGGTGATTCTGACGGGTGACAACCATCCGGCGGTTGCCGAGGCTCAAAAGATCGGTCTCATTGAGGCATCACTGACCAAGCCCTTTTCCACGAAAGCTTTGCTTTCGCTAGTCCGGCGGATTGTGGATCAGACCAAAAGCGCGCAAGGAGGATCACATGAACGATGGTCTTCTAGCCCACAGAGAAGATCGCCGTGTAGGAGGCTTCTGGCACAGGACAACCACCTATCGTGAGCTGGAGGCGATCATAGAGGAAGAAAAGGTGGATATGGCGATGCAGCCCATATTCGATTTGAATACGGGACGTGTCGTCGCTTATGAAGCCCTGTGCAGAGTCATGAAGGGCGGGAAGATTCAGACACCCATGGAACTCTTTGAAGCGGCGGAGCACTTGCAATTATTACAAAAATTGGAACTGTTGTGCCAGCGGAAGGCCATAGAAAAATTCCAGAAATTAAACCTTTCTGTTCCTGTGTGCATCAATCTCTCCCCCTCGATTCTCAGCCAAGGACGTATCGAATCCTTTCAGGAGTTGTTCTGCGACGAAGTGCTGAACACCTCTGCGGCGGTGATCTTTGAGATTACTGAACGAAAGAATCTCGACCAGTTCAGCCGACTCAGCGAGCTCATCGAATGGCTGAGAGCGAAAGGTTTTCGAATCGCTTTGGATGACCTGGGGGCAGGTTTTGCAGGGTTGAAAAGCCTTTTGGAGCTTGAACCGACGATAGTGAAAGTGGATAGGCATTTAATATCCGGGTTGCATCTTTCCTCAAAAAAGCAGCTGCTTTGCAATGCCATTGTCAATTTCTGCCGTAAAGTCGGGATCACCGTTGTGGCGGAGGGAGTGGAAAACCTTGAGGAGCTACAAATGGTTTCCGACATTCGTTTTGATTGGGTCCAAGGCTATTATGTGGGATATCCAGAACTCGACCCAGGAATCATTGTAAGGGGATCAAACGAGAAAATTCGTTCTCTGAGGTCCTCTCATCGCAGTTACGACCTCGCATGCACCGGCCATCTCCTAGGATGCCTGACAACCTATATCCCTCCCGTGGAAGTGCACACCCTTGTCAAAAATGTGGAGCAACGGTTTCAGAAAGAGGAGAGCCTCACGGTCATCCCGGTTTTGGAAGCCGGAAAACCCCTCGGGATCATCAAAAAAACAGACCTTTTTTTCCTCTTGGGGCGGAGATACGGCTACGCACTTTACGCGGACAAACCCGTGTCGTTGGTTATGAGCGAAGTTTCGATTTTTGAGGAGGACACTCCTGTGGAATACGTGTCACAGAAAGTGACGGCCCGTGACGAAAAGTCCATTTACGATGCTGTGGTGGTGACGCGCAATGGAACTTATGTGGGGATCGTGAAAATCCATCAGATTCTGGAACACATCACCGAACAAAACCTGCTGTGCGCTTCTCAGTCCAATCCGTTGACAGGTTTGCCCGGCAACAACCTCATCAACGAAGAGATTTCGAGACGTTTGAAGCAAGGGATATTGTTTGCCGTGGGTTATGTAGATCTGGATCATTTTAAGCCCTTTAATGACAGATTCGGCTTTGAAAAAGGGGATCAAGTGATTCGATTTCTCGGTCAGTTATTAAAAGAGCATGTATTGTCGTGGGATTCTAATGGATTTGTTGGACATATCGGAGGTGACGATTTTGTTTTTGTCGTTCGATATTCAGGAGTGGATAAATTATGCGAGCGGATTCTTCATGACTTTGAGGCAAAAATCGGTCAGTTTCACGAACCCCAATGTGTGCAGCTCGGCTATTATGAAAGCGTGGATCGACAGGGTCAGGTGCGCTCATTTCCTCTGCTCTCCCTGTCCATTGCCGTGGTGACCAACAAAGAAAGATTGTTTCAATCTTACGGTCATTTGGCGTCCGTCGCCACTGAAGTCAAAAGCGTCGTCAAAAGGATACCGGGCAATAGCTATTTTGTGGATCGTCGCGCCGTCTAGTGGTCAATCCATTCAATGAATTTGTCGGGATGGCGCCGTATCACAGATTACCGTTTACGATTTGGCGGGTGCTTCCATGAAACGGTTCGGACTTTGACAGCTTTCAATGGCTTGAAAGAAAGGGTGAAAGACGAGGTCCGCCGGCACTGATTCAAAAGGAGAACGCGATCCTCATCCGAAAATAAGACAAGACCCACAGCATGCCGGGAACAACGCGGCGGTCTGAAATTTTCCGACGGCGAAAGTTGGGATTTATGTTGGTTTAATAATGGAAATTCTTGCCGAGTCTTTGAATAGATTTGGGCGCCATCGGCTCAATGCGGATCTATGAATTCGGACTGAACTATCGCTTTGAATAACCCCGCATGGGTTTCCGCGAACGGCCAAAAATTTTTGAGATAGCCCCTGATTGGGTACCAACCGGGTGAATTGATAGATAACCGGCTTGCGAGGCACCTTTCAAAGAGGCTTGCCGCGACCAGAGGAAAAAATCCCGGGGTCCGGCAAGCGAACTTGGGGGGCCAAATCAAGATTCTTTTCTCTGGAAGTCCCCGGCATACCGACCGACTGTCGCATCGTCCACACAAGCCTCAAGAATATGGGACTCTAATTCTTGGGGGTTCCTCAATTCTTCAAGCGGACAATAAAACTCATTGCCTGCGCGATCCTTCACACGAACCAACACCTGACCTCTCCTAAGCTCTGTCATAGGACCCTCCGGCCTCGAAAATCTTTCAATAAACGAGAGGCCCACCCCTGGGGGTAGGCCCTTGGTATTGACCTGTGTTTATCCCACCTTACGCATTCAATACTAGACGGCTACCCGCCAGCAAAGGGCTGAGGGGTCGTCGCATCGTCCACGCAGTTTTTCAGCTCTTCGGGGCTCATCTCGGAGGGTTTTTTGAGCACATCGACGGGACACACAAACTCGTTACCGGCCTTGTCTTTCACCCACACGAATTGTTGACGTTTGGTTGGACTGGTCACATCACTCATGGCGCTCTCCTTGTTTGACCGTTAACTGATATTTCGGATTATCCTTGCCTCAAAACTAAATACGGCGTCTCTTGTCGTCAAGAACACGACTGCTTTTTCGAGATGCTCCTGCCAAGGGACAAAGCATGCTTTTTGCGCCATGGCTATGGGAATCAGCCTATTCGGAACTTTCACCACCTGGAGGCTTTCCCCTATTCAGTGGGGCGCTGCCCGTCCAAGGCCCGTCCCTCTCATGAGGACGATGGCAAATAGACTACCGTCTCCGAGCCTTCGCGCCGGCCTTAAATCTCGCGTCAATTGGATCGAACAAGCGCGAGGCATTCGCTGCTGGAGAGTGCTGGGAGGTTTCCATAGCTCCGGGAGAGCGGTCTTCGCGCTCGGCCATTGCGGGAAAGGGGAATCATGCCTTTGTCCGTCGAGGCTGCCCACGGTCATAACGACCTGACTGTGGCGTCTCTCAGAATGAGGGTCGAAACCCTTTCGGGTCGGTGAGCGACTGTAGCGGCTCTTTGCTCGCCCATTGACTGAACGAAATGAGAAAACATCGGACGGGGTTATGGTCCGAGGCTTAGAGGAGCATCGCCCCCATTTCCGCCACCTGGGAGCGTTCCCCCTTCCGAAGGGTCACATGTCCGGCTAAAGCTTCGGTTTTCAGCCGTTCCACCAAGTACGTCAGCCCATTACTGTCCGAGTCCAGATACGGGTGATCGATTTGGTCGGGATCACCTGTGAAGACGATCTTTGTCCTTTTGCCCACACGGGTGATGAGCGTTTTGATCATATTTGGAGTGAGGTTTTGAGATTCGTCGCATAAAATGAATTGGTTGGGTATACTGCGGCCACGGATATACGTCAAGGTTTCCATCTGCAATACGCCGCGTTGTATCAAATGGTCAATGGGTTCTGATGGGTCTTCGGCGTCTTGGAAGAGCAGTTCGAGATTGTCATAAATGGGCTGCATCCAAGGCCGCAGTTTTTCCTCACGGCTTCCGGGAAGATACCCAAGATCGTCACCCACAGGAACGACAGGGCGGGTGATGAGGAACCGATGGTACAGGCGTTGCTCCACCACGCGTTCCAACCCCGCAGCCAAGGCCAAAAGGGTTTTCCCCGTGCCGGCACGCCCAACGAGGGTGACCACACGAATCGAGTCGTCTAAGAGCAATTCTAAGGCCATCTTTTGCTCTTTGTTACGGGCCGCGACGCCCCACGGAACGTGGTGAGCGTACTTCAGTGACACCAAATAGCCGTTGGTGTGACGGGCAAGTGCGGACTGGGACGGATTGGCGGCGTTTTTCAATACAGTGAATTCCTGAGGAAGCAAGGATGCTTCCTGAGGGACGGGAAGCCGACCGTCTTTAAAGAAGATGTCGATGTCGGATCCCGAAACCAAAAGGGTTCGGTACCCTTCGTAGAGTTCCCGATAATCCACTTTGTCCGATTCATAATCCTGTGCGCGGATTCCCAAAACATCGGCCTTGATTCGAAGATTCAGATCCTTGGTGACCAAAATGACCTCGGCCGATGCTTCCTTGGACAAGGAGTGGACCAAAGCCAGGATGCGGTTGTCGTACTTGTGGGAAGCGAGATCCTTCGGCAGAACGTGATCGTCCACATGGTTAAGCTCAACTCGGACAATGCTGCCGTTCGGCAAAGTCACGCCCTGAGAAAGTCGACCTCGGCTTCTCAGGTCATCCAGCCGCCGAGACACCAGTCGGGCGTTGCGGCCCACCTCGTCCTGCCTCTTTTTTTGATCGTCGATTTCCTCGATGACCGCCAGTGGAATCACAAGGTGGCTGTTGGGAAAGGAGAAGAGCGCATTAGGATTATGAAGCAAGACGTTCGTGTCCAAGACATAAGTGGCCTTATCGCTCATGCGATCAAGTCGCCTCCAGGATCCCGCGGAGCTCCAGTGATCAGGCTTCGCCGGTGTGAAGAGCCTTCTCGTGGGGTGCACACCGTCTGGGTCCAGCGGTGCATCAATGCGTTCCTAGCAGATTGTGCAAGTGGACGATGAGGTCTGTCTTGGGATGGTGTTGAGAAAGGACGGTGACCCTGGCAATGACCATGGCCACAATCGGTATACCGACTGTCATGCACAGCGCCATGTATTTCATGGAACCCTCCCGAGGATCCATCGAGGCTTTTCGCGAACACCTGAAGTCTGACAGGGACATGTGACAATCCTGAGATCGCAATGTGACAAGTGCATGGCATTCGGTCCGACACGAAAAGCTGCCTGCACTCGATTCGCTGATCCGGGGAGGGAAGCGTTTTCAAAAAAGTGGGGGCGGGACCCTTTGCTTACGCTTATGGAAAAAATTACACTTTTTGAAAAACTCCAGGACTTGAAATCCGCTTCAACATCGGCTGTGCCACTGCGAACACGGAGGCTCCTCCCTGATGGGGAGTTAAGCCCGAGGTGAGCCCAAGGGGAAGAAATGACAGCACACTGTGGCGTTGGACGGAGAAAATCTGCCAGTGCCCTCTGCGGAGTGGGACAAAAATAAAGCCCCGACGATTTTCCTTGCGGGTGCGGCGGGTGTGACGTCCACGACCCCGAGGCTGAACAGACTCAAGCGCCTGACAGGGTGGGATTGTCACAAAAGTGTCACGAAGCCGCCATCAAGAGGACACAGATATTCCTTACATGTTCCTCGTGTATAGGAGGAACATGTGTCGGAGAATAGGATCCGCTGCCCCCGATGCCAATGTGATGCCATCTACAGGTACGGAATTTCCGTGACCGGCAAGCAGCGGTACCGCTGTCAGAAGTGTCTTTATCAATTCGTGGAGGACCCGTCTAAAAAACCCAAATTGGAGAAACCGACGTGTCCCCAGTGTGGTGCGGTGATGCATGTGCATCATCGGGTCAATGGACGCGAAACTTTTCGGTGTTCTCAATACCCCTCGTGTCGGGGCTATGTTTCTCGAGGTGAAAAGACGAAGAAATAATTGCAAGAGAGGTGTTGTGTGTCATGAGCTATCTCGTACACAGAATTCCCGGTCGTGTTCGCATTAAAGTTCCGACGATTCGGTATAGTCCCGGCGGAGCTCTCCTGCTCCAAGGGCTCGTGGAAGCCTTGCCCGGGGTGGAAAAGGTCCAGTGTAACCCAGTGACGGGAAGCGTCGTTGTGTACTACGATGAAGCCCTGCTTTCTGCAGAAAGGATTGTCGAGGTTCTTAAAGAAAACGGCCATCTCAACGCCGCCGAAACCTCTAGGGAAGGTCGCCCCTCCGGTTGGGCGTCCGAGACTTTGAGCGTGAGCAAAACCGGGCAATTCTTGACCAAGGCGCTGTTCAATGTGGCGTTGGACGTGGCTTTGAAAAACACGCCTTTTTCTTTTTTAACCGTCTTTATCTGATGTGTTCACACCCCCGGAGATCCTCCCTTTTGACGTCTATCATAGGTCCTTGGGGCACAGCCGCAATATCCGGCCCCGGGACCTTGAAAGCAGACAGTTCTTCGACGGGTTCCTCGGAAGGGATTTTCACTTGGCGGGGAGTTCGGCTTCTCGCCTGACCTGCTTTCGTGTTGACCCACGTTGTCGTCAGCGTGGCCAGAGCGACGATCAACCAGTCCACGATATGCATCGGCGTGAGCCCCAGGAAATTCCTCAGCCCGGGGACAATGCCGGCCAATATTTGGGCGAACAAAGTGGCCGCGATCCCGACGCGGAGGATGGGAATGGCCTTGCCCGACGACTTTGTCGAGTCGGGATCTTCTCGACGACAAACTAGAGCGTGGGCCAACTGAGAGCCCGACAAGATATGAAAAGCTGTGGTGGATGCTTTCGCCGGTCCGCCTTGAAGAAGCCCATAGAAACTTCCAAGGAGAGCCCCCCCGGCCAGCACCGAGGCATCCCGGAACATGCGGGCAAAATCACTTGCACTGAAGAGCGCATCATGGGCTTTTCTGGGAGGTCTTAAGAGCACGTCCGGTTCGGGAGGATCCATGGACAAAGCGATTCCCGGGAAGACGTCGGAGACGAGGTTAATCCATAAGAGCTGCATGGGGTTAAGGAGGGTGGGCATGCCCAAGAAGAGAGCACTGGTGGTCACGAGAATTTCGCTCAAGTTGCTCGATAGAAAGAAGCGTACGGATTTTCGAATGTTGTTTTGAATCGTTCTGCCTTCTTCAAGGGCTACCGCCAGGAGGGTTAAGTCATCATTTTCCAAAATCACGTTGGCCACTTGTTGAGCCGCCCGAATCCCGTTCTGTCCCATGCATATCCCAACGTCCGCCGCCTTGAGAGCAGGGGCGTCGTTGATGCCGTCTCCCGTCATCCCGACGATTTTTCCCGAGCGACGCAGCATGTCGACAATTTGGAGTTTGTGAGCGGGACTGACGCGGGAAAACACGTGAACGCTGCACCCCTTAAGTTCTTCACTATCGATTGTCCACCCGCCATTGAAGCAGGAGGCATTCACAGTCCGAACCGGCTTGCCGCCTGAAAGCTCAAGGGCATTGGCTACCGCCGTTGCTGTGAGTTCTTGGTCACCCGTAAGCATGACCACCTCCACGCCGGCCCGACGGAGGGTGCGGATGGTCTCACGGGCGCCGGCTTTGATGGGATCCGCCATGCCCACGAGTCCGCACCAAATCAAGTCTTCCGGGGCGTCGTGTTCGGTGTCTTTGGGGAACCCATAGGCGAATCCGAGGACTCGAAGTCCCTGACTGGAGAGTTGCTCGTTTTCTTGAAGAATGCGGCGTCGCCTTTCATCGGTCAGCGTCACCGGGGTGTTGCGCCTTATTTCTTTAGTGCAGCAGGCAAGCACGGCTTCAGGATTGCCCTTGACCGCCAGCCACAGCTCACCTTGATCGTTGTTCTGCAGCGTCGCCATATAGGGTCGGGATTCCGACCGAAGGATGGTCCAATACGGTGGAAAATTTTCACGAAGCTCTTGTACAGGCACCCCGTTGGCCAAGGCCAAGCGGATAAGAGCCGTTTCTGTGGGGGATCCATCCAAGACAAGACCCCCTTGCGGGTCTTGGCCGATCCCCCGGGTTTCAATGCAGACACTCGAAATTTCAAGAATCCGCCGAAGGTGATCTTGGTTAAGGGGATCAACTCGGTTGCCGTTGAAGGAAATGACCTGGTCCCGAACTCCATAACGGAGCCCGTCGACCACGATTTCCTGAACGGTCATTCGGTTTTCTGTCAGCGTGCCGGTTTTGTCCACACACAGAACCTGGATAGCCCCGAGGGATTCCACCGCGGTGAGGTCACGGATCAGGACCCCCCGTCGTCGCATGCGCCTTACGGCAAGCGCAAAGGTTGTCGTCGCTGCTGAAGGGAGTCCCTCGGGAACAGCCGCGGCTCCCAAGGAAAGGCTCAGCCGCGCCATGGCAAGCAAGCCGTATCCACGAGCCACTCCAAGGGCAAAGCATACGGCGCACACACCCAGGCAAAACAAGACAAGACGGCGCCCCAACCGCGCCAGTTGATATTCAATGGGCGCTTTGGGCGCTTCCGTTGTCTGGAGCAAGCGCTGTAGCTGGCCGATTTGCGTCCGTGCTCCTGTTGACGTCACCACGGCCACACCGGATCCCCCGGTAACGAGTGTGCCCCTGTAAACCATGTTGAGACGGTCGTGGAGGGGGACCGTTTCAGTCAAAACCACGTCCGCCGACTTGAGCACCGGGAGGCTCTCACCGGACAGTGAAGATTCATCGACGAACAGGTGATCCGCCCGGAGAAGCCGACCATCTGCAGGAACGGTGCATCCCGCACGGAGCACGATAATATCCCCAGGGACGAGTTGACTTCTCGGAACATCCTGCTCCCGACCGGATCGAATGACATGCGCCTCCGGCTCTTCCCGTTGGCGTAGGGCGGATATGGCTTCGTCGGAACTCTTTTCGGTGATGTAACCAATGATGGCATTGGCCGCTACGACCCCGCCGATAATCATGGCATCGGCGACGCCGCCCGTCACAAGAGAGACGACGCTCACCGCACCAAGGAGCATCACGGGCAGGGAGATGAACTGCTTCGTCAACAAGCGCCAACGGGAGATCGAAGGCGTATCTTGAACGTCGTTAGGCCCGTAGGCTTCGAGTCTATGCAAGACCTCCTCATCGGACAGTCCGTGAAGGCCGGATTGCAGGCGGGTGAGGCATGCCTGGGGGGTTTTCGCATGCCAGGCATCGTCCGGAGAAGAGTCTAAATGATCCATTCCAGCAGGCTGCCTGCGGGGAGCTTTATGGGTGGGGGGAGTTTCTACCGACCGGCTCGAGGCGATCGAGGGGCTAGGGGGAGTCTGTTTTCCTGGAGTGTTTCTTACAACGGATGACGGGGGGATAGGATTGGGAGTGTCTTCCTTGAACCTATTGAGGGCTTCTTGGACAAGCCCAAGCACCTGCTCCACGTGGAGCAGAGGGGTGTCATAGAATACCAGTAAACTGCCCGTAGTGGTTCCTGCCCGAACGGTCCGCACACCGTTCTGAGCGCGCAAGTGTTCTGTCAGGTATTTCGCCAGGAGGGGATGGCCCTTCAACAGGGGCATGCGAAGGCGCACTCGCCCCTCCACGCGAGCATGAACCACGCGGATCATTGGACGAACCTTTCAGATCATCCCTTATTTAGCTTATGTTTCCTCGCTCCACTGCTCTACCGATGGAGCCGTATCGCTCTTATCGTTTGCTGGACAAGGATCCGCAGCGTGGGCGGGCTGAAAACCAGCCCCGGAAGGTTTCATGACGTGGGGTTCGCTGTATTTTTCCACTAAAGCCTTGCTGAACACACCGAAAGCATACCAGAACGCGGTGTACCATGGAGGTGCCGTGATGTTTCCCCTCAAGATTTGGATGACACCGATGCCGAGAAGGGTGAGGAAACCTGCCTCCGTCAAACCCACTTCGCCTCCCGTCGCCGCCTTGAGTTTCTGGCTCAATCTGACAAACGGTTGCACCGCCCGCTGGACGGGATGCAAAGTCGGAGATGTTTCGAACCGAAGCGGCGTTTTTTGAATCAAGCGGTCAACAATATCCCTTGGATTGAGAGAATCCCCTTGAAAAAGGAGAGACCCGGTCACGTCGTTGATCTTGACTTTGTCCACCCCGGGCAGATCGGCAACCGCTTCGGCAAGCTGACCGTAAAAGGTGCGGTCCTGCACCTTGTCCCGCATCTTGATGCGAACACGCGTTTTGGTGCAGTGCACCACGTCCGCATATTGAGGCATGGAAGTCCCTCCCGATCTGTCCATCCTTTTCAAGTCGTTTCGGGAGAAGCCCCTTGGGGCTGCAGTTCAGCTTTCGCCTCGGCGGCCAGGTCCTCGACACTTTCCGCCACTTCGGCGACGATTTCCCGGCTTTTGTTGTAAAGGATGATTCCTCCTTTGATTGCCGCCTTCAACACGGGGCGGACAACGGCGCCCAGGACCGGCAAGACTACAGGGGCGACGACTGCAGCGGCCACACCGACCAACAAGCTCTTCGGAAGATTGATGTCCTCGAGTTTCATCGTCTCCTCCTTTATTTGGGTTTAGCCAGATGACGCGTAAACTGCCCAATGCTATTTCGGCTAACTTGGCGAAGCCGTGACCGTCAAGCTCAAAATTCATTCGATTCCCAACAAGTCTGCAGTTCTTCGGTGAAAAATTGTCCGATTATGGCAAACTAAAGACAAAATCATACTGCCGAAGGACGGAGACCATGACGATCCAACAATTTCTTTCCAACGTGCAAGTTCGGCATTTCGTCCCCGGAAGGGTGCGAATCAAGATCGGCCGAAGGTTCTGGGCGTCCGTCGATGCTGCAGAACTCCAAGATTTTTTGGAGAAGATGGAAGGAGTCCGACGGGTTCGGGTCCGGCCCTACACAGGGTCCGTGATCATTGAATTCAGCGGAGACATACAGGCCCTTGACGAGTTTGCCTCCGGTTTCACAGGGTACATTCTTACTCATGCTTCGGCCTTTCAGCACGTCCTCTGCCCATCTCATGAAAAGGCCGTCGATGTGCGACGCCCATGTCGAAGCCCAATCTCCTCAGAGACTCTCTCGCCTCGAACGCACCTTCTGGCTTTCTTGGGCTTAGGCGGGATCTTGGTCTCCAATCTCCTGAAAAGAATACTCTTCGGGAGCAGCATGGCTCAAGGCCCTTTTTCCTTGGCTGGCGTGGTGAGCGTTGTTTCAGCTCTGGTGCTGTGGTCAGCAAGGACAAGGCACATGCAACCCCATCATCGACGTTTGGTCCCTGTCCTGAACATGGCAAGCTTAATCGCCGTCGTGGCCTCCGAGTCTTTGACGGCCGTGGAAATCCTTTTCGTGGGCCATTTGAGTCTTTGGGCCGAAGAGCAGTCTGAGCGGAGGACTGCCCGTTATGTGGAGGAGTTTTTCCCAACGCTTCCGGAAACAGTCCAGGTTGTGGAAAACGGCGTTGTGTGCCGGCGCGCCCTGTCTGAAATCTCCCCGGGGCAGCTCGTCGTGGTGGGGCCCTTGGAAACTGTTCCCGTAGATGGGAACGTTCTGGATGGGTGTGCCACCGTCGAGGAAGCCCATCTCTCGGGTCGAGCGATGCCTCGCACGTGTCGGCAGGGCCACCGCGTCTATGCGGGATCGCGCGTTTTGGAAGGAAAACTCCTTGTAGAGACAGAAAAGAACGCCCAAGAGAGCTCTTTGGCCCAAATCCACGCCTTGGTGCGCGAGGGCCTCGCTCAAAGAACATCCATGGAGCGTGCGGCGGAGGTCTTCTCACGACGTTCGTTGAAGCTCGGAGCCTGGGCGACGGCCGTGACTTTCATGTTCACGGGCGAACTGCGCCGGGCCATGACGGTATTCTTGGTCTTTTCCTGTCCATGCGCCATGGTTTTGGCGGCATCTTCCGTGGTTACCACAGCACTTCTGGCCATGTGGCGGCGGGGGGTGTTCGTTAAAAGCGGACGAACCTTTGAGATGGTTTCCTTATTGGATGCCGTCTGTTTCGACAAAACCGGAACGCTGACAGCCGGTTTGCTGTCGGTCCACGGGATTTACCCCAGGGCCCCATGGATGGCCGAGGATGACATCCTTCTTCTGGCGGCCGCCGCCGAAAAAGATTCCCCGCATCCTGTGGCGGTGGCTTTGCGGAGGGCTGTGGAATCAATCGGCCGACAGCCACCGGTGGCGAGTCAGCAGGAAGTTGTCCCGGGACTCGGGGTTCGCGCGCAGCTTCACGGGGAGACGATCCTTGTGGGGAATGCTTTGTTCATGGAAAAGCACGGTGTGGCGGTGGGTTATTTCGCGAAAAAAGCGCAAGAACATCGCCGCCACGGCCGCCTCGTCATTTACGTCGCCAGAAACGGTCGGCTCCAGGGATTAGTGGCCTTCGGGTCTCAAGCACGGGAAAATCTCCAGGCATTTTTGCAATCCTTGCGTCATGTCGGATTTCGCCGCCTCGACTTGGTCAGTGGAGACAGCGCGACAGCGGTGGCGCTTTTTGCCCAGGGCTTGGGCTTTGACGATGTTCAGGGGGATCTGGATCCCGAGGCCAAAGCCCGATGGGTGGTGGAACGGCAAAATCAAGGCTACCGGGTTCTTATGGTTGGGGATGGCATTAACGACTCACCGGCGTTCAGTCGCGCAGACGTCAGCACGGCCCTGCGCCCAGAAGGAGCTCCAGCGGCGTTGGAGGCTGCCGATGTCGTGATTCTCGACGGGGACGTCCGTAAAATTCTTCTGCTGCGACGAGCGGGGCAAAAAATGCTTCGTCTTGCCCACCAGAATTTCGCCTTGGCTGTGATGACCAACGTCATCGGCTTTGCGGTTGCGGTCACGGGCACTGTCGGACCGGGCCCTGTGGGCCTTCTGCACCTGGTCCACACGGTGGGCATCCTGATGAACTCCGCGCGCATGTTCCGAATCGACTCTCAAGATCGCGTTCGATCACAGGACCCTCTTGGATAGGATCCCTTGCCCCATGCGGAAAGACGCACCTTGCGGATGCGGGCGGAGGACCTGGACCCGGTTTTACTCGGGCCGCAGGTGGATCTGAGCTTTCCATCTCCCCGGCTCCCCACCTTCCAGGCCGCTCCGGTGTCTTTACGGGAAAGCACATCCCGGCCTTGTTTCTTTCAAATGTCACGATCCTGTCACCCGTTTGCCTTGGTGTTGTGACGCCGGTGAGCTTAGCATGACATCTACGGAAAAAAGCTTGAGAGACCTGGAGAAGCGGTCGTCTTCTTGTGATGTTTTCTTGTCAGCCTTCTCGTCGTGGGGTTTACGACAGAGTCGGCGACATCCGTTCAAGCTTTTATTCCAACGGAAAGGGAGAGCGAAGGTGAGGGAGGGACCGAATCAAAAAGGGTTCATTCTTTCTTTCCACGATGTGGCCCCCCATACCTTTCGCGCTTTTGCAGAGTTTGCAGAAGTTTTGGAAACCGAGGGGGTTTCTTGTTTCACATGGCTTATTGTTCCCTTGTGGCATGGGCGATACCTTATAACGCCCCAGAGCCCCTGCGCCGTGTATTTACGAGGCCGCCAGAGTCGGGGAGATGCCCTCGTGTCCCACGGGTTGACCCATCGGTGGGAAAGATCCAAGAAGCCCCGGTCCGCGAAAGATCTTTTTACGGCGCGATGCTACACGTCCCGGGAAAGTGAATTTTTAGGGGTTGGAAAAGACGAGCTGCGCCGAAGGGTTGAGAAGTCTCGTGACCTTCTTGAGGAGGCCGGCCTTCATGCCTCGGGGTTTGTGGCTCCGGCATGGATCTTCCCACCGTCAGGCTATGAAGTCCTCAAGTCGCTTGGATTTGCCGTGACGGAAAGCTATACGAAGATCTACTCGCTTCAGAATGATCAAAAAATTCGAGCTCCTGTGGTCACGGCAAGCAGCCGCACACGCCTTCGGGCTTTTCTTTCTCGCTTTGTCATGCCGGCCTTGGAAGGACTGTATGCCGGAGTGTCTATCCTGCGCGTGGCAATTCACCCGGCGGATCTTGATCATCCCGCCATCCGGCGCCTCATCTTGCGTCTTGTGAGAAAGCTTTGCCGGCAGCGACAACCTCATACGCTCCTATCGTGGCTGAAACCGGTCGTCCTATAGAGCCTCCAGGCAATCTTTGCGTCCGCCCGCCCAAGCCGGGTCGTTTCGTGGCCGTGATGGCATCGGGTGTCTCTTTATGCCTGATCCCCGGCCTGGTCATCTTTCTTTTTGAGGAGGCACGCCGCATTGACGAAGCTTTCCGACGGATGCATCCAGGTGTCCTGCTGCTTGCGCTGGGGATGGTCGGTGCGGGGTGGCTTTGTCACAGCCTCCGTGTCTGGCTCGGCCTTTGGGCCTTGGGCCGTCGTTGTCCCTGGAAGGAGGCGTTTACCGCGGCGATGGCGATGGAATTCGGGGTGTCCGCCACTCCCGGGGGCGTAGGTGGAGGCATCTTGAAAGTGGCCATTCTTCGAAGAATCGGGGTTCCTGTAGGAGAATCGTTAGGACTGATCGCCGCCGATTGGCTTTTCGACGGCCTATTTTTTCTCCTGACAGGAGTCCTAGGGGCCTATGTGGCTCTTCGGGAAAGCCTGTGGCTTGACATGCTGCGCAGCGCTTCGATCCGCCACATCTCCGGAAGTCTCCTCGGGATCGCTGTTGCCGTGATCGTCATTGTCCTCATGGCCGGGTTGTGGGCGAAGAGGGTCTGGCAGGGTTACGGCAAAGATTCGGTGGGAGGGTCCGCGGCTGGAGACATCGAGTGGGCCAGGGGAAAGCTGCTGCGCCTTCGAGACACCCTGCGGCTCGGATGGGCCGCTTTGCCTAGGTTGGCCAAAAGTCGGCGTCCTGTCATCCCGGGGTTTATCGTTCTTGCGATGGTTCAGGGCGGTTGTCGATTCGGCGTCCTGCCCATTCTGGTGCACTCATTGAACCCTGACCTGAACATCATACCTCTTATTCCTCTGCAAGCACTCTTGTGGGCGTTGTCTCTGGCTCTGGTGGCTCCGGGGGGTGGAGGAGGTGTCGAAATCTTGTCGCTTATCTTTCTCCAAGCCGTGCTGCCGCCGGGTTTTGTGTCCGTCACGGTTCTCAGCTGGCGGTTGCTGACCTATCACATGCCGTTGGTCGTCGGGGCCTTCGTGGTGCTGCCGTCACTCTGGATAAAGAGATGAGCGCTCTGCTCGTCATCCTTAATCCGTGAAAGTGCGTTTCTGCATGAAACTGTCCCACTGAAGATATCATGGTGAATTGACGTCTCTTTTGTGCCATCGGGTCTCCTATCACATTTTCACCCACCAGGTGCGTCGATTCGGTTGTCTGAAAGTCGGCCCAGGCCGTCAGGTTCCGCAGATTCAGGGGGATCGTTATGGCAGTATCCATCCGCGCGGGGCCGTTGTCTTCCTCGGGGCGCCCTCGTTGTCGCCCTGAGGCCGGGCTGCGCCTTGACCCAACGGACCGCGGCGATGCGGGGCAGGCAGGTGGGCCTGTCCTGGCGGGATCGTTGCTTAAGGCCGGCATCGATTCCACATCATGACCAAAAACTAGCGCGACGGCGGGGATCGTACGGATTCAGAGCCATCAGGTGAAATGCCGCAGACAGCGACTTTGATGGACCCTGTACGGATGGCCTTGCTGTCCGTCGTTTTTGAAACCACACGGTTTCACGTGCAAAAGAGCCGGGTGGGGAGCTTCAGCGCGGTGGACCCAAGCTAGGAACGGCTCAAGATTTACCGCTGCGATTCAGGGGCCCCGCTTCTCTCGCGATGCTCAACAAGTTCTCTGTATAGATTCAAGAGGGTGGAAAAGGTCCGGGAGCCATCGAAATGGTCAGCGATGTGTCGATGTCTCTCCCATCGTTGTTCCCAAGTGATGGGGGCACAGGACAACAGCTGGAAGGCCGATGAAGCCAGATCGGTGGGGTGATGGGACTGAGAAAAGCAACGGAGATCTCCGTCGACCACCGTATCGTCGGCACCTCCACCGCGGACCAGCAGCACCGGCGTGCCACAGGCTTGAGCTTCAACGGAAACAAACCCGAAAGTCTCTCCACTTCCCGGGTAGATACACAAATCTGCAGCGGAATAGATATGGGCCAGCTCTTCTTTGGATGAGCAATACGGAAGGACGGTCATGGCCGGCCTTCGAGCCGCCGCCTTCTGAAGTTTCCGCCGCAGCGGTCCATCCCCGACGAGCAGCAGGTGGACATCCGTCCCCATGGCTTGAAGCAGATCCAAGGTGCGTGGGAGATGCATCACGCGCTTTTCCTGGGCAAACCGTCCCACATAGGCGATCAGACGTGTATGAGTTCGAATCCCCAATGCGGCGCGCACCTTGGCGCCCTCCTTTCTCGGGAAAAACACCGAAATGTCCGTACCCAAAGGAATGACACGGGTGTTATGGATTCCCACCAAAGCCAAGATCCGGCGGACTCTGGGCGTTGCTGCCACAGTGACGTCCATGCGGCCGTACAGGCGGCGAAGGTAAGCGTTCACATAAACTGATGAAATGCGAGCAAAGACTCGTCCCAAATATTTCCTGGTGGTGCGACCGAGGGCGCGGGGAAAATCCGAATGATAATAGCCGACCACGGGAATTCCATACCGTGTGGCATGATCCAGGCAGACCCAAGCAGAATAATAAGGATCCCCCACTTCTACCACATCGGGGTTTTCGCGGCTTAAAATTTGGAGGATTTTCCATCGTGACAAGAGGAGACGATAGCCCACGGATCCGGCTACCGGAAGCGAACGGATCGTGTAAAGTCGAGAACTTCTGACGCGAGTGACGTCATCTCTGGCGCCGGGAACGATAATTCCATGCTCCACGCCCGGGACGTTTTCAAAGTATTTCGCCTTGTCCGTGACATAACGCTTGATACCTCCACTAAGGGGGCTGTGGAATTGGATGACGTCGAAGATTTTCATTGGGAGCCACCATGCCTTCGAGGAGATGCCCTATCGCCTCCTGGGACTCGCTTGACCGCGCCGCATGGCACGTCTTTTCACCATGGGCCTGCGACTGTATCTGTTTCTTTTTGGTTAAGCGTGTGCTCCTTTGCTTATCAAGTCCTTGCGCCTTCTGGTGGGTTCTCACGATCTTTGAGGCTGCCGTAGGGAAACCCGCCATGTGGTCGCACAGATTGTGCGGGCCGAACTTAAAGAGACGGATTGCCCTCTTGGTGGACCGAACCTATACCGCCAGGGGTAATCCCGTCTTTGATCGATGCAGCGAGTGTTCCCCTGGTGTCCGGCATTGGGGGCGAGCAGCCGTGACAGTTGCTGCGTTCGATGGGTCACCACGGCGACGGGCTTCCGGCGGCGGAGAATCCACCCGCACGTTTGCACTGGAACGCCTAAGACGTTGAGATCATTGAATGCCGGCCTCCGTGTTGGAAACACCTCAACCCCTCATTTTTATATGGGACGGGCTGAAAGTCCCTGCCGACTTTATGCACGCTTCCTAAACGGCACCGCAAGTGAGGCGCCGATATGACGCACCAGTCTCTCAGGGATGCGTCCGTGCCCCACGTGTGTCATTTCGGGGAACGGAAGATTTTGGCAGAGACGATGGCGTCAGCATTTTCAACGGCTTGTGATTTCCTTCCTTATGCGGGTCGGGGGCTCGCGTGTGAGCCTTTTCGACCGGCTCGTCTTCAATCCTCTGTGGCCGACCAAGAACGTCCCATGGTGCGGACATGTCTTGGTCGGAGAGGTTTCCCAGAAATGGGGCCTGGGTTCCGGATTTTAGGCCCTTCGAAAAGGGCCCGTGATTCTGCACTGACTTCATGAGTTAATGCACTCCGGGTAACGCCAATGGTCAGGAAAAGAGCGTTCTATGCTGTGAGAACGTTCTGCAGACCCCGTGGTCAAGGGAAGGTTTCGCGCCCCGCTTCGCCTCTCCACCTCCCGTTGGCATTCGATACAGAGCCGCGCGGTGGGCTGCACTTCCAAGCGCTGGGTTTGAATGGGATCTCCGCATCGGTCGCAGAAACCAAACTCACCGTCGCGAAGCCTCTTTAAGGCGTTCTCGATCTCCCAATACAGCTGCCGATAACGATTACGGAGGCGATGGAGCGTTTCCCGTTGCCGTTCCAGGACGGCCACATCCGCCTCATCCATGGGCTCAGAATGACGGCCGTGTTCTTCCTCGGGATCGCCTAGGGTTTCAAGGGACTCCATCAATGTCTGTCGAGCAGAGTGCAGTAAGACCTCAAAACGCTTCCTCGTGAACGGATCCATGTGTATTTTCTCCTTTATTTCCGTGACTTTCTGAACTGGACACCTCCAAGGAAACCACACGATCCGCCGCGTGGCGACGAACCAGCGGGTCGTGGTACACCCCGAGAACAGCTGCGCCCCTGTGTTGAGCTTCTCGGATCAGCGTAACGACGGTGTCTCGGTTATGAGGGTCTAGGGAGGCGGTGGGTTCATCCAGAAGCAGGATCGGATAAGAACAGACGAAAACACGGGCGATGTTCACCCGCTGCTGTTCTCCTCCGGAGAATGTCGTTGGAGACAAATCCCAAAGCCTCGACGCAATGTCCAGTCGGCGGAGGATGACGGCGGCGTGCTCCCGGGCTTGCTCTGCACTCACACCCCTAAGCAAAAGGGGTTCCATGACGACCTCAAGGGTCGAGACCCTGGGGATGACCCGGAGAAACTGACTGACATAGCCGAGGGCTTCCCGGCGCACCTTCAAGATGGTGTGCGGGGAAGCCGAGGTGATGTCGACGATTTCGGGGCCGTTTCGAATAAGGATCCGGCCCTCGAGTGCCGCGTAGTTTCCGTAAATCATGCGTAGGATGGTACTCTTCCCGATGCCGGAAGGCCCGGTAATGGCGACACTCTCTCCTTTGAGGACCTCGAAATTCACGTCTTTGAGGACAGGAAGAGAGACACCCCCTTGGACATGGAGAGTGAAGGACTTCCTGACCGATTCTACCCGGATCATCCAATCTTTTCTCATGCCCTAAACCTGTTCGGGACCGATCGAGGGTGGGACATCGTCGATCTTTCTGCCTAGCCTGCCAATCGTGAGGCCACCAAGAGTTGGGTGTAGGGATGTTGTGGGTCGTCCAGGACCCGATCCATGAGTCCGTGTTCGACCACGCGTCCCTGAAGCATCACGATGAGGCGATGGGCGAGCAGCCGAGCTACGGCAAGATCGTGGGTGACCATGACCACGGCAAGGCGAAGCTCCCGAACAAGGCGCCGCATCAGGTCCAAGAATCGCGCCTGAACGGAAACGTCCAAGCCCGAGGTAGGCTCATCCATAAAGACGATTCGGGGATTTGTCGCGAGGTTTTTGGCGATCTGGAGGCGCTGGAGCATTCCCCCCGAATAGGTCCCGGGAAGGTCGTCGATTCGGCCGGGTTCCAATTCGACACGCACCATCCACGACAGGGCCGCATGCCGCAGCCGACCATAATGGCGTTCGCCGTTGGCCAAGAGTCTTTCGCAAATGTTGGCCCCGGCGCTCACGTTCATCCGCAGACCCTCTTCGGGTCTCTGAAACACGACGCCGATGGCGGTCCGCAGGAGGCGCCGGCGAACCGAAGCGTCCAGTTTGTAGAGATCCACCAGACCGGTGCCATGCCGATAGAGGACATGACCTTCCGTGGGAGGTTGAAGTCCGGAAAGGCAGCGGAGCAGCGTGCTTTTTCCGGATCCGGATTCTCCGACCACCGCGACGACTTCCCCCGGCATCACATCCAGGTCCACGTGGAGGCACCCGATACGACCGCCGTAATCATGGGTGACCTGTCGGGCGCATAAAAGCGGACGAAGAGGCGAACACTCCTTTGCCTTCGTGGTCTGGGGCGGGTTGACGGGCAGAGCGCGTGGAGGAACTCGGGAAGATGCAAAAAAATCGAAAGACTGATTTTCCATGGGTTTCCTCAAGTCATCAGGAGGCCGCCGAAGTTTTCCCTGGATCGGGTCGGCATGGGTTCCCTCGATGCACCAGCCTCATGGTCGAACGGGCGCAGAAGGGTTTTAGGACCTGCTTTTGTGGCATCACGCCGGCAACAGGCTTCTCAGGCCTGTTATGCCGACCTCCGGACGAATCGGTTTGAGAATCTGGATAATTCCAAATAATCACCCGAAAAACCTTGGATGTCGGCTCACGGGATCTTAGGTGCTCGAGAATCTTCGCGTCTTTTTTGGCAGGCGTCCGTATCGGAGCACACAAACATCCGCCGCCCGGCGTCATCCACGATGATTTCGTCCAAGTAGTGCTTTTCGGCTCCGCAGAGGTGGCAGCGTTCCGTCCAATCCTCGATACGGAAGGGGACATCTTCAAAATCCAAGGGTCGAACGGTGGTGTATGGCGGAACGGCATAGATGCATTTTTCACGGCCTGCGCCGAACAGTTGCAGAGCAGGCATCCGATGCATTTTCGGCACATCAAACTTGGGTATGGGCGATGGGCTCATCACGTAACGACCATGCACCACGACAGGATAGTCGAAGGCCACGCCGATGCGCCCTGTACGCGCCACGTCTTCATAGAGCTTGATGTACATGAGGCCGTAGTCGGCGAGCGCATGCAAAGTGCGGCACTCTTCTTCCCGTGGCTCAAGGAACCTCAGAGGCTCTGGAATGGGCACCTGATACACGAGTATTTGTCCTTCGCGCAAAGGGCTTTCCGGGATCCGGTGGCGCGTTTGAATTATCGTGGCTTTCTCGGTCACCGTCGTGGTTTCGACGCCGGCCGTTTTCCGAAAGAACTGACGGATGCTCACGGCATTGGTGGTGTCGTCCGCTCCCTGATCGATGACTTTGAGGACATCCATGGGTCCGATGAGGGAGGCGGTGATCTGGATACCGCCTGTGCCCCACCCGTACGGCAAGGGGATTTCCCGGCTGGCGAAGGGGAGCTGATGGCCGGGGATGGCGAGGGCCTTAAGGATGGTTCTGCGGATCCGGCGTTTTGTGACTTCGTCCAGGAACGCCGGATTGTAGCCGAGAAGACCTGTCCAGGACTTGCCCGTCGTTGTCGGCGCGACCGCGGGCAAGATTTGCGAGGAATCGAGTGCAGCAACTTTCATGGTTGGTATCCGTTCTCTGTCATGTCGTGCCCTCACGGGCTTCTTCGCGAAGGCACAGGCTCTGTGATAGCGCGGCGGACAACGCTTCCCATGCACGATCGTTTTTCAAAAAATCTGGCGTGTCGCGATCTTGGGTGTGCTGAGACGTCGCTCCTTCCTGAGGCGTTCTTTCAACAGCTTGGCGCACGTGGCACAGTTCGGCCTGAAAATCCACATAATGGGGAAGTTTCAGATGTTGGACGAAGCCGGAGGCTTCCACGTTGTCACTGTGTTTCAAGACAAACTCTTGGTCCTGTGACGGGTACCGAACCGGCTCACCCAATTCAGCCGAACGCAAGGCTCGATCCACTAGGGCCATGGCCATGGCCTTTCTTTCGTTGGCCCCAAAGACCAGACCATACCCTTGAACAAAGCCGGGCGGGCTCTGAGCGTTTTCTTCTGTGCGGCTCAGCATGACGCACTCGGTAATGAGGATAGAGCCGAGGGTGATGCAGAATCCTAATTCCGCCGAATGCACCTCCACAGGGACATACCCCATGCGGATTTCCCCGACGAACGGATGGCCCCGGAACCCAAAACCTCTTTGAGCCGAATAGGCAAGTCCAACGAGGAAGCCTTCATCCCCTCGGGCGAGATTCTGGAGCCGTGCGCTGCGCGGAGACGGGATTTTCAAAGGGTCGAGCGTAATATCGACGGGGGATTCTTCGCCGGAGGTTTGGGCCTTTTCCACAAGTCCGGTTTCCTCGAGGAGATCGGTGAGTCTGGGCGCCCATGAGGCGGCCGGGGTCCGGTCCGCGAGATACACCACGTTTTCCGGCACGGCTTTGGGTTCCAGAAGGGAAAAATCCAGGAGACGGTGCGTGTAATCGTACGTGGGACCAAGGACTTGGCCTCCGGGCAAATCCTTGAACGCGGCGGAAATCCGCCGAAGCAAGCGCATTTTGAGCGTGTCCAGAGGTTGTGAGGTTCCCAAGCGCGGCAGTGTCGTGCGATAGGCGCGAAGGAGAAAAGCGGCCTCCACCAGGTCACCCTGGGCCTGTTTGACCGCAAGGGCCGCCAGCTCAGGGTCGTACAGGGCCCCCTCGGCCATGACCCGATCCACGGCGAGGCCCAATTGTTCTTGAATCTGTTTCACATGCAGTTCGGGGACACGGATATCTCCACGCCTCCTTTCACAAAGAAAACGATGGGCATTGGCGATGGCCTTTTCACCGCCTTTTACCGCGACGTACATAAATCCCCTTTCTCACGGGTGATGATGAGCGAGCGAGGGATCGCCACAAGAGACGGTCCGTGGGTCAGCAAGAGATCCACTCCACGGGGATAAACGGCTTCCAGGCGTTTTCTCCATTCCCAGAACTCCGCTGGGCAGCCGTTCACCCAGATTTTTGCGACGTCAGGCACACCGGGTCCGGTGAAAGAGAGGGATTCGGCGGCATCCGTGGCCCCGGCGTTGGTCAGGCAGGTCATTTGCATAATCAGAGTCGCTCCGAGATGGGGTTCGGTTTCGGTTCCGACCCGAAACAAGTAAGGCCCCGAGAAATTGTCTGGCTGCGTGATGAGAAGCAACTCGGCTTCCTGGGCGTCGGAGACTTTCTGCGGCCGACAGAAGAATTCAACGGCGCGTTGGGCTTCATGATCCTCGGGAAGATCCGTCCAGAAATGCACCGACTCGTCCACCAAGGTGAGGAGAACCGCCCACGCGGCCTGGTGGAGTCCCTCAGGGAATGCGTTTGGCCGATGAAGGGTTACGATGCGTCCGGGATAGGCCATCGCCGTGAGTATCGTGCGGAAGGCTTGTTGCGCATCCAGCACGGGATCCTCGAATTTCATGGAGGAGAGGATGGCGGTATGCGTGTTCACGATCATGTCTCTTTCTCACTCCCCGCGTGTCATGGTCAGGAACTCCACGCGTGTTGCCGCCACCCTACTTGCTTCCCGTCTTTCCGCCTCCTGGCGGCGTCGGGCCAGGGGGTCCACAAAGCTCTCCATGATGTGCGGGCGCTTACGAGGGTCCTGGAGTTGGGCGTCCAGGACCGCAGCGATTTCGGCATGGCGGGGACGTCGGCCCAGAATCATAGCCGTCCCGACCGTGCCATTGGCGAGGGTGACAGTGCATCTGGTGATGGTCACTTCACCGACGTAAAATCGACCGCCAGATCCGCCCACGCGCGCTTGGACAAGAATCAAACCTGTCTCGGGTCCTTGGACCAGGGTGTATTCAGGCTTGTTGTCGTAGCGATCCCAAAAAGTCTGTAAATCTTCGGTATCCGCCTCGGCGAGAACCGTCATCCAGCGTCGGCGGATTTCTTCGTCTTTGTGAGCATTGGCGCCGTGCGGTGTTTCCATGGTCTTTCTCTCTAAATGAAGCGACGTCGGATTTTGGCACATAAAGAGTCAATGACCGTGACGGCCAAAATCACCATGGCCATCATGGTGGCCACATCGCGGTACTGATAGCTGCTCAATTTGTCGAACATGAGAAAACCAATGCCGCCGGCCCCGCAAAAACCCAGAATTGTCGCACTGCGCACGTTGGATTCGAACCGCAAAAGGCTGTAGCTGACCATAAGCGGCATCACCTGAGGCATGACCGCGAAGGAGAGGACTTGGAGAGACCCGGCGCCGGTCGCGGCCACCGCTTCCACTTGCCCGGGTTCCACCGCCTCGATGGCTTCGCTGAAAACCTTCCCGAGGATTCCAAAGGTATGAATGGCCAGAGCCATGATCCCTGCGAACGGGCCTAACCCGATGACCGCCACGAAGACCAGCGCCATGACAAACTCATTGAAGCCTCGGCAAAAGTCCAAAAACCGGCGGGTGATGAAATGGAGCGTCCCGCGCAATATTTTGTAGAAACGGCCTTCGCCGGGAAAAAGGATTTCCAGCCCGTTGCGGGCTGCCAGGAAGGAAACGGGGAGGGCTGCAAGCACGGCCAGGAGACTCCCCCAAATGGCGATGGCCACCGTTTCCAGAAGCGATTTCGTGAAATCCCGCAGGCTGGACAGACTGGTCTGAGGCGGGAAGAAGCCGCCTCGTTTTTCACTGAGGAGTCTTCGATATTCCTTGTCGACGAGAGCTTGACGCTCCTTGTCAGACATCGCACTTAGACGTTTCTCGGCCAGAGCTTGTGCCTCCCGGGTGAGGGCCGCGGAGTCCAGGCGTTTTCCGGAGCTTTGAGAATCAGCCTTGAGTTCCTGGAGAATTTCTTGGGTCAGCATGATCAAAGGCATGCGCTCCGCCTGCCGGCGGGCAGCCTCCATTTCCTCATGTGTCAGCTGGCGGCCGAAAAGATAGGTCCAGGCATGGTGGCGCTTTTCCCAGAGCTTCATGGGGTCGATTTCGGTCCAGACATAGGTGACGCCGAGGATGACAAGGACGGCCAGGGTGAGCACCGCGCGCTTTACGGTGTGTAACGATAAGTGAAGCTTGGAGCTGGCTGAGGCTCTCATCTGAAGGGTTTCCATGGGAGCGTCCTATACTGAAGAAGGTTGCGGGAGCGGCGATGCTGGCGATGGGCATCCCCGGCATGCCTTCTCCTCCGCGTCACGCGTCGGTGTTTCCCCGAATCCGCACCGTGAAGACCGTCAGGAACTCTGGGCTAGTTGTTTCTTGAGCTGATTGAGGTAGCGGATGACGTCGTAAACCGTGTCGTCGGCTGGAGCGTAGCCGCCGATTTGGAGTTTTTCCAAACCCTGTTTGTCGGCGTTGAAGGTCATCAGAGCTCCCGCAAAAGCAGCCTTCAAACTTTCGGGAAGATCCTTTCGGGCGCACATTGGCGAGCCCGGAATCAATTCAGACTTCCACAGCACTGTAAAGTCATCCCAGGAAACCTGACCTTTCTCGCTCATGCGGTTCAGGTCGATGTTGTTGGTTGCCGCCACGTCGATGGTTCCATTTTTGACGGCCAAAATACTGGCTCCGTGGGATCCGGAAAACTTGACTTCCTTGAAATACTGTTTCGGATCAACCTTGAGGTCGCGATAGAAAAGCAGATTGGGGACCAGGTAGCCTGAGGTGGAATTCGGATCCGTAAACGCGAATACGCGACCCTTCGCGTCCTCGAGCTTTTCGATCCCAGAGCCTTTCTTGGCAATAATGACGCCGTAATAGCCTGGTTCTCCGGAAGTGTCCCTTTCCATGGCCACAGCCACGGCGCCGGCCTTTTCCGAAGCTTCCACATAGCTTTTTGGTCCGAAGTAGGCGAAATCAATGTGCTTATGCGCCATAGCGGTGATCACACCCGCATAATCGGACGCGCTTTGGGCTTCCACTTTGATACCTAGGGTTTTCTCAAGGTGAGCGATCAGGGGCTCAAAGCGTTTTACGATATCCGCCCCCCCTTCCGTCGGGATGAGTCCAATGCGCACGGTCTTCGGCCACCCATCTGGATTCGCGCAGGAGACGCCGGCACCCAGAAACACGGAAAGGCCGAGTACCACCACACTCAAGAACAGATTTTTTTTCCAAACTCTCATGCTTTCCTCCTCGTGATTTCTACCTTTGATCCACGCTTCTCACGCACAGGCAACGACTTCTTCCAAAATTCCAGGACACTGGCCGTTGTAGATATCGGTGACGATCTCGTCATGAAGGAGGGAGACCGGACCTTCGAAGACCACCCGTCCACGGCTCATGCCCAGGATCCTTTTGGCATAGCGCTTGACAAAATCCAGATGGTGAAGGTTCACCACGACGGGAATCCGCTTCCGTTCATGAATGTCCCGAAGGATGCCCATGACCATCGCAGCGCTTCGAGGGTCCAAGCTGGCGATAGGTTCATCGGCGAGGATCACGTCGGGTTCCTGGGCCAGAACCCTGGCGATGGCCACCCGCTGCTGTTGCCCTCCGGACAAGCAGTCCGCTCGCTGATGGGCCAAGTCGGCAATCCCCACTTCGTCGAGGCAGTGCAGGGCGTAATCCTTTTCCTTTGCGGAAAAGAGTCTGGCCAAGGACAGGGTGTGCAGGGTCGGTGAGTTCTGAAAGCGCAGGCGACCGGCAAGGACGTTTTCCAGCACAGTGAGTCGCTGGACGAGGTGGAATTGCTGGAAGATCATTCCCAGTCGTTGGCGCACTCGCTGCAAGGTGGTGCCGGACACATGGGTGATATCCTCACCGAGAAGGATGATCCGGCCTGAGGTTGGTGGGATGAGTCGATTGAGGCATCGGAGAAGGGTGGATTTCCCGGCTCCGGAACAGCCGATGATGACAAGGAAATCCTCGGCCCGAAGGTCGAAACTGACTCCATCAAGGGCGAGGGTTCCCGACAGATAGCGTTTGACCAACTGACGGACCTGGAGAATGGGTTCCGCCTCTCCGGGTTTTACGGCGAAAGCTGGACCGAGCATAGCGACCACTCCTTGGAATGTTGGGTGACCTGATAGGTTTGTCCTGGGGAAGTGCTTGTCGGTTTGGTGCGGGCTTTGTAGACGCGACGTCCTCCGACCCAGAGTTGGGACACATGCACCCAGGGACCGTGGGCTTCCATCACAACAACGTCGGCGCAAAAACCCTTTTTGAGGGATCCACACGGAAGCGACGACGCCAAGAGACGGGCGGGATGTGATGTCACGTGGGCCAGAGCCGTTGGGAGAGGGATACCGCATCGACGATGGAGGACAAACGGCGCCTGGGGCAGGCATTCGGGGTAATAGTCACTGACGATGGCGTCTGTGACGCCGTTGCACACGGCGTCTCGGGCGCTGAGATGGCTGTTGGATGAGGCACCTCGAATGACGTTGGGGGCACCAACCAGCACCGCCATGGATCGGTGCTTGGCATAGCTGGCAGCCTCCGCGGTGACCGGAAACTCACACCCACAAGCTCCTAACGCGTGGACCAACGCCACTTTTTCAGGACTGTCGTCGTCGTGGCTTAAAAGTGGGATGCGGCAGGCCCGCACCAGGTCGGTGAGATGGACAATGTCTTCCCAGGCGCGGTCCCTTTTGCGGATTTTGGCGGCGGCCATGGATTGCGTTTCGCAGCGGCTGAGCTTGTAGGTGCCGGAATAGTAATGATGAAAGGCTTCAAAACTTCGAAACTGTCCTTGACCGGGCGTGTGGTCCATGATGGACACCAGATCCAATGAGCCTTCCTGCAGGAGGACCTCGAAAATCCTTCGGGCCTGATCCGACCCCACCTCAAAACGCCCATGGACGCGGTGCCGAACGGAGGCGTCTGGAGAGGCATCGAAAGCCTTTATGTCCCGCACGATCTCGGCCGCTCTTTGGGGTGATCGCAGCCCAAGTTCGTTATCCGCAAAGCTCACGGCATGACAAAAGGTGCTGATACCCGCGGCCGCTAACCGCCGGTCCAGAGTGGCCAGCGCGAACTGCGGTTCGAAGAGAACACCGGGGCGCATTTCGATGCATTTTTCGAGCACATCGGAATGAAGGTCCACCAGGCCAGGGAGAATGATCGCTCCGTGCACATCCACAAGACGGGCGTCGCACGTCGGGGGGATGCCGGACCCGACCTCTATGATGCCGTTTCGGTCGAAAAGCACCCATCCCTGGTCGCGCAAAATTTCCCCGTCGAATAAAGCTCCGCCGTGGAGACATGTTTTCATGGCACCTCACCTGAAACGCAGGGCTGAACATGTTCCGCACACCTTGTGGGCAGGGCGTCGTCATCATTCAGGTCGATGCGGTAGACTCGGGACGGTGCCTGGACAAACCCTGCCTTCTCGTAAAACCCACGCTGGGTACTTTCGCGGGCTTCACTGGTGAGCACTTCAATTCTCACCGCATGACGGTTCTTGGCATACTCCAACGCATAGGCTGTGAGGGCCTGACCGATGCCTCGGCCTCGCCAGCCGGCATGGACCACCAGTTCTTCAATGGAAACGAGCTCCCCGGCAAGGCGAAGGCATGGAAGAGAGCGGAGGGTTATCATGCCGAGGACGTGCCCATCGGTGCGCGAGACCGCAAGGATGCAGTGAAACGACGGATTCGTCAAAAGCTCCAAAAAAACGTCGCGGAGCTTCTGGTAGGGAGGATTGTAGCCCAAATGGTTGAGGAGACTCTGCACAGTCGAGATGTCCTCTTGGGTGGCTGGTCGAAAGCCGACCGCCACCTTACGCTCGGGACTGTTCGTCAGTTCTCTCATGCCTACTCCGCAAATTGCCGTGGGACCATGCCCCGTCCGTACCGTTGCGGCCATTAGACGCCCGCCATGTGACGCGACGGTGTCCCGTAAATGAAAATCTCGTGACAGAGATAAAGGGGGGCTCCCCGGAGCCTTTGAGGAGACCTTTGGGGGCAAGACAACCTGAATCCATGGAAAAAGATTATGCGGGCTCAGTTTCCGACATTCGAATCGATGTCCCTGCCAGGTGAAAACGTGAGAGAAGGTCCTAGACCTCAAAGAGGATCCCGAATCCGGGCGATGCCCGCCATCGTCCCATTGTTTTGTGGTCATGATGTGGAATCGATGCGGACCTCGGGCAACGAGACCGTAGGGGCAGGCCCCCGTGCCTGCCCGGAGTCGTTGCGGTCCATTGGATCAGGGCGGAACCCGGTACAGGGATGACCGCGGGGCGCCCCGACAAGGACAACGGTCCCGGGCATGGGGGTGGGCATGACGATAACCCTGAATCCGTGGAGCAAGAGGGCGTGGGCCGACCTCCAGACATCCGGATCGGTGTCCCTGCCAGGTGAAAATGTGAGAAGAAGGTCTGGAACATCGAACAGGATTCTGAATCCGGGCGATGCCCGCCATCATCCCATTGTTTTGTGGTCATGATGTGGAATCGATGCGGACCTCGGGCAACGAGACCGTAGGGGCAGGCCCCCGTGCCTGCCCGGAGTCGTTTCGGTCCATTGGATCAGGGCGGAACCCGGTACAGGGATGACCGCGGGGCGCCCCGACAAGGACAACGGTCCCGTGCACAGGGGTATGCATGACGTCAACCCTGAATCCGTGGAGCAAGAGGGCGTGGGCCGACCTCCAGACATCCGAATGGATGCCCCTGCCACGTGAAAACGCAATAGAATGCCCCATAGCATCAAAGAGACATAAGTTCACCATGATAGCTTCAGTAAGACAGGGTTATGCATAGAGACAATCTCGCGGACTAAGGGATAGGTTTATGCCTGTCGGATGCGGGAAAGCCATGGCAAGAGTGTGCGGGTAGCAGTGCCGGATCGGCGGGAACTCGTACGAATGGTCTCCGGTTTGGAAAGGCGCCTTTTGGGGCGTTTACGGGGAACTGGGCGGAAGGTCTTGTGATGTTCCCATGGGCCCGGAAATCCAGCGAAAGTCAAAAGCGGCGCGAATGTCCCGCGCGCCGCTTTCTTTGCGATGAGTCCTCTCCGGGCAGTGGGATGAGCTTACACCTTGTGGTCCGAGCACCCTTCAATCATGGGGGAAACCCTGGACCCCATGTCCAGCTCCCCCTCAAGGGCCGTGAACCCCATCGCCCCACGATCCCCTGGATCAAGGCTCGCAATAGATGGGATCTCCCATCTCTTTAAAGGAAAAGTTGTAGAACACGTTGTGGCCGTTGTAGTCTAACACGCGCAAGTCATCCGTTTGATTGAGATCGCCGAGCACAATGTTGTATTGGAGCCCATATCTCTTTTTGACGGCTTCCAATGGGAGCTCTCGTGCAATGAACTTCTTGATTCCCTTGGCACTCAGCTTTTCGATGAACTTGGGATCTTGAAAAGATTCATAGCTGGTCAAAATCAAAATTGGTCCTGTTCCGGTAAAAACGATGCCGGCTTTCATAACGGTACCTCCTTGACATCAGTTGATCCATTTTGCCGCCGAGCCCCAGTGGGACCCCTTGCAGCCCCTCTTCTGAGACCGTCATGCCAGGTTTTGAGCATTGACAAGGCCGAGGATGGTGTGGAAAAGGTCGCCCGGGACGCGCGTTAACAGCGAGGGGCTTTTATTGAATTTTTAACTTGGGGTCTGACGGGCTGACAAGGGGGCGGGATGGTCCGTGGCGCATCCGTCACGGGGAACCATTTGCCATGGTGTTGCCTAGACCGCGGGCTTTCCAGGTGCGGCGGATCTTCGCCCATCAGCCGCGGAACTGCCCGCCCCTCCAAAGGCTCAGAAGGCAGCTTTTAAAAGACCGGGACAGGCCTTTGCCAAGAGGCTTGTTGCGGGGTGCCCATGTGGAATGGTTTGGAGGTTGGCATGAAACAGTACGTCATCGATCAACTCCGCGAGTCGGACTACGACCGTATTCGGGATTATCTCATGAATCATACGGAATCGGCGGCCATGGAAGGCGTCTATTACGTGGACCTTCCTGACGGCTTGTATACGGAGCTCCAGAAATCTCATGATCATTGTCAGCCGTATTATTTTGCGGTGAATCTTTCGAGGAAACAGGTCGGTTTTGAATGGCTCATTCGGAGCCGTCACACGTTGCGCTGCGCCTGTATCGGTTATGCCACGCAGGCCCAGCGGGACTATATCATTGATTACGCCGACCGGATTCTGGAACGATTGAAAATCAAGCTCTAGAACGAATACAGCCGCGTGGTTTGAGGGTGAAGCTTTTTCATGCCGGTTCGACACCGTATCTCGTGCCGACCGAACATCCATGGGATGCTCTGCGCTCCGTCCCCTTGTCAGGCCGCAAGGTGCTTGCCGTTGCAGGAAGCGGGGACATCCCGGTTTTCCTGTCTGCACACGACCCGGTGTCCCTGACCGCGGTGGATGTGTCTGTGACGGCGTGTCATCTGACAGAGCTCAAGAGGGCCGCTTACAGGCGTTTCAGCCGGTCGGAGTTTTACCGTTTTTTCTTCCACGGGTTGCCTTGGTTGGGGTTTCTTGGAAGGGATGTGGACCTTACGGCGTCACTCCGGGATTCGCGGCGTTCTGTGCTCTACGATGCTTTACGGGCTGACCTGAGTGTCGGCGCCCGACGATTTTTCGATGAGAGGATCACGCCGCACAGAGAGGAAACCAACCCTTTTTCGGACTTTTTGCGTCCGACCGACGCGCTCCACCTGGAGTGGTTGCCGGCCCTCCGCAGCAACGACGCCTACTGCCTTTGGGCCCGTGGGGCCCAAAGGGATTTTTCCATCGAACCCCGATCCCTGGAGGATTTCCTTTCCTCCACGGAACAAGACTTCCATTTGGTATATGCTTCCAACGTCTTGGAGTACGTTCGAATGGACTATGCGATGCACAGCGGCCTTCGGGCCTTTCGCACTTTCATGGAGTCTTTTTGGGAGTCCATGGACCGGGTGCTAACCGCTGGAGGTCACGCCGTCTTTTATGTCTGCCAAGGACAGGGGACAAAAACCTTCCGCGATATCCTGAAAGAACTCGCTCCACCGTGCGCCATGAGGTACAAAGAAAACCTCGTGCCGGTGACTGTTCGGCCTTCGGCGATCGCTGCGTTGGTGTGGCGCCATGTGGTGGTCTTCTTCCAGAAACTTAGGAGCGGGGGGCGGGGTGCTTCATGAGTCGAAACCGCCAAGAGCTGATGATGGAAGCTTTCGTCGGCGAAGCACGGGCTTACTTCCGGCTGCTTTCCTTCGCCGAAAGGGCGGATGAAGAAGGCTATCCGCAAATCGCCCGGCTGTTTCGCGCCATCGCGGAAGCGGAACGCGTTCATGCCCGGAATCATGCCTCGCTGTTGGATGAGGTGCGATCTACGGAGGAGAACCTTCAGGCGGCGTTCCGGTCGGAGTCCTTTGTCAATGAGGTGGCCTACCCGGAGCTTCTCAAGGAGGCGTGGGCTTTGGACGACAAGGCTGCCATTTGGGTTCTCACGTCCGCAAGAAATGCTGAAGAGCGCCATGCCCGTCTTTACAAGATGGCTTTGCAGGATATGATCGCAGACCGCATGGCCGTCTATTTCGTGTGCGGAAACTGTGGCTGGGTGGCCGACGGCGCAGCACCGGACAAGTGCCCCAATTGCGGAAAATCGTCGGAAATGTTTCGTGAAGTGCCGTAAAAGGGGGCGGCTCCGGCCGGCACGCCCGAGCCCGCAAGAGATCATCAAGGACGTCTGACGGACTCGACGTGATCACCGGGATCAACTCCAGTTGACGAATGCGCAGAAAGGAAGATCAAAACACGATGAATGCATTTCGACCGGGAGATTTGGTGCTGCTCACCTCGCAGAAAGGAAAGACGTGGCTCGTCCGGGCCGGCTTTGGATCCTTCTCGTCCCATCTGGGAAACGTGGATCTTCAGGACGTGGTCGGTCGTGAAGAGGGGGAATACCTGGAGACCAATCAAGGCGCCAAAGTCTTCCTGTTTCGACCGTCCCTCGGCGACTACGTCCACAAGCTGAAGCGGCGCACCCAGGTCATCTATCCCAAAGACATCGGAGCGTTCTTAGTCTATGGCGATATCCGCCCCGGGGATGTGGTCCTGGAATCCGGAGTGGGATCGGGAGCCCTCACCTTGGCGTTGCTTCGGGCCGTCGGGCCGTCAGGGCGGGTGATCTCTGTGGAAATCCGTCCGGAATTTGCGCAACTGGCCAGGAAAAACATCGAGGTTTTTTTCGGGCGTAGTCCCGAACATCACATCTTGGTCGTGGGTGACGTCACGGCTTTGCCCCTGACAATTCCAGTGGACCGGGTGGTGCTGGACCTTCCCGAACCGTGGAACGCTGTGGAAGCCGTCTCCATGTGCCTTCGCACTGGGGGGCTTCTCATTTCCCTCAGCCCTCAGGTGGGGCAGGTCCAGATGATATGCCAAGAATTGAAGCGGTGCGGTTACGCCAATGTGACCACCTTTGAGCTGCTCAAGCGCAACTGGAAGATTGACCCTCGTCGTGCCCGACCTGAAGACCGTATGATCGGCCATACGGGTTTTATCACCGTGGCAAAGAAGATTGCCTGCACGTCTGAAGAGGTGCCGTGGATCCGGGATCCTGAGGCTCCCGTCCCAAAGTAGGGACCGGGCACCCCGAACAGCCGGAACAGTGCAAACTTTCCCCTCGAAATGTCTTTCGGAAATGGCGTACGACGATGAGGAGACCGACACCGACGCAAACGCCCACTACGAGATGCTGCCACATTGTGGATTCTCCTTCCGATCTTTGGGCATCAGCCCAAGCCCAGCAATCGACCTCCTTGATACACCACCGTGGCGACGACGAAAGCCACCACCGTGTTGAAAACCATGGAAAACAGCCCCCATTTCCAGGATCCCGACTCTTTAATGATGCAGGTGACGGTCACAAAACAGGGGGAATACAGCATGATGAAGACCATGGCGGTGAAGGCGACCAAGGGATTCCAGTGGGGATCCTGTCGCAGCCGTTCGGTCAAGCTCAGGCTTTCCTCCGCGTCCAACTCCCCTAAAGAGTAGGCCGTTCCCATAGTGGAAATGATCACTTCCTTGGCCGCGAATCCACCGAGCAAGGCCACATTGGTCCGCCAATCGAATCCGCACCACCGGGTGACCTTTTCCAGAGCGGTTCCCAACCTTCCCGCAATAGAACCCCTCAGTGCTGCAGCGGCTTCCTGCCGGTCGATCTCGACGAGTTTCTGGGCGGCATCCTGGAGATGATCCGGCAATGGGCCTTTTCCCGCCGATTCCAGGGTGGCGCGCTCCTGCGCCGTCAGGGTACCCAGTACAGCGTCACGAGCCGCCGCAAAACCGTCTTTTTCCTCAGGGGACAAGCCCGGATATGTCATCAGGGCCCAGAGGATCACGGAAATGGCGACGATGACCGTACCGGCCTTCCGGATATACTGCCAAATGCGTTCCCATGTGTGGATCATGAGCCCCTTGAAGGTAGGGATGCGATACGGCGGTAACTCCAAAAGGAACGGACTGCTCGGCCCTCGAAGGATGGTCATCCGGATGATTTTCGCCAACACCAACGCAAAAACCCAGGCCAAAAGGGTGAGAACAAAGAGCATCCTGGCCCGATTTTCCGTAAAAAAGGCGGCAATGAGCATGGCCAGTACAGGTACTTTGGCTCCGCAGTTCATGAAAGGAGCGGTGAGAATCGTCGCCAGCCTTTCCCGGGAGGTGCGAAGGGTACGGGTGGCCATCACACCGGGAACGGCGCATCCCCCGGCAATGCCGCCGGAAATGATAAACGCCATGAAAGAACTGCCGTGGAGCCCGAAGACCCTAAAGACGCGGTCCAGCATGTAGGCGGCTCGGGCGAGATATCCCGTGTCCTCCAGGAAAGCGATGGCAAGGAACATGAAAAAAATGAGCGGGACAAAACCCATTACCCCGCCGACGCCGTCGATGATGCCGGAAACGATCAAGGATCGCACCGGTCCTTCGGGGAGGACGTGTTCCGCCCATCGACTCAAGGCCGCAAAAGCCGCCTCGAACCAACGCACAGGCAGCTCGCTGTACGTGAAGGTGAATTCATAGACGGCGTAAAGCACTCCGATCATGACGATCGGACCGAAGAAGCGGTTGGTGAGGACGCGATCGATCTGATCTGAAAGATGCAAGCGGTTGCCCTTGACGCGTTGTTCCACCACTCCGTCTTTGAGAAGCGCGGCAATGAATCCGTACCGATGATCGGCGATGATCGCCTCGGGATAGCTATCCAACGTTTTCTGGATGTGTTCCGCAAGCTTGCCGGCCATGGCTTCCAGGGTTTTCGAGATCTCGGCGTCCTTTTCTCGACCCTTGCTTTTGACCTGCTCGTCTTCTTCCAGGTATTTCAGGGCCGTCCAGCGAGCTGGGTAAAGGTTTGTCAGAAAGCCGCTCTCTTGGATGATCTTCTCCATCTCGCGCAGGACAGGATCCACATCGGGACCGTAAGAGATGTGCAACGGCTCCCAACGTCGGCCGGACTGGGCCGTTTCCAGAGCCGCCTCAATGAGATTTTCCTTGCCCTCCCCGCGCCGAGCCACCGTGGGCACCACAGGCACACCGAGCCTTCTGGCGAGTTCATCCGCGTGGATACGCACCCCGCGCCCTTCGGCCACGTCGATCATGTTGAGCGCCACCACAAGAGGGACGCCGAGTTCCAGGAGTTGCAACGTCAGGTACAAATTCCGATCCAGGTTGGAGGCATCCACGATGTTGATGACGACTTCCGGACGTTCATGAACGAGAAAATCCCGCGCCACAAGCTCCTCGAGAGAATACGCCGTCAGAGAATATGTCCCCGGCAGATCCACCAGTCGGATCTGACGCCCGTTCAGGGCATAGTGCCCTTCTTTTTTTTCCACAGTGATCCCCGGATAGTTCCCCACATGCTGTCGAGCTCCCGTGATGGCATTAAATAGAGTGGTCTTGCCGCAATTGGGGTTTCCCGCCAGGGCAAACAGGTGTTCTCGGATTTCCCGCGACGTTTGACTCATGGTGAGTCCTCCACATCCACCAAAATGTAATCCGCCTCATTATTGCGTAAGGTCAGGGTAAATTGCCGCACACGCACGGCGACGGGGTCCTTGAGCGGCGCGCGACCTTGGACTTGGATAGGCGTCCCCGGAACGAGTCCCATATCCCGGATGCGACGCCCCAATTCGCCGGTGGCTGTCACTTTGGCAATGACGCCGCTTTGCCTGGCTTCCATGTGTCTCAAGAGGACTGTGGGCATTGGTGGGTCCTTTTTTAGGGATGACTAACTTTTTAGGGCGTAAAAGAGCGGCCCGAAGGCCGCTTTTCATGATTGCCGAAACATCTAAGGATGTCAGATGGTCACGCCGAATGACCACACACGTAAATCTTATTGCTCACTCCGGCTCCGAGACTCAGGGTGCTTCCGTGAACTTTGATGAGGCACGGGCAATTACAACCGGCGCACAAGACTTCCACTTCCGCTCCCGGATAGATTCCCAATGCCGCCATGCGCGCGCAAAGGTGCCGTCCGCCATCGATCCGGCGCACCAACAGTTTCGTTCCCGAGGGAGCTTGGGAAAGAGGAATAGCGGAGTTTGCACACAGTTCACCATTTGGGCACGGAGATACACAACGCTTCATGGGCCACCACCTCATTGCCGCTCCTTTCCAACAAGACGACTATTAGGTAAGCCAAACTTTCTTGGCTGTCAAGGGAAATACTGCAGGTCCGTGGGTTGCTCTCGGTATCGTTGGTGCGCATAATGGGGCGGATCTTTCAGGATGCGCGTTGGCATGTCAGGACGGGCGGTCCGTCACGATGGAGATGATCATGAATTCATGGGAACCGATGCCCTCAAACGCCAAAGAGCAGTCTTTTTACGCCAAGTTGTGCACCGCCGTGGAGGAAGGCCATTGGGCAGAGGTGCAGAGGCTCTTGAAAGCTTTCGGCTTCCGCCCGGCGTCGGAAATCCCTGTGGAATCGGCCGAACTCGTCCTGGATCTCCTCTTTTGGAAAAGTTTTTTTGAACCCCACAGGCAGGGAAACTTTTCGGACTCCGATCTTTGGACTCACAAGCTACAAAAGCTGTTGGCCGTTGTTCCCCGTTTTTTGGAGGAAAAGACTTACCCCTTGGCCTCGATCGTGGCCTTGGTTTGTCCCATGCCACGGTCTTTCCGAAAGGGGGCTTCCCGGCGGGCGTGGAAGAAGCATTTTCGCCGTTTACGCCGACTGGTGCCGCAAGGTAAATATCCATTGGCGGAAACCGACGTCCGCTGTAGGGCTTTTACAGCGGGCGCTTTGCTCACGTTTCGGGACGCTGCAGCACTCTGGCGCCCCGCCTTCGGAAATAGGCTTCTGGGTTTTCGCCGCGGTCGTGTTCTCCGAATCGGTCGATTGTTGTACGCCTATCGGTCACAGGCAAGGGCCGGAGTCCGGTCGAAGGACCGGCCCAAAGCTCCTCGGGCCGGCAGGGCTTACGGGGAAGTCCGAAGGCCGGAAAGGATCGGGAACACTGCCTGGGGAACTTTGGGACACCGCGGGGGTCGTTTCCTGAATGCGCTCATCGAAGCGACCGCGGTCGAACTCGTCGCGGTGCGTCGCTTGGCGACGGCGGTGAGCTTCGGGCGGCGACGCGTGGTCTTGAGCCTCCATAACGCTTCGGCGGCCGCGTGCAGCGGCTGGGCCTTTGAAACGGTGGAGTGCTGGAGCCGTGACGAGCCGTGTGCCTTGGCTTTCCTCAGAGAAATCAGTAAAGAACTGGCCGGTTCGCGCGTTCCACCGGGCTGTGGGCTGCGGGGAGACCGCGTGGATCAGCTGTGGCAGGCGTGGCAGGAGCGGCTCGTCCGTCCGAAGGCGGTCCATGTGCTGTGGGAAGCCAGGGCTCGGGAGGGGTTGGGGGCCCATGAGACGTTTCACGATGCCGTCGAAAGCTTCCATGAGCTTTTCTCGGAATCCTATGTAGATCGGCTCATCCACGACGCGCCTTTCGCGTGGACAGGATGGTTGAGTCCTCATCAACAGCTTCACTGGCGCGCTCTTCTTCATTGGTGGAAAGAAAGGAAACGCTTGTGGCATCGAGGTTTTCTATGTCTGAAGACATTTCTCGCCCATGCCCAGGCATGGATGGATGCCGGTCGGATAGACGCGTTCGTGATTCCGTGGATTGACAAATTCTTCATCTCTTCTCGGCGGGAGCAGGATTGGGCCTACCTCGCCATGCTCCTGGAGTGGCTTCGAGAAGAAAATCTTTCTCCCATCATCCTTTTGTGGGAAGACACGACACGTGCCCACGCCCCCAGCCTCGCCACGACCTTGAGGAAATACTGGTCCCCGGATGCCTTTACTGGGTTCGGCGTGTTTGGAGACGGCCGATGGACACGGCAGGATGCCGAAGGTATTCTGCCATCCACGGCCAAGCCGGATCGGCTCTATGTGCTCAGACCATTGGATGACACTCACAGCCCTCGATCTGTGGAGGCGGTTCTTTGCGGGGTTCTCAACGCGGATGAATTTTTCACCCCTTATGATTCATCGTGGAAAGACGGGGCTTATGCCTTTTATGCGGGCACCCAAATCGAGCCCTTAACATCCATCGCCACGGAACCCGACACCGTCCCGGCATGGGTCGTCACAGGGGGCGTGCGCAGACCCTTGGGATGGTTTTTTCGACGGGCACTTCAGCAAAGGGTTCTGGAGAGGGATGGTGGAGAGTTTTCTCGGCATGGGTGGGTGCGCTTTTACACGAGGTTCGCCAACCTGCTGTGAGAGATGGCTGGAAAAAGGAATTGACTTTATTTTCAAATAGTTCTAACCGTTATGGGACGTTCGGCACCCATAACACGACAGCTGCAAGATGAAAAACAACAATTTTCAAAAAGCTCGAGACAAGATGGTGGACACCCAGCTGGTCACTCGAGGCATTTATGACCCTCGAGTTTTGGACGTCATGCGCAAGGTGCCGAGACATCTTTTCGTCAGTGAAGCTTTGCAATCTCAGGCCTATGCCGACCATCCCCTGCCCATTGGGGACAAACAGACGATCAGTCAGCCTTATATCGTGGCGCTCATGACCGAAGCCCTTCAGCTCAAGGGCCATGAAAAGGTTCTGGAGATTGGGACCGGCTCTGGGTATCAAACGGCGATTCTGGCGGAATTGGCCGATAAAGTTTACAGCATCGAGCGGTTGCCGAGCCTGCTTCACAAGGCCCGCCACATTTTGGAAAAGCTGGGTTACCGCAACGTGGTGCTCAAGGTGGGGGACGGCACGATGGGTTGGCCGGAGGAAGCCCCGTTTGATGCCATATTGGTCTCCGCCGGCGCGCCCAAGGTCCCGCAGCCCTTGGTGGATCAGTTGGCCATGGGAGGTCGGCTCGTGCTCCCGGTGGGCGACCGGTTGAGCCAGGATCTGGTGCTCGTAGAACGGATTCCAGAGGGGATCCGCAAGAGCAGTCTTGGTGGATGTCGTTTTGTGGATCTCATCGGCAAGTGGGGCTGGGAAGAATAGGAAGCTGGGGCACGGCATGAACAGCGAAAAGACGGAGGGGCGGGACGCAGCCGAGATCCTGAAAGAGAACCAGCGGCTGCGGGAGGAACTGGAAAAGCTGATCCACACGGCGGCTGCCAACGAAAAAATTTGGCGGCATATGGTGGACATCGAACGGGTGCTGTTCCGGACACGCGACTTCGATCGGCTGGCTTCCGAGCTCCTCGAGGAAATCCGCTCTCGTTTTCACGTGGACGGGGTGGCGCTGATTCTTACGCATCCGGACATTGTGGATCGGTTTTTCCCTCAGCTCTTGAACGGGGAAGAGGGACGGGTCCTGGGCAACGGAAGAGGGACGTGCATCCTGGCGATCAACGAAGAGGAGTCCCAACGGAAACTATTGGAAAGCGGGTCGGCCCCGCAGCTCATGCAAGGGGAAGACGCCCTGCGGGCCATGTTCAGCCGATGGCCTCAGTTCCCGGAAGGATTTTCGCCCATTGGCTCGGCGGCGCTCGTCCCCTTACGGGTGCACGACCTTTCTTACGGCTTTTTGCTCTTGGTTTGTGCGGATCCCACCCACTATCGCCCGGGGGACGGAACGGAACTGTTGGAACAAATGGGAGTCAAGATCGCTCTGTGCATGGACAACTGCCTGGCCTATGAACGGGTCAAGGATTTGTCCGACCGAGACGGACCCACGGGACTCTTGAATTTCTTCCAAATCCACAATGTGTTGGAGCGGGAGTTCCGGCGGGCCCGGCGGCGTGGCGTATCTCTGTCCGTGCTTGCCGTGGACCTCGAGTTTGTGGACGAAGCCGCCGAACACGAGGACATGGTCGATCCCGTACTCCGGCATGTGGGGGAATTGCTGCGCAGGACTTTTCCTGACGGGGATGGATTTATCGGCCGTTACGGGAGCGTCGAATTTCTCGTCGTGTGCCCGTACGCCGATGAAAAGGAAGCTCGGGTATTGGCCGTGAACCTCCATGAGCTCATCCGGCGATCACCGTTGAGGCACGGGCGTACGGTCATCCTCATCAACCCCCGCATCGGCACGGCGACGCTCACCGGCGCCATGCGCAAGCCCTATGAGCTGCTCGACGCCGCTCAGAAAGCGCTGTGTCTCCTGAAAACCTCCCAAGTGCCCCCGCGGGCTTCGGCTGATTTCGAAAATCATGCATCACCGGGCGAACCTTGAGCGTGCGGCCGTTTACAATTCCGGAGGCATGGCCCGGAGGTCCGTGCCGGAAAAGACGGGTCCGTCCACACAAACGTAGGTGCCACCGATGTTGCACCGGCCGCACAAACCGATCCCGCATTTCATGCGGCGCTCCAGGGTCGTGTAGATCTGGCCGTCCTCGTATCCCAGTTCCTTCAAGCCCGCCAGAACGAATTTGATCATGATGGGAGGGCCGCAGGTGATGGCCACGCGGTTGTAGGGATTCGGAGCTTCTTCCGCCAAAACCGTCGGGACGAACCCCACACGCTCCTGCCATCCGGGGAACTCTTTATCCACGGTAAGGACAAGATTCACGCCCGCCGCGCGCCATTGGTCGAATTCATACCGGTAGCACAGGTCTTCAGGCGATCTGGCGCCGTAAATCACGGTGATATCGCCGAAATCTGTCCGGTTGTCGATCATCGTGAGGAGCAGGGTCCGTAGCGGCGCCATTCCAATCCCGCCGCCGATAAAGAGGATATCCCGACCCTTGAAACCGGCGTAAGGAAAACTGTTTCCCAGAGGGGCGCGCACCCCGATGGGATCGCCTTCGTTTAATTGGTGGAGCGCCCGGGTCACTTCCCCCGTGCGCATGACACTGAACTGGAGGAACTCTTTGCGGGTCGGCGGAGAATTGATGACGAACGTGGCCTCTCCCACGCCGAAAACCGAGAGTTGTCCCACTTGTCCCGGCTGGAAGGAAAAACCCGCCGTGGCCGAGGGGTCATCCAGGACGATGCGGAAGGTGCGGATGGTTGGGGTTTCCTGGATGATTTGCCGAATCACGGCTTTTTGAGGGAGGTATGGGTTGGCGTTGAGCGTAGCCTTAGGCATGAATGTCCTCCGAATAAGCCATCTCGCGGATGATGGCGCGAATATCCATGGCCGCAGGGCAGTGACGGAGGCAGCGGCCACAGCCGCAGCAGGCGATTCGGCCGTGTTTTGCGGGAAAATAGCTGAACTTATGCCCGACGCGGTTTCGAAACCGTTCGGCTTTTGAAGGTCGAGGGTTATGGCCGCTGGCTTCTTGGGTGAAATGGGAAAACATGCAAGAGTCCCAAGACCGCAGCCGTTCGCCCCGCAGGCCGTCGCTTTCGTCCGTCATGGTGAAACAGGAACACGTGGGACACACGAAGGTGCACGCCCCGCAGCTCAGGCACCGTTCGGTTTGCATTCTCCAGAAAGCGGCATCCGAGAAGCGTTCCGAAAAGCGCCGGGCGCTTTCGGTCAGTGACTTGTCGCCCACAAGCATCTGCCGAGCCGATTTGCGGACCCTCTGGGCCTCTTCTTGCTCCAATGCCGACGCAGGACGCCCGACCCCCTGGAAGAGCTTTTCCCCTTTTTCGCTCAGAACATGGAGCACGTAGCCGTCGTGGACAGGGATCATCTGCGCGTCGCTCCCTTCGGTGTCTGCCGGGTGACTGCCCACCGCGGAACAGAAGCACGCGGCATCGGCGTCGAGGCACACCATCGACACCACCACAGTTTTTTCGCGACGGGCCTGATAATAAGGATCGACGGCAGGGCCATGAAGAAAGGCGGCATCAAGGACAAGCAGTCCTCGAACGTCACACGGACGGCACCCCAGCAGGACGGTGTCCGGCGCATGACGAATGTCCTCGATGGTCAGCGTGGCGGGGACCATCGGTGATTCCCCTTTATCCTTTTGAAATCTCAGTAGAGTCTCCGCTTGAGGAAAAACCACCCCTTTGGCCGATAGCGTAGGCAGACGGCGGAAATCGGGGACGGAGTCGGACCGGAACGGCCGAAAAGCGACAATGTGTGGAGCGTTGGGGTCCGGCCCGGGCACCCAGACGGTGGCCTTTTGCGCCACGCGCTCAAGCAGAGGGCTGAAGTCCAAATGAGAAACAAACAATGCGTTTTTCATAGAGGTTTCGGGCTCCATCCGTGACGCTCGACAGGCATTCAGATTCCGGAGACCGCTGGGTCATAGGTGAGCAGCGGCGGTCGGGACGAAAGATCGGTGCCGGACTCGTAATGCCAAAGGTCCATGGCGATTTCCGCCGTTTTCTCCTTGAGGAGACCGATGGGAATCCTCATGGGGCACACCCTTTCACATTCCCCGCATTCGGCGCATCGCCCCGCAAGGTGCAGGGTGTGGATCATGTGGAAGAGAAATTTTTCCCGGATTTCGTCCTTTTGGGTGACCCATTTGGGCGTGCGGGACTCGGCGAGGCACTGATCCTGGCACACACACAAGGGACAGGCGTTCCGGCAGGCGTAGCAACGCAGGCACCGTGAAAGTTCCCTCTCCCAGAAGGCTTTTCTCGCCTCCAGAGGTTGGGTTTCCACGGCCCGCACATGGGCGAAAGGATCCTCAAGCGGAATCTTCTGTACAAGGTCTCCCACCATGACGTCGGACAGCACGGGGTTTGGATACCGGCAGCGGCGGCAGCGCCGCGCTAAGACCTGTTCCACAGGGATGCGTTCCACACCTTCGGTCGAGCTGAGTTCCACCATGCCGTCCGCCGAAAAGCCGACATGGGTGATCGGCCCGGGGACGGTTCTCGCCGATGCCAAGGCGTCCGGATCGATGGTGCCGTTACAAGGCAGGCCGACCACCAGGAGACGATCCCGATCGAGGAGACCTTCCTGAATCAGGGCCACCAAGGACCGACTGTCGCATCCCTTGACGCACACGGCGATTCTCTTGGCCCCGTAGATGGCCTTTTGCGGCGGTTTGGCCAAGTATCCACAAAGATTCGGTGCGCACAGCGGATTCCAGATCAGGCGGGATAGGTCGTCTCGCTTTCGGACAAAAGCGGGCATCACGCGCAGCGGCTCGTAAGCCGCCTGCCAGCCGAGGACCAGATCGACCTCCTCCCACAGCGATTCCACCACCGTTGCCAATGTGTTCATTGTGTCCTCGAAACGTCTCCAGTTGAAGAATGCGCCCACCCGTGCTGCGTCGGGTCGGCCCCGTCGGTGCTGGACTTTGAGCCCACGTGGCCCTCACCGTGCCCTGATTGGGTGGAGTACCCGTGGTTGCGGCATGAACGGGGCCGGCTCTTGAGGAGCGGCTCACACGGCGGAAACGAGGGGGCCGATCCACGCCTCAAGGGGGCACATCATACGGTTCATCGTTCAACGGCCAACATCCTTGGCCCGGATAAGGCGCCGTTCCGAGCCCAAGTCCTGGGGATATCCAACAAAATGATTCATTGTCCCTTCGGTGTCTTCGTGATTTCCGATGCCCGGATTGGGGCCCAGCTCTTCGATGACGGCAGAAAACCCCGTGACGACCTGTTGCCAGCGCTGGCCTTCAGAAGCCGAAACCCAGGTGTAGCGGAAGCGTCTCGGATCAATGCCGATAAAAGGCAGGAATCGGCCGACCATCTCCAGCCGGCGTCGGGCGTAAAAGTTCCCAACGGCATAATGGCAATCCTTGGGATGACAGCCCGACACCAAAACCCCATCGGCCCCGTGGACGAAGGCCTTAACGATGAACATCGGGTCCATGCGCCCCGTGCAGGGGATCCGGATAATGCGCAACAATGCCGGCTGGCGGAATCGGCAGACCCCGGCGGTATCCGCCCCACCGTAGGAACACCAATTGCAAAGGAAACCCACGATTTTCAACGATGCCTGCAGATGGTCTCTCACGTCTTTTGCGCCGTCACGCACACAACGCCTCCAATTCGGCGAGGATTTGATCGTCGGTAAAGTGTCTGAGCTGCACGGCCTTGGGCGGGCAGGTCGCGTTGCATAGGCCACAGCCCTGGCAGACCGTGTCCAAGACCTGGGCCTTCATTGTGCCATCCCGGAGCGTTTTCATCTGAATCGCTCCGAACGGACAAACAGCAAGACATTTGCCGCACCCGATGCACTGCTTTTCCAGCACTTGGGCCGTCTGGGGGTCGGTGGCAATGGTGTCCCTGGCGAACAGAGCCAAGACCTTGGCTGCCGCTGCGCTGCCTTGAGCCACCGAGGCGGGAATGTCCTTTGGTCCTTGACACGCTCCGGCAAGGTAGATACCGGCGGTGTTGGTTTCCACAGGCTTCAGTTTGGGATGACCTTCCATGAAAAAGCCGTGAGTGTCATAGGAGATACGAAGTTTTTCCGCCAGTTCCCGGGCGCCTCGGGACGGTTCGATGCCGGTGGCCAAAACCACCAGGTCGGCTTCCACCTCCACTTGAGCCCCCAAAAGTGTGTCCGCCCCTTGCACCACCAGCCGATCCCCTCGGGGGTACACCTTGCCGACCCGCCCTCGAATGTACTGGACGCCGTATTCCTCCATGGCTCGCCGGACGAATTCGTCGTAACTTTTCCCGGGAGCCCGGATGTCCATGTAGAAGACATAGCAGCGGGCTCCGGGCAGGTGCTCCTTGGCCAAAATGGCCTGTTTGGCGATAACCATGCAGCACACGCCCGAGCAGTACGGCCTGCCCACGGACTTGTCCCGTGATCCCACACAAGCAATGAAAACAATGTCCCGAGGTTCCCGGCCGTCTGACGGCCTTCGGATATGGCCGCCGTAGGGGCCCGAAGCACTGAGAGCTCGTTCGAACTGCATCGTCGTGATCACGTCCGGGTACCGCCCGGCACCGTATTCCCCGTATGCCGCAGGATTGAAGAGATCGTAGCCCGTGGCCACGATGACGGCGCCGACGTTTTCCACCACGTGCTGATCTTCCATATCGAAACGGACAGCCCCCACCGGGCAGATTTTCTGGCACACGCGACACTTGCCTGTGGCGAAGTACCGACACGCTTCCTTCACAATGTGCGCTTTTTTCGGGATAGCTTGGGGAAAAGGAATGCGGATGGCCGGTGCCGTCCCCAGCCCTTCGTTGAAGCCATCGGGGTTTTTCTTGGACGGGCATTTCTCCATGCACACACCGCACCCGGTACATGCGTTCCAGTCCACATAAGTGGCCCTTCGACGCAGGGTGACCGAAAAATTGCCGATGGTGCCGCTGAGGGACTCCACCTCCGTGCCGGCATACAAAGTAATGTTTTCCTTTTGCGCCACGTCCACCATCTTGGGCCCCAGGATGCACGAGGAACAGTCGATGGTGGGAAAGGTCTTATCGAGCTTCGCCATTTTGCCACCGATGCTCGCCTCCCGTTCCACCAGGACGACGTCGAGGCCGGCGTCGGCGCAATCCAAGGCGGCCTGGATGCCTGCGACACCCCCGCCGATGATCATGACCCGTTTGGTGATAGGGACCTGGGAACTCAGCAAAGGTTCGTTACGGCGGACCTTGGCCACGGCCATGCGGACCAATTCGACGGCCTTCTGGGTGTTCACGGCTTTGTCCATGCCGATCCAGGAGACATGTTCCCGAATGTTGGCCATCTCGAGCATGTAGCGGTTCAGGCCCGCTTTCTCCACGGCTCGCCGAAAGGTGATTTCGTGCATGCGGGGGGAGCAGGCCGCCACGACCACCGCTTGGAGGCCGAGGCGGTGGATGGCGTCTGTGATTTCCTGCTGACCTGGTTCAGAACACGTGTAGAGCAGTTCCGTGGCGTAGACCACGTCGGGAAATGTCACCGCATGGGCGGCCACGTCCTGGGTGTTCACGGTTCCGGCAATGTTTGTTCCACAGCGGCAGACAAAGACACCAATGCGCATGAGCATTTCCTCAACTGTGCATGATGGACGGCTCGAGGGTGCACCCGGAGTCTCCGATTTTTCGCGAAGGCAGGATGTCGTCTGCGGAAACCACCAGTTTTTCGAGTCCTAGGGCTTTTGCCGGAAGTCCCAAGGCCCAACCGATGACCTGGGAGAGATAGAGGACCGGCAGGTGGAATCGGGAGCCTGAAGCTTTTTCCGCCTGGGCCTGCCTCAGGTCCAGATTCTGCTGGCACAAAGGGCAGGCGACGACGATGGCGCGTGCCCCGATGCGTTGCGCCATGTCCAAAATGCGAGCCGAAAGGCGGGCGACGATGTCGGTTCGGGTGATTCCTGATGTGGCACCGCAGCATTCCGTCTTGAACGGAAAATCCGGCACCGTGCACCCGACGGCCTCCAAAAGTCGGTCCATGGAAACCGGGTTTTCCGGGTCATCGAACTGTGCCGTGGCGTGAGGCCGGGTGAGAAGGCAACCGTAATAGGCGGCCACAGGAAGCCCGTCAAACGGGAAGCGGACCAAGCGGGCGAGAGTTTCCGGACCCACCTTCTCTATAAGGAGTTGGAGCACGGAAACGGCTCTCACGGTGCCGGCGTAAGGACGCCCCAGAGCCTCTTGAAAGGCTTCGGGCATGACCTCATGGGTCTTGATGGCGCCTTTGAGGGCCTTGAGGCAGCCGGGGCAGGGCGTCATGACGGTGTCAAGCCGGGCTTCCTGAGCCAACAGAAGGTTGCGGCCCGCCAGGGTCGCCGAAAGCATGGGATTGTAGAGGGAAGCCGGTGAGGAGCCGCAACAGTTCCAGTCGTCCAGTTCGACGAGTTGCACGCCCAAGGCGTTGCAAACCGCCCGAGTGGAAACGTCGTATTCCGCAGCCAAACCTTCCAACGAACAGCCGGGATAGTACGCCACAGGGTCGCTCATGAGTTCTCGCCACCTGCACACAAGAAAGGGTTGTTAGAGAGCGTCCGAAAAGCGCTTTACAAGGGTCGCCACATCCCTGCGGCCTCCGATCCGATGAGGCATAAAGCCGAGCTTTCCTCTTTTGAGAAGCTGCGGAACCAGATCCATGTCGGCCAGGACGGACCCTGAGCGCACCTTATAAGCGGCAACGAGGCCGGTTTCGAAGACCCGCCCGAAGAGAGCGACTGACCGCAGGAACTCGTCGGCAAACTTCTTGGTGTTTTTGTCCGCCGCACAGCCGGCTTCCAGCGCCATGGTCCGTAGGGTCGCCATGACCCGAGCCACATCGAGGGTGCACGGGCATCGCACCGTGCAGGCCTGACACTGGCCGCAGAGCCAGATGGCCCGGGAGCGGAGCACGGTCTCCCTTTGCCCCAACTGAATGAGACGCATGATCTGATTGACGGGGAAATCGTAGTCGCCCGTAAAGGCACAGCTGGCCGTGCAATTTCCACATTGATAACAAAGAGAAATTTTCTGGCTGCAACGCTCTTCCACGCAGCCCATAAAATCGGGGTCGCCCTGAGTCTGGATTCTGAGGAAGTTTTGCCCGTTTTTCATGACCGTCTTTGCTCTCAGCGACTGCTTCCTTCGTAGCCGAATTCGATGAGGAGCTGCTGGTATTCGTATTTGACACGCTGGTACATGCGCGCGTTTTCGATGGCCATGGCACATTGCTGAGCGATGGCGGCGGCGAACTGAATTTCAAGATCATGAAATGGGGGGCGTTCCCCGGTGAGGATACGCAGCACCCCAATCACCTTGCCGCGAACCTGCAGCGGGATGGAGAGAATCTTCCGGATGCCTTCCTCGATGACCTCGCTCCGATACTGGATGCGGGGGTCTGTGTAGACATCCTCGATGACGACGATCCGACCCGCCATGTTTTCGGCGATACTCTTGGCCGCATCTACCGGCCCTTTTTCAGAAACCGTTCGCTGAGGCCGTAGGCTTGAGCCAAGTACAAAGTGTTGGACTTCGTGTCCAAGAGGCGCACGGTGGTGCCCAAAACGCCCATGACTTGAGTGATCTTGGTGACCACCAATTCCAAGACTTTGTTGATGTTCAGCGTGGAATTGATGGCGTTGGAGATTTCCTGGAAACTGCTGAGGTAACGTCGTTCCCGTTCGATCAAGCTTTCCAGTTTACGCTCCCAGGCCAAGGCGACAATGCCCCGACCGGCGAGCGCTTCCGCAAACTGGATTTCTTCTTTGCTGAATTTTCGGGGTTCAGCGGCACACAAGGCCAACATTCCCGCCGGCTGCTGTTCCACCTCCAGGGGGATGACGGCCACGGCCCGGATCCCTTCCAGGAGCATGGCTTCAAAATCGCCGCTGTCGTTATGCGATCGAACATCGTCGATTTGCAGCACCTGAGGCGGGACGGAGGCGCACAGGCTGCCCTCCCGCGGTTTGGAAAACAGGAAGTTTTCACTCAGGCCGAAGCCGGCCACCAGTTCCAGACGTGATCGGTTCCTGTCGTAGGCCTTGATTACGGCTCCTTTGATGGCGAGGGATTCCGTAAGGCGCCGGGCGATGAGGTTCATGACGTCGGCGGAGTCTACGCCGTCGCACAGCGCGCGGCTGACTTCGGCAAAGGGCTTAAGAATGTGGGCGACATCCATAGCGGTCTTCCTTTTTCTCCACGGCCTGAGCGCGCGGGAAGAAAAAGCCCCTCGAGACCCTGTCGAGAGGCTTTCTGAATGAATCACCATTCACTGCAGGGGCAGTAATCTAGCCAAGGGTGGCGGGGGCTGTCAATCCCTTTAACGAGGCATGAGGTTATGTCACACAAAGGCCGGCGGACGAAGCCCGGAAGCGCAGTTTCTTGGGCGCGCGGTTGGAGTCAACGCGCCGTGCAATGGCCGAAAAAGGCGCACGCCCAAGATCCAAAAACTTTTTAACATGCCATACAAATATGAGTTGGTCTGGCAGTCAGAGCTGGGTTAGCAGGGTGGTGTGAGCCCAGGGAATGCTCAGCCGCGGGGGGGCGACCCAGGGGCTATGGATTTCGGAACCGTGGACATCTGTTGGGACCCGCAGCCGATGAGAGACGGCCTTCAGGATCGCCTCTCCCTTACACACTTGTGGACAAAACAAAAGGAGAACAACATGCACAAACGCACCCAAGATTTGTGGAAGCCGATCCTGTGCGGCATTGTTTTGCTCGGCTGCATCTTCTCTCAACCGACAATGTCCGGCGCTTTCGACATTTCCATTCAGGCGTCGCCCAGCACCCTCAACATCCAGAGTATGGGCGAGGTCGTGACGGTGCACACGAGCATTGCCTACAGCAGCGTCATTGGAGGGTCGGTGACCCTGAACGGTATTCCCATTAGTTGGTGGAAGGCGGACAATCAGGGGAACTTCGTGGCCAAGTTCGAAATGGGGGAAGTGAAAGCCCTGGCCGATACCGGGGATCTCCAAGTCCCCGGTGAAAACATGCTGACCCTCATCGGCCAAACCAAAGACGGCGCGACGTTCACGGGTGAGACCACAATTACGGTCATTGACGTTCAACCCGTCGGAGGCGGCAAGAGATAAAAGAGGTTTTTCCCGGATCGTCGGCTCAAAGACGTCATCGTGCTCCCACATGGAGCAGGACTCAGCGCACGTGGGCCGTCGGAGGGGCGGACCTGACCCTCGCGGAGGGCACCAAAGGTACGCCATGCCTCGGAGCCAATGTGCTCCCAATAGTGTATTGAGAGAGCGATTTTTCATCGCCCCCTTCACCGGACGGGCCTCATCGATGCTTTTCTCCTCGGAAGAGTGGGCACCTTTTTCCACGAGTTTTCGATGTCCGTCATCTCGGTCGTTCCCGACCTTCAATCCCTTAACGGGGACGCTCCGGCCCGACTGCACGGACCGGAGAAGCCGGTCCCCCAGTCCCCGGCACGAGGACAGACACCCATTAAAAGAGATGGATGGAACTTAGGCTGACATCCTGGAGCCGGGGATCGCACTTGTTGGAGAATGTCCCGCCACTCCCTTACATTTCAGAAATTAAAAACTTTAGCCTCCGCCGCCAAACTGATGAGCAAAGATCCACTCTCCAATGCCATGTTGGGGTAAAACTTCGACTCGTCCACCTGACGAGCTTTGGCGCACGGGATTCAGACGTAAATGGGGATTTCGTTCTGGACCAGATAAGGGAGATAATCGTTGATGCAGTCTCCTGTAGGGGTCTTGAGGGTGTAGTCGCGGGTTGTGTCCGCCCAAGTGACGCCCGAGTCGATGAGAAAAACATCCACCTTGTGGCCCTGGGAATGGGCGATCTTGGCGAACTGGAAACAACGGCTTGCCGCTTCATGATCGTTGCGGCTGAGAACAAAGAGAAAATTGGCCATCGGTCACCTCCTTGTTAAGGTCTCTGGGCTTCAAATATGGAATGTGATTTCAATTCACCATAGGGCAGGTGTCCTTCCTCCTCAAGAGAAAAAACCGATGCGGAGAGCCATCACGCATTGATTGGGCCGATGATTCCCCCTCTTCACGGCGGGCGGCGTTCACTGTGGTCAAGATTTAGGAAAACCGGACGAAGCGGATGAATGAGCGCCACATGCCGATCGCCTTTTCATCCGACGGTGCGGCGTTTCGCCGATGTGTATCCGCTGCGTCGGACAAGCCGGTGGGCCTGACGTCCGGACTTTGGTGCCGGCGGGGACTTCATGGAATTTACTGCACTTCCTTGAGAAAAAAACCTTGAAAGGAATCTTCACGCCGGCCCTGCTTTGGCCAGATAACCGTGTGCTCTAAAGCATCGTCCAGGGGGCTGGGATATGAGGGGACACCCACTTTCAGATCGCCCCCTTGGGTTGCTCCCCGGGTTGGCGCGTGGCACAATGACCCCACTGGGGGTGTCTGCTGTCTGGGACTTCCAGGGGAACGCTTGGAAATTGTGGATTCGTGGTCGGGACGGGCGGATTTGAACCGCCGACCCCCTGCTCCCAAGGCAGGTGCGCTGACCAGTCTGCGCTACGCCCCGACACGTCCCGGCTGGGACGGGATTGGCTCGGTGCCTACCACAGCACCATCGGAAATGCAAGCCGATTGGGATGCAGAATTGTTCAGAAAAGGTCGTTCAATGGGGGATAAGGCGAATGAAAGAAACGGACGGCGTGACGGAATATGTCTGTGAGGCGGTGGCGAAACGCATCACACGGGTTCCCGCGGTGCAGTGGCTCGGTCTGCAAGTTTTGGAAGCTCGGCACGGCAAGGCTCGGGTGCTGCTTCCTTACCAAGCGCACATGTGCAACTCGCGCGGCATGGTCCAAGGGGGTATTGTGAGCGCCCTTGCCGACTTTGCTGGAGCGATGGCGTTGCTTTCGCTCTTGGATGAAAAAGCCTTCACCCCGACCATCGAAATGAGCGTGAACTTCCTTGGGGCCGGCCGTTCGGACCTGACCGCCGAGGCCCAGGTGCTCAAATGCGGCTCCCGAGTTGGCACGGCCTTTGTGCAGATCCGTGACGGGGAAGGAAGCCTTGCCGCCGCGGCGCTTGCCAGTTATGCCATGCCCGGGCGGGGCGCGGTTCCGCCATTGCAGAGGACATTTTAGAGGGAGGGGACAGACTCATGGGCAGATGTCTTGCGGTGATGACAAGTGGCGGGGATGCACCGGGAATGAATGCCGGGGTGCGGGCAGTGGTCCGACGCGCCTTGGATTGTGGATTCGACGTTTACGGTGTGTATAACGGTTACGAAGGTTTGGTTTCCGGCAGCGGCTTCATCCGTCCTTTGGGATGGAATGACGTCGGCGGAATTCTTCCCCGGGGAGGGACATTTCTCGGCACGGCGCGATCGGAGCGGTTCCGGACGCGTGAGGGGCGATTGTCGGCTGTGCGCAACTTGGTCGGTCTCGGAGTCGATGCCCTTGTGGTGATCGGAGGCGATGGATCGCTCATGGGCGCCTATGTGTTGGCTGAAGAATGGACGTCTCATCTAGAGGCGCTCCAAAAAGAAGGTGCACTGGAGGGCGTGGACAATGTTCCTCAGGCCTTGCACGTCGTCGGCCTTCCCGGATCCATCGACAATGATCTTTACGGCACGGACATGTCCATCGGCGTGGACACGGCCTTAAATCATATCGTCCAGGCCATTGACGATCTGACCTCCACCGCGGCATCCCATCAGCGCACCTTCGTCGTGGAGACCATGGGACGCCACTGCGGCTACCTGGCCCTCATGGGCGCACTGGGCGGGGGGGCGTCTTGGGTTTTGGTCCCGGAAGAAGAATTGGACCTGCGTTGGCATCAAAAGATGACACGAGCCATCGAAAGGGCTCGGGTCATCGGTCGGCCTCACCAGATGGTCGTCGTGGCGGAAGGTGCCCGTCATCCCGACGGGCTGCCGATCCGAACCGAGGAATTGAAGAAAATCCTTGCGGAGCGGCTCGGGATTGATGTGCGCGTCACCGTGCTCGGCCATGTCCAGCGAGGCGGGGCTCCGTCGGCCTTCGATCGGATTCTGGCAACCCGACTGGGGGTGGCTGCTGTGGACGCTTTGGTCCGCGCAGGTGATCAGACGCTCAGGCACATGATCGGGTTGCAAAAAAACCGCGTGGTCATGACGCCCTTAAGGGAAGTGGTGGAAAAAAGCCAGGCGGTAGGGAAGCAGATCGACCAGGGGCACTACCAGGAGGCTCAAAAACTGCGCGGGGAAGGTTTCGTGCGCACGCTGGAGCTGATCAAGACGCTGACCCGAATTGAACCTGCAGCGGCCACGCACGGCGATGGTGCCGTGGCTCTACTCACCGGTGGTGCGGACGCACCGGGCATGAACACGGCGGTGAGCATCGCTGCGCGGTGCCTCATGAACGAAGGATTTCCCGTTTTGGGCGTCCGGGATGCCTTTTGGGGCCTCATCCGCGGGGAGTTCATGGCCCTTGAGTGGAACGAACTGACCTCGTGGGTCAATCGCCCTAGTTCCGAATTGGGCACCATGCGCCACACGGTGAGCGACGAAGACCTCGAGCGGGTGGCCGAAACCATCGAAAAGCATAACATCCGCGGCCTTATTGCCATCGGGGGCTTGGGAACTTACCTGAATGTGGCGCGTTGGGCTGAGCGGATGGCGGACCTCAAGGCATTGGCTATTCCCATCGTTCTGGTTCCGGCGACCATCGACAACAATCTTCCGGGCACGGAATTCACCATCGGCGGCGACACCGCCTTGAATAATATCGTCCAGGCCATTGACAAGATTCGCCACACGGCGGGCGCCACGAGGCGGACTTTTGTTGTGGAGGTCATGGGACGCCAATCCGGATACTTGGCTTTAATGGCCGCTTTGGCTTCCGGTGCCGAAAAGGCCTATTTGCCGGAAAAGGGGATTACGCTGGCGGAACTGAACGAGGACGTCAAGGCACTTCGGGAAAGCTTTCAGTGCGGGAAACGGATGGTCATCTATTTGCGTAACGAGAGCGCCTCCCGACATTACACGACGGATTTCATCAGCCGCCTCCTGGAGGAGGAGAGCCACGGTCTTTATCAAGTCCGCACGGCCATCCTTGGGCATTTGCAACGCGGGGGTGTGCCGTCGGCCTTTGATCGCATACTGGCCAGCCGCATGGGATCGGCGGCGGCTCGGGAAATGAGCGCCATGCTGCGCCAGGGCCGGTGGGAAGTGGTGGTTTTGGGGCAGCGCGGGGGCGGTCTCGAAGTGTCTCCTCTCCGGCTGATCCTCGAGGAGATGGATGAGAAGGAAGGCCGTCCGAAACATCAATGGTTTTTGGAATTGACCGCAACGGCGGAGGCTTTGGCCAAGCATGGGCCGGCCTGCGGAATCGGTGGCACGGAGTGAAACCATGTGTAGGGGACATATTGTATGGATTTTGGGAGGATTCCTGCTCCTGAGCGGGTGTGCTCATGTCATATCCCCTGCGGTGCGCGAGCAGGCGACCCCCGGTCTCACCTTGGAAGAGGTCCGGCGAAATCCCAGCTTTTACAACGGGAAAATCGCCATCTGGAGCGGAAAGATCCTTTCAGGAGAAAACAGGAAAGACGGCACGTGGTTTGAGATTTTGGAATTGCCGGCGGACAGGCAAGGTAAACCCTCGGACTCGACCCGGTCGGGCGGCCGTTTTCTGGCCAAGGAACCCCGATTTGTGGACACGGCGCTCTACGCCCCGAACCGTTTGGTCACCGTGGCGGGAACCCTCATAGGAACGGAAGAGCGTCCGGTCGGGGCCGTGCCGTATGTTTATCCCGTGATCGAGGTCAAAGAGATGCACCTGTGGCCGGAAGAGCCCGTGGTCATTCGGGAGCCTTACTCGGGCTGTGACCGGTATCCTCCCATTTGGTGGCGGTTTTACTTTGGCCACGGCTGGTGCTGGTGACCGCCGCTAGACGGGGATAACCCGGCAGGGGATGGCCCGCAGCCGCGGTGTGGCCATAATTGGATCCGTGCGATCCACCGCCGTGATGACATTCAGGTTAGAGGTGTCCCAACTGCGCAGGGGATCATCGGTTCTTTCAGGAAACCACCACCCGTAATCTGCCAAAATGACTGGATGGACCAAAGCGTCCGTCACATGGGCTCGTTGGCGGATGCGACCGTGAGCGGTTTCAATGAAAACCTCCTGGCCCTCGGCGATGCCAAGCCGTAGTGCCGAATCGCGGGCAATCCAGACGACGGGTTCGGGATGCTTTTTCCGAAGCTTTTGGACGTGCCGATACGCCGAATGAAAGAAATGCTTGGGTTTGCGACTGGTCAACAGCAGTGGGAAGTCATCCGGCAAAGGAGCCGGATCTTCGGCCAAGGGTATCGGACGAAAGCCCCATTTTTCCAAAAGAGAGGAGCGCAGCTCCACCTTGCCGGAAGGTGTCTTGAACCCGTTGTCGAGGTAGGTCCGGAAGCGTTTTGGCCCGAAGAGCACGCCTTTTCGGCAGAACTCTTGGTAGGACAGTCCCGAAGGCGCCAAGATGGCCTCGAGGATTTCTCCCGGGTCTTGCCAGAATCGCTCGCCCAATCCCATGCGTTTTCCCCATTCGTTGAGAATCCATAGGTCCGACCGGCATTCTTCGGGAGGATCCACGACCTTGGGACGTGCCGTGACGAATCCGTGCGGCAACCCGTAATGGCCGATGTCGTCGTATTCCATGGGGAGCGCCACGGGGAGCACCAGGTCGGCCAAAGCGGCCGTCGGGGTCATGACCTGTTCGGCCACAGCCAAGAAATCCAAAGATTCTAGGGCTTTTCTAACACTCGGCGCCTCAGAATAGCTCAGCATCGGGTTTGTTCCCTGCACATACAGACAGCGGATCGGGTAGGGGGATTGCTGCAGGATTGAGCGCACCACCATCCAGCTGGGAACGGAAATCAATCGTGGAATGATTTTGTGATGATGATTGAGAAGTTTCTTCGGCCGGTCGGGAAAGTCGTCCAGTGCGATCATGTCCTTGAGGGCCATGAGCCGAGGCATGTCGGCTCGGACGTTGCCCCCCGGGACTTCAAGGTTTCCGGTCACGGCCATGAGGTGCACCAAGGCTCGGCAGGTATCCGCACTGTTGGGCGTATGTTCCAGGGCGTTACCCCACTGGAGGCACGCGGGGCGGCTCTGGGCGTAGAGCCGAGCCGCCGCCGTGATTTTCTCCTCGTCCACCCAGCATCCTTGCGCCACACGGTGCGGCGGGTAGGCCCGTGCGGCTTGCCGAAGGTCATCAAAGCCGACCGTCCACTGTTCCACAAATTCGCGATCGTAGAGCCCTTCTTCCAAAATGACGTGCATAAAGCCCATGGCGAGAAGATCGTCGGTGCCGGGGCGGATTTGCAGCCAGATGTCCGCCTTTTCGGCAAGGGACGTGCGCAAAGGGTCCACAACGACGAGCTTCGCTCCCTGTTTCAAGCATTCATGCAGGTGCCCCCCTAAGACCCCTTCCTCGTTGGTGGCGAGAGGATTGCTTCCCCAAAGGAGGACACACCGGGACGGGCCATGAAAATCGGCCACCGGGAAAAAACCACAGGTGACCAAAGCCATCTGTTCCCGGGGCATGTGGCACACATGCTGACTGCCGGCCACGTTGGGACACCGGAGTAAGTTGGCCAGACGTAGGAGCAGAAAAAACTCCGGGCCCTTAGGGGCTCCTTGAGCGAAGGCGAGGCTTTCCGGACCGGACAGGCGCAAGGCATGAGTGAAACTCTGAGCCAGCAAATCCAGTGCTTCGTCCCAACTCACGGGCTCCCACCGGCCGGAGCCTCGGGGGCCGTTGCGCCGCAGCGGTCGGGTGATTCTCAGCGGGCTTTCCAGTCGATCCTTGGCCGCCAATCCTTTTCGGCAGTGCCACCCGTGGCTGAAAGGATCCTCGGGATCGGGGGTCACCTCATCGACGCGGCCGTTTGTAACGCGAACTCGCAAGCCACAGCCACCATGATCGAAACGAGCACAATGCGTCCGGAACCATTCCTGCGCCATGGGAATCCTCCTCGGTAGTGTCCGGGGTCACGAGGGAAGGTGTTGCCTTGCGTGCTCCAGCAGGTCATTCAATTCCGCGGATCGTTGTGCGACGGTTTCCAACGCTTCGGCCACTTCCAGGAAGCCTTCAGATCGGGCCCTCTGCGCCCACTGGCGATACGACACCTCGTGGTCCTTATTGTGATGGATCCAGTGGTCAAGGATCTTAGCCAGCTTGTCCTTCGTGGAGAGGACCGGAGCGGGAGGCTCCTCCATAGGAGCTTCCCCTCGAGGAGGCGAGTGTGGTCCATGATCATGACCGTGATGATGGCCGTGGCCGTGATGCGGATGGTCATCATGACGGGCGTGATGGTTCGGGGGATCGTGGTGGTGTCGGCCCATGTTATTCTCCCATGTGTGGGGATCACTTCATGTCGGTGGTGTGCACCCAGATAACGCCACCGATTTCCACAGGCTTCGGCGTTCCATTTTTCTTCAGCTTCCAAGAGGCTTCACTGAGGGCCGCAAAGCCCCACCAGCCGGCCCGAGGCATGGCATAGGTGAAGACGCCGTTTCCATCGGCTTTGACCACCTGAGTCACGTACGGATCGGAAGGGGCGGCCACCTTGGATGGATTATCGGGCGATTCATTGAGGTATTCTACTTCCACTTCGGCATACGGGACGGGTTTCCCCTTAAGAAGCACGCGCCCGGTAAAAACATTCCCCGTCCACAATCCGTACGGCCTCGTCAGCGGCACGATTTCCGTTTCCAGCCCGACAGGCGTGTCCCAGCCTTCTTCCAACCCCAATGCCTGGACGCAGACTTTCGTGTAATGCACAATAAACTTGTCTTCCGCCGGCTCCCAATACGGGGCCGGCTCGAGGAAGAAGACGTAGTCGCCGGGTTTTTGGATCTTGTAACTGGCTTCCCAGTAGGTCAACTCGCGATCCTGATCGGCAGATCGTCCTTTACGGGGCTGCAGGGATGGCGTAAGGTCCGTTTTCCGGCCCTTGTGAACAAAACCGAACCGTTTGGGCTTTTCCATCTCCATGTATTGGCCTTCCATGGGGTGCAGGAATTTAGCCTGAACGGTCAGGGTCTTCGGATCTTCCGACGTGACGATGTCGTCGGAGGGGAGGATGAGGCCGAAATGGGCCACGGCGGGGTGGGCGCAAAGGAGCGCGCAAAGGATGCTGGTGACGAAGACCTGAATGAAAACCTGGTGTCTCATGGCAACCTCCTCTAATCTGTCAATTCTCGTACGATAACGTTCAGGGGATTTTTCATGAGGTCTTCGTGACCGAGGATTGGGCTGAGGGGCCGTGAGCCCTTCGGATTTGGGCCTTCGATCGGAAAGCTTCGACTTTCCCTTGCCCGGCTAATGTGAAGGAAAACACGAGCTGTGTCAAGGCGAGATGGGAATTTCATGAACCAGAACCGCTCCAGGAAAGAACCTCCCTGGGATGACGGCTCCGTAGCCGATTACCGGGACGATTGTTGAGCAGGATTTCTCGACGTAAGTTTACGTCTGCGCTTTTTACGTCCAGGACAACGGTTTCGAATTCGTCTCACCACCGAACAAAAACCGAAAATGGAACGCGTCATCGCCCACCACGGCGGTATTGTGATGGAAGTTGAGGATCGAGCGGATGGGGTGGAGATGGTCGTGGGCAAAGCCGTTGAGGAGCCATGAGCGGGATGGCCGCTGCCGTGCGGAGGGTACGGGACCGTTTTGGGGAACGTCGGTGCCTAGAAAAAGAGAATGCGGCGTGTGCGGCGGCCCCCGAAGCTTTCGGGGAAAGATCCCTGTCCATAGGGCGCGGCGCCCTGCACGACACCATCTCTCAGACGAAAGGCTTAAGAGGGAGAAAAAGTTTTCTCTTGACAAGATCTGGTCTTCCGCGCTAGCGGAAGAGTGAAATTTTACTTTGAGCGGTCAGGTGCTTGCTGCTTAAAAGGGAATCCCGTGTAAATCGGGAGCGGTCCCGCCGCTGTGAACGGGGACGGTGCCTGAGAAGAAGCCACTGGTGACCCAAAGTCGCTGGGAAGGTACAGGCCACCGGAGGATCCGTAAGCCAGAAGACCTGCCTGACCGTTGGGAAACGCGGCACGGTGAATGCCGAGACGTTTCCACCGCGAGGACGAAGTGAAACTGGGTGCAATCCTTGGAGCCGGCGGCTCCAAGGATTTTTTTTTGGGAAAAGGGCGGCCCACTCTTTTCCCGGCACCACCCTCCTCATCGTTCCTTTCACCCTTTAACCGCCCGGGAGCACCGAGCCGTGTTCCCGGGTGCCCCTAAACCGGAGGATCATCATGAAAAGAGGTCTGATTGTCTATGTGACCGGCGGTGGAGAATTGCAGGAAGACAGTTGGGGCGCTTATGCCTGCATGGATCGCTTCGGCGCTCATGCTGTGGGTGTCGCCCGAAGCGAATTCGAGGTCGCCGAAAACTGGTGGAGGATGCTCACCCGGGGCATGCAGGAAATCCTTTGTGTGCGAGCGCGGGTGGACAGCGAGCAAGGCATGACCCTTCTCGGACCCCCCCTACGCATTTGTGGCTGAAACGGGAGATGTTCTGCGAGCTCGGCTTTGTCTTCCAATCACAGGGAGGAATCGTTTATGGTGCGGCGTTTCGAGAATAAGCGATACGTTCTTCTCGGTCTCTTGGGGGTCGTCATTCTCTTTTTCGGAACCTTGGGGGGAAAACAGGCGATGGCAAAGCATGCACCGACGCGTGGGCCCAAACCGGCCATTCTTGTGGTAGCGTTCGGAACTAGTGTGCCCGAAGCCCAAAAGGCCTACGACATTGTCGATCAACGCATTGGAGAGGCTTTTCCTCACATGGAAAGGCGCTGGGCGTACACGTCTTCCATCATCCGCACAAAACTCCGCGCTCAAGGGAAAACCATCGACTCCCCGGAAACCGCCTTGGCCAAGCTCATGGAAGACAATTACACCCATGTGGCGGTCCTGTCCTTGCACGTCATTCCCGGGGCCGAATTCCATGATTTATACACGAACGGTCGCCTTTTCGCGCAGATGGTGGGAGGCTTCCAAAAAGTGACATTCGCTCGCCCGTTGCTCTCTTCCGCTGAAGATATGACGGAAGTGGTCCAGGCCATGGCGGAAAGTGTTCCCCGAGAGCGTCGGCCCGAAGACGCGGTGATTTTTATGGGGCACGGGAGTGAGCATCACCCGGCCGATGCCATCTACACCGCCATGGATGCCTACTTCCAGAAGCATGACAGACAGATGTTCCTGGCCACTGTGGATGGATTCCCCCGGTTTGAGGACGTGCTCGCCGTGCTTGAGAGTAAACGGGTCAAGAAAGCCTACTTGATGCCCTTCATGGTGGTTGCCGGGGATCATGCTCGAAACGATATGGCGGGCGAAGATCCGGACAGTTGGAAGTCACAACTCAAGGCCAAGGGGATGACGGCGGTCCCCGTGTTTCGCGGCATGGGGGAGATCCCGGCCGTGGTGGACATCTGGATCCGTCACTTGCGCTCGGCAGTAGAGGCCCTAGGAATCCCGTAACTGCAAGGGACATCGGCCACGCATTTGCCGCACACATCCACAAGAGGCAGATCGGTGAAGTGGCGGTCGGTGGCCAACAGTTGAGCGTAGCACTGATGGCGATCGAAACCCTCCATTGTGAGGGCGCCATAGGTGCACCGGTGGATACACGCCATGCAGGCATGGCCGCGTTTGGCCAGACAGTGTTCCTCTCCAGGGCGAGGCGTCGGTTCCATGGGTTTTGAGGTGACCAGGCTTCCGAGACGCCCGCAAGAACCCTGCGCCGTGATGAGCTGATGATGGAGGCCGAATGTGCCGAGGCCGGCGATATAGCCGAGATGCTTGTGAGACCACCGGCTCACGAGGCGTTTCTCGTCGAAATTGTGCGTCGCCGGTGTGACGGCGCATTCATGGCCTTGCTCGGCCAGATGCTTTTGAACGGCCGAGCAGATTTCCGAAATAAGAGTGTTTGTGGCGACGTAGGCTTCGGCCCAAGATCGAGAGGCATACGGAAATTCGCGCCGGTTTTCCCTTGCGAGGTCTTCGCGGAAAGGGAGAAAAAACACGATGACCGAGGCGGCGGAAGGCAGCAGATCGTGAGGCAGGGCGTGATCCGGTGCGACCACTTCCCGTAATTTCCCAAAGAGGGGATCATGGACGTGCGCTATCCCCACACAGGCCGGAAGGCGCCAATACGCAAGACCGCCGTGATGGTCCACCCGATGTCGGATCTGGCTTTCGATGATGTGCTGCAGCGTGTGAATCATGGAATGACCTCGCAGGAGGATGTGAACTCGAAGACGGATCTTTTCTCTGATTGCGGCCGACGGGTCAAGCCTTTAGAATGCGCCGCGTGGTGAGACTGGAAATCCAAGGGTTTTTTCTTCACGCGACGCGGGGTATTCCATGACGAGCGCCCCAAGAGAATCCGGACCGGAGTTCCCCAGTGCAGAGCGCAGAGCGCGCCGATGGGACATCCTGGTCACCACCGTCTTGGCGGTTCTTTTGCTCATTCCCGTTCCATTCGTCCAATTCCGGACCTGGCCGGAAGGGCGCCTCATTTTGGAGCGGCCCGTGCTGCCGTGGAGCTCATTCCGCTTGTGTTACCGCCCTCTCGACGGGGCACGGTCTGTGGAAGAGCTTTACCGTTTCAAAGGATTGGGCCGGCTGGTGCCCCAAGAGGCGGGAGTGGTGTTCCCACTCGCCGTGGAATCTCTCGGCCCGCCTCTCCTCCAATGGCAAAAACAGCCTGAGATCGGTCTGCAAGAATTATATGACCGTGGCGGCTTGCTCCAGATCCGAAAACGATGGCAGCCTGTGTTGGCTTACCCTCTCCGAATGCTTAAAGACGCGTGGCAGGGTCATCCTTTCGGATCCCACGGCGGCGGCGCCAAGCGATAAATCACGCGGATTCGATCCGGATTGATCCCTTCGTCCAGCAAGAGCACAATCCGGCGAAGGCTGCGACGCAACCTATAGAGCGACGTGTAGGAAGCCATCAAATCGAAAGGCGCGCCGCGCATCTCCGGGTAGGCCGTTTCGAAGGCTTCCAAGGCTTGCTCCAATCTGAGCAGGCCCTGACGGTAATCGTTTTCCAGCATCGAGACAGAAACCAGATTGCTCAACAGGCCGAAACGGACGGCGAGGTCATCGGCGCAGACCTCGAGACCTTCTTGGAGGAGTTCCCGGGCTTTGTCCGTCGCATGATGATGCAGGTACAAATAGCCCAGATCCCGGCACAGGCGGCCGTGCAAGTCATGGAATTCCCTTGCTCTCGCAAGATCCAGGGCCAGCTGGTAATAACGGATGGCCTTGATGAAATGGCGATGACCGCAGGCCTGATCGCCCCGATGGATCCAGAGCATCACCTGATCTCGATCCGGGCCCGTGTCATTAGGGTCATGAGGTGGTTTCACCTGAAGACTCCTGTGTGCCCGCCGGTGCCTCAAGCCGGAGATGCGGAAACATCACTCGGCTCAGAGTGAAACTGACGGCCAAAGGCAACCAGTAGTAGGCCAATCGGTACAAAAGGACCGCCAGCAGGGCTTGGTTATAGTCCTTGCCAAGGAGATAGAAAGCGCCGGCCATGGACCCTTCCATCAGTCCCAGGGAAACCGGCGTAATGGAAAACAGTCCGGCAAAAATGCCCGCCGAAAAGCCAACGGCAAGCTCCCGCAAAGAAATGGGGCAGTGGACGGCTTGGAAAGAGTATCTCAGACACAGGAACATAAACATCCAATCCAAGGCGGCGTAGAGAATCGGGCGGCTCAGCCGCGACCTGTTCTGGATCATTAGCGTCATGCTCTCGTCAAAATTCTGATAGAAGGCTTCTGCCTTCTTGGGCACAATCCACGACGGCTTTCTAAAAAGTTTTGCCACTCGATGGGCGCCCCGTACCCCCACATCCCAAGCCCTGCGCCGAAAGGAGGGGCTGATCAGGATTTGCAGCGTCATCCAGGTAAAGACCAGGGCAGTGCTCAAAACGAGCACCGCGGCTCCCAATTGTCTGGCATGGATCTGCGCATGGCCGTACAGGTAAAAAAATCCGAGATAGATCAGCAGGACGGCCACGGTGTTGGTCAGAAACCCATGGACCATAGAAATGCTCAATGTCCGGCTGGGAGGAATGCGCTGTCGGCTCAGGAGATACACCTTGATGGCAAGCCCGCTGAGTCCTCCGATGGGCATCAGATAGTTCACGCAACAGGAGACGAGGGAAATGGAGAGCACCGTGCCCACGGGAAGATCGTATTCTAAAGTCTTGAGAAGTTCGAAGAGGACGGCGCCCATGAAGACGTAGCTCACAGCGCTGGCCCCTATGGCCGTCAAGGCCCACATGGGATGAATTTCCCCCATGCGCTGGGACAAAACGGGAAGATCCGCCCGAAAAAGGACGAAGGCCAATAAGGCGAGACCGAAACAACCCGCGATCCAGAATCGGATGCGATGGCGAGCTGGCACACTCACCGTGGACTCCTTAAGAGATCAAGGACAGTTCGCAGCACATCCCCTCTTACCAAAGCTCGACCAAGGAGAAAAGCCGATCTTTACAACGGGACGTAAAGACCACGGCGGACATTATCCCGAAGATCTTCAGGATCTTTTGGAAAAACGAAAGACGCGGCGTCCCACGCCTGCGGAAAGCGTGCCGTCCACGGTAGACACGAAAAAAACGTTAAGCTCTGAGGACACGCGGAAAGGAACGGCGCGGGTTCATGTTCAAGGTCGGCGAATATTCCACGGAAGACGTGCTCAAGATGATTGGAGACATCCCCACTTTTCCCCCCGCGGTGTCCCAACTCATGAAGCAACTGAACGATCCGGAGTCGGACCTGGACGAGATCTGCCTGACGGTCTCCGCGGATCCGGGACTGTGTGCGCTGGTTTTACGCATGGCCAACTCCCCCTTGTACCGACCGGGTTTCAGCGCGCCGACAACTCTGAGCATTCCTCGGGCCGTCCAATTGCTCGGGCGCAAGGTGATGGAAACCGCCGTGTTGAGCTATGCGCTGCGAAGCATGATCCGCCCTTCGTCTCTGGCGGAAAAGCTACTCTGGGAACATGCCGTGGCCTGCGGTATCCTGACCTCAGAGGTCGTGCACCTCATGGGATCCAAGAACATGGAAACCGCCTATGTGTGCGGGCTGCTCCACGACGTGGGCAAAACCGTCTTGTGCCTTCGGTTCCGAGAGGCCATGCATACGATCCTGGAAGACCAGTACAACCAGGGTGCAGATGCTCCCGGGGTGTCTTCGGTGGCTATGGAAAAAGAGCACCTGGGGATCGATCACGGCCAGGTGGGTGCAGTCTGCCTGAACGTGTGGCAGTGTGGCGAGGAAGCCACTGTGGCCTGCGCCTACCATCACCGGCCGAAGGAGGCGGCCGGGAGATCTGTTTGGCCCGTGGTCGTGCGCATAGCGGACGTCCTGTGCCATAAACTGGAATACGGTCCCATTCGACGCCCTTTCCTCGACCTGACTGCGGTGGAGAAGGCCCTCAGGATCGATGCCGTAGAAATGGGCATATTTCTCGACCGCTGGCGGAAAAAAATCCAGGAGATGCTGCTCACCTTTGCCTGACAGACACCAGATTCGGCCTCTTTCGATGCGGGGGTACGGTTGACCCCTCAAATGCAGAAAGGCCCCCTTCGGGGCCTTTGGGTGGACAGTGTGGAGCGGGAGACGGGCTTCGAACCCGCGACCCTCAGCTTGGAAGGCTGATGCTCTAGCCAGCTGAGCTACTCCCGCTCACGGGCAACGTTTTTCTAACATAGGCCCCCGCCGATTTTCAACGATATTTTTCCTTGCTTTTTTGGGCGGGACGTGGGATTTGATTTAACGAAACATTGTTTGCCCAAGAGGGTCCGGTTCATGGGTGTGCCGTGTTTCCTTCTCGTAGCCGTTGGAGGAGTCCCATGGAAAAGCATTATCGAGATATGATCGACCAAGTGAACATGTTGGCTGTTTTCAAGGCCAGACGTGTCTTGCAACAGGTCCTTCCCCGAACCCTTTTGGGCCGCTACGAAAGGTTGTGCGAGGACTTGGGGGCAGACGTCTATGTCAAGCATGAAAACCATCTGCCCACCAATTCCTTCAAGGTGCGTGGCGCCGTGAACTTCATGGCGCATGTGACCCCGGAGATTGAACGCGCAGGAATTGTCGTGGCGACCCGAGGAAACCACGGCATGGCTGTGGCATGGGCGGCTCGAGAGCGGGGAATTTTTTGCAACGTGGTGGTTCCGGAGAACAACGATCCCGAGATGAACGCGGCGATCGCGGCTTACGGGGCGCAATTGATCGTCAAGGGTGCCGATTTCTACGACGCTCAAGACTATTGTGAGGAGTTGGCGGAGAATGCCGGCTATTATTACCTGAGGCAGGGCAACGAACCTCATTTGATCACCGGCAGCGCCGTCATGGGGTTGGAGATCTTCGAGGCGTTGCCGGAGGTCGAGGCGATTCTCATGCCCATTGGAGGGGGGACGGGATGCGCCGCGTTGGCGACGGTGATTCGAGGCATCAACCCCAAGGTGGAACTCATCGGGGTGCAGGCGCAGAACGTTCCATCTTTCTATGAATCCTGGCGGCGCCAAGAGAAGGTCACCGTTCCCTTGGCCGATACGGTGGCCGACGGTTTGGCGGCCCGGTCCATTTTCGAGGTCCCTTTTTACATTTTGAAGGATTGTGTGAGTGACGTGGTTTTGCTCACGGAAGACGAGTTGATCAACGGTGTCCGTCTCGCGTTGCGCTACACCCACAATTTGGCTGAAGTGGCGGGCGCGGCGGCCTTGGCTGCGGCCTTCAAGATTCGAGAGCGACTGGCGGGCAAAAAGGTGGTGGTGGTCATGACGGGAGGCAACATGACCTACGGAAAGTTGGCCAGAATTCTAGGTCAATCGGCCTCCGAGAACTAGCCTCGGGTTATGATTCCAACCCCGGGGTGGACGGGACGGCTCCGTCACTCCCGATCCTTCAAGGCCTACCCCTGCGGCCGCGGGAAAAAGTATTGTCCGGGGAAAGCGACCGCTTAGGCCGCGGATCGGCATTCCACAACAACCTTGTCGGCTCCGTCCTTTTCCAGCAGATACACATTCACTTGTTCTTCAGGGCGGGTTTTCAATTCCAGCCCGACAAAGTGGGCGCAGATAGGCAGTTCCCGATGCCCACGGTCCACCAACGCGGCCACCCGCACCCTTTGGGGCCGCCCGTAGTCCATGAGCGCATCCAGTGCGGCGCGAATCGTGCGTCCGGTGAAGAGCACGTCATCCACCAGCACGATATCTCTGTCTTCCACGGAAAACGGCAGAACGGTGGCGCGCACTTTGGGCTGCGTGTGGAGTCGCGACCAGTCGTCTCGGTAGAGGTTGATGTCCAGCGTACCGATGGGGACGTGAATCCCGTATTCTTTTTCCAAGATTTGTCCGAGGCGCCGTGCCAGGAAAACCCCGCCCGTGTGGATCCCCACAAGGGCAAGAACCGACGGGTCCTCGGCTTCCTGAAGAATTTCCCGGGCGATGCGGGCCAGTGCTTGGCGCATCGCGTCGCTTTCCATGACCACGTGGTCGCAACCCTTGCCACCCATAACGTCCCCTGCCGTGTCTCTGAGGAAAATGAAAAAGGCGCCTGTATCGGCACCTCGCACGGGAGAAAATCTTCCTGAACCCGCTTCATTACCCTAGGAAACCTCGGTCTTTTTGTCAATCGTTTCAAGAGGGGACAGTCTGGGTCTTTGGCCGGTTCTTGACGAAGAAACCGAACCTTTGATAAGGGGGGAGGCCGGAGCGTGGGGCGGAACCCGCGCGAGTGGGGCGTGACGGATGGGGTGCGGAGCCGTTCAAGGAGATGCCTTCATGGGTGCAAAAAAGATCAAGGTTCGTAAAAAAGACACGGAAAAAGCCGAAGAGATATTGAGTTTCACCGAACGGTTGTTGGATTGGGGCCGTCGGCATGGGGCCGTGTTGTTGGGTGCGGTTGGGGGGATCCTGTGTGTGCTCGTCATCTCGTGGGCCGTCGGGGAATATTCGGACATGAGGGAGCTGAACGCTCGACGGGAATTGGCTGCGGTATGGAGAGAAACGGAAAGTTTGGATCCGAAAGATGCGGTTTCCCTGGACCCTCACCTTGAACGGCTGAAAACCGTGGCGGATGGGCACAAAGGGACGGCGGCATCAGCGTGGGCCGCGGCGACTGTGGCTCGGTTGCTGTTCGAGAGCGGTCGCTATGAAGAAGCGCTCCCGTGGTATGTCCGGGCCCTCAAGGACTTTCCCAAGAAAGCGGCCGGGGCGATGCTCATCGATTACGGGCGATTGATGTGTTTGGAAGCTATGGGCCGGACAGAAGAGGCCCTGGCCGGCTGGACGGCTTTGGCCGACACGGTGGAGGGCGGCCTCAGACGGGAGGCGTTGTGGCACCAAGCTCGATTGACGGCGGCCAAGGGAGAACGGGACAAGGCGCTTCAACTCTACGACGCGGCCCTGGCGGTCAAGGGATTTTATCCGGACGACGGATTCTTGAGAACGGAGAAGAGCCGTCTTGGGTCAATGGGATAAGCCTGCAAGCGTCGCGGGACCTCAAGGAGGCGCTTTGGACGGTGGGATCCCGGGTTTGCCCGGTTTGTGCGTCGGGGTGTGTCCACATCGTCAGGGGAAGTGGACGTCCGCGTCCGGAGGCAACACTTTCGTCCGTCGACCGAAGGTGATCTCCGGGATGGTTTCGTTGTCCGGTCGTGTCCTTTGATGGAGGGGGTATCCTCTGAGCTATGCACCGCGGGACTGTGGGGTGAGACCCACACCGCAGGTTTTGCCTTGACAGAAAGCATTCCCTTCGGTAAGGGACCGTACGGGTGGAGAGTTTGGAGCCGCCGCCGTGCACATAAGGGGACGAAGAAGGGTTTCGGTCATGATGCGGTTCTTTCGCTTTAGCTTCATCGGCGATGAGGGGGGCTTCTTCTTTAGGAAGTCTACCCATGGCCGAGCGGGGTAGGTGGAAAGAGCCGACACGAAAGCCCTGCCACAGCGGGAAAACAGCCATGGGTAGACGAAAACGCAGCCCATGGCTTTTCTTATTTTTGAGGGCCGTGGGTGGTTGGAACCGACGGCCTTTTTGTTTAAGCCCGAACCAAGACCCCAAGATCCCGTCATGCTCATTCAAAGGAGGACACATGCGATGATCTACGACATGGAATACGAGACCATGCCCCGTGAGGCTCTGGAAGCGATTCAATTGAGGCGCCTCCAGAACACGTTACAGCGTGTCTACGCCACGGTCCCGTTTTATAAAAGACGTTTCGACGAAGTGGGCTTCAAGCCGTCGGACCTCCATAGCCTTGAAGACCTGCGCCGTGTCCCTTTTACCACCAAACAGGATCTGCGGGACAATTATCCCTACGGCCTGTTTGCCGTGCCCATGGAGAATGTGGTGCGCATTCACGCCTCTTCGGGGACCACGGGAAAACCCACCGTGGTGGGCTACACCGCCCGGGATATCCAAACCTGGGCGACCCTCATGGCCCGTTCCCTTTCCGCCGCCGGCGCCACCCGGGGTGACATCATCCACAACGCTTACGGATACGGTTTGTTCACGGGGGGCTTGGGCGTCCATTATGGGGCGGAAAAACTCGGCGCTTCGGTGATCCCCATTTCGGGTGGGAACACCAAACGCCAGATCATGATCATGAAGGATTTCGGGGCCACTATCCTCACCTGCACCCCGTCCTACGCACTCCATCTGGCTGAAGTGGCGCACGAAATGGGGGTGGACTTCAAAGACCTGAAGTTCAAATCGGGTCTTTTCGGCGCGGAGCCGTGGTCGGAAAAGATGCGTGAAGAAATCGAAAGGAAGCTGCACCTCAGTGCCTTGGATATCTATGGCTTGAGCGAGGTCATTGGTCCCGGGGTGGCGGTGGAATGTTTAGAAGCTAAAGCCGGCCTCCATATTTTTGAAGACCACTTTATTGCCGAAATCATCGATCCGGCCACAGGTGAAGTGTTACCCCCGGGATCTACCGGAGAGCTTGTTTTCACTTCCATCACCAAGGAGGCGTTCCCGGTCATCCGCTACCGCACGCGGGATATCACGAGTCTGAACGTGGAGCCGTGCGTGTGCGGCCGAACCTTCGTGCGCATGAACCGCGTGAGCGGTCGCAGCGACGATATGCTGATTATCCGGGGGGTGAATGTTTTTCCGTCCCAGATCGAAAGTGTCCTCATGGAGATTCAAGGCGTCGAACCCCATTATCAGCTCATTGTGGATCGGGAAGACAATCTGGACAGGCTCACCGTCCTGGTCGAAGTCGGCGAATCGGCTTTTTCCGATAAGGTGAAAACGCTCCAGGATCTGGAGAAGGTGATCACGAAGAACATCAAGGAATACCTGGGGGTGTCGGCGAAGGTGAAGCTGGTGGAGCCTAAGACCATCGCGCGCAGCGAAGGCAAAGCCGTCCGGGTGATCGACAACAGGAAAATTTAGCGTGCCCTTTGGAAAGGAGGCCGATCATGCGTGTGGAACAGATTTCGGTCTTTTTGGAAAACAAGGCGGGCCGTCTCGCAGAGGTGACCCGGATTTTGTCCGAAGCCGGGGTCAACATTCGAGCGTTGTCCCTGGCTGACACGTCCGATTTCGGCATCTTGCGCCTCATTGTCAACGACAACGAAAAGGCCAAAGAAGCCCTGAAAGCCCACGGCTTTACGGTGGGTAAGACCGACGTGGTGGCGGTGGAAGTGGAAGACCGCCCCGGAGGGCTCCACAAGATTCTGGACATTCTCCGCAAGGCGGGCATCAACGTGGAATACATGTACGCCTTTGTGCAGCAAAGCGGGAACAATGCGGTGATCATCTTCCGGTTTGATCATCTGGACGAAGCCGTGCGGGTGTTGACGGAAAACGGTGTGACTGTCATCAACGGCAGCCGCGTCTACAGCATGTAGCGAGTGGGACGGCGGGTCGGGGCATCAGCGGCTGGGAGGCCAAAGGTCCCGATCCGTCGGTGGTCGTGAAGAAAAAAGGGACAGAGGAGGAAGGGCGATGGAACAAAAAGCAAGACCGTGGATCTCGTGGATGACAGCCGTGGCGGTGGTGCTGGGAGTTTTGACGGGACCGGCGGCGGGCTTCGGCGCTGAGCCTTACAAGATCGGAGGGGTTTTTTCCATCACCGGCTCTTCCTCCTTTCTCGGGGACCCCGAGAAGAAAAGCCTGGAAATGGCCGTCGAGGAGATCAACGCCCAAGGGGGTATCGACGGGCGGCCTGTGGAGGCGGTGATTTACGACACCGAAGGGGATCCGACGAAAGCCGTTCTGGCCGTCAATAAGCTCATCAGCAAAGACAACGTGCTGGCCATCATCGGTCCCAGCTTGACCCCGACGACTCTGGCGGTCATGCCCATTGTGGAACGCGCCGAGGTCCCGCTGATCAGTTGCGCCGCCGGCATTCAGATTGTGGAGCCCGTGAAGCCGTACGTCTTTAAAACGGCCCAAAGCGACGTCCTTGCCGTTGCAACCATCTATAAGCACATGCAGAAGCATGGCATCAAGAAGATCGGCATTCTGTCCGTCACCAACGCCTTCGGGGTGAGCGGCCGGGATCAGCTGGTGAAGCAGGCCCCTGATTACGGCATCACGATTGTCAAAGAAGAAGCCTATGGGGCCAACGATACGGACATGACCGCTCAGTTGACCAAGATCAAGGGGGAAAATCCCGATGCCGTGGTCTGCTGGGGGACTAATCCAGGACCTGCGGTGGTGGCCAAGAACATGCGTCAGCTGGGGCTCACCTTCCCCTTGTACCAGAGTCACGGGGTGGCATCGCCCAAGTTCATTGAATTGGCCGGGGAAGCCGCAGAAGGGATCCGATTGCCTACAGGCAAAATTCTCGTGGCCGGTCTCCTGCCCGATACGGATCCTCAGAAGGCCGTGCTCACCAAGTACATCGCCGACTATAACAAGCGTTATGGGGGCGGCGTGTCGGGTTTTGGGGGTTATGCGTACGACGCCATGCACATATTGGCCAAGGCTCTCAAAGGAACCAATGGAAACAAGGCCAAGATTCGCGACAACTTGGAAAAGATTTCCGGCCACGTGGGGATAAGCGGGATTTTCAACATGAGCCCACAGGATCATAACGGCCTGGGTCCCGAAGCCTTCGTCATGGTGGAAATCCGAAACGGCACGTGGAAGCTTCTGGATTAGAGGGAACTGGCTCCAGGGCGGCTCGAAGTTCCGGCCGCCCCGAGCGGCCAGAATTCATCTCGGGTGCCGCCGTTTTCCGACGAGCGGTTCTTTCGGCATTGTCGGGCGATTATTCTGGTGGACCAAATGGTCCATCGGGATGTGAAGCGGATTTCATTTTGGGTTTGACGGAAAAGATATCCATCCCATGAGCGAATTCCTGCAGTTTTTTCTGACGGGCATCACCACCGGGGCGATCTATGGTTTAATCGCCCTGGGTTTCAATGTGCTCTACAACGCCACGGATCTGATCAACTTCGCCCAAGGTGAATGCGTCATGTTGGGCGGGTTAGGTTTTTATACGCTGGGGGTGGTCGTCGGCTGGCCTATGGCGGCGGCTTTTGTCGCTTCGGCACTCATGGTTTCTCTACTGGGCTTGCTTCTGGAGCGGGTGGCGTTGCGTCCGGTGAAGAAACCGGAGCCGTTGACTCTGATTATCATCACGGTTGGGGCAAGCATTTTCCTCCGGGGCTTGGCCATGCGCCTCTGGGGCAAGGACCCGTACAGCGTGCCAGGCGCTTACGGCGTCCGTGGAACCCGTGCGGGTCCTGGGGGCGGCGCTCATGCCCCAAAGCTTGTGGATCGTCGGCATTGTGGTGGCTTTGATGACGGGCTTGCACCTTTTCGGCAAACGTACCCTGACCGGAAAAGCCATGGAAGCCTGCGCCATTCATCGCCATGCTGCGTGGATCTTGGGCATTCCCAGTGACCGCATGGTGCTCCTGGCCTTTGCTCTCAGTGCCGGCCTCGGGGCCGTTGGGGGCGTGATCATCGCACCCATCACCATGTGCAGCTACGACATGGGCACCATGTTGGGACTGAAGGGTTTTTGCGCAGCCATGCTGGGCGGTTTGGGCAGCCATTGGGGAGCGGCCGTGGGAGGCGTGGTGCTCGGCGTTCTGGAATCCCTCGGGGTTGGGTATTTTTCGTCCGGGATCAAGGATGCCATTGCCTTCCTTGTACTGTTGATCATCTTGATTTTCCGTCCGTCCGGGCTCTTGGGCGCATCAATGGTTAAGAGATTCTAGGATCTTGGAAAAGGAGCGTCGGTGGATTCACGACGGAGGCTGTGGCCGACGACGGTGTTTTCACTAGGGGTTGCGGCGCTTGGGTTGGGGATCAGCAATGCCTATACGCAGCAGCTCTTGATCATTATCGGCATCCACACGTTGCTGGCTCTGGGCCTGAACATGCTCATGGGATACGCGGGCCAGATCTCTTTGGGGCATGCCGCTTTTTTCGGCTTGGGTGCTTACGGCACAGGCATCCTCACCACCCACTTTCAGTGCTCTCCCATGTTGTCTTTGCCCGTCGTCATCGTCCTTGCCGCCCTGTTGGGTTATCTCATCGGGCGGCCTGTGTTGCGCCTTTCGGGATATTACCTGGCCATGGGGACACTCGGCCTGGGGATTATCGCCCACGTCATCTTTCGGGAATGGGTCAAATACACCGGGGGCGCCTCGGGACTGATCGGCATCCCCCCTATAACCCTGGGGTCCGTGATGGTGGGCATGGGTCGCAACGGCTATTACGTGGTTTGGGGAACGGTGATAGTGTTCTTTGTGCTCTGCGGTCGGCTGGTGGATTCACGCATGGGGCGGGCACTCCGGGCGTTGGGAGACAGCCAGGGCGCGGCGGCCGCCTGCGGGATCCATACGGCGCATCTCAAGGCGGTGATCTTTTCTTTCAGCGCCGTCATGGCGGCGCTGGCCGGATACCTTTACGCCCATCTTCTCGGATTCATCAGCCCGAGTTCTTTCGATTTCCTGATGTCCATCCGGATGGTCACCATGGTGGTCATCGGCGGCATGGCCAGCATCTGGGGTTCTTTGCTCGGCGCCTCGGTGATCACCCTGCTGCCGGAATGGCTTCACGTGTTCTCGGACTACGAGATGATGGTCTACGGGTTGATCCTCATGTTGGTCATGATTTTTCTTCCCCAAGGGCTGACCCGAGGCGTCTTGGACGCCGTGCAGCGCACCCGCAGCCGTGCTCGCCGGCAGACCTAGAAGGGGACGGGGGCAGGATTCTTGAACGCACCGCACGCCTTTCTCAGTATTGATGGAGTATGCAAGGCCTTTGGGGGCATCCAGGCCCTCTATGAGGTTTCTTTTACCGTCGCGCACAAGCACATCCATGCGCTAATCGGTCCCAATGGCGCGGGGAAGACCACCCTTTTCAACGTGATCTCGGGGGCTTTCCCACCGGATCGAGGATCGGTGCGTCTGAACGGTTCGGACATCCACGGTCGGCCGATGCACGAACTGGTGCGGCGGGGCATTGCAAGAACCTTTCAAAACGTTGAACTTTTCGGCAGCATGACGGTGTTGGAAAACGTCCTGGTGGGATGCCACAGCCGGACGCGCTGTGGGCTCATCGGGGCCATGGCCCGGTGGCCTTGGGTCAGACAGGAAGAACGATGGGCGAGACAGCGGTCCATGGAGCTTTTGCACATGGTGGGTCTTGCCGATGTGGCCCACAAGAGGGCTGTGGACCTGCCGTTCGGATGGCAACGATTGGTGGAAGTGGCCCGAGCTCTGGCGGGTGATCCTCAGGTGCTCCTCCTGGACGAACCTGCCGCCGGTTTGAACGCTGTTGAAACGGAAAGGTTATCCCAACTGGTCCAGCAGATCCGCTCTCTGGGCATCACGGTGCTCTTGGTGGAACACGACATGAATCTCACCATGGACATCTCCGACCGGATTGTCGTGTTGGACCGGGGTCGGAAGCTGGCGGAAGGCACCCCTCGGGAAATCCAGTCCAGTGAGGCTGTCATGGAAGCGTACTTGGGCAGGAAACGACGATAAAAGAGGCCGGTTCGTCCCATGCTGATCGTACGAAACCTTCGGGCTGGATACGGGCGCATCGAAGCGCTCCACGGGGTCAGCCTGTCCGTGAGACTCGGGGAAATCGTCGCCCTGGTAGGTGCCAACGGGGCTGGCAAGAGCACGTTATTGCGGGCCATCGCCGGGCTGATCGCCCCCTGGCATGGGGAAATTCTGTTTGAAGACCGATCCCTTGTGGGGCTGAAGCCTCCGGAGATCGTCACTGCAGGCATCGGGCTGGTGCCCGAAGGACGCTGGCTCTTTCCGCCCATGAGCGTCTTGGACAACCTTCGGTTGGGGGCGTACGTCCGTCTGCGGCGCGGCGACAAGGACGGGGTGCGTGGGGACTTGGAGCGCGTTTTTGAGCTCTTCCCCATCCTTGCCGAAAGGAGAAAGCAACCCGCAGGGTCCCTTTCCGGGGGCGAGCAGCAGATGCTGGCCATCGCCCGAGCCCTCATGAGCCGCCCGAAGATGCTCCTGCTGGACGAACCGTCCACGGGCCTGGCTCCACTCCTGGTGGAAAAGATTTTCGAAATCATCGTCCAACTCAATAGGGAAGGAATCACCTTCCTCTTGGTGGAGCAAAACGCTCGGGCGGCCCTCTCGGTGGCGGCTCGGGGTTACGTGCTGGAAACAGGTCGCATGGTGCTCCACGGACGAGCTCAAGACCTGTTGGAGGATCAGGAAGTGAAACGGGCGTACCTCGGCAAAGACTATCGCGAGTTTGCAGAAGGGAGGGCCTGATGGGCGCTACGGGGAACGGCAACGGAGAATGGTTGACGCCTGCGGAACGACGTCAGCAGCAACTGGAGCGGCTTCAGATTACCTGCAATCGGGCCTACAAGAACGTGCCGTTTTATCGCAACCGGTTCCATGCCTTTGGCACTTCCCCTCACGAGATGACCGGCTTGGAAGACCTGCGGCGCCTGCCGTTTACGGAAAGGCGGCATTTGGCAGAGCATTATCCTTACGGATTGTTCGCCGTACCTCTTAGGGACATTGTGCGCATCCATACGGCGCCGGGCGCTGCCGGCGGGCTTACCGTGAGCGGCTATACCGCACGGGATCTCAGAGTCTGGCGCGAAATGGTCGCTCGTGCCCTTTTGGCGGCCGGGGTCGGCCCGGACGACATCCTTCAGATCGTGCTCCACCCGGGTTTGGCCAATTGGGGACGCGATTACAAGGACGGGGCCGAAGCGCTGCAGGCCAGCGTGATTCCCTTGAACGCGCTGCACATCAGCAAACAGATTCTCGTCCTTCGAGACTACAAGACCTCTGTCCTTGTGACCACCCCCAGTTCGGCGGTGCAGATCCAAGACCTCTTGTTCAACGCAGACATCAACCCGAACGAACTCTCCTTGAAGAGATTGATCCTTGTGGGAGAACCCGCCGAAAACCATGAGCGTCGGGCTATCGAAGATCATCTTCACGTGACCACATGGCAGCATTACGGCCTGAGTGAAGTGCCGGGGCCCGCGGTGGCCTATGAGTGCGAAGCCCATGAAGGACTTCATGTCTCCGAGGACCACTTCCTGGTGGAGGTGCTGGACCCTAAGACCCAAGAACCGGTGACGGAGGGCGAATCCGGAGAGTTGGTGTTGACGAGCTTGACCATTCAGGCCTTCCCGCTGATCCGGTTCCGCACAGGAGATCGCGTCCGGATCCTCGACGGGGGATGTCCCTGTGGGCGAACGCTGATGCGCGTGGAATGGCTGAGAGACCGTGTCGACGACCTCATGGTGATTCAAGGCGTCAAAATCCAAAAGGACCAAGTTGCCGTGCGGGTGGCTCAGACCTTGGGTTTTGCCCCTTCAAGGCTCTCTGTGCATCTTGTCCAGCAGGGGGGGTACAAGGCCTTGGAGGTGCGTTTGGGGATGGAGGAAGGGCTTTTCAGCGACGAGATCAAGGAATTGGAAGGATTGGTGCGGAAAACGGCGTTCGAGCTTCGCCAAGAGTTCGGCGTGCCGGTGGAAGTGCGCCTTCTGGAAGGCCCAAGCGTAGCAACGGCTCCGTAGGAAGCGGGAACACGAGAGGGGGATGAGGAACCATGGATGTGCTGGTGGTGGGTGCGGGAGCCATCGGCGGCTATTACGGAGGGCGTTTAGCCCAGAGTGGAGCTTGCGTGTCGGTGGTGGCCCGTTCTGATTATGACATGGTGGCCAAAGAAGGGATTCGGATTTTCAGTCCGGCAGGCGATTATCATTTTCGCCCGGCTCGGGTGGTCCGAAGTGCCGGGGAACTGGGCCGTTTCCCCGATGTGATTCTGGTGGCACTGAAAGTCCTCCCGGAGATCCCCACGGCAGATTTGATCCGGGACGCTGTGGGGCCGGAAACAACGGTGGTGCTCATCCAAAACGGGGTGGACGTGGAGCGGCCCGTGGCGGATGCCTTTCCCCGAAATGAAATCTTGAGCGGACTGGCCTTCATTTGCGTTCACCGGACGGCACCGGGGACTGTGGTGCACCAAGACTACGGGCGTCTGGTCCTCGGCCGGTATCCGTGCGGACCGTCGCCGAAGGCCGAAAAACTTGCCGAAAGGTTTCGTCAGGTCGGTGTGCCCTGTGAAGTCAGCGAAGATGTGGTCACCGCGCGGTGGGCCAAGCTGGTCTGGAACGCTCCGTTTAATCCCATGTCCGTCTTGTGCGGGGGGGCGAGCACCCAGGATATTCTGGCTCATGAAGAGACGACGCGGCTCGTTCGGGCCGTCATGGAGGAAGTGTGTGCCGTGGCCGCCGCCGACGGACATCCGCTTCCCGAAGACGTCGTGGAGCGGATGATTGCCGACACCCGGAAAATGACCCCTTATAAGACGAGCATGCTTTTGGATTTCGAGGCGGGCCGTCCCATGGAAGTGGAAGCCATTTTGGGCCATGCCGTGCGCATTGCGCGGCGTCATAACGTCTCGGTGCCACACATGGAAACGTTCTATGCTCTCTTGTGCGGCATGAAGGGCCGGTCGTCTAAAGATGGCGGAAGTGCATGGGAATCGAACCCACCTGGGACGCCCCTCAGCGCCCCACACCGGATTTGAAGTCCGGGAGCCCCACCAGTGAGCTTGGCACTTCCATCGGCATTTTTACTGCAGGCCGAAGTTTTTGGCAATACCCTGCGGCCGATGGGTGCGTTGAGGTTCAGCCCCTCGGCGGGTTGCCCACCCTCCCGTCAATGGTCCTATAGGGCCGGTGAGGGTGTCCTTCCCGTCACGTTTTAAGGCCAAAACATTCCCGTCCGCGCCCCCATCCGTGCCGCTCGGGTGTTCGCCTCTTATCGACCCACGCGGACGCGAGGTGACCTGCTCCTCGAGGACACCCCCAGAAGCCGACGTGGGCCGCCGAGACATCACACCCGGCAAGCGCTCTTGGACATAGGGTCGGATCGCGCCCAATACCTGAATACGCTCAGGGGGACTTTTTTTTCTTTTTCGGCGGCCGGACCGTGACGAGTTCATAGTTCCGAAACCCCAGCCCCAAAGATTCCGCGTATTCCAGTTGATGTTCCCAGGGGATGTGAGGATACACGGCTCGGATTTTGTCCTTCGGCGGCGGGTTCAGGGACCCGATGTGGCTGTTGGGCAGCACGGCTTGCGCATTCATGAGATCTACCGAGGCCTGGTCGATGGCCACAGGGTCTGGGGAGGCGAGAATTCCGATATCCGCAACGACAGGGGCATCGGCCGACGAGTGGCAGTCGCACGCCGGGGAAATCTGGGTCAAGAAGTTGATGAAGAAGCTTTGATCCTGCTTGCCATAAAGCGCCCCCACGGTATATTCCACCATACGCTCCATAAACCCCGGGATGTCTTGATCCCATCGGATATCAATGGCTTCCTCCGGACAGGCGTGGATGCATGAGCCGCATCCCACACATTTCGCCCCATCGATCTGGGCGACCTTTTTGATCGATTCTTTGGGCCGGGCCATGTCTTCCGGACGGTCCACCAGGGTCAGGGCATCGTGGGCGCACACCTTGACGCACGATCCGCAAGCGATGCATTTTTTCGGGCGGATTTTCGGCGCCATGGTGCTGTGTTGTTGCATTTTCCCGCGGCGTGAAGCGCCGCCCATGCCCACGTTCTTGATCGCCCCTCCAAACCCCGCCAGTTCATGCAGCTTGAAGTGGGCCACAGAAACAAGAGCCCCTGCCCGTGCTAGGGCGGAAGCGATATAGACGTTCTGACACCGATTGAGGCACACAGGCACCGCGACTTCATCACCCCCGTCCAAGCCGTCGGCGATGATGACCGGCGCACCCACCACATCCGGGACGAAACCGTGACGTATCGCCGTCTGGAGATGGTCTACCGCATTGCCACGCGTGCCGACATACAGGGTCCCCGCGTCGGTAAGAAACGGACGTCCCCCGGCTGCGCCTATGGCCTCGACGATGGGTCGCACGAGAATGGGGCGCACAAAGGCCGTGTTGCCCCGTTCCCCGAAGTGGATCTTGACCGCGGTCAAGGCCCGTTTCGGAATGCGCCTTGAAAGACCGGCCTCTTTTAAGAGCAGCGTGATTTTGTCCAGGAGGTTGCAGGAATCATCAGCCCGTAAATCAATGAAATAAACAGCGCTCCGCGACATGATCTTTCCTTCCATTTACCAGGACAATAGGACGGCAAGAATCCCTGTGAGAAAAATACCGTCAAAAGTTCCGGCTCCGCCGATGGACGCCACTGGGGCTCTGAGTTCACGGATCCGGTGAAGATTCAGCAGATCCGCTCCGATCAATGTCCCAAGGGTTCCGGCCACATAAGCCGTCGGGGGAGCCCACTGGTGATTGAGCACCAGCGCGGCCAATGCGGCCACCACAGGCGGAATGAACATGGGAGTGGCAATCCCCAAGCCCGGAACCGGCCTAGCGATGCGGTGGATCACGTAGGTCACCAGCCCCGTGGCCAGGAGCATCCGGATGGGATTGTGGGCGTGAAGCAAAAGGTACAGAGAGATCATGGTGGGGATGACGGCGCCTCCCACGTTGACGGCCAGAACCATTTCCCGAGGATGTCTCCACTGGGGCGGACGGTAGCGCAGGCCGAAAAAGGAAATAAGACTGAGAATCGGGGGGTCTTCTTTCAACGGGATGCGTTTGATGGGAATGTTGATCATGCTCCCGATGATACACAGAAAAAGGAGAGAAAAGAGTTGTTCGGGAGGAATGCCCAAGCGGGCGAAAGCCATGGCAAAGAGCCCGAACTTGACGAGTCCGAAAACCAAGAAGAGCAAGAAAACGAAAATAAAGAAAAAAATTACGAGAAAAGGCGGGAAAAACATGGCATGTCCTTTCAGCCTGCAACCGCACGCACGGCAGAGTCGACGTGGTCTGCGTACTGTTCAAAATTTTTTCGGAAAAGCCCCTTGAGGTGCTCCGCCTGTGTCCGATAGGCTTCAGGGCTCGACCATGTGTCTGCGGGCATGAGCAGTTCCGTGGGCACGCCGGGGCATTCCCGGGGAACGAGAAGGCCGAAGTAAGGTTCCTTGTGGAAACCGATCGTGTCGAGCAGCCCACTCAACGCCGCCTGAACCATGGCCCGGGTATAAGCGATGGGCATGCGACGGCCGATGCCGTAAGGGCCTCCGGACCATCCCGTGTTGATGAGCCAGCATCGGGAGCCGTGGGCTTCCATGCGTCGCCTGAGCAATTCGGCGTAAACGGTGGGGGGAAGCGCCATAAACGGTGCTCCGAAGCAGGTGCTGAAGGTCGCCTGGGGTTCCGTAACACCGGCTTCGGTCCCGGCCACTTTGGCCGTGTACCCGGAAAGAAAGTGGAACATGGCTTCGTGGGGCTGCAGTCGGGCGATGGGGGGGAGCACCCCGAAAGCGTCGCAGGTGAGCATGACGATATCTTTCGGGTGGGGTGCCATGCCGGTGGAAGATGCGTTGTCGATGAAAAAGAGAGGATAGGCGGCTCGGGTGTTCTCCGTCAACGAGTCATTGTCCAGGTCGATTTCACGCGTCTGAGTGTCGATGGCCACGTTCTCGAGAATCGTGCCGAAGCGCCGGGTGCATCGGTAGATCTGGGGTTCAGCCTGCGGCGAAAGTCGAATGACTTTGGCGTAGCAGCCGCCTTCAAAGTTGAAGATTCCATTGTCGCTCCAGCCATGTTCGTCGTCACCGACCAAGGTCCGGGTCGGGTCGGCCGAGAGGCTGGTTTTGCCTGTCCCGGAGAGGCCGAAGAAGATCGCTGCATGGCCGTCCGGACCCACATTCGCCGAGCAATGCATGGGAAAGACGCCCTTTTGCGGTAAAACGAAGTTCATCATGGTAAAGATGGACTTCTTGATCTCCCCACCATAGCCGGTGCCGCCGATAAGGATGCGCTTCTTTCCGAAATGTTCGATAATAAATGCTCCAGATCGGGTGTGATCCCACTCGGGAGAGGCACGGAAATGGGGCGCGGCGATGAGGGTATACTCGGGCTGAAAGTTTACCAGTTGATCACGGTCCCGCACGCGAATGAACATGTTTCGGGCAAAGAGACTTTGCCAGGCCATTTCCGTAATGACGCGCACCGACACGCGATACTGAGGATCGGCTCCAACGTAGCAATCCTGAACATAGATTTCCCGGCCTTGGAGATAGGCGAGGAGCCGGGCTTCGAGCTTGTCAAAATCTGCGGGGTCGAAGGCGCGGTTGACGGGTCCCCACCAGATCTTGTCTTCGCAGGAGGGTTCCCGGACGAGAAATTTGTCCTGTGGGGCCCGCCCGGTGTAGGCTCCAGTACGGACCACCAGCGGACCGCGTCGAGCCAAAAGCCCTTCCTGGCGTTTGATGGCCTGTTCGTAAAGCACGGGTGCCGGCGCGTTGTAAAAGACGCGCGTATAATTGACGATGCCTTGGGCATCCACAGGAACTCTTCGGCTTTCGGAAGGTCTCTCGCATGCCTCCAGCATGGCTTCCTCCTCTCCGGCGGAAAACTCGTGCGGCCTTTTGTTTCCCGATGGTACCCTCTTCCCCGGGTTGCTCACCACAAATCTCTTACAGCATCCAAGAGGGAATTGTATACAGGAATGCTTTCAGGGACATCGACAGGATCCGGGAAACGGCGGACAAGCACTGGGGGGCACCCCGCGTTTTGAGCCGCGGCCACGTCGCTGGGCTTATCCCCGACAAACGGTGTCCTATGGAGACACATGCCGAAAAGAGAGGCTGCGGCCAGAATCATGCCCGGTGCCGGTTTTCGGCAAAGGCAATGTTCTTCCGGACGATGCGGGCAATAGTAGGCAGCGTGGATCCACCCGCCAGCAGATCGTACCCCTTGGATCATGGACCGGTGAATCTCGAAAAACGCGTCCCAGGTCATGAGCCCACGATGCAGAGCGGATTGGTTGCTGATCACCACGACGTGGATCGCCTTCTCCCGAAGCCATTTCAGGGCTTCCAGGGCGTCCGGGTAGAAGAAGAATTCCTCTGGGGTTTTCACGTAGTCACGACGATCCCGATTGATGATCCCGTCTCGATCCAGAAGGAGAAAATTTGGAGATGTGGGCTTATTAGCGGATATCCAGCAAATCACCGAAAGGACTCCCGGCGGCACTTGCATTCGTCTTGACAGGTGAGCGGTGACGGAAAAGAATGAAAACTCTCGATTTTGGGCCGCACCGACTCTTGCTCCTAACAGGAAATCCCCGTGAGCGCAAGAACCATCCAGCAGCTTCAGAGACTTCTTGGTCATCGATTCACCAACGACAAGTGGGTGAATCAGGCTTTGGTGCATCGCTCTTATGCCCATGAAAAAGCGGATGCCGGCATGGGAGACAACGAACGGCTGGAGTTTCTCGGGGACGCCGTGCTCAGTCTGACCGTTTCCCATATGCTCGTGATCAAGTTTCCCGAGGCAGATGAAGGCACCTTGTCCCGCATGCGTGCCTCTTTAGTCAATGAAGGACGGTTGGCGGAGATCGCCGCCGACTTAAACTTGGGGGCTCTGCTGAAGCTGGGCAAGGGGGAGGAAATCTCCGGAGGCCGATCCAAGCCCTCCATTTTGGCCGACGCCGTCGAAGCCCTTCTGGGAGCCGTATATCTGGACGGCGGTCTGGACGCGGCGGCGAAAGTGGTTCAAAAACTTTTCGAAGGCAAACTTGATCCTGTGGCGGCCGAAGAAGACCCTATGCGCCGCTTGGATAAGGATTTCAAAACCCAGCTGCAGGAAGTGACCCAGGCGAGATTTCGGCTCGTTCCTCACTATGAAGTGGAAAAAGAGGAAGGGCCGGATCACGACAAGGTATTCTACGTCACGGTCAGCCTCGACGGGCGTGTGATCGCCCGGGGGGTGGGCAAGAGCAAAAAGGCGGCAGAACAGGCGGCGGCACGGGAAGCCCTAGCCGAATTAGAAGCGGGACAGGAAGAGCCATGAGTCGAGGCGACGATCCTAAAAAGATGTTATTGGGTTGGGTGCTTTTGTGCTGTGCGGCCGTGATAGCCATTTCGATAGGAGGTTACTGGTTTTACCGATCCCAGAAAGAAGCCCGGGAACGCGATGCGGAGCATCTGTTAAGCACCATCGCCCGGTACAGGGAATCGGAACTTACTGCGTGGATTCGCGATCAAATCGAAGATGCTTCAGCTTTGCAAAAATTCACGACGTCCCTGGGACCCTTGGCGGACGTTTTGGCCGATCCAGAAGCGGTGCTGACGAGTTCCCTGGAAGACTTCCTGAGGTATATGGCGACCAGCCACGATGTGGATCATGTCGCGCTGGTTGATCGAAGCGGCCGTGTTCGGTTTTGTCTTGGGAGATTTGATCGGCTGCATTCGGAGGACCTTAAGGTCCTGGCGGAGGCGATGAAAACGGGCCGACCAGCAATGACCGACCTGCACGCTGATCCCGAAACCAAGGAAGGTCACATTGGAGTGGTCGTTCCTGTGTTCCGCAACGTCAGCTCATTCCCCGAAGCTGTCGGCGGCCTCTTCCTCATGACCAATGCCTCGCGATTCATCGATTTCGCAACTCAAGCCTGGCCACTGCCGACCGCAAGCGGGGAAGTTCTTTTGGTGCGGCGTGAGGGGGAAGAGGTGGTGTACCTGAATGCGCTGCGCCACAAGCCGGATGCCGCCTTTAGCCTGAGATTGCCCCTGAACCGACAGGATCTGGTTGCCGCCATGGCCGCCCGTGGGGTGACGGGGGTTGTTCGAGGCACTGACTACCGGGGCGTCCCCGTCCTGGCGGTTATCAGTCCCGTGACCGGGACATCTTGGTATTTGGTGACCAAAATCGACCGGCAGGAGATCGAAGCCGAAAACCGGCACATTTTTTACTCCATCGGGCTTCATGTGGCCGGTTTCGCATCGCTTCTGATCGCGCTGGTCCTCTGGGCCCGCCAAAGTGCGCGTAAGGAGCACTACCGCCGATTGTTTCACGCCGAATCGGAATTGCGCAGGTCCCTGGCGCGTCAAGCTGCGGTGCTCCAGGCAATGGCCGATGCAGTGATCGCCACGGATGACAGGGGACGCGTGGAATTGTGGAATCCCGGAGCGGAGAAACTCACGGGCTGGAGCGCTGATGAGGTTCTGATGAAGCCTCTGGCGCAGGTCCTTTCGTTGCGCGATGCCCACAAAAGAGCCGTCGACTGGGAACACCATGGACCCAAGGCTGAAAGCCCGCTTGAAGGAGGAGAAAACTTTTTTGTGCATACTCGGGACGGGCGGTGGGTTCCGGTCGCGATAAGCCGTTCTGCTTTTGGGGACACCGCGGAGGCACAAGGTCGGACGATCCTGTGCTTGCGGGATCAGAGCCGGGAGAGGCTCACTCGGCGGATTATGGAGATCCGACTCGAGCTGATGGAGCGTGCGGACGCGGCTTCTCTGGATGAAGTGCTGCCGCAAACGCTGGAGGCCGTAGGTGAACTGTTGGAGAGCCCCGTAGGGTTTTACGTGTCTTTGGGTGACGATTCTTCAACCGTCCAATGCATCCATTGGTCAGAAAATGTGCGTGAGAAATTCTGCGCTGGGGGAGAGCTGCCTGGGCATATGAATGTGGAAGAGGCGGGGTTATGGGCGGATGCTTTACGCGAAAAAAAACCTATAATTGTGAACGATTACAGAACATTGACATCCATGCGGGGGCTTCCCGAGGGGCATGGGCCGCTCTACAGGTTTCTTGCGGTGCCCGTGATCCGGGATGGGCTGCCTCGGGCCCTGCTGGCCCTGGCCAATAAGGCAACGGCATACACCGAAATCGATGCGGAAACCCTCTGGACCCTCGCCGGCTTGATCCATCAAGTGGTGGAACACCGAAAGGCGGTAATTGGGCTTCGTCAGAGCGAAGAACGCTATAAGAAGTTGTTTCAGGATCATAAAGCGATCAAGCTCCTCATCGACCCAAAAGACGGCCGGATTGCCGATGCCAATCGTGCGGCCGTGGAGTTCTACGGCTGGTCCCATGAAGAACTGACGCAGATGTTCATCCATCAGATCAACACTCTGCCCGTAGAAGCCGTGAAAGAACGGATAGCCGAAGTTCAGGCACAAAAGCGCGTCCATTTCGAATTTCAGCACCGCCGCGCCGACGGCTCCGTGCGGGACGTGGAAGTTTACAGCAGTCGGATTGATGTGAACGGGAGGCCCTACCTGCATTCCATCATTCATGACGTCACCGCGAGAAAACAGATGGAAGCGGAGCGGGCACGATGGCTCACGGCGATCGAACAAGCCGGGGAAGCGGTTCTCATCACCGATGCCGAAGGGGTCATGGAATATGTGAATCCGGCTTTTGAAACCGTGACGGGATACGCTCGCGAAGAAGCCATCGGCCGCACACCGGCCATACTCAAAAGCGGCCTGCAGGATGAAGCCTTTTACCAGGACATGTGGGCGACGTTGAAAGCCGGGAAAAAATGGTCCGGCCGCATGGTGAATAAGAGAAAGGACGGTACCCTCTACACGGAAGAAATCACCATTTCCCCAGTCAAGGATGCTCAAGGAAACATTGTCAATTATGTCGGAGTGATGCGCGACATTTCCGAAAAGTTGCGGTTGGAGCAGCAGTTTTTTCAAGCCCAGAAGATGGAGTCGGTGGGCCGGTTGGCGGGCGGGGTCGCTCACGACTTCAACAACAGCCTGACCATTATCCTCGGCTTTGCCGATCTGGCTTTGAGGGAAGTACCGCCGGAGAGTGCGGCTGCGGCTTACGTCCATGAAATCATTCAGGCAGCCGAACGATCCGCGGCCATTACCCGCCAGCTTTTGGCTTTCGCCCGCAAACAGATCATCGAGCCCGTTGTGATGGATCTGAACAGCTCGGTGGAAGGAACGTTGAAGATGCTGCGTCGTTTGATCGGGGAAGACATCGAGCTGGTATGGAAGCCTGGAGAGGATTTATGGAAAATCAAGATGGATCCGGGCCAGCTGGATCAGATCCTGGCCAACCTGTGCGTCAACGCGAAGGACGCCATCGGCGGGGTGGGAACTATCACCATCGAGACGAAAAATGTGACCATCAACGAGATGTACTGTGCCACTCATGTGGAATGCCTTCCTGGAGATTACGTCCTGTTGATGATCAGCGATAGTGGTTGCGGCATGGACGCGGAGACCCTCTCCAAGATTTTCGAACCATTTTTCACCACCAAAGAGATCGGCAAGGGAACGGGGCTTGGTTTGTCCACGGTCTACGGCATTGTGCGACAAAACCAGGGCTTCATCAACGTGTACAGTGAACCTGGGCGCGGGACCACCTTTAAGATCTACATTCCCCGTGTGCCGGAGACTGAGGGGTTGGTGTCGTCACCTCGCACAAGAGAAGAGGCATCGCGAGGAAAAGGCGAAACCATCCTGTTGGTGGAAGATGACCCTGTGCTTTTAGAAATGACGGAGATCATGCTCAGACAACTCCATTACACGGTGCTCACCGCTCCAAACCCTTCGGCGGCCTTGAGTTTGGCCCGTGAGCATCGCGGCCCCATCGATCTGCTCATGACCGATGTGGTGATGCCGGAGATGAACGGCAAGGAATTGGCTTTGAAGGTCCGCAGTTACCGGCCGGATATTAAGGTGTTGTTCATGTCGGGACATACGGCGGATGTGATCGGCCGTCACGGTGTGCTGGATCCTGGGGTGTCTTTCCTTCAAAAGCCCTTTGTTTACAAAGAATTGGCGGAACGCATTCGGCGGGTGTTGGAAAACGTTGGGACATGAAGCGCTGGTGGGTTTCAAGTGCCTGGGATCGGAGTTTAAAGAGCGGGCATCATCCGTTAGGGCATTGCCGCGGGTATCACGATCCTAGAGCACGGATCGTTCGAGGGGAGCTTTCCGGTGGAAGCGAAGCGTGGGGAAAAACTAAATTGGGAGGTGGACTCATGAATCAAGATGCAGCAATCAAGTGCTTTGAAGAGCTCACGGAAGCGGAATTGATCCCCTGGGTTATGGACGGTTTGCGCCGCACACTGGTGCATTACGGGTGTTGGTTCCGGGAAGTGGAATACCAATTGGGAATGGCCAAGGCCATGGAGGTGGAGTCAGAAGCCGGAGACGCGGCGTTTTCCATCATCCTGAAACGCCTGTCTAAAGTTCTGGGTTTCGAAATGGACGGGGACGTCCCGAAGGCGCTCAAAAACCTTGAGAAAGCCAAACTCTTGGAACTCATGGATGCCCTGGGTGCCAATTGGCTGGCCAATGACGGGGTATGGTTCCAGGCGGTGGAAAAACGCTTCGGCATGGATGCCGCCAAGCGGTGCAACGACACATGCTGGACCAGATTTTCCCCCTACGAGGCCTTGCGCATTAAGAGGCTCCTCGGCCTCGGCCCGCTTCCCGGACTGGCCGGTCTCAAAGCGGCGCTCGGTTACCGTCTCTACGCCCGTATCAACCGACAAACCATCGAGGATGTGGACGCGCACAGCTTCATCTTCCGCATGGTTGACTGTCGGGTCCAAAGCGCCCGAAAGCGCAAGGGACTTCCAGACTATCCATGCAAGTCCGCAGGGCTCGTGGAATACCCGTATTTCGCCGAAGCTATCGACCCAAGAATTCAAACCGAATGTATAGGATGCCCCCCCGATGAACATCCCGACACATGGTGGTGTGCGTGGAAATTCACCCTCACGGTCTGAGCGCCGCTGGTAAGGCCTCAGGGGTATGTTGCATGAAAGATACATGCGCTTGGGGACTGTGCGATTTATGCTACAGGAACGGATCGCACGGCACTGCGCGCGGCGACAAGGCTTCTCGAGCGGGTGCAGAGATACTGAGGAAAAGACGACAAGTCGTTCGTGTGACCAGGAGAGGCTCGAACTGGTACGTCTTTTGCCTTTGACGCCCTGCCGAGGAGGAAGAGACCCGTGCGCTACGACTTGTTCACACAGCATACGATTCGAGCGGATGTTCCCTTTAGCGGGACGGGCCTGCATACGGGGGCTCGTGTGCATGCAGTGCTTCGTCCCGCCCCTCCCGACCACGGCATAGTGTTCTACCGTGTCGATCTGCCCGGGGCTCCGGCTGTTCCCGCCCGTTATGACCATGTGGTGGACACGTCCTTGGCCACCGTCATCGGTAAAAACGGCGTATCCATCGCCACCGTGGAGCACTTCATGGCAGCGGTGCGGGTGGCAGGGCTAGATAACCTGCGGGTGGAGATCGACGGGGCGGAAATGCCGGTCTTGGACGGGAGCGCCAAACCGTTTTTGGATATTCTCCGAGAGGCGGGTTTGGTGGGCCAAAAGGCGCCGAAGAAATGCCTGCGGGTGAATCATGCGTTCATGGTCAGTCAAGGAGATGCCTACATCAAGGTGTTTCCGTCCGATGAGTTGCGCATTTGCTACACCATTGAGTTTCCCCATCCCCTGGTGGGACGGCAGGCCTTTGCATGGACATTTGATCCCGGCTCCTTTGCCCGAGATTTGGCGTCGGCCCGAACCTTCGGCTTTCTGAGAGACGTGCAAAGTCTCCAGAGCCGGGGATTGGCTTTAGGGGGATCTCTGGAAAATGCCGTGGTTTTTGATGACCTCGGCGTGGTGAATCCGGAAGGCCTGCGGTATCGGGACGAGTGTGTGCGGCACAAGGTATTGGACTTCTTGGGAGATTTGGGGCTCTGTCCGTTTCCCGTGTTGGGTTCCTTTGAAGCCCACAAGGCGGGACATGCCCTGCACAATCGGTTGTTGCGGCATTTGTGCGAGCGGCCTGGATATACCCGTTTCGTGCCGGCCGCCGCGGCCATGCCTCCCCGCAGAGTGGTGCCGCCGCGTCCGACCCCATATTGGAAACCGCCGCTTATGCCTGCCTAAAAAGGTTGGCCCATAGAAACTCGGCCTATTTCCTTGTCAACGCCGAGCGCCTCCGCTACAATCCACTCCTCCCGAGACATTCACTCAGGGGAAGGGTCGGGCGCGATGTGCAAGGCGTTTTTTTTTGCAGGATACCTTCTGCTCACAGTCATGGCGGCTTCCGACCCGGTTTGGGCCCGAAACCCCGCGGATATCGCCGACCTTCGGGTGTATTCCGATCCGCCCAACCTCAAGATCAGCTTTCGCATCGACAACTGTTTCAATGAAGAGATGGAGCAGGCCATTCAGAGTGGGGTGGCGACCACGTTCCGGATTCGGATCCTTGTGGACAAGGACGGTTTGCCATGGATTCGGGAACGCTTGGTGGATGCCTTCATCGAACGGACCATCCGTTACGACACCTTGCATGAACACTATCTGGTTTCTCGCGTGGACGATCCCAAGTCGTTCCTCACGACCAAGCGTTGGGATGAGGCCAAAGCGTGGATGAGCCATGTCACGGACCTACCCGTCATTGCACTCTGGCGACTGGTCCCGGACCAGACCTACCTCGTGCAGGTCAAGGCCGAACTCTCGAAGGCTCAGGTGCCGTCCTTCCTCCGGTACGTCTTTTTTTTCGTCAGCCTTTGGGACTTTGAGACGCCTTGGGTGAGCGTAACCTACACGCATTGATCCCTTGGGATCCTGTCATGACATCCCCAGATCCTGCCATAACCCGCCGTCGCCGGCGGCGTGAACAAGCTGTCATCATTGCGTTACTCACCGCCGTCTTGATTTTGGGGTGCCTTCAAGGCTGGCTCTTTCATTATGAGTCGGAGTTGCCTTTCTTCGGCAACGTGCTGCTTATCGCTCTGGTCAACATCAACCTTATTTTGATTCTGTTACTCATCTATCTTGTCATCCGCCAGTTGGTGAAACTCGTTTTCGAGCGCAAGAAAGGGGTGTTGGGGCATAAGCTGCGCACCCGCCTCACTTTGGCCTTTGTCACCCTGACTCTTATCCCCACCATTCCCCTTTTCGGGGTGGCGGTTCAGTTCATGTCTTTCAGCCTGGACTACTGGTTCAGTGCTCAGGTGGAGCAATCTTTAGCCCAGAGCGTGGAGCTGGGGCGAGGCTATCTGCGGCAAGTGCACCGGGATCTGATGGGGGAGGTGGCGCAGGTGGCGGCGGAAATCTTCCCCCATGGGACGATCCCGGAAGACCGACCGGTCTCCGTACCACTCCCCCCCGGTTTTGGCACCGCCATCCGCTGGCGGCGGTTTTTGCGGCCGATGCCGAAGGAACGTTCTTTTGGACGGCGTGGAAAGACCGCGAGTGGATCCGGTTCCAGGATCTTTTGTCCCAAACGTTCCGAGAACACCTTAAAGACCCTGAGGCCCTCAACGAAGGGGTTTCGCTATCCCTGGGCGAGTTTGGCGAAGCGCTCATGGTCTGGCAGCAGCTCCCCGGTGAAACGTCCGCACCGGAAAGCGTGACGTACGTGGGGATCGTACGGCAGTTTCCGCCGGATCTCGCGGCCAAGCTCGATACGGTGGTGCAGGGCTACCAAAACTACCGCCAACTCAAGCTCTTCAAGACCCCCCTGAAGACCACCTATCTCATCATCTTCTCCATTGTGGCTCTGCTGGTGGCCTTTGCGGCTATTTGGTTTGGCTTTTACTTAGCCCGCCACATCACCGGGCCGATCCAGACTCTGCTGACGGCTACGGATCGAGTGGCGCACGGGGATTTGGATGTGAGCCTGCATCTGGATCGTCAGGACGAGATGGGGCTTTTGATGGCGTCCTTCAATCATATGGTGCGCGATTTGAGGGCAAGCCGAGAACAGCTCACGCAAGCGTACCGAGCGTTACAGGAAAGCCACGAGGAGCTGGAATCGCGGCGCCGCTATATGGAAATCGTCTTGGCCAACATTGCGGCGGGCGTCATCGGTGTGGATGCGGACGGGATCGTTCGGACCATGAACAAGGCGGCGGAACAGATGTCGGGAATCCGGGCGAAGGAAATGATCGGACGCCATTACGCAGAGTTTTTGTCGTCGGAACACCAGGAGGTGGTAAGGTCGTTCCTCCGGTTGTATCGGATGAGCCGCCAGCCTTACCTGGAAAAAAACGTTCAGGTGACCGTGGGGGACCGCTCTTTGGCGCTTCTCGTCAAGGTCAGTGTGCTCATGGATGAACACGGTCGGCATTTGGGTGCCGTGGTCGTGCTGGACGACCTGAGCGAGCTGCAGAAGGCTCAGCGTGTGGCGGCGTGGCGTGAGGTGGCGCGTCGCATCGCCCATGAAATCAAGAACCCGCTCACGCCCATTCGCCTGTGCGCCCAAAGGCTTCACCGCCGCTACGTTGCCGCAACGGGAGGGGAAGGGTGCGATGCCGTGATGGCCGAATGCACGGAAACCATTATTCAGCAGGTGGATCACATGAAGCGGCTGGTCAATGAATTTTCTCAATTCGCTCGCATGCCGGAAGCGCAGCCCAAGCCGTGCGATTTGGGAGTCTTGGCTCAGGAGGCCGTGTCCTTGTATCGGCACATTCATGGAAATATTCGATTCCAGGTGAAGATCAGCGCGGATTTTCCCCGGCTCCACCTGGATCCTGACCAGTTCCGCCAGGTGCTGAATAACCTGCTGGAAAACGCCGTGCATGCGCTGGACGGCGACGAAGGTGAGGTGGAAATTCGGCTGGAATACGACCCCATCCTCAGGATCGCTCGGCTGGAGTGTGCGGATACCGGGCCCGGTTTGACGCCGGAGGCTAAGCTGAGGGTCTTTGAACCTTATTTTTCCACGAAGGAGAAAGGCACGGGCTTGGGCCTGGCCATCGTGGCCAAGATCGTCGCCGATCACAACGGCTTTGTCCGTGTCCGCGACAATGAACCTCGGGGCACGGTGTTTGTCATTGAACTCCCTGCAGTTTATGGAGAGGATGTCAAGGCGTGGCCGTGAGCGGTGCCGCCGGGGTAGTGGGAGAAGAGGTGATATCGACCGGCCTGTGGAAAACCCGCCCGCAGTTTCGGCGGGATGCACGTGGAGACGCGGCCGCCGACGGCCGGTACCTGTGAGCCGGGAGGAAAATCCCTCAGCCTGTCAAGCCGTCTCAGGCGTTTTCTCTCGGGCGGATGCTCGAGGGATGGACCTTCGGGTGTCGAGAGCTTCGAAGCCTTCAGGGAGTTTTTCGATCGAGGAAAGTTTTCGGGCGGCCATGCGTGGTCGGCGCCCGAGAAAAGCACACGTCAGAGGACGTCATGGGGATCAAGATCCTGGTGGTGGATGATGAACCCAACATCCTTCGCTCGCTTCAAGGCGTCTTGGAGGATGAAGGGTATGAGACCGTAGTGGCCGCGTCCGGGGAATCCGCCCTGGAAGAACTGAGAAAGGACCCGCCCGATGTGGTCCTCCTCGATATTTGGCTTCCGGGCATGGACGGCCTGGAAGTGCTCAATCGGATCAAGACGTCCTATCCTGCCCTTCCCGTCATCATCATCTCCGGCCACGGCACGATCGAAACGGCAGTGCGGGCCACCCGCCTTGGGGCGTTTGATTTTGTGGAAAAACCGCTTTCTCTGGAAAGGGTTTTGGTGAGTATTCAGAATGCGCTGCAGGTTTCCCGCCTCCAGGCAGACAACCTCATTTGGCGCCAGAAGGCGGAAAAGCGCTACTGGATTACAGGACAAAGCCCGGCGATTGTCCGCCTTCGCGAGTTTATTGAGCGGGCGGCACCTAGCAACGCCACGGTGCTCATCACGGGAGAAAACGGCACAGGGAAGGAATTGGCGGCCCGCTCCTTGCACTTTCTAAGCCCACGCAGGCAGAGGCCGTTGATTGAGGTCAACTGCGCCGCTATACCTGAAGAGCTTATTGAAAGTGAACTTTTCGGACACGAAAAAGGTGCATTTACAGGAGCTCAGGAGAGGCGGCGCGGCAAATTCGACCTGGCGGACGGCGGGACCTTGTTTCTGGATGAGATCGGGGACATGAGCCTGAAAACCCAGGCGAAGATTCTGAGGATCCTCCAGGAACAAACGTTCGAGCGGGTTGGGGGCTCGCGGACCATCCGCGTGGATGTGCGCATCGTGGCGGCCACAAACAAGGATCTTCCAAAAGAAATTGAAGCGGGCCGCTTTCGCCAGGACCTATATTTTCGGCTGAATGTCATTCCCATCCACGTGCCGCCTCTGCGGGAGCGCTTGGAAGATATTCCGTTGCTGGTGGATGATTTTTTGGAAGAGCTGTCTCGGGAAAGTTCCATGGGCCGCAAGGCCATCGCTCCGGATGTCTATCCCTTGCTCAGTCGTTACACATGGCCCGGGAATGTGCGAGAGCTGAAAAATTTCGTGGAACGCCTCGTCATCATGACACCGTCACGCCTCATCGGTATCAAGGACCTGCCGGAAGATTTCCTTCGCCGGCTCGGACACGATGTCCCGCGGAATGATCCCTACCAGCACCCGACGCTCAAGGAAGCCAGGCTGCATTTTGAAAGGGAATACCTTCTGCGAAAACTCAAGGAACACGACTGGAACGTGTCCCTCACGGCCCAGAGCATCGGCCTGGAAAGAACCCATCTGCACCGAAAGATGAAAGCTTTGGGGCTGCGGCCGACGAACGACATACCGGAGGGCGGTGAGGATCCGTCGGTCCGGTTCCCTTGACACAGGAAGGCTTTTGGTGCTAAGAGTTCCCGACACTGTCGGGGCGTAGCGCAGTCTGGTAAGCGCACTAGCATGGGGAGCTAGGGGTCGGCGGTTCAAATCCGCCCGTCCCGACCAGTGCATGAGCACCTCTCCCATGCTCAGTAAATTGCAGAGATACGGCGAGTTGGAAGAGATCTTCCGCCTCGTTTTTTTTGGCGCTTCCCAAAACAAACCCCGACGGCTTCCATGGGAAGATTCGTGGGCCGGGACCGCCTTCCACGATCCGGGTCGTTTTTCGAATATCAGCCTTTGGGGCAGAGCAAGCCCAGAACCTCCCCTCTTCATAGACGGCTTTCGGCGAGCCGTCCATAAATTGTCAGTGTGGCGCCGCACCCAATGACGTGGATCTCAAGTGGTGCAAGTTAAGGCAAACCGGCGTCTGCCGGAGTTCTCCTCGGACGACCGCCTCAAATGCTCACCGAGACCTCTAGGGGTGAAATTGGAAAAGGGCAGACTTGAGGGTTCGGTGCGTCATGCGTTATTCCTGCCGGGTCGCCAGGCTGCCGAGAAGTGCCTCTCTTGAAAAGCCCATCACATTGTTCGACCGTCCGCTTTTTCAAAATGCCGCAGAGCGCATGTGGAAATGTTTTTTGCAGATGAGAGCTAATGAGAGCCTCCGTTTTTTCCGACTATACAATGTGTGCGATGAAACGGAGGCTAGGGCTATGGAGTGGAGTATCCTCTTTGTGGACGATGATCGCAGTGTTTTAGACGGTCTGCAACGCATGCTCCGGTCCATGCGCCGCGTCTGGCGGATGCACTTTTTCGACACTGCTTCGGAGGCCCTTCAGTTTCTCCAATCCCAGCCGGTCGATGTGGTGGTTGCGGACATGCGTATGCCAGGTGTCGATGGGGCCCAATTCTTGTCCGAGGTGAAACGGGCTTACCCCGGGATCATCCGCATCGCCCTGTCCGGCTACGCCGATCAGGACATGGTCCTGAGGGCCGTTCGATCCGCTCATCAGTATCTGGCTAAGCCCTGCAGCGCGGAAACGCTCAAAGGAGCCATCGAACGCGTCAAAGCGCTCCGGGAGCTCCTGGCCGAAAAACCCCTTAGGGCCGTGGTGGCCGGTTTGGAAGTCCTGCCGAGTTTGCCGTCGCTGTACCAGGAAATCATGCGGGAGCTGGAATCCGAAGGGGCATCCGTCAAGAGGGTGGGGGAAATTATTGCCAAGGATGTGGGCATGACGGCCAAGATCCTGCAATTGGTCAACTCGGCCTTTTTCGGGGTGTCCCGGCACGTGACCAGCCCGGCCCAGGCGGCTGTGCTTCTCGGGCTGGAGACCATCCGCGCATTGGTGCTGTCGCTTCACATCTTTTCCCAGTTTCAAGGGAAAGCGTTTTCGGAAAAGGACGTGAGCACCCTATGGGAACACAGCTTAACGACCGCCGTCTATGCCAAAACCATTGCCGTCCTTGAAGGGGCGGAGCGCATGGTCTGCGAGGACGCCTTTATGGCGGGGATGCTCCACGACGTGGGAAAGCTCATCTTCATGCAAAACCTGGCGGAAAAAACCAAGCAGGCCATCGGCCGATCGGAACAAACCGGAGAACCGATCTGGGCCAGTGAAACAGCGCTAATTGGGACATCCCACGGTGAAGTCGGGGCCTACCTCATGGGGGTGTGGGGTTTACCCGATAGTATTGTGGAATCGCTGGCATTCCATCACTTTCCAAGCCGATGTCCTCACCGGCAGTTTAGTGCCTTGACCGCTGTGCACGCCGCCGATTTCCTTCACTATGCCATTGCCGGAGGGGCGCCTTTTCAAGGGCCTGGATTGGTGGATCAGGCGTATCTGGCGGAACTGGGCGTGCTGGGCCGCCTCAGGACGTGGAAAGAGGCCTGCCAGGCCGCCATCGCTGAGGTATAGGGGCAAGGTCATGGCCAATGCACAAAAAATCCTCTTCGTGGACGATGATCCCAACATTTTGGCGTCCTTTAAGAGGACCCTGCGCAAGCGCTACGACATGGACGTCGCCGTCGGCCCTGAAGAAGGGCTGAAAGCCGTGGAGGGATACCGCCACTATGCCTTGGTGATTTCCGATTTGCGCATGCCTGTCATGGACGGCATTCAATTTCTCTCCAGAGTTCGTGAGCTGTCTCCGGATACGGTGCGCATGATCCTGACCGGTAATGCCGACCTCCAGGCTGCCATTGATGCGGTGAACCGGGGAAACATTTTCAGATTCCTCACAAAACCCTGTGAGCCGGAAACCCTCCAATCGGCCATCGACTCGGGACTGCACCAATATCGACTGGTGCGCGCGGAAAAAGAACTCCTGGAAAAGACACTGCGCGGAGCCATCCGGATCCTTGCGGAAGTGCTCAGCCTGGTCAACCCGGAAGCCTACGGCCGGGCCTCTCGGATTGCCCGCTATGTGAGTGATGTGGGTGCCCGTTTGGGCTACCCGAAACCATGGCAACTGGAAACGGCGGCCATGTTGAGTCAGATCGGATGCATTGTCCTGCCGGAAGATTCCCTGAAAAAGATTTACCGCGGCAATGAACTCACTCCGGAAGAGGCCCAGCTTTTTGCGATGTACCCTTCGGTTGGGGCCAGTCTTATCGGCAAAATCCCTCGCATGGAAGAGATCAGCGAAATTATTGCCTATCAAGAAAAGCATTATGACGGCTCGGGGATACCCAAAGACGATCGCTCTGGAGAAGCCATCCCCTTGGGGTCAAGGATTCTAAAGGTCGTGCTGGATTTCGACGCCTTGGAAGCTCGGGGCTTGCCGCGCGCGGCCGCCATGAACCACATGAGAAAGAGGCAAGGCGCCTACGACCCGAAGGTGCTGAAAGCGTTGGAAGAGGTCTTGGGGGATGAGGCACGTTTTGAGGTCAAGGAGCTTTCGCTCCATGAGCTGCAACTCAACATGATTATCGGCGACGATGTGTTGAGCCTCAAAGGGGTGTTGCTCACTGCCAAGGGCCAGGAAATTACACCGGCTCTTTTGGAGCGGTTAAAAAACTTTGCGAAGACCGTAGGCGTCAAAGAACCTATCCGGGTTCTGATTCCGATATGAGGCAACCCAACGAGGGCGGAACATGGACGGGACCGTTCTTTTTGTGGACGACGAACCCCACTTCACCAGTGCCCTGCAACGAGCGCTGCGTCATGAACCCTATCGGATCCTGACGGCCAATTCAGCGGTGCAGGCCCTGAATATTTTGGACCGGGAATCCGTGGATGTGGTGGTCTCCGACGAGAGGATGCCCGGGATGAGCGGCTCCGAGTTTTTGGCCGTCGTGCGCCGCCGTCACCCTCGGACCGTACGCATCCTCCTGACAGGGTACGCGACGCTGGAGGCGGCCGTACGGGCCATCAATGAAGGGGAGATTTACAGATTCCTCACGAAACCCTGCCAGGCCAAGGATCTTTCGGACATTATCCGCCAGGCCCTCGCCATTCGACGGGAGATGCGCAAAGTGAGTACATCCGATCCCGCCACGGCGCCCGTGCCGAATCCTCAGGGGGTTCTGACGGAGCTGGAACGCCATTATCCCGGCATCACGCGGATCAAGATGGATGAGACGGGAGCGATCATCATCGATGATGTGGACCTCGGTCTCGATAAGCCCTCCGGTTCCCGATAGCCCGGACGGGGGGGAAGCCAAGAGCCTGAAAAGGAGCCGCTCCTAGGGCGGCCGGGTGCAAAAGTCGACATTCCCGCCGCCCCGTGCCGAGGGCCCCGTCTAGGGTTCATCGGGCGTCCCGCAGCCGATCATTCCGGTTTTTCGTCACGCTGGCCCCTTTTCCGCCCCTGAAGGGCCGCTCTCGGATAAGCGCCCAAGCTCATCGCACTTGAAACCGGTGCTCCAGGTCCTTGAGCTTCTGCACGATACCCCCGTATTCCAGTTCGGCATAGGGAAGCATCGCGTTGCCAAAAAATCCCTGACGACGGATTTCTGTGGCCTTATCCGAAACTTTCTGGCGCACACGGTCCCAATACGGATGGTCGAAAGCGTCTACGGCCCCCGAAAGACGGCCTTTGTGGACGCAGTAAGCTGCACAGGACACAATGGGAGGACCGTCGAAGAACGATGTGCCCGTGTTTTGCTTTACAGGCATCAAGGGGCCGTTGTGGCTTCCCCGCATGAAGCCCGCCACATAGGCGCCGAGGTTGAACGGGGCCAAGACTTCTCCCGTTGCCGGAAACGCCCCTTGGACCCGAACGAGCATGATGGGATCATCTTTGCCGGTATATTTTCCGGCAATGTTGTGGAGTCGTGTGGTGCTGACCACCGCGGCTTGTTCTCCGGTTTGCCGGGAATGGATGGATTCGATGACGAAGCGTTCCGGATCTCGAAGCAGTGCCGCGATATCGTAAAGATCTTCCGGAGCGTTCAAGGCGATGATCCGATCGGCTTCCACATGATTCACATCCATGATGGTGAAGGAGAACCCTTGGAACATCCCCGGGGATAGAATCAGTCCAGAACAGTACATGGGATCGGCGAAGGCGAGGTAGAGCGGCAGGTTATAAGCTCCGGGGTCGGTCTTGTCGGCAGCGAAAAACAGGAAAGGTTCCGCCGTCCTTTCTTCAAATTCCATTTCCGCCACGGCGGGCCCCAGCCCGCGGACGTTACCCGCAAAGGCATCTTTCAACAAATCCTGACCCGCGCCATAAAGACCTTGATCCTTCGCCACGTCCGTTCCTGCCTTGAAGGCTTCCCACGCCAAACGATGCACCTCCTCGTTGCATACCCCCCCGGTGTGGGTGCACAGGATAGCGATGTCGTCCCCGGTGTAGGTGACCCGAAAGTCGATGAGCATGCCCCGGTGGTGCTGCGTGACATGCTCCAGGACCGTCTCCAGCAATCTGCGGCTGGGCTGGATGTGTCCTCCCACACTGCCGATGTCCGCTTTGATGGCCGTCAGCGTTGTCCTCATGGTTCACCTCCCTTAGCTTGACGTTTCGACCTGAATCCACAGCGGTCAAATCCCCGAAAAGACGGCGTGGAGTCCGCGCCCATGGCATGCCTGGTCGAGGGGGCCCCTGATTCATAGGCGAACGACGAGAGACAGTTCATCGGCAGAAGAGGCGTCAATTAGAAGCGGAGGGTTCTGAGACAGCGTTTTTCAACGGGTGAATCCGCATAGGCTTTCGAAAAGGGCATGCAGAGGTGAACGTTCCTCCCTTACCTTAGGCCCTGCCTTTTCGATCCCTTTTTTGCCTCATAAGGACCTCGGGGCTTGTTCGTGAACAGGCGTTTCTCCCGAGGGTTATAATCCCGCAGGCACCATCCCGTGGGATACCTCCCGCGCATCCAATGAGCTGGGGGAAACCGGCCCTCCGAGCCGAAGGCCGAGAGTGGTCATTTTTCCAAATGGCCGTGTGTCGTGAGTGGGCATTGTCCTCCCAGCTGCCAACGCTCTCAATGTACAAACAAATATCACAAAAAGAGACCAGATACCATGCGATGTTTTCGGCCCGGTGTGCGGTGACCAGGCAAAAGGGTGCACCGAGGGAAACGGTCCTCCTCCGGGTAATACTGGCTCAGTGGGACAAGAAGGAGGAAAAACTGATTGACACTCATACATTTGACATGCCAAAAGTTTGTAGGTTAAAGTCACACACTGCCCGGACACGAGCCCAGGGGGAGAGAGCCCATGGACGCTGAGTTCCGAACATTACGGCTTTATTTAGATCGTGTGGCGATTCCTTTCTATGGTACCGCCGACTCGCACCGTTTGGAAAACGAACCTGTGGGATATCGGCCTTCGGATCTTCTTGCCGATGCTCGGAGCCTCTTGTGCCTAGGGATTCCTGTGCCCAAGGGAGTGTTGCGGTGCGGGGGGCGGTCAGAGTCCACCTACTGGCGCACGGCAAGTGTCGTCTACCGCTTTTTAGATGCCGTACTTGTGCGCTGTGCTGCGATCTTGGAAAGTGCAGGCGAAACGGCCGTTCCGGTCTTTGGCTGTTTTCCTTACGACGTCAAAGGCAAAGGCGATTTCTGGGGGTATCTCAATCTGGTGAAAGCGGCCGAAACGGCGGGGCTTGGAAAACAAGGAAAAAACGGACTATTGGTCAACCCTAGGGTTGGATCGCGGTTACTCCTCGGTGGGATTGTGACCACGGCAGTCCTTCCGTCTTGGCGCCCCCAGGGAAAGACCGAGGGGTGTCCGGACAACTGCTCCGCGTGCCAAGACGCCTGCCCCGTGAAAGCCATAGACGATCAGGGCAGGGTGGATCGCCTGAAATGCGTCCGACATTCCATGAAGAGCCCTCTGTTCATCCACCTCGTAAAGAGCGGAGAGGTCGCGGATTCTGATGTCTCCCTAATCAATCACATCAGTGCCGTGGACGATCACTCCATGTACACGTGTATTGCCTGTGTGGCCGCCTGCCCCTACGGGTCGGATCTTCCCTTTCCGCTACCGAAAGGAGGTGCTCTTGGCTGACGACAGACTGATCTTTCTTTTATCCAGGGCTCACCACAAGTTGCAGAACCATCTGCGAGGACGCCTTGCCGCGGCAGGCGTTCGCATCACCGTGGTGCAGGCGGGGATTCTTTTCCTCCTCAAGCACGGCGACGGCCGCACCATGACTGAACTCAGTGAAGCGCTTTCCATAGATAACTCCGCAGTCACAGGACTCGTGGATCGCCTGGAAAAACTCGGGTTCATCGTCCGAAGGCCGTGCCCGAACGATCGGCGCGCCTTGCGCATCCACATGACGGAGGAGGGGCTTCAAGAGGTGAACAAGGCGAAGGACATCATCCGAGCTGTCAATGAAGAAATCAAAGAAGGATTCGCCCCGGAAGAAATCGACGCATTCCGGGCCGTCCTCAACGGCATTTTTAAGAAATTTTCAAAGATGAGAGGAGAGCCTGAATCCGCGGGCTGATTCCGGCGGGCTTCCCACGATGGGAGCACGGGGCAAAGTGGAGAGCCGGAGACTTTGTGAACTGTTCTGAGGGAAAAACGGGTGGAAACTTGAGGGCTCAGCCGAAGAGAGAGGAGAGCTGAAAATGGAACATGACGTTTATCGCAGAGCGCTGCCAGTGATGCAAGAACGCGGGGGCCCCTATGCAGGTCTGGACATTCCTGAGTTTTTTTCGTTGGTGGAAGAGCTGTTTGATCCGGAAGAGGCCGAGGTGAACAATGTCCTGAGCCGCAAGCCGAGTCCTGTGCGTGAGATTGCCGAACGTGCAGGAAAGAGTCCCGAAGAGGTTTCCGTCATCCTCGAACGCATGGTTCGTAAAGGACTGTGTGGAATGACCAAGGCTGCCGGCGGCGTGCTTTATCGTGGACTGCCTTTCATGCCTGGGATTTTTGAGTTCACTTTTATCGGGGGCGGAGAAACCGATCGGGAAAAGAAGATCGCCCGACTGATTCATGCCTATAAGAAAGCCTACGTGGCGGCCAAAGGTGTGGATAAGATGACGTACCCCGTGACGCGCGTCATTCCGGTCATGCGCACCATCAAGGCCGGCAACATCATCCACACCTACGACCAGGTGATGACCTACATCGAAAAGTATGACATCATCGGCGTCGGGGCGTGTTTCTGCCGCCAGTCGGCCCGGCTTCGCGGTGAGGATCTCCAAGGTTTGCCCGTGGAGGTGTGCATGTGGTTTGGCGAGATGGCGGAAAATATCACCGAGAGATTAGGCGGAAGGCGCATTGCTAAGGAGGAAGCCAAGGAAATCCTGAACCGATGTGAAGAAGCCGGATTGATTCACATGAGCCGAAACACGTCGGAAGAGATCGACTTCATGTGTCATTGTGACCGCTGGCACTGTGAAGTGGTCCGCCAGGTCTTAAGCCAGCCGAAACCGGGTCTCGTTTTCAATTCTGGATTTGAGCCTTCCTTTGACCCTGAACGGTGTGTCGCCTGCGAGACGTGCCTGGATCGCTGCCCGGCGGGAGCCTTGAGGATGGGTGAGGAAAATATCCCCGTGACGGATGGTGATCGGTGTTTCGGGTGCGGGGCTTGTGCCACAGGATGCCCGCAAGAAGCCGTCGCCTTGGTCAATAAGCCGCATTTTCCTCCTCCGCCGAGAACAACGAAAGAATTGGCCAAGGCCTTGAAAAACTCGTCGGAAAAGGCTGTAGTCGCTCCTGGCCAGTCACCGTAGACCTCGGGTGGATCAAAAAACACCGCAAGTCACCCGATACCGCATTTTCCCCTTTTGAGCTTTTTTGAGGAAATTGGAAGATAAAAACGTGGAGGATGAGTCAACCACCGATCATGGGCTCAAGAGTGTCACCGTAGCCGACCGAGCTCTGAATTCAGTTTTGGCAGGTCGTGTGGACCCCGGTGAACCATTTGTAGTGAAAAGGCCATGGCCACATGCTAAAGGTATCAATACGTTACACACAAGAGTGACAAACCTGAGTTAACCCAAGTTTGTCACTTTTTTGCGTAAGTTATTGTTATTCTTAGAATGTGGCTTTTCGTTCTTCACTACAAATTTTCAATCAATGCTCAGGACCCTTTTCAAGGGGCTGCGGGGAAGTCCGAGGGCATTGTAAATTTCCACATGGATCGGCTCCGGCTCAGAAGTATTTCGGATGTGGATCATTTGTCCCTTGTCGTTGATCATGGTGGTGGTCACCCGCACCTGACCGCTCAGTGGGGTTCGCAGGGTGGACCAGCGGTGGCGGATTCCAGCGGCATGGAGGGCTCGCTGGATCACGCACAGCAAATGGTAAGCAAGCACGGCCACAAAGAGGTGTCCGTGAATGCGGCGCGATAGGCTGTGGAAGACCGGCCGCAGGGAAAGCTCATTTTTAAGGCTCCGAAAGGAGGCTTCCACCTGGGTCAGCATGTTGTAAAGATTCCAAAGTTCCTTGTCCGAAAGATCCGTTCGGGAAGACCGTAGGCGATAGCGCCCGGCAAACCTCTTTTCCAGGCCCTCCTTATCCTTGAGATTCCATGAGATCTTGACCGCCTGACCATCTTTTTGTTCCACCCGAATCTCGTAAAATCGGGCCACCATCCGGTAGTTTTCCTTGAGACGACCGATGCGCTCCAGAACCCTTTCGTACTTTTTGATGCCGCCTTTTTTTTGGAGAGAATCGGCCATTCTTTGAAGATCCTGGTCAAAGCGCACTTGAAATCGGTTCTTGATGGATTCTTCTTTGTTTTTTCGACCCTCGCTTTCACAAAACAAGAAGACCTCACGAGAGTCTGCACTTCGCAGCGCCCTGACGATTCCCGAAGGATCTTCATGGACAACGTGTGGATCGCCCTCCGGAAGATCTTCAACCCGTCGTCGGTCCACGCAGATGTAATCCAGGCCTTTGGCGCGAAGAATCTCCAGGTTCGCCTCCGTGGCGATACCCGCATCAATGACCACCGTGGGTCTCGGGCTGTGTAAATTGAGTTGCCGTGGGCGATGGAGCAGCATCTCCTCCACAACGGCTTCCAGAGTCGCCGGTTCTGAGACATTTCCGGCAAAGACCTTGCTGGTCTTGGGGAAGCCCTCCTCGTCCAGCACCAGTCCCAAGGTCACAAGGGGCCGGTCCGTTCGTTTTTCCTTGGAAGCGCCCCGCTGAGCCTCTTGTGCGTTGGGATTTCCTTCAAAGTAGGTGTTGGTCAGATCATAGACAATCAGCTTTTCGCCCAGTCCGAAAAGGCTCCTTTCCCGGTTCACAAGAGAGGCCTCAATGTCTTCTTTGCGGGACAGCAATCGATCGCAGGTGCGATACAGGCTGGTCAGAGAAACGTCTTTTGCGTTGATGCCCATCACCTCATCAAGAGCGCTCCTTTGGTGAAACCACGCGTGGGTCTCTCGTTCGCTTGCGGGATGGATCAGCTTTCCAAGAATCAACACCTTGGCCCGGTCAATGTCGGCCTGGGTGAAGCCGCACTCCTTTAGAACCTTGGTGATCTACAACCGATCATAGGCCCAAACCCCGACAGCCTCGGCTCCGACGGTGCGCACATCGCTCGTCCGGACGGAATCGATATCGACTGGCTGCCATTTATCCCCCTGGTTTTCCGGTTCGGCCTGAGCGGCTTGGATTCGCTTCTTACGCAAAAGCGAGACAAAATGGAGGGCCGGTTCTTCGATGTGTTTGGGTTGAGCAATGCCAGACCGGCCCTTCATCTGGGCTTCGATACGATTTGCCAGGCGTTTGAGCTCCTTGGGGTCCAGATCCAGTCTGCCCAGGTTGAGGAGGGTCCTCTGCCTGGGCCCACTGGGAGTCCTGTAGGACTCGACCAGCTGGTGGTAGAAGTAGGTTTTGCCCGTTTGGGGGTCTTTTTTTCGCGCTCTTCGGATAAACATAGTGGCAGTAGGTTAGCAGATATCAACTGGGGAGTCAATATGTCTTTCCATATTCTGCCACTACAGTGGATATTTCCGTCTTTGCGGAACCTCTTTTCAAGAACTTGGTGCCGCTCATCTGAGCGGTTTCTGAAAAATGGCCCTCAAAAATGGCAAACTTGGGGTAAGGGCAGATGTTGCAGAAGTTGCTCATGCGCTGGATGTAGCGTCCGGAAGCACAGTAGGGTTTGCTTCCGACAATACCCCCGTCGGCATGTTGGCTCATCCCGACGGTATTGGGAAGCGAAACCCAATCGATGGCATCGGCATACATGGCCATGTGCCATTGGTGAAAAGCTTTCGGGTGCACACCCAAAAGGAGGGCCAAGAGGCCCATCACCATTAAACGGTGTATGTGATGGGAGTATGCATAGCGAAGCACATGAGCCATGGTTTCGCGGACACAGACGAGTTCGGTTTCTCCGTGCCAGTAGAATCGGGGCAACGGCGCTTCGTGCCCGAAGAAGTTTGAGTCCTGGTAGTCGGGCATGGTGGTCCAATAAACAGCCCGGATAAATTCACGCCATCCGAGGATCTGTCGGATAAAACCTTCGACACTTGCAAGAGGGAAGTCACGCGCCCGGGAGGCTTCCAAGACCATTTGCAGACACTCCCCGGGAGAAATCAGCTTGAGGTTGAGCGCCGTGGAGAGCCGGGAATGGTAGAGAAAAGGCTGCCCGGTCCACATGGCATCCTGGTATGGTCCAAACAGCGGGAGTCTTTTTTCGAGAAAATCTTCCAAAAGTACCAGCGCGCCGTCGCGGGTGACCGGAAGGTCGAAAAAGAGGGTCGAGCCGGGATGGGATGCGTAACGTCGCTCGACAAGGCGGCAGACTTCTTGGCTGATCTCATCGGGTGGGAACGACGGCAGGGGGGGAATCGTTCCTGGGCCTGTTCTGGGAAAAGTCTTTCGATTGAGTATGTCAAAATTCCACGTGCCGCCTACCGGTTGTCCGTCCTTATCGACAAGAATATTAAACTTTTTCCGTAGGTGCCGATAAAAATATTCCATGCGCACTGCTTTTCTATTCTCGGAAAAGCTCTGAAATTCGTCGGGACGGGTCAGAAAGTGTCCGTCTTCCAGAATGTCCAACTGGACCGGGAGTGACTCACAGGCGCTTTGCAATTGACGCAGCACCCGGTAGTTTCCCGGAATCACCACTCGAATCCGCTCGGGCTGGAGAATCAGGATGTCCTTCTGCAGGATTTCTTTGAAGGGTCGTCCGGCGTCTTCCAGAGGGTTTTCTGTCAAGGCATGGTATCGGACGGTGAACCCTTTTGTTTCACAAGCTTTTCGAAAATGGCGCATGGCGGAAAAGAAAAGAGCGATCCGTAATTGATGGGACCAGACGTGTGTCGCCTCTTGATCAACTTCCGCCATCCATACCATATCCCGGGACGGGTCAGCCCCGTCGAAAACGGCAGATCGGAGATCCAGCTGGTCTCCAAGAACAAGGAGAAGGTTTCTCATGGGCTCAGGCTTTCATGAATACTTTGATTGCGAGGAACTCGGCGAAAGTCCATGCACAATCCCGTGTCCAGGGCCGACTTTCGTCAAGGATAAATCCTTCTGCGTCTATGGGACAAGCTTTTGGAAGATCTCCCCCGTGATTTGTTCGTTCGTGAGAATGGGCCCGTGCGGTTCTGCTGAGCCTGAGCACCGGCTCCTTGCCAATGCGCCGCCCGGGTTCCCCCTGTTGGGCTTCGTGGGAATGGGGGCGTGCAGGGCAGGGGCTTCGTCCGGTTTTTTCCGAGGAGGACTTACGGATTCTTCGGCCCGGAAATGAAAGGGGTTGTGGCCTTGAGGCCACAACCCCTCGGTTGTCCTTGGCAGGCCAGGAGGGATTCGAACCCCCAACCCCCGGATTTGGAGTCCGGTGCTCTAGCCGTTCGAGCTACTGGCCTGCACGCCCGGTCCTTATATCGATTCAGTGTAGGGTTGTAAAGGGAAATGTGGGATCGAGGCCGGGAGGGAAGGTGTCTTTTCGTCTGGGTTCGCAAATAAAAGAGGAGAGAGGTTGCCTTAGGCACGGTTTGTGCTTAAAACAACGCTGTATAAGTGAATCCGCTCGGAGGGGCGCAGAGTAGGAGGGTCCCATGAAGATCAAGTATTGCAAAAAATACGAAAAATACGTCAGCCAGCAACATTGCGAGTTCTTCAACGAAGGCACGGCGTGCGAATTCTACAGCCCTGTCACCTGGAGCAGCATCAAGGAGCTGTTGCAGGATGTGAACCGGCCCAAATGGGAAGTGAGCGAGGTGATCAAACCCTTCAAGTGTCACCTTCTTGACCGAGAGTATTTGAACCAGATGAGCCGCAGGAGGCGGGAGCAGAAGAAGAAAGTCGCCGCCCGCCTCTAGACCATCCCCGCTCAGACGTTTGACGGTCTGAGTGCGGCTTTCCCAACGCAACTCTTCCTTGATACCTGTGTTCCCGCCATGCTACTAGCATGAGAGCACGCGGCGTGGATTTGGGCCACGGGGCCTTGGCCGATGAGCAGAGGCCGAGGTCTGTGGACGTCAAGGTTCCGACTTTGGACGTCCGTCAGGCTGGCGGAGGTCTCCCCGTGGTGGAGAATCGGTGTGGGGGGTAACACATTTTCTGACCGTCGAGGGAAGAGTCCGTATGTTCCGAAAGCTACTTGTGGCGAACCGAGGAGAAATCGCCATCCGTATCATGCGCTCTGCCCAGGAATTGGGCATCCGCACGGTGGCGATTTACGAAGAAACCGACAAAACCGCCATGCACATCATGAAAAGTGACGAAGCGGTGTGTATCGGGGCGGGGCCGCGCAAGGACTATCTGGATATCGATCGCATCATTCACGCGGCGAAGGCCACAGGGGCCGACGCGATTCATCCAGGGTACGGTTTCCTTGCGGAAAATCCTCTTTTTTCCAAGCGATGTACAGAAGAGGGACTTCTTTTTGTGGGGCCGCCTCCGGAAGTGATTGCCGATATGGGCAGCAAGGTGATCGCACGTCGGATTATGGCGGAAGCCGGGATTCCTATCATTCCAGGAACTCCTGTGCTCTCCGAAGGCGAGGCGGGCGAACAGGAAGCTCTCCGGTTTGCTGAACAGCACGGTTTTCCGGTGATGATTAAAGCGGTGGCCGGCGGGGGAGGCCGGGGTATCCGTGCAAGTCACAGCCGGGAAGAGCTTCTCACCGGCCTTAGGCTGGCGCGATCCGAAGCCCGCATGGCCTTTGGTGACGACAGCATTTACCTGGAAAAGGGGCTGAGAAATCCTCGGCATGTGGAGGTCCAGATCCTCGCGGATCGTTTCGGTTCGGTCATTCATTTGGGCACGCGCAACTGCTCCATCCAGCGCCGCCATCAGAAGCTGGTGGAGATTGCCCCCGCCAATCTCCCACCGCTGGTGCTGGAAAGAATCTGTGCGGACGCCGTGCGGGCGGCGAAAGCGGCTCGGTACGTCAATGCCGGAACCGTGGAATTTCTCATCGATGATCAAGACCAATATTATTTTCTTGAGGTCAACACCCGGATCCAGGTGGAGCACACGGTGACCGAAATGGTCACCGGCGTGGACATTGTGCGGGAGCAGCTGCGGATTGCCGCCGGAGAACCATTGTCCCTCAAACAAGAGGACATTCAGATTCGAGGCTGGTCCATCGAGCTGCGGATCAATGCCGAAGACCCCAAAAACAATTTCATGCCCAGTCCCGGATTGATCCGCGTCTATCAATCTCCCGGTGGACATGGGGTGCGTCTCGACGGGGCCATTTACCAGGGTTACGAAATCCCGAGGTTTTACGACTCCATGTTGGTCAAACTGACGGTTTACGGTTTCACCTGGCGGGAAGCCGTGGATCGCCTGCGTCGAGCCTTGAATGGATTCAGCATCGTGGGGGTGCCGACGACCATCCCGTTTTACAAGCAGATCGTTGAGGATCGGGATTTCATTGAACAGCGTTTCGATACGTCCTACATCGACACTCATCCCCATCTGCTTTCCTATCGTGAAGAGACCCCTCCCATTAGCCGGTTGGCCCGCCTGATCGCGGAAATCAACGCCTACGGTTATAATCCATACGCTCAGGACAGACCGTAACGGACGGAGTTTTTCCATGGCAGATCGAGAACGCATCACACCTTCCATGAGCCCTTCGGAGATCATTCAGTATCTCCGGGAAACGCCGGGTTATTTTCTGACGAACAATGAGAGGGATGTCTCCCAGTCGGATTTCAAATGCCGCATCCTCCCGTGGACCACAATGCGTGTGGCCCCGTATCGGGACGACACGGGCTATTTTGCTTTTGAAATCACCGGAGGGGCCTCCATCCATGTGGACCTTTTGGCGAAGCAGATTAACCCGTTTGAGAAGCTTCGCCTGGTGCGGCGACACATGCCCAATACCCTCATCCAAACGGTATGCCGAGGCCGAAACCTCTTTGGGTATCGCCCATATCCGGACAATGTGCTGGAAATGACCGTATCCCTCTTTGCCCGTTACGTGGATGTGTGGCGCGTTTACGATTTTCTCAACCACATTCCGAACCTGGAAGTCGTCGGCCGGGCGGTGCAAAAGGCCGGAAAACTGCTCATGCCGTCCATCTGTTTCAGTATCGGCGTCGGCCATACCGACGACTTCTACGTGGGCAAGGTGCAGGAGATTCTCGACACCTTCGGGGAAGAGATCATTCTAGGGATCAAGAACCACTCGGCTTTGGGCTCGCCACGGCGGATTGCCTCCTTGGTCCAGGCGCTCCGATCCCGTTACCCGAACCTGGTGCTCGCTTATCACGGACACAACACGGACGGGAACGATCTGGGACGGATGGTGGCCGCCGTGGAAAACGGGGTGAAGATCGTCGAGGTGGCGGATCACGGTTTTGGGGGCATGTTTTCTCAAGCGCCGGCCTTGAGCCTGATCCAGACGCTCCATGACTACGGATACAAAGCCCCGGGACTCAAAGTCCAACCGATTGTGGACGCTTCGGACCTCTTGCGCCGTGAACGGCGTTACTACGAACGCTTTGAAACTCCTTTTCGTGGTTTTGACCCGACGGTGAAAAGACACCGCTTGACCGGCGGGGCGGCATCCATAGCTTTCGAGCAGGCCGAGAAACTGGGGCTCTTGGAACGCATCCATGAAGTCTTCAGTGAACTCATGGATGTGAACAGGGAAATGGGCAACATCTGGTCCGTGACTCCGGGAAGCCAGATCCTATGGACGACGGCGGTCAGCAACGTTCTTCACGGTCGGTACGAACAACCCAGCGACGATTTGAAAAACCTGCTGCTGGGCCGCTACGGTCCATTTCCATTCTATGATCCTCAAGAATGGATTTACGAAAAGGTCTTAGAGCACAGAAGACGCGACGGTAAAAAATGGTATCAGATCTTGGCGGAAGAGGCCGGCATTCAGATTGTTCCGGATGTGGATATGGCCGCCAAGAGGCGGGAACTGGAAGAACTGCTCAAACGCCCCGTGGATGATGAGGCTCTATGCCTGTATTTACAATTCCCCAAGGATGCTGTGGAGTATTTTCGGTTCGAAGAGGCATTTGGAAAAACTTGGCTCCTGCCTCCCAAGGTCTGGTACCGCCGCGGGGGATTTCAGGACGGAGAGAGAATCCATATTCCGGACGAACAAGGGAGAACTCACCAGATCGACATTGTGTCGACCATGAGGAAAGAAGGGGCGGTGGAGACGTCGCTCCTGGTGGATTTCCACTTTCAAACGTATTCCGTTCCGGTAACAAACTCGAAGGAGAGGGTCTAAGCCTCAACGGGGGAGCTGCAAATTCAGGGAATTGATGCCGACACAAGGTGTGGACGAGACTCTTCGGTATCCCTCGAGATATGAAAAGAGTGAACTTGCAGGACGTCTTAGGGGCCGAACTTCCGGACGATGCGCGACCAGGTGGATCTTTTCTTGGAGTTTTTGGTGGCGGAAAGGCGTATGAGCGTCCATACGGTTTCCGCCTATGCCTCAGATCTTCGAAACCTTATGGATTTCCTCAGGGCTCAAGGGAGATCGAGCTGGACCGAGGTGACCCGAGGGGATCTGGAGAATTATCTGGGTTTCTGTGCAGCCCGCGTGGCGCCCAAAACTCGCTCGAGGCGCTTGGCTTCGATGCGGTCGTTCTTTCGCTTCCTTGAAGAAAGATCTCTTGTGTCCGGCAATGCTGCGGCGTTTGTGGCCTTTCCCAAGGTGCCCAAGAAATTGCCTAAAGTCCTTTCCGCACGGCACGTAGACGCTTTGCTCAGGGCGCCATCGGCAAACACCCCGTTGGGGCTGCGAGATAAGGCGATTCTCGAACTCCTTTACGCTACGGGCATTCGCGTGGCCGAACTGACGGCGCTGAGCTTCCACCAGGTGAACCTAAGGGCGGGTTTTCTCATCATCCGTGGCAAAGGTGATAAGGAGCGGCTGGTGCCCATGGGCCAGTGGGCGGTCGAGGCCGTGCGGGATTATCTGGAGCGAGGCCGGCCGCTGCTCACGGCAGGTCCGGAGACCGGCCGCGTTTTTCTCAACCATCGTGGCCGTCCGATTTCCCGCCAAGGAGTTTGGAAAATGATCATGTCCTACGGGCGGCGCATTGGTCTTCCCGAGGCTGTCAGCCCCCACGTGCTGCGGCATTCCTTCGCCACCCATCTGCTGCAAAACGGTGCGGATCTGAGATCTTTACAGATGATGCTGGGTCATGCCGACATCAGCACGACCCAGATCTACACCCACGTGGCCCGAGAGCGCCTCAAACATATCCACCAGCAATACCATCCCCGCGCCTAGCGGCTTGACCTGACACCTCTTGTCGCACCCTTTCGTGGTCCTTTCCATTGCAGTGAGGGGACCCGGCCTCATGCCTCTCCCGGGGATGAGAATAGTCTTGGCCTTTTGGCGGCGCCTCGCTAACATCCTCAGACGATGCCCTGCTCGGGCGGAAGTTGTTGTGTCACATCCACGGAGTTCATGAATGGAAGTCATCACCACCCATATGAATGCGGATTTCGACGCCATGGCCTCCATGGTGGCCGCCAAGAAATTGTATCCTGACGCTCTTCTGGTGTTTCCAGGATCCCAGGAAAAAAACCTGCGGGATTTTTTTGTGAACACGGCGGGGTATCTTTTCGACTTTACCAAGCTCAAAGGCCTCAACCTGGACCGGGTCCGCCGCCTTATCCTCGTGGATACGCGTCAAGCTTCACGGATCGGAAAGTTCCAGGACATTGTGAACCGGCCTGACGTGGAAGTGCACATTTACGACCATCATCCTCAGGCGGAGGACGACATCCGAGGGACGCTGGAGGTCATCCGGCCCGTGGGGGCGACGGTGACCGTGCTCACCCATCTTCTCCGAGAACGCGGAGTGCCCATCACACCGGAAGAAGCCACCATCTTGATCCTCGGCATATTCGAAGACACGGGCTCGTTCACTTTTTCATCCACGACTCCGGAAGATTTTCATGCAGCCGCTTTTCTCCTGGAGCGCGGCGCCGACCTGAACGTGGTGGCCGATTTGGTCACCCGCGAACTTACCTCTGAGCAGGTCGCCTTGCTCCATGAGCTGTTGCATTCCGCGCGAACCTACAACATCCAAGGTGTGGAAGTGTGCATCGCCACCGTTTCCGTGGATCGGTACGTTGGGGATTTTGCCGTCTTGGTCCACAAACTCAAAGACATGGAAAACTTGGACGTGGTCTTTGCCCTGGCCCGCATGGAGGATCGCATCTATCTTGTGGCCCGAAGCCGCATTGCGGATGTCAACGTGGGGGAAATCGCCGCCTATTTCGGCGGTGGCGGCCATGCCACGGCGGCCTCCGCCACCATCCGGGATATCACCCTCATCCAGGCCGAAGATCGACTTTTTGAGCTTTTGCAGAGCACCATCAAGCCGGCCGTGACGGCCCGAACGCTCATGAGTTCGCCGGTGATCACCATCGAGGCCCATGCCAATCTGAGTCAGGCGGAAGAGCTCATGGTCCGTTACAACATCAACGCCATGCCCGTTTTGGAAAACGGCCGTATCGTCGGCCTTATCAACCGCCAGGTGCTGGAGAAGGCCATCTACCATGGGCTTCAGGGGGAGAAGGTGATCGAGTACATGAACCCGGATTTTGCCGTGATCGGGATCGATGGCCGGTTGGTGGACATCCAGAAGCATCTCGTGGAACATCAACAACGGATCCTGCCGGTCATGGAGGGGGAGACCTTGGTGGGCGTGATCACGCGCCGGGACCTCTTAAACCATTTGATCACCGACCGGTCCCGAGAACCGACGGCCCTTAAGGACGACATGGGTCTCGGCCCCTGGGGGCGGCAGAAAAACATCACCAGCGTCATGGCGGAACAGCTGCCGAAGGAGATCATCCACCTGCTTCGCTCCTTGGGAGAACATGCCGACTCGATGGGATACAAGGTGTACGCAGTAGGGGGGTTCATTCGGGATCTGTTGCTGCGGCGTCCCAACTTAGACATTGATGTGGTTGTGGAAGGGGACGGGATTCAATTCGCGCGCACTTTCGCGGAAAAGGAGGGCATTCGAGCGCGGTGCCACAAGAAGTTCAACACGGCCGTGCTTGTTTTTCCCAACGACCAAAAAGTGGACGTTGCCACGGCCCGCCTGGAGTATTACCAATACCCGGCGGCGCTGCCCATCGTGCAGTTCGGGTCCCTCAAAATGGATCTCTATCGCCGGGACTTTACCATCAACACCCTGGCCGTGGCGCTGAATCCCAAAGAATTCGGAACTCTTATCGACTTCTTTGGAGGCCAGAAGGACCTGAAGGAAAAGGCCATCCGCGTGCTCCATAACCTCAGCTTTGTGGAGGATCCCACTCGGATTCTTCGAGCGATCCGGTTTGAACAGCGCTTCGGGTTTCGTGTGGGCAAGCAAACGGCCAGCCTCATGCGCAATGCCGTCAAAATGGGCCTCATCGACCGACTTGGAGGACAAAGACTCTTTCATGAGCTTCAGCACATCTTCATGGAAGAAGACCCTCTACCGGCCCTTCGACGTTTGGGTGAATTCGGGGTTCTGGAGGCGTTGTGCCCGGGTGCCTGCTTCGATGCCAAGGCGGAACAACTTTTCGTGAAGATTAAGGAAGTGATCTTATGGTACAAACTTAGTTTCTTGGACGAGCCGTTGGAATCTTGGCGGGTATATTTCCTGGGTTTTTTGTCCCGACTCAAGCCGAAAGATTTGGACAGCGTGCTCGCCCGACTGGATTTCCCCCAGAATGCGAAGGATAGAATTCTCTGGTCATTTCAGAAAGTTAGCGAAGTGCTCAATGATTTTTTGCGATTGCCACCCATGCGCCCCAGTGATATCTATCGGGCGCTTCAGCCGTTCGGGGCAGAGGAGCTGTTGTACATGATGGCACGGACCGGCCGGGAAGAGGTGCAGCGTGCCATCAGCTATTATTTCCATCGTTATCGTTACGTGAAACCCGAAATCGGAGGCAAGGACCTCAAGGCCATGGGGCTTCCTCCGGGACCGCTTTACACCAGGATTCTCACGGCCGTGCGGGACGCCAAATTGAACGGAGAAGTGAAGAGTGTAGAAGACGAGCTGCGGCTGGCTCGGGCCATGGCGGCGGAGGCGGCACACCAAGAAAAGGAACAGCAGGGTGCAGGACATTCTTAGGGACATTTGCGTCTATGCGGTGCCGCTGCTTTTGGCTGTCATCAGTCACGAAGTGGCCCACGGATGGGTGGCCGAAAAACTGGGAGATCCCACGGCGCGCCTGTTGGGGCGCATTTCTTTGAACCCCCTGGTGCACATTGATGTGGTGGGTACGGTGATCCTCCCTCTGGCCTTGTTGATCACCAACGCCCCGTTTCTCTTTGGCTGGGCCAAACCGGTTCCGGTGCAGTTTCACCGTCTTCACGGAGGACGCAAGGGAATGGCGTGGGTGGCGCTTGCCGGTCCTTTGACAAACCTGATGTTGGCCGCGGCGAGCGCTCTGGTTTACCGGCTTGTGGTTTTCCTTTTCGGTTTGGGAGCGGGCTCAGGCGTTGTTGGCCTCGTGCTGCATCCACTGTATCACATGGCAAGATTTTCCGTGATTTTTAATCTCGTTCTCATGGCGGTGAATCTTTTTCCCGTACCGCCCTTGGACGGCGGGCGGGTGCTCACAGGGCTTCTGCCTCAGCGGCTGGCGTTCCAAGTGGCCCGCCTGGAGCGTTACGGGATGCTTATCGTGCTCTTGTTTGTGGTCACTGGGTGGTGGGGGTATGTGCTGCGGCCCGTGGTGAATTTATTTGCAAGGATTCTCCTTTAGATCGCCGGCCGTCAAGGACGGAAACACAGGGTCATCGGGGAAAACGAAGGAGCGAGTCCTCAAGAGCCAAGGAGGTAAAGGAGTTGATGAGCAAGGACAAGCGGATCTTGAGCGGGATGCGTCCCACAGGACGTCTTCACATGGGAAACCTCCACGGGGCGCTTAAGAACTGGATCCAGCTTCAAGATCAATACGATTGTTTCTTTTTTGTGGCAGATTGGCATGCCTTGACCACGGAGTATGCGGATCCCGGGGCTATCCGCCAAAACACCTGGGACATGGTTCTGGATTGGTTTGCCGCCGGGCTTGATCCGGAAAAATCCGTGGTGTTCATTCAATCCCATGTGAAAGACCATGCGGAACTTTATTTGCTTCTCGGCATGATCACACCGCTGGCGTGGTTGGAACGCAACCCCACGTACAAAGAACAGCAACAACAACTGGAAACCAAAGATTTGTCCACCTATGGATTCCTGGGCTATCCCGTGCTGCAGGCAGCCGATATCATCATCTACCGGGCGCACGGAGTGCCCGTGGGCAAAGACCAGTTGCCTCATGTGGAGTTGACACGGGAGATCGCCAGGCGCTTCAATTATATTTACCATCGAGAAGTGTTCCCGATCCCGGACGCCCTGCTCACCGAAGTGCCCATTCTGCCGGGTACGGACGGACGGAAGATGAGCAAAAGTTACGGCAATTGCATCTATATTTCGGAGCCGGAAGAGTCTGTCCGCCGAAAGATTCTCCAGATGGTGACAGATCCGGCAAGGGCGCGGCGCACGGACCCCGGGGATCCGGAAAAATGCCCGGTTTTTGAATATCACAAGGTATACTCTACGCAGGAGGAGATCGCCCACGTGATCCACGGATGTCGGACGGCAGGCATCGGATGTGTGGACTGCAAGAAGATCCTCCTCCCGCACGTGCTGGATCACCTGGCGCCAATCTGGGAGAGGCGACAAGCCCTAGAAAGGGACATGGACGGGGTGAAAGCCGCGGTTCAGTCCGGGATTGAAAAGGCGTGCCGCGAGGCCCGCCGGACTATGGAACTGGTTATAGAAACGGTGGGGTTGGGCAATCATGCGTAGAGGCCCAAGCGAGGATCGCGCTCAGGTCCGAATCCATAAGTTCATCGCTCAGGCGGGCTTAGCGTCTCGACGCACGGCGGAGCGATGGATTGTGGACGGGCGGGTGAGCGTGAACGGCACGGTGGTGACGGTCTTGGGCGCGGTTGTGGACCCCCTTCGGGACGACGTGCGCGTGGACGGCCGGCGTGTCCCGTGGGCTGCGACCCGAGAGGTCATTCTTTTCCACAAACCGAAGTTTTGCCTGACCACCCTCAGCGACCCGAGAGGCCGGCCGACGGTGAAGGACTACCTGCGTGAACTTTCGGTGCGCGTTTATCCTGTGGGTCGTTTGGACTGGGATGCTACCGGGGCCTTGATCCTGACCAATGATGGGGAGCTGGCCAACCGGTTGATGCACCCCCGATATGGAGTGCCCAAGGTCTATCAGGTGGAAGTTCAGGGAGTTCCCTCTGACGAACAATTGGCAATTCTGCGCCGAGGCGTCCGTTTGAAGGAAGGCGTGACGGCCCCGGCCATCGTGCGGGTTGTGCGCCGATTTCCGTCGTCCGCCGTGTTGGAGCTGACCTTGCATCAAGGGTGGTATCGCCAGATCAAGCGCATGGGGGAGGCCGTAGGCCTTCCCGTACTCAACATCCATCGGACGGCCTATGGGCCGCTCCGTCTCGGGGCGTTACCGGTCGGGCAATGGCGACGGCTTTCCAAACCCGAGGTGCGTCGCCTTCGGGAAGCGGTGTTGCTGCCACCAGAAGCACAGGCTCGTCCATGATATTCAAGAAGAGCTCACGAAGCGTTTTGGAGGATTCGAGGTCGTTGTTCAGACCCCCAAAGAGACGCCCTCGGACGCCTCGGGCGATGAAGATCACAATGGGAGTGGTGGCTGCCCTGGCGTTGGTGGTCGTCGCGGAAATCTCCTGGGGCATTTTAGGAAACGTGGCGTCGTATCTTCCAGTGCCCCATCGACTGCATGCCCTTGTGATCGAACTCAACGGAAAGAGGGAAGAAATCCCCGCGGACGGTGAAAAGATCCTGAACCCGCGGGACACTGTCCGCTTGGACACCCTGAAAACCGACGGATGGGTCTCCTGGGGTGTCACCGTTCGATCGTCGGGGGTGGATTTAAACCCATTGAGGAAAAAACCGGCGGTCCTACGAGATCTTTTGCCCGGCGAGACCTTTGAAACGCCGAAAACTATCCATGTGGAAGCGACGTGGCTGGGCAAACCTTTGGGCGGGGTTCGGCTCGTCGTCCAATTGGATGCCAAGGATTGGCTGTCCAAGGCTCAGGAAACGACGAGCGTGGAGGAACGGATCCGGTATTTGGAAAAGGTCCTGGAAGCGGAACCGCGCAACGTCCTGGTGAAAACCCAATTGGCCGGATTGTACGCCGAGGCCGACCGGCCCGCCGACGCAGAAAAACTGTACGAAGAGGTTCTTGAGCTGGCCGGTCCCGGCCGGTCCTGGAACGACTCATCGCCGTCTACAAGAAACAAAAAAAACACGCCCGGGTTGTGGAAGCATCCTTAGAAGTGCTTCAGCTCTCGGATGACCCCCAAGTTTTTCAAGATCTTGTGAGTTACCTGCAGACCCAGGTACCTGCAAAGGATGCTCTGGCGTTGCTCAGGCAGTATTCGGGCAAAGTGCCGGTGAAATACCGCGGCTCGTGGCATGTAGTGCGGGCAGATCTGGCGACCAAAGGAGAGAACTGGGCGGAGGCGGCGCAAGCGTACGAAAGTGCTGTTGCTGCGGGGATTCGCGATCCCAACATCCATTACAATCTGTCTGTGGTCCGGGCAAAATCGGGCGATTTGGATCAAGCCGCTCAAGACCTGGAAAAATACCTCAAGGCCAATCCTCAGGATGTGAACAACTGGCTCAAGCTTGCCGCCATGTACGAAAAGTCCGGGGACGACTCCAAGGCACTCAAAATCTATCGAGACCTGGTGAGCAGGCATCCTGCCGAGAAACGGGCTTTGGTGCGTTTGGCGGCGCTCTTGGAAAAGTCGGGGGACAAAGCCGAACTTCTCAAGGTTTATGAAAATCTGGCCAAGCTGGATCCCAATGATCGCGTCGTGAGATGGAATGTGGCCATGTTGTATTATGACACCAAACAATGGGATCAGGCACTCGATGCCTTTGAAAAATACGCCGCGCTCTCCCCTGACGACCCCAAGCCTCTGAAATACTTGCTGGATCTGTATCAGAAGAGGAAGGACCGGGAAAAACAAATGGCCGTACTGCAAAAGTTAATCGCCCTGGATCCAAACAACCTGGCGTATTATGACGCGTTATTTACTCTTTATGATCAGTCCAAAAACTACGACGCCATTGTAAAGCTCTTTGAGGAAGCTGCGAAAAAGAATCCCAAGGTGACCTCATTTCACCAGTACCTGCTTTACGGAGCTCTGAAGAAAGGGCAAAAACAGAAGGCGTTGGATGCCTTGGAGGAACTGTGCCGACTGGAACCCAAAGAAGTGAAATACTTCAAGCAAGCGGCGCAGCTCCACGAAAGCCTCGGTCAATACAGCAAGGCCTTGGAGAAAATTAAACGCGTGTTGGAGATCAATCCCAACGATACCGCCGCCAAGGACGACTACATGAGGCTGCGACTTCTGTTGGTAGCGCCAAAGAAAACGGGCTTTTTCTATTGCACGGGGAAGCCGGTTCGTGTATAAAGACGCCGTTTTGGGCGGGTAACTCAGCGGTGAGAGTGCCATCCTCACACGGTGGAAGTCGAGGGTTCGAATCCCCCCCCGCCCACCAGCGTGTCAACGGGCTTCGGCTGTGCCGAAGCTTTTTTTTAGCCTACAACGGGGACCCACAAGCTGGGAACACTCCTGGAGCGCCATGGAAAAAGAGGAGCCGAATGATGCGCAGGGGGCGAAAAGTGGGCCGATGGTTTCGCTGGGTGCTGGCGGTCAGCCTTTTCGTCGGTGTGGCCGGGGCCTGCAACACGGTCAAAGGGATTGGCAAGGACATCCGGTCCCTAGGAGGAGCCATTGAAAGATCGGCCAGCGGTGGGCGTTAGGAAATCTCCGACCCCACGGAGCCGGCGGGAAATCCGGCGCATGACTCAACCCACGGCCTTTTTTTGATCGTGACAGTACTTTAGATGCTGAAAACTCGGGGCACGACACGCCGTGCCCCGAGACGATTCATCTCTTCCAAGAACCTTTGCAGGGGGGATGCCCGCAGGTGACGCGTTTCTATCGCACGCCTGTGGGGAGAAAGCTCTCCTCGCCCAAAATGGTGAACGGCGATTTTCCGTCGGGCACGCCCGTTTTGTACTGGAAGATGCCCTCCACGAGATTGTTCACGTGTTTGTATAGGGCTCGTAAAGGAATGGTGGAGGGGCAGGTTTCTTCGCACAATCCGCAGTCAATGCACCGACCGGCCATATGGACCGCCCTGACGAGATGAAAAGAGGTGTCGGGCGGGAGTTTCCCGGCCGGGATGAGTTCTTTGTGTTCCAAGCTGCATTCGGTGCAGAAACACACCGGGCACACGTCCCGGCAGCCGTAACATCGGATACACCGATTGAAATGGCCGAGCCACCAGGACAGCCTTTCCTTTTCGGGCAGGGCTTCCAACTCTTGCAGACGCCGGCTTTCCTGCACGGGTTTGGTCGGAGTTCCATAGTCCAGGTGATCGGGGTACGGCTTGGCGCACTCGCAGTACAGCGCCAGGTCTTCCGGGCAAGACTGGCCCACGATGACCACTTTGTCGGGCTTAAGCTGATTCCATTTGAAGAGTTCGTAAAGAGACCTTTCCTCGCAGCCACGCACCAGAACCCCGAAGGTCTTTTCCGGGTACTGGCGGGCCTGGGCCAGGAGCAGTTTAGTGATGGGGTAGCGCGCCTTGAATGGCTGCCACGTCTCCAGGGCGTTGACATCGGCCCGAGTGAACACGGCGGGGAACGGCAGACCGTGGAGCGTCTTGTACGCAATGAAGGCGTCCACGCGGCCTTCTTCCAACAAGAGTCTGACTTTGGTCTTCATGCGATCCATCCTGTGCCATGAACGTGTGGAATTCTCTCTACAGACCTGCGGCGAGGCGCGGGCTTGCCTCGAAGGACGGTGCGGGCCCCAAGGAGCGCACCTTTTCGGTGAACTCCCGAATCACTTCGGCGAACTTGATCCCTTCGGCCGAGGAGATCCATTCCAAACGGAACCGCTCGGGGTCATAGCCCGCAAATCGGATGAGTTCCTGAACGAATTTCATCCTTTTCAAGGTCATGTAGTTGCCCTTGAGATAGTGGCAGTCCCCGATGTGGCATCCGGCCACCAAGACACCGTCAGCGCCGCGCTGAAAGGCGTGGATGACATGGTGCGGGGATACGGTTCCAGAGCACATGACGCGCACGACGCGCACGTTGGGCGGGTATTGAAACCGGCTGACGCCGGCCAGATCGGCGCCGGCGTAGCTGCACCAGTTGCACAAGATTGCGAGAATTCTCGGTTCGAAGCGTTCCGCCATAATCCTGTCTCCTGCCTATGGCCTAAGCGCTGAGGGCCTCGTCGATTTGGGTATAGAGCTGCAAATGGGAAAATCCCAGCAATGTGATGGCTTCCGATGGACATGTGGCCGCGCACGTGCCGCACCCCTTGCACAAGGCCTGGTTCACCTCGCACTTGGCTTCTTGTTCCATGTAAGAGATGGCCCCGAAGGGGCAGCATTGGACGCAGCCCTGGCAACCGCAGCACAGATCCTTGTTCACGACGGCCACCACACCGCCGGCCAGTATGGAATCCTTGGCCAAAACGGTGGCCGCTCGAGCCGCCGCGGCCTTGGCTTGGGCAATGCACTCCTCCGTGGGTTTCGGATAATGGGCCAGCCCGGCAATGAAAACCCCGTCCGTGGCGAAGTCCACGGGACGCAGCTTGGCATGAGCTTCCAAGAAGAACCCATCGGCGTTGATCGGCACTTTGAACATCTTGGCCAATTCATCGGCTTCTGACGTCCGCATGACGATGGCGGAGGCCAAGGTGAGGATATCCGGTTTGAGGACGATGGGGCGCCTCAGCACATGGTCCACCACAGTGACCGTAAGCGTGCCGTCGGGGGCCACTTGGACCTGGGGTTTGTTTTCCAGATCGAAGCGGACAAAGAGTACACCTCTGGCCCGCGCTTCTTTATAAAGGTTCTCCCTTAGGCCGAAAGTGCGAATGTCACGGTAAAGAATGTAGACGTCCAAATCGGGGTTCAGTTTTTTCAGACGCAAAGCGTTTTCGATGGAATGGCTGCAGCAGACGCGGCTGCAATAGGGCCGTTGAGGTTCTCGGGACCCCACGCATTGAATGAAAACGGCTGAGTTGGCATTAGCAATCCGCGGGTCCCGTTCACTGATGGCTCGGTCCAGATCCAGGTTCAAGAAAATACGGTCGCTTTGCCCGTAGCCGTATTCTGTGGGCTTCAGGGAATGGGCGCCGATGGCCAAGATGGCGACCCCGTGATCGATTTCCTTCGGAGAACCTCCCACATCCAGAACCGTATGGAAATTGCCCACGAACCCCTGGACATCACGAATCTCGGTGTTGGTGAGAACCGTAATAAGAGGGTGGTCAATAACCCGCTGGATGAGCTCATCCAAAAACGGGGCGATCGGTTGACCGTCCCATGTGGAGTAGAGCTTACGCCCATGTCCTCCGAGCACATCCTTGCGTTCCACCAGCGTGACCGGGTAACCCTGGTCGGCCAGCGCCAAAGCGGCCGTCATGCCCGCAATGCCGCCTCCGACCACCAATCCCGATTTCGTCACGTTCAGTTGAATTTCCCCGAGGGGTTGCTGCAGAGCCACTTTGGCCACCGCCATGCGGACCATGTCTTTGGCTTTCTCGGTGGCGGCTTCCGGCTCATTCATGTGGACCCAGGAACCCTGGTTGCGGATGTTGGCCATTTCAAACAGGTATTTGTTGAGACCGGCCTGTTTAAGGGTTTCCTGGAAAAGGGCTTCATGGGTTCTGGGAGAGCAGGCGGCCACGACGATGCGGTTCAGTCGATGCTCCTGAATGACCTGCTTCATCTTGTCCTGCGTGTCCTGAGAGCAGGTAAACAGGTTGCGTTCCACGTAAACCACTGAGGGAAGGGTTTCCGCGTATTGCGCCACGGCTTCCACATCGATGACGCCGGCGATGTTGACACCGCAATGGCAGACAAAGACGCCAACACGAGGTTCTTCCGCCGTCACCTCCCTTTCTGCAAGCACCGGGGGTTTTACGGTGAGCGTGTGACGTGCAGGTGCCAACAGGGCTGCGGAATCAGCGGCGGCAGCCGAGGCTTCCATGACGGACAAGGGAATATCTTTGGGGCCTTGAAAAACGCCGCACACATAAACACCGGCCCGGGAGGTTTGCACGGGTGCAAAGGGCGACGTGGCGGCAAAGCGTCCTTCACCGATGTCGACACCGAGGGTTTCCGCAAGTTTCAGAGTGTCTTTGGACATCTGCAGACCCACGGAAAGGACCACCAGGTTGAACACTTCTTCCTGCAACGATCCGTCTTCCGTCACGTATTGGATGGCCAGATCGTCGGTTCCCGGCACGCGTTCCACACTGTGCACACGGGAACGAATGAAGCGCACGCGCTTTTCCCGCTGGGCCCTCTCGTAGTACTTTTCAAAGTCCTTGCCCGGGGTGCGCATGTCCATGAAGAAAATGGCCGTGTCCAAGGCCTCGCCGGCATGTTCCTTGGCGATGACGGCTTCCTTGATGGCGTACATGCAGCATACGGCCGAGCAATAGCCGTTGTCGCAGTGGTGAATGTCCCGAGAACCGACGCACTGAAGCCACGCGATCTTTTTGGGCTCTTCATGATCACTGGGGCGCACCAGATGGCCTTCGAACGGGCCCGAAGAAGACAGAATCCGTTCGAATTCCATGGACGTGATCACGTTGGGATGTTGGGCATAGTTGTACGTGTCATAAACCCTTGGATTAAACGGCTCAAACCCGGGAGCCAGAATGATGCTGCCGACCTCCAGCGTGAATTCGCGATCTTTATCGTCGAAATTCACCGCCTGGGTCGGGCAGAACTTTTCACAAGCGCGGCACTTGCCCTTTTCAAAGTAGATGCAATGATCCTTGTCGATGAGGTACTTCAACGGCACGGCTTGCGGGAATTTGACATAGGCCGCCTTCCGTTTGCCCAGTCCTGCGTTGTATTCGTCATCGACCTTGCGAGGACATTTTTCTGCACACGTGCCGCACGCGATGCATTTGTCCATGTCGATGTAGCGGGCCCTCTGAAAAATGGTCGCTTGAAAGCTGCCCGCTTCGCCCTTGAGGCTTTTAACTTCAGCAAGCGTGTGAATCCGGATATTTGGATGCCGGCCGACCTCGACCAGTTTGGGCGACAGAATTCACATCGCGCAATCATCGGTGGGGAACGTCTTGTCCAGCATGCTCATGGCCCCACCGATGGCCGAGGTCTTTTCAATCAGATGCACGAAATAGCCCGAATCGGCCAAATCCAAGGCCGCCTGGACTCCGGCGATGCCGCCGCCCACCACCAGGACGGATCCAATGGGGTTGGAAGGGCTCAATCGCGTCGCATTGGTCATGATCTTCTCTCCCTTATCTGCTTTTATTCCGATTTCTCTTCGTCCTTTACGGGGCTGGGAGGAATGATTTTCTTCTGCCCATTGGTCAGGAACTCATGTATCGATGCGGCGGCGATGCGGCCTTCGCCCATGGCGCTGATGACCGTGGCCCCGCCGGAAACGATATCACCCCCGGCCCAGACACGAGCCTTGGAAGTTCGGCCCCTTTCGTCAATGACCACAGTGCCCCAACGCGTGACGTTTAGATCGGGTGTGGTGGACGGAATGAGGGGGTTAGGGGACGTGCCCAGGGAAACCACCACCGTGTCCACATCCAAAATGTATTCGCTGCCAGGAATGGGCACGGGACGCCGCCGGCCGCTTTCGTCGGGTTCGGTGAGCCTCATGCGAATGAGTTCCATGGCCGCCACATTGTTTCGACCGTCACTCAGAAAGGCCGTAGGGTTGCATAGAAAATGGAACTCGATGCCTTCTTCTTCGGCGTTTTCCACTTCCTCCAGTCGGGCCGGCATCTCGGCGCGCGTGCGCCGATAAATGACGTAGACTTCCTGCGCTCCCAGGCGCACCGCGCATCGGGCGGCGTCCATGGCCACGTTGCCCCCACCGATGACGGCGACCTTTTTGCCCATTTTGATGGGAGTGGCATATTCCGGATAGCGATAGGCCTTCATCAAATTGGTACGTGTCAGAAACTCATTGGCCGAATAGACCATGTTCAGGTTCTCGCCGGGGACCCCCAGAAATTTGGGCAGGCCCGCTCCCGGTGCCAAATAAACGGCGTCGTAGTCGGTTCGAAGCAATTCATCCAGGCTGTAGTTGATGCCGACCACCGTATTGAGTCGAAGATCCACGCCCAAGGATTGGACGTACTGCACTTCCCGCTGGACGATCTCCTTGGGAAGCCGAAATTGGGGAATGCCGTACATCAGCACGCCGCCGGCCACGTGCAGAGCCTCGAACAGCACGACTTGATGGCCGAAAATGGCCAAGTCCGAAGCCACGGTGAGGCCGGAAGGTCCGGATCCCACAACGGCAACCTTCTTTCCCGTGGATGGGGCCATTTCGGGCATCGTGGGGGTTCCTTGCGTTCTTTCCCAGTCGGCGATGAAGCGTTCCAAACGCCCGATGGCCACCGGGGCTCCCTTTTTGTTCAACGTGCACGCATTTTCACACTGCAGTTCCTGCGGGCAGACCCGACCGCAGACGCCCGGCAGCGAGGTCTTGCGTTTCAGAATTTTTGCCGCCTCTTCAATATCTTCGCGCTGCAGCGCCGCGATGAAATCCGGGATGTCGATATTGACCGGGCAGCCTTGCTGGCATGGCCGCTTCTTGCATTGGATGCAGCGGGAAGCCTCTTCCTTGGCCAGTTCCCATGTGTATCCCAGAGCGACCTCATCGAAATTGTGCCGGCGCTCGTGTTCCGACTGCTTGGGCATCTCGACCCGATTCAGGTTGATTTTGGGTTTCTTTGCCGAGGCGCCCTTGGTTTCTTTTTCTTCCGTCATTGCCAAATCTCCTTAGAAAGCTGCTCATGCGTGTCGGCGCGGGTGAAAGTCGCGCCTCAAGTCCATGAAGGCTACCACTGAGAACATCCGCGGCATTGAAAACCTTGCTGCAAAATGCTCTCATCGGCGTAGGTGCAGCGACGGGCCATGAGCACTTCCCAGCCGTCCACCTCGTGGCCGTCAAATTCCGGGCCGTGCACGCATGCGAACCGGTTTGTTCGGCCCACACTCACGCGGCAGGCGCCGCACATGCCTGTGCCGTCCACCATCACCGGCGTCAAGTGCACCATGGTTTTGATGGCGTAAGGTCGAGTCATTTCTGAAAGGACGCGCATCAGGCACAAAGAGCACATGGCGATGAGCCGGTCAATGCGCCGCTTCGGGTGCTGGTTGAGCAGCTTGCGCATGGCCACAGTGGTGCTTTCCATCATGCCGTCGCCTTGGGTGCCCAGGGCGAGGATCAGGTTGTCACTGAGGTCCTGCAGAGGCTTTTGGCCGAAGAGGCGTTCCCGGTCAGGCGCTTGAACGATGGTGGTCAAGGTGTTGCCGTGTTCCTTCAAGGCCTTGAGAATAGGCACCATGGCGGCAATGCCGTATCCGCTTAACACCGACACCACATGACCGTAGTGCCCCACTTCCGCCGGGCGTCCCAAAGGACCGATGAAGCTCAAAAGGGTGTCTCCAGGCTGAAGGGTGGCCAGTTGCTGGGTGGTCTTCCCCACCTCGATGAACACAAAGTCCACCGTTCCCGCTTCAGAATCCCAATCGCTAAGGGTGAACGGCACCCGTTCGCCCTTTTCGTCGATGATGAGGATCACGAACTGGCCAGGTTTGGCCTTTTCTGCGACCACCGGAGCCTTCACGCGGAGCCGGTGAACCCTGGGAGCCAATACTTCATGATCGACAATAGGATACATGGCTATCTCTTCTCCACTTTTGCGGCCATCGTTGTGCCCGGAAGATGGGTCCCGCCGAGAACGCTCTGCAATCGCTCCGCCGGCACGGCCACGAGCTTTAAAGGAAGATGGATGTTGAGCGCTAATCGCCCTGAAATTTCCCCGCCGTTGAAAACCACCGTTACGGTATCCCCGGGCATGCATTCCAGACGGTAGGCATCCGTCGGGTTCATTTCGATCTCGCCGTCACAGGCCATCACCGTTTTGGATTCGGGCGCTAAAAGGGGACCGAAAAACGAAGGGTACAGGGCTTCTTTGGCCGTCAGGTGCAAAGGGAATTCCTTCTGCTCTTCCGGCGCTTCGGCGGCCTTTGCGGGCGCTGAAGGTTTCCAGGGCTTGTAGACCGGGGTGTGATCCGTAAAAAGGATCGGGGTCCCTGGATGCTCTGAAGTGGGGCACGGCACCTGAACCGCTTCATAACGCGCTCGGCTACGATCAATACCCGCGTAGCTTTGCACGTCGGCGCCCAGATTCTTGAGGATCATGCCGGGTTCTTCCTCGGCCAGGGGGCTGCCTCCCAGGTAGCGAGACCACGCCGCGGCCGTCTGGATGACGGTCTTTGAGCCTGTGTGTGGTGCAAGGGCTTTTTCCGTCCATTGCACACGCCGCTCCCCGTTGGTCAACGAACCGTCCTTTTCCAAAATTGGGGTCAATGGAAGCAAGACGTCGGCGCGAAGGGCTTCCGGGGGAGCGACCACATCGTGCACGACCAAAAAATCGAGGCTGTCTCGAACGGAAAGCAGTGGTTCCCAAGATTGTTCGCTGTAAGATTCCGCCGCCACGTAAGCCGCTTTAACCCGACCCGAGGTTAACACCTCCATCACGGTAGTGTCCCATCCGAGGTATCGAGCCCCCTGCATGTTGGACGTGCCGAACAGCGGCCAGAAACCTCCACCCGGTTTGCCGAAGCTTCCTTTGGCGAAACCAAGGGATATCAGCGCGCGGGTAAGGTCGGCGACGTCTGGGGAGTGCAAAACACCCAGGCCGGCCAGCACCGCCAGAGTATCCCGGGCGGCCAACATGCAGCCGGCCTCCACCAACGCCTCTTCGTGGATGCCCGTCAGGTGCGACACGGTCTCAAGGTCATAAGGGGCGGTGAGTTCCTTGAGGGCCGCCGCAAGTTCCGGTGCGGCGTTCTTGTCCATGCCTTTTTCATCCAGGATGATCCGTAACAAGCCCAGCACAAGGGCGGTTTCGGAACCCGGCAGGTAGCGCAGATGCACATGGGCGTACCGCGCAATGGCCACGTCGTATGGGTTTGCCACCACCAGCTTCGCCCCTTTGAGTACCGCTTGGCGGATGGCCGTGCCCGCGATGGGCTGAGAAGCCGCCGGATTCAAACCGATGGCGAAGATGGCGGGGGAGTGTGCCAAGTCCTTCAAACTGTTGGTGATCCCCGCGGTGCCTAGGAATTCACGAGCGGCCTTTTCAAAGGCCACGAGACCGGCCTGCGCCACAAGACCCACATTGTTGGTCTTGAATCCTTCACGGGCCAATCGGTTCAGAACATGAAGTTCCTCATTGGTCAAGCGGCCGTCCGTAAGAAATGCGATTTGGTCGGGAGCGTAGCTTTGGAGCTTTTCCCCTGCGTATTTCAAAGCCTCATCCCAGGACATGTCCTTCCAACGGTCGCCTTCCCTCAGCATGGGTTGTCGGAGCCGTTGGGGGCGAGCCACATAGCGTTTCATGAGAAAACGGCCTTGGACACATGCCTGGCCGTTGTTGCTGGGGCCGTCAGAACTGGGTTTCACTTGGATGAGCGCCTCATCGGCCGTTTTTTCCAACATCAGCCGACAACCGGCGCTACAGATCGGGCAGATGGCCGTCGCCCAATGAGTCTCCAGCTCTTTCTTGTAGAGGTCTGTGACAATGGCCGTCAAAGCGCGGCACACAGCATCCATGGACGCCCGTGCTTCACCGTGAAAATCTGTGAGATTTTCTCGCAGGGCTCCCACGGGACAGACATCCACACACGCGCCGCAGAACTGGCAACCCGACTCTTCAAGGGATCTCCCGAATGGCGTGCCCACAGATTGGCGTCCGTCTTTGGCTTCTCGGAACACGATGGTGCGAGCACCCCGGACTTCATGGCACACCCGCACGCAGCGTCCACAGCGTACACACAGGCTGTAATCTCGCTCGAAATAACTGCCCCCCGGCAACGGTTCGGGCCGGGTCACATCCGGCGCAGGGTAAGGGAAGTCTATGCCCACAACCGCCACCAGCTGTTGGAGTTCACAGGTGCCGTTGCGCGGGCACCCCAAACAATGCCGTGGATGATCCTGCAGGATCAGTTGGAGCATTTCCCGGCGAAAGTCGATGACTTTGGTCGACTGGGTCTGGACCCGAAGCCCTTCGCTCACGGGCGTCGTGCATGCCGCCGGCAAGCCTCGCTGGCCCTCGATTTCCACAGCACACAAGCGGCAGGATCCGCTGGGTTCCAAGGCCGGATGGAAACACAGACGGGGGATATAGATGCCTGCGTCATCCGCGGCCTGGAGGATTGTTTGGCCCGCCTTTGCCTTGACTTGCTGATCGTTGATCCAAATGTTGACGTCGCTCATCATGACCCCTGATTCTGTCGTTTCACCGTGAAGAGTGCCCGATCAAGAGAAAAAAATCACATTAAGGGCCAAAAAAACAAACCAAAACATCGGCTTAGGTCTTCGGCGGCCAGGCCGCCCCCGTGCATTGGCGCGCCCAAACCTTAAATGGAGACGGTCTGCTTGTCAACAACTTGGATCATGGCTGTGTAAGTCCGTGCACGGTGAAGGGTGCAGGCGTCCCCATCCGGCGCAGCCCATCGTTTTGGGGCCTCCGGATGCAATGCGCCTTGCGTGTGTCGAGCTTCTTCGATAAAGGAGAACATTGCTCAGCTGGGGGCATTGGGCACCGGGAGATGACAACGGGAGGAATAGATGAAGATCGCCTATTTCAGCATGGAAGTGGGCCTCAGTGAACACATCCCCACCTACAGCGGCGGGCTCGGCATTTTGGCGGGGGATCATATCAAATCCTCGGCAGACTTGAACATCCCGCTGGTGGCCGTCACACTCCTTTATAAACGCGGCTACTTCGTTCAGCAGATCAACGCGATGGGAGAACAAGAGGAACTCTACCCATATTTCGACCCACGGGCTTTCATGGAACCACTGCCCTTTAAGGTGACGGTTCCCATGGAAGGGCGGGATGTGCATGTCGGGGTGTGGAAATATCACCAAGTCGGTCACAAAGGCCGGGTGCCCGTATACTTCTTGGATACGGATCTTCCAATGAACCGCCCGGAGGATCGCATGATCACCCATTATCTCTACGGTGGAGATAAGCACACTCGCATCTGTCAGGAGGCGGTTTTAGGAATCGGCGGCTACATGATCTTGAAAAAACTGGAACCACACGTGAGCACCTACCACATGAACGAAGGTCACGCCGTTTTTCTCACTTTGGCCCTGCTCAAAGATGCCGGAGGCAACATCGAACGGGTGCGGGAAAAATGCGTCTTCACCACGCACACACCTGTGCCGGCAGGTCACGACATTTTCGATTACGGCATGGCCGAAGCGGTGCTTCAAGAGTATCTGCCGCCCAACATTCGGGAACTGGCGGGCCGGGACGCCCTCAACACCACCCTGCTGGCCTTGAATCTCTCCAGGGCGAGCAACGGGGTCAGCGAACTCCATGGGGAAGTGTCCCGAGACATGTTTCCGGGCTTCGACATCGGGCACATCACCAACGGAGTGCACCATCTGACCTGGACGGGCCCGGAATTCCAAGCGCTCTTCGATCGCTACTGCGCGGGATGGCGTGAACAACCTCAAAACCTGGCCAAAGCCCGGGACATTCCCGACGACGCGGTGCGTGAGGCGAAGAAAGCCGCCAAGAAGCGCTTAATCAGCTATATCAACGCCATTTCAGGAGCCGGATTCAGCGAAGAGCTTCTCACCGTAGGATTTGCCCGTCGTGCGGCTTCCTACAAACGGGCCACACTCGTCCTCACCGACCTGGAATACCTGGTGAACCTTTCCTACGACCGTGTCCAGTACATCTTTGCCGGCAAAGCCCATCCCCAAGACGGCGCCGGAAAGGAACTCATCACGGAGATCGTCCGCATTGCGAAGAAGTACGAAGAGAAGCTCCGAATCGTTTATGTGCCGAATTACAACATCTGGCTTGCAGCGCTCATGACCCAAGGCACCGACGTGTGGTTGAACACGCCGCGTCGGCCCCGGGAAGCGTGTGGCACCAGCGGCATGAAAGTGTGCTTCAACGGCGGGGTCAACATGAGCGTTCTCGACGGGTGGTGGAGAGAAGCCTGTCGGGACCGGATCAACGGTTGGGCCGTGGGCGACGACGAGGACCAGAGCGACGAAGAGGCCGCAGCCGATCTGTACCGGGACATCGATGACATGGTCACCACCTACTACGCGAGCCCGAAACACTGGGTGCAGATCATGAAAAACTCCATCGCCGACGTTTGCCCCGTGTTCAACACACACCGCATGGTACTGGATTACTTGCATAAGTATTATCTCTGAAAACCTTTTCCGGGACAGCTCCCCTGGGGGCTGCCCCGGCCAACCCAAAGCCAAGAGCAGGCAACACCTTGCTGTGGACATCTTTCGACACCCGGGGGATCCGGCGCGCTTTTCCCTGAAGTGTTTGTCGTCTTTATTGGGGCGAGTCCAGACAGCACCGACGGCGACTTTCAATCCGCCATGGTGCGATCTCTTTCGGCCCTCTCCATCTTTATCCCTATCATGTGTGCGTCCCTGATCTTGGAAGAATGTAATGATTTTTCACTGGATCCTCGCCAGCCTTTTCATTAGCGGAGAGGACGGCGCCAGGGGATCCGCCATTTGAGCGGAAACCGTTGCCGGCTCCGACATTCAAACCTGAATTTTGAGAACATGACCACAAGATGCTGCATTTCCTCGAGTCGGCCGATGCGTTCAAAAACTTTTCTGTCCCTCAGGATGCGGCTTTTCCCTTGGGAGGGAGCGGGCCGAGGGTAAAGAGGTTCCCCAGGGCCCCCCGTGGTCGTCCCCATACCGTGGTCCGCCCTGATCCAAAGGACCGCACCGATTCAGCGCAGGCGCGGTGGCCTGCTCCCACAGTGTCGTTGCCTGAAACCGGCATCGATTGGAAATCATGACCACTGATTTTCAGACGGCGGTAGGCTTTCCCGGAGTTGGGGCGAGCGGACTCGTGGTGCCCGTCGTGCTCAGCCTGACATGGGCCATGAGGTGCACGGAATCGTGTCTTTTCCGTTCATTCCCGAAAGACCCACGGGGCCCAGCGCATCACCCACTGAAGAATGGTAATGTCCGCCCGCTCTTGACTGTGTGGACACCATGGCCCAGACGGCGATGCTGTCCGTGGCCTTCCATGACGTCACCCGTTTCGGGAATGTGGGATCGCGCGCACTCGGTCACCTTTTATACGAGACAAACCAAAACCGTCGGGAAAACAATCGGCGGCCTCAGTCCTTGGTTTCCAGGGCCTGGAGAAGGTTGGGGACCGTGTCCTTGGGAGACACGGGCGACCAGGCCCGTTCCAGTGACCCTGAAGCATCAAAGAGAAAGGCGGATCGGGTGATCCCCTGGACGGCTTTGCCCCGAACCTGCTTTTCTCCCCACACCCCGAAAGCTTCGGCAACCAAATGATCGGAGTCCGACAGGAGAGGGTACGTCACCCCGTGTTTTTCCGCGAAACGCTTTTGGGTTGTCGAGGAATCGGGGCTGATTCCGAGGACCTTCACGCCCAGTGCGCTCAGTTGATCCAAGGCTTGCTGGACAGAGAGGACCTGAGCGGTGCATCCCCCCGTATTGGCTCGGGGGTAGAAAAAGATGAAGAGCTTGGATCCCGCAAAATCTTCCGGCCGGACCACGTTGCCGTCTTGATCGAGAAGGGAAAAAGGCGGCACCGGATCACCTGGGGTCAAAGATGCATCTTTGAGGGGCGACGCCATGGGGACGACTCCTTTCAGGATCGATAATCGGCGTTAATTTTGACGTAATCATAAGAAAAGTCGCAGGTATACACGGTTTCTTCCTCGGTTCCCTCTCTGAGATCCAAGGTCACACGGATGTCTTTTTGCCGGAGCACCGCCGAGGCTTTCTCCTCCAGCTCTTCGTCCTGGACGGGCTGACCGTTTCGAAAGATGCACACATTTTCAAAGAAGAGGCTGACGCGGCTCGGATCGAAATCCACTCCGGCCCGGCCGGCCGCGGCCACCACCCGGCCCCAATTGGCGTCTTGACCGAATAGAGCGGTTTTCACCAAGGGGGAGGTGGCAATGGTATTGGCGACACGGAGGGCACGATCTGAGGTTTTGGCTCCGGACACCGTGACGGTGACAAACTTTGTGGCCCCCTCGCCGTCACGGACGATCTGTTGGGCGAGACTGACACACACGTCCGTGAGGAGTGTGCCGAAAGCCTTTCCGTCGGGGGACATGGGGTCGGTGATGGTGGGGTGGTCGGCGGCGCCGCTGGCCAAGACCAACACGGTATCGTTGGTGCTGGTGTCCCCGTCGACCGTAATGCGATTAAAAGAGCGGTTGGCGGATTTGTCGAGCCAAAACTTCAGGACGTCGGGAGTGATCCGGGCGTCGGTGACGACAAAGGCGAGCATGGTGGCCATGTCGGGGGCGATCATGCCCGAGCCTTTGGCAATTCCGCCGCATGTGACTCGTGTGGCGTTGAGCGGCCGTTGGGCCCACGCGGTCTTCTCCACCGTGTCCGTAGTCATAATGGCCGCGGCGGTGTCCAACCAGCCGTCCGGTCGAAGGTTCGCAAGGAGTTCAGGGAAAGCCGCTGCCAGGACCTCCAATTGGATTTGTGGGCCGATAACGCCAGTGGAGGCCACAAGGACCTGTTCCGGAGGAATGCCGAGCACCGAGCCCAGGCGCCGGGCACTGTCCCGGGCCCGTCGAAGCCCCTCTTCGCCCGTGCAGGCGTTGGCGATTCCGGCATTGATGAGGACCGCTCGAGCCATACCCCCGGCTGCGGCGAGGTGTTCCTTGCATAACATCACGGGGGCCGCACAAAACCGGTTCCGCGTGAAGACTCCGGCCGCCGTCGCCGGCCTCTCACTCACGATGAGGGCACAGTCGAGGCGGTTTTTGTAGCGCATGCCGCTTTTCGCCGCTGCCGTGCGAAACCCCGGCACATGAAAGATTCCCTGATGGACCATGCCGTCATTCGCCGCTGATGTCATTTTTCGGGCCTCACTTTCCGCAGCACTTCTTGTATTTTTTCCCACTCCCGCAGGGACAGGGGTCATTCCGTCCCACCTTCTTTTCTTTCTTCACCGTTGGAGCGGGCCCTTGGCCTCCGGAAGGGCCGTAGTACATGGGTTGGTTCTCCTGATCCTGCCGAAGCTGCTGAACTTCCTCCTCTCGGCGAATTTGGACGTGGAAGAGAATGCGCACCGTTTCTTCTTTGAGCCGGTGAATCATATCGTCAAACAGGGCGTGAGCTTCCCTCTTGTAGGCCACCAGCGGGTCCTGCTGGGCGTAGCCCCGGAGACCGATCCCTTCCTTCAGATGGTCCATGTTGAGCAGATGGTCTTTCCATAAGCTGTCGAGGGTCTGCAGAAGAACATAGTTTTCCAGATCCCTCATGAGGGTGTCGCCCAGTTCCTTTTCACGCTCTTCATAGCGTTCGTGGACCCGCTGCCAGAGAAGTTCTTTGAGAGCCTCCTGGGTCATGTCGGCGAGCTCGGAGGCTGCAGGCATCAGTCCCGGGCCGAAAAGGCGTTGCACTTCGGCGCTCAGCGTTTGGAGATCCCAGTCTTCCGCATAGGTTTTCTCATCCGTGGCGGCCTCGACGATCTCCAACAACAACTCCTCCGCCATGTCCAGGACCGTGGCCTTGAGGTCGCCGCCTTTGAGGGCTTCCCGACGCTGCCGGTAGATGACCTCCCTTTGCTGGTTCATCACATCGTCGTATTCGAGCAGGTGCTTGCGGATACTGAAGTTGTGAGCTTCCACGCGCTTTTGGGCGTTTTCGATGGCCTTGGTGACCAGCCGATGTTCGATGGGTTCGCCTTCTTCCATGCCGATGCGCTGCATGAGGCCGGAGATGCGGTCGGCGGCGAAGATGCGCATGAGGTCGTCTTCCAGGCTGAGATAGAACCGGGACGAGCCTGGATCTCCCTGTCGACCGGCACGACCCCGCAACTGATTGTCGATGCGCCGGGCTTCGTGCCGTTCCGTGCCGAGGATATGCAAACCGCCTAGTTCGGCCACCCCAGGTCCTAGGACGATGTCGGTACCCCGGCCGGCCATGTTGGTCGAAATGGTCACGGCGCCTCTCTGGCCCGCCTTGGCCACGATTTCCGCTTCCTTTTCGTGGTGCTTGGCATTGAGCACCTGGTGGGGGATACCTTCCCGTTTGAGCATGCGGCTGAGCATTTCCGATTTGTCGATGCTCACGGTGCCGACCAGCACGGGCCGGCCCTGGGCGTGAAGTTCCTTGATTTCCTGGACGACGGCCTGAAATTTTTCCCGCTCGGTGCGGAAGATGCAATCGGGATGGTCCGTGCGGATCATCCGCCGGTGAGTGGGGATGACCACGACTTCCAAGTTGTAAATTTTCGCAAATTCCTCCGCTTCCGTATCGGCGGTGCCGGTCATCCCGGCAAGCTTCTTATACATGCGGAAATAGTTCTGAAACGTGATGGAGGCCAGGGTCTGGTTTTCGTTTTCCACCTGGACGCCTTCCTTGGCTTCCAAGGCCTGATGCAACCCGTCGCTGTAACGCCGTCCGGGCATGAGGCGCCCCGTGAATTCATCGACGATGATCACCTTGCCGTCTTTGACGATGTAGTCCACATCCTTGTGGAAAAGGGTATGAGCCCGTAAAGCCTGTTGGACGTGGTGCAGCAGATCCATGTTTCTCGGGTCATAGAGGTTTTCCACTCCCAGGAGGGACTCCGCGGCGGCGACTCCCTGTTCCGTGAGGGTCACCGTGCGGGTTTTTTCTTCCTTGGTGTAGTGGATTTCCGGCTTGAGATGCGGGATGATCCGGTTGACCCGAACGTAGAGCTGGGTGGATTTTTCAGCCGGTCCCGAGATGATCAGCGGGGTCCTCGCCTCGTCGATCAGGATACTGTCCACCTCGTCCACAATGGCGTAGTGGAGTTCCCGCTGGACCATATCCTCCAGGCGGAACTTCATATTGTCCCGAAGGTAGTCGAATCCGAATTCGTTGTTGGTCCCATAAGTGACATCGCAGTCATAGGCGGCTTTGCGCTGGCGATCGTCCAATCCGTGCACGATACAGCCCACGGAAAGCCCAAGAAACCTGTACGCGGCACCCATCCACTCACTGTCGCGCTTGGCCAGGTAGTCGTTGACCGTGACCACATGAACACCCCGGCCGGTCAAGGCATTGAGATAGACCGGCATGACGGCCACCAGCGTTTTCCCTTCACCGGTTTTCATTTCCGCGATTTTACCCTGGTGGAGGACGATCCCACCGATGAGCTGGACGTCAAACGGGCGCATCCCGACGGTCCGAGCCGCCGCTTCGCGGGCGACGGCAAAGGCTTCGGGCAATAAGTCGTCCAGCGGTTCACCGCGGGCGATCCGTTGGCGGAATTCCCCGGTTTTGGCTTGGAGGGCTTGGTCACTCAGCGTGCGGACGGTCGGTTCCAACTGATTGATGGCATCCACTAAAGGGGCGATGCGTCTCAAGTTGCGCTCATTTTGAGTGCCAAAAACCTTTTTGAGTAAGGCACCGATCATGGTGATTCTTCTCCTTGGTAAAGGTCGACGGCGGCCTCGAAGCTCGCCGGTTCGGTTCTATAACGCACAAATCTAGGAAATTCAACGCAAGGCTCCCGAAGGGCCGGGGCTGGTCGGAGTGTGCGGGCCCTTGGAGCGGCAGGTGGCGGCGGATGAGGGGATCGAGTGCAGCCCAAAGGGGGCAGGCGAAAGGCTTGACAAGGGGACGGGATCTCTGCTATTTGGCCATGTAAAAAAACGGTGTTTTTTATGATGAAACGATCGGGACAGCCCAATGCCATCGAAAAAGCCCTTCAGGTGCTCCTGGCCTTCCAAGTGGACCGTCCGCAGTGGGGCGTGCGGGAACTTGCGGCCCACCTGGGCTTCAGCCCCGCGACCATCCAGAGGGTTTTGCAGACCTTGAAGGCCCATCACTTCATCGATCAGGATCCCCAGACGCAACAATACCGGCTCGGCCCAATCTATTACCGGTTTCTCGAGGTGCTGCAGAGTCAGCACAGCGTGGTGCGGGAAGCCGCGCCGATCATGCGCCGGCTGAGTTTCGAAACAGGGGAGACGGTCCATCTCAATGTGGTGGACGGCCGGGAAAGGCTGTGCATCGACAGTGTGGAATCCATGCAGTCGCTTCGGGCGGGCATGCCCGTAGGAAACCGATCGCCCCTCTACGCCGGAGCCTCCTCAAAGTGCCTGTTGGCCTTCTCCCCGGAGAGCGTTGTGGATACCTACCTTGCCGAGCTTTCGCCGGCACCGCTCACCCCGAACACCATCGTGGACATAGAGGCGCTCAGGGCGGAAATCGCCGCCATCCGAAGCCGCGGCTATGCGGAAAGTCTGGCTGAGCGCACCTTAGGGTTGGGCTCTTTGAGCGTTCCTGTTTTCTCCCATGGCGGCCATCTGGTCGCGGCACTCAGCATGGCCCTGCCGGAGCTCCGTTTCGGAAAACAGGAACACAAGCAGCGTTGTCTGTTGCACCTCTTGAATGCAGGCCGGGAGCTGTCCCGACGTATGGGCTGGCAGGGGCCTTATCCTAAACCCCATGCGGCTGGGACATCCCAAAAGTGATTGTGGACCGAGAGAAGGGGAGGGCTATGACGCAGCGAGCCACGGCGTTGAGCGGCATCAAAGTGTTGGATCTTTCTCGGGTTCTCGCGGGACCCTACTGCTCCATGATGCTGGGGGACATGGGGGCGGATGTCATCAAGGTGGAAAGGCCTGGGGTCGGGGATGACACCCGCCAGTGGGGCCCCCCGGAAGCGGGGGGGGAGGCCGCATATTACCTGTGTGTCAACCGCAACAAGCGCAGCATCACGGTAGACCTCAAGAAAGAAGAAGGCCGAAACATCATCCGCGCCTTGGCTTCTCGAAGCGACATTCTCATCGAGAATTACAAGGTAGGCACCCTGCCCAAGATGGGATTGGGCTACGAAGACCTCAAGAAAATCAACCCCCGGCTGATTTACTGCTCCATTACGGGATTCGGCCAGAACGGCCCCTACAAGGACAAACCGGGCTACGATTTCATGATTCAGGGCATGGGCGGGATCATGAGCATCACCGGGGACCCTGACGGCCCTCCCATGAAAGTGGGTGTAGCCATCGTGGACATCACGGCGGGCCTTTTTGCCTGCAGTGCCATTTTGGCGGCGCTGCACCACAGAAGCGTCACCGGCCGAGGGCAACACATCGATGTGGCCTTACTGGATGCCGTGGTGGCTTGGTTGGCTAACGTGGGTAGCAACTACCTTGTCTCAGGGGAGATTCCCAAAAGATACGGCAACGCCCACCCGAACATCGTCCCCTATGAGCCGTTCAAGTGCAAAGACGGGACGTATATCGCCCTCGCGGTGGGTAACGACCGGCAATGGCAGGACTTTTGTCGGCTGGCCGGTTTGGAGCATCTGGCGGATGATCCCCGATTTTCGACCAACCCGCAACGGGTGATCCACCGCAAAGAGCTCATCCCGCTGGTCGCCCAAGCCATGCTTCAGATGACCGGGGACCAATGGCTGGAAGCCTTGGACCGGCTGAAAATCCCCTGTGGACCGATCAACACGTTGGACCGCGTGTTTTCGGATCCGCAGGTGCTGGCCCGGGAAATGGTCGCCGAAGTTCCGCATCCCACGGCCGGGTCCGTGAAGTTGGTGGCGAGTCCGATGAAGTTTTCGGACACTCCGTGCCTCATTGAAAGGCACCCACCGCTTTTGGGAGAACACACCGATGAGGTCCTTCGGCAGGAGTTGGCGTATTCCGATGAAGAGATCCGGCGTTTGCGGCAGCAGGGGGTGATTTAAGAAGGCCATGGGTGAAGCGCTCATCATTTTCGTCAATGGCGTCGTCGGGGTTTTTCTCGGGATGGGCGTGCTCTATGGAGCCATGCATCTTTTGGCCTGGCTCGTTCGGCGCCTGGGTAAGGAGGAGCATTCATGAACGGGGGACCCCTCGATTTGTTGACCCAAATGGGCCTGTTGGCGGTGACGCCCGGCATGGTGTTCATGTGGGGGGTTGCGGGCGTGCTCATTTACCTGGCCGTCGCGAAACAATTTGAACCGCTGCTGCTCTTGCCCATCGGCTTTGGAATCTTGGTGGCCAATCTTCCGCTGACGGGCTTGATGGAGCCCGGCGAGGGTCTCCTTTGGCGTTTTTACCACTACGGGCTTCAGTGGGAAATTATTCCACCTGTCATCTTTATGGGGTTGGGGGCCCTCACCGACTTCGGGCCGATGCTCGCCCGGCCGTCTTTGGTGTTTCTCGGGGCCGGAGCCCAAGTGGGCGTCTATGTCACGTTTTTCATTGCCCGTCTCTTGGGCATGAGCCTGCCGGAAGCTGCCACGACGGGAATCATCGGGGGCGCAGACGGCCCGACGACCATATACCTGGCCACGAGGCTGGCCCCGCACATGTTGGGCAGTTGCGCCGTGGCGGCTTATTCCTATATGGCCTTGGTGCCCATCATCCAGCCGCCGGTCATGAAGCTTTTGACAAGCCCGGCGGAGCGGGCCATCGTCATGAAAAAATCCCGAAAGGTTCCTAAACTCGAGCGGATTCTCTTTCCCATTGTCGCCACGTTGGTCACAGTGCTTGTCGTGCCGGCGTCGGCTCCTCTCATGGTCATGTTCATGGTGGGGAACCTTTTCCGGGAATCGGGGGTGGTGGAGCGTTTGGCCGGAGCGGCCCAGAACGAACTCATGAACATTGTGACCATCTTTCTGGGTTTGTCCGTGGGGGCGACCATGAACGCCGCGACGTTTCTCCAGCCTAAGGTGATTTTCATCTTCGTTCTCGGGCTGGGGGCTTTTGCCGTAAGCACCGCGTCGGGAGTCCTCTTTGCCAAGTTCATGAACCTATTCCTCAGGGATAAGATCAACCCCTTGATCGGCGCTGCAGGGGTGTCGGCCGTGCCCATGTCAGCCCGGGTGGTCCATCAGTTGGGCAGTGAGGCCAATAAGAAAAATTACCTGCTCATGTTTGCCATGGGTCCGAACATCGCCGGCGTCATTGGAACCATTTTGGCGGCTGGGGTGTTCCTTTCCATGTTGAAATAAACCGCCTCGAGCGGTGTTGTCCTTTCGGTGAAAAGATCCACGGATGACCCATTGAACGAACCACAAGGAGGACTGAACATGGCCGAAGACGTCCTGGCCCCCATGGTGGGCAAAATTTTGAAAATCAAGGTCAAGCCCGGTGACGCGGTGCAGGAAGACGATGAGGTCCTCGTCATGGAATCCATGAAGCTGGAGACGGCCGTTCATGCGCCGTGCAGCGGGATCGTCAAGGAGATCAAAGTCTCCGAAGGTGATCGCGTGGAAGAAGACGACGTCTTGCTTGTCATCGAATAACCCGCAGGAAGGGAGACGCTCATGCAGTTTGAACTCACCGAAGAACAACGGATGGTGCAGGAACAGGCGCGCCGTTTCGCCGAAAAAGAGATCCTTCCCACCGTGGAGGCCGAGGAGCGCGGGCACGTGTTCAACCGGGAGCGATTGAGGAAGATGGGGGAATTGGGCTTTTTCGGCTGCTGCATCCCCGAGGAGTATGGGGGAAACGGCATGGGCTTCGTCGAATCGGTGCTCATGACCGAACAGATTGCCAAGGTGTCCCCGTCGTGGCGTGTTCCTTTCAACATGCAAAACATCGGCCCGGCCGTAACCGTGAACCAGTTTGGCACCGAGGAACAAAAGAAGGCCTACATTCCCGGCTGGGTCTCCGGGGAGAAAATCGGGTTTTTTGCCATCACGGAACCCAACGCCGGTTCCGATGTGGCAGGAATGCGGACCACGGCAAAGGATATGGGCGACCATTGGGAACTGAACGGCCAGAAAATGTGGATCAGCAATGCCCCCGTGGCCGACGTGGGCTTGGTGTACGCCTACACCGACAAGGAAAAGAAATACAAAGGCATGACGTGCTTCATTGTGGATGTGGCGAACAATCCCAACATTGAGCGGCGTGCCATCGAGTCCAAGTTGGGCTTGCACTGTTCTCCAACGGGTGAGCTCATCTTTGATGGCGCGAAGATTCCCAAGGACGCCGTCCTGGGGCAGGTCGGTGAGGGCTTCAAGATCTGCATGTGGATGCTCAACAACACGCGGCTGAGCTGTGCCGCGGGAGCCCTCGGGGTTTCCGGCGCGTGTCTGGAATTGGCGGTGAAATACGCCAATGAAAGAACCCAGTTCGGCAATCCCATCTCCACCTATCAGATGATCCAGGCCCAGATCGCCGAGATGGCCGCGGAACACGAAGCCGCCAAATGGCTCGTCTATCACGCGGCGTACCTGAAGGATCAAGGCAAACCCAATCAGCTCCAGACGTCCATTGCCAAGTTTTTCGCCTCCGAAGCCGCCGTCCGCGCCGCCAACGAAGCCATGAAAATCTTCGGCTCCTACGGGTTTTCCACGGAATATCCCATAGAACGCTACTATCGCGATGTGAAGTCCTACCAGGTCGTGGAAGGGACGAGCAATGTGCAGAAGATGATCATTGCGGGCATTACGTGCGGTCACCAGCCGAACCGGTAGAAGGAGGGGGGCATGGCACCCGAGTGGAAAGAGCTGACGGAAAAATTCCAAGCCGAGCGCGAGCGGCTTCGGGCGGGCGGGGGAGCCGATCTTCAGGCGAAAGAGCATGCCAAGGGGAAGCTCACGGCCCGGGAGCGCATTGAGCTCTTGTTCGACCCCGGCACCTTTGAGGAACTGGATCTTTTCGCCAAGCACATCGGGCGGGATTACGGGCTGGACAAGAAGGATCTGCCCGCCGACGGCGTCATCATCGGCTATGGAGAAGTGAACGGTCGGGGATGCATGGCTTACGTGGAAGACTTTACGGTCGTGGCGGGAACTTTTGGGGAGCGCCACGGGCGAAAGATCTGCAAGATCATCGATATGGCCCGAAAGTACGGTTACCCGGTGGTGGGCATCAACGACTCTGGCGGGGCCCGCGTGACGGAGCAGATGGGGGCGTTGTCTCAGTACGGCCAGCTGTTTTACCGACATGTGGCTGCGTCGGGGGTTGTTCCCCAAATCGCCCTGATCATGGGCCCTGTGGCCGGTGGTCAGGCGTACTCGCCAGCTCTCATGGACTTCATCTTCATGGTCGACAAAACCAGCTCCATGTTTATCGCCGGCCCGCCGCTGGTGGAGGCGGTCGTTTACGAAAAGACCGATGAGCAGTCCTTGGGCGGTCCGAAAGTCCACGGGCGGATCACCGGGGTTTCGGATGGGACCATGGCTGACGATCGGCAATGTCTCGAACAGACGCGGCGTCTGCTGTCCTATCTGCCTCTGAACAACAAGGAGCTGCCTCCTTACGAGGTCCCTGACGATCGACCGGATCGGGACACGTCGGAACTGGAAACCATTATTCCAACGGACCAAAAGAAACTGTACAACATGCGCCGTGTGATCGAGGTGGTGTTCGATCAAGGGAGCTTTTTTGAACTGAAGAAGGAGTTCGCCCAGAACCTCATCATCGGCTTTGCCCGCCTCAACGGCCATGTGGTCGGCGTGGTCGCCAACAACCCCATGAAATACAACGGCGCACTGGACTACAACGCGGCGGACAAGGGCTCTCGATTTATTCGGTTCTGTGACGCCTTCAACATCCCCCTCATCAATCTTCAGGATGTCCCGGGCTTTCTCATCGGGACACGTTCAGAACACAACGGAATCATCCGCCATGGGGCCAAGATGCTTTATGCCTACGCGGAAGCGACCGTGCCGAAAATCACCTGCGTTGTCCGAAAAGCCTATGCCGGCGGGTATTTGGCCATGTGCAGTAAGGATCTCGGGGCAGACGTGGTCTTTGCCCTGCCCACGGCGGAAATCTGCCTCATGGGCCCCCAAGGGGCGGTGAACATTCTTTTCCGCAAGGAAATCGCTTCGGCTCCGGATCCGGAAAAGATGCGGGCCGAACGGGAAGCGGAATTCATGGAACGCTACGTGAATCCCACGTATGCCGCAGGATTGCAGCATGTGGATGACATCATCCTGCCTGGGGAAATGCGCCGACGCCTCATCAAAGCCCTGGAGATGACCATGGACAAAGAGGAAGAGGCGCCGGAGCGCAAGCATGGCATCACGCCGGTGTGACGACGGATTAAAGGGGAAAGAACCGCCGCAGAGTTCTTTCCCCTTTTTTGTGGTACCTAAAAATGTTGTTTCTTCTCGACAAAAATTGTACGGATTTGTCAGAGGTCGTGGCTGGTTTCCGGATGTTGGCATAGGGGTTTGGTTGAGGCAGCAGGGGACGAATGGCTCAAGAGAAAGGAGATGTTTATGAAGAAGCTCTGTTTGGCGTGGGTTTTCGTCTTGTGTCTTTTTGCCGGTCAAGCGCAGGCGGAATCGGCTAAGGCCATCATTGCCACGGGGGGGATCGGCGGCGTCTACTACTATTATGGGACGCAGGTCGCCGAAATCCTCACCAAGGCCAACGCCATTCCGGCAACGGCCATTCAGACGGCGGCATCTGTGGACAACATGCTGCTCATTCGAGATAAAACCGACCCTACCAAGAAAACTTTCTTTCTCGGGACGGTTCTTCCGGACACGGCCTATTTCGCCGTGACGGGAAAACACGAAAAATTCGCCGACAAGCCTGTCAAAGCCACCATCCTGTGGATGATGTACCCCAATTACCTCCATGTGGTCACCACAGATCAGTCGGGGATCAAAACCTTGGCGGATCTCAAGGAAAAGCGTGTCTCCACGGGAGCACCCGGCAGCGGGACGGAGTTTACGGCCCTGAATCTTCTGAAGGCCGCCCAAATTGATCCTGAGAAATTCAAGAAGTGGGAAAAGCTTGGGGCCAAAGAATCCGATGAGGCCTTGGCCAACGGGACCATTGACGCGTATTTCTGGTCAGGGGGGCTGCCTACGGGGAGCATCGTGGAATTGGCCAACACGCTCAAGCGCAAGGGGGTGAACCTCATGCTGGTCCCCCTTCCTCCAACGGATCCTGCGGTAGCCGCATTTATGAATGAATTCAAGGGACTTGTGGATCCGACCGTCATCAAGAAAGACATCTACTCCTTGAATGAAGACGTTCCCTCTTTGGCCTTCTGGAACATGTTCATGGGGCCGGAAGCCCTCCCTGAGGATCTCGCTTACACCATCACCAAAACAGTCTTCGAAAATCTGGAAACGCTCCATGCTTCGGTGAAGCCGTCCAAAGACACCACCGCGGAAAATACCGCGCGATTCATCGGCACGACGGCGATCCCCTATCATCCCGGAGCCGTGCGCTACTTCAAGGAGAAAGGCCTCGTGAAGTAACGGGGACGGCCATCCATGAACCTTCGCCCCGCGGTGATCTGTTGGATGCTCCTCATGTTCGGCTGGATCGCCGTGGGGTTTCTCCTGAAGCCTGCACAGATCGTTGGACAAAACGGGTCGAGCCGGGTCTTGTTCTGGCGTTACGAGAAGGGGACCATCCGTTTTGTCAACTCGGTGACTCTAAAGCCTGTAACCATTCATTTTAGAGTTCGAGGGCAGTTCAGCGACTTTTCCATGGAAACGGACGAAGAGACGGAGAATTATTACACATCTGGAACCTATGCCATCGACCCGGTTCTTTCCCGCCAGAAGACTTCCTCGCTGAAGCTGTGCAGTATCCATGGCATCGCGCTCTCCGTTGGTGACGACAGGTGGGAGATTCAAGACGGCTGCGTGGAGGTGACTCTCTTATGGACGTTTTGATTCGAAGACTTGTGCATGTACTGGCGATTGTGGGAACGCTTTACCATCTCTACCTCGTCGTTCACCCATACACGCCCTTTTCCACTTGGAGGATTTCCATCCTGGATCTCACTCAGGTGCAGCGGGCCACCCACGTGTGCCTCATCGCGCTGTTGGGCTATTGGGTTTGCATTTTTCGGCTGAAAAGTCGGCAATTCTGGGGGGCGCTTCCCCTGCTCGTCATGACAGGCTTTCTGACCTGGGAATTTCTACGTTTGGATCTTCCCGTGTTTATGAAGGTCCTGGCCGTTGCCGTGTGGGCCCTGACGATGCTCTCCGTCACCATTCCCCCGATTGGCAAAATGGCCAACCTCATCTGTGGGCTGTTGAGCCTGGCACCGTTCATTTATCTTGTGGCGGCCTACGAGAAACTCATCTACCGGGCCATCCTCCCGGAACCGTGGGATCTTTTCATGGCGCTGAGCGAAATCCTCTTGGTGCTCGGGGTGATCTTTCGGTTGAGCGGGCCGATCATGCCCACTTTGGTCATGGTTTTCGTCCTTTATAATATCTACGGACATCACGTTCCGGGCGTTTTTTCCAATCCCGGTTTCAGCGTGGATATGCTTCTGGGGAAGATGTATTGCGAAACGGAGGCGGGCATCTTTGGGTCCATCACCGGCGTTTCCTTGAAGTATCTGATCTACTTCACCACGCTGGGGGCGGTGGTGACCCAGATGGGTTTTGGGAAAATCATTGCCAATATCGCTCTGCTTCTGGTTGGTCGCAGTCCGGCGTCTCCCGGTCGGGCCAGTTCCGTCATGGCCGTCCTCATGGGAATGTTTTCCGGATCCGGCGCCGCGGACACCCAATTCGTGGCCACCCTGACAAAGCCGCTTTACGACCAGGTTCGCTACAACCGTCTCGTGGCGGCGGGTGTGATCGCCACGGTGGGTTCCATCGCTTACATCACCCCACCGGTCATGGGCTCCATTTCGTTCATCATGGTGGAACTTTTGTCTATTCCCTATTCCATGATCATCATCATGGCCACAGGTCCCATGTTACTCTACCTCCTGGGTATCCTCTTATACAATGAGCTTTACGTGCGCCGCGAGGGGCTCCCTCACCTGGAGGTGGCTTCCACAACCAACTGGGCTTATTTCTGGCGTTATTCCTATGTCTTTATTCCCATCCTTTTCATCATCGCGTTGATCTATCGAGGTATTTCCATCAACCTTACCGTGTCTGTAGCCATCGCCCTGTTTGTGCTCTTCGCCTATATGGACAAATCGGTCCGCCCCCCGGTGGCCAAGATCTGGGAGGCTTTGGAAGAGGGGATCACCTCGCTGCTGCACATCGCCAGTGCGGTCATCGCCGCCAACATGATTATGTCCATGATGGTGTTGAGCGGCCTGGCGTCAAAGTTTTCCATTGTCATGCTGAAGATCAGCGGCTCGAGCATCCTTTTCGCGACGCTGTTCACCGGCGCTTTCAGCCTCATTCTGGGGATGGGCGTGCCGCCTATCGCCACCTACGTTTTGACTTCGGCCCTGACCGCGCCGACCATTCAGAAATTGGCCATGATGAGCGGAATCCCCGAGGGACCCGCCCTCTTAGCCACCCACATGTTCCTCTTCTATTTCGCAGTGCTGGCGGAAGTCACCCCACCCGTGGCTCTTTCGGCCTATGCCGCCGGAGCGGTCATGGGAACGGATCCCATCAAGACGGGGGTCTTTGCCTCGAGGGTAGCCTTGCCCAAGTATTTCATCGGATTGACTTTCATCCTGTCGTTCAGCGGGACGGCTCTCCTGATCCTTCCCGTGACGCAGACGTTGTCGGGCTTTGCCGCATTTCAGGAGATTACCCTGCGTTATATCGCCTCCATCGGGGCTGTGGTCTTTCTCAATGCGGGGGTGGTGGGCCACTTGTTCCGACGACTCTTGAATGTTGAGCGGTGGCTGTTGGGCCTGTGTGGTCTTCTGCTCTTCTATCCGCATTATCCCAGCAATGCGGTCAGCGGCGCCGTTGCGCTCGTCGTCTCAGTCAACGCCTGGCTCACCCGCCGAAAGGCGGCCGTGTCGGCCGTGTCAGGATGAATGCGGAGTGACCTAGAAAACAGCGGGCACTGCGGGGGGCGAGCCTAAAGGTTCGCCCCCCGGGGTAACCGCCGAAGCGGTGCCGCTGGAGCAATCCCACTCACGCGACTTCTTGTTTCCTCGCAGTGTCTCTATCGGAAAAGACGGCCGGTTCCCCGCCAAGACAAGGACGCCCGATCGTCCACCCGACAAGACACCCGTCCGTGAGTCATTTTCGGCAACGCGTCAAAGTGTCCTTGTCCCGTGGTCACCCTTGGCCACCAGGGCGAAGCGGTGTGAGGATGAGCCTCTGTGTCAAATCTTTGGAAAAACTCTCCGGAAAGGGCTTTTGTCCGAGACACATGGCCAGTAGGTCGATATCATCCAAGGCCAAAATGGCTTCCAGTTCCTGGAGCTCCTGTTCACTGAACCCTTGGGCGTGCGTGTTCCAGAAGCGGGTCAGGATGAGCTCCAGCTCCTGGGTCGCCCGGCGTCGGCACAAGTAATGCAACTTTCTCCGAAGCCGTTCCAAAGACGTGTCCATGGTAAACCTCCTGCCGTTTTTCACACGATGGGGGCCGTCGTCCACCCTGCGGCCCGGCTGCGGCCTGGCGGGGTTCCCAGGAAGATCAATCCGCGCCCATGGGCGTATTTTCCGCTGCCGCAATCGCGGGTTCGGCTGATAGGGGTCGAGCGGTGCACGTCTTCACCCATGAGACGACGGCTTTGAGTGCCGCAGGATGGTAAAGCAAAGCGACATGGCTCATGGGAGGGGTCCATTGGACCTGCCAATGGGATGTTGCGGGCACAAGGGCTTCTGTGGGGAGGACCATGTTGTCCACGGGAGAAGCCAGAGCCAGGAACGGGGCGCGGAGCCGAGGCCGGCGATTTTCGGCCTGTTCGATTTTCTCAATGAGTGGGCTTCGATATCCCAGGGAGCGTCCGAGTGTTCCGACGGCGAACACGGCCAAGCGACTCCCCTGATGAGGTGTTCCCAGGGTGAGGCATCCGGCGACGGTTCCTGGATCCACAGTTGCCGCGGCGCATCGGGCCAAGAGCCCACCCAGGCTGTGCCCCACAAGAAGGATCGGCCGAGATGGGCAATCCCGATGCAGCGTTTCCAGGTCGCGTGCAAGGCGTTCGCCCAGGGTGAAAAAATCGGTTCCCCAACTGGAATAGCCCCACATGCGGACATCTCGGACACCCGCCCGCTTCAAGGCCCTTTCCAAAAAAACGAAGGCGCTGCGGTTGTGATAGAGGCCGTGGATGGCGATGACAATGGGATCCGATGGACGGATCCCTTGAGGAACGTCCTTTCGCCGAGGCATCAATCCCAAGGGAAAGGTCAGGAAGGCCAAAGTCTGGGCGATGACAGCCCACAGGAAACCCTGAAGCACCCAGTGTCCCGTTCGATTTCCCGATCGGCGCCGCAGCACCTCCAGAGCCGCTCCGTTGGCCGTTTCATACCAGTACAAGACGAAGGTGATGAGGGCAAATAAGCCGATCATCCCCAAGAGCACAAGGATCAAACCGATCACAGATACCCTCTCCTTTCCAAAAAACCCTGCACATCGACGAGTTCCGGCACACAGCCGTCGGGCGCCGGACGATTCCCGTTCAGAATATCGGCGAGCACGGGCCGTTCCCTTTCGGGTCGGCAAAGTATCCATAAACCGCGCATGCCCGTGCGGCGAGCCGGGGCGATATCCAGCTCGTAGGAGTCCCCCACCATCCAGCAGTCTTGGATTCCCTGGGCCCGGGCGGTCTCCACGGCTCCATGGAAGAGCCGTTCTGAGGGTTTCTTGGTGCCCAGCCGGTAACTCAGGAACGGGAAGTCCACCAAAGTATGGATCTCCGGGCAGGTTTTCTGAAATCCCAAAAAGAATGGGTGCCAGATGTTGGAAATCACTCCGATGTGGTGTCCGGCCCTTTTCAGTCGCCGGATGAGCTCCGTGGCCCCGGGGATTTCCCGCACGCACTCGATTTGTTCATTCCACAAGCGTTCCACTTCCCGTTGGATGAGGTCCGGTTCATGCCGGGGGAGCAGTGCGGCAATGGAATGACCGACGGTGACCGGTTCTACGGCCGGAAGGGTCATGATGAGCTTTCCCACCCTTTTGGTTTGGGCCTCATCTAAACCTAGGACGGTGCCAAGGAGACGGCGGGGGGATTGTGGGGCGCCGGTGACCAAGGTGTGTCCGATGTCGAAAAAAAAAGCGGCCTTTTCCATAGGGCGTCCAGATTGTGCTAGTCTTGGATGAAGGGTGTTTTGTCACGCAGGCAGCGTTCCGCCCGTTCCAATTGCCGACCGACGTACAGAGCGTGATTGATGTCCGACAGAGCTCCGTCCCGAGCCAGTTCGTGCTGGATCCGGGAGGCTTTGGCGTGCCGGTAGGTCTTGAGCGTGACATCCCCGTAGCGATGCTCCACCAGGATGGCTTCCCCGTCTAAACTGATTCGGAAGTAGCCCATGGGATCTTCTTTATATTGGAAAGCTTTTTCAGCAGCAATGAGGACGGCCCGGTCGGCTTGGCCCGGGTCGATGGAAATGGAGTGGCTGAAAACGGTGATGGGTCCAGGCGGAAGCGGGACGGCCCGTGCGACGAAATCCTGCACGGCCATAAGGCCGTAAAAGTTCACCAGCCAGGCGTCCAGAGCGTTGTGCGTCCGAAAAACGGCGCTGAGGGTCAAAGCGTCTTGAAACGTGCGGAAATAGACACCTACCAGGCAAGGGTGACCCGTTGGAGCTTCCAGGTCCCGCCGCGGATCCCACAGCACGGCATAGGCCTTGCGGTCTTGCGGGTCCTTTTGGAGACGCCCGATGACCGCTTTCAGGCTGTCCACGTGGAAATAGACCCTCAGACGGTTCCCGTAGGTGTAGGTTTCGTCCTGCTCGATGGACCCGCTCAGAATATCCTCTTGGTACCGTTTCAACCTTTCTGGATCAAATCCGTAGCGCTGGAGAAGAGGCTCCGGGACAGGTCCCGGATGTTCCACGACGACCTTGACGTTCTGCAGCTCCCGTCGTTGCCCTTTGGCCAAAGTGACGGGGATGCCGAAGCGTTGAATTGTCGTGATCAGCTCTTTCCAGGCACTTAGAGGATCGTCGGCGATAACGGTATGGGCTCGAGGGTTGCTGGGAAAGCACGAAACGCGGACTTGCGGGAGGGGGACCTGAAGGCGTCCGGCGTTTGTGGAAGGAGCGGGCGTGTAGCTGCGCAGAAATCGGATCAGGCCTTCGGCGTCGGGATTGTCCTGGGGGGATCCGAAGAACCGGATCACCGGCGGCCTGTGGAAGTGCTCGGGTTTGACCAAGTCGTCGATGACACGCCGGGTGCCCCGGATCCGGACCGGGGTGGGGATTCCTTGAGGTGTGGGTTCGTAAGCCACCGGAGACCCCGGGCAGGGTTCCAGACCATGGTCGAAAAAAGCCTGCAGTTCTTTCAAAGATCCGGAACGATCTCTCCCATACACCACAAGGGTGTCAATCTGGGGGTTGAACAGCAGGTTCCTGAGGAGTTCCCGAAGTCCGTTGCCGTACAGGGTGCCTACGGCGGCGATGGGGCTCGTGTCTGGGTTGAGGTCCAGACCGCAGCGCCCGAGACGGGCCAGCACCACATCAGGGCGCGACCACAGAGTGAGAAGGCCCACGGTCCCATAAGGGTTGATGCGGATAAGCTGCGGTTCGCAGTGGATTGGGATGAACACGGGTTTCATCGGTTCGAGATAAAGTCGGTGGCCGGAGTTCGCCGACGGGACGTCACATTGCGAATATCCGAAAGGATATAGTCGTAGGTTTCAGGAGAAATGGTCAGTCTTTCGAAAATCTCGATCCCGGCTTCCCGGACGGCGTTCTGCCAGAAGAGGTCTCTCTCGGGTGTTGCGGAGTCGTAGCTTTGTTCGAAGTAGACCGCCCGGATGCGCGCCGTGGCGATGAGTTTCAAACATACGTAGCAAGGGGCTAAGGTGGTGTAGAGTGTCGCCCCTTCGACGGAAATCCCGTATCGGGCCGCCTGGGCGATAGCGTTGGCTTCGGCGTGGCTTGCCTTGCAGAAGTTGTACTTGTCCACATCCGGGATGCCTAGACTGCGCCGATAGCAATAAGGGCGGCCGTCGTCCATATCGGGTTGGTCGATGCAATGGGGGGCCCCGGGCATGGCGCCGTTGTAGCCCGTGGAGAGAATGTGGTTGTCTTTAACGATCACAGCCCCTGTTGGTCTGGAGTTGCAGGTGGAACGGGTGCTCACGATTTTGGCAATGAGCATGAAGTATTCATGCCAGTTGGGACGTTGTCGAGGCATCGGCGTGTTCACGAACCGTTTTCGGTCTTTTCATGATAGAGAAAACACCCTACGAAGCGGCCTTCTCCATAGGGTTCCAAGGATGGCACAAACCGGCGGCACATGTCCATGGCTTTGGGACAACGCGTATGAAAATGGCATCCGTGGGGCGGATGAAGCGGACTGGGAAGATCGCCCGTCAGGCCTTTTCGTTCTCTCTTCCTGTCTGGATCGGGAAGAGGGGCCGCCTCGAGAAGCGCCTGGGTGTACGGATGGCGCGGGTCATGATAAAGGGTCTTTTTATCCGCTGATTCCACGATGCGCCCAAGGTACATGACGGCGACCCGGTCGCTGATGTGGCGCACCACGGACAGATCGTGGGAGACGAACAAATAGGTCAAGCCGAACTGTTCCTGGAGGTCCATGAGGAGATTGATGACCTGGGCTTGAATGGACACATCCAGGGCGGAGACGGGTTCGTCACAGATGACGAGTTCTGGTTGGAGCGCCAGCGCTCGGGCGATGCCGATGCGCTGACGTTGCCCCCCGCTGAACTCATGGGGGTATCGGTTGATGTGTTCCGGGCGCAGGCCGACCATTTCCATGAGATAACGCACGCGCTCCTGACGTTCGGCCGCCGTACCGATTTGATGGATCACCAATCCTTCGCCGATGATGCGTCCGACGGACTGACGCGGGTTCAAGCTGGCGTACGGGTCCTGAAAAATGATTTGCATCCGGCGGCGAAGAGGGCGCATTTGGGTTCGGGTCAGCCCCACGAGGTCCACGCCGGAGAAAAAGATGGAGCCCGCCGTCGGTTTTTCCAGCTGCAGGATCACGCGCCCGAGGGTGGATTTGCCGCAGCCGCTCTCCCCCACGAGGCCCAGGGTTTCCCCTTTGTGGATGGAGAGGCTGACTCTGTCCACGGCCTTAACCAGTCCCACTTGGCGGCGCAACACCCCCCCGGTCACCGGGTAGTCCTTGGAGACGTTTTTCAGGACGACGAGGGGTTCTTTCGACGGTGTTCGTTCCATGGTTTCCTGCTCTGCCTCGAATCCTCAATTCTTTGAATGCGGACCCCGCCTGATCCGAGCCGGCTGAACGAATCCAGGTCCAGCGGCTTGAACGGGATCCTTTTGAGCCTCTGGGGGCGGGGGGTTCTCTGACCTCGTCGAAGTGCCTTCCTCCTCGTAAAGCCAGCATCGCACCAAATGTTCCGGCTGAAGGGCCGTCAAGGGCGGCTCTGCTTCGCGGCATTGTCCCATCACGTGCCCACAGCGGTCGTTGAACTTGCACCCCGGGGGAAGCGCCAGGAGGCTGGGCACCACACCTGGAATGGCATCCAGCCGGCGTTTGTCGTCCTCGGCCAAACTGGGAATGGAACGCATGAGACCCCGGGTGTAGGGATGCATCGGGTTATGGAAAAGCTCCCGTACGGGCGCTGCCTCCACGACCCGGCCGGCATACATGACCACCACATGCTCGGCGGTTTCCGCCACCACCCCCAGGTCGTGGGTGATGAGGAGCACCGCCGTTCCGGTGGTCCGCCGCAACGCATCCATGAGTTCCAGGATTTGGGCCTGAATGGTCACATCCAGGGCTGTAGTGGGTTCATCGGCAATGAGGAGCCGCGGGTTACAAGCCAAGGCCATGGCGATCATCACCCGCTGGCGCATGCCCCCGCTCATCTGGTGTGGGTAGTCCCGAAGGCGCGATTCGGGAGAGGGGATTCCCACCATGCGGAGCAGATCCACAGCCCGCTCCAGGGCTTCTTTTCGAGGCAGCTTCTCGTGGAGTTCCAGCACTTCGGCGATTTGATCCCCGACGCGGAAGACAGGGTTGAGGGAAGTCATGGGCTCCTGGAAGATCATGGAAATTTTGTTTCCCCGAACGTGGCGCATTTCCGTTTCGGACAACTTCAGGAGATCCGTCCCCTCGAAAAGAATCCGGCCGGAGACGATCTTTCCAGGCGGGACAGGAATCAGCCGCATGATGGAAAGGGCGGTGACACTCTTGCCGCATCCCGATTCGCCGACGAGGGCGAGGGTTTTCCCCGCGTCCACGGAAAAACTCACATCGTCCACGGCCTTCACCGTCCCGCGGTCCGTGTGGAAATAGGTTGCGAGATGATCGACTTGGAGCAATGGAGGCATGGAGCATTCCTTTGTCATTCGCGAAGTCGGGGGTCCAGTGCGTCCCGGAGGCCGTCTCCGAGGAGGTTGAAACCCAACACGGAAAAGAGAATCATCAGGCCTGGGAAAGTGACCGCCCACCAGGCCCTGAGGATGAGGGCCCGGCCGTTGGCCAGCATGGCTCCCCATTCCGGTGTGGGCGGTTGGGCGCCGAGCCCGAGAAAGCTCAAGGCCGCGGCTTCCAAGATGGCGGAAGCAAAGCCCAGGGTTGTCTGCACAATCAACGGAGCCAGACAGTTGGGCAGAATGTGCACAAAGATCAAGCGAGCGTCCGACGCCCCCAGGGCCCGCGCGGCCTGAACGTAGTCCTTGGCGTATTCTTCCAGAACGGATCCCCGCACAAGGCGCGCATACCGGGGGATGCTCACCACCCCAATGGCGATCATGGCGTTTTCCAGGCTGGGTCCTAGAAAGGCCACAATGACGATGGCCAGCAGAATACTGGGAAAAGCCAACAGAAGGTCCATGCACCGCATGATGAGGTGATCGAGAACCCCACCGTAAAAGCCGGCCGTGGCACCCGCCAGGGTCCCGAAAAACAAAGCGATGGAAACCGACACGACACCGACGACCATGGAGACTCGGGCCCCGTAGATCAGGCGGCTAAGGAGGTCTCGCCCAAAGTCATCCGTCCCCAGGAGGTGCTTCCAAGAGCCCCCGGGTTGCCACACAGGGGGTTTAAGTTTGGCGTACAGGGATTGTTCCAATGGGTCGTGGGGAGCCAAGGTCGGGGCAAAGACGGCCATAGCCAGAAAGACAACGATGATGATCAAACCAGCGACGGCCGTCTTGTTCTTGCGGAGCCGCCACAGGGCTTCGACGAGAGGGCCATGGGATCGTTCGAGTCGCGGCGTTTCGCGGGTCTCTTGAGGTGTGGTAGGGATGGGGTGGGCGGCCGTCATGCTAGGTAACCTTGATTCGAGGGTTGATCCAAGCGTAGAGGATGTCCACCACCATGTTGATGGTCACGAACGCCGTGGCAATGAGCATGGTGCCGCCTTGGACGGCGTTGAAATCGCGGGCGTAGACTGCATTTAAAAGCCATAGGCCGATTCCGGGCCAGGCGAAGATGGTTTCCGTGAGAATGGCACCTCCGAGGAGAATGCCGAACTGGAGACCGATGACCGTAATGATGGGGATCAGGGCGTTTTTCAGAGCGTGCTTGTAGTGTACCACCATGGGCGGCAGTCCCTTGGCTTTGGCGGTTCGGATGTAGTCCTGGCGAAGCACTTCCAGCATGCTGGATCGAGTGATGCGGGCGATGATCGCCATGGGAATGGTGCTCAGGGTGAACGCTGGCATGATGAGGTGCCACAAGGCGTCCCGGAATCCTTTCCAGTTGCCCGTGAGCACACTGTCCACAAGGTGCAGCCGGGTGATCGCTTCGATATGGACATCGTAACTCAGCCGGCCGGAAAGGGGCAGCCAGCCCAGATGGAGAGAAAAGACAATCATGAGGATCAAACCGAGCCAAAAGATGGGCATGGAAACCCCCACCAGGGACAAGAGCATCCCGGAATAGTCGAACAGAGAATACTGGCGCGTCGCGGAGATGACACCGGCGAGCATCCCGAGGGTGACGGCGAACACCATGGCCGCCAAGGACAGTTCCACCGTGGCAGGAAACCGCTCGGCGATTTCCTTGGTGATCTCTTCGCTGGTGCGTAACGCCCTTCCCAGATCCCCGCGGATGAGCCGGCTGAGGAACCGGCCGTATTGAATGTGCAAGGGACGATCCAGGCCAAGCTGCTCCCGCAATTCTTGCAGGGCCTGTTGGGAGGCCCTTTCCCCAAGCATCATCTCGGCGGGATCTCCGGGCACCAGGTGGATCATGAAAAACACCAGCACGGAGATGCCGAATACGGTGGGAATCAGGGTCAAGAGACGTCGGACGACAAAAGAGAGCACGGATGCCTCGTGAGAAAAGGGGGTTGTGGGGCGGTGCCCACCCCCCATTTTCAGGTTGTCTTATTTGTTAAGGTCCAACGACGGCTTGGCTCACCTCAGGATTCAATCCACACCTTGTGCAGGCGGATACTGGAGGTGGGATGCAATTTAAAGTTCATGACCGATTTTTTCATGGGCCAAACCACCAGGGAATGCGCCAAGTTGATCAGCGGCACTTCTTCGTGGATCAGTTCCTGAGCCCGACGATAGAGCTTGATGCGTTCGTCCTTGGTGGACGCCTGCTTCGCCTTGACAATGAGGTCATGGTATTCTTGATTCTTCCATTGAGTCCGCACGTTGGGATCGGCGTACCCGTCCAGGAGCACGGCGAGGAAGTTGTCCGGATCGCCGTTATCCCCCGTCCACCCCAGCTGGAAAAGGTCCATGGACGGGTCTTGTTCCCGTTGTTTCTTGAGATACGTGCCCCATTCAAAGGTGACCAATTCCACATCGATTCCCACTTTCTTGAGATCCGCTTGGATGGCTTCGCCCACTTTCATCCCGTTGGGATTGTAGGGTCTCGGAACGGGCATGCTCCACAGGGTGATCTTCGTCTGGCCGGCTTCTTTGAGCTTATCGAAAAACTTGGCCTCATCCAGAAGTTTCTTGGCCATTTGCGGATCGTAGGGGTAGTCCTGAATATCGTCGTTATAGCCCCACATGGTGGGCGGGATCGTGTTTTTGGCCACCTGACCCAGGCCGTAATAGATGTTGTCCACAATGGCCTTTTTGTTAACGGCGTAGGCGATGGCTTTTCGAACGCGCTTGTCCTGCCACAGCGGCTTGGTGTGGTTGAAGCTCACATAGCCGATGTTCATCCCCGGCTGGGAGACAAGCTTCAGACGAGGATCCTTGGCGGCGAGCTCAATGTCCTCCGGATTGGGGAACTGACAAATGTCGATGTTGCCCGTTTTCAATTCCAGAAAGCGCACGGAATTGTCGGGGATGGTGCGGAAAATGGCTTGGTCCAGATACGGCCGTCCGTCCCAGTAGTCCGGGTTGGCCTGGAGGATGATCCGGTCGTCTTTAATCCATTTGACGAATTTGAAAGGCCCGGTCCCCACGGGGTTGCTCTTGAAATCGGGTCCCAGTTTCAACACTGCCGTAGGGCTGACGATGGCGGCAAAATCCATTCCCATGTTGGCGATAAACGGCGCTTCGGGCCTTGCCAGCTTGAAAACCACGGTGTAGTCGTCCACGGCTTCGATACCGGCGACGATCTTGTCCATTTCCATGGACAGCCAGTATTCCGCGGGCGGTTGTTCTTTGGGGAATTCCCACTGGGTCTTGAAAAATTTGACTTTCTTTTCTTTCATCATGCGGCCTAAAGAAAAGACCACCGCATCGGCGTTGAAATCCGTGCCGTCATGAAACTTCACCCCTTTACGGAGATGAAACGTGTAGGTCAGGCCATCGGGGGACACCTCCCATGACGTGGCCAATCCGGGAACAATGTCTGTGGATTCGTCGGCGTAAAGAACCAACTGATCGTAGACGTTGTCACAGATCATGAAAGAATTGCCGTCGGTTTCAAAGGCGGGATCCAGCCCCACACTGTCACCGCCTCGGCCGAAAACCAGAGTGCCTCCCGTTTTCGGGGTAGCCGCCGAAGCTCCAACGGCCCACAAAATGGCCCATGCCAACACGAAGCCCACCCATTTTTTCATACCTCTCCCTCCTTGAATGTTCTGTGGATTGCCGGCGAAGACCTTCTACTGTCCAGGAAAACTGATGCAACCCTCGAAAAGCTCATGTAAGATATCAAAAAATTGGATCTGGCGCACGCGGAAACGGAAAGGAGACGGGATGGCCCAGAAATCGGAGAAGGAGCCTATGGGGTTGAAAGATTTTATGGATCGCGTCAAGGAATCCATGGGGGGCGGAGGACCCGATCACCAAAAGCGCAAGGTGCATTTCTCCTTCTGGTACTTCCTCATTGTCCTCATGATCATCTCATGGATCCACGATGTCATGATCCAACAACAACGTGTCCAGATTCCGTATTCTCAATTCAAACAGCTTGTGCAGCAAGGCGCCGTCAGGAACGTGGTCATCGAAGCCAATCGGATTACGGGGGAGATCACCGAAGGGGATTTGGCCAATCGCCGGTTTGCCGCCGTGCGGGTGGAAGATCCCGAGCTCGTGCGGCTGTTGGATCAGCGCGGCATCGCTTACACCGGCCGGTTGGAAAACCGCATCCTCGAGGCGATTCTCTCCTGGTTGCTCCCCATGGCGGTGTTCATTCTTTTTTGGGGATTCCTCATCCGACGCATGGGAGGAGGTCCCCAAGGGGTGCTGTCGGTGGGCAAGGCCCGGGTCAAAATCTACGCGGAAAAACAGGTGGGGATCACCTTTGACGATGTGGCCGGCATCGACGAGGCCAAAGTGGAACTCCAAGAGATTGTGGAGTTCCTTCAAAACCCGGAGAAATTCCAGAGGCTTGGAGGAAAGATCCCCAAAGGTGTCCTGCTGGTGGGGGCCCCCGGGACGGGCAAGACGTTGCTGGCCAAAGCCGTGGCCGGAGAAGCGGGTGTCCCGTTTTTCAGCATGAGCGGGTCCGACTTTGTGGAAATGTTCGTGGGTGTGGGCGCAGCCCGGGTACGGGATCTTTTCGCCCAGGCCAAGCAAAACGCCCCGTGCATCATTTTCATCGACGAACTGGACGCCTTGGGCAAGGCCAGAGGACTCAACCCTGTGGGCGGCCACGACGAAAGGGAGCAGACCCTGAACCAGCTTCTGGTGGAAATGGATGGGTTCGAAGCCAATTCGGGGGTCATCATCATGGCGGCCACCAACCGACCGGAAATCCTCGACCCGGCCTTATTGCGTCCGGGGCGTTTCGATCGGCATGTGGCCGTGGACAGGCCGGACATCCGCGGTCGGGAAGCGATCCTGAAGATCCATACCCGTAACGTCCAACTGGCCGACGATGTGGACCTTCAAAAAGTGGCGGCCATGACCCCCGGCTTTGTCGGGGCGGACCTGGCCAATCTGGTCAACGAAGCGGCGTTGCTGGCGGCGCGGCGGAACAAAGACGAAGTGAGCATGGCCGAGTTTCAGGAAGCCATCGACCGCATCATCGGAGGCTTGGAAAAGAAAAACCGGGCGATGAACCCCAAGGAAAAGAAAATCGTGGCGTTCCACGAAGCGGGCCATGCGTTGGTGGCCATGAACGTACCCCATGCCGATCCTGTGAACAAGGTGTCCATCATCCCTCGGGGAATCGCCGCGCTGGGCTACACCCAGCAGATGCCCACGGAAGATCGCTACCTCATGACCCGGGAGGAACTCCTGGACCGACTGTGCGTCCTGTTGGGAGGCCGCGTGGCTGAGGAGTTGGTCTTCGGCGATGTGTCCACCGGGGCGCAGAACGATCTGCAGCGGGCAACGGACATCGCCCGGAGCATGGTCATGGAATACGGCATGAGCGAGAAGCTGGGTTTGGTCACGTTCACCCGTGAGCCCCGGTCGGCTTTTCTGGATCTGGGCATGACCCCCAGGGGTCGGGAATATAGTGAAAAGACCGCTCAAGACATCGACGTGGAAATCCGACGGCTCATCGAAGAAGCCTATGCCCGTGTGCGTGCGATCCTGACGGAAAAGCGGGCTTTTTTGGATCAGATGGCGGAAACCCTTCTGGAGCGGGAAGTCCTGGAAGGCGAAGCCTTGAGGGAGCTGGAACGTCAGGTGCGGGCGGCGTGATCCTTCCGACTAGCGAGTTGCGCTGCGTGGGGGACGTCGGGAATACTCCCGAGAAGGTCCCACGGGTGCCGGAGATGGACCGAGCGCTGGGCATGTGAGGCGTTTTTGCGGGGCACCGAGAGGTCGTCGCTTTGCGATGGTCCACACAGGGGTGAGGAAAGGCCGATGAGGTTTTTCCCGAAAGGCCGCTTGGGGAACGGCCACGTCCGCTCCTTGCCGTGCGGGGACGAGTTCCCTGGGCCTTTGTTCGGCGGGCCGTGAGGCCGTCTGTTCGCCACTTAGAGGCGCGGCCCATGCGAGGGTCGATCAACCCCCTGTGGCCTCCCTGAATCCGTGCGGCGCCCGTCATGGGGATATGATTTTGTGGTCATGGTTTTGAGGGGATACGCACCCTCGGCCAACCTTAATGTCGTGGCAGGCCCCTGTGCCTGCCCCGAATCGGTGCGGTCCGTTGGATCAGGGCGGCGCCCGGTGTCAGGGCGACCACGGGGGCGCCCCGACAATAACAGGTGCGCGCATGGCGCTTGGGGTAACGATAAACTTGAACCTGTGGAAAAGCACCGCCCGGGCTGACTTCCAGACACCCGAATGGATGCACCTGCCAAGTGAAAATGTGACAGCGGGCTCTCCAGGAGTTTTAAGGCCAATAGAGCAAGCTCCGAAGATCGTTGTTCTCATGGCGCACTCTCACGGATTAATGTCCTCCTTGACCCGAGGGGTGCCAGTCCCGGATCAAAGACACCAAGGTCCGGACCCCGAATCCTGTGGCCCCTTTGGGAATCCACCCCAGGTCTTTCTCGGCCCAGACGGTTCCGGCGATATCCACGTGGGCCCAGGGGATGGAGTCCGGCACAAACTGCTTTAAAAACATAGCCCCGATAATGGTCCCGGCCTTTCGGTCTCCGACATTTTTAAAATCCGCCACATCGCTCTTGATGTCTTCAAAGTAGAAGTCATAGAGCGGCAGAGGCCAGAAAAGCTCGCCCAGGGGTTGTCCGATATCCTTCATTGCGGTCAGCAAAGCCTCGTTGTTTCCAAGAAGTCCGGCCACGCGATCCCCGAGGGCGATGACGCACGCGCCGGTCAGGGTGGCCAGGTCCACCATGGCGGCGGGTTGATAACGGAGCGCGTAGCTCAGCGCATCGCACAAGATCATCCGCCCCTCGGCATCGGTGGAAATGACCTCCACGGTGAGTCCCGCGTGGGTCCTGATGACGTCCCCCGGCTTGTACGCTTGGCCGTCCGGCATGTTTTCCGTGCAGGGCATCAGGGCGATGACGCGGCGCGGGATCTTCAGGCGCCCGATGGCTTCCATGGTTCCCAAAACGGCGGCAGCTCCGGCCATGTCGTGTTTCATGTCTTCCATTTTGGCCGCGGGCTTGATGGAAATCCCTCCGGTGTCAAAAGTGATACCTTTGCCGATCAGTACCATGGGGGCCTGATCTTTCGTCCCCTCGGGACAGTGTTCCAAGATGATAAACCGGGCAGGTTCCCGGGATCCTTGGGCCACCGCCACAAATCCGCCCATGCCCAGTTCCTTGCCCTTGTCGAGATCGAACGCCTCGAAGATCATTCCGTGGGCGGACGCAACGCGTGCCGCTTCCTGGGCCATGCGCGTCGGGGTGACCACGTTGGACGGCCCTGTGGCCAAGTCCCGGGCCAGGATGATGCCCGCCGTAATGGCTTCCACCTCCTGAAAAACGGAGGGGAGGTAAGACAAGGGAGCTTCGGAACAGAGGCTCAGCTCCTTGGGGCAGTCGGATTTTTCCACATCCCGCGTCTTCAGTTCCTCGTAGCGATAGAGACCAAGCCGGGCGGCCATAAGCGCTTCCCGAACTAACACGTCCTCCTTTTCCGGAAGCCCCTCCATCGCCACGGTCGGCACAATGACTCGTTCCAGCGACAAATCCCGACAGCGTCGGACCGCCATGGCCGCCGCATGACGAAAGGTTTCCAAGGACCAGTCTTTTCTTTTTCCCAAACCGACCAAAAGAACACGGGCGATCGCGGCTTCGGCGGGGGCGTAGAGCAGAAGCAAATCGGATTTTTTTGCGCGAAAGTCTTTGAGGGCGTGACCGGCCTTGAGCCAAGGAGCTTCCGCGTCCATCCACCGGGCACAACCTTGAGGAAAGACTTCGTCGTCCTGCCAGATAAAAAACACAATGACATCGCCGCTCCATTGAGAAAAAGCCCCAACCGTGTGTTTCAGTTCCATGCCTTTTTCCTCCTCCATTTCATTCGGGATCATCCATCAACCCTCTATGCACAAGGTAAAACCATGCCTTTGGGATCATGACGTCTATGGCCTTCCAGTCCATGACGCGGGGTACAGGCAGCGAAGAGCCCGGACCGTGTCGGGCCTTACCCCATGAGCCCCGGTTTGCGGAAGTGGAAGCCTCCGGAACGCTCGGGCGCCCGCCCGGGACATTGGAAGCTCGGGTCCTTCGGAAACTAAGGCTTTCTACGTCTTTGACCTCCACGTGCTCCGAAACGCCATCTGCTCACCGTGGGTAACGGGTTGAGGAAAAACCATGCGGGACAGTCCCTGAAGCATCCCCAAATCGGGCCAGGAACGCGGCAGGGCAAGAATCACCACCCGCTGCCGCCTCCACCGCCCCCGCCGCCGCCCGAGGATCCGCCGCCTCCCGATCCGGATCGGGATCCCGGAGGAGTTGCTGCCGAAGAGATGGCGCCGGCAAGTCCGTCTCCCAAACTTTGGGTAAACGAGACCAGCCCCTGTGTTCCAAATCTGGACCAATCGCTCCCGTGGTACCACGTCGGGCGGTAGGGGCGTCGAAGGGTGCTGCTTTTTTCCAGGACGTCGGCGAACTGCTCACACCATTCTTGTTCCACATCCAGCGCCAAGGCATAAGGGAGCATTTTCTCGAAGTGCTGCGGCGTCTTTTCAGGCGGGTGGAGAATCCCCAGACGGTCCTTTTCGGCGATGCTCAAATACATCCTGAACCCCTCGATCTGATCGAGAATTTTTCGGCCGAGATGCGTGGGCGCTTTCAACAGGTGATGGAAAACGGCGTGCAATCCACCCAATGCCGCCAAAAGAAAGGCACCCAGGAGGGAGACACTGTAGGCGAAGATTGCCACCCCCACAATTTCTCCGGCATAAAAAGGGAGGGCGAACAGGGTCGTGCCGGCCGCTGAGAATTTTCCCAGAACTCGACGGGACATTCCGCCGTGACGAGACGCCCTCCATGACGCAATGACCTTGAACGTCAACAGGGTGCATCCCAAAGACCAGATGCTTAACCAGATGGCCAGAAAGGCTGCCACAACCGGCTGAGGGGCATAAAAAATGACCACGGCGAGGATTCCCAGAGACAGCACGAGAGGGATGATCATGTACTTCGTGTTTTTGACAAAGTAGGTTTTTTCGTATTCGCGGGAAAGGGTCTTGTCCAATTGATCCAGGGCCTTCCTAAACTTTGAGGCCTGGGTGTTCCGCAAGGTGATTTCTCCAATGCCTCCAGGGCCGAAGAGCGCCTCCAAGATCTTATTTTCTGCCGGTGTGAGTCCGTCTTTTTTCCCCGCTTTCCTCACCAAGGTGTATGTGTCGTCTTCTTCGCGAATCTCCAAGTGGCCCTTGACGGCCATGTTCACCACCGCCGAGGCAAACGTTTTGGTGTCGAAGTCCATCTTTCGGAGGAAACGCACGGCCGCGGGCGACAATCCCTGGGGCGGCTCAAAAAGAGGGATAATGGTGCCCGCTTCCGGGTCTCTGCCCACCCGAAACCATACTACCAGATAATAGCCGCCCACCAGAACCAGCCCCAAAAACCCGAAAAGGGCACCCGGATTTTCCTTGAGCAGGGTGAGGACCTTTTCCTTCGGGGTGGGTTCCAGGACAAAGCCCTTCGGCCAGGCGACGGCGACCGTCAGCCCTTCGCCGACATCAAGAGGCCGGGTGGTTTCAAAAAAAACCGTTCCGCTCCCGTGATCGACGAAGTGGAAGTCCTGGCCTTGAGCGCCCTTGGGGCCCGTATAACCCGCGTGTTGGACAACACCGGCACCTGGGGGCAGTTGGATCCGTGCTGCGGCATGATCGATGGGAAAGGTCCAGCCCGTGCCGGTGACGTTCCAATACAACTCGTCATAGTTTTTAAAAAAACCCAGCTGACGCGACGTGCGGTAGGTGATCTCGTAGGTGTAAACCCCAGGAGCAATGGGCACGTCCTTTTGCCCGATATAGATTTTTATCCCGGTGGAGTCCTGTCGCGTGTGGTAGGGCTCGAAGCGACCGTCCCGCCGGACCTCAACGAGTTCAAAAGGCACCTGAACCCGGTGGCCGAAAACGCTCTTGTAGGCTGTGGGGAAATCCCGCACGATGCCTCTTTGGATGGTTTGACCGAGAGCCCGGACCGTGATGGTTTCCTTGACGATGAGGCTGGAGTCCTCATGCACGACGATGTCACTCCTGAAATCCAGGATCCTCTCGTCCGCAGCTCCCCACGCCGTGTCGGAACTCGTCAGAAGAGCTCCGTACCCGAGTAGCACACCGCATAAGAGGACAAAGGCCAGTCGCGGTTTCATGGTGCAACTCCTTTGGGAAGACGTTGAGGAGAGGGCCCCGGCGATCTTTTTCCCCAAGAGGTCGGTGGGCCCGATGGTCACGCCGAACATGTCGGGAAGACTTATGGGGCGGCGATGCCCGTACCGGCACATTCGCCGCTCGAACTCCCTCAAAAGGGGCTTCGGAAGGAATCTCACGCGAAGCTGACCTTGGGGACGGCCCTGTCCTCATCCGCCACGTCGAAGAAGACGGCCTTGCGGAACCTGAAAAGCGACGCAAAGAGATTACTGGGAAAACTCTCGATGAGAATGTTCAAATCCCGCACGGTCCCGTTGTAATAGCGCCGGGCTAGTTGGATCTGATCCTCGATGTCGCTTAACGACCTTTGAAGTTCCAGAAAGTTTTGGTTGGCCTTAAGGTCCGGGTAATTTTCGGCCACGGCGAAGAGGGCTCCCAAAGCGCGGCTCATGGCCCCTTCGGCCGACGCCCGTTCCCCCACGGAAGCGGCGGCCAGACTTTTGGCGCGGAGCGTCGTCACCTGGTCCAGGACACCCCGCTCATGCTGCATGTAGCCTTTTACGGTCTGAATCAGATTGGGGATGAGGTCTGTGCGGCGCTTCAGCTGCACATCGATCCCACTCCAGGCTTCTTCCACGAGGTTTTTCGCCCGAACCAACCGGTTGTAAACGGCCACGGCGAAAATCCCGGCGAGCACAATCGCTCCGATAACGCCAACCCAACCGAGCATAAGACCCCCTTTTCGTCACCACGGAAGCCGAAAAACCATGCGCCCTGTGCGCTGTTGCTGGTGTGCAGACCGCGGCGACGCTCCCACCGACTCGAAAGGGTCTGCTTTTCCATAGTGGTTGTTGTCCATCACGCCGTGATACACGTTTTCTGCGGTCCGCAATTTCATTTTTCCTGTCATTACCTTTGAGAATAATGTCAAGATCATTGTCTGTCATGCCTCAGCATGGGGTCTTTTCAGGCGGCCGTTGCGCCGCGAAGGAGTCGCCCCTGCCTCCCCCGTCCCGCGGCGCCCGACGAAATCGGGGTGTCTCAGAGACGGTTTTCCGAAAGCATTCTCAGAAGGTTCTCTCCCAGCACGGCGCTTTCCACTTCTGGGGGCAGGTGGAGTCTTCGAATTTTCTCAAGTTCACGAAGAGGGTCCCCGAAAGGGAAGTCCGAACCGAACAGGAGCCGTTGCGTGCCGAAGGACGCGATATAGTCCTGGATGACCGTCGTGTCGGCCAAGGCCGTATCGGCCCACACGTTGGGTCGGCTCCAGATGCCCCGGTCCTTCAAAGCGCGGTATCCGCCGTTCAGCATGCCCAAGTGGGGAATGACGATCCGGGTTCCGACACCCCATTCGTCGAGAAAGCGCAGCGTGTTGGAGAGCTCCTCCTCCAAGACGATCGGAAGGTTTCGACGGCGGATTTCCGCAACAGCCGTCTGGCACCGGGGGTTTGCGTAATGATAGACAGGTTCGTCGGCATGGCGGTGCCATTTGACGCCCTGATACTCCGCGCTGAGCTGCTCGACGGCAAAATCATTCCAAATAAAGAAGTAGGGGATCACTTTGAGCCGATGGTCCCCAATGTGCAAAAGGTAGGCGTTGGCTGCCGATCTCCTTTCCTGCCACCGAGGAGTGTCCACAAAAAGGGGATCCCACCGGTCATAGATTTCGGCGACGGGAGCAAACATCACAGCCGATCGGATAGGGCTCCCGACGACTTCGCGGACGTAGCTGTCGAAATCCTGGGGTGGGCTGCGGTCCTGGATGCCGCAGTGCACATGGGCGTCGATGACCTCGACGGTTTTCACGGTCGCTCCTTTCCTCCTCGACTCATTGACTACAGAAAAGCCTCAAAGAGGGGGCGTCCACAGGGGCGGCTTTGGCTCATGCTTTCCGAGCCAAAGAGTCTAGCCCAGCGGGATGAGGTGTGCAGAGCCGGTTTCTCCGTCGAAATAGAGAAGTCGTCCGACGTATGCCGGAGTCCGTCCCGTGAGCAGGCGCAGGACTTCCAGGGCCTGAAGGCTCCCAATGACGGCGGGGGTCGGTCCGAGGACACCCAAATCCTGCTCGATATCGGAGCGGTGCCGACGGGTGCCGTAAATGGCCTCCAGACCCACGGAAGACGACGGAAGAAAGGTGCTCACCTGCCCGAACCATCCCGCAACCGCGCCGTGAACCCAGGGTAAAGCCCGGCGGCGGCAGGCGGTTTCGAGGACAAAACGGGTTTCCAAATTGTCCAAGGCATCCACGGCCACGTGGCATCCACTGAGTATTGCGTCGGCGTTGGTGACGGTAAAGGCCTCCTGAAAAGCAGTGACCCGGATCAAGGGATTGATCCGAAGGCACTCCTCGGCGGCAGCCAGGGCTTTCGGACGACCCATCGTGGCCGTGTGGGCGAACCACTGGCGGTTGAGATTTGAAGGGGAGAAGACATCGCTGTCGCAGAGGACCAAGTGCCCGAGGCCCGCTCGAGCCAGAAGCTGGGCGACGACGCCGCCGAGTCCGCCGCAACCGCACACAAGCCCCGTGGATTCGGCGAGAGCTTTTTGATCCTCAAGGGTCAGAGCCCAGAGGTTCTTCAGGTACCTGGCGGGCAGGAGCCCCTCTTGAAGGGCTTGTCGATGGGCTTCCCATGGCGACAGGCTTTTTGCCTCGGCCCATCCCAGAAGATCTTCATCTTCAATCACCTGAATATCTTTGCCTCCGTAGGCAACGACTTTCGTGCTTGCGTGGAGCGCCTTCACGAAAAACCTCCCGCAGTGAGTTCAATAGGTTTGGCCGAAGAGGCTTGGGCTGGGTTTCATGGGGGGAGGTGTCCCGCGCGTCCGCGTGGAATGGAGGATACCCATGAACGTTACCATCGGAGGAAAAACCTTTCCGATGCCGCCGAACGGTGACGCCGCCGCGCCCCGAATCATCCCCGCGGACATATCCGTTCGTCCCTCAGGGTTGTTGGATGGAAGAGCCGGTATCAAACCCCGGGGCGCCCATGCCCAGACCATTTGCCATTCCTGATGAGACTGTGGCGCCGTGGGGCCGTTTTCCCGTCCTGATAGCTACCACAGGGCTTGACGGAATCCAAGGCTCTTGGGTCATAGAAACGGGGGAAAACGGCATTGACAAAAGGAAGGGCCGTCGGTAGCCTCGGGCGGTCATGACGTAACAGTCGAAGATTTCAGGCATGCTGGAATTTGGCGACGGCTCGTTGCATCGACGCCCGTGTTGCGGGTTGCCAAACGGAGGGGAAAGCCATGATGCACCGCATTTACAACTTTAATCCCGGTCCTGCCATGCTGCCGCTTCCCGCATTGGAGGAAGCACGAGAAGAGTTCCTGAATTACAAAGGCTCGGGCATGTCCATTCTGGAAATCAGCCACCGCTCCGCCCAATTCGAAGCGGTGCTCCAGTCGGCGATTGCGCGGGTGAAGCGTCTTTTGGGTTTGGACGATCGCTACCAGGTTCTTTTTATGCAAGGCGGGGCGAGTCTGCAATTTGCCCTTGTGCCCATGAACTTGGCCCCCAACGGCGCCCCGGTCGACTACGTGGATACGGGCACATGGTCCACCAAGGCCATCAAAGAGGCTCGCATCCTGGGGAATCCCGTCCGTGTCGTCGCCTCTTCGGAAGACCAAGAGTTCACCTACATTCCCAAACATATTCCCGTAAACACCGATGCGGCCTATCTCCATATCACCTCCAACAACACCATCCGGGGGACCCAGTATCGGACATTCCCGGATTCGGGCAACGTGCCCCTGGTGAGTGATATGTCCTCGGATATTTTCAGCCGGGTGTTCGATCCGGCTCCCTTTGGGCTGATCTATGCCGGAGCGCAGAAAAACATCGGCCCCGCCGGTGTGACCTTGGTCATCATTCGCCAGGACATGCTGGAGCGCGTGCCGGGCAATCTCCCGACCATGCTCAAATACACCACCCATGCCGAGAAAAATTCCCTGTACAATACTCCACCCTGTTTTGCCATTTACATGGTGGAATTGGTGCTCAAATGGCTTGAAGAGCAGGTCGGCGGGTTGGCCAAGATGGAAGCCATCAACCGGGAAAAAGCCGCTCTATTGTACGACTACCTGGACAGCCAGGATTTTTATCGGGGCACGGCACAACCCGATTCCCGCTCATGGATGAATGTGACGTTCCGGTTGCCGACGGCGGAACTGGAAAAGAAATTCATCGACGAGGCCCAGAAAGCCGGGTTAGGCGGCCTCAAGGGCCATCGCTCCGTTGGGGGATGCCGAGCGTCGCTCTACAACGCCATGCCGGTGGAGGGAGTGCGGGCACTGGTGGAATTCATGAAAGATTTCGTGCAACGAAACGGCTGATTCGGGAATTTCCCGTAAAGAAATCCCAAGTTCTGCCGAAGAGAGAAGAGAACGACCTACCCGGCTGTGGACGGTGTGGGGGAGTCCCGTCACGCACCGTGTTTCCCGCCCGGGAGGAGCCACCGTGCCGCTCAAGGGAAAGGCTGAGCCCGTGGGCGCTCCCGGGTGTCATGTTTTTTGACGAATTTTCGATGCCGACGATCTATTCGGGACTCGGTCCTCAGGGTAGACGAAGGTTTGTTTTGAGGCGCCCTGGGACCAGCTCGGAATCATGGCCCCGGGCGTCGGCGATGAACCCGGTGGGGCGTCCTCGGCGTGGCCGCGGTGGCGTTTCGAGCGGGTCGTTTTGGCGGGTCTTCGACGTCGGACCGAGAAGGCGCAGTGGTGCCCGGAGACGCTTCCAGAACGATGTAAGAGAGGTCAAGGAGGTTTGGCGGTAGCCCCATCCCCTGCGAAGGCGTTAAAGCCCGGAATCGCCGTCGACATCGTGCTCAGGGTGGATTTCTATCGGGGTGTCATAGACGCGCGTCGTGCCGTGGTCTATGACGTGGACGGGGCCATATTGGTGGTGTCCCGGCCCACGCCCGATTTGAAACCGGATCATATCGGCCGGCGGTGCACGGTGACCTTTGTCCTTCGGGAAAGCGAATTCAAGAATCGCTACGGAGTGCCCGCCGAAATCGTGGAGCTCAAAGAAAACTACGCCATCCGAAAAGGGACAACGGTGCAAGCGCTGATCCTGAAGGCTTTGGGCGGCGTGGAACCGTTCAACTTGCGCATGGCCTATCGTGTCCGCCCCCCCATCACGAGCGGCATCGCCTTGGAAGTGGACGGCCAAAGGGTCAGCATTTTGGATATTTCCACCGGGGGCGCTCGATTTCTTTCCACCGTCCGCCCTCCATTGCAGTTTCGCCAGCGGGTGGAGGTTGTGCTGCATCTGGATCAGATGTCCCATGCCTTCCACGCCTTCGTGGTCCGCACCCAAGACCCGGGTCCCCAATGCCCGGTGAGGAACGCTCAGGAAGTGGCCATACAATTCTCGGGGATGGAAAAGCGCGTGCAGGAACACCTCGCCAAGCGCATTCTGCAGATCGATCGAGAACTGCGCGCCAAGGGTCTGGAAGAAACCTGACCGCGGAGCCCTAAGGACTTGAGGTATTGCCACAGACCACACAGGGGTGAGGCCGCCACGCACTCGATGATTCTTCTTGACCGGCCCTTCCAGTGAACCCCACACCAGTGCCGCCCATCCCCGAAAGAATGCTCTTATGCACAGCCTTTTGGCATGCCGAGAATCCATAAAGACCTCCGGGACCGACGTCCCGTTCGGGAAACTGGCGAACAGGCGAGGATACCGTTTTTCACCGACCGGCCGGGAGGGATTCGGTGGTCTGCCGGGACGGACCGCCCATTGCGGGGGAGACGATCCAGGAATCCAGGCAGGTCCAATTTTCGGCACCCGTCAGAGAACGATCGAGCTTCTGAACCATGCGGACCCCATGGCGCGCCACTCCTGAGGAGCTTCCGCCCGGTCTGAACCGATGCTCCGGATAGTCAGAAACCTTCACGCCGATCATATGAAAGAAGAAAGCAATGAAAAGAAGATTTAACGAAATGCTCACCATCGGTTTGGCCGGGACATTGATTTTCGGATCGTTCTTTCTCGGCGGCTATCTCTCCGTCACCTCAGGGAACAAAAACATCTGGTGGACTCCCATGGACCTGGCGATCTCATTGGATGCATCCAGAACGGCGTTTGAACTCTACATTCAAAATGACACGATCCAAAAACATATTGAAAAGGGAAAACTTTACATTGCCGATGAAAAGGGAACGCCGGTGAAGGTGACCTCGGACGATGTCAAGATTCGTCTGAACAACTGGCCTAGAGTCAAGGCCGACAGACTAAACGGCTCCATGCTTTACGCTTTTCTTTCAGGGGCAAGCCTCGCTGTGCTCATCATGGGCATGATCCGCTGGGTGCGTGACAAAGCGTCCTAGCGCCTGCCCTCTGGGAAGCTTCTGTAACGAGCTTATTGGAAGTCCGACTCCATCCGGTTTCCGTGTCCTGGCGGTCTGTTATCCAGACAGTGAGTTCACGGGCGGACCGTCGAGAACACCGATCGCTTTGTCACGAGGCCGAACACGATGGCCGCGAAGCCGGGGCTCATTGGGGTCGTTATCCCGGAATTCAAGGGAAACTCAGACCATGGGAAGGGAAAGGCATGCAAAGCCCGTTGAAAAAGTGGAGCCGTGCGCTGAGGAGCGTCACCGTCTCGGCGTCCTTGTGCCTTCTCGGAGCGGCAAGCGTCGGTGCGGCCGATGACCGAATCTCTCTTTCGTCTGCCGTCTTCTTCGGCACACCGACGATAAAAGAAATGCTTCGGAAGAAAAGCCATGGGAAAAACGACTGCCTGGAACAATACCTGAAGGCCATTCCAACCGGATCCTTTCTTTTATCCGCCGTGTTGCCGTCGGGTCAGGAAAAGACTCGAGAATATCGAAGGCGTCATTTGGAAGAACAGATGATTGTCCTCTTCGGCGCCGAAGTCCAAAAGGAGGCCCATGCCTTCGCACGGGCTGTGCCTCTGTGCCTGGAATGGGAAGGTATGACTGAGGGGCCGCTGGGGGAAGTTGAGTTCACGGATGCGTGGCTGAAAAGTCATCCCGGCACACGGATCGACGCGTTTTTATATCTTTTCACCGCTCATCGGCTTCGGGCGGCCTTTGAGGCGGCCAACCGCGGGAAGGATCACGATCTCCGGCCGCTATTAGCCGCCCGTTACAAAGAAGCGCTCGGCCGGGCGAAATCTTTTCATCATCCCCTGATTTCCTGCATTGCCGAGGATATGGAGGCCGAAGACCATGTCTATCTCAAAGGCTGCGGCAAACCTTAGAAGAAAACGAATCGCGGGATTGTATCTGTGGGCTGTGTGGGGGTTGATGGTTGCCGATGCTGCCTCTGCCTGTTCCTGCGCCTGGAAAGGTGCCTTTCTGACGGTTGCCCGCGACGCGCCGTTGGTGATCATCGGAAAAGTTTTGCGGCATCATCCCGGTTCATCCCCCACCATGGATGTCGAGGTGCTGGAATTGCTCAAAGGCGGTCTTCTCGATTCCGGTTTGACCGTTCAGATGGGGGATGGCATGCATTGCCGTCCGACCATGGACCTTTTTCCCATCGGGAGCACATGGGTTTTGGCCATGAACGGTCAAGGTTCGAAACCGGGAAGCGGCTGGGCCATATCCAACTGCGGGGAATACCGGCTGAAGGTGGAAGGCGATGAAGTGATCGGGAGTCTAGACGGGGACGCGAATCATGTTAAAAGAATGCCTCTGGGGGAGTTCAAGAACCGATGGATTTATCCCAGATTCAGCCAACAATTTTCAGGGCGGGTCGAAGCGGGTAGAGAATTTCGGCGGGCGTTCGGGCAACGGTTTGAGTTCGTCCTGAGGCCAAGACCCGACGGGTGGGACGTGGTGATCCGGGAATTGGGGCGGGACGAGAACTTGGCACGCCTGACCCCGCCGTTCCATGGCATGCCCAACCCCCGTGAAATCGAGGGCTGGCACTTTTTAAAAAACCCTTCCGAGTGTCGCCACCGGCCTTACAATGCCGATTCCGGTCCCGATAACCCACGACAGTTTATCTTTTCGCCGGAAGTGGGCAAAACCATAGGCGGGCCGGATTCCCGCAGAACCTTCCTCGATGAGGATATCGGTTCTGTGGAAAGATTCGGCAGGGGTGAGCTGCATATCGAGAAATTCAAGCTGGCGCCCGGTGAAGACGGGTGCCCAAAGATTGAGTGGCTGGAATTCTCGGTAAAGGTTGAAGGCGGATATTGATAATATCGGTCCAAAAGTGCAAACCGTCTTGATTCGAAGATCGGCATTCTCGAAAGGATTCGAGGAGCGAAAAACGGGGTGGAATCTTCTCCCTCAGATTCCGAGCGGTGTCTTAAGGGTGTGATAGCGCACTCGAGACGCGGAGTCGGCAGGTTCCGCCGCCCACGGTGGGTGTCGGCTGGAACCCGGTGTGATGCTCCCGTTATCTGCCGTGGTCTTCACTTATCAATGCTTTGACGTAAGGCTTTGATCCGCCGTAGCTCACGATGGCGACGTCCAGATCGGTATTTCTGTAGAGGCGCAGGGCCCGCCGGATGGCGCCAAGGACCCAATCGGTGGGGTTACCGAAGGCTCCCCCGCCGAGTAACGTGAGAAACACTCTGTTGTTGCCATTTCGTCTTGCATTCAAGATTGCGGCACACAGGGTCGCCTCAAACGCCGCCTCGAGGATGAGTTGCGCAAAGTCTTTCCAGAGCTCAGTTGGATGCGGCGAATAAGCAACCGGCAAAGCAGAGCAGTATGCCTGAGAGACGAGGTGCGTGCAGTCGCGGAGCGTCACCTGTGTATTCCACTGCATGCCAATGCGTAGCTTCTGGCGGATTTTTTCGAGTTCGTCTTCGGTGGCTGCTCGGAGACGTTTTGCCATCTCCACCAGTCCGTTGCGCGATGGCAGAGCATACCCGTTTTTCATTTCCCATAGTCGATTTCCATGGTTTCCCAACGCAGCTCCAACATCCGCCAGGCAATCGATTTGGTTGTGTGCGGATTGACCGACCTGTCCGTTCACAACGGCAAAATAGTTGCGGTAGATCGTCCCGGCGCCTGCCGCTATGGCGCACGCCGGCCCCTGGGTGGGATCATGCTCATAGATTCCGACCCCTCGTTCAGGCGTGATCTCCGGAGAGACCATCTCCAGGAGATTGAACTGGGAAGCCACCTGAAACAGGGCTCCCGCATTTGATGTGTCTGCGTGCAAGTCCTGAACATCCGCCACAACCTCGCGCACTGCCAATCTTCCAGATGCCTGCTTGCCTGAACGAACACTCGCTCTTAATTCAGCCAGGGACGGAGTTTCCAGCTCGCCGCATATCCACGCTCTCCCATTCACCCGAGATTTCAAGGTGTTGCCGTCAAGCGACAGACTCGCCCGAACCTGATCTGGAGATTCCTCAGGGAAGCCGGTCAGTCGTTCAAACCAAGTCATATACGTCCTCACTATGGCGGCCTGATACTTTTTTCAATCTTTATCCTTTTAGTCAAAATCTGCCTGTTTCCCTGGAGCTTGTCAAGCGTGAGAGTCCTAGTCATCCTGCCGGCTTTTCATCACTTCAATATAAAAGATCGTGATTTAAACCGGAATCCATAAGATTGAATCTATGCACAAAACTGTATTCCTGAATCAGTGAAGTGTGATTGGGTGGACTGACGAGCATGGATTCGGAACCCATTTTGGGGCTCATTGATGCCCTGATTCAGCCACTTTTTCGGGTCATCGCCTTTTCAAGGACTGAAAAGCTCTCATGACGATGCCATCTCAGACATTTTCGGACACTCTTCACCCCCTTATGGCCAGAGGAGCTTTCAGGCTTTTGCGGCGGCGATCCCTACGCTGGGCAAAATTTCAGATAAACACTCCGAAAAGCGTGAAAAGCGGGACAATGCCGACCAAACTGGAGCTTCAGCCGACGAGCGCTTCGGATCACGCGCGCTGCCATATAGATCAGCTCCTGGATCACGGTCTTTACGCGACGTCGCTTGGCCCGATGCCGTACGGGCGAAAAATGGCCCAGGAGCCCGTTTTGCCCCAGGATGCGCAAAATGTTGTAAGCCAGTCCGCCCAGGGTCAACACCAGCGCATTGGTGGCAAACTTTCCAGACGGCAATCGTTCCAAGTCCAGGTCGGACTTGATCTCACTGTGAAACTGCTCGCTCAGACCCCGCTTCTCGTACAACCCGATGACTTCATCTTCAGGGACGGAAAGCGACGTCCACCAACCCTCCAGCTTGATATCAGGCCGGATCAAGATTTGTCCCTCGCTATCCCATATCCTCTCGGTGACCCGGATCACCAGCCGAAACCGATAGGTTCTCTTTTCATGGTGTCGCGTCACCCACGTGCTGAAGACCGCCACTTTCTTGCCGGGCCGGGGCTCACTCACACGGCCTTCCCTGAAGGCCCGATCACGCCAGGAAAGGACGTCGGCCCTGCGCGGATTCCATTGGATGATAAAGCTCAGCTTGGGGTGTCGGCGAAGCTCCACAAGCGTTTCCAGGGCATCATGAGCCGCGTCCGTTCGCACCAAAAGGGGCTTGCAGGTCACCTTGCGCGCATGCACCAACACCTTACGCAAAAAGTCAACAAATCCACTCTGAGAATGCTGAGACCCCGGGCGAAGCTCCAGGCCCACACACCATCCCTCCTGGCCAAGGTAGGCCCCGATCGGCGCATATCCGTCGTCGTCCTGGTACGTCCGCGAAACCCCTTCTTTCTTTGTGTCGGAATTGTCCAGGCAGAAAACATCCATGTCCAAAGGCACATGCCCCGTGGAAAGCGCCGTCACGGGAACCTGGGTCCTCTCAAGCAATTCTACGCTACTTGCGCCGACAAGACGTTCGAAAACTCTCGCGTGCTTGTCCACACGTTGCCGCAAAGTTTCTTGCGAAGGGACCTTCTGAATGTCCAGAGCCTCTTTGAACCAGTCATCGCCGGCGACCTCTGCAGCGGCTTCAAAGTCACTCTTGCCCAGACACAGAAGCCCCAAGTAGGTCTTGACCACATCCGCGTGCGAGATCATCGGCCGTCCTGGAACTTCCTTTTCCAACTGCTCGCACAGGCTCGTGTAGCCGTTGATCAGATTCCCCACAAGGGCCAAGCCCGCGTGTCCGCTGTAGAAGGCCTTCGAAGATTGTTCGATCTCAATTTTCTTCATGAGTTCACCTGCCGGGTGAAAATGTGACAGGAGACCCTATAGCATAAATGAGATGTAAATCCAATGAGATATCTAAAGTAAAATAGTTTTATGCATAGGCGCTATTTCACGGATTAAGGTGTATTTCCAAAGATGTCATGGTGATCTTGCCACTTCTTTATGCCGTAGGGTCTCCCATGAAATTTTCACTTGGCAGGGGCAGCGGTTCGGATGCCGCCGGGTCAGCCACCTCCGGCTCGTTCCAAGGATTCAGGGGCATCGTCATCCAAACCCCATCCACGGCGCAGGTGTCCTCGTCGGGGCGACCCTCGGGGTCGCCAGGATACCGGGCTGCGTCCTGATCCCATGGACTTGGCCGATTCAGGGCAGGCACGGGGCCTGCCCCTACGGTAACATTGCCGGGCCGGGCATCGATATGACCAGAGAACCTTATGGCGACGGCGGGGATTGCACGGATTCAGGCCAATAACAGGCCGAATCTTTAGAACACAGACTTATTCCTTGGGGCTTCGTGCGACCGTATTTGGGCTACTGGATCAAAGCATCGCTCATCTCCTGCGAAAATCAGGGTGTGCGGCCGCGAGTAAGTCGCCGCAAAGCGGATACCCTTCGGCCGGCATACATGGTCCCGTACCCATGTGGGCGGGTTTGGAGCCTCCCTCTATTGTCCGAGGACGCCACCGACAGGGTTCTTTCCGTGTTCCTTTCCTGTCTTGCCACCCGGAGGCCATTGTCGGGCGAACCATAAATCGACGTTGTGAACGCGTGCAAGACAGCAACTGGAAGGAAAAGACGTACTGCCCCGAGCGTCTGAGTTGTAGGGGCGAATCCCGTCAATCCTCGGCACGGCACTCCAGCGGCCCGATGACCGCGAAGGACCCAAAGAGCATCCCGGTGGGAGGGTGTCCCCGAGGATCAGATCTTTTCCAAACAGGCATTTTAAAAGAAGCGAGATTAAGTAACTAATCCGCTCCGGGATATTCCGAAAGGTCGTGGGCCGCGGGCAGTCCACCTCGAGACCGGGCCGCCCGGACTCCCCTGACAATGGCCTTCTCCACCACCTGCGCGGCCAACATCCCCACAATGCTCACATCTATGGGGTCCCGTTCTTCGGTGCTCAAGGCAAAAATCGTATCGCCGTCCACCTGCGTGTGGCAGGGCACAACCACGCGCGCCAGACCGTCATGCGCCATTTGGGCGACTTTGGTGAGTTCCGTCTTGGTGAGGCGCACATTGGTGGCCACCACGGCAAGGACGGTGTTGTCGCTTCCCGAAAAGCCCCGAAGCCGTTCCCTCTGGGCCATGGCTTGGGCAGTGCCGACAAATTCTGGAGAATCCGGGCTGAGGCGGCATCCGGCAAGAATGCGTCCGCTGTGGGGTTCCACCACATCCCCGAAAGGATTGACCACGACTAGGGCGCCGACGCGCACGCCGCGAGGAGTTTCCAAAAATGATGAACCCAGCCCGCCTTTCGTGGCGCACCGGAGTCCAAAGAGCTTTCCGATGGTCGCTCCGCAACCCGCACCGACCGACCCTTGGGCCACGGGCCCCGTGTGGGCGTTTCGGCAGGCTTCCATACCCAAAGCCGCATCGGGTGTCGGGCCGCCCTGGTTGATTCCCAGGTCGAAAATGACAGCTCCCGCCACTGTCGGGACGACACCGTATTCCGTCCGGAATCCGAGCCCTTGTTCTTTAAGAAATCGGCGGACACCGTCCGCCGTGGCGATCCCAAAGGCGCTCCCGCCGGACAAAAACAGCCCGTGAACCCGATCGACCAAATGGATGGGATGTAACCCTTCCGTCCCGCAGGTGCCGGGCGCTCCTCCGCGGATATCCACCCCCGCCACGGCACCTTCTTCCGGAAGGATCACGGTGCAACCTGACCGCCCGCCGAAAGCATCCGCATGGCCGACTTTGAGGCGTCCGACGGCGGTCAGCGTATCATTGACTTCCATCACAAAAAGCCTCCCCGGCGTCCCGATTTCCGTCTTTTCGTTGCCGTCGTAGGTGGACAACGTGACGCGGATTCTACTGAAAACCGTATCTTTCCACAACCGCTCTGCGAAATCGAGGCGTGTAAATGAGTTCGAAGGTTTCTTTTTTGTCGGGATAATGGCGGTAGGCGTACTGACGGACGGCTTCCACCACACGGTGGACCTCGTCCAAGGGGAGGTCACCCTGGCGGATAACCGCCAGGGCAAAGTCCACAAGGCGCTGCAAGCGACGCGCGGCCCGTCGATCCTCTTCGTCGGGCGAAATGGCACCAGGCATACGGAGCCTCCGCATTCTCAACCGAACCGAGCGCCCCGGCTTCAGTGGGCCGGACCCATGGTGAGGATCTGTCCCGTCCCGTGGGATTCGGCGGTCATGGCGTGGGAGACGGACGTAATGGCTTCATAGCTCTTCAGGAGTCGGTTTCCTAAGGTTTTCCCCAGCCTTTGGTAAAAGCGCATGGCGCTCTCAGGATGCTTTTCCAAAACGGCTTTCACCTGCTCCCCCGGCATCTTGACCAGTCGTGTTTCGGTAAGCGCTTCCGCCGTGGCGGAATACGTGTCCCGATCGAACAGGCTCGACCAGCCGAACACTTCCCCAGGCCGACTGACCAAATAGGCCACATAACTGCCTTCTTTCAGGGACAGCTTGATCGTGCCTTTGAGCATCACATAGAAGTGGGTCGCCGGGTCACCTTCGCGGAACAGGACTTCTCCGGCCCGCACGTCGTGTTTTTCGCTGATGTCCATGAACGCTTTCACGAGATCATGGTCCATGTCCCGAAAAAGATCGGATTGTTGGATAAACATGACCCCACCTCCTTGTTGTCCGAGGATCTCACGTCCCGCCGGCGCCGCGATCATCCTTTTCCCTCACCCGCCGGTAAGCGGACGGCGCCGGCGCTTCAGGCTTCAAGAGATTTCGGATCGCCCTGGAACCCAAGCCTTTCACGGCCCGTTCCAGGGCGGTGCCTGATCATTTTGGGACATCGTGCGGTCATGGGCAGCCCCCTTATCAACGCTTTACGGAACTTCTTGAATCTTAGTGGAACAAAATTCACCCGCGAAATCAAGGGGTGGGCTGCAGTTGGAGCGGAGGGCATTCGGGACCGATCCCTGGAAGAGCTCCCATGAGCCCGTGGGCATGGAATGTTTTGATCCCGGATTAAAAAAAGCTTGCGGGCTGAACCGAGTGTGCTGAAGGTTGTGCCTTAGGCCTCACACGAGCTGAACACCTTGGCGATAAATCGGACGTGGGCTTTTTCCTGTTCGGAAAGGTCGCGCAGGGTGTCCGATGCCCGAGGGTCCTTGGCGAGGGCAGCGGCGTTTCGGTACAGATCGAAGGCCCGGTATTCGATATCCAAAGCCAGTTCGGCGAAAGAAAAGCACGCATTGACGGGCAGGCTTTCCATCCGTTTCACAGCCTCGTCCAGAGATTCTCCGCCTTCCAAGATGTCGCCCGGCAGGGAGTCGAAGAGATCGTCAAAAGGGGGGATTGGCTCCGTGGTTCGGCAGGCTTCCAAAAGCCGATAGACCGACTGGGCATGGCGGCGTTCCCATTGGACCAACTGACGAGCTGTATCGGCCCACGCCGTCGGTCCGTGGGACGACAAGCTGTAAAACCGATAGGCTCCTTTTTCCAGGTTGATGGCTTCCTGGAGCATTTCGACCAGGGATGCCTTCTCGGTGAACAGGCGCACCTTGGGAAGACCGACCAGTTCTTTGCCATCCCAAGCCATATAGCCTCCTTGCAGGTTGATCACGCGGGCGGGACGGCGGTCGCTTTCCGCGGCGAGAAGCGCTGCGGCCATGGAACGGCCTCCACTGGCGCAGTAAAACAGCAATTCTTTGCCGGGGTCCAGTTGGCCGACCAGGGCTTCGAAGCGACTCAACGGCATGAGACGAGCGCCGGGGATGTGACCGGCCGTGTATTCCCCGGGTTCCCTCACGTCAATGAGTTCATAGTCCCTTTCCCGGTGTTGGGCACGATACGTGTCGAGTTCATCGATGAACATCTGTTCCACCACGGGCGACTTTTTCTTTTCCGGCATGGCTGTTTCTCCTCCCTCATGACCCAGTCCGCGCTCACACCAGGACGCATTCATGGAGATGGCGCTCAAGGATCTTTTCTTCCATCATCACGATCCGGCGGATCATGACATCCAGGATTCTTTCCGTCAGTTCCGGGAATTGCCGGAGGATTTTTCGGAAAACTTCCCTTTCGATGTAGAGCACCTCGACGTCTGTGGCCGCTCGGGCTCCGAAGAGCCTTCGGATGTCCGCCAGGAGAGCCAAGCCCCCAAAGAATGCGCCGGGGTGGAGATCATGGACGATGACGGAATGGTTTTCATATTGACGGACCATTTGAACCACCCCCGACAACAGAATATAGCCTTTGTCGTCCGGCTGCCCTTGGCGGAAGAGGAATTCGCCGCGTGGGAAACGCCTCCGGTTGCACATCAGGGCATAGACCCTGAGGCGTTCCAGCGGAATGGACGAAAAGACGTCCGTTTTTCGGAGCCACTCCAGGTTATCATCCAGCTCGCACGTGCAGTGAGGCTCCTCGTGCGGGGAAGTCAAGCCGTTGTTAGGCGTGTCCGCGGACCAGCTCATAAAAGAGTCCTTTCCTTTCCAAGAGTTCGTCGTAACGCCCGATTTCCACGATCCGGCCGGATTTCATCACCGCAATGGTGTCGTAGTCCCGGATGGTTTCCAGTCGGTGAGCCACGGAAATGATGGTGGCTTTACCTCGGAGGTCCTCGTCCAACAGTTGCTGGATACGATTTTGGGACGCCATGTCCAGGCTTGCGGTGGCCTCGTCCATGATGAGGATTCGTGGGTTCTTTAGGAGGGCCCGGGCGATGCCCACTTTTTGTTTCTGGCCGCCGGAAAGACGATCGCCTTTGCTGCCCACCTGAAAATCCAGGCCGATCTCCAGGATGGTGTCGTAAAGGTTTTCCTTGTGGAGAAGGTCCACGACGGCTTCGGTGATTCGGGCCCATGCCCATGAGGCTTCTTCTTTCAGGCGACCGAAAAGAATGTTTTCCAACAGGGTGCGGCCGCTCAAATATGCATTCTCGGTGTAATAGACGAAAGCCCCGGCGTCCCGTTCCGTGCAATAAGCCTTAAACAGGGCGCGGGATTTCAGGATGGCTTCCCGGAGTTCCCGGGGCACAAGGGTCATCTTGTGCTTGCCGGGGATCACCCGAAGGGCGAGAGCGACAAGGGTGTCCTGGACGGGGGGCGGGAGGCGGTCGACCCGGGCCGTGCCGTACTGTTCGTAAATGTGGGTGAATTCCTCCATTTCCTCCAAGGCAATGGGGGATTGTCGAAAGAAAAACGGGTCGTCTTGCAGATCCCGCAGGAGGGGGATGGTGCGGTTGACCACATCCAAACCCAAGCGCACTAAAGGTTCTTCCAGGCCGACCTGTCTCAGGAACTGGCGGAACCTCGGGCGCGACGGCAGAATCTCGCACGGCCGCCCACCTTCCACGGGATACCCGAAGACAATGTTCACGGCGACGGAACTGTATTCCAAGAAGCGCTCGATGTCGAAAAACTCCACCGTATCCTGGAGGGCCTCGCTCCATTGGAGCCAGAACTGCCGGCGCAGGGCGATGATCCTGTGCCCCAGCAGGCTTTCCTTGGGCATGTCCAACACGGAGTTGAGGCCGAAGCGGAGGACATCGTCGGTGAGGCCCACAGAGGCGACGGCGCGAAGAATCTCGTCAAGGTCGGGTTCTTCGCCGTGAGGGTCCTTGTCGGGATAGTTTTCGAAGAAGGTGGACTGGCGTCCATAGATGATGTTTTCCTTGAGGGTCCCGCTGAAAATGAAAGGGTATTGGGACACAAAACCAAGGTGGGGCGTGATGTCGGCCTTGGTCAGGTCCTTGAGTTCCCAGTGATCTACATACACATGGCCTTGGGAGTATCGGTACAACTGGGCCATGACCATGGCCAGGGTGCTTTTGCCGCTTCCCGAAAGCCCGACCAGGGCCACTCTTTCGCCCGGCGCCACCCGTAGGCTCACCTGATCCAGAAGTCGCACGCGGTCTTCCACCTCGAAGACCAAATCTTCCACCTGGACGGCCCCCTTCAGGACGACGGGCGGGCGGTCCTGAGGCTGCAGGGGAAATTCCGGTTCCACATCGAAGGCCTCTTGAATGCGGTGGTAGGCCACGCGGGCGTCCTGGTAACCTTGGTAAAACTCCATGAGTTCTTTCCAAGGGTCGTAAAGCTTTTCGTAAGCGGAAAGAAAAGCCACGAGAGCGCCCAAGCTGAAACGGCCGGTGATGCTGAAATAGCCGCCAATGAGAAAGAGGAAGAAAGGCCCGAGGCTTTGGAAGAAATTGTTGGTGAACTTGATCCCGTACCGATAGAGATTCATGCGATGGCGGACGTTGAGGAGTCTTTGAGAGAGCCGGTCCACTTTCCGGCTTTCCAGATGGTAGCCGGCGTTGGCGTGGATTTCCTGAATGCCGCTGATGGCTTCTCCGACAACACTGCTGAGCTCTCGAGTGGCGCTCACCCGCTCGCTGTTCAGCCGATTGAATCGATGCTGCAGCCTCGGGATCAGGAAGATTTCCAGGGGATAGACGGCAAGGCTCAATACGGCCAACAAGGGGTTCAGGCTGAACATGTAGGCGCCGAAGGTAACCAGCGTGAGCACGTTCACGGCCGGAACGGCGATGGCGCCCCCAAGGAAATCGCCCACAGAAGCCAGTTCTCCGGTGACGGACGAGATGACCATGCCCGGTGGTGTCCTGCGATAGAAGGGGAGGGGAAGGCGGATGATGTGGCGATACAGTCCTGTGCGGAGTTCATAGAGGATTTTTTGGCCGATGTAGCCTTGAAGCACGTTGATCGCGTATTTGAACACCCCTGCCAGTAACACCGCCCCCATGTACAGGGCGCAGTAAAGATACAGAGCCTGAATTTTGCCGAACCGGATGGCGTCGTTGACGATCCGTTTTTGCATCTCCAGGGGGAACACGCGAAGAAAGACCGTGAAGAGGATGAGGATGACGAGCACCACCTGGAGACTTCGGCAGCGCGTTAAGGCCCAATACCAAAGCGGCTTCTTGTGGATCATGGATGAGGCTCCCCTGAAGCAGCGCCAAAACCGACACCGAGCGTAGCTCCGAAAACCGTGGCAATCCCAGGGATGTTCCTTGAGGACTGTGCCGTTTAAACAACACGGTGGCAAGAAAAAGTCAACGAACGGGCCGGCGCCGATGAAGATCTTTCCAAAACAGAGGTGACATCTTAGGGTAGTCGTGGAGGAATCGACCATGGTGAAAACGAACGTTCCCGTTCCTTTGTGCTCCCAGATTTCTGAAGACTCTCCCATTGGATCCAGGCTGGTGGCGTGGTTTAAGCAAAACCAAAGGCCGCTCCCGTGGAGAAGGACTTATGATCCTTATGCGGTCTGGATATCCGAAATGATGCTTCAGCAGACCCAGATCGCCAAAGTGGTGCCGTACTTTGAACGCTGGATGGCGAGATTCCCCGATATTCGAGCCGTTGCCGACGCTTCCCTCGACGATCTTCTCAAGGCGTGGGAAGGGCTCGGCTATTACAGCCGAGTGCGCTACATCAAAACGGCCGCGGAAAGGATCGTGGGAAGCCATGGAGGGGAAATTCCTTCCGATGAAAAGGCCTTGCGAAACATTCCCGGCATCGGGCCGTATACAGCGGCCGCCATTCTCAGCTTGGCCTTCGGTCGGGATATTCCTGTTCTGGATGGCAACGCGAAACGCGTCGCTGCTCGGCTCCTGGATTGCGCTGCACCCGTGGACACATCTTCTACGGAAAAGGTACTGCGCGATGCCTTACAGCGGTGGATGCCTCAGGGGGGCGCTCGCGCATTCAACCAGGCCGTCATGGAATTGGGTTCGAGGGTATGTGCACCGAAACGCCCGCGCTGCGATACCTGTCCGGTGGCGTCGTGGTGCCGGGCCTGCGCCGCGGGGACGGTGTCGCAAAGGCCGGTGAAGCGGCGTCGAGCCCCCGCCGAGCAGGTGACGGTGGCCATCGGGGTGCTTTGGGACCAGGGGAAAGTCTTTATCCAAAAAAGACCGCCTGGGGGCCTCATGGCGGGCTTGTGGGAATTTCCCGGGGGCAAGCTGGAAGACGGAGAATGTCCCGAAGCCGCCGTCCGGCGAGAGTTTGGGGAGGAACTCGGGGTCACCATCCGCGTGACGGCCAAGGTGGCGGAAATCCGCCATGCCGTCACGCGGTTTCGCGTCCACCTTCATGCCTTCCACTGTGTCCTCGACCCTCCAGACCAGCAATTGACTCTCCGTTCGGCCGTGGAGGCTCGGTGGGTTTCCCCCCACGCTCTGGATCACTTCGCGTTTCCCGCAGCCAATCGGCGTCTCATTGAGATCCTGCAGACCCGGGGGGTGGTCACCCCATGATTACCGTGGGATTTTCGACACATCGTTTGGAAATGCTCGGGCACGCGGAGACCCTGATGCGCCGCCACGCCGTGATTGCTCTGGAAGAGCCGCCCCATGCCGGCTTTGAGGCCATGCTGCGTGGCGAGATGTCCATCGAGGAGTATCTCGGCAGCGCCGACTACGAATTCCCCCGGTTCGCCAAGGCTTGCTGCCTCATGTATCGTCGGCTCCACGCCATGGGCAAACGCCTGATCCAAGTGGATCCTTTCATGGAACATCTTTACCGGCTTCATGATTTCTTTGCCGACGGGGGGGATATCCAGGCGGTGGATGCCGAAGACCCTGCCCGTGCTGTCTATGATGTAGAAAGAAAAGCGACGGCCGCCCTCCTCCATTTTTATGCAACCTCGTTGACGGCGTCCTTCCCGGACGTGGTCCGGCTGGTGATTCGATTCGCCCGGGCGGATGCCGCCCGAATCGCTTTGAGAGACGCCATGAGGGCCGAAGGTTTGGCGTCGGTGTACAGACCAGGGGAGTCCATGTACGTTGAGTGCGGGTACATCCACTGGAAACTTTTTAGGGATTTGCAACGGAGGATCGGGTCCAAAGTCAGGGTTCGGCCGTGTTTTGTGCTCCAAAGGGAGGCGCGGGATCGCCTTGGGAAGAAGCAAATTCTCGGACCGGGGGATCGGCTCACGCTCCTTTTGGTTTTCCACCCCAAGATGCGCGGGCCGCTGCTGGATCTGCTGGCTGCCCGAAGCCTGATTTACATTAAACTGCTCTATAAAGAGGAAATGGAACCCACCGCAGGGACATATCCTCACACGGACGACGAAGCCGACGCCTATCACAGGACGCGAGGCCTATCGTGGGAGGCATGTGAATATTTGTGGCCGTGGATCCGGCGACAGAGCCCGGAAGATGTCCGAAAAATCATGGATGCGACGAACCTTCGAAAGGTGATGCCATGAGGCCGAAGATGCAAACCCGCATGCGGGTTATCCTCACCCTGTCCCTGATGATTCTTGCATTTGCTGGTTGTGCCGGACCGGAGGCCCGCCTTCCCCAGCGGCCTTTTCAGGGTGAGGCACCCCGGTTGTCCCCCGAGACGATCGTGGATCTCCACACGGGGCGGGCGCTCTCTTTTGACGAACTCATGGGTGCCTTGGAGAAGGTCCGGGTTGTCTATGTGGGTGAGGTGCACGATCGGGCCGCCGACCACGAGGTCCAACGGCGCATTATCCAAAGGCTGTGGGAGCGCGGGCGAAGAATCGGTGTGGGGCTGGAAATGCTCCCGCACACGGCTCAAGAGGTCCTGGACCGGTGGGGGGACACGGACATGGAAGAGGCGGCCTTTCTGGAGGCCGTGGATTGGGAAGGGAATTGGGGGTTTCCATTTTCTCTGTATCGTCCCATCTTTGCCCTGGCCCGAGAAAAACGCCTTCCCATGCGGGCTTTGAATGCTCCGGCGAACATTGTGCGCAAGGTGTCACGCCAAGGGCTATCGTCTCTGGGCGTCGAAGAACGAGGCGCCATCGCGAGGCACTTCTTCATGGACGATGCGGCCCATCGGGAGTACATTCAAAAAGAGTACGCAACCCACGTGTCGGGGGGGATCCGAGATTTCACTTCTTTTTACGAGGCCCAGCTGGTCTGGGACGAGACCATGGCGGAAAAGGTGGCCGTATGGCTGGTTCAGGAACCTCTCGATCACGTGGTGGTGCTGGCGGGCAAAGGCCATGTGAATCAAAGATTTGGGATTCCTGAACGGGTCCGCCGACGCATTGAACACCGCTACGCCATCGTGGTGCCGGTGGCCGTCAATGAAGCCCCAGAACAGGTCACGGCGGAGGTGGGGGACTTTCTCGTGGTGACCGCGCCGGAAAAGCCGTTCCCGGGACATGGGCGGCGTTTGGGCGTGAGGCTGGAAAAGGATCCCGGCGGTGAGGGGCTCAGGGTCTTGGAAGTCGTCCCCGGAAGCCGCGCGGATCAGGCCGGCTTTCGCCCAGGGGATATCATCCGTGCCGCCAACGGCGAAACCGTCAGGGAGCTGGAAACTTTGCACCGCCTTTTTCAAGAGTCGGCAGCGGAAGTTGTTTTCACCGTGGAGCGGGACAAGAGCACGTTCGAAGTTACGGTTGCCTTTGAGGAGTGACGGCAGGAGGGACGTTTCGGCAGAGTGGGACAAACACAAGAGGACAGGAGGTCATGGAAATGAAGAGAGTGCCAGGATTCGTGGTCATGGTGCTTTTGAGTGCGGCGATTTTTTCGGCGTGCACAACGCTCACCGGAAAGACGGCCGGCGAATACATTGACGATGCGAGCATCACCACGGAAGCCAACGCCATCATCATTAACGACCCGGACGCACAGTACCTCAAGATTGATGTCACGACGACGAAGGGCAACGTGGTGCTCACAGGTTTCATCAACGACAAGAAAGCGGAAGACCGCATTGTGTCCAAGATCAAGCAGATCAAGGGAGTGAAGTCCGTAAAGAGCCTCTTGAAAGTTCAGAAGTAAACGGCTTCTTGACAATGCTGGCCGGTATGGGTCCCTCGGGACAATTCGGTGAGTCGCTGTGCGCGTCAGGGAAAGGAGGCGCCGCGGCGGGGAATCGGTCGGCATCGGCGGGCAGCTGACCGAAATGCAGGGTCAAGGCTTTGATTCGAATCCCGATACGACCGTGCGCCGCGGCATAGTGCGGGAATCCCGGAAGACGGTGAAGTCTTTTCTTGGGGGCCAGTCCTGTGCTGTCTCGGGTGATCAGAAGGAATGCAGTCCGGGGGTGCGATGCACCCCGGTTGGGTCTATGGGCTGCATGAGATGAACTCAGCAGGGGTCCTTCGCGCTTATAAACTGGGTGATTTCTCCCGGCCGGCGCTGCAAGAGACTGTGGCAAGACGTCTCGGACTCAGGTTTTGCCTTGTCGCTTTTTGCCCCTCGTCAGGCCTTGGTCCGCCGACAGGACCAATACCTTTGTGAGGTTCTGTGGGAATCTTTCAGGGAACGGCTGATGCGTGCACGCTGGAAGTCATCGGTTCCGAACCCGCAATGACTTTGCGGCCTCTCGTCCAATGATGCGGCGGGCGTGGACCGGAGCGCTCGGGCTCAGGGGACAGGCGGGGTTCTTCGGCTTGGGAGGTTTTGCCGGGTTGCGGCTCCCCGGAGGGGCAGGAGAAGCGAGATGGCGCTTGACAGAGGCGGCCCGGTTTTCTTACAAGGGATGTACTCCAAACCGCAAGGGTCAGCTAAGATGGATTCCGTAGGTCAGAAATTTTACCGTGCGTACTTTTTTAGGGGGACAAGTGTGGGCTGACCCCTGAGAGGTCGCGGGACGAAGAAGTAAAGCGAGACAAAGGCCGGGGGTTCAGCCCTCGGCCTTTTTTGTTGGCACCGGGAGTGTCGAACAGGAAAGGGGGTGATGGCGTGAGGGAAGTTTGGGTGCGCCTGGACCATTGGGACAAAGATGTGGTGACCACGGCGTTGGAATCGGGTGTGGATGCCGTGGTGGCGCCCCCCGGGACGGCGGAACAAATCCGAGCTTTAGGACGTGTTGTGGTGGTCAGCGACGATGGGGATTGGGTGCCGGGGCGGGATGTGCACTTTGCCACCGTGCGGAGCCCGGAAGAGGAGCAGGCAGCGGCCCGGATCTTGGAGCAGGGTGGGACCGTGGCGATCTCCCAAACGGATTGGGAAATTATTCCTCTGGAAAACCTTGTGGCTCGATCGGGTCGGCTGTTGGTGGCCGTGGATTCCGAAACCCGGTTGGAGATGGCTCTGGGGATTTTGGAAAAAGGGGTTTCCGGCGTCATCCTCTGCGCTCCCGATTCATCGGCTTTGAGGCAGTGGGCTCTTAAGGTTCGCAGCGCCGTTCCCGCAGAGGTCTTGACCGAAGCGGAAATCACTTCCGTGCGCTCTGTGGGCTTGGGGGATCGGGTGTGTGTGGATACCTGCCTCATGATGAACGAGGGACAGGGGGCATTGGTGGGAAATCACGCCGGCTTCCTTTTCCACGTTCAAGCTGAAACCCGCCGGAACCCGTACGTGGCCCCGAGGCCTTTTCGCATCAATGCCGGGGCCGTCCATGCCTACGTGAAGGTTCCCGATGGACGGACACGTTACCTGTGTGAACTGGAAGCCGGTGAGCGCATCCTGGTCGTGGATACCGCCGGGACCGCCATGGAAGCCGTGGTTGGACGGTGCAAGATTGAACGGCGGCCTCTGCTTCTCGTGCAGGCCGTGTGTGGTGAGCATTCGGGAAGCCTGCTCGTCCAAAATGCGGAAACGATTTGTCTGACCGCCGCCGACGGCAGCGGAGTGTCGACCACCCAGTTGCAACCCGGTCAGCGGATCCGGGTGGCTCTGGCCGCCAAGGCCCGCCATTTCGGTATGCCGGTGTCGGAAACCCTTATGGAGCGGTGATGAAAGAGCATCCTTTATCAAAATACCGTCAGGAAATCGATGAGTTGGACACGCGCATCCTGGAGCTCCTGAACCGGCGCATGCTTCTCGTCCAGGAAGTAGGGCGTATCAAAGCCCAATTGGGTTTGGACACGTTCGACCCGGGTCGGGAAGAAGCCGTGTGCAGGCGTCTTGTTCAGCAGAATCCCGGACCGTTGACCGATGCCTCGGTGCGGGCGATCTACCGCGAGATCCTCGCAGCCTCCCGAACGCTCCAGCAACCGTTGAAAGTGGCGTTTCTCGGCCCTCACTGGACCTATTCGCACCTGGCGGCCATTTCCGTCTTCGGCCACACGGCCCGCTACGAACCTCAAGCCACCCTGCTGGACGTGTTCGACACCTTGTGTAAGGGGTTGGTCCATGTGGCCCTCGTGCCCATTGAAAACTCTCTGGAGGGCGGGATCGGCCAAACCATGGATCTCTTGTATGAGCGGCCTGTGCGAGTGGTGGGGGAGTGTTACTTGGAGGTGGCCCATAGCTTGTGTTCTGCCGCTCCGGATCTGAAGGCGGTGGGGCGGATATACGCACATCCCCATGCGGTCGGGCAGTGCCGCCGGTGGCTTTCGGAAAATCTTCGCGGAGTGGAAATCTTCGAATGTGCCTCCACGGCGCGAGCCGCCCAGTCGGCGGCCGCAGACCCGCAATCCGCAGCCATCTGCAACGTCAAGGCCGCCGAAAACCACGGCCTGCAGGTTTTGGCCGAGCGCATCGAGGATCATCCGGGAAACACCACCCGTTTCATCGTCTTGGGCCTGAAGGACAATGCGCCCACCGGAGACGACAAGACGTCGCTCCTGTTTGCCGTGGCCGACAAACCGGGGGCGCTTTACAAGGTGCTGGAATCCTTCACCCAATATGGCTTGAACATGACCCGCATCGAGTCGCGCCCCAATCGGGTGCATCCCTGGCAGTACCTGTTTTTTGCGGATATTGCCGGCCATGAACTGGACGACACCGTGCGTGCGGCATTGGACCAAGCTTCGGAACGCACCACGTTCCTCAAAGTGTTGGGATCCTACCCCAGAGCCAATCCCATGAACCCCATTCGATTTGATGTGGAACGGTCTCGGTTCGGCGGTTAAAAAGAAACTTTCGGATGCGGAGCGGCATCCGAGGCAATGGATTGCAGAAGGAACGCCTGTGCCCGGCACGGAGCAGGGACGGGATCCCGCCGCTTGTGGAAAAAAAGCTGAGGCCCGTCCCCCAGGGCGCAGATGGTGACGGTGTGAGCTCTCGGGGGACGTTCGGTCACCGTGAAAGATCTCGAGGGAGAGCAGAGGGGAAATGGGTAGTCCTGTGCAATCCGTCCAGCATGAACTCTACGGGGTTGTCGGCCGCCCTGCTCGACACAGCCTCAGTCCCGCCATGATGCAGGCGGGATTTCGGGCTCTTCAGGTCAATGCCCTTTACCTGGCCCTGGAGGCGGAGACGCTCCAGGAGGCGCTATCCACCTTGGAGCTTTTGGGATTCCGGGGACTCAGCGTGACGGTTCCGTTCAAACAAGAAGCCTTCGGCCTGTGTGCCCGTGTCGATGCAGCGGCGCAATCCATCGGGGCTGTGAACAGCTTACGTCGCATGGGCTCGGGGTGGGAAGGGCGCAACACCGATTGGCTTGGGGCCGTGCGGGCCTTGGAACGGTTCGGCCCCCTGCGAGGTGTTCCGGTGCTGGTGCTTGGGGCCGGCGGTGCGGCCCGGGGGGTGGTCTATGGGTTGGTCCATTGTGGAGCGAAGGTGATCATCGCCAACAGAACGGAAAGCCGTGCCCAAGAGTTGGCCGCCGTTTTCGGCTGTGATTGGGCGCCGCTGAGTGCCCTGGGTGATATTTCGCCGAAAATCGTCGTCCACACGACCAGTGGGGGGATGTCGGGCAGGCCCTATGCATTCCATCTTCCGCCTCGTTTTTTTACCCCGGATATGGTGGTCATGGACATCGTGTATGCCCCCTTGGAAACGCCTCTCCTCACCCAGGCCAAGCAGGCCGGAGCCCAAGGGGTGTGCGGCCTGGAAATGTTGCTTTATCAAGGGGTCGAACAGTTTGTTTGGTGGCTGAACCGCCCGGCACCCGAGAGGGCCATGAGGGAAGCGCTTTGGAAGGCAGCCCGCCGGGCGCAGAGGAAGGTTGGGTCATGAGTGAGATGCGTGATGCTCGTCAAATCCCCTGTGTCATGCCGGTTCGGGGGACCGTGGCCGTCCCCGGATCCAAGTCGGTCACCCACCGGGCAATGATCCTGGCGGCTTTGGCCGAAGAGGAATGCGTCCTCGAAAATGTTTTGGACGCCGAAGACACCCGGATTACGGCCGAAGCGCTCCGCCGCCTCGGGGTGCACCTGGAGTGGCACGGCACTACAGTGCATGTGCATCCGGCCATCGAACGCTGGGTTTCCGACGGTGAACCCATCCACCTGGGCAATAGTGGAACCAGCCTTCGGCTTCTTATGGGACTGGCGGCGGCGGGCCGAGGGAGTTTTCTTTTTGATGGGTCGGCCAGACTCCGGCAGCGCCCCGTCGGCCCTCTGGCCGAAGCCCTTGGTCCGCTCGGGGTCAAGGTCCGCTTTCTGGCTCACGGAACATGTCCACCTTTGATTGTGGACACGGAAGGTCTAAACGCCGGTGAAACCCTTGTGGATGCTTCGGAGAGCAGTCAATACCTGTCCTCCGTCCTCATTGCCGCCACCCAGGCCCGTGGGCCTGTCCTCGTCCGATGGAAAGATCCGGTGGCTTCTTTTCCTTATGTGACCATCACATTGTCCATGATGGAACAGGTGGGGTTCCAGTTTCGCCGGGAGGGGCCTCAAGCCCTTCGCATTCCGGCGCCTCAACGCCTTGGCGCATTTCGTATGGAAGTGGAAGGGGACTGCTCCTCGGCTTCTTATTTTTGGGCGGCTTCGGCCTTGACGGGGGGCGATGTCCTCACGTACCCTCTGAGCCCGGACGCCCTCCAAGGGGATTGTCGTTTCTTGGACGTGCTGCAGACCATGGGATGCACGATCCGTTGGGAAGATCGGGGCGTTCGAATCCAGGGGCCGGATCGGCTGAACCCCGTGGACGTCGATATGAACTCCATGCCCGATATGGTTCCCACCCTGGCTGTTCTATGTGCCTTTGCAGACGGACCTTCCACCATTCGCAATGTGGCGCATCTGCGCATCAAGGAATCCGACCGCTTGGATGCGGTGGCCACGGAACTGCGGCGCGTGGGTGTCCGCGTGGAGCAGAATCCCGATGGATTGCGCATTCACGGGCCTCCCCGTCAGGGCGATGTCATCCGCACCTATAACGACCATCGTATCGCTATGGCCTTTGCAGTCTTGGGCCTCAGGGTGCCGGGGACGGTCATTGACGGGGCTTCGACGGTTTCCAAATCTTTCCCCGGCTTCTGGACGGCATTGGATGAACTTCTTCAACAGTCTGGAGCGGAAGAAACGAAAAATCATGGGTAAGAGAAGTCTGGCTGTCTGTGTGGGGGCGTTTCTCGTGATTTTAGTTTTTGCGGTGCCGGCAGGCGCGAAGTCGGCTGCCAAGGATCAGAAAAAAGGCCCGCCTCGTGGGCAACCGACGACATGGGCGGAGCATCTGCACCATATGCAGGCGGCGTGCGGCGATATGAGTCTCCAGGTGGTGGCGTTGCCGTCCGAGACGGTCATCTGGGAATACCAAGCCCATAAACCCCTGGTGCCGGCTTCCCTCATGAAGCTTCTGACAAGTTACGCCGCGTTGAAAGAGATGGGGCCGGATTACCAGTTTCGCACCGAGGTGTGGGCGGACCGTAAGCCGTTGAACGGGGTGATTTCGGGGAGTTTGTGGATCAAGGGCTATGGGGATCCGTTTCTCATCCCGGAACGGGTATGGCTTCTGGGGCAGAAGGTGCGTTCGCAGGGTGTGGAAAAAGTCCAGGGAGGTATCTATGTGGATGACTCCAGTTTCAATCCCCCCTATGAACATCTCTGTTTGGATAATAAATGCGATCGCCCGCATAACCCCGTCATTTCGGCGACGGCGGTGAACAATAATACGGTTGTGGTGGAAATCCTTCCGGGAGACGGCGGCGGTTCGGCTAAAGACATCCGCACTTTTCCTCCCACCGATTACGTGGCGGTTCGTCCGGAATGGCAGGCGCAGGCCAAGAATTCTTGGGTCGGACTGGTCTCTTTGGGAGTGGGTGACGACGGGCGTGAAACGTTTCGTCTCCACGGGAAAAAACCGGGCGAAGCCTTTCTTCCAGCGGAATACCGCATGAATATTCAGGATCCTCAACACTTCGCCGCTCTGACGTTCCGCCGGGCACTGAGAGACGCGGGCGTCCAGGTGGTCGGAGCCGAGGCCGGGCCCAAGGCGCTCCCGGCTCAAGCCCACTTGTTATACCGGATGGAATCCCCGCCGCTCAGCGATGTGTTGTACGGCCTGAATCGGTATAGCAACAATTTCATGGCGGAAATGATCCTCAGGGTTTTGGGTGCCCATGTCTACGGTTGGCCGGGATCGACGGCCAAGGGATGCCGCGCCGTGGAAAGCGTCCTTGCTCGGCTGGGGGTGCCCGCAGGGGAAATGACACTGGATTCCGGATCGGGCCTCACGCGGACCACTCGGGTCAGCGCGTCGGCTTTTAATACGGTGCTCCGAGCCGCCCACAGGGATTGGGACACCGGGCCGGAGTTTCTGGCTTCTTTTGCCAGGTCCGGGGAGGAGGGGACCTTGCGCAAGCGGATGAAGTCCTGTTCTTCCGAGTACACCATCCGGGGCAAGACCGGAACCCTCCGAGACGTGGTGGGCTTCAGCGGCTACGTCGGCAATCTTTCCGGCACGGCATACGCCGTTACGGTGATCATGAACGGTGTGCCCAGTCCTTGGGACGCCCGGGAGGCTCTGGACGCTTTCGTCACCGATATCCCTCGGCTGGCTGCAGCCAAAGGACAATGACCCGTGTGATTTATCCCGTTTTTGTCACACACCTGGGATGTCCATTTCGGTGCGTCTATTGTGACCAAAATGCCGTCACCGGGGCTCACGGTGCACGAGATGGGGCGTTCGGGGAGTCCCTCAGACTCCAGGTCAGGGATCTCGCCGAGGTCGCTCTAAAGAAAAACCGACCGGGTGAAATCGCCTTCTACGGGGGAACCTTTACCCAGACGACTTCTCGTCTCCTCCGAAGCCTCTTGCACGAAGCGGCGTGCGGGGTTCGCCGAGGAGCATTTACAGGGACGCGTTTTTCCACGCGCCCGGACGCCTTGGACGCGAACGTCATGGCGATCCTGGCGGATTTCCCCATCAGCACCGTGGAGGTCGGGGCGCAAAGTCTGGACGACGAAGTCCTGCACGCGTCCCGTCGAGGATACACGGTGCGTGAGGTCGCTGAGGCGGTTGGACGGGTGCGCGCTTTCGGCTGGGGCGTCGGGCTCCAGCTCATGGTCGGTCTTCCGGGGGAAGACGAGGCATCCTTTGAAAAAACCTTGGACGCTGTGCTGAGGTTATCTCCGGATTTTGTGCGTCTCTATCCCACACTGGTCCTGCGGGGGACGGTTCTGGAACGCTGGTTTCAGAGTGGGCGGTACACGCCGCTGACGTTGGATGAAGCGGTGACCCGGTGCGCCCGGGCTTACGAGCTCTTGACCGGACGGGGCATTGCCGTGATTCGCATTGGACTGCAGACCACAGAGACTCTGCGACGCCCCGGGGTGGTTGTGGCTGGGCCGAACCATCCGGCACTGGGGTATCTGGTGCGGGTGCATGTGTGGCGACGGCGCGTGGACGCTCTCTTGGCCCAGAGTGACAAACTGGGGAACAAAGTATTGTTGCTTTGCCCGGCGGACCGGATCAGCGAAGTTGTGGGACCGGGTCGGTCTAATGTGACTTATTGGAAAGAGCGCTGGGGCCTGGAAGATTTGGAAGTCCGGGGCCTTGTTGGGATGGGGAGAGCTCGTTAGAATCGGGCAGAGACGGACGAAAGGAGGTTCACGTGGAAGGGACGCCGCGTCGAAGAGTGTCCCGGCAGATACACGTGGGAAATGTTCCCGTGGGGGGAACAGCCCCCGTGGTGGTCCAGTCCATGACCAACACCGACACCCGGGATGTGCCTTCCACCGTTGCCCAAATCCACCGTTTGGTCGCCGCTGGATGTGAAATCGTCCGTGTGGCGGTGCCGAATGCGGAAGCCGTCGAGGCGCTGGCTCAGATCAAGAAAGCCGTGGCGGTTCCTATTATCGCCGACATCCATTTCGACTACCGACTTGCCCTGGGGGCTTTGAAAGCTGGTGCGGATGGACTGCGGATCAATCCGGGGAACATCGGAGATCGAGATAGGGTGCGCCGGGTGGCCCACGAGGCGCGAGACCGAGGCGTGCCCATTCGCATCGGGGTCAATAGCGGATCGGTGGAAAAGGACCTCTTGGCCAAATATGGCGGCCCGACGGCGGAAGCGATGGTGGAGAGCGCTTTGCGTCACATGGACTTTGTCGCCTCCTGCGGCTTGACGGCCTTCAAGGTTTCACTGAAATCTTCCGATGTTCTCACTACAGTGGAAGCCTACCGCCGATTGGCGCACCTCAGTGACGTCCCACTGCACCTGGGAGTGACCGAAGCGGGGCCGGTGGTCCTGGGCGCCGTGAAATCCGCATTGGGCATCGGGCTGCTTCTCGCCGAAGGCATCGGGGATACGATCCGGGTTTCCGTGACGGCCGATCCTGAAGAAGAGTTGCCCGTCGCTTACGGCATCCTGCGTTCTTTGGGGTTGAGACGTCGCGGCGTGGAGCTGATCAGCTGCCCGACCTGTGGCCGCACGGAATGGAACCTCATGGAGGTGGTTCAGGCAGTGGAACGGCGCCTTCGGCACGTTGCTGCTCCCCTGAAAGTGGCGGTCATGGGCTGTGCCGTCAATGGCCCCGGGGAAGCCCGGGAGGCCGACGTGGGCATTGCCGGCGGGCGAGGTCAGGGGATTTTGTTCAAGAAGGGCCAACTGGTGGAAAAGGTGCCTGAAGACAAGGTGCTTGAGCGGTTGCTGGACGAGATTGAAGCCATGACCGGAGAGTGTGTGCTTCGGCTCTGAAGCGGTGGTCGCGTTGATGCAGTATTTCCAAATCGAAGATCATGTGTTGAGTTATTTGCCCGAAGCGGATGTGGCGGCAATGCGGCGGGCGTATACGCTGTGCGCCAAGATCCACCGCGGCCGACCCCGCGTGGCCTCGGAGCCCTACCTGGAACATCACCTTGAAACCGCCGCACTCATGGCCCGCCTCCATATGGACGACCGCACGGTGGCGGCATGTTTTCTCCACGACGCCTTGGACGACGGTCTCCTGTCCGCGGAAGAATTGAAGAATCTGATGGGCGATCACGTGGCGGACATCGTGGCCGGAGTCCATCGGGTATCCCAGTTTCGGCTGGAAGAGGGCAAAGAGAAACAAGCCGAGGATCTTCGAAAGATGATCCTGGCCATGACTCGGGATGTGCGCGTCATCTTCATCAAACTGGCCGATGTCCTCCATGACACGCGGGTGATTCATCGATTTGCGGACGGGGAAAAGGCGGCTTTGGCCCGCGAGGCCATGGAAATCTACGCCCCGCTTGCCAGCCGCCTCGGCGTTGAATGGATGAAAGTGGAACTGGAGGACCGAGCCTTTGAGGTGCTCCATCCGGAAGCCTATGCCGAACTTCAAAATCGGTTGCAAAAAACAGAAGCCGAGCGCCGTCTTTATATCGAGGAAGTCCGGAGCATTCTCAGTGAAAAACTGAAGGCGAACGGGTTGAAAGGCCGTGTCCTCGGCCGTCCGAAGCACCTTTACAGTATTTACCGGAAGATGGTCGCTCAGCATCTGGACCTGGATCGCATCTACGACCTCATTGCCTTCAGGATCATTACGGATTCCGTGCCTGCCTGTTATGAGATTCTGTCCATGGTCCACGGGCTGTGGGAACCTGTGCCTGGGCGCTATAAGGACTACATCGCCCGGCCGAAGCCCAACATGTATCAATCCTTGCACACTACGGTCATCGGCCCGCACCAGGAGCGCATGGAGGTGCAGATCCGAACCGAGGAGATGGACCGGGTGGCCAACGAAGGCATCGCGGCCCATTGGCTCTACAAGGAGGGGCGGCCCCTGGAGGGGGTGAGCCGGGAGGAGACGGAGCGGTTTTCGTGGTTGCGCCAGCTTCTGGAGCCGGAGAAGGGGTGGCGGGATCCGAAGAGCTTTTTCGAGAAGTTCCAGCTGGAACTGTACCAAGATGAAGTCTACGTGTTCTCACCGGACGGGGATGTCAAGGTGTTGCCTCGAGGGGCGACACCCATCGACTTTGCCTATGCCGTGCACACGGAAGTGGGGCATCGGTGCGTGGGGGCGCGGGTCAACGGCAAAATCGTCCCGCTGCGCTCGGAACTCAATAACGGGGACATGGTGGAAATCATCACCGCACCCAATCATAAGCCCAGCAAGGACTGGCTGAATTTCGTCAAGACTAGCAAAGCACGAAGCCGTATCCGCCACTGGATCAAGACCGAGGAGCGAGACCGATCGATCGCCATGGGTCGGGAAATCTGTGAGCGGGAGTTCCGGAAAAGGGGCCTGAATTTCAATCACTACATCAATTCTCCGGAACTGCTCGAGGCGGCTCGACAGTTTTCCCTCCGGACGGTGGACGACCTCTTGGCCAGCGTGGGCTACAAAAAAGTTTCCCCGGTGCAGCTCATCGGCCGGCTGCCTCTGCCGGAGCCGCAAGCCGAAGAGCCTCGGGAAGAAAAACCACCGGAGAGGAAAAAACCGACGAAGGCCGACGAAGGGATACGGGTGCAAGGGGTGGATGATGTGCTCTTTCGCATGGCCAAATGCTGCAACCCTCTGCCGGGAGAACCCATTGTGGGCTACATTACCCGTGGTCGGGGTGTCACCATCCACCGCCGTTCCTGCAAAAACGCCGGCACCGGCGACGAGGAGCGCCAGATCGAAGTCCAGTGGGACACGGGGGAAGCGAAAACCTATCCTGTGGATATCAAGGTGGTTTACGATGGGGATCGGGCGACCGTCGGCGCTTTGAGCACCCTTTTGGGGCAGTTGGATGTCACGGTGAACGATTTCCGGATCCACCGGTCCGGATCCGGTTCGGCCCACTGCCGCTTTCGAGTGGAAGTCCGGGACAGCGAACATTTAAACCGTGTGATGACCGCGCTTCGAAACGAAAAAAACGTCTACGAAGTGACGCGGGTCGGGGAATGATCCCGCGCGGCCCATCGATACCAAACGGATCGAAATTTCGGGGTTTCTCTTTCTCGACAGGGTTTTCCCCGCAGGCTGTGCCATGGGCGCGCCCTTTGCCTCCGGCTCCCGCGTTTTGGCGTCATCATGGCCCTCTCCATCGGGGAAAAATGGACGTTGAGCCGGTGAACACCCAAACGAATGAGCAGAACACGCGATGGGTGCCTGTTTTTCCCATACCCCGGGGGGTGCGGTGAACGGTCCAGTGACATCCTTCTCGGCACACAAGAGGATTCGTTTCCCATGGCGCTCAGTGATAGTTTCCTCGAAGCCTTGAAAAAACCTAGGCCGGATCCCGGGGGTGGGGCCGCCGCGGCCCACGGGGCACTCATGGCCCTGTGCCTGTTGGAAAAGGTGGCCGGTCTGGAAAAGAACCGGAGCCAGCCGGCTTCCGATGCCCGTCAGCGGTGGGAAGAGACGCTTCAGGAAATCCATCGTGCGGCGCAGAATATTGAGCGCTTGCGGTCCAGCGACGTGGAAGCATACCGGATATTGGCGCGGACTCTGAAAGAGGAAGTCCGGCAAAGCATTCGGGACGATGCCGCGGAAGCGGCGTCTCGGGTCCCTTTGGCCGTCATGGAAGCGGCGGCGAAGGTTTTAGAGACAGCAGCGGGCGTCGGACGACGCTGCGCCTTCCACTTGACTGCGGACGTCGCCGTCGCTGCGGAACTCTTGGGATCGGCCGTGCAGTCGGCCTTTTGGATTGCGCTGTGGAATGCCGACCTCGTCAAGAATCCGCACCAACGAGGACGTCTTATGGGCGTGCTGTCCGAGGTTCGCGCAGCGGGAGAAGAACGCCTCCGGACCGTGCGAGAGGAGCTCGAAAAACGTCGTGAAACTGGCAGCCGATAATCTCAACGCCCTGAATCCCAGAGTCGTCGAGGCGTTGCGGGAGCTCAATCCGATCCCGATCCGGGATTTGGCCAAACGATGCGCCCTGCCGGGTGTCGACTACATCGACATCAACCCGGGATACCTTTCCAAACGCTACGAAGACCGCATGGCATTCCTGGTGGAAACGGTGCAGGAGACGACGGACCTGCGGCTGATTCTGGACAGTCCAAACCCTCGGGTGTTGGCTCGGGGGCTTTCTGTGTGCCGGCAAACCCCGATCTTAAGCGCCTTATCTCGGGAACCCCATAAGATTGACGGCATCCTGCCCTTGGCCGTGGAATATGAAACCCCCTTGGTTGTGCTGCTCCTGGACGAACGGTCTCGTGTGCCGGCCAGCATGGAGGAGCGCCTCGCTCTCGCGGCGGAACTTCGAGAAATCGCCTGCGGAGCTGGAATTCCATCTCACCGACTGATCTTCGATCCTGTGATGCCGAATCTCAGCTGGCCCGATGCGGCGTACCACCTGCGGGAAGTGGTCAAAACCGTGAGGATGCTTTCAGGGTGGGGGTTTTTCCCCGAACCCGCACGGACCATGGTCGGATTGTCCAACCTTCGGAGCGGATTGAGGAAAAGGTATCCTGTGGACGAGGAAACACGGTGTCTTGCGGTGTTGGCCGGAGCCGGGCTGGAGACGGTCCTTGCGGACGTCATCCAGCCGGGATTTCTTCAATTCTACTTTGCCCTGAGAGATCTTGCGCCCGATGCAGAAGCAGAGCCCGTGTCGGCATGGGCGTGAAGACGACCACAAGGTCCGATGGGCGTTTAAGCGGGCTTCGTGACCATGCCTGAACGGATGCAGCGGGTACAGGCTCGAACACGTCGGATGGTGCCATCCGGGTGCACATGGCGCACGCGCTGCAGATTCGGATACCACACCTTTTTCGTTTTGTTGTTGGCATGGCTCACGTTATGCCCCACATGTGGCGTCTTTCCGCAAAACTGACAAGTTCGACTCATGACGCGGTCCTTTCGTGATGTATCAGAGTTATCTAGCCGATATCTCTATATCTTCGCCTTTTTCTCGGCCTCACCGTAACGAACCGACTCTGTTAGCATAAGGTCTTTTTCAGGGCAAGTTTTTTCCGAAGGTTCTGGATTCGTGCCGGGCTTTCAGCTTCGACGAAATGGTCTGCGAATGGAAAGAGCCTATGTTCAGTGCCGGAGGTACAGGGATCATGGGCCCCACAGGGCTGACCAGTCTGTTTGGCCATGGCCGGAAAGTTGCCACGGCTGGTCGATGTATCTGGATGGAGACTCTCCGAATGGCCAGCGATCGTGACGTGTCGTTGCCGGGCGGATCTTCTAATCCGGTGAATGTCCGTGGGGAACAACTCCCTTAATCCGTAAGATCGCGTTGATGCATATGAGTGTCTTACCGAAGATATCATTGTGAATTTAAATGTCTTTTACGACATAAGGTCCATTGACGCATGTTCACGCGGCGGGGGATTGCTTCGGGCGTCTGAGGGTCAGCCCACGCCGTCTTGTTCCAAGGATTCAGGTTCTGATTGTGCGAAAAGACAACCACGGGACTGTTGTCCTGTCGGGGCGCCCCCTGGTGGTCGCCCCGATACCGGGCTGCACCCTGTTGCAATGGGCCGCGCCGAATCCGGGCAGGCACGGGGGCCTGTCTCTACGGTATCGTTGGCCGGTTCCGGGCCCGGATTCAACACCATGACCACAAAACCATAGAACGATGACCGCCATCGGACGCATTCACGGACTCATGAGAAGGTGCAGGACTCCATTGACAAGGGACCGTTGCGGGTTAAAATGACGGCAAAACACAGGTGATGAGGCTCACCTGAAACCGCTGAACCGGCTGATAGCCTCTACGGAGAATTGAACAATCCGTAGAGGCTTTTTTTCTTTCGTGGGGGAAGCGACGACCGCAGGAGACGTTAACATGACTTATTGCAGCATTCTTTATGACAGGGACGGATCCTGTGTGGAAAACACAACGCAGCCGGAGTTCTTTTCCGACTTGAACCTGGATCAAATCGTCGAAGCGATCACAGAGCCCAAGCGGGACTATGGCCTAAAACCTCTCTTCTGGACAGCTCTGGGCGATGTCAACACCGTTCGGTATCGGCAAGAAGTGATGCGGGACCTGGAAGTCGAGGAAGTGCGATCGGGGGTCCAGAAGTTTTCGGAAAAGATGAGATCGATGCGCCGCTGTTTGGAAAGGACCGACAGGCTGGACGATGAGTTCTTCAAGAAGGGATGGATCCTGGAAGCGGCACTGATCTATTGTGATGCCGTGACCGCTTTGGGCGACCATTTGGCAGATACCGGCGTCCCTGTCCGTTCGCGGGGTCTGATGGCGTTTCGGGGCTACCTCCACAGCTACATCCGCTCGGAACAGTTTCAGACTTTCGTCATGGAAGCCCAACAGGTCAAGAGGGCGCTTGCCGAGGTGACTTACTGTGTGATCATCGAGCCCGGCAAGTTCAAGGTGAAAAGGGCCGAAGGGGAGGCGGACTACAGCCCGGAAGTGGAAAAAACCTTTGAGAGGTTCAAACAAAGGGAAGTCCCCGCTCAGGCGATAAGGGTTGAGGAAACCGAAGGAATGAGTCATATCGAGGCGAAAATCCTCGAGTTTGTCAGCCGGTTATACCCCGAGCCCTTCGATGCCTTAAATCGCTTCTGCACAAAACATTATCCATTTCTCGATGAAAGGATCGCCGCGTTTGACCGGGAGATCCAATTCTATATCGCTTACCTGGACTTCATTGCGGATCTCAAGCACCAGGATCTCCCGTTCTGTTATCCCGACGTCACGGCGGGGAGCAAAGAAATCGAGGGACGGGATGTCTTTGATTTGGCCTTAGCTTATGCCCGGCGCCAAGGCGGCCGGCCCATTGTGCTCAATGACTTTTTCCTTAAAGAGCCGGAGCGCATCCTGGTGATCACAGGTCCCAATCAGGGAGGCAAAACCACCTTTGCCCGGATGTTCGGCCAGTTGCATTATCTGGCCAGTCTGGGTTGTCCTGTTCCGGGGAGGAAGGCCCGCCTATTTCTTTTCGACCATATCTTCACGCATTTTGAACGAAGCGAGGATGCCCACAACCTGCGTGGAAAACTGGAGGACGATTTGATTCGGATTCATGACATGATCGATCGCGCTACGGCCGACAGCATCTTTATCGTGAACGAAATCTTCACCTCGACAACCGTTCAGGACGCCCTATTCCTCAGCAAGGAAATCGTCACTCGGCTGATGCGTTTGGACGCCCTGGCCGTCTGGGTGACCTTTTTGGACGAACTGGCGTCTTTGGGTGAGAAGACGGTCAGTATGGTGGCCATGGTTGACCCGAAGGACCCTACTCAACGCACATTCAAAGTCGTACGAAAGCCGGCCGAGGGTCTGGCTTACGCCTTGGCCCTGGCCAGAAGGCACGGGCTCACCTATGAGCAGATCATGGAGCGGCTCTCATGATGAAGGTGCACCTTCTTTATCCTGACCGGGATTTCGAGCCAACGCAACCCATAAGGGCCAATGGGGAGGACCTCACCCAAGACTTGGTTCTAGATGATCTCTTTCGGGCGATGGCCCGGGGAGACAAGGACCTCTGGAGTGCATCGAGACAAGTCATGTTAACGAGCCTCCATGATATCGACAGCATCACTTACCGACAGGAGGTTTTAAAAGACTGTCTGAAGTTTCCCGACGTGATCCGCCAAATCTACGAGATGCCCCTGGAATTTTTGAAGCGAAAGCGAGAGCACTGGTGGTGTCTTTCTTCACGCCATTCCAGTGCCGGCGCCGTGCTCACTGGTGCCCAGCGCCTCCTGGAAGGCTCCGTGGATTTGCTGCACCGGTTGCGCCGAATTGCCGATGCACATCTGGACAACTTTGCTTCCCGGGGGTTTCGCCGTTTTTTTGTGAGGATTCAGGCGGAATTGGCCGACGAATACCTGACCACGGTCGAAAAGCACCTCAAGGCGCTGCGCTTTCCTCAAGGCGTCCTGCTCAGCGCGCAACTGGGCACCGGCAATGAGGGAACGAACTATGTTCTTTGCAAACCCGCGGAGACAAGCCCACATTGGCTTCAGCGTGTTTTGGATTTTGGCTCACGGACCTATTCTTACACCTTGCACCCTCGGGATGATGCTGGAGCGCGTGTCCTGGGCGCTCTGCGGGATCGAGGTCTCCTCCGGGCGGCCAGAGCGGTGGCCCTGGCCGCCGGATACATTGAAAGTTTTTTCAATGTTTTGCGATTTGAACTGGCGTTTTATCTGGGGTGCTTGAACCTTTATGAGCACCTGACGGCATTGGGGAAACCTGTGGCGTTTCCACAGCCCAGGCCGGCCGACGAGCGTCATTTTTCATGTGAGGACCTGTACGACGTCACCTTGGCTCTTCGCCTGGGAAAACGTGTCGTAGGCAATGACATCTCGGCTGTGGGGAAATCCCTGATCATTGTCACCGGGCCGAACCAGGGCGGGAAGACCTGCTTTCTCCGCAGCGCCGGTCTTGCCCAATTGATGATGCAATGCGGTATGTTTGTTGGTGGGAAATCCTTTTCGGCCAACCTCTGTGCGGGCCTGTTCACGCACTTCAAGCGCGAAGAAGACAAGACGATGGAAAGCGGCAAGTTTGAAGAGGAATTGAAGCGCATGAGCCTGATTGTCGACCGCATGACCCTGAATGCTTTGCTCTTACTCAACGAATCTTTGGCTGCCACCAACGAACGCGAAGGCTCGGAGATTGCCAGGCAAATTGTGAGCGCTCTGCTCAGGCGGGGAATCAAGATCTGGTATGTGACCCACTTGTATGATTTCGCTCGACACTTTTACGAAAGGAGTAGGGACAAGGTTCTTTTCCTGCGTGCCGAAAGGCTCGTTGACGGCTCACGGACTTTCAAACTCAGGGAGGCCGCACCCCTGGAGACGAGCTATGGGATGGATCTCTATCGCAAGATCTTCCGATTGGAACGAAAAGAGCCTGTCACCGATCTCGAGTCAGGAGCGGCCACCCCAACCGCTCTCAGCTCGTCATCGAGCCCATAAGCATCTTGCGGATCGATTTTGACGTTGACTCCACCGAAGCTTCGGAGCCCATGCGCTGGTTTTGGGGAAAACGGTCCGGCAAAAACTCACCACCCGGTGCGTGCGTGCTTTCCAGGCCGGCTACGGCCTGACCCCAAGGGACGCCTTCGACGAGAAACGATGGTTTTTTTGGCCCCCACGCCTCCCGGCTCCGCTTTTCGAGCCACGTCTGTGGCTCGATTCCAGGGAAATTTTCGCCGCCGTTTTTTGCAGAACACCCCTTTCTCGGGTCAGTCAGGTGAACAAATCGTGTCATTGTCCAGATGGGTTTTCGGTTTCAGGTGAGAATGTGTTATGAGAACGATGGAGTGTCGTTGGCGGGTGAAGGCTTTGAAACCTGCAGCGGGGTTGAGAGAGCTGGCCGTGAACAACGAAATTGTGACGAAACCTTATCGTGTGCTCGTGGTTTTTGGTGATCCCCAGCTGCGTCGGACCATCAAGGCGATCCTGCGCCAACTGGGTTACCAGCGGGTTCACGCCGTGGAAAGCGGCGTGGAAGCGCTCCAGTGGCTGGATTCCGGGGAACGGACCGACGTGGTGATCACCAGTTTGCATATGACCCGATTGGACGGCTTTGAGCTACTGGAGCGGATCCGCTCCCAGCCCGTGACGAAGGATCTTCCCGTGATCCTGGTTGCCGGGAAGGCGACCGAGCAGTTGGTGGCCCAGGCCATCGAAACGGACGCCGACGGATATGTGCTCATGCCTTTTACCCCCGCGGACTTGGACCGGCGCATCGACGAACTCATGGAATTGCGCACCAAGCCAACCCTGTATCAGCAACTCTTACTGTCCGGCCAGGCCACTCTGGAGACAGCGCCCCAGGAATCGGTCATGTGGTTCCGGGAGGCCGTTCATGAGAACCCGACGAATCCCATCGGGCACTATTGGCTAGGGCGGGCTCTAGAGAACGCAGGGGCTCCGGATGATGCCGAAAAAGCCTACCTCAAGGCCATAGAGCTGAACCCGCTCCATGTGAAGTCCATGGAGCGACTCAGGGAGCTTTATCGCAACAGTGGACGTTCGGACGAGCTCTACCACGTTCTGAAACATCTTTTCAGTGCCCGGCCCGACCGTCGGGACATTGCCTTGGAGCTCGGGCCTATGGCCATGGAACGCGGTGACTTGGATCGAGGCACAGCCTGTTTTGAATCCTTGGTGGGCAGTGTGCGCTACAATCCTAAGGCCTTGGCGGCGGTGTTGGCGCGGTTTTATCGATTCGCCCGGCTCCAGGAGGATGTGGGCCGACTGGCCTTAGGGATCTTTACGGACGCTGTGGAAAAGGATCCGGAGACCGCGTATCTCCTCGCCTACATTCTCGTGGCGTGCGGTCATGCCCCTCATGCTCGAGACGGTTTGGTGAAGTTGCTCCGGCGGAGCAAAGATTTCGAAAAGCCTTTCGTCGCCAAGGTCCATCTTCTTTTGGCACAGATTTATCAGAAGGTCGGCATTGAGCGGTTGGCCAAGGAGCACCGACAGGCGGCGAGAGTCCTGCAGGAGTCCTAGAGGAGGTTCCAGGGGTTCCGTGGGGTTTCGAATTCGCGATGATGTCCCTTGGTCGCCGAGTCGGTCATAGTCGCCGAAGCTCCTCCTTGAGCGCCTGCAGGGTTTCCTCGTCCAGCTTTTGATCACGGTAGACGGCTTGGTGGAACAACCGGGCGAAGCGCAAAGCTTGGGCGCGGGCCGCCGGGTCGTCGATTCTTTGTGCCGACTCTTCCACACCTTCCCAATCCTTGAGAGTGTGTCCGTAACGGAGAAGACGCCGGCCATAGTCCCTGCGCAGGCGTTGTGCGGGATTCCGAACAGCCTGTCGGCGCAGGGCCAAGCAAAGCGCGATGACGGCCCCGGCGCCCATAAGAATGAGGCCGGGTGTGCGCAGGTCCACGATGGAAAGGGCTTTGGACTTTTCTGAAAGCGAAGCGGCCAGTCCTTGGGCACGTCGCAGTAAAGAAAGTTGATCGTCCACGTCATAATCCACAACGATTCGGAACCAGTAGTAGTTGAGGGTGTCCATGAGCACCCGCCATCTGGTGAGGAGGGACTGTGTGTAGAGCTGGGCCGGTGTGACGGCGGTCGGCGGCGTGGGATCCATGCGGAGCCAACCGATCCCGTCCAGGTAAACCTCGGTCCAGACATGGGCGTGCTTTTGCAGGACGAGGTAGTAGCCCCCCGCCTGATTGTAATAGCCTCCTCGGTAGCCTCCCACCAGCCGGGCGGGCACCCCCGCAAGGCGGGCGAGAACGGCCAGGGCCGACGCAAAATATTCACAGTTGCCCCGCCGATCTTCAAAAAGAAAGTCGTCCAAATTCCGAGGAAGATTGTCGAGAGCGTAGTGAAAGGACGACCCTTGGAGAAAGGCCATGATGGCCCGGACGCGCTCTGCCGGGGAAGCGATGAGAGCCCATGGTCGAGCCAGCTCCTTCATGCGGTCTGAAACGGATGGCGGCACCCGCAACAGCTCCGGTCCGGGGGGATCTTCTTCCACAAAAGGCGTATGCAGCCGGGACCATACCACATAACGGGTTTTTTTGTAGATGGGCGACAGCACGCGAAATGTTCCGTCTTTGGCGGCGCGGGTCGGGATGTGATCAACCGCGACGGGTCGATCCAGCCCGAAAAGCACTTCCATGCCAAAGGGCTCCATGAAAATGATCTGCTGCACATCACCGGGCTTTCGAGCCCTCAAAGGCACCCCGGCTTCCCACCGGGAAGGGCGCCATTGGACGCCGTCGAATTGGTCAAACACCAAGCCCCGCCAATACAGATCTTTGAGTTCCATCGGTGCGGTCTGGGCTCGAAAGACCGCGGTGGCGTCTTCCTGAATGGACGTGACTTCACCGAGGCTCACGGTGTCCGAAAACCCGGATCGAGCGGTCCCGTGTTTGCCGAAAACGGTAAGGAGATTTAGCAAAGGGAAGTTTGTTCTCGGAAGGATGATAAAAAGCATGAGGGCGACAGGAACGGTCAGCGTGCCCATGGCCACGGCCATGAGAGAAAGCTGCGAGAAGGCTTTTCGGGAAAGATGTCCCTGGGGATCGGAAGATTCCATGGTGAGCAACAGCAGAGACAGGGTAAGGAGAAGGGCCAAGGGCGCGAGATAAAAAAGGAAGGAAATACTCAAGGACAAGAGTCCTAGTCCGAGGAGCAGGAACAGGCAGAGCATGTAAATTTGAAAATAGTCCCGGCCGAGGCGGGCTTCCAGGAGCTTGATGCCCAGGAGCACCAGCACGCCGTCCACCAGCGGTTCCACGAGAAGATCCGTCCGGATTCGGGAGAGGGAGAGACTCATGACGGCGACGGCAAGCCCGTTAAGGAGGATGCGGGAAAGGGGAAACGGTCGGGAAAAGTGGCGGATCACGGACAAAGCGACAAGAATCAGAAAAGTCGCGTGCGCCCCCGGATGCACAAAAGGAAAGACGGCCACGTAACCCAAGGCCGCGGAACAGTATGTGACACTTAACAGTGCGGTTCTAATTTTCACCGTAAAACGCCAAAACCTTAAGGAGTTTTCTCTTGTGGGGTATGGTGGCCTCCGGGGGATACGTCCGGCCTCCCGCGATCAGCCCGACGGCTCTCCCGCGCCGCACCGCCGCAGTGATGAGAAAGGCCGCACAGGACAAGGTGCTTTCCAGATCCTTACCCCAAATCTGCTCCAGATTCACCACCAAAGCTTCTTGGGCTGCCACGGAAAACTCTTTCGTGAGCCACCGTCCCGTTCGGGCCGAAGATTTCCAATGAATTTTCTTGAGCGGGTCTCCCAGCTGGTATTCCCGGATGCTGCGCAGGTCGTGCTCTTCACCGACGCGGTTATCCATAGGCCTTTCATCGCCTTTGGAGTGCCTTTGGGGAGGTTTCAGCGGTGAGTGGCACGGGAGGAGCTTGGGGAAGACAACCACGGGGGCTACAGGCGGCACAACGCGGGTGCGAATAAAAAATCCAAAGGGAAACCGAGAGGCCACGAAGACGGGGATGGGTGGACTCATGCCCCGACGCTCGAAACGGACGGAGACCGTCCGCGAGATTTCGCTTTTGGCGTCGAGGTAATGGAAAAAAACCTCTTCTGATTTCACGGAAACGGAGACCAAGAAAACGGGAATGAATGACCGGCGGTTGTGGACACGCACCACCACTGGGACCGCTGTGTCGGCGTAGACTTCCTCCGGTAGCGAAATGCTCACGCGCACGGCTTCCAGATTGGTTTTTCCCACGATTCCGGAAATGAGCATAAAACCCAGCAAGGTGGAGGTGATGATGTAAATGAGGTTATTGGCCGTGTTCACGGCGGCGAATCCCACCGCGATGGTCAAGACGATGTAAACCCACCCGGCGCGCGTGATGCGAATTATACGGGGACGGGAACCTTTTCCAGCATCAATCGGATGATCTCCTTCTTGTCTTCGGATGTATATTCGTCCCGGAAGAAGACTCGGTGCGGGATGACATAAGGGGCTACCGCCTTGACATCCTCCGGGATGACGTAGTCTCGACCTTCCATGAACGCATGGGCTCGGGATGTGTGCAGCAGAGCTAAAGATCCTCGGGTGGATAAACCTGCCGTCAGGTATTCAGAGCGACGGGTTTCTTCGATGAGGCGCATCATATAATCCAGAAGGATTTCTGAGGCGACCACCCGCTCCCGGATAAAGCCCTGGATCATGAGCGCCGTTTCCTGATTCATCACGGGTTCCAGACTGTAGAGCTCCCGGCGTTTGCTTCCACCCCGAAGGATCTCCAGTTCCGCCTCCCGACTGGGGTAGCCGATCCGGATTCGCATCATGAAGCGGTCCATTTGCGATTCCGGCAGTGGAAACGTGCCGAACTGTTCCGCCGGGTTTTGGGTAGCGATAACGAAAAACGGTTTTGGAAGATCCATTGTGCGTCCTTCCAGGGTCACCTGTTTTTCACCCATGGCTTCCAGGAGGGCGCTTTGGGTCTTGGGCGTTGCGCGATTGATCTCATCGACCAAGATAATGTTGTGGAAGATGGGACCCGGGTGGAATTCAAAAACGCCGGCGGTCTTGTTAAAGATGGACAATCCGGTGATGTCGGTGGGCAGAAGGTCACTGGTGCATTGGATTCGGCCGAAAGAAAGGCCGAGAACCTTGGCCAGTCCGATGGCGAGGGTGGTTTTGCCTAATCCGGGGAGATCTTCAATGAGCAGATGACCCCGGGAAAAAAAGCAAATGAAAGCCAAGCGCAAGGGCTTTTCCTTGCCGTGGAGATATCGGCTGAGGGTTCGAGTCGCCCTGTCGATGGCCTCATGAGCCCGCGCCATATCTTCATGGCGGAAAGGGACTCTTTCCCGGTCCTTCTCCGGCGCAGTGTGCGGCACCTCATGCACGGCAAGCGGCTTTCATTCGTTGGCTCAGAGCAAGCGCACCGGGGGGGCTTGAGGATCCCGCCCGACGATTTCCCCGATGCGGTAGGCCGGATATCCCATGCCCCCCAAACGGCCCAAGATATCCTCGAGATCCGATGCGGCCACCACGAGCACATACCCGATCCCGCAGTTGAACACGCGGTACATCTCGTCTTGGGAAACATTACCGGCTTCCTGAAGGAACCGGAAAATCGGGGGCATTTCCCAGGTGGAGCGGTCAATGATGGCTTGGCATTGCTTCGGGAGGATGCGGGCCACGTTGTCCGGAAACCCACCGCCGGTAATGTGCGCCATGCCTGCCACCTGAAAGTTGCGAAGCACCCGCAAGACGGGGTCCACGTAGATCCGGGTGGGTTCCAAGAGCTCTTCGGCCACCGTGCGCCCGCAGTCGGCCAAGTAGCTGTCCGGCTTCATGCCCAGCTGGTCGATGACGATCCGTCGCACGAGGCTGTAGCCGTTGGAATGGAGTCCGCTGGAAGCCAGCCCGATAATCTGGTGACCGACCCGAATGGTGGACCCGTCGATAATGTTAGCGTTGTCCACAATGCCGACGGCGAATCCCGCCATATCGTATTCCTGGTCCTGGTAAAACCCGGGCATCTCGGCCGTTTCTCCCCCGATCAAAGAGCAGTTGGCCTGCTTGCATCCCGCGACGATCCCCTGGATGATGGCTTCCACTCGATCCAGGTCAATGGATCCCATGGCCAGATAATCCAGAAAAAACAAAGGGCGGGCACCCTGGACCACGATATCGTTGACGCACATGGCCACGAGGTCAATGCCGACGGTGTCGTGCTTGTCGGCCCATAGGGCGACCTTCAACTTGGTGCCCACGCCGTCCGTCGAGGAAACCAGCACGGGATTTTTCATCTGGGTGCAGTCAATGCTGTAGAGACCTCCGAAGCCGCCGATGTCCGTAATGACGTTGGCGTGGAAGGTGGTTTGCACCAAGGGGCGGATTCGGGAAACCAAGGTGTTGGCCTTCTCCAGGTCCACTCCGGCATCTCGATAGCGCGATTCTTCCGCCATAATTGACAGGTCCCCACTGGCTAAGGGTTTTCGCAGGATGTGTCTCAGGTGATGCAAGGAGAGCCCCGCGGCGTCAGAAGCATTCTAAGATTTTCATCCGACCTGTGTCAATCGGCCGAGAGGAGCGCCCCCGGGACCACCGCTTCCAGCCACGCCCCGAGAGCACGTTTCAGAAGCAATTCCGCCCGCCGAACATCCAACCTGTACTTCTCCGGAATGAAGCAGAGGTCCACAGTCCATATTCCCCGCACCCGGTCGAGAAACGGGGACCGTTCCAAGAGAGGATCCGGGGCCGGCGCAAGACAGCTCATGACCGCGTTCAGGATGGGTTTGGAGGCTTTAATTTTGGCGTTCTGGACACAAAAGTTGTTGGCCATGAAGCGGAGAGTCGGCCATGGGAGTTTGCCAAGAGAGGCCTCTTCCACGATACCGTCCTGGATGAGGAAGAAGAAGGGGGCCACAACGGCGGAGGGGGAGAGGTGCTGAGGAACGGCCGCCTCTTTGAGGACCTCTGAGATGACGTCCTTGAGTTTTTCTTCGTTGGGTTTCATGGATGTAACGGGCGCGGGGCCCAGGGAACGCTGGAGGCGTTCCTTCAAGGTTTCTGCGCACGGGGCTGCACAGATGAACGCGGGAAAGAGCTTCCTGCGGTCGACGAGGGCCTTGAGGGCTTCCCAGGGGATTTCTCCCGGATCCTTGACCACAAAGATCACCACGCTCCCGTCGACGATCGGACCTTGGGCATCAAAGACCGCCCGAACCCTTTCAGCATCCGGCAAAAGGCATTGGGCGATTCCGTCAAGATCGTCCTTTTCTATAAAAGCCACTTCTGCGGCCTGAACAATATGATCCACGGCGACCACTTGAAGAATGTGACGGTGGTACTCGAAGGGCTCATGAGGCACAGACCACTCTTCGTAAGTCAGGATTTGGAGTTCCTTTTTGAGAGCTTGTGGAAGACGTTCGATGCTGTCCTCCCCACGCAGGTTCTGTTTCGGAACAAGGCACGTGGTGCAACCGGCGTCGGCGGCGGCTTCCAATTTGATGGCGATGCCGCCGACGGCGGTGATCCTCCCATGGGTGTCGATTTCGCCCGTCATGGCCACATCCCGACGGATGGGCTTTTGGGAAAGCGCCGAAGCCAAAGCCAACGCGATGGCCCCACCCGCCGAAGGCCCGTCCTTGGGGGTTGAGCCGCCCATAAAATGGAGATGAATAGGGGAAGACAGATGGCGTGTTTCGATTTGAAGCGCCTCAGCGCATTGAAGAATTCCTGTCATGGCCACCTTGCGGCTTTCGTCCATGACCTTCTGAATGTTCCCCGTCGCATGGACTAGGCTCATGTAGCCCGCGGGGCTTTCCAAGGGGACGTCCGCACCGAAACGGATGGGGGTTGCCTGAATGGGGATAACCGAGCCGACACCGAGTTCCACATTCACCCCCAAAGCGAGGATTTCCCCAATGCGGTCTTCATGGCTCATCTTCCACGGTCTGATGGGCTCGTTCAGGTATTCCTTAATCTTCTGGCGGGTGATCCAAACGGGCCGGGGGCCCCCATTGACAAGCTCCTTCCTCTGGATGCGGAAGAACAAAGTACGCAGCAGGCGTTCCAGATCACGCACACCGGCTTCATAGGTGTATTCCCGCACAAGATGGCGCAGGAGATCCTCTTCCTCGTCAGGAGGAAAAGCGATCTCCGACTCTCGGATATCATAGCGGGACCTCAGCCGCCCGATGAGGTGATAGCGGGCAATGGCCACCTTCTCTTCCACACTGTAACGATCGAGGAAAACGATTTCACAGCGGTTGGCCACAGGGGCCGGGACGGTCTCCAGCGTATTGGCGGTGAGGATAAAGTGGCAATTGCTCAGGTCGATATCCACTGTGGTTTGCGTGTATTTGTCGTGGAACAGATGATTCTGTTCCGGATCTAAAATCTCCAAAAGAGTGGCGATGGCGAATTTTTCGGTCTTGTCGGCTTCGTCCATAATGAACATGCCGTTCATGCAGCCCATCTTGATGAGGCCTTGCACGATGGCTCCCGGTTTGGACCCCTCGTAGGTGAATCCGTGCCCTCGCAGATCCGATTCGTCCCGCATGCCGCCCAAGGAAATCTTATGATAAGGAATGCCCAAGTTTTGGGCGATGGATATGGCTAAGGAGGTTTTGCCGACTCCCGGTGGACCCACAAAGAGAAAGGCGCTTCCGGTGCGCTTCCACCCTTCCGACTGCACGGGATCGAACTGCCGGTATCTGCGGATGAGATTCGTGAAAAAATCGCAAACAATCTCCTTGGGCCGGTCCAAGCCGTAGTGGGTCCGATGAAGACCTTCTTCAAAATCCTGAACGCGGATGCGAATGGGTTTGATTTTTTTCCACGGGATGGAGAGCAGAGTTTCGATGAGTTCACTGTATTTGGCCCCGCTGTGCCCGGCGGCGAGCGTCTTATTTTTTTCGATGATTTCAATGACCTGTGGCGGAAAGGAGGGGTTGGTTTTCGCTTCCTCAATGCGGTCTTTTAAGCTCTTGACGGCCACGGTAGGTTTGGGAGCTTCTGAGGGCGTGAAGGGCGGGGCGGCGGGCTTGATTCCCGGCCTTTGGAGGAAGAGCTTGCAGTGCTTTGCGAACAGTCCGAACAGGGCATCATCGTCCTTGCGTTCCACTTCTTCCTGGGGCACACCGAGTTCATGAAAGAGCCCCCACAGGCCCCATCGGTCACGAAAAGCCATGAGAACCTTCGGGGCTTCTCCGGGATCCGTTTCCAGGAGTCTGTCGAAACCGCGGAAGAGTTTTTCTAAGAAAACCGTGCGCAGGACCAATGACAACAAAGTCTGGCGGCTTCGGTTCCAACATTCTCCCAGGGCCTGCACCCGGCACTCGGCATCCAAGCCCGTGAGCACCTGGGCGAAGAGATCTTCGGAAAGATCCGCCAGCCACGAGCAGGCCCTCAAGACGATTCGGTAGATCAGGGAGGCCGTGGTTCCCCCTTGGGCCGCCGCATCGAACAGGCTCAGGTACTCTGCACCCTTGATTCCCACCATTTCATCGCCCAGGATATGGACAAGCAGCCGATGGAACGTTGGGTCGTCTTCCGTTTTTTCCGCGGCAAAGGCCACGTCGTTTTCAATGACTGTCGTTTCGGGGGTCTTGGGGTAGAGGAGGTGTTCCATCTGATGCCTGAGAAGAAATTCCGCAAGAGCCAACGCCTTGCGTTCTTCTTCCGTGCCTTCGGTGACCAGACCTTTGGAGTCGCTAGGAAGAACGAAAGCCAGATAATCGAAAAACCGCTCGTGGACGGCGATTATCCAGTTGTCGTCGCGCCGGAGAAGAAGGCTTAACGGCGCAATGACCCGCTGGTCGTCTTCCAGCCGCTCAATTCGCACGCGAGTCATGACGACGGCGCTGTGGCGGGGGTCCGTGCCGCGTCGTGTCCGAAAATGAGGCAGCACCCGCCGTTCAATGATGTTCTTTAAGACCTCAAGGACGCGGGCGATATCCTCTTCTTCGGGGTACGGCAATCCTTCAAGCACCTGACGGTCAAAGGTCACCGGAAACATGACGCCTCCTCAGCCGGCTATTGCACCACCCACACTGTGCATTCGCGCGCCTCGCGAATGATCTTGCTGGAAACGCTCCCAAACAGAAACTCCTCGCGCTTGCTCATCCCACGTCGTCCGACCACCACCGTGTGGTATCCCCCACGCCGCTGCTCTTGCAAAAGAACGCCTGGCACATTTTCCCCCGGATCGCACACCTGGATTTTCAAGGAAATGCGCTCCTTGGGTACACCCAACTCCACCAACCTGGACAGCATGCCTTCGAGTTGGCGGTAGGCCCGACGGTGTCTCTTTTCCAATTCCATATCCCTCTGTTCCTTGTCCGGGTAGATGTCGGGCTGGGGGCCGATAAGCACGTGAAAGAGGGTGACGTACACGGCATCATGGGGCCGAAGCATCGTCCCCACATAGTCCACCGCCCTTTGGGCGTTGGCCGAACAGTCGATTCCCACAAGAATCTTATGGCCCATAGGGCACCTCCCAGAGAAACGATCGATAAGCAACTTCCAGATCTTCCATGAGTTCGTGGGCTGAGTCGTAAAAAACCTCCGCTCCAGCCGCAAAATGCATGAGGACCTTGTTCAGGGTTTCCCGGAGGTAGGGGAAGATTTTCTTCAGGTTCATGAGCCTGTTGGGAAAGAACAGCGAAAAGTCTTCTTCATGGAGATCGGACAGTGCAGCGTGGAAGGGGGAGTGGGACGACCGCATGTCGTGCAAGGTATGAAATCCTTTTCCGGCTGCAAACAGGAGAATGTTTCCCAACCCGAACAGGTCCACGCCGAAAGGTTGGCCCGGCCATTCGTAGGTGTAATCGAAATCTATCCATCGGTAGCGGCCGCTCTGATGTTCAATGAGGAGATGATCGTTGCGAATATCCCCGTGGATTTCTCCCATTTGGTGAAGGTCTTTAATGGCATAGAAGGCTTTCATGAGGTTGGCGAAAATACGCGGGAACACCTCGTAGTAGTAAGTCTCATGGTCCATTTCCAGATCCCCGATGAGATCGTACAAGGTCTTGCCGGAAATGCGTTCAATGACCCGAACGGGATTGCCGGCATCGTCGTAAAGCGTATGACCCTGCATGAACCGGGGATCACCCGCCGTGCGTGCCAGGATCCGCGATTCCTTGTGCGGACTGCGGAAGCATCGGATGCGTTCTTCGCCGAGATGCATGAAAAAAGACTCGAAGAAGGCCAATTTCAGGATCTTTGCCTGACCATCGTGAAGATCGATGACGCGTTTGACCCAGAACTTGGGTTCTCCGTCCAGGCCGAACCGGCCCTCGAACTCCTCACCCTTTACGTAAAACAGGTGGCCCTGGACACTGATACAATCGCCGGCCTTGATGTCCATAAACTGGGTGGTGTCCGTGTGAATGCGAATTTTCTCAGGCACGGAAAGACGCGTATGAGTATGGATCAGGTCGCGGACGTGGGAAAGGGACATGGGCTTTAACATCCTTCGGGATACGGGAGATTACGACTCGCGCCCCAGTACGGCTCGGGCCGCCAACATGCCGCTTACGGACGCCTGAAGCAAACCTCGGGTGATCCCCGCGCCGTCTCCCGCGGCAAAGAGGTTCCGCACAGGGGTTTCCAATTCTTTGCTGAGCTGCAGGCGGTGAGAATAGAACTTGACTTCCACACCATAGAGCAGCGTGTGGCGTGAGGCGGTGCCGGGGGCAATCTTGTCCAGGGCCTGCAGCATTTCCACGATGCCCAACAGATGCCGATACGGAAACACATAGCTCAAGTCCCCGGGGACGGCCTCTTCAAGGGTCGGGCGGGTCAGACACCGAGCCAGACGTTCCCGGGTGCTTCGGCGTCCCGCCATGAGATCCCCCAGACGCTGGACGATCACCCCTTTGCCCAAAAGATTTGCCAACCTCGCGATGTAGCGTCCGTAGGCAATGGGATCGTCGAAGGGTTCTGTAAAGGCGCTGCTCACCAAGAGGGCAAAGTTGGTGTTGGGGGTTTTCTTTCCCGCATAACTATGGCCGTTGACCGTGATCATGGACCCGTTACGCTCCTGGACCACTTCCCCGTAGGGGTTCATACAGAAGGTCCGCACTTTGTCGTCGAAGGTCTTGGTGTAATACACGAGTTTGGACTCATAGCTGATATCGGTAATGGCTTTGAAGACCACGGCGGGGAGTTCCACACGGACCCCGATGTCCACGGGGCTTGCCTGGCTGGGAAGTCCCAGAACCTGGGCTTGTTCTTTCATCCAAAGCGCCCCGGATCGGCCGGGTGCTGCAATGACGTAGCGGCACCGAATCACTCGGCCGTCGGCGAGTTCGACACCGCGCACGAGACCCTCATCGGCCAGGATGCGCACGGCCTGGCAGTTGGTGCGGATGTGAATGGAACGAGCGATCGCCTCTTTAAGCCGCTCCAAGACGATAAGGCAGTTCTCTGTGCCGATGTGGCGTATGGTCATGGGGATAAGTTCGAGGTCCGCCAGGCGGGCTCGGTCGGCAAGATCTTCCATCTCGGGAGTCATCCCCCCGTAGAGGCGGTCCGGGGCCCCGAAACGCACATACACGGCGTCGGCTTCGTGGAGGAGTTCTTTTAGGGCGGGTGTGCCCACGAGGTCGGCGAGAAAACCGCCCACTTCGGGAGAGAGCGTGAGCTTGCCGTCGCTGAAGGCGCCGGCTCCCCCATCCGCACAGCATATCGTTGGCCCCGCGCCGAGTGCGGCTCTTCAGGTCCTTGCCCTGTTCCACGAGAAGAACCGGGGACAGGCCCGCCTCGGCAAAGGTCAAGGCCGCGAAGATTCCCGCCGGGCCGGCTCCGATGATCACTACGACATAATCCATAGCGATGAATCCTTGAAAGATCTGTGGACGTTACTGTTTTTCACTTCTTTTGACACTATCAAAGAGGAAAAGGAGCGGCAAAGGACTTTCTGCTTTCTCCCGCGCCGATAATCCCATTGACAGGGGATGCCGCTCCATTAAAAAGCATGGGGCGATCGGGTGGAAGGAGCCAAGTGACGTGCAGGGAAGAGATCACGATAGACCGGGAAGCCGGTCGGGACGTAAGGTGCTGCGAACGGGATTCAGCACGGGGACCGCCATGACTGCGGCGGCCCGAGCCGCCTTGCGAACTCTCCTTACCGGACGTGCTCCCTCATGGGTCGCCGTCCGTCTTCCGGTGGGCTATTACATGGCGGTGCCGGCGACGATCCTTTCCGAAGGGGTTTCACAAGCCGAAGCACTGGTCATCAAGGATGCCGGCGACGACCCGGATGTGACCCACAATGCAGCGATCCACGTCCAGGTGAAGCTCATGGAACTCGCCCCGAGAGCCGTCGGAGCGCAGACCAAAGGCGAGAACGCTTCTCAAGCGGGTGAAGGGGCTGTGGAGATTCGACTCACCGCAGGGCAGGGCGTCGGCGTCGTGACCAAGCCGGGGCTTCCCGTGCCGGTGGGAGAACCTGCCATCAATCCGGGGCCACGGGCCATGCTCACAGAAAATCTCGGCGAAGAACTGAAGTGCTTTCTTGGCGCTTTTCGGGGGGGGGACGTCTGCCAAGCCGAAGCTCATGGGACGTACCCGCGCGGTCCGGACCCTTTCAGACACGAAACCGCCTCTTTTCCTGAAAAGCTGCCGCACCAGGAGAACACGGCGGCGGAAACCCACGATATAGGCCGGGTGGTCCGTCTGCCCCTTCGAGTCGGCGAAATCGCCCCCTACCCGCTGGTGCTCCATATCCATGTCTCCGTGGCTCAAGGAGAGGCATTGGCCCGCCGGACGCTCAACCCGCGCTTGGGTGTCCTCGGTGGATTGTCCATCTTGGGCACTACAGGGCTCGTCAAACCTTTGTCGCACGAAGCTTATGAAGAAACCATTGTGTCCGCCCTCCATGTGGCCGTGGCCAATGGGTGTCGTACGGTGGTCCTGAGCACGGGGGGCAAGAGCGAAAAGCTTGCCCGCGGGTTCTTGATCGGCCTTCCTGAAGAAGCCTTTATCCAAATTGCCGATTTTTTTGCTTTCTCGGTTCAGGAAGCTTCCCGAGTGGGATTCGACACGGTGGTGCACAGCGTGTTTTTCGGCAAAGCCGTCAAAATGGCCTCTGGGCTGTCATACACGCACGCCCACAAAGCCGGTATGGACCTGGGCACGTTGGTGCGCTGCGGCCGACAGGCCGGAGCCGATCCTTCGTTGCTGGAACGCGTGGCCGGTGCCAACACGGCGCGGCATGCCCTGGAGATGCTCTTAAAGGGCGATGGTCGAGAAGTGGTTCTGGAAGTGGCCCGCGCGGCCATGGCGCATTCGCGCCGTTTTGCTGGCGCAGGTGTAAAGCACTTGCGATTGCTTCTTTTCGACTATGACGGCACAATTCTCGCCGACCTCAGTGACCGCGGAGGTCTGTGGATTTCATAGAATCTTGTTGGACACGAGGGCGTAAGGAAATCTGCCGGATTCCAGGGCCGTTTTCTGAGAGTCCGGGGTCACCAACGACAGCGGCACACCGTGATGCTCGGGGCGGCATGGTTAACCGGATGTGAACGGACATTTTCGGACAGGTTCACGGGATAAGTCGATGAGCAAGGACCCTCATCAATGGGCACCGCCGCTGATCGCCGTCATCGGGGTCGGCATAGGCCCGAAGAGCTGCACGGTGGAAGGGGTGCAGTGGATCGAAAGAGCGGACGTTCTTGTGGGGGGCGCCAGACACCTGGATTTTTTCCCCGAGCATCCGGGCGAAAAGATTCCCATTCGAGGATCCATCACATCCCTCGTGGATACCATGAATGTCCTCGCTCAAGCGCACCGTGTGGCGGTTTTGGCGTCCGGAGATCCCTTGTTTTTCGGCATCGGTCGGCATCTTACGGCCCGATTGTCTCCGGATCGGTTGCACTTCATCCCGGGGCCCACATCTATTCAGGCGTTATGTGCCGCCTTGGGGAGACCTTGGGAGGAAGTCCGCGTTTTCAGTCTGCACGGCCGGGAAACCTCTTTCGAGTGGATGTGGTTCCTTCGGCACGGCCACACGGTGGCCTTTTTCACCGATAAAGAACATCCGCCGCGGTGGATCGCCGATCAGTTGATGGCTGCCGGTTTTGACGACTGCCGTGTGACCGTCGCCGAGGATTTGGGCTTACCCACGGAAAGCCTCGGCTCTTGGTTTCCCTGTGAGGTCCGTGCCATGGATTTTTCGCCGCTCAACGTGGTCATGGTGACTCCGCCCAGTCACGAGCCTGCGGACGGGAGCGTGCTCCCTCGGGCGGCGTCCTGCCCCCATGTTTTAAACGGATTCCGTGGTCATGAAGAACTTGGCGAGGGTCCGAGGAGCACTGGAACCGCGGCCGATGCGGCATTGAGAAACTGCGTACGTCGCGCTCCCGGGGTGGACGACGGGGCTTTTGTTCACCGCGAAGGGCTGATCACGAAAAAGGAGGTGCGCAGTGTGGCTTTGTCGCTGCTTCGTTTGGCTCCGGGGGACGTCTTTTGGGACATTGGGGCAGGCAGCGGGTCCATCGCCGTGGAAGCCGCTTTGCTTTATCCTCTGAAAAGCGTCTGGGCCGTCGAAAGAGTGCCTGAAAGGGTGGAGGACATCCGGGCCAACGTGCATCGGTTTCACTGTGGAGAGATTCAAGTGATTGCGGAAGACGCCCTTCAGGCAGTCTCCAGGTTGCCTCGACCGGATCGCGTTTTTATCGGCGGCTCCGGCGGCATGTTGACACCCCTTCTCGACGCGGTATGGGCCCGCATGGCGCCTTTCGGGCGGGTCGTCGTTGCCGGGGTGACATGGAACACGTTGGCCCAAATCGAAAGCTTCGCGAAGCTCAACGCGGAAAATGTGGAAGCGGTCCAAGTCCAGGTGAATCGAGGGGTGTCCATAGGGTCCAGTTTTCGATTCACCGCCTTGAATCCCGTGTTCTTATGTGCCATGGAAAAGACTCCCCAGTCGTCTTCCCGACACCCGGAAAAGGAGAATTGATGCCGACATCTGGTGGTGACCTCCAAAAGCCCGAATCCGCCACGAAGCCCTGCAATCAAGGCCCATGCCTCGTGGCCTTTGTGGGCGCCGGGCCCGGAGATCCGGAACTCATTACCGTCAAGGGACAACGGCTCCTTCGAGAAGCGGACCGGGTCATCTACGCGGGTTCTCTGGTCCCCCAAGGACTCCTCGAGCAGTGCAAACCCGGCGCCGTCCTGCTGGACAGTGCTTCCATGACGTTGGAAGAAACCCATGCCGCCGTCATGGAAGGGGTGCGTCGCGCGCAGCGGGTGGTTCGGCTGCATACGGGCGATCCCAGCCTCTACGGTGCCATCCACGAGCAGATGCGCCTTCTGGATCAAGAGGGCGTGGACTATGAGGTGGTTCCTGGCGTGTCGGCGGTTTTCGCCGCCGCTGCTGAACTGCGATGTCAATTGACGCTCCCCGAGCTGTCCCAGACGGTGATCATCACTCGAGCCGCGGGAAACACTCCGGTTCCCGAACGCGAATCCCTGGAAACACTGGCCTCACACGGAGCGACCTTGGTCATTTATCTCAGTGTGCAGCACATAGGCGATGTGGTTCGAAAGCTTCGTGGTCCCTATCATCCACAAACGCCTGTGGTGGTGGCGTATCGCGTGGGATGGCCGGACCAGCGGATCCTTCGCGGGACGCTTGAGGACATTGAAGATCGGATCCGGCACGCAGGAATCCGGCGGCACGCCGTGATCCTGGTCGGGGAAGTCTTTAACGAAGTCCGGCCTGCCGTGCGATCCCGCCTCTACGACGGATCCTTTTCCCATGGCTTCCGAACCGCGCATTCTTGATCTTCCTCAACCCATCGCCGTCGTGTCCATCACGGCCCAGGGGACGGCCCGTGCCCTACGGCTTATGGCAGCCCTGCCGAACTGTACCGTCCACGTTCCGGCCCGGCACACCTTTGCCGTGGCCATGGGGGCCGAACCCTACGGGACATTTCGCGACCTGTTCCCTCGACTGTGGATGGAGAATCGCGCGCTGGTGTGCATCATGGCCACGGGAATCGTCGTGCGGGCCATGGCGCCGCTTTTGCGCTCCAAAAAACAGGACCCCGCCGTGGTTGTGGTGGACGAGCGAGGACGATATGTGATCAGCTTGCTTTCCGGCCATGTGGGGGGCGCGAACCGTCTTGCCCAAGCCGTGGCTTCCCTGTTGGGCGGAGAAGCGGTGATCACGACGGCATCCGACGTGTCCGGAAAGCCTGCCGTGGATTCCATGGCCGTGGAATCATGCCTTGAAATGGAGGACATGACCTGGGCGGCTCGTGTGACCACAGCCATACTGGAAGACGAGCTTTTTTGGGTATATGACCCGGACGGATGTCTGGAACGCTATCGCCCGGCGTTGCCCAGCGCTGTATGGATTGCCGAGGCCCTGCCGCCGCTTCAGCAGGGTTCCCCCGAAGAGCTGTCCGTGGACCTTCTGCACTCCGCCTTCCGGGCCTGCGGCGTGGATCCCGAAGCGGTCGCCGGGGTGTGGGTGTCCGAGAGGCTCAAGCCTGAATCGTATCGTGCCGTGGTTTTAAGAGCACGCACCCTGTGTGTCGGCGTGGGGTGTAATCGGCACACACCGGCCCAGGAAATCTTTGAGACGGTGCAGGATGTTTTCTCCCGCTTCAACCTCGCTCCGGCGGCCATACGGACCTTGGCCAGTGTGGACATCAAGGCAGAGGAACCCGGACTCCATGCCGCCGCCCACAGATTGGATCGTCCCCTGGTCTTCTATCCCAAAAAAACCCTAGAAGCACAGTGGGTGCCCAATCCGTCGCCCGTTGTGCGCCGTCACCTTGGAGTGTCCAGCGTATGCGAAGCTGCAGCTCTCATGGCGTCCCGGAACGGCCGACTCATCGTGGAAAAACAGAAGACCCGCAACGTGACCGTGGCCGTGGCCAAGGACGGCTCTGGATCGTGAGCCTTGGGCCGGGGGCTTTGGAGCACCTGACACCTCGGGCCCTGGAGGCGCTCCGCCAAGCCGACGTGATCGTGGGTTACAAAACCTACGTCAGGTTGATCGATACCGTGGTTGAGGGAAAAGAAGTGCGGGCCAGCGGGATGCGTAAGGAGATCGACCGTTGCCAGGAAGCGCTTCGGCTTGCTGAGGAAGGTCGCCGGGTGGCCCTGGTTTCCGGGGGAGATGCGGGTATTTATGGGATGGCTGGATTGGTGTTTGATCTGTGCCGTGCCCAAGGGTTGGCGGTGTGCGACGGCCTGTCGGGTTCAGAATCTCCGGACGCCCTGTGTGTCGAAGTGATTCCAGGAGTGGCGGCTTTCAACGCCGCGGCGTCCATCCTCGGGGCGCCACTGATGCACGATTTTGCGTCGGTGAGCCTCAGCGACCATCTCACCCCGTGGGACCAGATTGTCAAGCGGCTCGAAGCCGCCGCGGCAGCCGACTTCGTCATCGCCATCTACAATCCACGAAGCACCGCCCGGCCGGACACCCTGGAAAGGGCGCGCACGGTCTTGCTCCGCCACCGGCCGGAAAACACCCCTGTGGGCGTGGTCCGCCGGGCTATGCGAGAAGGCCAGCGCCACTGGGTGACGACATTGGGAGAATTGGTCTGCGCCGAGGTGGACATGGAAACGGTGCTTCTTGTGGGCAACAGCCACACCTACGTGTGGAACGGCCGCATGGTCACCCCTCGAGGGTACCTGGAAAAGTACAGCCTTTAAGAAAGGCTCGCCGCTTCCTTATCCACGACATTTCGAATGGAGGCCTCCAGGGCCGCCAGTTTCTCTGGGGTCAATTTCAACGCCCGGGCACTGGGGACGGAAGCCAAGTCCAAATCCAAACGTTTGGTAGGGCCCAACCCGAGCTTGTGGCAATAGACGTTGGCCAGATTAACGATGACGGTCAGTGCCGGAAGGATCTTGGCGGATGCGGGCCGGTGATGGCAGGCGATGGCCTCGACGATTTCTTCGGGGAAATGCCACTTCTCGGCGAGCAAAAGGCCCACATCAGCATGATCGAACCCGAAAGATTCCCGTTCCAACACGGCAAAGGACAGTTCCGGATCGTTATACACTTCTTCGATGATCCGACGCATGGGTTCGGGGCGGTGAGTGAGCAGAATCATTTTGCCCACATCGTGGAGCAATCCCGCGAGAAAGCATTCCTCCGTCCTGGAATACCGAAGGACGACGGCGATGGTTCGGGCGGCCAGGCCGCATCCCACCGCATGTTCCCACAAGAGTTTTTCCGTAAGACCGAAGGGATCGAAAAGGTCTCGGGTTACGGAAGCAAGGACAAGGGCGCGCACGGTTTTGAGGCCGATGACCACCACGGCGTCACGTAATGTGGCGATGGCTCGCGACCGGGCATAAAAGGAGGAATTGGCCAGTTTGAGAATTCGAGCCGCCAAGGCGGGATCCTGGGCGAGAACCTTTTGAATATCTTCGGCACGGCTGTTGGGATCGCCGATTTTTTGCAGGGCTTCCGAAGCCACGTGCGGCATGGCGGGAAGATCCCCGCTGAGTTGCACCAAAGCTTCCAGCTCCACACTGGGCGATGCCGTTGGCATGAACTCACCTCGTGCGTGTCACAAGAAGCGGTGGTCGCCCACCGCGTTCCATCGGACTAAAAGAAAACGTCCGTCTTCTAAACGGCTCATGAAACCCAAACCGCAGTTTACCTTTCAGCCACGCCTGCATCAAGTCTGAATAGAACATTTTCAAGACTTCCTGTCGTCCGTCTCTGGAGTATTCTTGGAATGCGCCACCATATAGCTCAACACCACCAGTTGTCCGATTCGCTGGACGTCCTCCAACTCAAGATCCCAAGCGACCTCCGAGGCAAAAAGTGAAATGCCTGTCCCAAAGATTTTCGGAGACACTGCAACGACTATGCGGTCGATGAGACCTTCGGCGGCAAAGGCGGAATTCACCTGCGCGCCGCCGGCGAGGATGACGTCCGTGTATCCGAGAGAGGCCAGCCGGGAAAGGATCTCTCGAGGCGTCTCTGAGGTCCAAAGCACGTTGCCCTCAGAAGATGCGCGGGAACGGTTGCGCGTCATGACGACGTTGAGGCGTCCTGGAAGTGGTCTTTTCAAGGTTCGGAAAGTCCGGGAACCCATGATGACGGCCCCGGCCTTCCGCGTGCGCTCTGCGAAGAACTTCTTGTCTTCGGGAGTGGTCCAGTCGGGGAAATGGTCAGGGTGCCGGGCGATTTTTCCATCGACGGTCATGGCCATGAGCAGGGTTACTTCCATAATCGACTCGATTCCTTTTTATTCCGATGAAAACAGTGGAACGAATTGACCATAGCCTTCCTTTTCCAGGTCTTCGGCCGGGATAAACCGAAGCGAGGCCGAATTGATGCAATACCGGCGGCCTGTCGGCGGCGGCCCGTCATCGAAGACATGACCAAGATGGGAATCTCCATGGCGGCTGCGCACTTCGGTGCGGACCATGAATAGCGATCGGTCCTGACGTTCCACAACGTTTTCCGGGACCAACGGGCGGGTGAAGCTCGGCCAGCCCGTTCCGGAATCGAACTTGTCCCTGGAGCTGAAAAGAGGTTCTCCCGAGACCACATCCACGTAAATTCCTGGACGTTTGTCCCAGTACTCGTTTTGAAAGGGGGGTTCTGTGCCGTTTTGCTGGGTGACTTTGTACTGCAGAGGGGTCAAGATGTTGCGGAGTTCTTCGTCGCTCGGCTTCACGAAGCGGCCGCTTCCTTGAGGGGTTTCCGTCGCCTTGATCTCGTCTTTCCAGACTCTGCTCAAAAAGGCGTCCCGTCCGGACCCCATCCTGTAGGTGTGGTATCGCATGGGCGATTTCTCAGAGAAGTTTTGATGGTATTCTTCGGCTGCATAGAATCTTTCCAGGGGGAGGATCTCGGTGACGATGGGCTTGTCAAAACGTCCGGATTCCTGCAACCTTTTCAGGGACACCTCCGCCAGGCGCTTCTGCTCTTCATCGTGGTAAAAAATCGCCGTACGGTACTGAGGTCCACGGTCCACAAATTGCCCGCCGGGATCCGTAGGGTCGATGTGACGCCAGAAAACTTCCAAGAGCTCTTCATAACTCACCTTTGCGGGATCGTAGATCACCTGGACGGCTTCCACATGCCCCGTGCGTCCTGAGCACACCTGTTCATAGCTTGGGTTTTCCACATGGCCCCCCGTATATCCCGAGATCACCTCCAAGACACCCTCCACCTTTCGAAAATCCGATTCCACACACCAGAAACAGCCGCCGGCGAAAGTCGCCATGGCCCTTTGTGTTGCGTCTTCCTTCATGGCCCACACTCCTTGTCCCGCAAGCCCAATCATGATCCCCAAAAAACCGAGGATCCCCAGCCTCAACGCCCTCAATCCAACGATCTTTTCCACGATTCATCTCCCTGTTCCGCATGAGATATTCCTTCCCCATGGGGTTTTTCCCGGGCTTTTTTTAATCATGAAGCCAGGAGAGTGCACGGCCTTGCCGAGAAAACGTCGGCCATGCGGCGAGAAGGTCGAATGACAAAACGGCCTTGTCCACCCGTCTCACAGAGACGCGACGGAAGGCGTGCCTAAAGTGGACGTGCAATGCCCGCCTTCTCTGACAAGTTTCGAGGGTGGGGATGCCGGGCTGGTTGATTGGGGCGGAGTGCCCCCGAATTCATCGGCGGCTCCCCCGCGGAAGAGTCTCTGGGTTCAGCTCTTTTTGCTCGTTTGGGCGGTGAATACAGACATCAGTTGCTTGACTTTGGCGCTTCGGCATTCCGGACACTGCACAGGATTTTTCCCATGCTCGGAAATGCTCTGAATGACGGTGAATTCCTTTTGACACGATAGGCATTGATACTCGTATGTCGGCATGGCATCCTCCTTATTGGTCCTTTTCGGATCGTGTCACGCCATATGTGGGATAATGCGTCCCGTATGTCGTTTAATCCATATCATGTCTCCGACCATGCCGCCAAGGTGTGGTCCCTTCCTGCGGAAGGTTTTTCGCTCACGCGGGTGGCCCCGGAGCTTTTCGAGATTTCGAGTGCTCGATCGATCAAGACAAGGGAAGGGCGCCGCTTATTTTCAGCGTGCATACGGGTAAAGGCTTCACTGGTGGACTCTACCACGGGGCCGGTCCGGGTTCGGGGCAAGGCGGAGGAAGACCAAAGCCAGTCCTGTGGAAAGAAAGGACACGGCGATGTGTCCGGCAAGGTTTTGGGTGTGTTGCCAGAGCCAGGGGCCGCATAGGGCGCCCACGACACGACCGGCCACCATGAGGCTGTAATTGGCGGAAAGCCAACGCCCCCGTGTGTTGGGGTTCAGTTCGGAAATGTAAGGAAAAGAGCTGACCACGGTGAACTCGAAACAATAAGCGATCCCGCAGAAAACGATTACGCTCAACACCAATGAAGTCTGGGCGACGGAAAGGGCGGCATAGCACACGGCCGCTCCAAAGAGTCCTGCAGCGAGCGCACGTTTTTTCCCCAGCCGATCCGCAATCAAGGCGACACTCAATTCCGCGCCCAGTTCAGAGGCGCCGATAAAAGTCGAAAGCCACCCTAAGGGGCCGATCCCTACCGAAAACCGCGATTCCATCCATACCCCATAGACAATCATGAGGTTTTCGTTGGCAAGCAACGCACAGAAGGTCACCATGAGAGCGGCCCAAAGCCTTTTGGACGGTGTCGGCCCCAGAGGGTTTTGGAGCGTTCGACAGTCAGCCCCTGCGTGATAAAGTTCCGGCACGTGCGCTGTTGTGGGATTTCTGGATGGGTTCACCGGGGGGTGACGCAGAAACCGGACAGTTTGCGGAACCCCGGGCGCCGAGGGAAGTTGGGCAGTCGGCAGCAAGAGAACGATTCCGATAACCCCGAGGACAATATACGGCATGTTCCAACCGTATCGGGCGATCAGGACCCCGCCCAAAGGCATGCCGACGAACCATCCTGCGGACCAGGATGACTCGAGAAGGCCCAAGGCACGGGCTCGAATCCCGTAAGGCACATGGGCGCTCACATAGGTTTGGACGGCGGGGTTGTAAACGGCATGGGCTAAACCCATGAAGAGGAAACCGAGCAGGACCCACGGAAAGCTTCGGCCGTAGCCCACCGCGAAGCCGCTTAGGCTAAAAAAGAACAGGCCTAAAAGAAGGCCGACTTTTTCACCTTTCTTTTCACACAGGAGTCCGAAGAGAATGCCGGAGAGACCGACCAAAGATCGGGCTGCGACGAGGAGCCCAGCCTGCTCCATGGTGACGCCCAAACCTCGGGCGATGGTGGGAAGGAAAGGGTAGGCCAGGCGCACCCCGGCGTTGAGCCACAGTCGACTGAAGACGAGAAGCCCCCACCGACTGGGCGGCATCCCCAGAAACACGTCGTGAGCCTCCTTATGGAATTCGGCATGATCGCTCCCTTTCGTCGGTCAAGGAGCGTGACCCTCTAGGTTTTCGCCCACTCCCATCGATTTTCCAGGGGCAAGAGGGGCACGGCACCTTAGCAAAAAGCGTCCGTCTTGTCGTCAACAAATCAGGGATCCCAAAAACCCAATGGAAGGGTCACATCCAGTGGCCTTCCACGTTCGGTGCCGTCGTCGGCTTTAAAAGGCCCTTCCTATAGCTTTCCACCATGTCCCGGACAGAACCGGACGCCCCCACAACTACGGGAATGCCGGCGGCCTGAAGGACTTGAAAGGCCTTGGGACCGCAATGACCGGTAATCACCGCAGCCGGCTTATGTCGGGCCACCAGCGAAGCGGCTTGTACACCGGCTCCTTGAGCAGCTTGAAGATTTTGGCTGTTGGGCACAACTTCAAAATCCAAGGTCTCCGTATCCACCACAAGAAAATAGGCCGCACGCCCGAACCTTGGGTCTATGGGAGCTTCCAGGTCTTTCCCTGTACTGCTGACCACCACTTTCATTTGTAACCTCCTTCCGAAGGATTTCTCTCATAGCCCGTATTCAATGGTCACACACGTTGGGGCCGCATTGAAGCGTGCCTTCGAGGTAGCGGCGCACCAAACTGTGGGGCTCCTCAGAAGGGGCTCCCGTAAGGACACGAATTCCTCGTTCCTCGAAAAGACTGATGGCGCGCTGTCCCATTCCGCCGGCGATGACAACCCGCACGCCCTGGTCCGCCAGCCAGCACGGGAGTACCCCGGGTTCGTGCGGTGGCGGTGTCAATTCGGTTCGGTTCCGAATCTCCGACCCTTGCACGTCGAGAAGAACGAACCTGTCACAGTGTCCGAAATGATTACAGAGCACGCCGTCGGCCGTCGGGACCGCAATCCTTAGAAAGTCGCCGGCCGTAAAGGATTTTTCGTCGGGCTCGGAAGCCTGAGCCCTCCCGGGGTCGCGAACTTCGGGTGGCGAACAGCGCTCGATGACGCTGTCCGCCAAGACGTGCAAGGCTCTGGCAAAGGCGCTGGTAGCGTTGCGGGCGAACTGAAGCGTGCTTCCGGTATCCCCGGCCTCCACCACGCCAAGGTCAAAGGGGAGGCTGCCCAAAAAATGGACCTGCATCCTTTCGGCGGTCCGCCGACCGCCTCCACTACCGAAAACAGGAATCTCCGTGCCGCAGTGAGGGCACACGAGAGTACTCATATTTTCCACAAGGCCGAGAATGGGCATGTGCGCCTTGTGGCAGAAATTGATGGATTTTCGAACGTCTTGAAGCGCGATTTCCTGCGGTGTGGTGACGATGACGGCGTGGACATCAGGAATGGTCTGGGCAATGCTCAACGGCTCATCGCCGGTTCCTGGAGGGCAATCCACGATCAAATAATCCAAACGCCCCCAATTCACCTCGCCGATGAACTGTTTGATGACGCCGTGTTTCACGGGTCCTCGCCAAATCACCGCCGCGTCAGGGTCATCCAGAAGAAGCTGGATAGAAACCACGTGCAGGTTCTCCGCTAGAGTGCTCGGCACCAAGCGTTTCTCATCGTCCACCTGAAACGATCCCTCGATGCCAAGGATTTTCGGAATACTGGGGCCATGCAGATCCACATCCAACAAACCGACCCGGTAGCCTTTTTGAGCAAGGGTTACGGCAAGGCCGGCGGCAACGCTGCTCTTGCCCACACCGCCTTTCCCGCTCATAACCAAAAGCTTATGGGTAATGCGACGCAGTTGCTCATGGACTCGAAGGTCCTCGTCCTTTTTGTGCTGTTCCCTGTCCCCTTGGGTTCCCGATTGTGCGTGATGACATGTCCCGCCCATGATGTTGTGAACCTCCTTAAGAAATGGTGTCCGTTGACCGTAAGGGCCGAACCCCGTTGGTCAGATTCGCGCAAAACCTCAGCTGCAAGAGTCAAAGACCATGCCAGACGGCTTCCTTTTCAGGAAACCGCTTCCGACATACGGCCGATGCTCAAAAAAATGCGCCCCAGCGTTCTGGGGCTACGGACAGTGCAAGGGCGTTAGGGAACAAAATGCATCCTGAAGCGGGTTTTCCTGCCTCCGGATGCACCGGGAAAGCCGTCGCACCCCGGCGAAAGGGCCGGCCGAAGGACGACGCAGGATAGGGTTTCTCATTCGGCGGAGACCTCCGGTGCCCTTCCCGCACGGAGAGCCGCGGAAATCTAGTCGTCCTGGTGGGAAGGAGTCTTTTTGCCGTGGGGCGAAATAAGGGAATTGAGGCCGTGACGAAGAATTTTTCGACGCAGGGTGTTTTTGTCGATGCCGAGTTCGCGCGCCGTGGCCATGCGCTTCCATTGGTTGCGTTCCAGAGCCTCCCAAATGGCGCGTTTTTCGATCTCTTCCAATGTCCATCCGCGAGGGGGATCGAACCCCTGGCGAATTCTCTGGAGATGTTCCGGAAGATGCTCGGGTCGGATCCAGCCCTCCCGGCACAAAATGAAGGCATGTTCCACAGCGTTTTCCAGTTCCCGGATGTTTCCGGGCCAGTCATGCGCCATGAAGATCTCTAAAGCCTCATGGCTCAGACCGAAGATCTTTTTGCTCTGAAGACGGTTAAACCGATCCACGAAATGACTCACCAGAAGCGGAATATCCTCGCGGCGCTGCGAAAGAGGCGGGAGCCACAATTTCACCACATTGACCCGATAAAAAAGATCCTTGCGAAATCCTCCCCGTTCCACCAGCTGTTCAAGATCCTTGTTTGAAGCCGCAACGATGCGCACATCGGCCTTGCAGCTCTTCGACGAGCCCAGAGGCTCGTAAACTCGTTCTTCCAGCACCCGCAAGAGGCGCACCTGGAGGGCCGGGGAAATGTCGCCGATCTCGTCGAGAAAGAGGGTGCCCCCTTCGGCGAGCGCGAACCGGCCCAGGCGGTTGCGTTTCGCGTCGGTAAAGGCTCCCGCCACATGACCGAAAAGTTCCGATTCCAGAAGGGTGTCCGGCAGAGCTCCGCAGTTGACGGCGACAAAAGGCCCCTTGGCTCTTCGGCTCAGGGAATGAATGGTCCGTGCCAGGACTTCCTTTCCGGTCCCGCTTTCTCCTTGAATCAAGACCGTACTTTCACTTTGAGCGATTTGGGGCAGGATGGCGAACAGGCGCTGCATGGCCGGCGCCTTGGAAAGGATATCTCCGAACCGGTATTTCTTGTGGATTTCACGGCGCAGTGTCTCCACATCCGTGAGGTCTCGAAAAGTTTCGACGCCGCCGACGGTATTCCCGGCTTCGTCTTTTAAGAGCGCCGTGCTGATGCTGATGGGGACTTCTCGATGATCGGCATTCAGGATGGCGACGGTCTGATCCATGACCACCTGTCCCGTCTCCATGGTGTGGCGCAGGGCACAGGCCGTTTCACAGATGTTGGCGCGAAACACTTCGCAACAGGGTTTTCCCACGGCCTCTTCTGAGGGGATGCCCGTTATTCTCTCCGCGGCCTTGTTAAAAAACGTGATTCGAAAATCGGTGTCCACGGTGAAAACGCCGTCGGCAATACTGTCCAAAATCGTGCGGGCCCACTGAACGGAAGGCGTCACGCTCGCGACAGAGAAACCTGCAGCGACGGAGTTTTTCGCCGTTGTCTTTTCGTGCTCAGCGGTTTTCATGGGCATCTATACGCGTTCATTCGCGGCTCCAATGCATTAAATCTTGCAGCCTCTCCCAGACTTCTCGGATTGCCCGCGTCGCCTCAGATTCACCATATTCCACAAGACTTCGCCCGGCAACTTGGGCTTGGGTCACCGCTGGGTCGAAGGGGATGCGCCCCACAAAGACGGCGCCTCTTTCCTGGACGTCTCGAGCGATGCTTTCGGCTGCCTCGGGGTGGAGGTCCCATTTGTTGACGCATACCGCCGCCGGGATGCGAAAATGAGCCGCCAAACGGAGAACCCGTTCCACGTCGTGGCGCCCCGAAACGGTCGGTTCCGCCACGGCCAGGACGGTATCCGCGTTGCCGATGGAGGCGATCACCGGGCATCCCACCCCGGGGGGGCCGTCGGTGAGCAGCAAATCAATGTGGCGGTTTTCCGCGATTTCGCGGGCGACCCGGCGGACCAAGGTGACCAGTTTTCCCGAATTTTCCTCTGCGATCCCCAACCGTGCGTGCACCATGGGGCCATGGGGCGTTTCAGAGAGATACCAGTGCCCGCATGTTTTTTCGAGAAAATCCACGGCCTGTGCCGGACACAATTGAGCGCACACCTTGCACCCTTCGCACAAGAGAGGTTCGATCCACAACGATGGGTCAATGGCGCCGAACCGGCACCAATCCAGGCATAAACCACATCCGGTGCATCGCGCGGGGTCGATCACCGCTTCGTGGCCGGCGACAAAGGGATGCGTTTGCACCACCTGAGGGTGGGTCACGAGATGGAGGTCCGCTGCATCCACATCCGCATCGCACAGCACCACCTGTCCGGCAAGAGCCGCGAAGGCGGCGACAACGCTCGTCTTTCCCGTGCCTCCTTTGCCGCTGATGACAACCAGTTCCTTCATTTCCCAACCTCGTCCCGTGGCCCCGAGGAAGCGGTCATTCCGGTCAGAACATTCCTCGATAGCGTTTCGTGCGTGGATACAATGCTTTCATAGAGCCGTTCCATCATGGACTTCCATTGGGGAAAAACATCCACCAAAAGGTCCCCTTTCGCGCAGTGTTCCGCCACTTTTCTGTGGAAGGGGATTTCCAGAAGGATCGGAATGCCTTCCCGTTGGGCGAAGGCGTGAATGCGATCATCCCCCACATCACATCGGTTGATCAGGAGACCGCACGGGATACCCAATTTTCTTACGGCGGCCGCAGCCAGCTCGAGATCATTCAACCCAAATGGGGTGGGTTCGGTGACCAGCAGCACGTAATCAGCTCCCCAGAGGCTCACCACCACAGGGCAGGATGTTCCCGGCGGAGCATCCACGATAATGAGGCGGCTGTCGGCGATTTGAGCGGCGGCCTGTCGCACTTTTCGGATCAGGGGTGGAGCCATGGCCTCGCCGATTCGCAACGTGCCATCCACAAAGCGGATCTTCCCGCGTCGACCTGTCCGAAGGGTGCCGACCTGGCGAGGCACCCAAGACACGGCGTCCTCGGGACACACCAAGGCGCAGCCTCCGCAGCTATGACACAGCTCCGGGAACGTCATCACCGTGTCAGGCAAAAGGGCGAGCGCCTTGAACTGGCACAGTTCCTGACAGGCCCCGCACAGGGTGCACTTGCTCATGTCGATGCTCGGCACATCCACCGTCACGGCACCCGTTCCGTCCCATTCCGGCCTGAGAAACAGATGGGCATTGGGTTCTTCCACATCACAATCGGCCAGGACGAGAGGACTGTCCACGGCTGCCGCCAGGTTACAGGCCACGGTGGTTTTTCCGGTCCCACCTTTGCCGCTGGCGATGGCGAGGATCATGACACATCCCCCCGCACCATCGAGTGACCGCATTTGGGGCAGGTCATGTTCACACATGGCACTCCTTGCCGATGGGGGACCTTTTCCCCACAGTCGGGGCAGACGCAAAAGGCCGGAGGACCTTGGACTCCACGTCCCATTCCCATGCCTTGACCTCCCTGGCCTCTTCCTCGGCCTCCTCCGCCTTGACCACGACCTTGGCCTTGGCCCTGTCTTTTTCCTTGTGCTCGGCCTTGTGCAAAGCCTCCTCCCGAGAACCCACAGCCTCTGCCTTTTCCTGGTGCCATGTTCTTTTCTCCTTTAGCGTTGAATTCAAAGCGACAAGGCCGGTAGCGCCTTGGGCCACGGCATCCCGGCATCCAGAAATCCGGCTCATTTAGTCGGCCGCTGCCGTAGGCCTCCACAACCTGTCCGATCTCCCCCGCGACGCCATGCACCACGTGGAGTCCCAAACCTTCGGCGTAGAGGAGCAGTTCTCGGCTCAGAGCCCCGCAGATCAAGGTTGTGACCTGATGATTTTTGAGCCTTTCAAGTGTCTCGTAAGGGCTCGACGCGGCCACATCCCACACTATGCCCCCATGCTCCAGATCTTTGGAGGGATGAATGAGCAGAATCTGCGTGCACCAATCCAACACCGGAGCTACCCGGCCCCTTGAAACGGCTACTGCCACCATGGGTCTTCTCCTTGTCCACATGGATCCTTAAAGGGCAAACTCCGTGCCCAAATCCGGATCCGATTCGACCATGTCCATGATCATGCCGGGAAAAGGCCGACGGGGTTGGGTCTGGTGGGCCTTATTGGGGCTTCGCCTGCCAAGAGTGGGGATCGGATGAGGCCGGGCCGTCAAAGGAGGGACGCGGAAAGGGTGCGTTTTGTTCCCCGAGGAGCCTTCTGGGGGAACAATCCGCCCCTTCCCGGGGGACGGGGCTCATTTGTCGGACTTGTAGCTTTCTTGGAAGACCTGTGGGTTGATGTTGCCGGAATCGGGACCGCCGCATTCCGGAATGTAGCAGGTCACGTCAAGGAACTCGCATTTTTCCTTGCACGACGGGCACGTCTCCGGGGGACTCACCGCTTGCAGGGTATGGCCGCATTTGTTGCATTTCCAAACGGTCATCGGGCTTCCTCCTTCTTTGAGCGGGGTAAGGCATTGGGCATGGCCGATTGGAACACGTCCATCGAGCCGGGCTGTCTTTTGTTTTCTTCCACATCCCCGCAGGAAAGAAAAGGTCTGTGACGGAAACTTTCAGGAAGAATCTGGTCGGGGGTACGGGCCGCCGATGGCGACCCGAGCGTATTTATTGGGAAACCTCCGCGGGAACGCCCGTGTCTTGTTCAAGGTTTTGGCCGTTGTCCGCAGTAGTCCCTAGAAATTGCCGCACGTGTTCCGGCAAGGCAGCCTTTTTCTTTTCCAGACTCGGCAGGACATGATCCCGGGTGAGGCTTTCCACGTCCTTGAGGCGCCCATTGAGGACTCGCAGCCACTCGTCATTATAGGGTTTCCAGAGCGCATCCTTGGAAGCGCCACTGACGATTTCGGCGCACAGGTGAGACACGAACAGGATGGCCACAAGGGGGCGCACGTCGGCAGGAATAAGGTCCGGTGGAGAGAAAATGGGGTAGTCTTGCATTTCCACGGCGCGGCAGACCGTTTCGGGAATGTTCCACTCCTCCAGCAAGAGCGCGCCAAGCTTGGCAGGGTCCAGGATGTCGATGAGCACGGAGAGCTTGGGGTTTTGCTTTTTCATCAGCAGCAGAACGCTTTTGCCGATATCGTGCAGCAGGGCGACAGTGCTCAGCATGGAGGCCTGCTGGCGATTGACCAGCTGGGCGATTTCGTAGGCCACGTGGGAAATGACGACCGAATGGTGGTGTAAGGCGCGGAAGGGGGGCGTATTGGGCATGGTGCGGCGCAACCCGTCGGCGATGACAAGCTGATACACCTGATTGAAGCCCAGAAGGATGACAGCGTGCTGAAAGTCGGAGATCTTTTTTTGCCAATTGTAGTATGCGGAGTTGACACGTTTGAGGACGGCGCTCACCAAAGAGGGGTCGTTCTTGGCCAAGGCCGCCACTTCTTTCGCGGAGACACTGGCATCGAGGAGGACTTGGGCCAGGCGGCTGGCGTACATGGGAAGCTGAGGGACCTTCTTCAGCATCCCGACAATCAGTTCCGACTGCGTGTAGTCTTGTGTGCGTTCCACGATGCTGCGGCGCACGAACCGAGTCATGAAATCGCAATTGGCGGAAAGGCGTTCCTGGCGGCCAAACTGCTCATGAAGACGTTTTTGGAAGGTGTCGACCAGTTTTTTGGTGAGAAAGGCGCTCAAGGGAGGATCCATGTGGTCCAAGAGGCGTTCGTTGAAGGAGAGAACCATGGAAGTCTGCGTGGCCACAGCCGCTGTGGTGGCTGCCGAGTCCACAAAAAACATGGTTTCACAGATGACATCCCCCGGGCTGAACACCGCGATTTGGCGCGCCGTGGTGCCCGTGCGCTTGATGAGGCGCAGGCTTCCTTTGAGGAGCAAATGAATGGTTCGGTCGCGTTCACCTTCCCGAAACAGCACATCCCCAGGGGATAGGTTTTTAACGGCACCGACGTTGCACAGTCCCATCAGGATTTTCTCGTCAGCCCCTGCAAGATTCTTAAACCACTCATTTTCGCTCATTTGCTTGGACGCTCCTTTCATGGGCTTCTCCGCACTCGGGGTTGGCGACCCATCTCTTCGAATATGTCATTCGGAAGATGGCGTTCAAAAGGTTAAGGAAAATTGACAAGATTTTTGGATGGGGCTACTGTCCCAGCGCTTGTTTTCGGCACGGGGTGAGAAACAAAGGCTTCTAAAGAAAGGCTGTGGGTGCATGGGAAAAAGAATAGCGGTTCTTGCGGGAGACGGCATCGGGCCTGAAGTGATGGCCGAAGCCATCAAGGTGCTCAAAGTTGTAGAGCAGCACTTCGGCGTGGCTATGGAGTTTGTGGAGGCCGATGTGGGCGGCTGTGCCATCGATCGTCATGGGCACGCTCTGCCTCCGGCAACTTTGGATTTGTGTCGTCAAAGCGATGCCATTCTTTTCGGTTCCGTGGGGGGTCCCCGTTGGGAGAGTCTTCCGCCGGAACAGCAACCGGAACGGGCGGCCCTTTTGCCCCTGCGCAAAATTTTCGATCTTTTTTGCAATCTTCGGCCTGCCCGTGTGTTCCCTGCGTTGGCTTCGGCGAGCCCCCTGCGGGCGGACGTTGTGGGGGGTGGTTTTGACATCATGTGCATCCGCGAGCTGGCGGGGGGGATCTACTTCGGCCAGCCCAAGGGAAGGGACGGAGCGGGGCCCGAGGAACGGGCCTACGATACTTTGGTCTATCACCGATGGGAGATTCAGCGCATTGCGCGAAAAGCCTTCGAGATCGCCCGCGGTCGACGCAAGAAGGTGACCTCTATCGACAAGGCCAACGTCTTGACCACCATGGTGTTGTGGCGTGAAGTGGTCGTGGAGACTGCTCGGGAGTATCCCGACGTGGTGCTGAACCACATGTACGTGGATAATGCCGCCATGCAGCTCATGAGGGATCCGCACCAATTCGACGTGCTCCTCTGTGACAACATGTTCGGCGATATCCTCTCCGATCAATGCGCCATGCTTACCGGATCCTTGGGCCTGCTTCCGTCGGCAAGCCTCGGCGCTTCCGATTTCGGCCTCTATGAGCCAGCCGGCGGGTCCGCACCGGACATTGCCGGCAAGGGAATTGCCAATCCCATCGCTCAAATCCTATCGGCGGCACTTATGCTCCGCTACAGCTTCCACCGGGAAGATGCCGCATCGGCCGTCGAACGGGCCGTCGCGGAAACCATCGAGGCGGGGATTCGTACGGCGGATATCGCACGAGGTTCGGAGACGCCTGTGGGCACGGCGGCCATGGGAGACGCGATCGCCTCGCGCGTCCGCCGTTAACGAACAGGGGTGGTCCTGTGTGACCTCCGAATCAATTGGACAAGGTCGGCCTCCCGGATCGGCTCCTCGGGGACGAATCCTCGTATGCACACGTCGAAACTTGTGCTGATCCAGCCGAATACCCCCTCGGGGGTCGGTGAGCGGACACGGAAGGGCGGTGGGGAATCATCGGCCTTTGGCATCGGCGGAATCAACCGGGGTGCCTTCCCCCCGGCTCAGGGCACCGGCTCCGGAGCCGGCCCGGCCGGTGCAAGATCGGATCTTTTCAGGATTTCAAAGAGTTCCGGAAGATGGGGATGGACCCGATGGGTCCACGGTCCCTTAGGCGTGGTTGCGGAGCTTCAATTCCAGGGGGTGTGGGTTGAGATAAACTTGGCGTTTGAGGTAAGGCTGATCGAACTTGCGGATATAATGATTGATCAAAGTGATAGGGACGATCAGGGGGTAAAGCCCCCGATGATAGGCTTCGATGATTTCCACCAATTCCTCTTTTTCGGACGGTGACAGTACTTTCTTGAAATACCCCATGAGATGAAAGAGGACGTTGGTGTTTTTTTTGACGGTGGCCTTGAGTTTCAAGGCTTCGGTCATGAGGTGTTCATAGCGTTGGTAGAGGGTGTCCAGCGGAAAGGATTTGCCTTCTGCCACTAATTTTCCCAATTCTCGATGGTGCTTGGGGCTGTGGGCCATGTAGAAGAGTTTGTGGTCGGTATGGAATTGGACGAGCCGTCCCAAGTCCTTTCCGCCTCGAACGTGGTCGTCCCAACGCTTTCGATGGAAGATGCGTTCGATGAAGTTTTCCCGGAGCACTTCATCGTGCAGCCGGCCTTCCTCTTCTACCGGAAGGTAAGGGAAAGTCTTCATGAAAAGTCCGGCGAAGATCCCGACACCTTTCTTCTGAGGCATACCTTTGTGGTCGAAAATCTTGACCCGTTCCATGCCGCTGCTGGGGGAATTGCTCTTGAATACAAAACCGCACAGGTTTTCTTGTTTGAGTTGTTCCAATCGTTGCGCGGCCCATCGGAGCATCTGGTCGGTGACGTCGCGCCGGCTTCGCGTGGTGATAAGGCGGGGATTTTCCGGATCTCCTTCCAAGTGCATGGATTCGCGTGGGATGCCCAGGCCGCATTCTACCTCCGGGCAGACGGGGACGTAGTCCACGTACGCTCCGAGGATATCCGTCAGGTAACGGTCGAGTTTGTGGCCGCCGTCGTAACGGACGGGTTGTCCCAAAAGACATGCACTGATACCGAGCCGAATCTTTTCCATTTGAATCACGCTCTAGGGTGTGGTTGTCATGGAGAGGTCCCCTTCGCGAGCGAAGGTGCCGCCGATTTGGCCCAATCCCACGAGGACCAAGGCAAGGGTCACCTCTTTTTCCTTGGCTTCTTCTCTGTAGCTGAGTCGAATGCCCCAACAGCCGTGGCGGTATTGGACTCCGTAGGTTTGTTTGAACGTTTCCTGTTTGTCGAAAGAATAATCATAAAGGGCGTAAAGGCTGAGCGCCGGCAGCACCTGGAGCTGCATATCCCCGATGATTTCGTCCACGGCCGCATCTTGGCGATAACGGTAGGTGAGTTGAGCCCAATCACCTTTTTGGGAATTGAGCCATATCGAGAGATCATGAGTCCCGGCCTGGGCCTTCTCCGGCGAGTAGGTGACGTCATAGGCCAGAGTGAGATACCGTTCTGGGGTCACGTCCACGGACAGCTGCAGGTCGGAAAAACGCTGTCCCGGTTGGGTGAAGATGGGGGGATTTTCAATGGGCTCGTCCAGGAGGTACGCCTGGTGCAGTCCTACACGGGCCCATTCCCTGTAGAACGTCCGTGGCTCGGAGCTGTTCGATACATCGGTTCTCTTTGTGGTGAAGAAGCTGGAAAAACCGTAGACGATCGTGTTTTGCCGCCCGATGCGATCCAGGCTGTCAAAGAGCGGGAGATCCTCCTGATCGATGCTGGGGATGAAGAGGTAGAAGAGGTCGGGTCGAATGACATGTTGGACCGCGAGGGTCTCCGAAGGGCGATAGATGCGCTCGAGGCGCGTGGAGGCGGTGAGGCGGGCTTCCGGAATCCAGCGGGAATCAAAGGCGGAATCCTCGGAGATATCCCGATCTGTTTGATACAGTGTGGATCGGAGCCCGAAGGCCGGCTCAACGGCCAGAAAACGGGACCATTGCATGGGATAGGCCAAAGCCGGGGCGATATCCGTCCGAATCCCGGTCTCCCCCTGGGAACGCCAGTAGTGGACGGCAGAAGTGTCCAGCATGTAGTACGCGGAGCCCAACCCAAGAGGGGAAGGCACGACGGAAGCCCGCACGTAGGGCACGTGCTGTAATGTGGTTTCGTCCAGTTTCCGATCCAGTTGGTCCCAATAGCGAACATCGACGCTGGTCACGGCGGAATCCCACCGCCGGAGCAGATAAAGGCTGGATTCCCGGGCGGTGACCGTTTCGTCGTTGAGGATTTCCCGCTGGCTTACGCGACGGAAAGCCCGATTGGTCGCCGTCTGCGAAACCGATCCCGACTGGAATTCTTTCAAGAAATGCCGGTCGCTCACCATATCGGCATCGATGAACAGTTCCCATTGATGCGGCAGATCCACCGTATGACGTGCGCGGAACCAATACCGGTCGGTTTCCTGAAAGGGGTATCCCATGTCCGCCAGGTGATCCCGATCCGCCTGGTCTTGAAGGAAATTGAGAAACCACACCCCTTCTCCCAGCACCGAGTGATTCACGCGATATTCGGCCCCCAACATCACACCTCGCTTGGCCATGGTATTTGCGGAAAATGTCCAGTCCATGTCCTGACGCCAGGCCCAGTAGAAGGGCACTTCGACATAAGGCCCGTGAAGATTGCTGGATCCGAATGTCGGCATGAGGAGTCCGGATTGCCTTTGGCGATTGACGGGGAAAACGGCAAAGGGTGTGTAGAGCACAGGGACTTTTCCCAGGCGCAGGATGCCATGTTTGGCCCAGCCGAGACCGTCGACGGTGATGTCGAGGTCCGAAAAGCCGACGATCCAATCCGGATGTGTCGGGTCACACGTGGTGATGGAGCCTCGAGTCACATGGTAGCGATCGGGACCGCGCTTGGTGATGTTCCTGCCGGAGATATAGAATCCGTTTTCGGAAAAATAGACAGTTCCGCCGTCAACCCAGCCCGTTTCCGTATCCAAATGCCAAATGACCTTCTCCCCGGTCAACCAATCGGGGCCGTACTGGATGCGTACCGACCCGGCAAGCTGCGCTTCCTGTTTTTCCAGATCCAGTTGGGCCCAGTCGGCACGGATGGATTTGTCCTCAGAGGTGATCAGGACGTTTCCTTCCGCTTGGTAGGTGCGGGTGAGGGCGTCGTAGCGCAGGGTTTGGGCCTGGATCGTCCACGGGGCCTGCCCCTGGGAGAAGAAATTCCTGGTTTCCGAAAGATTTTTGGATGTGGTCTGCCCGAAGGCCACCGGTGTGCGCAGAACCACCACGATGAAGGCCGTCAAGAAAGGAACCCAAAGATAACGACACCGCCTGTGCATGTTTTTTAGGCCAACAATTGGTCATGGGTTTGGCACGGTTCCCCGTAAAGCTCCTTGACCTCTCCGGCAAAATACAAAGACCCCGTGATACAGATCACATCTTCGACAGATGCCAGAGCCTTGGCTTGGGCGATGGCGTCAGCCGGTTTGGGAATGACGTACACCTTTTTGATCATGGGCAGAGCCAGGCGTCTGAGGTCTTCAGGATGGGCGGCCCGACCGTAGCGCGGCTGAGTGAAAACAACGGTTTCGGCAAGAGGGAGAAGCCTTCGGAAGATTCCCCGGATGTCCTTATCGGCCATGATCCCCATGACCAGATGCAGACGTCGATCGGGGAACACCTTGCGCAGTGCCGTGCGCAGGGATTCGGCCCCGTGAGGGTTATGTGCCCCGTCCAGAACCACGAGAGGCGCCGTTTCCAAAACTTCCAAACGGCCGGGCCAACGAACCTGAGCGAGCCCTTGCGTGATTCTTTGGGCATCAAGCATCACAGCCCCCTGAGATTCGATGACTTCCAGGGCGGCGAGGGCCAAGGCGGCGTTGGTATATTGGTGTTCTCCCAAGAGTCCAAGGGACAGATTCGGCCAGTGATGCGTGATGCCGTGGTAGTGAAACTGTTGCGGTGCATAGGGGTGTGCCCGAAAGTGAATGCCGTACCGGTAGAGAGGCGCGGCCTTTTTCAGACAGGTGGCCTTCAATGTGCTCTGGGCTGCCGGCTGTTTCACTGCGGTCACCACAGGTTTTCCCGACTTGACGATGCCCGCCTTTTCCCGTGCAATAGACGACAAGGTGGCGCCGAGAAACTCCTGGTGGTCCATGGCCACGTTGGTGATCACGGCCACCTCCGGCTGGACGACGTTGGTGGCGTCCAGGCGTCCTCCCATGCCCGTTTCGATCACGGCCCAATCAACCCCTTCCAGAGCGAAGTACTGGAAAGCCATGGCCGTTACGGCCTCAAAGAACGTGGGCCATTCCTCACCGGACATCACCCGCATCACATCCTGGAAAACTCCAAAGATCTTGTCCGCGGAGGCTTCCCGGTCGTTGATGCGAAATCGTTCCGTGAAACGCACAAGGTGGGGTGAGGTATAAAGTCCGACTCGGTAACCATGGCGTGTGAGGATCGACGAAAGAATGGCCGCCGTGGACCCTTTGCCGTTGGTTCCCGCAATGTGGATGCAGTGAAACCTTCGATGAGGATTCCCCAATCTTTCCAAAAGATTTTCCGTTCGGTTCAGGCCGAATTTGATTCCGACCTTTTGCAGACGGCAAAGAAAATCCACCGCGGATGGATAGTCAGTGACTGATCCCGTCATTTTCCGAGGCCGTGTGTCCTGTACGCTAAAGATGATGGATTCGTGACGTGCTCATCCTTCCGCAACGAGATGCGAAGGTTCTTACTACAGGCGCCATCACCGCGCCGAAAGTCCATACCTTCGTAGCACAGTTTGAGTTTGGATAAAAGGAGGGAAAAAATCCTCGGACATGCAGGGTGCAGACACTCTGTGGAACCTTGGCGAAGGGGCCTTCTCGCCGAGTTACCTCAACGGAGTTGAAAGGACCCATCGTGGGTGTTCTTGGGATGTGTCCCGAGACGCGCCAAGTTCCGGGTCGGCTAGCCGGCGCGAGAGCCTCCGTTTTCGACGCCGAGGTCTCGGTCGCCGGATGGGTTTGCAAGGAAGCGTCGGTTTCCTTGGTGCCCAATCCTCCGGACGTGCGTTATGGGGCTCAGCCGAGGTGCAGGCATACCTTAAGTGCTCACTTCGATTGAAGCGATTCGAAACCCGGATTTTTCACCGCGCGGCCCGGTGCCTGTCGGCGCATTTGAGAGCGCATAGGCCCCCACGGGCCTCAAGGTCGCTCACGCGGGCCTTGGCGTATAGAGCACCGCGAGAGCCTTGGCGGGCTTATGCCCCACACAGCGGAAACTATGACTGATGTCCGAGTCGAAGTAGATGCTGTCACCAGCCCGGAGAATCTCGACGCGATCAACGGTTCGGAACTCCACCTCTCCCTCCAAAATGTAAAGGAATTCTTCCCCGTCGTGACTTTGGAAGACCATCTGGTCCGCCCCCTGCACTGGAAATTCCACCAAAAAGGGCTCCATGTGCTTGGATCGCTTGCGAAACTCCAAGGATTCGTAGATGTAGTTGGTCTCCCCCTTGCTATGATGAGGGCGCCTTTCCAATCGCGATCGCTCCCCGGGTCGGGTTATGGAGATCTTTTCATCACTTTCCTGTTCTTGAAAAAAATGGGCCAAGGTGACGTTCAGGGCTCGGGCCAGCTTCATGAGCGTGGCGATGGGAGGAACAACGTGGTCGTTTTCAATCTGTGACAAAAAAGGCTTGGACAAACCGGTTTTCTGGGCGAGATCTTGCAGCGTGTACTTGTGTTGTTGTCGGAGTCCCCGCACCTTGTGGCCGATTTTCAACGCTTTCACAGCCAGATGGATATCATCGTGTCCTGCCATCGTGCCTCCTTTGTCCATGATGCCCTTTCGGTGCTGCGCCGGCCCGATGAGAAAGCGTCCCTTGGGGAGAATCACTGGAAATGGGATCAAGATCGGGAAGATGGGCCCACGAAATGTTGGGACTCCATCTTAACGGAAACTAGATTTGATGGGAACAAAATTCTGTGTCCTCGAACCGGCGCAAAGAGCCTTTAGGGGCATCGACGGCAGAACGGAGCCCGGCTAGATGGGTGGAGCGATGGTTACCAGAACGCGCATGGGCGTTCGGGCGTGAACACCGTGAGGCTCGGCGATATCGCATACGACCAAATCCCCGGCTGCGACGGGGATGTTGTGCTCTTTGCCCGTCAGGTAGTCCCCTTCGCCTTCCAAGACAAAGAGGCTCACTTGACCTTCAATGTCATGGGCATGCACCGGCAGGCTCTGGCCCGGCAGGAAATTGAAATTCAGGATCTTGAAGTAAGGGGAATCGTGAACGAGCAGCCGTCTCATTGTTTTTTCTGAAAAATCGGTGTCCTTGAAGAGGTTGATCCGCTTCATCGGCGTCCTCCATTTTTTCATCAAGGTTTTTCATCGGGGTTGAAGATTCGAGTTTCCACGACGTTGCCTTGCACTCCAAGGACAACATTTTTCAATGGTACGTTCTTTCCGGCGTGCTCCATCGCTTTACGCACCACTCCCAGGAGTGCTGAGCAGCAAGGGACCTCCATGGACAACACGGTGACTGTGCGGATGGTGTTCTGGGCGAAGATTTTCGAAAACCGTTCAACGTAATCAGTGACGTCATCAAACTTCGGGCAACCGACCATAAGCACTCGGCCGCTCAGGAATCGTTGATGAAAGTCGGGAACGGCAAAGGCGGTGCAATCGGCGGCCACCAAAAGATCCGCATTTTGAAGAAAAGGGGCGTTGTGGGGGATCAGTCGGATTTGCACGGGCCAGTGCCCCAAGGCCGACGTTGGTGCGGCGGGTGAAGGGGATGACATCGCCGTTTTCTCGAAAAAGTGAATTTTTTGAGAAGGACATCCGGGTACGGCCTGGGGGCCTTCTGACGAGGCTGCCGCATGCCTGCTTTCCAGATACTTTTCGACCGCCTCTGGGTCGAAATCCTCGGCTTCACGTTCGATAAGCCTGAGCGCGCCTTGAGGGCATTCACCGAGGCAGGCGCCCAAACCGTCGCAGTAGGCTTCGGACACCAGGGTCGCCTTGCCGTCGATGATTTCGATGGCCCCCTCGGCGCAGGCGATGACGCACTGACCACAGCCGTCGCAGCGCTCCGGGTCAATCTCGATAATTTTTCTTGTAATCTTCATGAGGTGTACTCCTTGGTTTTTCTCGTTTGGACTTTAGGACTGTGACGGCTTTAGAGCTTTTCTCCATGGACAAGGCGCTCGGCCAAACGACGGGCCTCTTCCGTGAAAAAGCAGCTTTCTAGTGGCCGAGATTCGTCGCTCTCCGGATTTCTCTGTAAACTTTCTTCCAATTCGGCGAGGCGATGAGCGTCTCGGACGCATTCTTCATTCAATCCGCCCTTCACGCTTGAGCCCTCAAGGTTAGCGATGATATTACGGACCTCATCCGTAAGGTCTTGTCGCGCACCCAAGCGAGAAAGCATTTCTTTTGCCGTCTCTGAAGCCGACACGGGGCGAAAGTCGGGGGCGGCTTCGTGAAGCAACGCGGCGATCAAGACCACCGCCGGGTCAGCCCCCATGACCCAGGCCAATTTTTCCGCATATCGAGCGACCCGCCCGGCGTGGGCAATCCGCTTGAAATCTCGCCCGAAGTACTTTTTCATTTCCACGGCGACGCGATCCTTGAGCAGGTTTTCTCTTTGCGCTAACAATTCAGGAGGGAGCTCCCCAAGACACTGGTCGGCGAACTTGCAGTACGCCGCACAACCGAAATCCATCTGGGGGTTGACGAATTTATGGCCGCAGTGGCGGCATTTTCTGCTGGTTTCGTCCTTGAAAAACTCCACCGGCTGTCCACACTGGGGACATTTTGCCTCAAAAACGGCTCCTGGTTTCCAGAACCGGCTGTCTTGTCCGGGACATCTCATGGCCCACGCTCCTCTTTGCTTGAATGATGTTGGGCGGGTCGTTCGTCGTTAAATTAAGGCCGATGGAGGGAACATGCTTTGATTTAAGTCAAGGGGTTCACCTTGTGGTCACACAATTTAGCATGAACTTCACCGGCCTTGCCAACCAATGAAAATGCGTTAATAGAGAGTAGTTTTCAATTTTACCTGGTCCTTTTGTGGGGGCGGTGCAGTGAATCATCCTGAGCAGCTGCGGGGTTTCTTGGAAGCTGTCTATGACCGATATCACCATCCGGAGATGGTACCACCGGACCCCTTACAGTGCCTTTACGCTTACGGCGACCCATACGACAGGGAGGTTGCGGCCTTCCTTGCGGCGTCGCTCGCGGTAGGGCGGGCTCAGGCCATAGTGGAAAAAGTCAACGGAGTGCTCAATCGCATCGGCCCGCATCCTGCGTTCGTTTTAAAGCACGCGGATCCTGACATTCTTGCCAAACTGACTCTGGGTTTCCGATATCGTTTTTTCGGAGCGGAAGATCTTCGGGTTTTTCTCGCCCACGTGGGGTTTCTCCTCCGGCGGTATGGCTCCTTGGAATCGGCAATGGCCGCCTGCTTAAAGGCGGCACACGGAGATAGCTTGCGAGCCTTGGAGCGTTTCGCATCGCTTGTGGCCCATGGCGGTGGGGACCAACCTTCACCAAGATCTCGCTTAGTCGCGACGCCTGAGAAAGGCAGTGCCTGCAAACGCTGGCATCTTTTCCTCCGGTGGATGGTGCGCTGCGACAGGGTGGATCCCGGCGGCTGGTCATGCCTGAAGCCTCGAGATCTTGTCGTTCCCCTCGACACTCACATGTTTGCGATTGCCCGTGCCTGCAATTTGACTCATCGCCGACACGCCGATCTGAAAACCGCATTGGAAATCACGGAGAAATTTCGGCAGGTAAGCCCTGAGGACCCTGTACGCTATGATTTTTCACTGACCCGAATGGCCATGAGAGAAAAGGATCGTTGGCAAACCCGGTGGAAATTGCAAGCGAAGGAAGAAGGAGAAAAAGTATGTTCCGAAAAGCTTTGAGCGTGGCAATGGTAGTGGCGGTCCTTTGTGTGGGTTCTCCGGTCCGCGGCGTAACAACCCACGAGATTTTTCAAGCGAGCACACTCAATGAAATCCTCCAGCGCGGCACGCTCATTGTGGGCATGGAAGTGGAATACTTCCCTTTTGAATACGCGGACACCAACGGTAACCCCATAGGATTCGATGTGGATGTGGCCAAACTTATTGCCCAGGAACTGGGCGTCAAAATCGAAATTAAAGATATCGAATGGACCGGACTCATCCCCGCCCTCCAGAGCGGGAAGGTCGACATGGTCATTTCAGGAATGACCCGTACCCTGGAACGGGCAAAGGCGGTGACCTTCACCGAGCCGTACTTCATTACCGGCCTATGTGTGCTTCTGAGTGAGAAAAAGGCGGCGGACGTCCAAAGCGTGGACCAATTGAACACACCGGGACGAGTTCTTGCCGTGAAAACAGGAACCACCGGGGACCTCGTGGCGACGAAGCGTTTTCCTAACGCCACCATCAACCGCTTCAAGGATGAAACGGCCTGCGTGCGTGAAGTGGTCACGGGGCGAGCCGATGCCTTTTTCTACGATCAGATTTCCATTGCGAAGCACCATGCCCAGAACAAGGAAACCACCCGGGCCATTCTGAAGCCCTTCACCTATGAACCTTTCGCCATAGCCATCCGCAAAGGGGATTTGGATTTTCTCCAATGGCTGAACACTTTCCTTGACACCATCAAAGGAGACGGACGGTACGACGAGCTTTACCAGAAGCATCTGGGAGCGCTGATCAAGCCATGATGTATCGTGTGCTTTTGCGTTTCCTTGTGGGGGCCTTGGTCGTGGTGACCTTGGCCCTCTTATTGGGGACGCTGGAATACCCGTGGAATTGGAAGGTGCCGTGGCAGTATCGAAGCCTGTTCGCCCGAGGCTTTGTGTATACGCTTTTGATCTCGTTGGGAGCCATCACCTTGGGGTTCCTCATCGGTGTGGCGGGCGGATTGGCTCGGGTCTCCAGGAATGAAATCCTGCGGGTTCTGGCGTCCTATTACGTGGAATTATTTCGCGGGACGCCTTTGCTGGTGCAAATCTATATCTTCTATTTCTGCTTGGCGACGACCGTCCGTTATGACAATCCCTTGGTCATCGGGATGATCACTTTGGCCTTTTTTGCCGGAGCTTACATCACGGAAATGGTCCGTGCGGGCATTGAATCCATTGATCCCGGCCAAATCGAAGCCGCCAAATCCACGGGACTCAATGACCGTCAGACCATGCGCCACGTGGTTTTTCCTCAGGCCTTGCGACGGATTATTCCGCCTGTGACAGGACAATTCGTGTCGTTGATTAAAGATTCTTCGTTGCTGTCCGTCATTTCGGTCCGTGAGCTCACCAAGGCTTCGGAAGTGATCAACGCGACGACCTACAAGACCTTCGAAGCCTATCTTCCGTTGGCCCTCCTTTACTTGGCTTTGACCTATCCTTTGTCTTATCTGACCCGGAAATTGGAGCAACGGCTTGCCAACGGCACAAAGTAGGAAAGAGGGGGGAACTGTTCCATGGGTCGCGACGGGAGTCCAGGCCCTTGGAGGCGGGAAACCCCAATGGGGCTAAAATCTTCGACTGGAGCGTGTGCTTTATTGAAGCTGATCAAAAGAGAGCGGCCTGGTTTGAGATTGTTGGAGGGATGCCTTCAGGAATTCTCAATCGGTGAGGGAGGGAATTCGAACGGTGGACTCTGAGGGGTCGGAGACCGGATGTCCGGGAAAGGCTTTACGGCTCATCTCTTGAAGCGAGGATGTTTTCGCCTCCTTTCGAGGGAGTGTCAGGCTGACTCTCCTCAGGGATGGCGGTCGAGAGCATCGCTTCGGGGCGGGAGTGTCGCTTCACGATAAAGTTCGCAAGGATTCGTCCAAACGACTTGTGTTGGCGGGTTTCGGCCTTTATGTTACAAGCGCAGGTGTAAACATATCGCGATTTTCGCCGTGAAGAGAAGAGGAGACGATGAATGTCCGAAAAATCGGTGAAGCTCTACGCGCTGAGCACATGTATCCACTGCCGTCACACCAAAGATTTTCTTAACGAGTGTGGTATCGAATACGACTGCGTGGACGTGGACACCCTGGAGGGCGAGGAACGCCGGGCAATGATTGAGGAGGTCAAACGGCACAACCCGAACTGTACTTTTCCGACGATCCTTATCGGGGATAAGGTGATCGTCGGCTTTCGAAAGGACGAGATCCGGGAGGCTTTGGAGTCATGACGGCTGCCGAGCTTTACGAAAAGCTGCGCCCCATTCAGGAAGCGAAGGGTTATTATTTCAACAATGACCTTCAGGGCATGACCCTACCGCTTCTCGAAAGCCTTCTTGTCAACAAGGAACGATATGGGTACATGGTGTGCCCGTGCCGACTGGCGTCGGGTGACCGTGAAAAGGACAAAGACATTATCTGTCCTTGTGTGTACCGGGAACCGGACGTGGCCGAATATGGGAGTTGCTATTGCGGCCTATATGTTTCCAAGGAATGGAATGAAGGGAAGATTGCCCACGTGACGGTGCCGGAAAGACGTCCTGCGGAGAAGATATTTGCCTAGGGCTCGTTCGAGGTCCCCCGGCGGCTGTTCGACGGTTGTACGATTGGATTTTCGAACCAGGGTGGGGGGCGAAGGGGACGAAAGGTCCAGGTTTCATTTCCATGAAATGGGGACGACGTCCCCAACAAGAGCCGGAGGTCTCCGCCGCTTTTGGAGCGGTCGATCTTGCCCGCGGCTCACCTACGGAGCGTTGGTCTTGACCTCACCACGGCAAAACCGGTCCCCGAGGAAATCTCCCCGTGGTGTTTTGACGAGTGGCAAAAGAAATCTTGAAAGGTGGGGGCTCCTTGAATATCGGTAGAGTGAGCTTGCCGACCCCATGGGTCATGGCTCCCATGGCGGACCTGACCCATGCCGGCTTTCGGGATCTGGTGGCTCAATGGGGTGGCTGCGGACTCTACTATACGGAAATGCTGAATGCTCGGATCGTGGCTTCCTCCGATCCGAGCAAGGATCCTTATTGCGCCCCTGGCGTGAAGGATATGCCTCGGGCATGTCAGCTCGTCGGCGACGATCCGGAGGTCGTGCCGAAAGCTTTCTGGAAGTTGCAGAATCTGGGCCGTTTTGATGTTTTTGATTTTAACTTGGGCTGTTCCAGGGGCTTGCCGGTCTGGCACGGGTGGGGTTCGCGGCTTTTGGACCGGCCGGAGCGGGTTCGAGAGATCCTGAAAAAAACCAGGCAGGTTGTGCGCGGTCCATTATGGGTCAAAATGAGGATTCCGGAAGGGGGACCGAGCGCATTAGAGTTGTGGGCTGAACTTTTGGAAGATTGCCAAGTGGACGCTGTCGTCCTGCATGCCCGATATTCCCGGGATCTTTTCAAACGGCCCGCCCGCTGGGAAATGCTGAAGCGGTTTAGAACCCTCTGGCGGTTGCCCTTGATCGGAAACGGGGACGTTTTTTCCCCTCAGGATGCCGTCCGAATGATGGAAGTCACCAACTGCGACGGAGTCATGATCGGCCGGGCGGCCCTCATGCGCCCATGGATCTTTTCGGACTTGACCCATTACCAGAGGACGGGCGTTGTGCCCCCCGCCCCGGAAGTGACAGACGTGATATCCAATTATGCCCAACTTCTCTTGGAACGACACCACGAGCGCGAGGCGAGGCGCCGGTGGCGCTTTTTTGCCTTTTGGATCTGCCAGAATTATTCATATGGGGCGTACTACTTCCAGACTTCGTGCCGCCGGGAGACTTTTCAGGCCATGGTGGAAACCCTTAAGGGCTTCCTTTCGCGGGAGCCGCTTCCTGACTATCCGGTCCGGCCCTATCTGACATGAAGGTATGAGATGACGGGTTTATGAAAGAAACCGAAAAAGGGACGATGACCGGTATCGGGGAAGTTTCAGGCTTCCGCGGCGCCAACTATTGGGCGCGTCACATCGGGCGCGAAGAACTTCCCGTGCTCCGTCGCACGGTCTTTGCCATTGCTCGAATGTTTTCTCAAGCAGGGGTATCCTCATCGGCGGTGGCGGAAACGGTGGCCAAAGACCCGTTCATGAGTGCCCGGCTGATTCGCATGGCCAATAGTGCTTACTATAATCCCGGGGTGAAAAAGGTGACCACCGTGCCAAGAGCCGTGGTGGTCGTCGGTTTTGATGCGTTGCGCCATCTCTGCGCCTCGACACGCTTCTTGGAAGAAACCTACAGCGGCGATCGACTTCAAGAGATTTTGCGCTGCATGGTCCTCAGTTATAAACAAGCCCTGTTGGCCCAATGGATAGGAGAGACGCTTCGAGAGGGGGCGCCGGAGGAGCTGTACGCCGCAGGGCTATTGTTGGATATCGGGCTCTTGAGCCTCCTGTGCGTGATCCCGCACGGGATGGTGGGTGCGTTCAGGGACAGGGCCGCCGGGAGTGGCCTTCCGGAAAAGGCGGCGGAAAGAGAAATTTTCGGTTTTGAGACGCGCCGTCTCAGCGTGAGGTTGGCTGAAGAATGGTCCCTTGGGGATCTTGTCAAACGTGCGGCCCATGAGCGGGAAGATCTTGATCCAAGAGTCCAATGTGTGCGCATGGGAGCGAGGTTGGCCGTCGCTCACGAGAAAGGGCCGGAATCTGAGGCATTTGCGGCCGCGCTTGGCGCTGCCGTCGATCGCTTGAAGATTCCCGAGCCGTCGTTGCTGCGCATGGTGACAGCCGCCGAAAAAAGGGCACAAGAGTACCGTCAGGACCTCCCTGCGGAACTCGTCGGCCCGGTGCCACCGGTCAAGGAACACGTTAGGGCCGCAGAGCCGCTTAAGACCCAAGAAGAGCCTGCTGTTGGACACGAGGACCATTTTCTGGTTTCTCTCGAGGAGGTTCTTTTCGAGCCGGCCGATGCCGAGAGGCAATTGGAGCTTTTGGACGATGTGGTGATGTACCTCATCGATAAAGAACACGCCTCCCCCCAAGGGGTCCTGGATCGGGCCGTACGCGGGATTTTAGAAGGTGCAGCATTGGATCGCGTGGCGTATCTTCGGATGACGCCCGAAGGCAAATTCCTTGAGGTCAAAAATCTCTACGGTGAATTCGACCCTCGTTTTCTCGGTCTTCTCGTCCCCACAAGCCCATACCCCAATGTGTTCTCCCATGTGCTTTGGGGGCCTCCGTGGTTATGGGTTCATGAGAACAGTCCGCCTGCCGTCAAGGCTCTTGTCACCCCAGAGGTGTTGCAGTTCTTTCCTTCTCGGGAAATATTTGTGGGACGCGTGGGGCGTCCATCGAGCCCGTTGGGGGTGATCGCCGGCGATCGCCGCTCGGGGCACCGCGCGCTGGACGAAAAGGCGTTTATTGCCTTTCGGCGCTTCTGCGATCTCGTATCCCTAGGAATGATGGCGCTTCGCCGTGAAGGATGAGCGTCAAAGAACGGGATCCTCTGTGGTATCGGATCGTTTCTCCGCGTCTCTCGACGACAGGAAAGAAACGGGAGACGAAAAAAAAACCAAGACGGCCCGCTTACCGTCAGGCCGTCTTGGTCTCATGAATGTCAATGATTAATGAACCTTTTCTTCCACGATTTCCTCTCCGGCGTCACGCGCCCACTCCGCATGGAGCCGATCGGACCACACATCGCCGCCTCCGCCCAGGAAATCCGCGACATTTTCCACATCCCAGTGGCTCATCCACAGCGGCCGACGTTCCTTTCGCAGTGCCTCAATATTGACGGTCAACATGGCTGACCTCCTTGACTTTCTTCGGGAAATCTTTCTCATTTTCTACTTGGCTCTAAGTTAAGAGCGGTTTTCGTGTGGTCAAGGGGGCAATGCGGCACGTGAGGGCGGAGCCGCAGCGAACCTTGTTGACAGATCATGGGGGCTGGTGCCATGATACCTGAAATCGAGCGGTTCTGATTGTTCGCATCTCTATCGAGCGTTCCCATTCCCGTTCCCTGTCTAAGGTCTTCATGGGAGGCAGCGGCAGCGTGGGTTTTGACCCTGGACACTCTCGGGACGTCCCGGAAGAATCCACCATTGTCAGGCCATGGGCCGTCCACGGACCGGAGGGATTGGATGACGGGAGAGGCATTCCGTGGTTTCTTTCTTGTAGATTCCAAGTTCAACGTGGTCCATGTCAACGACGCCTTGGCTCGAGCCCTCGGACTGGGAGCCGGACTGCGTCCGCACCGGTTGACTTTGGAAAGACTCCTCAAAATGCTCGGATGCCCTCTCACGTCGCGGCAGATGGCTTCCGAACTCCGACGACACGCGGGAAAATCTGTGCATTGGCAGGCTCAGCCTTTCGCGGAAGGCCAGGTGTGGCATGTTTGTTTAGAACACGTTCATGTCAAGGATAAGATCGTACTCGTCGGAGTGATCCACCCCGAAGCAGACAAGGCTTTAACGGAGGGTGGCGCGGGTCTTGGAGACGGTGTGGTTCAATGGGCTGTGGAGAGCCTGCGAGAGGGATTTTTCGTCCTCGAGGTCCGATCCCGGATCATTGTGTATGCCAATGAGGCGTTTCATTCCAAGAGAGGTCTCAAACCACCTCTGGCTGTGGGCAAAGCGTGTTACCAGGTAGTGAGGGGGCTGGAGCGTCCCTGTAGCTCGTATGGTCGAATTTGCCCACTGGAATCCTTGGGCCCGGAAGGGCAAATCGCCTACTGCCCCAATGGCGACGGCAGTCTCAACGGATCGGCCCTCGTGCGCTGGACACCATTGCGTCACGAGGGAGAGGGGGCCTATGTGGCGGGCTTGGAATGGAGCGGAACGGGGAAAACGGCTTTTGAACCGCCCGGCCAAGGGAACCAAAGGGCCTACGAAGTCGTTCGGATCGGGAAGGCTCCCTCTTACAGTCGATTGCAGGAGGTTGTCGCCGAAGCGATGCGTGCGCCGACCGTAAATGCCCTGATGGAGGTGATTGTCCGGTCCCTGCGGCACGACGTGGGTCAACTGGATATTGTGTTGACGATTCCCGATGCTTCCGGAAAAGGCCATCTGGTCTTCTCTGAAGCGGCCGACATTTCCTCACAATCCCTTCACCAACTCAAGGACGCTTTGTCCGACGGGACGCTCACTCGCCGTGTCTCCGACCTCCTCGACAAGACGACGTCAGGCGGGCAGGTTCAGGCGGTGGGGACAGAACTCCAGGAGATGCTGCGTCGATGGGCCTCTCCCAAAAACGTCCTCGGCTTCGGCGTCCTGGGCGCACATCAAAGAGCCTCGGGATATTATCTGCTCCTTTCCGACGAACTCAAATCACTGGGCCAGGACCTGCGATGTTACATTGACGCCCTTTTGACCATGACGGCCGGGGCGCTGAAACGGCTTGTGGTGGAAGAAACGGCGGTGGCGAGCCCATCGTTTCAGGACGCGGCCTTGGTCAGCCGGGACGGGATCATCGGGCGGAGCAAGGAAATGCTCGAGGTTTATGAACTCATTGACCTAGTAGCCGCATCCGATGCCACCGTGCTGATCACCGGGGAGAACGGCACGGGGAAGGAACTGGTGGCCCAGGCCATCCATAATCGGAGCCATCGCAAGAAAGGACCTTTTGTGGTGGCCCATTGTTCTGCGTATTCTCCCACCCTGCTGGAAAGCGAACTGTTCGGTCATGAAAAAGGGGCCTTTACGGGAGCCATCCGGCGAAAGATGGGCCGCATCGAAAGAGCTCAGGGCGGCACTTTGTTCCTTGACGAAATCGGCGATATTGCCCCGGCAACCCAGGTGCTCCTGCTTCGCTTCCTCCAGGACCACCGGTTTGAACGGGTGGGCGGGGAGTCCACACTGCAGGCGGATGTGCGTGTCCTTGCGGCGACCAACCGAAACCTTATGGAAGAAGTGGAAAACGGCCGATTTCGCGACGATCTTTACTACCGCCTCAACGTCATTTCCATCCATCTGCCGCCGCTGAGAGACCGCAAAGAGGATATCCCGCTCCTGTGCCACTATTTCTTGAAAAAATACAGTGCCAAAGAAGGCAAACCCGTCACCAGCTTTTCTTCCGGAGCCCTCCAGGCTCTTATGGACTATGATTGGCCCGGGAACGTCCGTCAGTTGGAAAACGCGGTGAGCCATGCGGTCATCCTGGCCCAAGAAGACACGATCAGACGCCAGCATTTGCCGCGTTTTCTTTTCCAGTCTCAGGATCCGGCCCCCGCGGTTTCCTTGAGCGAGCACGAAAAGCGATTGATCCTCCAAGTCCTTCGGCAAACCCAATGGAATAAGCACGAAGCGGCCAAGAAGCTTCAAGTGAGCCGAAGCACCCTCTACAGCAAGATCCAGCGCTATGGCCTGCGGCCGGAAGGTGCAGTCTGAAAAGCGGATCGCCGGGTCGATAACAAGACACACGAGATATATGCTGAATATCCAGTAAGTTAATGAGGAATCAAAAAGGGTGGTCGTCGGATTTCGGTCTGAGAAAGCGGCGCGAATGGCTTCCGGGACCGGGGAGACTTCAGCGCATCTGGGCAAGGGATCCCTGCTAACATTTTGAAATGCTGCGAGGAAAGAGCGCGTGAAATGAAGCACGAAATACCCGAGGGACCCTGGCCCAAATTTTGTAAACTGTTCCAAGTGCCATTGACAAAGCAGTGCTCTCGCAAAGGCGAGCGGATAGTTCCAGTTCCGGAGCATTCCGAGCGGAACCCCTCAGTCTCTCTCCATACGCTCATGTGCTGCGCTCCATGATGTCTTCTTCCTACGTCTTACGGCGGTAGCTATTCCCGACGTGCTGAAGAAGGACTCTTCTTTGGGTTGCCCCACCGGGCAGCGATACCGAGGTGTGGCGCCCAAACCGAATGGGTGGTGCAGACCAGGGCCGTGGCGTCTGGGAAAAGACCGGACGCAAAAAGGCCACCCTGAGGAATAGCATCGAAGACAGACCTCATTTGTAAAAATTTAAAGGTCTTCATTCCACGAAGGAAGGGGGTGGGAGTTGGCGTTAGGGCCACACGAAGTGCCGGGACGTCGGCGCTCGAAAATCCCGAGAGGGGGGGCGTGCGCCGTGGCGCCCGAGACATGCAGCAGAGCTGGTGGGGATGGTTCCGGAACTCAAGGAGGTTAAAAGATGGCGAAAAAAGTTCGGGAAGTGGAAATTAACAGTCGGGAGGATACCCTGACATTGATGGGGCCGGATGTCCGGCCATGGCCGGTCACACCGCCTCCATCCCCGGAGGAAGTGGCCGCTGTCTATGCCCGCAGAAAGGCGGAAGAGTTCGGCAAATGGTGTGAGGACAATCTCCGAATTGAATATTCCCGTGGCAAACCCGAAGCCTTACAAGGCGTGCGGGTTCTTTCATGTGGACTGTGGCGCATGGGGCACAAGTTTGCTGCCGGGCTTCTGGGCGAACTAGGGGCGGAAGTGATCAACGTGGAGCCGCCCACCGGGGATCCCTTGAGGAAACTCACGCCTTTCGGCCGTGAAGAGTACATGCTGGAAGACAAGAGTGGGGAAAAGTGCGGTCTCGATTTTATTCACGAGCTGCGCAACACCTACTCGGTGACCATCAATTTGGAAACGGAAAAAGGCCGCGAACTTTACACGAAACTGGCCCAACATGCCGATATCCTTATCGAGGAATATCCGCCAGGATACATGGACAATTTGGGCATCGGCTACCGGCAGCTGTCGCAAATCAACCCCCGGCTCATCTATTGTTGGGTTGGCGAACACGGCCAGTGGGGCCCCATGAAGGACAAGGTGTCCAAATACGGCCAGTGGATGCTCGATCCCTTCGGCCAGGCGGCCTGTTCGTTTATCCACAACACCGGTTTCCCTGAGGACCTGCTGCCTCGAGGCAAAGGCGGCGATCCCACCCGTTCCGGCGTCTGGTTCGCCGATTACGTGGCGGGGGAACAGACGGCGGTCAACGCGCTTGCGGCGCTTTACTGGCGCGATGAATTCAGCGGGGAAGGCCAATTCATCGAAACCACGGCGGCCGAATCCCTCATGGACATTTTGGACTTTGACATCACATGGTACGGATTCAACAAGAGCATCAAGGCCCGCACAGGCGGTTGGGACCCCAACCTGAACCAGTACGCCTGGAACCCGTGTAAAGACGGGTACATGATGATCGGTGGCCAGACCGACCGTCTCTGGTACCGTATCGGAATGTGCATTGAACGGGAACTGCCCATTTTCGGCCGCCTTATCCACGAAGATCCGCTTTTGAAGGAAATGGCCGCCCGCAATGCTTTGCAGGCCCTTACCAAGACCTACACCATGACCACCATGTGGTTGCGCAACATCAACCGCGTGGAAGCCGAAGAAAAACTCATGCAATATGAAATCGCGGCCGGTCCGCTGCTTTACATCGACGAAGTGGCCGAGTTCCCACACTTCAAGTATCGGCCGTGGGTCAACGTGATTGAAGATGAGGAATACGGGACACTCATGTATGCCGAGTCCACCACCGCCTACCAGATGCGCACACCGGCCCGCGTGAAATGGCTCGGGCGGCCTCTGGGCAAGGACAATGCCCTCATTTTCATGAAATACATCGGCTTGGGTCAGAGCGAACTGAGGGAACTCAAGGAACAAGGAGTGGTCTAAGATGAAAGATCAACGCGTGACTCGAATCGAAGATCTGCCAGGGCCCAAGAGTCAAGGGGAACTGGAAGAGATGAAGATGCCGTATGAGGAGTATTGCCGGAAGGTCTTTGCACCGGGCCAGGAAAAGACCAAACCGGAATCCCTCAAAGGCATTCGGTGGATGAGCACCACCATGTACATCTTCACCCCCCATTCGGTGGCCAACCTGGCCGAGTTGGGGGCGGAGTGCATCAAGGTGGAAATGCCGAGAATGGGTGACCCCATGCGGCATACGTCGCCTTTCAACGAATGTTATCTCTATCCCTTGCATGACAGTCGCCCCATGACGGGAACAGGCTTGGGATTCACCAACGCGAACTCCAATGAATACTATATTACAATGGATTATCACGTGCCGGAGATGAAAGAAGCCTTCTACCGGCTCGTAAAACTCTCCGACGGCCTCACCGAGTGTTATCGGCCGGGGACGTTTGACCGTTGGAAACAGAGCTACCGATACCTACAGGAACTTAACCCGCGATTCATCTATGTGTGGGGCGGCGGCTTCGGTTACGGCCCTAAGGTCTTCGGCGGTTCCTACGACATTCTCGGGCAGGCCCATGCGGGCTTGGCCAGTGTGACAGGCTTCCACGAAGATTTTGGCGGCCACTGCGCCAAACACTCCAACTGGTGTATCGACTGGTATTCGGGAACGCAGATCACCGTAGCGATACTGGCGGCCTTGTATTGGCGCCGGAAAACAGGGCTGGGCACCATGATCGAATTCTCTCAGGTTCAAGCGGCCACCCGGTGCCTCGGCTACACAGTGCCCCTCTACGGCCGGTTCGGCATTGTCCGCCAGCGCTGGGGCAATTGGGATACGCAGCTGTGTGTCCACGGGATCATTTTGTGCGGCAAGAGCGATTATCCCGATGAGCCCAACCCGCAGCTCAAGTACGAAGCCCGTTATGCGGTGGTCAGCGCCTTCAACGATCCAGACTTCAAAGAACTGTGCGCCATCATCGGCCGAAACGACCTGTGGGATCAGTATAAGACCTTGCAGGACCGCGTCCGGCCTCAAGCCCAGATCGCCATTTACAAGGCGCTGGAAGATTGGGCTGCGGACAAGACCCGTTCGCAGGTGGTCAAGACCTTGACCGACGCCGGCCTCTTGGCCATGCCCGTCATGAACGACAAGGAAGTGTACGAATGCGAACACTTCCGTCAGAGGGGCACCATCCGGTGGTTGGATGATCCCGTCTTTGGAGATGTGCTCATCCAGAGCGGCTACAGCTGCGGGCTCATGAGCAAGACGCCGCGTCGTGTCAACTGGATCTGGCGGCCGGTGGGGGCCGATAATGTGAAGATCTACCATGAAATGCTCGGGTACCCCATGAGCAAAATCGAAGAATGGTACGAAAAGAACCTCATCTAGAGGGGAGGAGCCGCCGATGTGTGACATCATTTGGTGCAAAGATTGTGATACGGTGAATTACCTGGATCCGTATTACTTCTGGAACTGGGAAGGTAAGATCAAGTGTGCTGGATGTGAAAATGTCTATTATATCTACATGATCCAAGGACACATGTACAAGGGTCCTGACAAAAAACCTGGGGAAAAGGAAGACATCCTTCCCGTGTATGCCGACAAACCCAATGATGGCTATGAACAGATTCTCCCGGGAACGCCGGGAAAAACCCGGCCCTACAACTGCTTGCCGCGTCATATCTACTTGGGTAAGGCCGATATGGTCAAATTCAGCGCCCGCGGCCGGCCGGTGCGCGGCTGGCGTCCGCAGCCGCCGTCCACCGGTGTAGCCGGATCCTGTGGCTTTACGTGGGACATTCAGAAACTTTCGCCTGAGGTATGGCAAGAATATCAGGAAAAAATCAAAAAGGGCGAAGTGGGTGAGTGGTAAAAGAAAGGAGTGGTGCGACCATGGCAGAACTGACCCCGCGGCAATTTCTCGACACCGTCCTGGTGCCCGAGAAGCAAAGTGACCATATTTGTTGGCAGTGCCTGCATCTGAAACCGGCCCTGAAAGGGTCCAAGTTTCCGCCGGCGGACATCATCGGCTGGTGCAAGAAGATTCACTGGCCCCATTATTGGTGTGTGGCGGACTTCAACGTGGTCAAAAAGTGCTACGCCTTTGAGGCGAAATAGTGGGATGGCCATGCACGACGCGATGTTGGAACAGGCTCGAATCTATGCGACCCAGGAACTGGAGCGGCTTAAGTCCATGGTGCTTACGTGGAAGGCCAGCTACGTGGACATGGCCGATGGCGACGGTTCCGACGATTTCCTGGTCTGGGAGTTTGTCCACGAAATCGAAGAATACATGGGGCCGTTCGTGCGTCGCATGCACATGACCCAACAGCTGGACGACGATCAAGTGAGCGCGTTTTGGGACTTTTGCTACGACCAGGTCAAGGACCTGCGGTCGCTTCTATCCATGTAAGAGGAGGGTGAGCATGCCCGAAAAATGCCGAGTGAGCGTGTGCGGTTTCGACCCCATGCTGGTCCGGGGTTACGTGAAAACGGGCTATAGGGCCCTGTGGTGGTATTTGCCGGATGATGTCTACAATGATTTCAAGGTGAAACCCGGTGACAAGGTCATCGGAAGGCTTCTTGCGGTCTACAACCCGAAAGGGGAAAAAACGGCGGAACCCAACGAAGATTTCCGGTGGGAAGCCAGCAAGGAAACCGGCTACGCCGTGGTGTTGCCGCCCGAGGTCATCACCAAGTATGAACTCACCGAGTTCCATTTCATCGAGCTGGTCATCAACAAGATCAATGAAGCCGATGTCTATCCCGGTGAGGAAAAGAAAACCAAGTGGTGGCCGAAAGAGAAGATGAAACTGAGCTACTTCCTGCCGTATGCGGCGCCGTAAGGCACAAGAGAAGGGCCTTCCGATATCCTCGCTTCGATAGAGGGGGCCCTTCCAACATGATGAGGTGTCGCCGCGGGGCGGCGGGCGGCTTCTGCGGGGCGCCGCCGCCCTAGGCGACACGATCCCTCCCGGACGGCATCTCCTTGCCGCCATCCCGAGACGATGCGATGCCACCCATGAACGCGTGATCGGCAGCCGCGAACGCATGGAAAGGATGAGCGCATGCACCCGACCCCCTGCGACAATGAAAACCTTCAATGCACCCCTTACGATCTGGAAAAACCGACTCAAGCGTGGACACGTTTGGCCGAGATGAGTGACAACCGGGACCCTCTGTTTCAGAGCACCTGGTTTTTGGAAGGTTACAATTTTTCATCCAACATCTACGTCGTCGAGGATGACGGTCTCACGGTCATCGATCCCGGTAACGACTATACGGCATACCTTCAGTTCTTTGATATGGGGTTCGATCCTGCCTCTGTAAAACGCGTCGTGATCACGCATGGGCATTTCGACCATGCCATGGGTGTCTTGGAGTTGTGCAATTATCGGGGGATCCGAGAACAAGGCACCATGGAAATCGTCATGCATGAGGCCGGCCCCGAAGAGCTGAAGAAGAATTTGGAGCCTTTGGGTTTTCCAGTGCGCTTTGTCCGAGGGGGCGAGACCGTGACCACGGGCCGCTTCCACTTTGATGTGGTCCATACACCGGGACACACCTTCGACGGCGTGTGCCTTTACCACAGGGAATCAAAAAGCCTCTTTACCGGTGATGCCGTTTTGCCGTACGGCCTTTCGGCCCCGGACAAGCACGCGGGGGGGCGACTGGATGACATGCTCCGGTCGTTCAGACTTCTCATGCGTATGGACATCGATCATGTGCTTCCGGGACACGGCTGGCCGGTCATGGGGTTGGGCCGAAAGCTCCTCGAGACCAGCTACGAGGAGATGATTAAACACTTGATCGGGATCAGTCGTGAACTTTCTTGTGAAGAAGCCGCCGAGCATCTCATAAGCAGAGGATGCCTGGAAGAAGCCCTGTACTGCTCAGAAAAATCGCTCCGCTGTAATCCGTCCAACCCTTCCGCCCTGCGTTTCAAGATCATGTGCCTCAACGACATGGGCAGGTTCGATGAAGCGCTGGAGGCTTTGACGGCGTTGGCGCACAGTCCCGAAGGTAGTGATGCCGAGGTGGACCGCTTCCTCGCCGTTGCCAGAGGATATGCGTTCATGGGCTTGGGGCGCTACGAGGACGCCGTCGCCGAATTCAACAAGGTTTTAGATCGCTACGGAGAGGTGAAGGAAGCTCTCATCTACAAGGGCATGGCCTTGCACCTCTCGGGACGACACGACGAAGCCATGGATATTGAAGCGTTCCGCACTGAATTTGTGGGGCGCTTTAAAGAGGAACTCACGCAGAAGGTGGCTGGTCGCATAGATGGTTCCCCGCAACCGTGAGGGTGCGGCGTCCCTTGCCTTCTCTTTCGCGGTGCCCGGGCGTCATAGAGGCCCGAGCGCGGCGCTGAAAAAAAATGGCCGTAAGAAAGGAACCCTCAAAGGTGATCTTGTGGGTTTCCCGCGAGGAGCTGCGCGCGCATGTGCTCGACGCCTTGGCTCACGTGGAAGCCCAAACGGAGAGCGTCGCCACGTTCTTAGCCTTGCTGGAGCGTTTGGCCCAAGTGAGTCGCGGCGTCGTGATCCTTGACAGCGGCGCGGTCCACCAGCACGGGCCGACCATTTACGGACGCCTGCGCGCGGCATGCAAGGCATGCCGCATCATTCTCTTGTGCGCCCTGGACTCGCGGGGGCTCATCCGCGAGGCGATGGAAGGCGGGGTCTATGGTTGTGTCCTGGAACCCTATGCCCCGTGGGAGATCCAAACCATGGTGCGCCACATCTTCGCCGACTTCGACCACGAGCTCGTCAGCGGCAAATCACCTCAGAAAGCCAAGGCCGCCGATGAGATGCCCCGCAGTTGACCTCCTGTCAGTCCTTCCTTTTTTTGGAGTCTTCCAAACGATTCCGTGCCGGCAAGGGTAGCCGCATCAGATTCGACGGGTGGATCTGTCCGTTGTGCGGAGTCTCCAGTGTAGCGTCCTTTTATCGGCTTTTGCAAAAGCGGATGTGCGCACGGGGATGGATCGGGTTTCGACAAATCGGACGAGACGCCTTTTCCCAACGAGCCCTCGGACACGTGCTGTCGCAGCAAAGTGGCTTGATAAAATCGAAGGCCCTTTTTGTGCGGCGGGAGGAGGGGATGCGAAGAAAGAAAAAGGCGGGCGTGAGCCCGCCTGTGGGATGTGCATTGACAGCCCTTTACCAATTGAACACTTTGTCCAACTCTTCGTCCGGCACATCGAAGGTGACGTTGTGGGGCGGCAAAGCTTCTTTCTTGAAATAATCCGGTAACCGGTCATCCTTGGAAGAAAACCCGGCCCGCAGGTTGAAGTCGCGCTCCATGGAGAGGACTTTCTTGCCCAAGGCCGTCACATCGTCCGCGGTCATGTTGAGTCCGTAGAAGGCATTGATCATGTCGATTAACGCTTGGAACGTATCGGGCTGATCTAGCAGCGCAAAAGCGATGAACAGGCACATGCCGGTGGAGTCGATGGCGGCCGTGGCGATCTGGAGGTTTCGAGAAAGCTCCACTTGTCCCTGTGGGGAGAGCGGATCCACATTGCCGCCCACCTTCAAGATATTGGTGGCCACGGCATAACCTGCCGTATGGTCGGCACCCATGGTACTGGTGGCGTACGTCACACCGATACCCTTGACGGCTCGCGGGTCGTAAGCGGGCATGGCTTGGCCCTTGACTACGGGAACCCTTTCCACACCGAACACCTTGCCGGTGACGGCTGCACCGCTCCCCAAGATACGCCCCAAAGGAGTGCCTTTCCCCACTTCTTTGACAAGTTCGATGGCGGCTTGAGCGTCTCCGAATTTGGCCAGCCCGGCCTCCATGGCCACGGCTATGGTGGCCCCCATCTCAATGGTGTCCAATCCAATATCGTCGTCCAGAAAATCGATATGCGCGATGGCGTCAAGATCGTCGATGCCGCAGTTGCCCCCATGAGCCCAGACGGTCTCATATTCCGGTTGTTTGGTGATGTAATTACCATCCTTGTCCACATAGATTCCGGAACAACGGATGACGCAGCCGCGATGGCATCCGTGGGTGGGATTGCCGCCTCGGGCTTTTTCGGTTTCCGCCTGCGTTTCTCCGCTGATTTTGGCAGCTCCGGCAAACCGGCCTTCCTTGAAATTATACGTGGGATAAGCCCCTGCCTCGTTGATGACATTGGTCAGGACGTTGGTTCCGTAGGCCGGAAGTCCCTGTCCAGTCACGGGATGGCGCCGCAGACCGTCCACGAACCGTTTGTTGGCCTCCTTGAATTTTTCCGGATCCTTAGGTGAACGCATCTTCATGCCCGTATCATCCAGGACGATGAGCTTCACGCCCTTGGATCCCATGACGGCGCCGACACCCCCTCGGCCGGCATGGCGGGTGGGGCGCAGTTCCGGGTCTGTGCAGGCCACCGAGGCGGCGGCCAGCTTCATTTGGCCGGCTTGACCGATGGAAATGCAGGCGATCTTGTCACCGAACTCCTCTTTGGCTTTTTCCACTGTCTTGTAGTTGCCGAGGCCCTTCAGGTCGTTGGCGGGAAGAACCTTGACTCCATCCGCATTGATCACGACCTTGTAAAGCGTGTCATCTTTGGGCTTGCCTTCCAAGACGATGGCCGCATAACCCAAACGTGCCAGCACTTGGGAGGGCTGGCCGCCGGCGTTGGCTTCCTTGATCCCACCGGTAAGTGGGCTCTTGCAGCCCACGGAGATGCGACCGGTCATGGCCCCCGCGGTCCCGCTCAAGAGCCCCGGGGCGATGACCAGCTTATTTTCAGCGCTCAAAGGATGGCACGTGGGAGGGACTTCCTTGGAGACAATGGCCGAAGTCAGGGCTCGACCGCCCAATCCTGCGTACTCCCCCATGGGTTCCACACTGACTTTGGGCCCGTCGGGCCCTCCCATGTTAATCCGAAGAATCTTGTCCATCACCGCATCTCCTTTTCTTCAGCCGATTCACGACAATTTCGCGGGATTTACAGATGGACGCTCCCGCACCGCTTTCCCAATTCTTTCAGTTCGATTGAATCCATTTCACACTGCGTAAGGCCTGGTCGATAACGTCGGGTCGGTACCCCACAATGACCCGATCGTGGACCACCAGGGTCGGGAATGAGACCTCGGGATTCTTGGACTTGATCTCGGCCAAAACTCTGGAACGCTCCTCACCGGTTAAGAGATCCACCAGGCAGAGCTCAAAGGGGACGCCGTACTCCTGCAACATCTCTTTCACACGTCGACAGTGGGGGCACGTGAGCAACGCGTAAAGCACAACGGATGGGTGGTCATGATCGTCATGTTGCGGCATGGAAGAGACTCCCAAGGCGGTCGTCACATCCCGCTTGTCTAACGACCCGGGGTCAGCCCGTTCCTTTTGCTTGATTTTAAAATCACATTTTTTCCAAGAAGTAAAGCGTCGAACCGGAATGGACTCCAGTGGGCATCGCTGCATCGTCGGTGCTTCAGGCACGTAGGCTCCGAGGATGCAGCGAAGAGGCACCCTGGAAAGGGTTCGAGGACACGGATACCGTCGGAAAGGCGGCTTCCTCCAGACAGCGCTATCCGTCTCACAAAGCGTTCTTATAGATTTGAATGACATCTTCCAGTGTCGGGCACCGCGGGTTGGTCAAACCACAGGCGTCCTTTTGCGCGTTCTGAGCCATAATGGGAATGTCTTGTTCTTTCACCCCCAATTCGGCCAAACCTCGAGGAATGCCCACATCCTGGGAGAGTGTGACGATGGCCTCCAGAGCCTTTTCCGCGGCGCAACGCGGGGACAAGCCGTTGATGTTTTCTCCCATGGCGACCGCGATGTCCGCAAAACGATCCATCTTGGCGATCATGTTGAAACGTTCCACGTGCGGGAGGAGAATGGCGTTACAGACTCCGTGAGGTAGATCGTAGAAGCCGCCGAGCTGGTGGGCCATGGCATGGACGTGGCCTAGGCTTGCGTTGTTGAAAGCCATTCCGGCAAGGTATTCTGCGTAAGCCATTTTGTCCCGCGCTTCCACATCGGCTCCATTGGCCACGGCCGCCCTCAAATTCTGGGCGATGAGTTCGATGGCCTTCAGGGCGCAGGCGTCCGTTACGGGGGTGGCAATGGTGGATACGTAAGCTTCCACGGCATGGGTGAGCGCGTCCATGCCGGTGGCGGCCGTGAGCGCGGGAGGCATGCCCATCATGAGCAGGGGATCGTTGATGGCCACATTGGGAGTCACTCTCCAGTCCACGATGGCCATTTTCACCTTGGTGTCGGTATTGGTGATGATGCAAAAACGGGTCATTTCACTGGCCGTCCCGGCGGTGGTATTCACTGCGATGAAAGGCGGCATGGCCTTGCTGGATTTGTCAATGCCTTCATAGTCGCGAATGTGGCCGCCGTTGGTGGCGACGATCCCGATGCCTTTTGCGCAGTCATGGGAGCTGCCCCCGCCCAGCGAGATAATGAGGTCGCAGCCGTTGTCCTTATAGACCTTCAGGCCATCATGCACGTTCACATCCGTGGGATTGGGAACCGTCTCGTCAAAGACAACCACATCCAGCCCGGTGTCTTTCTTGATCAACTGGATGATTTGATCCGCAATGCCTGCGGAAACAATCCCCTTGTCCGTGCACAAAAACGGCTTCTTGCCTCCAAGGACCTTGATCTGATTTCCAATTTCTTTGTGAGACCCAATGCCCATCAACGTGACCGTCGGGATGTAAAACCCATAGACTTGTTCTCTAACCGCCATAACTTGCCTCCTTCTTTGCTTTGAAAACACTCCCACTAGGCCTTCCCTGCGAAGGCACACATCCATCAAGTAATCAAGATAGATGCCACCACATTAAAGAATGTGAAAACAGGGACTTGCCTAAAAGATATGGAAAGGCGGTCTGGGGTTTGTGCCAATCTGGCTTGAGGGACAGAACGCTCTACGCAGGTCGGCTCACGTTCTTGCGCTCTTTTCCTTTAGGAAAAACAGTGACTTGTTTTTTTCGGGATATCCAGGGGTTTTAGGACGGGTCGGTTTTGGATGTGAGTCTTTCTGTCCGTGGGGAAGGACCGATGTGTCATTCTGTCACATGAGTGGAGATTTTTGCAGAGTCACCCGCGCTGTCATTGAGACCGTAGGCTTTCATTTTGCGATACAAGGTTCGGCGGCTGATCCCAAGGGCTCGAGCGACTTCGGTCTTGTTTCCCGAAAAATGCGCCAAGGCCTTTTGAATATGGAGCCGTTCCACTTCTTGAAGGGTTTGGCATGAGAAAGCGGCTGGACCCGTTGGAGGAGCCCCTCGGGTGAGCTCCCAGGGGAGGCTGATGGGGAGAATAACCCGATCTTCGCTGAGGATCAGACAGCGTTCGAGAACATTGCGAAGCTCCCGAACGTTCCCCGGCCAGTGGTAAGCCATGAGATAACCTAGGGTCTCATCGGGTATTTTGTAGGAGATTCCAGGTTGACCTAGAACCCCCAAAAGATGTTCCACCAGCAAGGGAATGTCCTCGCGTCGTTCCCTCAACGGAGGGAGATGAATATGGAAAACGTTCAGTCGGTGATATAGGGCTTCGTGAAAGCGGCCCGCATCCACTTCAGCCTTCAAGTCTCGGTGGGTGGCGAAAAGGAATCGCACGTCCACATGCCGCTCTTGCTGATCGCCGACCCGTCGATACTTCTTGGTCTCCAGGACTCTCAAAAGCGCCCCTTGGAGATCCAAAGGCATGTCCCCGATTTCGTCAAGAAATAGGGTGCCTCCATCGGCAAGGTGAATCAGGCCGTCGCGTGTCTCCTGGGCTCCGGTAAAGGCTCCTTTGACATAGCCGAACAGTTCACTGCGCAGAAGGTCCTTTTGCAATTCCGCGCAGTTCTTAACGACGAAAGGGCGCTGCGTCCGGGGGCTTAGAGCGTGGATGTTTCGTGCCACAACCTCTTTGCCGGTCCCGGACTCTCCGGTGATGAGCACCGATGTGGTGTGTGGACTGACCTTTTTGATCAGCTGGGTAATGTGACGCATGGCTGGAGATCGGCCCACGAGGCGGGGGGCGCCCATATCCTTATGTCCGTGCAGCAGTCGGCGGTTTTCTCTCTTAAGGCACACCCGTTCAAAGGCCTTTTCCAGGACAACTTCCAACCGCTCCAAATCGAACGGTTTGGTGATGTAGTCGTAGGCGCCCAGCCGCATGGCCTTGAGAGCGCTTTCCACGGTGCCGTAGCCCGTGATCAGGATAACTTCCACGTCAGGTAATGTTTGTCGAAAGAAGCTTAAAAGCTCGATGCCGTCGCCGTCGGGCAGCCGAATGTCCGCCACGACGACATCAAACGTCTCCTCGGCGATGCGTTTTTTAGCCGCAGCCGCACTGTCCGCCGTGACAATCCTTCGGTGGGGAGCGGTCAGTTCTTTTTCCGCCAGCTTTCGGATGGATAATTCGTCGTCGATGAGCAGAACACGCATGGGCGTCATGACATCTTTCCGAACACCACGCGAAAGGTGGATCCTTTGTGAGGCTCGCTTTCCACTTCGATGGAAGCATTGTGGGCCTGAGCGATGGAATAGCACATGGAAAGTCCCATCCCTGTACCCCGGCCGACGGGCTTGGTGGTGAAAAAAGGCGCGAAGATCTTCTCCAGGTTCTCCTTGTCGATGCCGCAGCCCGTGTCTTGAACTTCGAGGCAGACTGTGTTGTCGCGGACGAAGGTACGCACGCGCATGGTCCCTTGGCCGTTGGGGAGAGCATCCAAGGCGTTGAGAAGCAGGTTCAGCAAAAGCTGCTTGATTTCCGAAGGGGCTCCGAGGACCTTAGGAAGCTCTGTCTCCAACTCTTGGTGAAACTGGAGTTGCGGATATTCGGGGAAGCGATGCCGCAGCAATTTCACCGTCTCCTGCACGCATTGATTGAGATCCACCGGGATCATGGTTCCGGAATACGGCCGGCTGAAACTTAAAAGACCTTGCACAATCTCCTGACATCGGGCGCATTCTTCCATGATGATGGCCGTGTATTCTTCCAGCGTAGAAGAGAAATCGGGGGGCATTTGGCCCCGCACTTCGGGAAGACGTTTGCGTATGGCTTGGACAAATCCCAGAATGGCCGTCAAGGGGTTATTGATCTCGTGGGCGACCCCTGCGGCCAAAAGACCCACGGTGCTCATCTTTTCGGCATGGTTGAGCTTGGCCTGATATTGGCGCTCCAAAGTCACATCACGTTTCAGCAGCAGAATGTGACAAGGACGGCCCTGGGAGTTCCTCAAAGGAGAGGCCGTGATCTCGAAATAGCGTCTGGAGCCGTTGATGGTCAACAGGTGCTCCTGGCGGCACAACCGATTCGTTTCATAGGCGATGAGCGCCGGACAAGGGTGACACCGTTCGTCGGTGCCTCGAAATGCGCTGTGGCAGAGGCGACCGATAGGGGAATTGCCCCCGAACATATCGTAATAAACCCGATTGACAGAGGTGATGCGTCCCTCCGGGGTGATCACCGCCATGACATCCGTGATTCCGTCCAAAATGGCTTGAATCTGCTGACGCCGTCGTTCCAATTCCAGCGTCGAGGCGTGCAATTGAGCGATCCTTTCCTGGGCTTCTCGAAAAAAACCCAGTTTGGAATATTCAATGCCGATCAAGTCTTCCAAAGAAGGACGAGAATTCATCACCAGGCCTCTTCGCAAATTTTGAGGAGATCCATCCATGTGGCGGGCCTTGGGTTGGTCAACAAGCACGCATCTTGGGCCGCCGTGCGACACAGTTGTGGCACGTAAGAAGGTTCCGGAACCAAATCTCGAAGCCGATGTTTCATCCCCAGGGAAGCGAAGAGATGCTCCAGGGCCTCAATGCCCGCTTGGGCCGTTTTCCGCTCACTGCGCAGGCTTTTCCCGATCAGGATTTTCCCGATCTGAGCCATTTTGGGCAGGGCTGCTTCCATGTTGAATCTCATAACAGCCGGCAACAACACCGAATGCACTTCCCCGTGAAGCACATCGAACATGCCGCCAAGGGAGTGGGCCAAAGCGTGATCCGCTCCCAAGCTCGCATTGCTAAATGCCATAGCCGCGGCGGTACTGGCAATGCTTAGGGCTTCCAGAATTTCCAAGGAAGGGTCTTGGGCCGCCCGAGGTAAATGGATGCTGATCATTTCAATGGCTTTGAGGGACTGGAGTTCCGTGAAGGGGGAGGCGATAACGGACACATAGGATTCGATGGCATGGGCCAAGGCATCGATGGCGGCGGCTAAGACGAGGTAGCGGGGTTTGGTGGTGAGCACATTGGGGTCAATGATGGAGATGTTAGGGACGAGTGTTCGACTGACAATGGTCATCTTGAGCCGCCGGCGTGTATCCGTAATAATGGCGAACTGAGAAATGTCTGACCCGCTCCCCGCGGTGGAAGGAAGAAAAACCATGGGTGGCAAAGGACGGTGAATGCGGTTGGCGCCTTCATAGTCCTGAATTCTCCCCCCATTGCTGGCCACGACGGCAATGCCTTTGGCCGCATCCATAGGGCTTCCGCCTCCAAGGGCAATAATGACGTCCGCTTTATGTTCGGCGTAGAACAGGGCGCCATGGGCCACCTGAGTGTCCCGGGGATTGCTGACAACGTCCTCGAAGTAACACCATTCCAATCCCTCTCCGGCGAGGACATCCAATAGGCGCGACACCCATCCGGCTTCACGCAGTCCCGGATCACTGACCACCATGGGCTTTTCCGCGCCCAGACGTTTGGCGCACAGCCCCGCATATTTCAAGGCACCGCGTCCAAAGATGATTTCCGGGATTGAAAACTTCGTGATTTCCATGCACAACTCCTGAACGCGGCGGCGGTGTGGTCCAGCGTTTTCTACTATCTCCGACAAACGCTGGGTTTGCAAAGTCTGAGAAAATGGTCTCGGTCATGTGGTTTTAGAAAGGGGCTTTCAGAGTTTTGGATTTAGGACAATGAGGGTGCAAGGTCCGCAGCATGGCAGGAAACCACAGAAAAACCGCCGCAGCGTTGCCTCAATAGGCCAAGCTTCCAAGAGAACGCATGATGAGGGTGAAACCCATGGCCAGCATGCCCATGAGCCCCATGCCGCAAGAAAAACCGGCAAGGAGTACAGGAGCGTATTGACGCCAGGCCAGCCCATATTTTTTGGAAAAATAGTAGCGGCCCAAGAATGCCCCGATGATTTCCAGGAAAATCCCATGAGGTGTGGATTGCCCGAGGCCTCTTACGATCCCGTATATGAGTAGCACAGGCCAGTGAAGCACGCTGAGAATCCAGTACACCAAGGTGCCCAGCCCCAAGCCCCACAAGACATACTGCCCCTTTAAGGCCTCAAAAAACGGCGAGTACCCTTCCAGCGTGGCGCTTTGAAGCAACAGGCTGTTGAGCGCCTGGAGATGCCACAGCTCCTGAGCGTACGGGTACTGGGTCGAAGGGATGGGAGCGAGTCGCCAGATGTATTGCGAAAAGAGGAGACTGGCGATCATCACCACCGGGAAGACCAAAATTTCCGCTTTAATGATGCTTCGGAAACTGGTCCCGGTCAGCTCGATTTCCCGCCACCGCACTGTGGCTTTCCCGTAATTATGGATAGGAATGGGGGCATACCAGATGCCGATGCCATGGTAGCCGAAGAATTTGGACGCGGCGATAAAACTTGCCTCCCTCACCATGGGAAGACTGACAAATTGGCCCGTGATACCTTCCATGCGGGCCGAAACGTAACTGATAAAAGGCGTGTAGACAAAACCGTAGGCAACCAAAAAAATCCAGGGAAAGCCGGGAACCAGGATCGAACACAGGACCACGTAAGCCAGAGTGCTGGCCACATAAATGGCCAAAGCAATCCAAATGCTAAAATCTCCTCTGCCGGGCGGCGGTTGGAAAAGTTTTTTCATCCGTTCCCGAAAAGGCGCCATGGCCTCCGAGCGGATCCCCCGAAAGACTTGGGCCATGCCGACCACAGCGATAGCGAGCCCGATGCCGATGCCGAAACTCATATAGAAATCGAAATTATTGGCAAAGACGGTATCCACCGTGCCCATTCCCCGGTGCCAGCGCTGGAGAATGCCATGGTGGTACAAAATGGGATTCGCAACCAAAGTGATCAAGAATCCTGCGGCACCACCCATGACAGCCCAGAAGGGCAGGACCATCCCGATGAAGAGGAGCCCAAGATCCAGCTGGATGCCGGTGGCCACCGCAGGAAGGATGTCTTCCGTGAATGGCGTGAGTTCGATCCATGGAATGGGGAGAAGCCGAACGGGTTCTGAAAGAATGACCCCTGAAGCGGCAGGGAGCAGGACGTAAATGGACCCGAAACACAATCCAATCATCCCTCCGATGGAAAACAGGCGCCACTTCCAGCCGGTCTCCCTCTGTTCCGCAGATTCGGCAAGGGCCATATTCCCAAGGGCCCCCACCGGCGCCATGGGAAACGGAAGTTTTTCCACGTCAGACGTGAGCCGATAGAGCGCATAACCCAGCCCAAAATGGTCGACGGCCTGGATGAGTTCGAAGCCAATCATCAGCAGAATCGGCACCAGCCAATCCCTGTGGAAAAAGGTTCTTTCGATAAGAGACTCCGATCCCGGCTGGGGCGCCACCCAGGAGGGGATGTGTTGGGTGAGGCCCAACATTCGTGCCGCCTCGGATTGGACCAGATACTGATTCCATAAGAGTCCTGAGAAGGGAGAGGCCATAGCCGCTCCCGCCATGTAATAGAGCACAAAGATTTCTTGTTGATTGAGTCGCGTATACGCTCTTTTGGCGACCTCCGCAAAAAGGATGATCGTCACCCAACGGGCCGCCGGACCGATGCCCGTGCCAATGACGAGTCCCAGGTACATCGACCCGGGCATCATAAGAAAGCCGATGAAAATGGCTCCAATGACGGATTTCCAACCGAAGCCGTCCCGAAATTGTGCCGGGGGCTCAAGGAGATCTCGATATTCCTTGAGTTCTTTATCCTCGATCATGAAACGTCTCCGTGTCCCTGTCGTGTCCCCATGTCTTCCAGGGCTAAAGGGGAAGCACATGATAGCTCACGGGTGTAAAAATACCCACGATGAGCCAAGCCATGGCCATGACCATGTCTCCCACGACCAAGCCGATGAAAAGGCGTCGTGCTTCCTTGAAGGCTTTGACCCCGCCGTAGCGCAGCACCAAGGCATTACACAGCCACCCGATGAGGAAGCTGAACCAGAGTATGCGCAAGGCCGAACTATAGGTCGTCAGATAGCCGATGGGATGAAGGGGCCACCACAAAAATCGCCGATAGCCGAACACGAGGAGCGTCATCACGGCGGCTCCAATGCCGGCAAAAACCATGCTCCATTTCTTGGGACCTTCAGGATAGCGCAGCAGCTGGGCGGCCCCTTCGTGGACACGGCGGCTGGTTTCCAGAGCCCAGTCGTCGGGAAGCATCGTAATGCCGTATTGAAAACTCACCACCAACATGGCCGCGCACGAGACGACCACCCCAAGGGTCAACGCGGAGAGGATGCCGAAAAGGAAGCGCCGCCGGACACGTACCCCTTCCGCCACTTTGGACGCGTGGAATAAAGAAGGCAGGAGGGATTCGCGCACATCTACAAATGCCACTTTCTGAACCACCAATCCCAAAGCGAGGGTTAACGGAGCGATGGCCTTCGTGGCGATCATGGAAAGGAAGCCGTCGGACGGAGCGGCCGTGAGGGTGAAGTATGGAAGCCCGCCTTGGCAGATGAGCCGTGCCGTGACCACATGGAGCATGAAACATACCCCGAGAAACAGCACAGACGGCAGTGGATCCATGCCGAAGGTGGTCGTCCACAAGACCGCCCCCCCGCCTCCTGCAAGGAAAAGAAGCAATGCTTTTCGGGGATGCAGGAGACTTTTGGGTGGCTCTTCCCCGCCAGTGTCCCGCCGCCAAAAGCCGGCGATGACTTCCAGGAGATGATGACGGGCCAGCCAGAGGACAAAAAAGAAGAACACCGCGAAGGCCCCAATCATTTGCATTTCTTCCACTCTCGCCAAGACTGGGCCGAAAGTCGTCCCCATGGCCGCGGAAGGCAGCCTCCAGCCCACAAGTTGGAGCAATCCGGGTAGAAGGCCACCGAGAAAGAAAAAAAACCATAGACTGAAGGACACTTGTTTGGAAGTGAGATAAGCAAAGCCGATGAAAGCCGGATAAAGATAGATTTTCACTTTGTAAAAGCCCGACAGAAGTCCTTCCCTGGGGATATATGGCTGGGCAAGGAACAGTACGGGAATCTGGGGAACTTGGGGGTAATAAGTATGCAGCCCATTCATGAGATGTAGGAGGATGGGGACAAAGAAACCCATCACGAAAAGCTTATGCCCCACGTAGGAACTCAAAGCGCCTTTCTCCGATTCCTCCCCGATCTCCAAAGGGACCCTGAGCAGGGGGAAGTTCATCTTCTCGTTTTCGATCCATTGATGACTCAAAAGGCCTGTGAGGCCCAGGAACGCCGCGTAAATGCAGGCGATAAAGATCCCCCAGAGGGTCAGCGGTGTCATCCAGCTGGACCAGGGGATACGGGCGAGAACCTGCAGCCAGGAAAGGTGCCGGCCGTTTTCAAACCCGCGGTAAAGGTTTTGGATCATCTCCGGGTCCCTCGGGAAGAGGCTTTCAGGCAGGAGTTCGAGGAGCGTTTTTCCTGTGGGATGTCCTGTGGCGGCAAGCCAGGCGGGGGTGGTGATGTTGATGAGAAATGTCCGAAAAAGGCCGGTGTAGGCAATACCTGTGGCCACAGTGACCATGGCCCATAGGAGGAGCAACTCTTGGGCGCTCAGCACGGCTCCACGTTGGATCTTTCGGGCAACGGGGTTGTAGATGGCCGCAAAGAAAAGGAGCACACCGAAGGAAGCCAAGGGAAAGTGGCCTCCCGCAAGGGGGCTGTTCTGCAACCGCACATTGTTATATGGGGTCAGGGCGCACAGAAGGACCGATAAAAGTATCCCCAGGGCGATCACCCTCCAGCGCAGTCTTCTTCCCTTCATGATTTATCCTTGCCCTTCTGGGGAACCTCCGAAGTCTTTCGGGACACCCTTCGGAACGGGAGTCCCGGCGTTGCGGGTGTACAAGGCCTTGGTTTCCGGATCGAGAAGTCGCCACAAGAGCATCTGTTTCCGTATGACCTTGATGAAGTTGCGATTGGCCCGCTGCCAGGCCGTCCGTTCACCGGAAAGGCGGATCATTTGGATGGCCACCTCCATGTAACTCGGGTCATCGACGGATGGACAGCAATGCAGGTGCAACCGTTGCTTGATACCAAAATCAAACGGCGCCAACCACACATTGGCGTAAAGCCAAAAACACACCAGTTGCGGGAGCTGAGTTCCGTCCGCGTCGGGAGAAGCCGGTGTGAGATGCACGTCGTCCACAATAAACGGGCCTTGGGCCACGTCTTGGTGTTCCCGGATGAATCCGGCCAGGAAAGCCATGATGCCCGGTTCTTCCTCGGGCTTTAGAAGGAAGGGGAGATGGAGTTCCAGAAGGTCGCCTTGGGCATTAGGCAGCGTCCACGTGCGGGTCACGTCGGGCATGGCCAGCGCGGCCGCCATGCGGGCGGGGTAAAGGGAGGCCAAAAGGACCACCGAAAAGACGAGCACCATGCAGGCCACACTGGCCAAGGAGGAATAGTTGAAGGTCAGTTCGGCGAAAAGGCGTGTCTTTCCCAAAAAGTGGGCGCTAAGCTGGGCCGCAATGTAACCGATCACCGTGGACAGCACGGCCAGTGAGAGGGCTTCCACAATAAACAAGAATCCTACATGGCTCGGCGCAAGACCGACAGAAGTGTAGACGCCGATTTCCGATTTCCTTTCGTGAACGTGCCCGACCATGGTGTTGAGGCAAATGAAGATCACGATGAGCATGGGCACGAGAAGATTCGCAACGCCTTGATAACGCAAGGTTTTGGCGGCTGAATGATAGTAGGTGACATCGGCTCCCACGAACAAGGGGAAGGTGAGGCGTCGAGACAAGTCTTCGGCAATTTCCAAAGCCATTGCCGGCCGCTCCGTCACGAGGGCCACCGCCCGCAGACTCCCCCCCAGAGATATACACGTGGCATGAGGGATCAATACCGTGGATTCGGCGGAGGCCGCCCGAAACCGTTCTATCATCGGTCCGACGGTTTCACCGGATTGCATGGCCTCGGCTTCGGCTTCGGACAGATCGGCATCCGGAGAAATTTCGAGATAAACAGGCTTGATGGGCGTTCCGTCGAGATCCTTCAAAGCTTCTAACCGATCCGGATCAAAAAACCCAATGACGGTAAACGGGACTTCCCACAGATACACGGTGGCTCCCACATCTCGCGTCGGATCCAGATCCAGCTTCCGGGCCAATGGAGTCGGGAGCAGCATGCTCCGAACATCTTCATTGGTGAACCACCGTCCAATGTGGACCATGTTTTTCACTGGAGCTGGAGCGTTGCTGCCCAGTCCTAGAACACCTTCAACGGGCATGACCTTGGTGTCCGTGCTGACGGAGGCCACCGCCCGGAGGGAAGGATGGGTTGGCTCGATCCACGAGCGGGGCCAGAGGACAGCACGGTCGCCGTAGCGGGCTGCGAGGCTTTCCAACGTGAGGGCCGTCAGAGGACGCCACAAATGGTGTTTCATGAGTATCCCGCCGTAGAGCGGGTTGTCCCCGACTCGGGTCATTGTGGTCTTGGTCAGGCTCTTCACATTGGTGAAGGACATGATGGTAAAAGTGAGAATGATCAGGGTGATGGACGTGAGGGCCGTGCGCAATCGTCTCCGGTTCAAGTTGGAGGCTCCGATGGCGAACCCGGCCCCAAAGGCCTGCCATTTATTGACACTTTCTTTTGCCGAGGCCGTTCCCTGATTTATGGGTGTTGCGGCCATTTCCTGTTCAAAGCGCATGAAGAGGATCCACGACACCAGAAGGCTCAAGGCCACTATGAAAAAGGCGATAATCACCACCATGGGATTGTAGGTCAGCCGAAAGGCCGGGTGGAGCGCCCTGATGACGAGGATCGTGGCGACGAGGAGGAGAAAGAACGCCGTGATCTGTTTATAGATGTTTCGAAAACAAAACAGGTACCGTTCAAGGCAGTAAGCAAAAGGCACGAACAAGGCGATAAAAAACATCACCCCTGCGAGCACGTCTTTCTGAGTGTTTTCGATTTCGTTATAGACCGTAATGAGTTTAGCCCAAGCGGAGAGGGTTTTCTCCCAAGAGCGACTGTGGCGCATCTCGGCCTGGTCTTCCCGCGCTCGGCTCCGCTCATCCAGGGCTTCATGGTATAAGTTTTGTAGATATTTGTTGCTGATCCCGTGAGTGTTGAGGTTTTTCAGGCGTTCGCCCACGAGACGCGTCAGGTCGTCCACCACTCGCATTGGGGTTTCGGCGATCAGAGGAGGGTCCCCAATGGGATATCCCAAGCCCATGGGATTCTCCGCCGTGCCGTTGATCAGAAGGAGCTCCTTGCGCAAAAGCGTATCGGAAAGAATCAATTTGAAACGACTTCCCTCTTCCAAAAACACCGACACGGCGAAAGTGTCTCGACCGTCCACGCGGCTGTACCAATACCGCAAAGGCCGGGCCCCGGTCACCCCGTCCAGCACGTTGATTTTTGTCAGGTAATCCATGCGTTGCGGATCCAGAACACCGACGATATCCGTCTGTCGGCAAGGAAACATAACCAGAGTGGTGCTGGCGAGGCGCCCTTTGATGTTCAAGCGGTAATTGTCCTTGGAGGTCTGGACCTTGTCGGCGACCCAGCGGATTTTTCCCGTTTGCGGGTCTACGCCGTAGGCTTCAATGAGAAGTTTTTGGAAAGCGACCCGTTTGTTGGCCACCGCGGGAATGAAAAAGGATCCGTCACGAAACGACATGACACGGACAAGGGAGTCTCCTTGAAGAGCGCATATGATGGTCCCCGCAGCCGGCTTGTCCGGGAAGAGTTCGCCCTGACGGATGAACATGGCCCGCCCCTCGACGGCCGAGAGGCCTTCGACCCCGCTTCGGCAGCTTTCCTTGAGGGCCGGGTGGGAGATCACCTTGGCCAGGAGATCGGCGACGTTTTCTTGGAGCAGTGTCAAAGCAGGCCGGTTCAGACGGGCTTTCGTGTCATTAGGCGTGTCCCAGAAAGTGTGGCGATTGTTGGCGCTGGTCAAAGCAAAGGATGGGCAACTGGAAAGGGCTCCGATATCACACGCCAAACAAAGTGTCCCGAGGGTGTCCACGGCCCGGGACGCCGAATCGGCACCGTGGCGGTCCGTCTTTTCAAAAATGGGTGGCCGTCCGGTGCGGCGGGCGAGATCTTCCGCCGAGCGCCGGAAGAGATCGGCGAGGGCCACGTCGCGGACCATGCGATACACCGGCTCCCGCAAAGGGAACGTGCCGCCCCACTCGGAGAGGGTCAAAAGGCCGGACTGGGATGACAGAGACAGGCCAAGATGCAGAACTCTTTCATACTCATCGGCAAGGTTGCGCAACGTCATCCAGGACTTGACGGCCCGCAAGCGGAGGCGGATTTCTTCGCGCTCCCTATTGAGATCGTTCAGGCTCGAACGAATAAGTTCTGTGGCCAAGATCCGTTCTTCGGGCGTAAGGGCATCTATGTCTTCTTTCCAACTGAGCCGCCGATACTGCAATGCCTGGAACATCCTCGCTTGGTCGGAATGGGCTTCACGACTCAGGCGATCCGCCTCGTCCTTGGCCCGTTCGACCGCGTAGGACCACACCATCGCGCGGGACATGGGTCGGTCAGGGTCAACCTGAAGAGGATCTGGACGGGACAAGAGTCCTCGGAGTTCGTCGATCTGCTTCTGTTTGTCGGACAATGAGCGATGTTCGGTGCGGAGACTGCGGCGCGGCCCTTCCAAGGTCCACAAGACATGGCGCGTGCCCAAAAGTCCTTGGCCGTGGCCGGAAACGGCTACGAGAAGGGTACTGCGTGCCGGGGGGTTGATCATCAAGGTTTCGGCGAGATGAAGGAGCATGGCTGCCGAAACGGCTTGGTCCACTCCAGGCGCCATGCCCACCACAGGAGACGATGCATCGTAAGACGCCTCAATAATCACCAGTTCTTTGGAAAGCTCCGGTGAAGAACCGGGCACGACGCCAAAGATATTTTGTGCCAAGTGATGTTCCCAGTGGCTTTGCACCTGCACCCGGGCCTGTTGATTTTGAGCCGCAGCCTTGCGCAAAATGGCCGCAGTTTCCGGGGGTGCATAAAACCTTGGAAAATCCAATGGGGTGGGGATGTTCTTCACGAGAAATTCATCCCGGGTGTCTTCCTCGCCCCCCAAAAAGATGACGGCTTTCGCGCCCATCTGGACAGCGATCCACCAGTTTTCTCCAGAGGCAACATCCATGAGCACGAGGGTGTCTCGGATGGATCGGCCATCAAATTGCGACAACGCCCCGTCTCCGACGTCCACTAGTGGGCCTTCCAGGCCCTCGGGCGGGGTTTGGGACATCATGGCCATGTTCGGTGACCAGGGGTAAAGTGGGTAATTTTCCGCACCGACGGAGATCTGTCCTTTATCCAAAACCGGGACGGGCACGAAGAAAAAGTGGCGGTCCACATTCTTGAGCCCGAGACGCCGAAAGGTGTGGAAAATGTACTCAGCGGCCGCATCGCACCCCGGCGTGCCGGTGGAACGATCAGGCGTTCGGGTGAGGGCCTCAAGATGGTGGACCAAGGGATCACCGGCAGACACCGCGCTCTTAGGTGAAAATCCACCGACACCCCATGCCATGACAAGGAGAAAAGTCAGAAGCGTAAGCCGTGTCGCGATGCCCGTGATCCCCCTGCGTCGCGGGAATCGGCAGGTGTGGAACGCGAGCGCATCCTTTTTTGCCAGGAAATTCATCAGATCACTTGCCCCACGGACACTTGCAGTTTTTCCCGGTCTTCAATGCGATCAATTCGGCCGTCCCGGATCCAGACCACGCGGTCCGACACATTGATCATCTTGATATCATGCGTGGCGGAGATAATGGTCACTCCCCTTTGTTGGGATAATGTCTTAAGAAGGGTGATGATCTCCTCGCCGGTGCTCAAGTCCAGATTCCCCGTAGGTTCATCGGCCAGAATAATGGCGGGGTCGTTGGCCAGAGCGCGGGCTACGGCCACCCGCTGTTGCTGCCCTCCGGAAAGTTCAGAAGGCTTGTGCTGAAAACGCTCCGCAAGGCCCACCAACCTGAGCAGCTCCATCCCCTTATCCATGTATTCGTCCCGGCCCATGCCGGCGAATATCATGGGCAACGTCACGTTCTCGATGGCGGTCATGACCTGAATCAGATTGAAGGTCTGGAAGATATATCCGATTTTTCGGCACCGGAGCCACGCCAGTTCATAGGCATCCAATTGGGCCACGTCCACTTCGTCGATAAAGACGCGGCCCGAGGTGGGCTTGTCGAGTGCCCCGATCATATTGAACAGGGTGGATTTGCCCGATCCCGACGGTCCCATGATGGACATGTATTCCCCGGCCTTGATTTCCAAGGAGACTCCGCGAAGGGCGTGAACTTCTTCTTGACCCATGCGGAAAACTTTCGTGACGTCCACCAAGCGAACGACGTTGTGCGCACCGTTTCCGTTCATAGAAACTAAGGCTCCGATCTCAACGCCATGGCCGGTTCCATGCGGGCCGCCACCCAAGCCGGGTACATAACCCCGATGAGGCTCAAGGCCACGGCGAGAACTGCAGATTTAATCATGAGGAATCCAAGAGAAACCGCGGGGAGATGGATGAGCGTCACGGTGCCGAAGCGCACCGTCAGAGTCAGCGCCGCCGTAGTCACACCCAATATCCCGCCGACCACTCCGCCCAAAATTCCCTGGTAGGCGGCTTCCAAGACGAAGAGCTTGATGACGAAACTGTCCAGTGCCCCGAGGCATTTCAGGGTCCCGATCTCGCGAAAGCGTTCGGTCACGGCCATCAGCTGAGCATTGACGATGCCGACGGTGCATACCAGGAGAGAGAGCACCACGAGCCATCGGTCCTTGGCCGTGCTGCCGAAATGTCCATCTGTTGGGGTGAAACCGGCAGACAGGATCTCGTCCTGAAGGCCGGGATCCGCCGGCGACCAGATCCCTTCCAAGATGGCGTATACGGCGAAAGTATAGGCGAGGAAGGCCACAGCCAGCATCAGCGTGGACGTGGTGATCATCGAGCGAAAAAAACGCGCCCGCAGGCCGTTAAAAGAAATGCGCAGCACTTGGGACCAGGGAAGGACGATTTGTCGATCGATGCGCTTGGCCATAGACTTGGGACTCGGTCCGCCGATCCACCGTTTATAAGACCCCAGGACGTGTTTAATTTTTTTAAGCTCTCCCGTGAAGGTTTTCAATGGCCCGAACTGTTTCTTGGGCGCCTTGGGTTTTTAGGGCATGGGTGCGGGGTCGTGGGGATGCGAGAGCTTCCTGGATCAGGGCGCTCAAGTCATGAGGATCAAGAGATCGAATGACGCGAAGGACTCCAAGCACCTCCAGCCTCTCGGCCCTCAACGCCTGCTCCCGGTTTTGAGGGAAGGGGTAGACGAGGGCTTTGACGCCTGCGGATATGATGTCCATACACGTATTGTAGCCCGCCATGCTGATGGAAAGCTCGGCCCGGGCCAGTTCCTTGAGGAAGTTATGGGAAAAAGGGTGCCATGAAACCCGTGGGTCCCTGTCCGCTGCACGTTTGAGAACAAGCTTGTCGTGAGGTTCCATGAACGGGCCTTCATGGACATGCAGGGAAAGCCGAGGCTCCGGAATCAAGAGAAAAGCTTCAAGAACGGCATGGATAAGGTCGACACCGACCCGGCCGCCCCCCGTGCTCAACACGATTCTTCCGGCCGTGCGCGGTGGTGGAAGCCCCGGCAAGGCCCGGCGAACATAGCCCGTGTATAGGACGGGAGGTCGGATGTCCTGAACGCGACCAAATGTGTCCTCCAGACGCACGCACGCCGGGTCGGCATGGACGAGGACTAAGTCAAAGTAACGATTCAACCATGTGATCACCCTCTCTTCATAGGCGGCTGGGTCGGCTTTTTCGACAAGGATGTCGCGAACACTGCACACGATGCGAGCAGGGTGCGGCGACACTCGGTTGGCTTCCAGAAGAGGGATGAGTTCAAACTGGAAGCGCTTTCGGCCAAAGGGGAAGAGTTCGATGAGAATGACCTGGGGACCCACCGCATCGTAGAGCTCGAGAAGCGTTCTTTTTCGGGTTTCCTGAATTTGGTCCACGTCCCCTTCGGCTTCCAAGGTGCGGAATGCAGGATCCATCATCAGGGGCGGCAAAGCGATGCGACGGACGTGAGCCGGCGCGTGAAAGCCGGGGAGGGGGTGGCCTCCTTCAACGAAAAACACTTCATGGTCGGACAATGCGGCGGCGATCTCCATGCTGCGAAGGAAATGCCCGATGCCCAACACATGCTGGCAGTACTGGAGAATTTTCATTTTCCTAAGCTCCCAAACGGCGGGCGGCATGGAGCTTGCCGGCTTCGACCGAAAGAACCAACCGAAAAGCTTCCACGAGATCATGAAACAACGGCGACGGAAACCGTCGGCCCCAGCGGTCCAGGCGAAGGAAGAGGCGACGACGTAACGGCAGTGACAGTTCGATTTGGAGGCCCATCCCGGCTTGTCCTCGATTGCACAGATTCTCCTTCTGTAGACCTCGAAAGACCGGGTGATCGGCCACGGAAAACCCTTTTTCCCGAAGAACCCGGGTGCAGGTCGCCTGAAGCCTGTTGTCCCGTCCGCCGAGGTAAAGATCCGCATCCCCGTCGGAGCAGCCGTGAATGGTGATGACTTTCCACGAGGCTTTGGCCAGTGCCAGAGCGACAGGTTCGTCGAATCGGGTGCTCGTCATGTGCAACACCCCGTTGTTCTTTCTCTTAAGTCCTTCAAAATGATAGAAAGTATGTGCGCCTTTCGCGATGGAGCGGGCCAGTTCGGATGTCCCCGGCTCGATGCCGCCCCCGTGAGGAGCCATGACGGCCAAGCCGGAATGGCCCGTGCGCCATTCGATCTGGTAGTCAAGCCCTGACACTTCGCGGCTTTTGAGGACGTGGTAAGAGGAATATCCGTTCATGGGGCGTGTGCCTCTCGCAGGGTCAGGCGATTGCGCTGCATAAGCTCGTTTGAAGGCGGCGGTGACTGGATCAAGGGTTCGGTTTCTGGGTTTAGCTTAGACAGAAAGACCGTGTAAAGATGAACATCAAAGGCAGGGATTGGCATCTGGTGTTGTGGCGGGATTTTTCCTTGTCTCGTGGGCGGACGTAGGGATGACGTGCGGGGGAACAGCCGAAGGAGGGTAGGAATGGAAAGCACAGTGGCTCGGGCATTGGGAATGGTGAGTGAGCCGGTTGCCATCCTGTGGAGCGATGAGAAACCGGGGGGCTCTTCGACTTTTCGTCCCGGAAAGTGGGGCTGCGTCATGTGGATGCTCGTGGGGGCGTCCCGTGGAAAGCCGGCGGCGTTTGACCGGCAATCCTACGGGTGTTGGGGTGGCGGCGTGGGTTTAGGTTTTGGCAACCAATACAAAGCTTTTCCAGGCGGGGAGGCATGTTTCCACTATTTTCTCTCCATTGGAAACAAGCATTGGGATCAAGGGCGCGCCATGGGCGATCAAATGCAGGCATCTGGTGGGGGCGCCTTCGTTGAAGATTTCCGAGAGGGTGAAGCTTATCTGAAAAACCCGAAGCTGGTGGAGCGCTTTGTTCAAAATCTCCCCATCGTGGACGTTCCGACACGATATGTGGTGTTCCAGCCCCTGAAGGCCGTAAACCCTCAAGACACGCAGCCGCAGGTAGTGGTCTTTTGGGCGGAGCCGCATCAATTGGCGGCTTTGGTCGTTTTGGCCAACTACGGCCGTGAAGGAAACGAAAACGTCTTTGTTCCTTTCGCCGCGGGCTGTCAAAGCATCGGCATCTACGCCTACCAAGAAGGTCGGCGCGAAACACCTCGAGGCGTCATCGGCCAGGTGGATCTTTCGGCACGCCTCAACGTGTGCAAGACAATGGGGGACACCGTTTTCACTTTTGCCGCCCCCTGGAAGCTTTTCCAGGAACTTGAGGAAAACGTCGCGGGGAGCTTTGCAGAACGCGCGGTCTGGAAAGAGCTAAAGGAACGATTGGCGGTTGCGAAAAAAGGAGGATCGTGATACCCACAGGACCTCTGCGAAACGACGACGAGGAAATGTGAGCCCAGTCCATGTCGCAAAGGGAAGCGCCGATGGAATCTCCCGTGCGCAGTCGCGTGTACGTCTTCTTTAAGCGGACCAAGTGCTGCATCCGCATCTATTCAGACCTTGATTGCCAATCGTTCCAAGAAGAACTGACCGAAGCCCTGGAAAAACGCAGGTCTCTTTTCCTTCACGTCTATCAACCCAACGGCAATGGTTTTTCCAAGTGTCACACCACGGTGACACCTTATGAGATTTTGGTGGATTGCCTTTTTCACGTCCAAGAAATATCGAACAACGGCGACGACCCCTGTGCGGACAAGGGAAAAGAAGCTCGGTTTTTGGAACAGCTCTTTCGAGAGCACGGTCTGCGCTGATCGTCTTTCTTTATGATGCAGCGCCCTGCGGGCGCCGATTGCGTAGAAGGACAAACCATGGCCGATGAAAGCCCTGAGGCGCGGTGGCGTGAAGCGATCCTCGCCTTGGAAAAAGAGCGCGATCTCCTGCGGCAGCGCATCCAAGAATTGGAAGAGGCCCTGCAGGGGTGCCTGAGTCGCTCCAGACACTGACTGGGGTGCGGATTCGCCGATTGGTGGCTGGACGCCACAAAAGTCCTTTCAGAAAAAACCGCAACCTTTCCTTCTATCAATCCCCCCTGTCCTGCCCTCTCCCCTGGTGAGGAGGAGACGGCGGATCGTCCATCGGAGAAGCCCCGATGACGGACACGAGCCCGGTGTTCGTCTTTCTCATCGACGGCAAGTATCCCGACGAAAGCGCTATGCTGCGAACGCTTCCGAAGGGATTGTCCGAGGACGTGCCGGAAATAACCTATAGAGAGTACTTTCGGGCTCTTGAGGATGTCTTAAGACGGGGGGCCGTGGAACCTATCCGGCGAAGCCTTGAGGTTCTGATCGGCGAGCGCCTATCCCCGGAACAGATTCGCGAAATCCGTGTCGACAGCGTCAAGCACGGCGCATTATACGATGTGGCCAAAGTGACGGTTCGGGTGAATGACCGAGAGCTTTCCATGGCCATGAATTCGGCGCGGCATTGGCGAGGCCGAAGAGCTCTTGAACGGGAGTGGCACACTTTCCAGGTTCTCGCCGAGACACCGGCAGCGCCGTACTTGCCCCAACCGTTGGCCGTCGGGCGCACTCCGGTGGAAGAGACCCCGGGGGCGACCGGGTTGTTTCATTTTTTCCTTGCGCAATGGTTTGAAGGCTTTCACGAATGGCACATGGAGAAGGGCGCCGAGGAGGAGGCTGAATCTGTTCGAGTCTGGGATGAATCTTCCGGGGGAAGCAGGCTGTTGGAAGATCAAGTGTGCGGGCTTCTGCGCGGGGCGGCCTACGTGCTCACCCTGGCTCTCGACAGGGAAGGCTTTCACCAGATTTATCCATGGCACCATGCCGCAGGGGACTTCATCGTTTCCGTTGACCATGAAGAAGTGCGAGTACGCTTGATTTCGGCTCGAGGTCGCACGGTATTGGTGCCACCGGGTTCGCAGCGCCACGAAAGGCTTTCGGCACTCGCGGCTTTTTTTTTCATGTTGACCTTCCGCATGCGTCTGGACCGGGACCAAGGAACGGGCGAATTGGTGTGGGCGCCGGCGCGATGGCTGAGTGCCGTGCTGGATGGATTTCTCCGAGGATGGTCGCACGGGGATTTATCCCATGAGGATTTTTCGACGGAGGAAATCCTCAGCGCGTTTCGAGCTTTTGATGTGGCGGATTGGGAAACGATAGGCGCCCTGCTTGAAGGTGACCTCGTTGTGGATGCCGAAGAAGGACCTGTGGTTTCTCGACGTGTCCCCGAACACGCCCGAGACCTGTATCGCGTTCTCCATGCCTGAATGCGCTCGAGGATGTCCCTCGTGGACCGGTCGCCGCTGACAGGAGCCCTCCGGGTTCAGAGAATGTGTGAGGAGAGATCTCTGAAGGCCAGGCGGCGGAGGGAAAGCCGATGTGGGCCGTCAGAGTGTTTCGTGGTGCCGAAGAGGAAAAGCGGGGGAGGATTGCCTCGGCAGAGATGACCATGGGCAAGGGTTTGGGCGGCACTGTCCTGAGACGGAGGCCATGAGGGTCCGGGGAGCCGGGCGCCGCGGCCGGCCTCTTTGTCAGGTGCAGCCTTACAGGAAGCGGTGGGTCGGCAAGGTCTTCGGGCCGGCGCCGGTGGGCTTCAGATTTCTCGGGACAAAAAAAGGGAGCGGTTTTACCCGACCCCTGGATTCCCGTTATGGTAGTCCCAACGGGATTCGAACCCGTGTCTCTGGCGTGAGAGGCCAGTATCCTAGGCCACTAGACGATGGGACCAAAAGATTGGCTGGGGGACTAGGATTCGAACCTAGGCTAGCGGATCCAGAGTCCGCCGTCCTGCCGCTAGACGATCCCCCAACGAAGTGCCGTGAAAGTAATGGAATCTCCCTGCCAAGTCAAGGCCCAAACGTTTTCCGGCGCGGCGGAAGGCCCTGTTGCGGCAACCGGCGATGCGTGAGTCGGGCACGCACAGGGGGCCGTGACGCCCGCCGACCGACCCGGTCGTCGAGCATTTTATTTCGGCCTGTCCGTCGAGAAGAAAATCCGATATATTTTGTGAGGTGATCCGGCCCGACCGGATCCCGAATTTTCACATAGGGGATGAACCTTGTATCAACTACTGCTTCCCGAAGATCCCGGACAGTTCGATCTCGGCGTCTACCGGCTCCAGATGGAAGAGTTGTTGCCATCGGGTGAGCCGGCCAATGCCGTTTTCTATCGAGCCTTGGACTATGCGCACGAACTCCATGATGGCCAGCTCCGGAAATCAGGGGCGCCCTACATCAGCCACCCGTGCACCGTAGCCTACATCCTGGCCAAAGAGATGGCGATCCGAGATCCGGAAATGCTCGCTGCAGCCATTTTGCACGATGTCATCGAGGACGTCCCCAATGTGGATTATGAGCTCATCCAAAGAGCTTTTGGGACCACGGTCGCCGATTTGGTGGAAGGCTGCACCAAGATGACCCGGCTCCACCAAGACCGCGCCGTTCTCAAAGACCTCACCCACAGCAAAATTCTCCAAACGGCCAGCCGACGATTGGGCGTCCTCATCATCAAGCTAGCGGATCGGCTCCACAATCTTCGCACCCTCCACTACCTGCCCAAACCCAAACAGCAGAGAATCGCTCAAGAAACCGTAGAGATTTATGCCCCCTTGGCGGCCAAACTCAACATCTTTCCACTGAAAAGAGAACTGTACCAGCTGGCGCTGGTTTCCCTCTACCCCAAGAAAAGCAAGAAAATCCTCAACACCCTCCGCTCCCTCTATCACCATCCTAACGTGTCCGAAATCACCGAGCGATTGAGGGAGGCTTTTGAGCGAAAGGGGATGGACGTCCAGATCCGCAGTCGCGTCAAAGGACTGGGCACTTACTACGATGCGGCCAAGGGCACACTTCGGTTGGCCAATGCAGACAACCGTGTGGACTTTACCGTGGTCATTCCGTCCAACAATGTGGATGCCTGCTATTGTGCCTTGGGAGTGGTCAATTTGACCTTGACGCCGATCCCTCGAAGCCTTCGGGATTTTATCGCCAACCCGAAGAACAACGGCTACATGAGCCTGCATACGCGGATCCACTTCAAGGGAGAAAATTATCTGGTCAAGGTGCGCACCACGAGTATGGATGAGTGGGCGACCTATGGGGTCCTGAGCCAATGGAACAACCCCGAAAGGATCACGGAGTCCTATCTCAAGGAGGTCAGTGAGTTTTTGCGCAGCGTCGGCGAATACGGAGGACCTGCGCCCCAACGCCGAAACCTTATCCAGTTGTCCGAAACAGAGGAGGTGACGGTCTATACCCCGCATGGGGACGCACACACGTTTCCTCTGGGCAGTATAGTCTTGGATTTTGCTTTCAAGATCCATTCGGATCTCGGCAACTACTGCGTGGGCGCTGTCATCGGCGGGCGCCGTGTGCCCCCTACGCATAAGCTCAAAGACGGAGATACGGTCAGGGTCCTCAAAGCGGAAAACGCATTGCCGTTTGACCCCGACCTGGAACGCTTGTGCATGACCCCAAAGGCGCGCAACGCCATCGCCAAGGAAATCACTCGACGTCGGCGCAATTATGCCTATGAGGTCGGACGAGATCTCCTATTTCAGGAATTGGCGCACCACGGATTTCCGAGGGAAGTCCTGGAAGGAGAGGAGGTGCCGCTGATTCTGGAAGTCCTGAACGTGAAGTCTCTGGAAGACTTGTTCGTGATGGTCGGCCAAGACCTCGTTTCTCCCGATGCCTTTCTGTACTATTTGCAGGATCGATCGAAAAAACCCACGCCTCGGAGTCGAATCCATCTGGAAGAAGGTGAAGACCATGAGAGGAACGTCTTGGTCGTGAATGCCCTTGACCCTGCCGTTCATAAATTTGCCGGTTGTTGCCATCCCTATCCGGGCGAGCGCCATGTGTTGGCCACCCTCAGCGTGCGTGGAATCACCTTTCACCGGTCCCGATGCAGCGACTTGCAGGAACGGCACGGCCTGCCGCCGCACAAACTCTTGGAGGTTTCTTGGGTCGACGATTGCCGGTGGGAAAGTCCCATGACCGTTTGGTTCAAGGTGAGTGCGACGGAAAAACAGGGCTTGCTGCCTTTGCTGGGGACCATTCCTCAGGGAATCGAAGTGCGGAAACTGGAAGGGCAGTTTCGTAAAGACGCGCCGCAGTGGGCGTCCCTGCAGGTCGTCTTGGGTAATTTTCAAGAAGCCCGGCGGCTCTTCGAGTGTTTTCCATCAGGCGCCGTCGTCGTGGAAAAATACGGATCGCTGGATGCAACCGTCGAGCTAGGGGACTGATTCAATGGAGGACTCGGTTGCTCTGTGTTTCCTTGAAAATTTTGCGCGCGACGGCGTGAAGATTCGCTTTCTTCATCCCGGCCACTTCCACGAGAAGAAATTGAATCCAGGCCCCACAGCAAAAACTGACCAAACTGTGCGGATTCCTAAAAACGTCCTCTTCTAATTTGCCATCCTGGTAGGCCTGCACGATGAGGTCCATCAGGGTTGAAAAAAGCTCTCCCTGACTGTAACGGCGAAGGGCATTTTGGTAAATGGCCGCGAGTTCGGGATTCCTTTGGAGGATTTCCGCACTGAAACGGCATGCTTCAACCAGTGTCATGGACCGCATGGACCTTTTCCCACCTCCTGTTGTCGCTCGGTCTTGATCTTCCATCGGCGTTGTTTATGGTGTATAGCAAATTCCCTGCGTCGATGAAAAGGTTCCGGTGGATCAAATCCATCACGGGAGAAAGGAGCATTGGGCATGTTTGAACCGTCGAGGTTTAGAAAGGGTTTCCCATGGAAAGTGGGCGTGCTTGCGTCATTTATCGTTTTGGGATCAATGGTGGTTACAGGAGGCGCCTGGGGAGCCACAAGCTTGTTCGGAACCTCCATGCCCCCCTCTTTCGCCGACCTTGCGGATAAGGTCAAAGATTCGGTGGTCAACATTGCCACGACCCAAGTCATCAAAGGACATCCGCTGCAGCCGTTCATGGAGCCTGATTCCCCTTTTCGGGAATTTTTCGGCGACGAATTTTTTAAGCGCTTTTTCGGGGATATGCCCAAAGGTTCGATGAAAACAAATTCCTTGGGTTCGGGCGTGGTCATCGATTCCTCAGGACTCATCCTGACCAACAATCACGTGGTGGAAAAGGCGACGGAGATCAAGATCAAACTGCAGAACGGCAAGGAATACGCGGCCAAGGTGGTGGGACGGGATCCCAAAACCGATCTGGCTCTCATCCAAACGGATCCGGACAAGAACTTTCCCAAACCCGCCGTTTTGGGCGATTCCTCCGCGTTGCGCGTCGGGGACTGGGTCATGGCGGTGGGTAATCCTTTTGGTTTGGGACACACGGTGACGGTTGGGATCATCAGCGCCAAGGGACGGATCATTGGAGCCGGGCCGTATGACGATTTTATTCAAACCGACGCCGCCATCAATCCTGGAAATTCCGGCGGGCCGCTGTTCAACATGAACGGCGAGGTGGTGGGGATCAACACCGCCATTGTGGCGCGAGGACAGGGCATCGGCTTTGCCATTCCCATAAATCTCGCCAAGGACCTGTTGCCCCAACTGCGGACCGGGAAAGTCATCCGGGGATGGTTGGGCGTCATGATCCAGGACGTCACACCGGAAATCGCCGAATCCTTCGGCCTCAAAGAGCCCAAAGGGGTGTTGGTGTCCGATGTGCTCAAGGACGGTCCCGCCGAAAAAGGGGGAATCGAAAGCGGGGACATTATCATTGAGTTTAACGGCGAAGAAGTGCGCGATGCCCATGAACTCTCCCGCCGGGTGGCAGCGGCACAGCCCAATTCAGAGGTGAAGCTCGGACTGCTTCGCGACGGGTCCAAGAAAGTGCTCACGGTCAAGCTGGGCACCATGCCCGAGGAAGGAGCAGTGGCGGCGCAACCTGAAACCGTTGAAAACGTCTGGGGTCTGACCGTACAGAACATGACTCAGGAACTGGCTGAGCGGTTTGGGTGGGATGCGTCGGAACGGGGCGTGGTCGTCACCGAAGTGGAACCCGACAGCCCTGCGGCAGAAGCCCGACTCCAGCCCGGTGACCTCATCAAAGAGGTGAACCGCAAAAAGATTCAAAATGTTCGAGATTACAACCAGGCGATGAAAAGCACGGATAAGAGAAAGAGCCTGCTTCTGTTGGTCAAGCGTGGAGAGCGGACGTTTTATGTGGTGCTGCAGCTGCCACAAAGTTAAAAATCTTCTTCGCTCCGCCTGGATTTCTTCTTCTGTGAAACGAGAAGACCAGGGGATAGGAAGCCGACCCCGGGACCTGACGTTATGGCCAAGGCTGCGGGAGCCCGGGAGCGGCTCCGAGAAGGGCGGGTTGGTTTGGCGAGGGTGCCCGAGGTGGTGGTGAGCATATCAAGAATCCTAAAAAAGGGGAGGGTTGTTCCATGAATCAGACTTGGAGGGGTCAAGCGCTTCTCTGCGGTGCTGTGCTTCTTGCCTTGATGTTCGGGGTGTCCACGGTCTCCGCCGCCGACGTTCCCAGTTTCCCCGGCGAGATCACCATTGGACAGACGCGCTGTGTCCTCAACGGATTCGGTTTGCGCAAAAAACTGGTCGTGGATGTCTACTACGGTGCGCTTTATGTCACCGAAAAATCCTCGGACCCGAAAACGATTATCGACGCGGATAAAGCCAAGGGCATAGTCATGCACTTTGTGTACAAACAGGTCGATGCCGACAAGCTGGTGGAGACGTGGAAAGAAGGCTTTGAAAAAACCGCTCCCGGCGCTCCTCCGGCGTTGAAAGCCCGTTTGGATGCCTTTATGGGTTACTTTACGGAACCCGTGATGAAAGGTGAAGAGATCCGGCTTCTTTACGAACCGGGTGTTGGGACCCATGTGGTGATCCGAGGACAAGAAAAGGGGGTTGTGCCCGGGGCCGATTTCATGAAAGCGCTTTGGGGAATTTTCCTGGGTGACAAACCCGCTTCGGACGCATTGAAAAAAGGGATGTTGGGGCAATCGTAATATGACCTTTGAGCCTGCTGCGGAGCCTTTCATCGTGACGGTCTCTCCCGAACAAATCCGTCGCGAAAAAGAAAAGGCGCGAGCTCTTCGAAAAACCCAATGGTGGCAGCGGCAGCTGGCCAAAGGCCGCTGTCACTACTGCGGGAGAAGCGTGCCGCCCAAGGAACTCACCATGGACCACATTGTTCCCTTGGTGCGCGGCGGACGATCCACCAGGGGAAATGTGGTGCCGTGCTGTAAGGACTGCAACTCGAAGAAAAAATACTTATTGCCCGTGGAGTGGGCGGATTATCTCACACGATGTGCGGAAACGGTTTCTTCATGAACATGCAGGTGTGACCATGACCTCGGTTTCCCGACCCGCCCCGAAGGAGCCGCACGCCCACTGTATGGAGTGCGATCTGGCTGTGTATTGCTTTACCGATCCAAGCACCTGGGTTTTTCGAACCATGGCCGAGCTGGAGGAGAAGGCCCGCCACATGGAAGAATGCCCCATCCGAAAAACGGGCTTCACGGCACCACAATGATTCTGGAGTCGCCTCCCGGTCCCCGTTCCACTCGGATCTGGGTTGGAATTTCATCGGCCAAGCGCTTCACATGGGAAATGATGCCGACCGTCTTTCCGTTGGCTTCCAGTCTTCGGAGCGCCGTCATCACCCGATAGAGCATATCGTCGTCCAGAGATCCAAAGCCTTCGTCGATAAAAAGGGATTCGATCTTGCGATGGTGGGCGGCGAGTTCAGAGAGGCCCAAGGCCATGCTCAAGCTCACCACGAAGGTTTCTCCCCCCGACAGGGTGCGCAATGGGCGTCGGTTTCTTTGCTGCATCAAGTCCTCCACGACCAATCCGAAACCATTGTCGGCTGAAGACCGAAGCCTGTAACGCCCGCTCAGCAGTTCCAGGTGGGTATTTGCCTGGTCGATGAGGCGTTGGAGCATGAGCCGTCGCCGTTTTTCCAAGACCTCGGGACCTTCCGCGTCACGGAAGGTTTTTTCTTCCGCAGCCAGTTCTGTGCACTGCCGCTCCTGATCCTCCACGGCGCGAAGCAAATCCAAGTGTTCCTGAACCGACCGGCGGATATCATCCAGCCGGCGCTCCACCTCACCTAGATTGTCCTCCAGGGTCTCCCGACGTTTCTCCAGCTCGGCAATCCTTGCCGCAAGGTCTTCCGGAGCATCGGAAGAGAGGATCTCGCCCAAGGCGGCAAGGGCCCGCTGCGCCGAAAGAACACGGGATCGCGCGTCCTCAAGAGCTTGGCGTGCATCACCCACCCTTTGCCGCACCTTCGGCTCTTCTTCCAGGGCCGGGATGACCTGGTAAGCCGTTTCAAGGGAATCCACGCCCATGGCTTCGCACTGAGCCGCCAGATCCTTTCGCAGGGTCTCGCACAGGTGATCTTTGGGTTCCAGCTCTGATGCCAGATCGAGCATTTCTTTGTCTCGAGCTTCCAGAGAGTGGATGAGCGACTGGATTTCCTGAGAGAGTTCCTCGGTCTGCCGGCTTAGCTGCGCCACGGTGTCCTCCATGGCCCGGAGTTCCGCCGCAGGGTCAATGCCCGGATAGAGGGATTCTCGCTCGGCCTTCAAGGCTTCCACATGAGATTGAATGGCCTGCGCCTCCACATCGGATTTTTCCACTTCTTTTTCTGCGTGCAGCACGTCGGCTTCGATGGACTCCCGTTGGGCCTCCAAGGATCGGATACGATCCGCTACACCCTGTTGCTCCACCAAGGCGCGTCGGTAAGTCTCTCGACGCATCCTCAAGCGCTGGAGCAAGCGGCTCTCGGCTCCTTTCTCAGGAGCCTTTTCTCCATAAGCCCTCAGAAAGCTTTCCACGTCTCCGGTGACGGTTTGATCTTCTTCTCGTAGGCGGCGCAGTTTGGCTTCGAGATCCGAAAGGGTCTTCTGCTGATCGTGGAGTTGATCCTCCAGGAGATGGCGCTTTTGTTCTTCCTTGGAGGATTTTTCCAGTCTGCGGCGCAGGACCGCCTCGGTCCATCGCAGCCGCCATTGCTTGAATCGGCTCCAGCGCAGGGCCGATCGATCGTGCCGGATGCTCTCTTTCAACAGCCGGATCCTCTCCACCAAAGACTGTGGTTCGAGGATTTCCAGGCTTAGGCCCGCCCGACGACACACGTCGTCCCATTCCCGACGGATCTCCTGGGCTGCCGCGGCCTGACGTTCCAGCTCGGATGCCTTGCGGTCGAGATGAGAGAGCTCGGACTTGAGGGAGGCGATACGCTGTTCCAGTGTGTCGATGTGGGCATAGAGTTGAGACAAATCCGGCAGTCCTTGCGCAACGAAAGGATGGCTCAAGGACCCACATAGAGGACAAGGCCTTCCTTCCTGGAGGCGGTCCCGCTCTGAGCTCAACCGCTGAAAACTGTCCCTCCAAACCACATCGCTCTGAAACTTCGTAAACTCTTCCAAAGCTTCTTCCAACGCCGCCTGGAGACCTCTGCGGCGTTCCAATACTTGGTCCCGCTCACGGTCGATGTCCGATCGAAACCCTTGGGCGTGGTATCTTTTGGAAATGGGAAGAAGTTTTTTGTAGGCGGTCAAATTTCTTCGGCGCTCGTTCAGGCTTTCTTTGAAAGAGGACGGTGTGTGTTCGCCGAACACCTTTTTTAAGTCTTGGATCAACGCCTCCTTCTTCAGGACGGCTTGACCCACTTGAGCTTGCAAGCGTTGCTCCCCCGACAGCACGTGATCCAGCTCGGCGGCGACTTTTTCAAGGATTTGCCGGGCATGCGTCAGCTGGTCTTCGAGGGCGTCCTCTTGTCGGCGCAGTTGTGTGAGGCGCTCCAACCGGTTCTGGAGGATCTCCAGATCTTGTTCGGAAGGGGCGTCGGCGGCGGCCTTGGACACATGATCTTGGAGGGCCTTCGCGTCGGCGGCGGCCTCCTCAAGGCGTGCTTTCAGCTGCTCTCGGCGGGTGTAAAGATCTTGGCGGGTGCGTTCCCACTGCGCGCGTTGGGCCAGGCAATCATGCAGCCGCTGGGTCTGTCGGTCGATTTCCCGGTCTCTTTCGAGGACATCCTCCAGATCCCGGGAGCGTTGTGCGAGTCGTTGCCGCTCCGATTCCAAGGACTCCTGTGCTTTCACCAAACGTTCTTGAGCTTCGTGCAGCCGTGCCCGCTCTGCGGCCACCTCCCGTTGCAGGGCCTCGAGACGGGTCCGAAGCGCTTCTCGTTCTTCTTCCATGGCTTTGGAGTGAAGCAGGGAGTCGGCCAGCGGGCGTGCAACGAGAATCTTCTCCAGTCGCTCCCACTCTTCTCGCGCTCTCGCGTCTTGAATTTCCGCTTCGGCGAGCATTCGTTCGGCTTCCTGAAGCTCTTCCTGGTGATGTTTCAGCGCCTCGAGCCGTTCCTTTTGCTCCTGAAGCTCGCGGATGCGGCGGATGGTCTCTTCGAGGTCATCGCGAAGCGCCTCCCGATCCTTTTCCAGGTTTCCCAGTCGTTCCCTGTCCACCGGAGGGTAGTTCGCGGCCAGCTCTTTCAGCTGCGCCAACCGCTCCTGGGCTGCGCTCCTGCGGCTTTCGAACTCTTGAGCCAACTCCTGGGCGACTTCCGCGCCGATGATCTTTTCCAAGATGTCTGCTCGCTCGCTCTCCAGGGCGTTCAAAAAGGCCCCAAATTCGCCTTGCGGCAACAGAACGGAGCGGCAGAACCGTTTAAAGTCCAACCCGCTGAGTTCGCCCAGCCGGCTTCGCACCGGGATAATGCGATCCTCGAGTGTCTTCTCGGTTCCATTGAAGCTGGAAAGAGACATCTCCGGTCCGATGATCCCTTGGGCTCCCTTTCTGGCCCACCATCGACTTCGATAAACGTCCTCACCGATCCGAAACGTGACTTCCGCATAGGATTCATCTTCAATCCAACTGGTGATGTCGCCTTCGGGGTTACGAATGCGGACGGTTTCGCCATAAAGGCCGAGGGTGATGGCATCCAGGATGGAAGACTTTCCCGCTCCGTTAGGGCCCGTAATGGCGAAAAGGCCGGTATCGGACAGGGGAGGCGCATCAAATCGGATGTCCCATTCGCCACGAAGAGATCTGATATTCTTTAATCGGAGCCGCAGGATCTTCATGGTCGTTCTCCGGGGTTAAGATATGCCGTCGTGAAACCCTTGGGCCCACTCCGCTTGGCCCTTTGGGAGCTTCCACAGGCGGTCGCACAGGCCCGAGGATCGGTCGGTGACGTGGCCCGCAGCGATGTTTAAAAGGTCTTCGTCGGCCCAGATTTCTACACTTTTTCGTGCTCGAGTGACAGCGGTGTATAAAAGTTCTCGGCTGAGCACTTTGGCATCCTGCCTGGGAAGAATCAAAAGCACATGGGAAAATTCCGATCCTTGGGCCTTGTGGACGGTCATGGCGTAGGCGGTTTCATGGAGAGGGAGGCGGGTCAGTCGGACTTTTCGAAAACTTCCGTCAACTCGGCGAAACCAGGCCATGAGGCCACCATTTTCCGGCCAGAGAATGCCGACGTCCCCGTTGAAAAGTCCCACATCGTAGTCGTTTTGGACCACCAGCACGGGTTTGCCTTTGTACCAGGGGGTGCCCCGAGGGATCAGGCCGTCACTTGCGAGAAGATCTTCCACGAGATCGTTGATGGGCCCGACCCCGAAAGGGCTCTCCCGCAAGGCGCAGAGAATGCGAAAATCCTCGAACCTGCTGAAGGCGTCCTCAAGACATTCTGCTTTCAAGGATTGGCAAATGCGGTTTTGAACGATGTCACTCAGCGCCCTCCGAAGTTCATGCTCCGCGACGGACCGAAAGCGCACTTCACGTTCTGAATCCTCTGCCGAAGCAGGCGATTTTTCGTCAAGGTCGTTCCAACGGTTCAGAAGAGCGACCGGCCCGCCCATGCGAATGCACGCGGCGAGTTGTCCGAGGGCGCTCTCTGCTGGGAATCGATAGTTCTTCTCCAAGAAAACCGTACATTCACTCAAGGGAGACAAGACGGTCTTGTCACTTCCAGAATCGGCCGGAAGCTCGATTCCTGTGACCGCTCGAATTTTTTCCAACCATTGCGTGCTCCGAACAGGCTGGCTCCGCATCCGGGAGTCTTGCCCGTCTCCACGCGGACCGCACAGGTCGGAGAAAATACTGCCCGGTTCCACGGACGCCAGCTGGTCTTTGTCGCCGAGTAGAATCAATCGTGCATGATCGGGAAGTGCCGCCACCGTGTCGCTCATGAGCTGCAAATCGATCATGGAGGCTTCATCGACGATGAGGACATCCACGTGCAGAAGATTTTCGGGGTTGTGCCTCGGCATGGAGCGCATGGGTCGGAACCCCAGCAGTCGGTGAAGCGTCATGGCTTCTGGAGGCATGTGCGTCACCCATGAAGCCCATTGGGGGAAAGAATCCCAAACTTTGCGAATGGATTCAGTGATGCGGGCTGCCGCCTTGCCCGTCGGTGCCGCCAGAGCGATCCGCAGGGGACGATTAGCCTGCAAATGAGACAAGACCCTGAGGATGGCCGTGACCGTGTGGGTCTTGCCTGTTCCCGGGCCTCCTGAAATGATGCACAGCCTTTTCATGGCGGCGACCGCCGTGGCGATGCGCTGCCAGTCGACCGTCTCGCCCTCAGGAAGTGGCGGGAACACTTTTTCCAGGGCTGTTCGCAGCGCTTCCGGGCTGACGTCGATCCATCCCCGAGCCAGATCCAGCAGGCGATACGCCAAGGCGGTTTCGTAGTACCAATAGCGGGCCAAATACAAGCGCGTCCCATCCAGAACGAGGGGACGGCAGGAGGGCCGTTCATTGTTCAGGGCGGCCGGGCAAGTGGCGTACGCAGGGTCGGGTGCGACGGCCTCCCCGTCACGGCGGAAGGAACCCGTTGAAGACTGCAATGCAGACGGGTGTTCACGCAGGCTGATCAATAGATGACAAACAGAGTCACAATGCACGCAACACACACCCTGGGATTTCGACAACGTATGGAGCCAGGTGTCCAGATCGGGGCCGTAGAGACTGTCCTGACCCACATGGGTTTCGTCGAACAAAGGTTTCCCCGAGTATTTTGCCAAATCGACACACACGTCTCCCTGGTTCAGCCGAAAGCTGACCAACGCCCCCGCCAAGGCCACCGAATCCCTTAGATCCTGCGGGTCCTTGGCCGACACCCAAAGGGCGAAATGACGATCGATGGACCGTAGGGCGCCTGCTTTCACCAAGGCGTCAAGATCATCGGCCATACGCGGTTCCTTAGCTCCAGAGGGGATGATCCCGGGGTTGTCTTCTCGGGCTTTTGAACTTTTAAGGGTCATTTTCGGGCGTCCGTTTCACCGATCCGGAATGTGGCGTCCAGGCCCTCGATGATCGTTTTCTCAGGGCGGTGGTAAAAGATACCGGTGCTCCCGCCGTTTTCCGGTCGCATGCCGCGCAGGAAGAGATAAAAAATCCCGCCGAAATGGATTTCGTAATCATAGCCGCGAAGACGCCGTTTCAAGTACCGGTGCATGGCTACGGTGTAAAGGAGCATCTGGATCGGGTAGCGATGTTCGTGTATCGCCGACTCCATCTGCGTCTCACCGTAATCTTCCACGCGGTTGCCAAGGTGATTGGACTTATAGTCGCAGATGTAGTATCGGTTGTCCCGCCGAAAGACCAGGTCGATAAATCCTCGCATCATGCCCTGAAGGGTTTCAAACTGCAGCCCTTCCACCGATTTCATGTAAAATTTGTGGTCAGCTAGGGTTTCTTTCAGGAGATCTGGTGTCAGTCGTTCTACGGGGAAATGGAATTCCACTTCATTCAATCGGTCACTCGTGGGGATGTCCCGGAGACGCATGGTGGTGTCCACCGCCTTAAGGGGTGTTTCCAGAACGTTTTTCACCATGGACAACACAGGACCCAGCCATTGTTCCTCCACGCCGTGACGGGACAAACTCATGGAAATGACCGTTAGGAGAATGTCCTGTGAAGTCTCGCAAAAATCGATTTTCTCAAATATCTCGTGGAGGCATTGACCCGCCCGGGGACCCCGAGGAAAGAGGAAGATGGGGTCCATATCTTGCGACGGGAGGGCTTCGGCGGGTCTTTCCTCGAGTGTGGCATCGTAGTCCGGGGTATGGGGTTCCGCGCCCAAAACCAAGTGAGTGTAGCTCGTGATGCGCCACGGGATCCCTAGGTCGTGGTGGAAAGCTCGGGGCTTAAAGTCGGGTTTGGCGCCCGATTGCGGATTCCAACGGATCTTGCGCTTCCAGTCCGCGTCTTCCACAGTGATCAACCCCTGTGAAGAGGCCGCGATCTGACGCAAACTCTCCCGGAGTTCGTCTTCACTGGCGGGTGGTGCCCCTTGGGGATCGCGTTGGGTCTCGGGGAACAAAAGATATGCCATAGCCGACTTAAAAGCTTCATTGACCCATCCCCAGGTGGTGACGCACAAGTATTTGGCGCGTGTCAGGGCAACATAAAGAAGGCGCATACATTCCGCCAGCTCTTCGCGGAAAGCCAGTTCGCGGTGATCTTCGAGAAGCTCAGAACCCAGGTCGACGCACAGGGAGAGATCCTCAGGGTCATGGAATCGGATGACATTCTTCTGTGAGTTTCTTGGCTTCAGGGCCCATGGAAAAGGCAGGAACACCACCGGATACTCCAGACCCTTGCTTCTGTGGATGGTGACCACCTGAACCAGATTTTCATCGCTTTCGAGCCGCAACTGTTCTTCTTCGGGGGCATCCTGTTTTTTGAGCTGGTCTTGAAACCACCGCAGGAGTCTTTCCGTCCCCGGGGAGGACTGGGCGGCACGATGAAGCAATTCCGCCAAATGAAGCAAGTTCGTCAGGCGCCGTTCGCCGGCCGGGAGGGATCGGACATGGCGTGGAATGCCCTCCTCCTTGAGCATGGTCATGAAGGAGGCAAGAAAGCCGTGGCGGTTCCAAATGTCTCGGTACCGGTGAAAGCGGTTTTGGACATCCTCCATGAGGGCCTCTTGATTGTCCAGGTCCTGCAGGCGGAAGGCGTTATATCCGAAAACTTCCGTGGCGAGGGCTGTGCGCACCAGGCGATCGTTGGAAGGATTGGCCACGGCCTCCAAAATGATGTGTAATTCTTTCGCTTCGTCGGATTCAGAAACGCCTTCTCTCTGAAGGCTCACGCTTGGAATGCCTCTTTGCCGCAACGCCTCCTGGATGAGGCGGCCTTCCCGATGGGAACGAACCAGCACGGCGATGTCTCGAGCCTGTAACGGCTGTTCTCCAATTGTGGCGCGTTCATGATGGAAAAGTTCCAGCAGCCGGACAATCTCCGCAGCACAATCGGATGCGGCGGCCTTTTCGGCCGCCCCGGTAGTTATAAAACCTTGCCTGGTCAGTTCGAGATCCTGGCTGGAAAGCCAACGAATGCGTAAGGCCGCGAGGCTGGCCCCGTCAAGGCACGGAGGTGCCTGGTCCGCCTTTGGGCCGCTCTGTACACGATGAAAAGGGATGTCCTCTGTGTACACGAAAGGATGTGGATGCCGTGAAAACAGGTCATTGAGTGCGTTTACCAGGGCCGACGATGAGCGCCAGTTGGTATCCAAGGTGTAGGTGTTCGCCTCACCGGCGTCTCGCTTGGCCTTGATGTACGCGAAAATGTCGGCCCCGCGAAAGCTGTAGATGGCCTGCTTCGGGTCGCCAATGAGGCAAAGGGCCGGCGCGTGAGTGTCATTGGCTGCATAGACGTTCCGAAAAATTGCATACTGGAGGGGATCGGTGTCTTGGAACTCATCGATGAGCGCAACCGGGTATTTTTCCCTGATTTTCTGCGCCAATGCCGATCCCGACGGGCCAAATAAGGCGCGATGCAGGCGGTCCAAAAGATCGTCAAAAGAGAGAGAGCGTTCGGCGCTCTTCCGACGCTCTACGGTTTCTTTAACGAATTTCCAAGCTCTGATGAGAAGAGCGACTTTTTGCTTCTTGAGCACATTTTCCAAAAGATGCGCATATTCCCCGCATCGATCAAAAAAAGGATGCGTCGGCGGTTCTCCCTTTTTGCTTTTTTCTTTCAACATATTCGGAGTGAGCCGGAAAAAAGGATCGGAAAGTTCAAGGGGCGCCGTTCCGGATTCCGTCAAGCTCTCCATGGCTTTCAGGGCGTCATCCACTGCACCTTTTGTATAGGACCTTCTATCCAGCCCTGGGTGATTTCTCAGGATAGTCTCAATATCCTTGCAATGGGCTGTCCACATCGATCGGATCTCTTCGAACAGCCGTTTGAGCTCCTCTAACGTCGGTACATCTTTTTCAGAAAGCTCAGGAAAAATTCTCGGGGGCACGACGCTTCGTAAGTGTCGGAGCTCTTCAAGTAATCCGTCGGGGCCTTTCCATCTTTTGACGGGCCATTGAGCCTCCAGAGGGTCGGCGTTCTTCATGAGGCGTCGCCAGAAATCAGCAGCGGCTTCTCGGTAAAAGTCTTCCTCGTCCGTGATGATCTCCCAATCGAAAGGCACCCCGCACTCGAAGGCGAACTCTTGCAGCACCCTTTGGCAGAATCCGTGGATGGTGAAAACGGGCGCTTCATCCATGCGGGACAACGATTCCATGAGCCGGTTCATAAGGCCGTACTGGGCACCGGGGGCCCTGGAGAGGAAAGCCGGCACGGAGTCGTCCCGGTGACCGGCGGATAAGGCCGCCCATACCGACCGAAGGCGGTCGCGGATCCGGCTCCGAAGTTCTTCCGTGGCGGCATTGGTATAGGTGACCACGAGGATCTGGCTGATGTCCAGTCCTCTTTCCAAAAGCATACGCAAGAAGAGATGGACAATATTATAAGTTTTCCCAGTTCCGGCGCTCGCTTCGATGAGCCGGACGCCATCAAGCGGGAGGGTCTCAGGATCCAGTGGCTGCATGATTCCAACCTTCGGTGACGACGACACTGGCTTTTCCCCTAAGATCGAGGATTTTATCAGGCTCATCCAATCCTGCCCCCTTGTCAAGGACCGCCTCGTCCTCTTGAATTTTCTTACCCAGTCTTGGGCAGAGGGTCGAAGACACGGTGGGCGATTTCAACAAAGTTCCTATCCAGAGGATCCAGTCCGCGGAAGGCGATGCGCACGGCAGGGTCATAAGCTTCCCCCGCTTGGTGTACTCGTCCTTCCACGCCGTGCCACAGACCCGGGCCGGCGGGCTCTCGTGGGTTTTTTTTTCGCAATTTTTAACGTAAGTCCAACTGGATTCCGGGAAAAACGGCAAAGGCCGCTGATTGCCTTCGATCCACAAGGACACCAGATCCGTCAAGTACTCTTGCGCTTTGTCCACGACGTCCAATCGATATTCGGCGTTTTTTCCCGTTCCAATGTAGAGGCTCTCCAATTGAACGCCCCCGGGGCGGGCAAGGCACAAAGCCAGATGGCGGATCCAGAGTCTCAGACGATCCTTGGCTCGGACTGCAGCTGGGCGATAGACGAGACGGCCTCTTTCTGTGACATCGCGAAGCCAGCCCCGGACGCAGATGGATCCCACCGGGACATCGATTTCCACCGTCCGCCGAGAAGCCCCGAGCTTCACCTGAACCATTTGCGCCATCTCCTTCACGGATTCCAGGATTTCTTGGAACACGAGTTCACCGGCAATCCCATGGGGGAGCCACCCTCGGGCCTTGAGTAGGCGCCGGATCTGCTCGGGATTCTCGTTTCGGATCAAGCTTTCCAGGATTTCCACTTTGAGCCGGTATTCTTGCAGGCCGTCCGCATCAAATGGTTCCTGATCTTCGATGGTTTCTTCGTCCCGAGGAAGTGCCAATCCCAAACGCTTTTCCAAAAACCACAAAGCGGGGTTGTCGAAGAATCGAACGAGGTCGTCCAAGGACACTTCTTCCACAACCGGCTCGGGAAACGATTTGTCTCGTTCCATGAACGATGGAGGATCGGGCTTTTCACATGCGCACGCCGATTCCAGCCACAGACCGTCGTAAGAAAACAATCGTGGGTCGGAACCATCATAAAGCCGAGGACTGAAAGGTTGGAGCGGATGCTCGATAACAATTTGCTCCAGAATTCCGCCTTCCGAGGTCCGAAAACTCTGATCGACGTAATCCAGCAATTCCGAAACCACCACGGATGGAACCCGCAAAGAATTATCGCGAATGTCCCGGCCGATGTAGCTTACATAAAAGACATCGCGTGCCGACATGAGCGCCTCGAGGAAGAGGTGGCGGTCTTCAAGCCGACGTCGCCGGTCTCCGGGCTTCGGGTTCTGAGCGGTCACATCGAATGAGGGGAGATGGTCGGCGCGGGGAAAATCCGCATCGTTCATACCCAACAGACAAACGACTCGGAAAGGGATGGCCCGCATGGGCACCAGGTTGCAGAACGTGATACCACCGCTGAGAAGCCGCCGAATATTTGGAGAGCTTGCCAAGACCCCTTCCACATAAGCCCGGAGTACGTCAATGGAAATGGGATCGGAGAATCCTGCCTTTGTTGCCGACGCGGAAAGATGATCCAACGTCTGTCGAAAACGGCTGAGGGATTCCTCCGCATCCGGGTGGAAAAACTCATCCACAAGTTCATGACCCTCGGGGACCCATTCTTCCGGTGTCCTGCGTGCCTGAAGGCGCTCCCGCCATTGGGCCAACCTGTCCAGGAGGTCCTTGAGCGCCCCGAGCCAAGAAGCGTCCGACGCTTCCACATGAGGGTAGGAGAGGATACCGCCCCAGAAGATTTCCTGCGGCGGTAACGCGTAACCGGCAAAAAGGCGGTCCAGGCCCATGCCCCAGGTGTGATCCCGATCCCGAGGAAGTTCCAATTCTTCCCGCATGGCCTCATCCAAACCCCATCGGATGCCCGCTTCCTGGACCCACATTCGAACACAATCGAGACCCTTTTCGTCAAAGCCGTAACGGGCGGCCACAGCGGGAGTTTCGAGAAGGGAAAGAACTTCGGTCGCCGTGAAGCGCCACTGAGGCAGGCGCAGGAGGTCCAAAATCCTTTCCATGAGCGGATCTTCTTCGGCGAATTTCCGATCGGACAGATTCCAGGGAAGTCGTGGGTTGTCCCGGGTTCCGAACACGGCTTCCACATAAGGGGCGTAGGTGTCGATGTCTGGGGCCATTACCACGATGTCCTGAGGGGTCAGAGAAGGGATCTTTTCTAGAAAATAAGCAATGCGATCATGGAGCACCTGGATTTCCCGCATGGGACTGTGACATACATGGACCTGAAGGGATGTGAAGTCATCGATGACCTCGCGCTCGTCAGGCGTGCTTTTCCGGCGATCCGTCAACGTGAAAATACCATTTTGGACCTTTTTCAAAAGAGACTCCGGCGGGACGCTTTCGAAACAGTCAGAAAGATCACATTCCAGACCCTGAATCAGCTCGAAAAGAAAGGCGCCTGACTTGGCCCAGGAAGCCACAAGAGGATTGGTCCCGTTGCCGGGAAAACCTCCCGCCCGGTCATTCCATTGAAGCAGCTCATCATGAGCCCGTGCCTTGTCGAAACCCACATCTCCCCAGTATTCCCGGCTGGGGTTGAAAAAATAAAGGGCAACGTCAATTCGGGAGGCCAGACAGTCGAACACCGAGAAATGAACCGGGGCGATAAAGGTCACACCGAAAAGACTCACACGCTCCGGAAGATTTTCAGGCTGCCGCGGGTCTTTCCTTTCACGGACGGCTTCCAGAAACCGGCGATGCTTATGCCCCTGATGGGGAACATTGATCTCCTGGACCAAAAGCCGCCAGAGGTGGGCCTGCCAGTCGGTGCCGTGCTCCTCACTTTCCCAGGATGCGAGCATGTCCTGGCGGTAAACCAGATAGCGGTCGAAAGCGGCGGCAATCCTTGACGCAAGCTGAAAACGTTTCATTCCGGACGGATCATCGGCCGTGTAATGGGCGAGTTCCCGAAAGCGTTCGTCGTCCTTGTGGACGTCCAGGAGTTTGAAGATCCGCCACGTGAGGACGTGCGGATCCCAGGCTTCGGCGGACTCGTCGGACGGGACCTCATCTCCCAGCCAGGCGCGGTAGACGAGATCGACCAAAGCTGCAGGCACCAGGAACTGGATGTTGGCGGCGATGCTTTGGCTTTGCGCCAATCGGTGGGTGAGCCAGCGGGCCATGCCCATGTCCTGGACCACGATCACCTCGGGGGCCATAGGGTCCTTCAGCGGCTGGTCCAAGCTGCTAAGAAGAGCGTCAAAAAGCCTTTCCATCCTCTGGCTTTGGAAGATGCGCCACATCCGAAAATCCTCCTTCCGCCGTGGCCGTGCAGATGCCGACCGACGTGGTGGAAAGCGAGCACCTTCCCGACATGCCCCCTGCGCGGGGGAATATCAGACACAGTCGGACACGAAGCACGGACCCTCTTTGGCGGTGGTCCCGGTCATGGACGAACGTATTTCGCCGTCCCCCCGGCACGGGAAGACCCGTTGCCGGAAGTGACGGCATGAATAGAGCAGTTTGCCCGATGAGGCAGTCCCTTGTCCATGCCCGAGAATGCCTCACGGCGCCTTTTTTCAGAGATGAGCGGCGATCGGGGTCTGACTCCGGTATCCGTGAGGATGTGAGGGGCTCACCGAGGCACGGGCCGCAGGGAACGGATTATCCCGCACCAGAGACGCACGGCCCTCCACCATTCTTCGGGCATGGCCTAAGGGCAACGTGGCGGGGATCTTTTATGTAAACATGTTGATCTGGCACTGGGCGGCGTGTTTCAGGTAGTCTTCGGCTGTTTGAATCTTTACCCCTTCGATGAAATCGTCTTGCGTCAGCCCCATCATATCCACCGTCATTTTGCAGGCCACCAGATTCACCCCTTCAATCTGCGCCATTTCCAAGAGTTCCGCCAACGAAGGAATGTGCGCGGCGTCCATCTTTTGGCGCATCATCTTGGTGGCGAAAGCCGACATGCCGGGGATCGCCCCCATGGGTCCAGGCGGAATAAACCGGCATTTGTTTTGATGATTTTTGCGGATCACGTTGATACCCATGAAGGTATAGAAGATTGTGGCCTCCATGCCGAGCCGCACGGCATTGAGCCCGAGGACCAAGGAAGGGTAGGCGCCGTCCAAAGTGTCTCGGCTGCAGATGAAGGTGCACGACGTTCTTTTTTCTGGGTTTTTCAAGGTGTCGTCAGACATGGCACTATGCCTCCTCACGGTTTAGACTTTGGGTGTTTTTTTCGTGGGCGGGACTTCCGCCCGGTTCGCTTCCCGGATCTTCCTGAGCACACACGCATTCGATGATTTTCAGGACGGCCGGGAACGCGATTCGATAAAAGACCTGAGTTTTATCTTTGCGGGATGCCAAGACACCGCGCGTTTTGAGATAATTTAACTGTTGCGAAGTGTAGGCTTGGGCCAATCCCAGGTGTTGACATATTTCTGTGACGTTTTTTTCGCCGTGTTCCAAAACCTGCAGGATGCCGAGCCGCACCGGATGGGCCACCGCTCGGAGCATCTCCGCCGCCTTTTCCAAGCGTTCGTAACGATAGGGACCGGGCACGTGCGTCTCCTCTTCTTTTATTCACACATCATGATATCCTGATATTCTAATTTTAGGAAGGAGTCAAGGACTTTCTAATGGGACGATGGGAGGCCGGAACCGCGGACAGAGGCTTTCTTCACAATCCCTAAGGGGGCAATACAGCGTTCCAGGATTCTTTCCCGCGCCCAGTCCACCCCCATGGTCCGATGTTCCTGATGCAAAGCGCTCAGGGTGCTGGCAAGGCCGTGAAATTTCCCCTTCGCCTCCATACGGGTTTCCTCGATGAGGCGCCAGTCGGGGGATTTTCGAAACTTATGAAAGGCCTTCAGGATTTCCGGAAACATCAATCGGGTGAAAGGCCTGAGAAACGCCACATAGAAAGCCAAGGCCGCCCTATTTTCCTTTTCGATGACGTGGCGGAGCAAACCCTTGTCGTCCGTGTCGGCACAGAGATCTTTGAGGACCCGGGCATACACCTCGATGGGGCTGTTGGGGTACGTGGCGATGATGTCGTGCCACAGCTGCCCACGGAAGGCCTCTTCGTGAAACTCTCCCAGCTCGTGATGAACCCACGTTTGCAACTGGTTCCACGCGATAGCTTTGAGAGTTTCGGCATATTGCGCTGGATTCCGTGCCAGGACCTCAACGTCCAATCCATAGGCGGCAAAGGCGAAGCTCAGAGCGGATCGAGCAGACGGCCTGTTTTCGAAAATCTGGTCCCAAAAAAAAGCGAGCATTGGCTGGCGGCGGATGTAGATGCGCCCTCCCTGACGCATGGCCGGCGTCGCAAAGACGTCCCTGACGATTTCCTCAGTCACGGAAAAGACAACGGCGCCGTCCATTTCCCGACATTCATCAATGAGGCCGAGAAAAAAACTGGGCCTCAACCCTTCGACGTAACCTGCTCCATAGACGAGGCCGGTGCCGGCCAGTCGCTCATTGATGCCGTCCACATCAAACGGGTCCCAAAGAGTGTCGTCCACAAGCAGGGGTTGGAAGTCTTTGTCCATCCAGGGTTCCCAGGACGACTCCCGGTGTTCAATCCAATCGAGGACATCCGCCGGCTCGGGTTCCTCCCAGGGCTGGAGGCGCTTTTCCCATTTGTACAGGTCGCGCAGACGGAGCACCAGTCCGCACAGGGAAAAGGTGCCGGCGTAGTTGGCTTCGGCGATCAGGCAATTTGTCAGAATCTGTTGCCGGAGTTTTTCCACATCGTCCATGCTGATCCCGGTTTCTTTTGAGGTTGGGATGGTGAAAACCGCTTGAGTATAACCTTTGACCCGTGGAAGAAAAGCCGCGTCGCGTTTGGTGTGCGGCAGGCGGGCAGACCATAGAGTTTTTGTCAAAAAGGCCGCGGCTCGAAAGAAGGTCCTGGGAGTCTCGCATCGGTGCGTGATGCTCAAGGGACGACGGCCGCTGGTCCACGCAACGTAGGCCCGATGGCTGGCTTTCATTGAAAGGTGCTTTCCGTCATGACGCAGGATGGCCTCGGCTCATCTCTTCGTGCAGAAATTCCACCTTCGTCGACCCATGCCCGGGGGACACGGGAAAGCCGGCATTTCTGCACCTGACTCAGCCGGAAAGGTTCAGGTAGGAGAAAAGGCCGGTGATCAGCGATGCTGATTTTGAAGCGGTCTTGAAAGCCTTTGGGTTACTCTGGAGCGGTTACCGCAAGGTGCGCAAAGGGGCCAAGCGGCGGCTGGCATCCCTTATGGCCGAGCAGGGGATCCCGACCATTCCCGACCTTTTGGAATGCTGTCGGGAAAGCCCGGCCCTCAAGGAGGAAGCTTTACGCGCCCTGGCCGTTCCCATCAGCCGGTTTTTTCGGGACCGACGGCTGTGGATCGTCTTGGAAACGCATGTGATTCCGGGCATTGCCCGATGGAGCGGCAATCAAGTCCGTGTGTGGTCTGCCGGATGTGCCCGAGGGGAAGAGACCTACACCATAAAAATCCTATATGAGGAACTGGCCTCCCGGTGCTCTGGATTTCCTTCTTTGGCGCTGTGGGCGACGGATTTTCATTCCCGGTTTCTCGAGGCTGCGTCCCACGGGGTGTTTCACCGAAGCAGCCTCAAGGAAGTTCCCATCGAGCGTCGCACCGCTTGGTTTTCCCCGCTTCATGGCGACCTCTATGCAGTCTCCCAACGGCTGAAGGAGGGGATCCTCTGGATGTCTCACGATTTGACGAGGGACGAGCCGCCCGCCTCAGGGTTTCATCTTATATTTCTTCGTCACAATCTTTTGACGTATTATGCCCGGTCGGTGCAGGAAAAAGCTTTCAGCCCTATTGTGGAATCTCTTCTGGAGGGGGGCTTTTTGATCCTTGGGTGTCGTGAAAAGCCGCCGCCAGGCATGTGGCCCTTGATGAGATGTGCGGCAGACCCGCACATTTATCGAAAAGTTCCTTTTTTTTCGAGATTCAGACCATAAGGAGGCTTTCGTGAAAATTACAACCCACGGTGCGGCCGGATGCGTGACGGGCTCGTGCTTTCTTGTGGACAGCGACAGGCGGTTTCTCGTGGACTGCGGCCTCTTTCAAGGCGGCCAGGCCATGGATGCACTGAATCGGGAACCGTGGCCTTTCGATCCTGCGGATCTCCAGGCGGTGCTCTTGACCCATGCCCACATCGACCATAGCGGCCGTCTCCCCAAGTTGGTGAAAGACGGTTTTCGTGGGCCCATCTTCACCACGGCACCCACGGCGGCGCTTTCCCGGATTCTCTTGTTGGATTCCGCCCATATCCAGGAAATGGAGGCCGAATGGAAGACGCGGAAGAACTTGAGAAAAGGTCGGGAACCGGTCCCGCCGCTCTACACCACGGATGACGTCGAACGGACTCTTGGCCTCTTTCAGACGGTTTCTCAGGATACCCTGTTTGGCTTATCGGATACCCTCCAGGCCCGATTTCGAAACGCCGGCCATATTCTCGGCGCCTCCATTTTGGAACTCTGGGAAGGCGATGTGAAGAACGGGTTCAAGGTTGTGTTTTCCGGCGATATCGGCCGCAAGGAACAGCTCATCGTCAAAGATCCCGAACAGATCTTTCAAGCGGATGTGCTGCTGATCGAGTCCACTTACGGCAACAGGAAGCATCGCAGCTATGAGGAGAGTGTGACGGAATTGGCCGAAGCCGTTCGGTACAGCTACGAGCATGGGCAAAAGGTCTTGATTCCCGCTTTTGCCGTGGAACGCACCCAAGAAATCCTTTATGTCCTCGGAAAGTTGCTTAGGGAAGGGGCAATCCCGAGGCTTCCGGTCTATCTGGACAGCCCTCTAGCTATCGCGGCGACCGAAATCTTTCGTCAGATGCTCCACGAGCTGGACGAGGATACCCAAGAGATCGTCAATCAAGGTTACGATCCGTTCTCATTTCCGGAACTTGTTTTCTCCCACACCGCCCAGGACTCCCAAGCCCTGAACGAGCTCAAGGGTCCCGCGGTGATCATCGCGGGAAACGGCATGTGCACGGCCGGGCGCATCCTTCATCATCTCAAGCACAATCTTTGGCGTCGGGGCTGTTCGTTGGTCATTGTCGGGTATCAGGCCGAGGGATCTTTGGGGCGTCGGATCATCGAAGGGGCGAAAACGGTGAGGATCTTTGGAGAGGATATTGCGGTGCGCGCGAAGGTCTTCACCATCGGCGGATTCTCCGCCCATGCCGATCAAGACGAGCTCTTGCAGTGGCTGGGGCATTTCACGAATCCGAAGCTTCAGGTGGTGGTGATCCACGGGGAAAAGGACATCGCCCACGCCTTTGCGACAACGGTGAAAAGCCGCTTTGGATTTCAGACCATGGTGCCCGAGCTGGGGGAGACTCTGGTTTTCGACAAGCCTGGGCTGCCCGTGAGGCCCCCTGCCGCAGTGCGCCCTCGATGGGAAGAGGTCTTGAACTCGGTGAAGGAACGGGTGAGCGGAGCCCTGAGCCGCGTGGATATCTGGGCCAAAGATCTGGATCGGGACGCGGACGAAGAGTTGGAGGCGGCCGTGAGGGTCTTCTTGCGGACTTTGGACCGCTATGCGGGAAAATCCGGGGAGGCTCGGTCGGATGTAGGTTGGAAGGGGTGAGCTGTGCAGGAGTCCATGGAGAAATGGCTTGAAGAACGGGAGCGGAAGGTCCTGGAAGAGCATATCCGGGAGGCCCTCCACAATGTTCCCGAATCACGCCGTGGAATGATCCGGGAAACACTCCTGGAGCGGGCCCAGCTCCGAAGATGGGAGCACGGGGGCTCGTATGCAGTCTTTCCGTGGGACGAAGAGTGGCTTCCTCTGGATCGGGCCGTGTCGCGCCTGGTGACGGTCATGGGCCTGAGTCATGGAGGTGGGGAGATGGAGAAAAAGATCGGGGATAAAGTCGTTGTCCTTGTGCAGGGCGACATCACCGAAATGGAAACGGATGCCATTGTAAACGCTGCCAACGCCTCTTTGGTTTTGGGGGGCGGTGTGGCGGGAGCCATCCGAGCCAAAGGTGGTCCGGTGATTCAGGAAGAATGCGATCGCATCGGAGGAACCCACGTGGGCGGGGCTGTGGTGACTTCCGGAGGGCGTCTCAAAGCCCGCTACGTCATCCATGCCGTAGGTCCTCGATGGGGTGAAGGCCAGGAAGAGCAAAAACTTCGAGAGGCAACCTTGAACAGCCTCCGCCGAGCCTCGGAGAAGGACCTTGGCTCCATAGCTTTTCCGGCCGTCAGCACGGGGATCTTCGGCTTCCCTAAGGATTTGTGCGCCAAAATCATGCTGGAAACGGTGCTGCGCTTTTTGGCCGAGGAAGAAACGAGTGTGGAACGGGTGGTCTTCTGCTTGTGGTCCCAAGAAGATCTGGATATTTTTCGAAGGACGCTCGAAACCTTGTGACCTCTTGGAGAATCCCCTTGGAAAACCGGGGGCGGGCTCGACTGAGGTCGCCTCGTGGAGAAGTCACCGCCCCCCTGGTTTGTTTCTTGGGAGGACGCGAGACGAGGGGCGCCGAACCTTCCGCCCCCCGGTGCTCAGAAGCACAAATCAGCGGAAGGGGCTCTCAGCCAGGCGGGTGTTTTCAGACCTTCTCCACGCTCTGGAGGACGTTGAGGCTCATCACGAGCGCTTCATAGTCGGGATCCGGCAAGGCGAGGAGGTTTTCGGACGGGGCAAAATGCACAATGGAGCATGTCCGAGGTTCGAAAACCTTTCCGGCCTGCAAGAGGGGTTGAGGGAGTCGGTATCGAAATCCGGGCCCCAGGTCCAAAACAAGATCCATAGATTCCTCGTCTTCCAAGAGCGCAACCATAAGGGCGTTGTTCACGAAAGCTCGGCCTCGCATGTGTTTTTCGCCGGCGCCGTCTCGATAGACTTCCAGGACTCCTTCGGTGAGGTGCACCGAACGCTTGAGGGGGGTGACCAAATACGCATCTTCAATGATATACGAGCCTTCTTTGAAAGGAATGTGAGACGCCATAAGAAACTCCTGTCACCTACGGGACGAGAGAGAAAAGAAGAAGAGTCGAGGGACATCCCAGGTCCTTCATTCATGACGTTTCACCATAAAACAGCCCAAGGGCCAAGGCAAGTCAAGCGGCTCTTGGTCAGCGGCGGCGCGCGGTCACGGGCGCCGATCCGCCGCTTAGGAAACGGAGGATAACGTGCACAATGGGGAACTCAGCGGCATTTTGGCCGCGATCGAGGCCAAATACCGGACCGAAACGGTGGACTTGAAGATCGCTTCCGATACCTTACGTATCTTGCAAATGGCGGATTTTGAGGACTATGTGGGGGAGTTGGCCCAACGGGATTACTTGACTTTAGAGGACCTGCCACTGTGGGCCAAGGTTTGGGAGGCCTCTTTCGTGTTGGCGTCCTATTGGGCACGTCAGCCTGTGATGCCGGGGCGGCGCATCCTGGAAATCGGCACGGGAATCGGGGTCTTAGGGGTCTACTTGGCGTCCAAGGGCCACCGGGTGACGCTGTCGGACATCAACGAAGATGCCTTGATGTTCGCCCGCGCCAACATCTTGCTTAACGGGTGCGAGCGCAATGCGGACGTGAAGCGGATCGATTGGAACGACACATTCCTCGAGGAACCCTATCACGTCATCGTGGGTTCGGAGGTGATTTACGATCGATCCACCTATCCCGCCTTGGTGCGGTTTCTGGACCAGGCTCTCGTTCCCGGCGGCACGATATTCCTTGCAAAAAACACGCATCTGCAGGCCCCCGGCTTTTTTGCAGAGCTGGTCACCCGATTTGCCTATAAGGAGAAAATCATCCCTTTCATGGGCCATGACGAAATCTCCGGCGTGGCGCTCTATGCCATCCGCCGGCGCGGAGAGACGGTGGTGTCATGAAAGAGCGGGAAAATTTCCAACCCTGCCTGACGGCGGAAATTTTTACGGCGACCATCCGGTCGAACCGTGGCTTCTTACCCGCTGTTATCCATTCGCCCTTACGGCCTCAGGTCAGTCGTGAGCCGGCGTCGACGCCGCCCGAACACGGAGCTTTGGCTCGGAGCCCCGAAAAGGTTCCCGCTGAGGAGGATAGGAAAAATAAGGAGAAGGTCCCCGTGGTCATTTGTTGCCATGGGTTATTGAGTGCCAAAGACAGCCCGAAATTTGTCGGGATGTGCCAAGAATTGGCCGGCAAGGGGCTGTGGGCCGTTCGATTCGATTTCACAGGGTGTGGGGGGAACACTTCGGCCTTTGGGGCGAGCTTGCTGGAAACGCGGCTGGATGACCTTCAGAGCGTCGTCGGCTGGGTGAGGTCACCAGAGCGGCCGTGGGGTGCTGATGTCGCTTTGGGTCTCTTTGGGTCAAGCCTTGGGGGATACCTGAGCTATCTGTTCGCAGGGCGTTTTCCTGAAAGTGTGGACGCCGTGGCGGCATGGGCGGCCCCGGCTCGATTCGATTTCATCGGACGCACACAGGCAACACGGCCGCCGGAGCTTGCCCAGGTGTGGCCCTCGGCTTTGCCGTTGGGAGCTCCGGATGCCGGGACCCCTCTGCCGTCTGTGCGCAATGTGCTCGTCCTTCATGGGATGGACGATGAGCTTGTCCCGTGGAGTCATGCGGTTGTTCTTTACCGGTCCGCCGCTGAGGAAAAGTTGCTGGTGCTCATGGAAGGAGCCGATCATCGCCTGACGGAACCTGAGACCCGAGCCAGGGCTGTGGAAATCACCGCCGCGTGGATGGGCTCAAAGCTTAAACCACAAAGCTGAAAACACCCATGGACCGCTCACCTCGCAAACCGACGAGCCTGCCTTTTTCCCCGTCGATCCACCAAAATTTTGTGGCCATCGATTTTGAAACGGCGACAACGGCGCCGAACAGTGCGTGCGCCGTCGCTTTGGTCAGGGTCCACGGCGATCGGATCGTCCAGCGTGTTTATCGACTGATCCGTCCACCAAGTCGAGAATTTCGCTTCACTCATATTCATGGCATCACCTGGGCTGACGTGCGCTTTCAACCGACTTTCGCTGAAGTATGGCCGGAACTTGAGGAGATCGTCCATGGCGCCGCCTTCTTTGCGGCCCATAACGCCGCCTTCGATCGCAATGTTTTGCGGGCGTGTTGCGACACCTACAAACTCCCCCACCCTCAGATACCCTTCGTGTGCACCATGCGTCTGGCGCGACGGTGCTGGAAGCTTTACCCGACGAAACTTCCCGATGTGTGCCGTCATCTGTGCATTGATCTCAAGCACCACGATGCCGCTTCCGATGCCGAAGCGTGTGCTCAAATCGTCCTTCGAGCGAAGAACGTGGTTTTCGATATGGATGGTCCACTATGACAGGAGGGCGAGGGGCGCTGCAGCATCCCGTGCCGTTCGGCGTCGAAAGAGGGGCAGGGGGTTCCGTGGGCGCCTGGAGCGGAGTCCGTCAATGTGCCGGAAGCGGAATGCGTTCTTTCCCGAGATGCCCCATCACTAAGAAGCGAGACTGAATCGGCGGATGTTCATCCTTGGACCGCCGGGCCGAGGGCGATTGTTTCCCCTGCCGATGTGCCTCCCGAACCATCGTGAAAATCGGGATTCTCCGGCTCGGATGTTTCGGTCTGATCGGCGCTGTCGTTTTATCGGGTCTTCGGGCTGCCGGCGGGGTGTAAGCCATGGGCCGTGCGTCTTCTCTATATGGAGCCTTCTTCACCCAAGGCGTGCCGCAACGGCCGAGCCGCGGAAAGGAAGCTGTGACACCCGTTCCAGAGGGGGGGCTCTTAAGATCGTGGCGGCTTTCGGGCTTCCACGAGTCCGTCCATGCGTTCTCCAGTGCGCACCAACCGAACGTCGGTGAAGCCCGCCTTTTGGAGACCTTCCCGGATTTCCGCAAAGGTGTAGGTGTCGCCGCCGGACGTGTTGACGAGCATGTTCAGGGCGAACAAAGCGCCTGCCGGAGGGCGTGAGCGGTCTTCTTCCATGATGTGATCGCGGATGAGGATTTTTCCTCCCGGCTCCAGCGCGTCAAAGACTTTTCGGTAGAGATCCAGATTTTCTTCCGGGCTGTTTTGATGGATGATAGCCGAAACCAACGCCAGATCACATCCATAGGGCAAGGGATCGTGGTAAAAATCCCCCGCCACCAGTGTCACACGGTCCAGGAGTCCTTCCTTCCGCAATCGTTCTTCGGCCAATGGGATAACGGACTCCAGGTCGAAAAGCACGGCTTTCATGTCGGGATTTTTCCTCAGGAAAGCGATGGTGTACGTCCCTGACGCGCCTCCGACGTCAAGCAGCCGTTGGAAGGGGCGAAGGTCGTAAGCATCGGCGATAATCTGGGACAACTCCCGACCCACCACGTGCATGGCGCCGATAAACGCTTTCTGGCTTTCGGTGCCCGGTTGCATCCCGGGCTTTCGGTGGGGATTCGTGCCCTGCCGAATGGTATCCGTGAGGTGACTCCAGCTGTCCCAGAGGTAGAGCAAGTGTTGCACCATGGGGAGGACGGTTTCGGGGTGTTTCGACGAAAGGGGAGCCCCCTTTGGCGTCAGCGAATATCGGTTGTTCTCCTTTGTCAGAAGATCTATGGCCACCAGGGCGTCAAGCAGACGAGTGGTCGCCCGCAAGTCCAGAGCGAATTTTTCGGCGATTTCGTGAGCGGTGGACGGAAAATCCTCCAAGAACGTGAAAAGGTTCAGTTCTGCGGCGGTCAGGATGACCCGGCTTCTCGTAAAGGCGCGGGCTTCTTCAAGGGCGGCGGTGGAACTCGGCTCCATGTTTTCGCTTCTCCGTCTCTTGAGGACAGGGCCTTTTTTCGGGTTCAAACGATGGACTGTTTTTACCACACGCCTCGAGGAGAAGAAAAGCGGACAGGGAATGGGGAGAACGCATGTGGTTGAGGTGCGCCGGGACCCTGGTTCCCCTGTTTAGAAAAACTTTTTTGGGCGGCCCGTTATGACCACACCAGAGAAGCCGCTTTGCAAACGAGACTGGTGGCGAACGTTCTGGGTGCCCGCTATGAAAGAACAGTCGTGGCCGACCCGCCTACGGTCTTCTCCGTGGAGGCCGGGCGGCGTGACCGAAGGATTCGAAGAGGGGCTCCTGAGCCATGAGGTGTCAGCCCGCCGTGATGAGGTGCACAGCGCAGGAAATGCACGGGTCGTAGCATCGCACGATTTTTTCGGCTTCTTTACGCAGGATCTCTGCAGAAAGATTCCCACATGCGGCAAGATAACGGCGCAGCTCTCTTTCCATATGGGCAAGGTTTTGAGATGTGGGGGCGATGATCGTGCAGTTTTCGATGCGGCCGACCTCATTCACCTTGTAGCGGTGAATCAGGCTGCCTCGCGGTGCTTCCGTAATCCAGACAGCCTCGCCGCTGACAAGATCGTATTCCGCACAGGGCTTGTCGGGTTCTTGGTACTCCCGGATGATTCGCCAGGCTTCGTGGATGGCGTAGGATAACTCTATGGCCCTGGCGACGATGGCCATCCGTGTATTTTTTATGGGCACGGCTAGGCCCGCAGTTTTTAAAGTGTCTAAGATGTCTTTCGGAAGCCTGGGAGCATTCAGGTTGACCCGGGACAGAGGGCCCACCAGGTAAGGTTCGCGGCCGGCTGGAGACGCAATGGCTGCATGGAGAGCCGTGGAATGGGCCACCTGGAATTCTTCGACGGTGCGGACAAAATCATCCATGGGCACCCGAGGGCCGCCGGAAAAGCCCATCACACCCTCGTTCATGGGGTATTCGTCGTCATGGACAAGAGACACCCATTCCGTATCGCTGGTGCAATCTGGGAAGGGGAGTGCCGCTGCCCAGAGAATGGCTTTGAGGGATTCCGCGAACGCATCTTCGAGTTTCGGCAGCACCGGGAGGAGGCGTTTTCGTGGAGGGATTTGGGTGAAGCCACCGACACAGACGGAAACGGAATGGACGGATCGCCCGCCGATTACGGCCAGGATCTCGTTGCCCAATTTCTTGAAGGCCAGCCCCTGGGCGAGGACGGGAAGGTAGTCTTTGGATGCCCACGCATTGTCCAGACCGAAAAAATCTGGACCGTTGAGAAGGTACATGTGCAGTGCATGGCTTTGGATCCATTCGGCACAATAGAACAGCCTCCGGAGATTCCGGATAGGGTGCTCAAGGCGAAGGCCGAAGATTTTCTCCAGCGCATGAACAGAAGACATTTGATAGGCTACGGGGCAAATGCCGCAGATCCTCGCGGTGAGATCCGGGACATCCTTGTGGGGACGGCCCACCAGCAAGGCCTCAAAAAACCGGGGGGCTTCATGGATGGTCACGCGGACCTGGACTGCTGCGCCACCGTGGAGCTCGATAAAGATGCCGCCTTCCCCTTCGACCCGCGAGAGGGCGCGGACTCTGATCGTCTTACGCTCGGCTGCCAAGGCGTGCCTTCCTGTATGTGTAGGTGTTCATCTTGTCCAAGAGGATCTGGCAATCTTTGGACCCGAGCCCCATGTCGTGAAACCGCTTCATGAGAACCTCCACGTTGGCGTCCTCTTTGGGGCCGAAACATCCATAACACGGCTTACCGAGGGAAGGGCAGACGGCGTCACATCCGGCTCGAGTGATCGGTCCGAGACAAGGCTCTCCGTGTGAGACGAGAAGGCATGGGATTCCATGCCTTTTGCATTCCATGCAGACACTATATCCGCGAATGTTGGGCCTTCTGCCCAACAGATACGCTACTAAAGTTTCCGATAGGGCTTTCGTGCTGACGGGACATCCATAAAGCTCGTAATCGACGTAGATATGGTCTGACAGCGGGGTGGATGTGGATAAAACGTCGAGATACTCCGGTGAGGGATAAACCGAAGCCTTGTAGGACGCCGCACTTGCCCAGTTTCTCAGGGCTTGAAGCCCGCCCGCCACGGCACAAGCTCCCATGGCGATAAGATGGCGCGATCTTTCTCTGATTTCCACGATTTCTCTTTTTTGTCGGGCCGTGGAAATAGATCCTTCGACGAGGGCTAGATCGAATTTCCCTCTTAAAGGATTGTCCGTCGCTTCGAGGAAATACCCGATATCGAAAAGGTTCACGAGGTGCAGGAGATCGTCTTCCAGGTTAAGGAGGCAGAGTTGGCACCCGTCACACGAAGTGAATTTAAAGACACCGACCCTCGGTTTCTTCATGATGCCTCCAGTCTCCTTGAGGATTCAGTCCACAGTGCGGCCGGGGTCAAACTTCTCGTATGCTCCAGAAATCCCAGATATCACTGAGTCGGAAAATGGGCCCGTCCGTGCACACCATTGCCGGCCCGAACAGGCAATGGCCGCACCATCCCATGCCGCAATTCATGTTCCTTTCCATGGAAACGAAAATTTTCTCTGCGGGGATACCCCTCGTGGTCAGATCTTTGGCCAAGATGGCCATCATGATTTCGGGGCCGCACATGAAAACGACGCTCCTCAAAGGGTCGACTGCGATGTTCTTGAAGAGCACAGGGATAAGGCCCACTTCCCCTTTCCAGTATTCCTCAGGGTCCGCCTTGTCGACGGTGAGCCACACATGGAAAACGTCCTTATAACGAGGAAATTCGTCTCGGAAGACGATGTCTTTGGGGGTTTTGGCTCCATAGAGAAGGATCTTCTTTCCGGACAGTGAGCCAGCCGAGGGTTTCTTGGCTCGTTCCAAAGAGATCATGTGGCGAATGACGGATCTTAGGGGAGCGATGCCCAGACCACCGGCGATGATGATCAAATCGCGGTCTTCCACTTCTTCTAGAGGCCACCGGTTTCCGAAGGGGCCTCTCATGCCGAGCACATCACCAGATCTTAATCTGGCGAGATGGGTCGTCACATCCCCGGCGACCCGGACGGTGTGGAGAATTTCATGTTCCGTCGGGGCGGAGCTGATGGAAATGGGCGCTTCTCCGATGCCGGGTATGGACAGCATGTTGAATTGGCCCGGCTCGAACGAATACGATTTCGCGATTTCTCGGTTGGTAATCTTCATGGCGTAAGTGGCGGTGTCCCGTGTTTCTTTCTTGATCCACCGGATGCAAACTTCGAAGGGGATCGACGGATCACGGATCATGTGACGCTCCTTGTGGGAGCCAAGGCCTCCAGCTCCTGCGTGAGGTCAATCCCTACGGGGCACCAGGTGATGCAGCGCCCACAGCCGACGCATCCCGGCGTGCCGAATTGATGGATCCAGTACGCCATTTTATGGGCCACCCAGTGTCGAAACCGGGCTCTGCGAGATGCTCGGAAATTGCCTCCGTGAACCCTGGCAAAGTTTATGGAAAAACAGGAATCCCAAGTGCGCCTTCGAGACCCGCACAGATCCGCAGTTTTCTTGGAAAGACAGGCCAGCGGAACGACATCTTCCGCGGTCGTGCAGAAACACGTCGGGCACACCTGGGTGCAATTGCCGCACCCAAGGCAGCGCACTGCCGTTTCCGACCACCGAGGATGTTCCAGATTATTGGTGATCAACCGTGGTAAGTCTTTCACCGGGACGCTCTTCTTCATCATTCTGGCGCACTGTTCAACTTTTGCGGCTTTCTCCATCCCTTCCTTTTGATCGGCCTCCCTTAGGGGAAGGTCGTTGCACAGACTCCGGGCTGCGCTCGTCGCCAATTCCACAAAAAAGCATTCGTCCAATTCCGTCAGAGCGATATCGAAGCCGCTGCGTGCCTCCGGCCCCGTGCCCATGGAATGACAGAAACAGTGGTCTCCGGGATGGATACAGTTGACGGCGACAAGAAAAGTGTTTCTTTTTCGAGCTTCATAACGGGTGTCTTTGAACCGTCCGTGAAGGAAAACCTTGTCCAGAAGCGCCAAGGACGCCAGGTCACAAGCGCGCATGCCAAAAAACGCCACGGGGCCGGCCTCGTCGGATGGGGGTATGGGTCGGACTTGGATTCTCCCTCTGGTCTTTTTGTATGTATAGACTTCCCGAACAGGAGGGTGGAAGAATCGCTTGAGGGAGTCGGGCCCTACGGAAAAGGGCAGGAATAGGCCTTCGGTTTCGGGAGCCAGCTCATAGGATCCTGGGCGATGCCTGTCTCGAAGACCGGTGGGCATTTCGTCGAAATCGGTGAGTTCCCCGAGGGTGACCACCCGCGAACTCACCTTGGGGCCGATGATCCTGAAGTGTGCCTTCACGCGATCAAAGAGCAGACGAAGATGTTCTTTCTGAAGCGTCGCTGTAATCACTCGGCTGCCTCCCCGGCCAGGGAAAAACGTCGCGGTTGTCGTTACGCCCCGAGCTGCACAGACGGCTTTGGGGGACAAGAGCCCCCTCCCGAGTGCCGAAGCACGGTCGCGGTGTGGTGCGCGGCCCTTAAAGGTTCTGGGATGCGGTAGCGGCCGATGCACCGTTCCACCAAATTGAGGGCGGAATCGCAGTCGGCCAGGTGCCCCGGTGAAACATAGAGCGGTTTAACGTTGGTTTTCGAGCGGTAGACGTAGCCGACTTGGGTTCCGTTGAGCCATAAGGGTTGTCGGTCGCCTTTTTGAGGTCCCAAAGGCCCGTGTTCTCCACATAGTTTGGTTTTGGCGCAGCCTACGGTGGGTATGGCCAACATAACCCCGAAATGGCAGGCAAGCCCAAAACGGCGAGGATGCGCAAGGCCTTGGCCGTCGCATAGGAAAACATCCGGGGGATGCCGAAGACGTTCATAGGCCTGCAACATGGCTGGAATTTCCCTGAAGCTCAAAAGCCCAGGGACATAGGGGAAGCGGATCTCCGTCCTCACGTGCACCGCCTCCATGGAGGTCAGATCCGGCCACGAAAAAGTGAGGATCACTGCAATGAGTTCGCCTGTTTCTTTGATATAGGAGAGATCCGCTGCAGCAAGCACAGAAAAGGACGCCGGCAGGGGCCGCAAGCACACCCTGCCGGCGAGTTGTTCTTGAAGTTCCCGGGCTTGGCGGGGAGAAAGCTCATCCACGGCGCGTGCCCACCCTTACGTGCACCTGGAAAATCCGCAGGCCCGGCACACAATGCACCCTCCGTCATATTCCACCGAAGCGCCGCAGTCGGGGCAGGCTCCCATTTCCTGCAGGGCCGAGGCGATGTTGGCCTGGGCATGGCGGTTGAGAACCTTGGCGATGGCATCAGTGCACGACAGGATCTGTTCACCGTTTTGCCAGATCGGGGAAGGACACCGAATGCCCATGAGCTGGCGGATGATGGCCTCGATCCGCACGCCTGAACGTAAGGCCAAAGAAATTAACCGGGCGGTGGCCTCGATTTGGGAATAAGCGCACCCGCCGGCTTTGCCCATCTGGGCGAACACCTCGCAGAAGCCGTATTCGTCCCGGTTGATGGTCACGTACAGCTTCCCACAGCCCGTGTTGATCCTTTCCGTGGCCCCGACGGTCTTGTCCGGGCGGGGTCGTGGCTCAACCTGCCGGAATTCCGACTTTTTCTGGATATTTAAAACCTGAATGTCCCGGCTGCCGTCCCGATAGACGGTCAATCCCTTGCAGCCGGATTTGAAGGCTTGGAAATACGCGTTGTAGATGTCCTCCGGCGTGGCGCTGTTGGGAAAATTGATGGTCTTGCTCACCGCGTTGTCCGTATGTTTCTGGAAAGCCGCCTGGATGCGGATGTGCCATTCGGGGGTGATATCGTGAGCCGTGACGAACACGCGACGCACGTCTTCGGGGATTTCCCCGAACGATTGGAGGCTTCCCCGGGTGGCGATCTTTTTCATCAGGCTTTCCGAATAGAATTTCCTTTCGTGGGCGACCTTCTGGAAGATGGGGTGCACTTCCAGCAATTCCTCTCCGTCCAGAACCTTCCGAACGAAACTGATGGCAAAAACAGGTTCCACCCCGCTGGAGCACCCGGCGATGATGCTGATCGTTCCCGTAGGGGCGATGGTGGTCGTGGTGGCGTTTCTCATGAAGGGCCAGGCTCCCCCCTGGTCAGGATCGTAGACGGAACCTTTGAAATTGGGGAAATTGCCCCGTTGCTTGGCCAGTTCCGCCGACGCCTCCTTGGACTCTTTTTGGATAAACCCCATGACGTCTTCGGCCAACGCCACGGCTTCTTCGGAATCATACGGAATGCCGAGGGCCATGAGCATGTCGGCAAAGCCCATGACGCCAAGGCCGATCTTGCGGTTGGCCAAGGTCATTTCCCGGATTTTCGCCAAGGGGTATTTGTTCACGTCGATGACGTTGTCGAGAAAATGCACGGCTTGCCACACCACATCCCGCAGGCGGTCGTAGTTGACCGTGTTGTCCTGGACCATGTGGAGGAGGTTGATGGATCCGAGATTGCACGATTCATAAGGCAGCAGGGGTTGCTCACCGCACGGATTCGTGCTCTCCACCATACCCACATGCGGGGTCGGGTTGTGGCGGTTGACGGCATCGATGAAAATCACCCCCGGTTCCCCGTTCTTCCATGCCGAACGGACGATCGTGTCGAACACCTTCCGGGCCGGCAGAGTTTTGGTTTTCAGGCCTGTGCGAGGGTTGATGAGGTCGTAGTCTTCGTCGTTTTCCACGGCGCGCATGAAAGCATCCGTGATGGCGACGGAAATGTTGAAGTTCGTCAGTCGATCGTTGTCGTGCTTGCAGGTGATGAATTTTTCAATGTCGGGATGATCCACCCTGAGAATACCCATGTTGGCGCCACGGCGTCGGCCGCCTTGCTTGATGGTGTCCGTGGCCGAATCGAACACGGTCATGAAGCTCACCGGGCCGCTGGCGACCCCGTTAGTGCTCTTGACCACGTCCCCTTCCGGCCGAAGGCGCGAGAAGGAAAACCCCGTGCCTCCGCCGCTTTGGTGAATTTTGGCGGCATATTTCACGGCTTCAAAGATTTCTTCCAGAGAATCGCCCACGGGCAGGACAAAGCAGGCGGAAAGCTGACCCAGTTCGGTTCCTGCGTTCATCAGGGTGGGGGAATTGGGCAGAAAATCCAAGGAAGTCATAAGGGCGTAAAACCGCTCCGCCGTTTCGGCCACTTCCTTTTCCGTTGCGCCGTAGAGGGCGTCGGCTTCGGCGACAGCCCGCGCCACACGTTGGAAGAGTTCTTCCGGGGTCTCGGTGATCTCGCCTTTTTCCCCTTTCTTCAGGTAGCGCTTCTTCATCACCACCATCGCGTTTGGGGTCAGGGGAATCTGGCTCCGAGCCGTGGTTTTCTTCAGGCGTCTGGGCGTGGTCATGATTGGTTCTCCGCTGGGTGCCATGCTTCCGGAAGTCTGCTGGGCCGTTTCTTGCACCTTGGCGCTGGTGGCGAGCTCATCCGTCATGACTTCTTAACTCCCTTGCGACATTTGGAAAAGATGCGACCGTCATGTCCCACGATCGGTCCGCTTCTCTAAAAAATGTAATCCGGCCGTCTAGGTGATTTAAGAGGGTCATACTACGCCGGGTGAATCGAGACTAGCAAAGTAGAAATGTCAGCGGATATTGTGTCCTTGTGAAGACCAACTGGAATTCACAGGGAAAAACGGGCTCGTTTTTTTCGCTGATTGTCCTCGGCCAATCCCTCTCCGGAATTCTTGGAGATCTCCAGATCGGCAAGGCCATTGCGCCCTGATGTCCCCAAAGGTATGCTGGCCCGGAAGCCGTAGTAAAAGAACTGGAGACGAAAGTCTGGATGATCCATCGGTGCGCGCCCCAAGAAATGAAGGGCTTATGGACGCGTCACTTTCGCATGGAACGGATGGCATGATGAATGAGATCAAAGATAACGGCCCGTGGCTCGTGGACACTCACGCCCATTTGGATTTTCCGGAGCTGTCCGGCGACTTGGACGGCGTTTTTCGCCGATGTCGGGAAGCAGGGGTGGCGCTGATCGTCACCATAGGAATTGATGAGAAGACGAGCCGAAAAGCTGTAGAATTGAGCCGCAAGTACCCCCACGTGTATGCCACCGTGGGGCTGCATCCCCACGGAGCCCGTCGGCTTTCGGACCGGGACCTGGAGATTTTTGCGTCTCTGGCTGCCGAGCCCAAAGTGGTCGCCATCGGAGAAATGGGCTTGGACTACTACAGAGACAGACAACCCCGGCCCGTGCAGCGAATGTGTCTGGAGCAGCAACTGGAATTGGCCCTCCGGTGCGGCAAACCCGGGGTGTTTCACATCCGCGACGCCCATGAAGACTTTCTGAAGATTGTGGAGTCCTATGCCGACCGACTTCGTCCGAGCGTGCTCCACTGTTTTTCAGGAAATTGGGAGGTTGCGGCCCGGTGTTTGGAGCTTGGATTCTATCTTTCCATCCCGGGCACGGTGACCTACAAGAACGCCGAGGAACAGCAACGTGTGGTGCGCATGATGCCCCTTGACCGGCTCTTGGTGGAAACCGACGCTCCGTACCTCACGCCAGTGCCCTTTCGTGGAAGGCCGAACGAACCGGCTTACGTCCGCTATACGGCGGAGAAAATCGCGCAACTCCGGGGCTGTTCCCTGGAAGAGGTGGTTCGGGCGACGACGGACAATGCTTCGCGGGTTTTCGGTTGGACTCGTTAGGCGACGTGTTGGGCCACGATGCATGCGGCTGTGAAAACACCCCCGGCAAAGTCTTCACACAGCGGCGGCCCGAGCCGATGGCCAAGGGATCCGCCGAAGCGGGCTTTTTAGGATGGCGCATGAGGATTGGGTCATGAACGGAAAGGCGGTGCCGCTGTACACCACTCGGGAACCTCTCGTGTTGGCCTCAGGGTCCCCTCGGCGCAGAGAGCTCTTGGCCCAGCTGGGTTTGGAGTTTCGCGTGAGTCCAAGCCTCCGGGAAGAGCCGCCCATAGGCTCCCGTCCCGAAACAGGGGTTCGCCGTTCCGCGGTTTTCAAGGCGCGCTCCGTGGCTCGGATGGAGCCCTCCTCTTGGGTCCTCGCCGCGGATACCATCGTCGTGCTTGGGGGGCGGATCTACGGCAAGCCGGAGACGCCCGAAGAGGCGATGGGCATGCTGCGGTCTTTGGCCGGTCGATGCCACGACGTGCTCACCGCCGTGTGCCTCATGCGTGTGGATCGAGGCTTCTGTCGGGTCGAGCTCGTCCAGAGTCGGGTGGAATTCCGGGACCTCTCGGAAACGGAAATCGTCGCGTACGTCCGCACGGGCGAACCCATGGACAAGGCGGGTGCCTACGGAATCCAGGGACTGGGCGGGGCTTTCGTGAAGGCCGTGTACGGCTCCTATACCAATGTGGTGGGGCTGCCTCTCGCCGAAACCCTGACGATGCTCCAGAAACAAGAGATCATCGTCCCGGGAGCCCCTACGATGTGATCGGGTTGCGCTGGTCGTTTGAAGACAGCCGCGTTTCGACTCCGAAAACAGACATTTTCGGACAAGCCACGCAAAGAGGCCGAAGGGAAGCGATGGACGTCATTGAAGCCAATCTTAAGGAAATCCTAGAGAAAATCACATCCGCGTGCCAAAAGTCGGGGCGGGATCCCCAAAGCGTTCAGCTCATCGGGGTCTCGAAGACGGTCCCCGTGGAAAAAATTCGAAAGGCGGTGGAAGCAGGACTTCGGCGTTTCGGCGAAAATTACGTCCAGGAAGGGAGCCGTAAGATCGAGGCGATGTCGGACCTTGACCTGGAATGGCATTTCATCGGCCATTTGCAGAGCAACAAGGCCAAGCAGGCTGTGGAGCGGTTTCGCTGGATCCACACGGTGGATCGGCTCTCCTTGGCCGTGGAACTGGACAAGAGGGCGAAAAACTTAGGACGCCGGGTGCCCGTTCTCCTTCAGGTCCATTTGGGCGATGAGGAAACGAAAGGGGGCGTTGCGCCTGAGGACCTGGAAAAGCTTTTTGGGGATGTCCAGACGATGGAATGGATCGAAGTGCGCGGTCTGATGGCGATCCCGCCGTATTTTGAAAATCCGGAGGCGGTGCGGCCGTTTTTTAAATCTCTCCGACACTGGCTCGAGCGTCTGCGCCAAAAGGCCGCGCACCCGGAAAGGCTCACGGAGCTGTCCATGGGGATGAGCCATGATTTTCAGGTGGCCATCGAGGAGGGGGCCACCCTGGTTCGAGTGGGAACCGCCCTCTTCGGTCCCCGGGAGGTGCGATAGCTCCTCGGTGTGTCTCCATCGACATCGGGGCCGGATCCCACGACAGAGGGATCGGCGGGGGTGCCGTGGTGTGTCGGCTGTCTGTGCTCATGGGGGCGATGGAGGCCCCGACGGCGGATCAAGGTGACGGGGGGCCGTTTGTTGACGCCGGATTTCTGCGAGGGCCACCGCCGCGGCGACAGAAGCGTTGAGGGATTGCACGGCCCCAGCTCCCGGGATTTTGACGAGGAAATCGCACGTTCTTTTCACCAACGGCCTTAGGCCCGTAGCTTCGTTGCCCACGACCAAAGCCACGGGCATGGTGTAGCGAAGGTCATACAGGGACTGCCTGGCCTGAAGGTCGAGCCCCACGATCCAATACCCGACTTTTTTGATCTGTTCCAAAGCCCGGACAAGGTTCACGGTCTGAACCACTTGAAGGTGGACGAGCGCCCCTGCCGCCGCCTTAAAGACGGCCCCGGTCACCGGAGCGGAGCGGTCCTTGGGGAAGACGACCGCTCGAGTCCCGAGAAATCCTGCGGTGCGCAGAATGGCGCCGAGGTTTTGTGGGTCTTGAATGCAATCGAGCAAAAGAATCGGCAACCCGTGGGGGTCGGGTTGGGCCAGGAGGGTTTCCAGGGACTCATAGTGGAAGGCTTTGAGGCGAGCGGCGACGCCTTGATGGTGGTCATGGCCGAGCTGTTCTGAAAGGATTCGCCTTTCCACCAGAGACACAGGGATGCCGTGGGCGTGGGCGACCTCGATGACCTCCCGGGCGCGAAGGTCTTGGCGACTGCAGCGGACTTCCACGATGTTCCCCGGGTCGGCCTTGAGGCACTCCGTGACGGGATTCACCCCATAGATCCAAAGGTGTTTGTCTTTGGGATCACGTGCCGGCGGCGACGGGGTGCGACGGGATGTCGAGGATTCTTTTGCCACGGCGTTTTCCCCGTCGTTGAGCTTCAAAGAAGGGGAAGGAAGGGCGAGAACAGCCCATGCGCCCGACATCGTTCGCATCGGGCGGCTCGGATGATGGCCGTCACGTCGCCGACGGCCTCTTCCAGAGCATCATTGACCACGAGATAATCATACCAGGGAGCTTCGCGGATTTCCGTCCGGGCCGCCTCCAACCGACGTTGGATCACTTCCTCCGGTTCCGTGCCGCGGCGGCGCAGACGCTCTTCAAGGACTTCAAGGCTGGGAGGCAGGATGAAAATGGCTGTGGAGGAAAGGGAAGACGCCCGGACTTTCCGAGCCCCCTGGACGTCGATTTCCAGCAGGACATCCAGCCCTTGGGCAAGCCAGGCTTCCACCTGGCGGCGGTCGGTGCCGTAGTAGTTGCCGTAGACGTTCGCCCATTCCAGGAAGCGCCCTTCGTGGATGCCCGCCTCGAAGACCTCTCTGGACAAAAAATGGTAATCCACTCCATCGACCTCTTCGGGCCGAGGCGCCCGTGTGGTGCAGGAGACGGAAAAGCGCAGGCGGCGGTCCTGAGCGAGCACGGCCTTCACGATGGTGCTTTTCCCGACGCCGGAAGGAGCGGAGATGACGAAAAGACGCCCTGCATGCCCTGAAGACATGTCATTTCCCGCTCTTGGCCGAGGCTCCATCACGGTTCGCCTGGTCTTGGACGAGCCTTTGGGCGATGGTTTCCGCCTGTACGCCGGACAGGATCACATGGTCGCTGTCGGTGATGATGATGGCGCGGGTGCGCCGCCCCATGGTCGCATCGATGAGTTTGTTGGCCTGTTTGGCGTCTTCCTTGAGGCGTTTCATGGGCGCCGAACTGGGAGAGACAATGGCCACAATGCGGTTGGCGACCACAGTGTTCCCGAACCCGATGTTAAGCAGCTTAATGTCCATAGGCGGCCTCATTCAATGTTTTGGATCTGTTCCTTGAGCTTGCCGATGGCGTTTTTCATGCGGACCACGGCTTGGCAGACGATGAGGTCGTTGGTCTTTGACCCGATCGTGTTCACCTCCCGGTGGAGTTCCTGGGCCATGAAATCCAACCGGCGTCCTTCCACAGGCTCATCCCCGTTAATCCATCGGACCATTTGGTCCACATGGCTCATGAGGCGCACCAGCTCTTCGTTAATGTCGGTACGGTCCAGCTGGTAGGCGAGTTCCTGAAGAAGACGGTTTTCATCCACGGTGCCGCCGAGGGCTTCCAAGACTTCTTGGACCTTGGTTCTCAGTTTGTCTTGGAGTTCCGCCGCAACCGCATGACGGCGTTCTTCCACCAGTGCCCATTCCTGTCGAAGCTCGTGAAGGCGTTCCAGCATGTCCTGGGCCATGCTTCGGCCTTCGGCCGTGCGTGCTTCCACAAGTCGGTCCACGGCCTCTTCTGTGGTGTAAGCGACCAAGTCCCGCAGACCTTCATCCTGAGGGATTCGGGGGTCTGTTCCCCAGATGCCCGGCAGCTTGAGGAGGTGCTCAAGCTTAGGGGGATCCGAGCCGGGAAGTTTGAGATGGAGTTGATACAGCGCATCCCAATAGGCTCGGGCCGTTGGGAAATGGATGCGCGCGGCCTGAAGCGCAGGCGCCACGGGTTCGACCGCCACATAGCACTCGACCCGTCCCCTCTGGAGTCTTTTTCGGAGCACGTCCCGAACCACTTCTTCCAGGTCGAGGCGGTCCCGGGGAACGCGGATGGACAGGTCCAAGTGCTTCCCATTGACGCTGCGAAGTTCCACAACCGCCTGATGAAGTCCATTGTCCAGATCCGCTCGGGCATAGCCTGTCATGCTTCGAATCACGATGTCCTGTCCTCCGGAAGATGGGGTCGACGGGGAAGACGGCCGCTACGGCGGGCCATAAGGACGCCTCGGAGAAGTCCGAAGAACCGCCGCGTTTCCTCCTGGGCATAGTCAGGGTACGTCCAAGGCAGGGGCTGATAGGCGCCGTTCTCATAAAGCAACGTCAGATCCCCGTAGATACCGTCTCTGAGGTAGATCCGGTGGGCGGCGTTCTTGCCCGTGGCCAAGACGAGGCGTTCTTCACATAAAAGCCCCGGGTCCACGTTGACGGTGCGGCGTCCGTCCCGACTCCACCGCTGCTCCAATTGATTTGTTCGCGCTTTGATGTCGGGAAGGCATCCCGGATCGACCAGCTCATCGAAGCTGCCGAAGAGTCGGCGGAGTCCCGGGCCCATTTCCTTCTCGTAGAACCGCGTGAAGGTGAAATCTTGGGGGGCCGTCACGGCATCCAAAGTCCCGAACATGGCGCTTAGGGAATGGAGCACCTCGGCCTTGGCGTCCTGATTGCTCAGAAGGAGCCCAAAGACCAGTTTGCACGCTTTCGGCGGCTTTGGCAGGCTCATGGTGTTCTTCCGATGCCGTTGATCAGGGCGTTTCGAAGGCGGGAGTGGTCCACTGCGGCCGTGCCCACTTCTCCCACCACGATGCCGGCGGCCGTGTTGGCCACAGCGGCAGCCTCCCGCATGTCCAAACCGGCGGCGGAAGCCAGAGCCATGGTTGCAATGACGGTGTCGCCGGCACTGGTGACATCGAAGACTTTCTTTGCCACCGTGGGAATATGAAACGGCGGGGCGCCGGCGCCAAAAAGGCTCATGCCCTCAGGACCCCGCGTGATCAGGACGTGCCGACATTGGAGTTTTTCCAAAAGAAGGCGTCCGACCGTCTCCAGAGAAGCCGCGTCGGCTCGGGTCACGCCCGCCATGGCAAACGCTTCTTGTGTGTTGGGGGTCACCACGGTGACATGGTGATAGAAATCGGCATGGGGCACCTTTGGATCGACGAACACGGGAATACCGAGACGCTCGGCCAGTCTCCGCACGGCATCCATGACCTCCAAGGACACCACCCCCTTCGCGTAATCGGAGACAATCACCGCATCCACAGGGGGAGCCGCGCTTTCTATGGACTGCACTAGCGCCCTGATGACGTTCCCGTCAAACGGACGGACATCCTCGCGATCCACCCGGACGACCTGCTGATGCTGGGCGATGACGCGGGTTTTCACCGTCGTGGGCCGATCGGTGACGCCGACGAGCCCAGAGCAGGGAACACTCGCCTCCTGGAGGAGGTTTCGGATTTCGGCGCCGCTGGCGTCGTCCCCAACGACACCCACCACGTGGGCGTGCCCGCCCAAGGCCACGATGTTTCGGACGACGTTGGCCGCACCGCCCAGAAGGTGGGTTTCTCGGCGGACTTCCACCACGGGAACCGGGGCTTCAGGAGAAATGCGGCGCACGTCCCCCCAGACAAAAACGTCCAGCATGAGATCCCCGACCACAAGAACGGTGCATTGGGAGAAGCGGTCCACCCCTTGGAGGATCTCTGGGACGCGGGGCAGCAGGGGGGGCGGTACGGCGGCCATGACGGTAGAAAGTTCTCCTTACCCTTCAGAAAGCTGTTGAGCTTCCTCCGGCAGCATAATCGGAATACCGTCTCGGATTTCGTAAAGGAGTCGACATCGATCGCAGATCAGGCCGTCTTGGGATTCCGTCAGCCTGAGGTCGCCTTTGCACTGGGGGCACACGAGAATATCCAAGAGTTCTTGGCTGATGCTCATCCCGATTCCACCTCGCTAACGGTTCAAGAAGGTGACTTTGCCCTCGACGTTGTGGGCCTCTTGATCGCTTTCGCGCTGTGCATCCAGGAGCTGCCGGTAGCTTTCGATGATGGATTTCAGTTTGGCTTCCAGCTGAATGCGTTGGCGCTTAAGTTCACTGATGTCTTGATGAAGCTGGGCCAGCCGCTGGTGGGCGGCCTGGAGCATCTTTTCGGCACGCAACTCCGCTTCGGCAACGAGGAGCTTAGCCTCTTTTTCCGCGTTGGCTTTCATGATGTCCGAAGCTTTCTGCACGTTGGCCAGAACGTTTCGGATGGTCTTTTCGCGCTCCCGGTGTTCGGCCAGTTCCCGGGAAAGCTCTTGAACTTCCTGGCGCAAGGCGGCGTTGGTCGCCTTGAGCCGATCCAGTTCCGATGTCATTTCATCGATAAAAAGGTCGACCTCTTTCTGATTGTAGCCTCTCCAGGCAAGGCGAAACCTTAGTCTCTGTGTCTCTTGGGGTGTCCATGGCATACGTCGTCACCCTCTCTCCCAATGCGTTCCTTTCAGGCCCTGAGAACGAGGGCCATTTCTTTCAGCGAGGGGATCAAGAAGTTTTGAAGGAACAGCAAAACCAGGATGATGATCATGGGAGAAAAATCGATGCCTCCGAAAGAGGCGGGGATTCTGCGTCGGATGGCGTAGAGGACAGGTTCCGTGATGCTGTAGAGAAAACGCACAATGGGGTTATACGGATCGGGGTTGACCCAGGAAAGGACGGCTCGGGCGATGATGATCCACATGTAGGTGCTCAACACGATATCCAGGATCTTCGCAAAGGCCATTAAAAGATTGCTGAGAACGAACATCGCAGATTCCTCGGCCAAAAAGAGTGGGAGCAAACAATTTCGGCTTTTTCGCCCATACTGACGGGCGAAAACTAGCCGTTTCTCGGCACAGTGTCAACGAAGAAACCCGGAATCCGCGGTTTAGAGGGCATCACTCCTGTTCTGGGGAGGCGGGGACGGCGCCGCGGCCGTGGGGCCGTCCCTGAGGGGCCGGATGTCGAGGAGCGGAGGACGACGCCAGCCCGCTCATGACAATCCCGGCGGCCAACACAAACAGCCCGATCATTGTGGATGGGGTGACGGTTTCTTTGAACAAGAGGAAAGCGAGGGTGGTGGCGCCCAGGGGTTCTCCCAGGGTGAGCACGGCCACGGCGGTGGCGCTCAGGTGCTTCAGGGCCCAGTTGAAACTGGTGTGGCCGATGAGCTGAGGAATCGTCGCCAAAAGGACAAGCGTGAGGTAGGTTTGCGGACTGAAGCCGAAAAGAGGTGTTCGAGAGATCGCGCACAGACCGAGAAGAACGGCGCCTGAGATCCCATAGGTCCAGAAGATATAGGTCCGAAGCGGCAGTGTCGCTCTGGCGTACCGACCCGCGAGAAAATACCCGCAAGCCATAAGACCGCCGACGAGGGCCATGAGGTCCCCCACGAGGGAGTCCGCACCGAGGCGGAAATCCAAGCCCGCCACGATGGCGCTGCCGGCGACGCATGCCGCGACGGCGGCCCACATGAGCGGCCGGAGTGGCTCTTTGAGCAGAAGAGCAGAAAACACGGCGGTAAAAACCGGGCTGGTGCTCACTAAGGTCACAGAGCTCGCGACGGTGGTCCTTTTCAAGGACTCAATCCAGAAGGCGAAGTGGAAGGCTAGGAAAAGGCCGGAGATCAAGACCGCTTTCCACCGCGGGGGGCACCTGTCGCGGCTTTTCAGAGATTGGCGCCAGACCCAGGGGCCGACGCACAATGCGGCGAGGCTAACACGATAGGCGGCGATGGTCAAAGACGGGGCTTGGGTGAGCCGAATCAAGATGGATGCGCTGGAGATGGCGAGGATCCCGAGGGAGACGATGCCCCAGAGGAGCCACGGTGCAGGGGTTTTCCCCGTGTGGTTCATGAAGAACTCCGCAGGATGTTTTTGACCGTTCCCACTGTAATGGAAAATCCGGTGGGGAGCAACACGGCGGAGGTGCATCCAAAGGCGGGAGAGGAGGCGGCCGGCTCAGGCTGCGGGGGGGGGTGGTGGGAAACCGGCAGGCCTGACCCATTGACGAGGACGGAAGGATCATGATAGATATGCCTACTTAAATTGCGCTGGCGTAGCTCAATGGTAGAGCAGCTGATTTGTAATCAGCAGGTTGCGGGTTCGAATCCCATCGCCAGCTCCAAGGAAATTCGGGGGGTCAGGCGCCGCGGCCTGCCCCCCTTTTTTTTGCACGGGCAAGAAAATCGGCGCTTCGCCGGTTGCGGAGCGCGGGAAAGGCATGGGCCAAAGAGTGTCTCTAGGGCGTAGCCGTCACCTCGATATGTCCCGCGAAGCGTTGATGTAGGCCCAAGGGCTCTTTTTCATATCACAGGTTAGGGTTACAGAAGCGCATTGTTTCCCCTCCACCTTCTTTTATTGCCATTCGATGAGCCTCTGGTCGCTCCGTGAGCACGTCCCGTAAGCTGGCCTTCCGGTCAGGTTTTAGACCCTCAGAGGTGCTCAATCGCAGGACGGGTTTCCATGAGTCTGCTCTTGCGGCTGATTAAATTTCTGGTTCTGGGGTCGAGCAACGCTTTAGAGAGGGTGGCCCACCCAGCGGATGGCTCCGAACGGCAAAAGTCCAAAGGCCTGAGGGCAAACGACCAGATAGTCCCATTTTCCCTGTCATAAACCGTGGCCCTAACCACTGGAGATTGGCCTAGTTCGCACAGGGCAAAGCATGGAAGTGAAGAAGATCTACACGCAATGGGCCTGATAAAGAACCAGCGGGTCTCTGTGGGCTTTCATTGTGGCCTCGTGAAAACCGCAAGAGGGACCCTTCGGTCGTATCCCCGAAAATCAAGGCCTCAGAACGGGAGCACGTCGCTCCATAGCGGAAAGCCTTCAGGCCCAATCCAGTATCCACGTGGTTGGTTTGGAATCTTTTTCTGTTGTTCGATTCCTCACAAAAGACAAGGTTTTTCCTATCTGCATTTGCTCTTCAGAATCCCGAGATATTCATCTTCCCTCTGTGCCAATGTGATTGAGACACCTATCTCTTGTTAAATGAGTGTAGGGCGGGTAGGAGAAAGGCTCGGATGAGATCCGTTCAGAAAACAGGGGTAGGCATGGGGGTAACGGAAGGAGCCCTTAGGGCGACTGGAGTTGCCCCCATCGAGGCAAATCTCAACGCACCGGATCCGGAGGTCATGGAAAAGAAACGCCTCCGTAAATTCACTGCTGCTTATAAGGTGCGGATCCTTGAGCAAGCCGATGCCTGCACATTGCCTGGGCAGATCGGCGCTCTTCTTCGCCGGGAAGGTCTTTATTCATCGCATTTGACCACCTGGCGCAGGCAACGAGACGAGGGCCGGCTGAAAGCATTGTCTCCCCGAAAACGGGGTCGAAAACCGAACCCGGACAGTGATCTCGCAAAACGGGTAGCCCAATTGGAGCGGGAAAATCAACGCTTCAGAGATCAAATCAAGAAGGCGCAGACGATCATCGAAGTTCAAAAAAAATCTCAGATCTAATGGGAATTCCCCAGCCCAATCACGACACCGACGGGAGCACCTCATGAAAGCGGCGACCCAATTGCGAACCGAGGTGGGAACCGTCCGGCTTGTGATGCCTTGGGCATTGCCCGAGCAACCTTCTATCGTAGACTGAAACCCGCAATGGCAGAGGCCAATTGCCCGGCTCCGCCGTTGGCTCTTTCGGATCAGGAAAGGCAAACGGTGATAGAGCTGCTCCATTGTGAGAGATTTCAAGATGATGCTCCTCGCCAGGTCTTTGCGTGCCTGCTCGATGAGGGAACCGACCGCTGCTCGGTGCGCACTATGTATCGAATTCTCAAAGACGACCATGGGGCCGTCAAGGAGCGTCGCCGGCAGGTGCAGCGCCCCGTTTACGAGAAGCCCGAGAGGTTTGGTCGTGGGACATCACAAAATTGTTGGGGCCCGTGAAGTGGACCTATTACTACCTATACGTGATCATGGACATTTTCAGCCGCTACGTGGTGGGATGGATGGTTGCCCACCGGAAGAGCGCGACCCTGGCAAAGAGGCTCATTGAGGAGACCTGCGAGAAGCAGCGGATTGTTCGCGGCCGACTCACAGTTCATGCGGATCGGGGTTCGTCCATGACCTCAAAGTGTGTTGCTCAGCTGCTATCGGATCTAGGGGTCGCCAAAACCCACAGCCGGCCTCACCTCAGCAATGACAATCCCTATTCGGAAGCCCAGTTCAAGACCCTCAAGGACTGCCCGCAATTTCCAGGACGTTTCGGCTCCATCGAGGATGCCCGATCTTTTTGCCGGGATTTTTTCACCTGATACAACCGAGAACCTGGTTACACCTGAGCAGTTCTATTACGGATTGGCGCCCCAAATAGTGGGCCATCGTCAGCAGGTCCTCAAAACCGCATTCGAGGCCAATGCTCGCCGTTTCAAAGGCAAGATACCCAGGCCTGCGGCATTGCCGACTGCCGCCTGGATCAACAAGCCATCGAGTGATACCGTGGGAGTCTAATCTTTTGCCGGAGGTGTCTCATTTTCATTGACACATTCCGCTTCTGGACGAACCAAAACTTTTCAGGACCAAAATTCTTTTTTTAATAATAATTCTCGCCAGCAAGCTTTTCAATTGGCAATGACGCATCCGTTCCTCGGAGATATATATAATCTCTAAATCCTTCTTTTAATTCGTCGACCAGTACTTGTTTGGAACGAGATACTCTCCCTTTTGCCTTGTCAAGATCCGCACTTAACTCATCGAGAAACTTTGTAGTCTCTTCGCTCTCAGGATCTAAAAATGTTTCGTCTTTTTTGCGGAATCTTAAAAGATAAAAAATAAGCCTAACAAGTTGAAAATCGGAATGTGTCAATGAAAATGAGACACCTCCGGTAAAATGTTAGACTCTTACAGCGTCGCTTGAAGGCTTGTTGATCCAGGCGGCAGTCGGCAATGCTGGAGGCCTGGGTATCTTGCCTTTGAAACGGCTAGGATTGGCCTCGAATGCTTGCTTGAGAACCTGTTGACGATGCTCCACGATCTGAGGCGCCAACCCGTAATGGAACTGCTCCGGTGTGACCAGCCCGAGACCCGAGTGGCGATGTTCTCGATTGTACCAATTGAAAAAATTCCGGCAAAAGGAGCGGGCATCCTCGGTGGAACCGAAACGTCCTGGAAATTGCGGACAGTACTTGAGGGTCTTGAACTGGGCTTCCGAATAGGGATTGTCATTGCTCACATGAGGCCGGCTATGGGTTTTGGTGACCCCCAAGTCCGATAGCAATTGGCCAACACACTTCGAGGTCATGGAGGATCCCCGATCCGCATGAACTGTAAGTTGGCCGTGAACAATACCCTGCTTTTTGCAGGTCTCCTCAATGAGCCTCTTTGCCAGGGCCGCACTTTCCCGGTGGGCAACCATCCATCCCACCACGTAGCGGCTAAAGATGTCCATGATCACGTAAAGGTAAAAATAGGTCCACTTGACGGGGCCCAATAACTTTGTAATGTCCCACGACCAAACCTCGTTGGCGCGGGTGGCGAGCAACTCGGGCTTTTCGTAAGCGGGGCGCTGCACCTGCCGGCGACGCTCCTTGACGCTTCCATGTTCGTCTTTCAGAATGCGATACATCGTGCGCACCGAGCAATGATACGTCCCCTCATCAAGCAGGCACGCAAAGATCTGGCGAGGGGCAGCATCCTGAAATCTCTCGCAGTGGAGTAGGTCTATCACCGTTTGCCTCTCCTGATCCGAAAGAGCCAACGGCGGAGCCGGACGATTTACCTGGGCTCTGGTGGGTTTCAGTCTACGATAGAAGGTTGCTCGGGCAATGCCCAAAGCATCACAGGCCTGGACGGTTCCCACCTCGGTTCGCAATTGGACCGCCGCTTTCATAAGTTGCTCTCGTCGCTTTCGTGATTGGGTTGGGGAATCCCCATGAGGTCTGAGATTTTTTTTTGAACCTCAATGATCGTCTGCGCCTTTTTGATCTGGTCTCTGAGGCGCTGATTTTCCCGCTCCAATTGGGCTACACGTTTTGCAAGATGGTGGTCCGGGTTCGCTTTTCGCCCCCGTTTTCGGGGAGACAATGCTTTGAGCTGCCCCTCATCTCGTTGTCTGCGCCACGTGGTCAAATTCGATGAATAAAGGCCTTCCCGGCGGAGAAGGGCGCCGATCTGCCCAGGCAATGTGCAGGCATCGGCTTCCTCGAGGATGCGCAACTTATAAGCAGCCGTGAATTTGCGGCGACGTTTTTTTTCCATGACCTCCGGATCCGGTGCGTTGAGATTGGTCGCCATGAGGGCAACTCCAGACGCCCTACTGGCCCCTTCCGTTACCCCCATTCCTACCCCCGTTTGCCGATTCTGAACTGATGTCATCTGATCCTGTCTCCTACCCGCCCAACTCAAATTTAACAAGGGGTAGGTGACTCACCTTCATTGGCACAGAGGGATAGATGTGCTGGAAGTTTGTATCTGCAACTACTTGCCTCATCCGCTCAAGCGACTTCTCAAGCAAAAACCTTGCAGACTCTCTTGTTAGACACTCGTAACCGTCCTGACGAAACATAAGGATTCGGCAAATCGAGCGTGCTGACTGGATTGGGAACTCCGTTGCAGTACGTGATCTTTGCGCCCTGGTGCATACTGCGTCTACGAGAACCTTGTAATCTTCAACGCATTTGAAAGATCGACTTCCAGCCTCGAGGGCACAAAGCCAGAACTTAGGGTAAGTGTCATACATTTTCTCAAGGATGCGGCGAGCGTACTGAGCAACAATAGGTGGCGTTTCTGCGTAGAGCCAGGAAGAGCAAACCATTACCTTTGTTCTTAATTCTTCGTATCTATCGATGTGGCTAATTGCATAAAAATCATCTGCGAACTTCGATTTAATATTTGCAATAATTCTTTTTCCAAAGTCGGTGCATGTTTTACCGTCTTGATCCAAAGTTCGACACGGGATTCGAATATCTTGAATATAGTATGAATATGTAGTTGTTAAGATCGATTTGACCATATTTATCTTTTCTTTATAATTCGGTGCAGTAGGGTGAGTAGAAAAAAATTCCTCCAATTCTTTCTTTTTCCTCAAAAGAGCCAGATCCTTAGGATGGACAGGGATCTCTTCGACGGGTGGCCATCCCCTTCCCAAAATGGGTAAATGATTCACACGTTCCATGGTTGAATAGTTCAGTCGTCCTTCTGAAAACGAGCTATCCTGCGGCTTGATGAAGACTTTTGCGAGTCCGCTGGCAGGTTTCATGTAGACGTCTACATCGAGGCTGATGTCATGTGGCGCTGATTCTTCAAAACTGAGGGTAGCCCTACGATAGGGGGAGTCTGCCATTTGAACGACTTCTTCCTGCACCTCGCCATTTTCTAGATCTTTATTGCAATACAATTTATGAGCGTATGATAAGCCGTAGCGAGCCTCCGGGCTTTCTCCTTTAAAAAACGGGGTATTTTGCACTCTTTCAAACCTCCCTAGGGTTTTCACCGCTTTTCGTATGCACCGTGCCAGACATTCTGGAACATCCGTCGGAGACAAAGAATGGGTGTCCATTCCACTTTTTACTGTGTACGGCTTGTTACAGCCAGCGCCTTTTTGCAGATATATGTGAAGATTATTTCTTCCCTGGCGCAATAGGAATCCTCCCTTTATGTGGTTTTCATAAGTCGTGCCGCCTTCAACTTCTTCTGCAGTGACCAGGGGAACCCACTGAGGGCGCATTTGCTTTCTTGCTAACATGCACAACTGGGGTAGCGTATCTAAGTAGGTGGGTTGGCCCTTTTGGAGTCTACTTCCATATATGGCGCATCCCTCAGCGATCACACGCTGATTCGGTCCAGGAAGCCAGAGTGCTCCAAGCCTAGGCACAACGTGAGGGCCGTGGACGTCGACCCCCATATCCGAAAGCAACGGAAAGATGGATCTCAGCCACAGGGGAGGTTCAGTTGATGCCAAAGGGCCATAAATAACAACTCCCCTCGTGCGTCCCCCTGTCATGCTGCGTATCATCTTTTCCATGCGGCTTCTTAAAATGTCGCCCCAGGAGTTGCCGACCGTATTGGAGGCTTGGGGGTGATCTAAGCTTTTCACCGTGGCCCTAAGGATGCTCTTATGGATCGGGGTGTGCACCACGGGGCACGTCCAAAGCTCATTTTCAATTCGTTCAGGGGGACTCCAGAAATACCATCCATCTTGGCGACTCCAAAGCCTGGGCTGTTCTTGTTTTGACCACGGTCTGCCTGCAATGGCTTCCCACATTTCAGGGAACGTGGTGAAAAGCTGCCAAAAGGCTCCATCTTCCAAGGCTCCCTCGAAGTTTTCAATAAGTGAAGACACCATGTCCATGCCTGTCCATGGAAACAAGTCTGAAGGTCTATCTCTTAAAGGCAGTACATAGTACCGTTCTAATTTTTCGATAACGCAGAGTCGGAGAGTTGTGAACTCAAAGGCGTCAGGTCCCATGTAAACCAAATGAATATGGTCATCCTTATTCAGGCTTGTTGGGAAATCCAGTTCGGTCTCGCGAAGCCAGGCTAGGGCGGCAGCTACCGGTCTCCAAAGGAGGTTGATTTCACCAAAGAACTCGTTGCCGCATCTCATCTCTCGTAAAATCTCTTCCTGACCATACTCGTCCAAGTCGTTAGGTATGGCGACTACTACCTTACATACACGTTGTCTCTGGTCACCCATATAAAACTGTTTGAGGATGCCCCGAATATGGGCGGCTATTATTCTGGCCAATGGATAAGAAACCCCGCTTCCAGTTTTCCAATACTCCCGACGATCCTGTGCTTCAACGAGGACTCGCCAGACGTAAGGAATTGGTGCTCTTCGAATGGGCACTTTTCTATCAATTCGGGCCTCAATGGGCCAGAAAATGCCCGAGTGTGTTCTCTCCTGCTCAGACTCTTGGCCTATTCGGATAGTGCCAAGTGGACTCCTAGGCAAGAGTGCGTCGGCGATGTAGAAATCTTCCTCATAAACCTTGTCCTCCGCGGACATGACGGCATCACTCAAACCGAAACAGGAGCAGCCTAGAATCTCACTCGTCATCACTTCAGGAGCCTCATGAAGATATCTTCAAGTAAGACACCAATTTCGATGAGTGTATCATACCAATATTTCGGGGAAGCCGGAATATTTATAACAGGAATGGCCGTGCTATTTCCTGTAAAAACTGCTGTTTGTGTGGATTCCAGCTTGTTATTTAATACAATACCATATAATTCTATACGCTTGTTAAATCGAAACGCGTTTATAATTACTCTATGGCGCTCAAGGCCCCTGAAGGCTGATTTACCAATATCTTGTAGATCTACTGCTCGCTTTGAACCTGCAGTGTGAACCGCCCAAACTGCGATGACTATAACCGAATCGTCTGCGTTACTTGGTGACTGTGCCACCAAATAAAGGTGGGCTCCCAATTGGCCGAGGGATTTGACGATAGAATGATCTTCACCGTGGTCTGGATGAACAATCTCAAGGACCATTTTGGAAATTGGCTTTCCTTCTTTCCAAAAAGTAACATCAAAGGGACCAGGTTCGCTGCCAGCATCCGTTCTGACCCCTAATTGCTGTCTCTTCCGGATCGAGAGAAGAGAACTCAGAACGGGCTGCACTGTGATTCCATTGCCCCCAAAAGTGTTTGTCTTCTTTTCAATGACAAGGAGTCCAGAAATCGAACTGTTGACCAGCAAACGGACGATGTCCGCCCATGTTCTTGTCTGCCAGTCCCATGACCTATCCTCTTCTTCCTCGCGACGAAGCAGTTTGACATACCATTTCCATACCTCTCTATATCTGAGGTCGCTTAGGAGCACATAATTAGGAGCCGTACCTGGGATGGGTCGTGATACGACGTCAAAAACCCGTTCCCTATGAAGGCGAGAACACAAGCTGCGGAATGAAGTGGCGATCTGGAATCGAGACGACTCTTTGTATACCTGGTTTTCAGCAATTTCTGATTCAATATACCGGATACATTCCGAGCTACACCGTTCAAGAAAGTCTTTCACAATTCTGTTTTCATGCAGGTCGAATGTCTCTACCCTTCTGACAGCTAATACTTTCTGCTTAGATCCAGCTTTCTGTGGTACGGATCTTCCTGGCTTGCGGGCCAACCAATAGACGCATGAATTGTCCAACTCTTCTATTCTGCCAACATGCTCCAAAGAACGCTCCCGCACAAGGACCTTTCTCAGCCCACGGACTACTTCCGGAAGTTTCTTATGCATCCTTTCGGCGATCTCTAGGATTAGGGCCTTCGGTGGTTCCTTTTGCTCCTCGCTAAGTTGGCGGATGTAGTCAACGATATTTTGCCATGCCAGCCGCTTACCACTATCGGAGATATAGGACGCCTTCTCCATCAGGTCATCGAAAAACTGAGACCATGAAACCACTACCCTTGCCAGAGCGGTTTCTGTAGGCCGGTCGGAGCCCTCCGTTTCCTCATATCGGGATCGAGCCCCATCTGAGTCCACCTCACAGTGAAAGCGATGCTGGCCTTCTGAAATAAAAATGCTTACCGACCCTTTACCGCTTAGCATTGCATGAGGTAATTCTAGGAGTTGGTAAGGACCAGACGGCCCTATATAGACAGGACCGAGCTTCAAAAATTTTTCATAGCGCGAAGATAAATATGCTGATGTATTATTTGAGACCGAGAACAGGGGGGAACCAAAATAGGGAAAACTTAACGCACCATGCTTCAAATCGCAGGTCTCTTCAGGAACATAAACAGACCAAGGCCATAAATGTATCTGTGCTATTTTCCTTTCCATCATGACAATCAAACCGAATCAAATGAACGGGTAACACCGCGCCAGATGAAAAGTCCTGTGCTCTTGTCGTCCACTGCGTTACGAAAAGCCTCTTCTAATGATTGGTCCCCGAGTTCTGAAATCAACCGGGAAAGATCGTCGAGAGCTGACAAGGAAGTCTGCTCCATTAGATCTATACCACGTAGCTTTGGAATGATTTTTTGCTCCACTTGGTCCGCGAACGCATCCTTGAACTTGTCAGGTTGGTCGATGCCCGGATAGTTGGCCAAGTACTCAAAAATCACATCCCTCACACGGTAGCCGAAGGGACGACCAACTTTTTCGAGCGCATCGTTGATTCTACATATCCAAGATTCGACAGTTGCAGCCCAGAAAACAGTCGGGTCAAAACGCCTAATCCATTTCTTCCATTCTCCCCAGGGAAGGTAAAAATTTTTATCGTCTGAGCGGGTTCGTGGACGGTTGAACCCTAATTGCATAGGTTTTCCGAAGCGCAACACGTTCGCCCGATCGAGGATCTTGTCTGAGAGAGTCTGCGTTGTCTCGTCTTCATTCATTGTGCCTACGAAGAGTACATTTAGATCCACCCAGATACTAAATTTACTACCATCTCTTGGGCCGGTATCCAAGATAATTTCCGCCTTGGAACGTTCACCACGTTTCTTTGGATCGCTAACGAGGCGCCTTAATTCCAATTTAGAAAGAAATTCACTGAAGTAGTATTCCGTCCGCGCGAGATTCATTTCATCAAGAAGCACTATTAACATTCTCTCGGAAAAGGTATGGGTATGTTTCAATTGTTCGTTGTATGGATTCATATAAAGTAGAGCTTGTGCCAATTCTGTTGGTTTATACTTCTTCTCGAGATAATTATAAAATCCAAACATGTCTTGTGGTGAATCCCATCGAGGTTGGACGGCAATGACCAGATGGTGCATGCCCATGAATTCCGCGTACTTAATCGGCAAAAGGGTTTTTCCGGTGCCCGACACCCCGGCAAGAACAGTTAGGGGATTGATGTGGTGGCACTTGAGCGACGTGTGGAAAGCATAGATTGTTCTCGTGTGGAAAAGATAGCCTTCCTTACGCAGTCGGCTTTGTAGCTTCCGAAGCATTGTCAACTCATCGCAATCGTCTAGACGTGGTCCTGAAAATAAATTTTCGGAAAGACATCGAGGTGGAACAAATAGATCGATCGAGATGTCTTCCGTTCCCCCTTCGAGTTTCCCTATCTCGCTTTCCAGCACTGTTTTCCTAGCCTCCAAGCTCAAAATCTCCTGCTGGAGCTCATGTACCCGATCCAGAGCCCTCTGAAGCTTCTGTTTTGAAAGGTTGAAATCATTTTCGAGTTGTCGAAATTCATTTTCCAGGGATTTTCTTTTGTCGAGTATTCTGGCCGTGTGCTCCCTTGCCGATTCCCCTTTCTGATTTAGCTCAGCTATTTGTCTTTCGAGGATGCTCTTTTGATTCTGGTAGGCCGCCAAATCACTTTCAGCCTGCTTAATTTGTATTCGTAACGATTGAAGCTCACTTCTTGATTCCGAGATAGCGATTGCCAATGCCTTCGATTGATCTTCAAGATTTGAAAGACGTTCTTCTTCTTTTCTCAAATAAATCTGAGTCTGTTCGATCTGCTCAATTAGTGTGTTTTTGCGATTTTCTAGCTCAGTCAATTCTTCTTCGAGTCGTCCTATCTTCTCCCTAATTTCATGGCGTTTACCTTCCAACTCGCCCATCTCGATTCGATAGCCCTGTAATTCTTTCTCCTTATCGATACATTGCTGCGTGAGACCAGCCAGCTCCACGCGAATTTTTTCTTGCTCTTTTCTTTCGGCCTCTAAGCTGAGAAGCTCATTTTTTTGGTCTTCGATCCATTTCCGCAGCGACTGAACATCGGCTTCCAAAGTATTTTTTTGCGCCATTAAGTCCGCAAGATCCTTTGCTGTATCCAAGGCTGCCTGAAGCCTTCTTTGATAATGTATATACAAGAAAAACGTGACCATAAGTATGGCAAGGATAGAGGCCGTCGCCATAATCCAAAGACTGGCAGGGAGTACTGGTAATGGAATCGTATTCATCACCCGCCCTCGCGCAATGAGTGTTGCTAAGGAGTCTTGTCAAAAATCTTAGATCCTAGTTACTATCTCTATTAGATGGTTTGTTTTGTATCGTTTCAATAAATGAGGACAAGTCGTCTAATAATTTTTTGTGAATTTCAGTGTGGGCGATTAACGTATCTTTTGATTTTATTATTTCGGCCATGTTCACTTGTGCCATGGAAGTAAGTTCGTTTATTAGCTTTAGCTGTTTAGCTAACTCATCGAGAAAACCTTGGGTTGATGCCTGTGTTTCACTCCATTTCGAGGTGACAATTTCAAGAGCAGTTTTTCGATGTTCAAAGTCGCGAATAAGGTTTTCGAGACCAGTGATTGATTTAACGAGTTTTTCTTCGTTGGTCGTCATCTGTTTGAGCCGCTGTTCTAGGGCTTGAGTGAGCTGGTCAAGGCTTCTAACATAGTTTTCGTGTGTCCCTTTTGATGTAGTTACAAAGTATTGAAATTGTTGAATAGTTGATTCATGAGCAGTATTCAACTGGTTGGCGTTTTTAACAGTCTGAGCAAAGTCACGGGTTTTTTCCTTTACCTGGGTCAGGACTTTGCCGATATCTGTGATATTCTCTTGTAACTTACCGGCCGCTTGCTGCGTGCTTTTCTGAGAAGCTTCAAGATCGGTTGCCACTTTGTTAAAACGTTCACTGACTCTAACGATCTCTACTTTCTCATCGGATAGCTGCTTCAGATAATTTTTTTCCCTCTCTATTTGGGCTTTTAAAGCATCGATATCACCCGTGAGTTTTGATTCTTCTTTTTTGAGTTTCGACACTTTATCACTAGTGCTTTCGTACTCTTTTTGGGCCTGTGAGAGCCTCATCTCAATCGACTTCAATTCCTCGCTCTTTTCTTTTATGGTGTTTTGAAGTCGTGTGAATTCGGATCGGTTAGCTTCTAGTTGTTGCCGAAGCACAATGTCCTCAGCACGCGTTTGCTCTTTCTTTTCCATTAGTTTTTTTATCTCGGAGTGGAGTTCCGCTCTTGTCGCGTTGTCCTTTGCTATTTCCCCTTTAATGATAGTGATGGAGCGCAGAAGATTCTGATGAACAAATTGTAGTGGTGGTAACTCGGATAACAGTTGTTGATAGTTTTTCTTTTGTTCTTCGAAAAGTTCTTTGTTCTTTTCAAGAGCTACGCGCTCTTGTTCAATAGCTGCCCGTTCGGTCTCAATTGTGGCGACCTTCCATCCAGTCAAGACGCTCAGAAAGACGACCAAGAGAGCCATGACCCCGATGGTCGCTGAGGTCGGAAACAGCAAACGTTGTGCAGTTTTACTGGTGGCATTCTCCTTCTCCATAAATGCGCCACACCTCCAAGATCTTGTCAACGCAAGTGACCAAGTCGTCTTTTAGTTCATGGACCCAAAAACGGAGAACAGTCCATCCTGCGCCTTGGAGCTGAATGTCCCGCCAATAGTCTTCAATTTTGCGGGAGCCATCAGGTGCTTGGTGGTAAGTGGCCCCATCCACTTCCACATCGAGTTTAAATCCGTTTGAGCTAATAAGGGCGAGATCTAGTCGTCGCCCAAGCGTGTGATACTGGGGATGTGGTTTGAGTCCACGAGCGACGAGTGCTTCGTAAAGTAGTTTTTCCCAGGGAGATTCGTGAGGGTACCACGGGCCTTTCGGAACAGGAGGGCGTAAGAGGGTTATGTCCTTGGCCAAATTTTCTATGTGACGAATGCCACAGCTCTTGGCCCAACGACGATTGCCTACCATGTGCAAGAGAACCCTGGCTCTGCTTGCACCGACATTGAATAGATGCCCGTTTTCTCGAAGAAACTGCAAAGATCCGCTGGGCATCTCGGGTCCGGCACAGAGACTGAAAAAGATTATGTCGCGCTCGTCCCCCTGGAAACCGTGGGCTGTATCTACATGAAATTTCGATTGTGAAAGCCTGGCATGATCGGCACGAGCAGCTATAATATTCTTGATCCTATCCGCCTGGCGTCGAAACGGGGTCACGACCCCCAGTGTGCCTCGAAAGCTCTCATGGCTCAATATTTCCAAGACGATCTCGGAAATTTTTTCGCTTTCCTCCTTGCAGATACACCCGCCACCACCGGCGCTTTCAATGTTCCCCTCGATTTCAGTCCAATGGATTCCAGGATTAATATTAGGCGGAAGCTTCACATCGGACAGGTCGGTCATAATCAGAAGTTTACCATCATAGAATGTAGACCCATAGTAAGTTGCGATAGGTTCTACGCTGCGATACGTTTCCCTCAGGAGAACGACATGAGCTAATCGTTTCCGTAAAGCCAGATCGTAGAGAGAATTGTCTCTATAGGAAAACTGGTAAACTCCCACGTCTGTGAGACCCGATTCGTGCATTAGGAGAAGGTCTTTAGAAGGCGAGAGCGTGGATACATGTTTGAGTTGATGCGGATCACCGATGACGCCCAACCTTCTCGCTCGAAACAGTATGGGAATGGCAGAAGGAATATCTGATTGGCTTGCTTCATCAATAATGGCAAGATCAAATAATCCTGGAATAAGTGGAATCCTGGTGCTGACGGAGAGATTAGTGACAGTCCAACACGGCGCATATTGGAAAATTGGCTCCAGCCTTTCCCTTAGCGCTTTATGGGTCTGGCACCCTTTTAGCTCATACTCCTTAATGAAATTCCGGATGGAAGCAAGTATCTCTCGCTCGGGAGTGTTGGGAACCGGGCCTCGTCTCCACTCTGAATGAAGTTTCAATGCTTCTTCTGTTTTTTTTATAATCGCCGCAGTCTTATCTCGCAGGCATTGAGAAATGAACAATTGATCGGGATACTTCTTAACCTCTTCGGCGACCCGTTTTGCTTCGATATACAATTTGGCAAGTCGAGATGCCTTGTCAACAAGAGTAAGAGTTTGAAGCGCCTGATTTGTTGCCTCGGCGTTTATCGGCAGAGGCAGTGGATAGAGTGGTGGGAGCATACGCAACTTGAAACGGCAGGCCAGAATACGATGGGCGAGACGGATACCTTTCCATAAACAATCTATTTTCGCTAGGTTGCCTTGCTTAGTGTAGGCAGCAGCCAACATATTGACGGACGAGTAAATCTTTTGCACAGATATTTTAGAAAAGTTGTATGGATTTTTCTCAACAAGTTTAAGGATATCTTGTGGAAGCTCTTCCGTAATGGTAGTTATTGATTTCTGAATCTCGGCCGATTTATATTTCAATTTGGCCAGAGAGAAAGCAATCTGCTCGGTCGATCTTCTTTCCTCTATAAGAGATCTGATTGCCGCTAGGTGCTCATGGAATTGATGGCCAGCTAAGTTATCACCGGAGCGTGCCAGAATGTCCTCGACTAAACCGGAAAACGTGATTTTAAATCCAGGGTCATGCTTATCTGCTGTTCTTATGAGGAACATCTGCCCTTGATTATCCAAGACTTTGGAATGAACGGCATCAATTGCTTTGTGATTCCGACTGGAAAAAAGGACACATGAGTCTCGAAAGCTGGCGTTAGCAAGGACGTTCGAAATCACCTGTGTTTTTCCAGTTCCCGGTGGACCTGTGACTACTGTTAACTGTTTTTGAAGCAGTGAATTTGCTGCTGCCCGTTGGTCCGGATTGAGCATGAGTCCTACGTCCGCCACGCAGTCCTCGTGAGCTTCATTCGCCACAGGATTGTCATTGTTAGGGATGTCATCGCAAAAAAGCAGGCGCAGTGCCGTCTCGTTAAGAGTTTCGTCATCGAGCTTGGCGATTTCCGCGAGCTCCTTGAGGAGACCTTGGTTGTAGCGACTGCGTCGGCAAATCATAATTACGGCACGATTGTAAATTCCAGATGGAGATTGAGGTGGTATGGGTTTGGTTGGAACACTTTCGGGCGTGAGGCGATCAATGACTCGTTGTCCTAGATATCCGCTCAAAGAAAAAACAAGGTCAGAATAGGAGGGAGTGAGTTCTGAATAATCTTGAGACGGAAGGTTCTCATTTACGTCTTCAAACTTAAATAGATTACAGAAAAATAAGAAATTTTTTTGATCTTTTATGGTTCTAAATGTATCCTGAATCCAAATAGGATTAGCCGCAATTTCGGCATTTTCGGTATAAAACTTTATAGCTCCAAAGGCCCTCTTCCACTTCAATGGCACATAAAAAATGGGCTTGATGATACTACTGGGTGGCAAATTATCCTGAATCCAGGTGTAAACCTGTATTGGATAACCCATCACAACCATGTTGGAAGGATCTTGAGTTGCTAGCGATCGAATAAATCGGGACAGATTCTGATTCAAGAAAATCGAGTAAGACCATGCCGACTTCGGATGAGGATACCAGAATCCCATCCCTCCGATGAATATGAACGTTTCACGTTCCTGAGTAAGGTAGGCCTGCGGTTCCGCCCCGGATTCCGCCCTAATGCATGCCGCATAGTACTTTAACAAAGCTCTAAAGGTAGACCATGGTCCACCGATGCGTGGCTTCTTCTCCTTTTCACCCTCTATGATGCGCCTTGATTCTTCACTAAGATCTGGCAGGCAAACCTGGGATTTAACTGTCGTCTTTGCGTACCACAGCCCTTTTTCACAGGTAAGTGCTGCCTCTCTTGCCAAGACACGAAGATCATTGAGAACCTGATGATAAGCGTAGTTTAGTCCATGGTGTCGAAGGTCAATCACGATTTGTTTTACGTTAGCAGGAGATCCACGTTTTCCGAGTATGTCGAGAATCTTTTGCTGCGATTCGGTCATGCCTTAAACTCTTTGTCCGGAACGAACGAATCAGTGGTTGAGTGATTTTTTGAGTTTTTTTAATCTTCTCGTAATGTCAGGATGGCAAGCCGAACAACTGAAAGCTGTGCCCTTGGACTCAGCTAGATTTCACTGCATATTTTCATCATCTCTCACCCGACTGTGTCAATCAAAATGATGACGGAATGTGTCAATGAAAATGAGACACCTCCGGCAAAAGATTAGACTCCCACGGTATCACTCGATGGCTTGTTGATCCAGGCGGCAGTCGGCAATGCCGCAGGCCTGGGTATCTTGCCTTTGAAACGGCGAGCATTGGCCTCGAATGCGGTTTTGAGGACCTGCTGACGATGGCCCACTGTTTGGGGCGCCAATCCGTAATAGAACTGCTCAGGTGTAACCAGGTTCTCGGTTGTACCAGGTGAAAAAATCCCGGCAAAAAGATCGGGCATCCTCGATGGAGCCGAAACGTCCTGGAAATTGCGGGCAGTACTTGAGGGTCTTGAACTGGGCTTCCGAATAGGGATTGTCATTGCTGAGGTGAGGCCGGCTGTGGGTTTTGGCGACCCCTAGATCCGATAGCAGCTGAGCAACACACTTTGAGGTCATGGACGAACCCCGATCCGCATGAACTGTGAGTCGGCCGCGAACAATCCGCTGCTTCTCGCAGGTCTCCTCAATGAGCCTCTTTGCCAGGGTCGCGCTCTTCCGGTGGGCAACCATCCATCCCACCACGTAGCGGCTGAAAATGTCCATGATCACGTATAGGTAGTAATAGGTCCACTTCACGGGCCCCAACAATTTTGTGATGTCCCACGACCAAACCTCTCGGGCTTCTCGTAAACGGGGCGCTGCACCTGCCGGCGACGCTCCTTGACGGCCCCATGGTCGTCTTTGAGAATTCGATACATAGTGCGCACCAAGCAGTGGTCGGCTCCCTCATCGAGCAGGCACGCAAAGACCTGGCGAGGAGCATCATCTTGAAATCTCTCACAATGGAGCAGCTCTATCACCGTTTGCCTTTCCTGATCCGAAAGAGCCAACGGCGGAGCCGGGCGATCGGCCTCTGCCATTGCGGGTTTCAGTCTACGACAGAAGGTTGCTCGGGCAATGCCCAAGGCATCACAAGCCGGACGGTTCCCACCTCGGTTCGCAATTGGGTCGCCGCTTCCATGAGGTGCTCCCGTCGGTGTCGTGATTGGGCTGGGGAATTCCCATTAGACCTGAGATTTTTTTTGAACTTCGATGATCGTCTGCGCCTTCTTGATTTGATCTCTGAAGCGTTGATTTTCCCGCTCCAATTGGGCTACCCGTTTTGCGAGATCACTGTCCGGGTTCGGTTTTCGACCCCGTTTTCGGGGAGACAATGCTTTCAGCCGCCCCTCGTCTCGTTTCCTGCGCCAGGTGGTCAAATGCGATGAATACAGACCTTCCCGGGTGGTGTAAGATCTTTTGTGTAAATTCTAAGCAGTAGAAAAAAGGGCGCTTTTCCGTTAAGAGAGGGTTTCGCCAACAACAACCTCAAAGAAAGGAAAAGCGCCCAATGAGAATCGAGATCAGTGTACCCGAGGTGGTAAGCATTTTCAAAGAGATTCGGCAAAACCCGGAGCAGATATTCCAGATGGTTCGGCTGGATGTAAAGGAAAGAGTTGGACGGGATCTTTCTGAGATGATGAATGCCAAGCTCACCCATTTTCTCGGAAGAAAGGCCTACGAGAGGAAAGATGCGGGTGAGGCGGAGCCGGGAGCCGCCAACTCCCGAAACGGCTACTACGAAAGAAGATTGACTCTCAAGGGGATAAGGGAGGTTTCGACCCAGGTTCTTCGGGAGAGAAACGGTGAGGACCACACGCAGGTTCTTCCCCGTTCGAAGCCCTATGAGAGCGAGAGAGCCAACGATTTGTGCCTGATGTTTCTGGGTGGGGTGAGCACACGGACTCCAGCCATGATGACCGAGCGGCTCGTGGGAAGAAAGATCTCCCACACCGAGATCAGCCAGGCAAACGGTGAGCTTAAAGAAGCCGTGGAGAAGTGGAGAAACAGGGACCTCTGAAAAGAGCCGGTAAAGTATCTGTTCGTCGACGGGGTCAACTTCGCTCTGAGGATGGGAGATTCCATAGAGAAGGTCCCCGTGCTCGTTGTCATTGGAGTGACCGAGCAGGGGTGCCGGTTTGTGCTTGGGCTGCAGGCGGGAGACAAGGAATCGGCCCCCACCTGGAGAGAGTTCTTCAAAGATGTTAAAAGAAGAGGCCTTGAGGCTTCCAGGATCACTTTGGGAGTGATGGATGGGCTGCCGGGGCTGGAGGCCGTCTTTAAGGAAGAGTTTCCCAAAGCGAAGATCCAGCGCTGCCAGATTCATGTGGCCCGAAACGTTCCAGCCAAGGTTCCTCAGAAGTTCACACAAGAGGTGGCAGACGGGATGAGGTCCATCTTCTATGCCTCCTCTCGGGACAAGGTCCGGGAGCTCTAAGGAATTCAAGGAAAGATGGGAAAAGCCTATCCCATCCGCGGTGAAATGTCTGGAGAAGAGCCTGGATGCGTGCCTGACCTTCTTCCACTTCCCTGTAGAAGAATGGATCTCTCTTCGAACCACCAACATCATCGAAAGGCTGAATAAAGAGTTTCGGAGAAGAACCAGGCCGATGGAGATCGTGGCAGGTGAGCAACCCTGCTCCACACTCCTCGCATTCATTGCATTGAAGATGGAGCTGCACTGGAGGTCCAATCCTCTCGGAAAAGTCGCTAAAAATCTTCCCCTTTGGAAGCAGTTGGAGGGGTAAGGAATTTACAGAAAACTGTGGACACTACCCTTGCCCCCGCCCCTCATGGTGAACTAAAAATCGCTTAACTCGAACGAGGAGGCAACGATGCGTGCACAAACAATGTTGTTGGTCTTGCTTGTCGCCTCGGCCCCAGCGCTTGCTCAAACGCCTGAGGCGCTCTTGGCCACTCTTTCCCCAGAGTCTCAAGCATGGGTGCACCAGTCGTGTCCCAAGATCCTTGGTCCATCTTTATGGAATGACTGTATCAGGCGAGAGGTGAGAGCACTTTCGCACGGTGTACCTGATCTCTCGAAGCTTTCGACCGAAGAGCGAAATTGGATCCTCAGCAGCTGTCCCAGGACACTCGGGCCCAGCCTTGCTATTCCTTGTCTAAATCGAGAACTGGACGCATTAGCCGCCGGAATCCCATCGCTGTCAAACCTTTCGCCAGAAAAGCAAGCTTGGGTGCGGCAAGCATGCTCAAAATTACTACCTCCGTCGCTTTATCGTTCCTGCCTCAGCCGTGAGGCAAGCGCCGCGGCCGGGATGGAGGGTGTGCCACATCTCGCACCTGCGCCGCCTCCCGTGATCGCGGGATCGCCATTGCCTGCTGGAGGCAGGGTTCCGCGACTGAATTGGCGCGCAGGTTCTTACGAAATTGAAGTCTCACATAACGACGAGTTCTTCATCATCAACGGCGAAAAGTTCGAGGCGAAGACATACTGCTTTGATATGGAGGAAGGAGATCCCGTTATTTTTCTGGAAGGGAGCCCATACGGGGTATGCACAAGTGCCGTCATTTTGAACCTCCGAACGCGAGAGAAGTGTGCTGTGTGGTGTGAGTGATTTGACCCGTTGCCCACGAAACCCTGAAGCAGGCGGCTGACCACAACGTAAGACCCGTCACACACGACCTATGAAGGAGAACAGCAATCGAAATACATGAAGCCAACAGCACCCTTGCCCCAGGCGGTGTGGTCTCGGGACTTGAGGGCTCTGAGCTCGTCCACATTCCCTGCGTGGCTCACTTCGGCGACAAGATGCTCGTCGATGGAGTCGGGCTCCAGTCCCGCCTTTCGTGCCCTCGACGAAGTTCTCTCGGTAGTGTCAACGGTTTTGTGTAAATTCATTAGCCCTCCAACTGTTTCCAAAGTGATGCGTTTCAAGTGAGCGCGAATCTTCTCTTGCTTTTTCGGTGCATTGTTGCTGTGCGAGTTGCGCGTGCGCGTCGAAAGCGGCTTCAACTCCCCTGCCTCCCATTCCGGGCGCGTCAACGCCGACATCCGCTCGATCTCCGCGTCGCAAGCTTTAGTCTGCGGCGTGTCGTAGTCGTACAATTCCACTGCCTGCGTGAGGATGAACAAGTATTCCTCTCACCACGTCCCCCTCAGCGCTCTGGCAATTGTGGCAATATCCTCTTCGCTCTTCTTGCAGTCCCTACCTCGCAGTGGCGCCGACTTCTGCGCCTTGCGCTCTCCGGTAACGACGGCGCTCAGGATCGCCTGTCCTGTCCGCCCCGTGATATCGCTCACCGCCTGCGGGAGTTGGACGACCGTCGGTAACAATGCCTTCTCCATGTGCTGGACGTGCGGCGAGCGGTGATTCACCAACTCACCGCGATGACGCAGCAGGGTCCTCAAGCGGACCAAAACCCCCTGCGGTCGGAAGGAGCTTTCCGGCAGGGCGGAACTTTGCAGGGTTTTGATCCGCTGCGCATCCCGGATGTTGCTCTTCTTCCCAGGCAGGCGTCGCAACGAGCGCGAACTGATGAGCAGGCGCTCGAATCGCTGCCGGTCCAACTCACGGAACAGTAGAATGCTGGACTCCCCCGTGCTTTCCATCGCCACCGTTTTCACGGTGTATCCCTTGAACCACTTTCCGAGCCTCAGGTTCGGTTTTGGCCAAATGTTATGTGAAATCAAACGCATGAAAAAGAACTTGACGCCTTTTCCCTGGGTTTGTAATGAAATCGATGCGGGTTCGAATCCCACCGCCAGCTCCAGCCCAATGGACCGGGTGCACTTTTTGCTTGCCTTTGCCGACGCGGTGTGATAGGCAGGGCTGCTCTCGCACCCGGGTAGGAAAGCGGCAAGACGGTTTGATTGGGGAGAGGTTCCCGAGTGGCCAAAGGGAGCAGACTGTAAATCTGCCGGCGACGCCTTCGGAGGTTCGAATCCTCCCCTCTCCACCATCACCGAAAACATGTAGGAGATAGTGGCAGCCGACGCGGGCCATTGTCGTTCGAACTGCATGTCATATTCGAGCACAATCCCGTCATGTATGTCCGCCCCTTGAGGCGTGAGCCCACGTAGCTCAGGAGGTAGAGCACTTCCTTGGTAAGGAAGAGGTTCACCGGTTCGAGCCCGGTCGTGGGCTCCATTTTTTTTGGAGCTTCCTGGGGGGCGCCTTCTGCCACAGACTCCCCGCCGTTCGGTTTATGCGTCTCGAAGTACAGGATTGAGAGAACCAGATTGGCCACAGTGAAAGACCGACCTTTGACGTGAGGAGGAAGTGCGATGGCGAAGAAGAAGTTTGAGCGGACGAAGCCGCACGTGAATGTGGGGACCATTGGTCACATTGACCATGGGAAGACGACGTTGACGGCGGCGATCACGAAGCAGCTGTCGCTTCGGGGGAAGGCGGAGTTTGTGCCGTTTGATCAGATTGACAAGGCGCCGGAGGAGCGGGAGCGTGGGATCACGATTGCGACGGCGCATGTGGAGTATGAGACGGACAAGCGGCATTATGCGCATGTGGATTGTCCTGGGCATGCGGACTATATCAAGAACATGATCACGGGTGCGGCGCAGATGGACGGGGCGATATTGGTGGTGGCGGCCGATGATGGGCCGATGCCGCAGACCCGGGAGCACATTTTGTTGGCGCGTCAGGTAGGGGTGCCGAACATCGTGGTGTTTTTGAACAAGGTGGACATGGTGGATGATCCCGAGCTGATTGAGTTGGTGGAGCTGGAGCTTCGGGAGTTGTTGAGCAAGTACGGGTTTCCTGGGGATGATGTGCCGATCGTGAAGGGGTCGGCGTTGAAGGCGTTGGAGTGTGATGATCCGTCGGCCCCGGAGGCGGCGCCGATTTTTGAGTTGATGGATGCGGTGGACAGTTACATTCCGGATCCGGTGCGTGACATTGACAAGCCGTTTTTGATGCCCATCGAGGATGTGTTCAGCATCAGCGGTCGTGGGACGGTGGTGACGGGCCGCGTGGAGCGTGGGGTGATTTCGGTGGGCGATGAGGTGGAGATCGTTGGTTTTCGGCCGACGATGAAGACGGTGTGTACGGGCGTGGAGATGTTTCGCAAGACCTTGGATCGCGGGGAAGCCGGGGACAACATTGGGGTGTTGTTACGGGGGATCAAGCGCGACGAGGTGGAGCGGGGGCAGGTGGTGGCCAAACCTGGGAGCATCACGCCGCACACGAAGTTCAAGGCCGAGGTGTATGTGTTGAAGAAGGAGGAAGGGGGTCGGCACACGCCGTTTTTCCCTGGGTATCGGCCGCAGTTTTATTTTCGGACGACGGATGTGACGGGAGTGGTGACGTTGCCCGAGGGGGTGGAGATGGTGATGCCCGGGGACAACGTGAACATGGAAGTGCATTTGATTGCGCCGGTGGCGTTGGAGAAGGAGCTTCGGTTTGCCATCCGCGAAGGCGGACGCACCGTGGGCGCCGGCGTGGTCACCGATATCATCGAGTAAGTCCACGGCCCACACGGGCCGGGGATAGAAAAGGTGAAAGACGATGCGAGTATTGGTCACTCTAGCGTGCCAGGAATGCAAACGGCGCAATTACACGACCACGAAAAACAAGAAAACAACCCCGGACCGTCTGAGTTTTCGAAAATACTGCAAGTTCTGCAACGCTCATACGGTTCATAAGGAAACCAAGTGAACGCAGTCAAGACAATGAAGGCGCACATGGCGGATCGCGGCGTGGACGAAGGCAGACGGGCCGTGGAGACCAACAAGAAGGTCCCGGTGAAAAAAACCAAGGACGGGTCCGGGGAAGGCAAAGAGGCGGCCCTCAAAAAGAAGGCACCACGAAAAACCGGGCCGACCGAGCCGAATCTCTGGACGCGTTTTCAGACGTATTTGCGTGAGGTGGTCTACGAGCTCCGAAAGGTCGTTTGGCCGTCCCGCAAAGAAACCATCGGTTCGACCTCCGTGGTGGTCATTATCGTGATCCTTTGCGGGATCTATTTGGGCATTGTGGACTTCATTCTGGCGCGGTTTGTCCGGTTTCTGATCGGCTGAGGCGACGACGCCCCAGCGCGGACACAGCCTGGAGTCAGCGGGAGATTTGAGGCGTGGCGAAGCAGTGGTACATTGTCCATACCTATTCGGGATTTGAGCAAAAGGTGAAGAAGAGCCTTTTGGAGCGGATAAAGGCGGAGGGGAAGAGCGAGTTCTTCGGGGAAATCCTCGTGCCTACCGAGAAAGTCGTGGAACTTGTCAAGGGACAACCCCGGTCTTCCTCGCGCAAGTTCTATCCGGGCTACATTCTGGTCCAGATGGAACTCAACGACGACACGTGGCATTTGGTCCGCCACACGCCCAAAGTGACCGGCTTCATCGGGAGCCAAGAGAAACCCATCCCGCTCAGTGAAGAGGAAGCCCAGGCGATTATCCAGCAGATGGAGGAAGGGGTCCAGAAGCCTCGACCGAAATACCAGTTCGAAAAAGGCGATGAAGTGCGTGTGGTGGACGGACCCTTTGCCAGTTTTAACGGCATTGTGGACCAGGTGATTCCCGAAAAGGGCAAGGTCCGGGTCCTGGTGACCATTTTCGGCCGTTCCACCCCGGTGGAATTGGACTATGTTCAGGTCCATCGCCTGTAGGGGAGTGGCGACCGCGGGCGCCCGGCCTGCTCTGTGGCGCACAGGTAGCTCAACGGATAGGAGAGGATAGGGGAGTCAATCCAAGATGGCAAAGAAAGTAATCGCGAACGTTAAACTCCAGATTCCCGCGGGGCAAGCCAACCCGTCTCCGCCTGTGGGGCCGGCCCTTGGTCAGCACGGCGTGAACATCATGGAGTTCTGCAAGGCCTTCAATGCCCGAACCCAGGGTCAGGAAGGCATGATCATTCCCGTCATCATCACGGTCTACGGGGACCGCTCCTTCACTTTTATCACCAAGACACCGCCGGCCTCGGTGCTCTTGAAGAAAGCGGCGAAGATCGCCAAGGGTTCCAGCGAACCGAACCGCGACAAGGTGGGCAAGGTGACCAAGGCCCAAGTGGAAGAAATCGCCAAGCTGAAGATGCCCGACCTCAATGCCCGTGACCTGGACGCGGCGATCCGAACCATTGAAGGAACAGCTCGCAGTATGGGCATCGTCATCGAATAACTCGTTGGCTGTCGCGACCCATTTGGGCGACAGAGTCCGTCGGTTGGAGAAAAGGAAATGCCGAAGCGAGGGAAAAAATATCGCGCTGCGCTTGAAAAAGTCGATCGCACCAAGCGCTATACATTCGAAGAAGGCCTCAATCTGGCGCTCCAGTGTGCGTACGCGTCCTTTGACGAGACGCTGGATATTGCCGTCAAGTTGGGGGTGGATCCTCGTCATGCGGACCAGATGGTTCGAGGTACCGTCGTCCTGCCCAATGGATTGGGAAAGGTGGTGCGGGTCGCCGTTTTCGCCAAAGGCGAAAAGGTCAAAGAGGCGCTGGACGCCGGGGCCGATGTGGCCGGTGGAGAAGAGCTCATCGAAAAGATCAAGGAAGGCTGGATGGAGTTCGACAAGGCTGTGGCCACCCCGGACATGATGGGCCAAGTGGGCAAGATCGGAAAGATCCTCGGCCCGCGGGGACTCATGCCCAACGCCAAACTGGGGACCGTAACCTTTGATGTGGCCAAGGTGGTCCAGGAAATCAAAGCGGGGAAGGTGGACTTCCGCGTGGAAAAGACGGGCATTGTCCACGCCCCCATGGGCAAAGTCTCCTTCGGCCCGGAAAAGCTCATGCAAAACATCTCCACCTTTATCGATACGCTCATTCGTTTGAAACCCTCGGCCGCCAAGGGGACGTATCTCCGAGGGATCGCCATCTCCACGACCATGGGGCCGGGCATCCGCATCGATCCCCTGGCCGTGAAAACCATCCTGGGCTAAGAGCCGGGAGGTGGAAACTCAAAAACTGCCGTTGGGTGCTTTCACGCATCTGAGACCGTAGGTACATCGGGAAGGTGTTTAATTCCGTCTGGACAGAAGGACTCCGCCGGACGGAGCCTACCGAGGTGGTGAAAAGACCAACGGGATCCGATCTATGCGCACCATGCGTTGAGGAAAGCACGCCGGCAGAGGAAAGGAGGGATGAGGCAACTTGGATAGGGCGAAGAAAGAGCAACTGGTCGCTGAGCTCCATGAGAAACTCCAGCGGGCGAGCGCCGCCATCCTGACGGATTTCAAGGGCTTGAGTGTGGCCGAAATCACCACCCTGCGCGACAACCTGGCCGAAAAAGGGGTGGAATTCAAGGTTGTCAAAAATACGCTGATGCGTATCGCCGCAAAGGGGACAGGGGCCGAGGTCGTGGAACCCTTGTTGAAGGGGACCAACGCCGTGGCCATCGCCTACGACGACCCCAGTGTTCCGGCCAAGATTCTGAAAGCTTTTGGAAAGCAGAACGACAAGTTCAAGGTGAAGGGTGGGGTGCTGGGCTCCCAGGTGCTTTCCGTGGACGACGTGCTGGCTCTGGCGGAACTGCCGTCCCGGGAAGAACTCCTCGCCAAACTCCTGGGGACGCTTCACGCCGTGCCGACCGCGTTGGTGCGGGTGCTCAGCGGTGTGCCGCGGGCCTTTGTGGGCGTGCTGGCCGCCATTCAACGGGAAAGAGAAAACGCATAGGGCGCAAGGAGGACAATTCGCATGTCGGAAATTACCAAGGAAGATGTCATCAAGTTTATTGAAAACATGACCGTGCTGGAACTGAGCCAGCTGGTGAAGGAGTTGGAAGATCGGTTTGGTGTGAGCGCGGCGGCTCCGGTGGCCGTGGCCGCCGTGGCGGCGGCGCCCGGTGCCGAAGCGGCTCCGGTGGAAGAAAAGACAGAGTTTGACGTGGTCATCACCGCCGTCGGCGACAAGAAGATCAATGTCATTAAGGAAGTCCGCGCGGTGACCAATCTGGGTCTCAAGGAAGCCAAGGACTTGGTGGAAAACCTCCCTGGAGTGGTCAAGGAGGGGATCCCGAAGGCCGAAGCCGAAGAAATCGCCAAGAAACTCACGGAAGCCGGGGCGACCGTGGAAATCAAATAGTGGGTGGATTCCCCCGGCACGCCGCATCGGAAGTCCCGCTTTCGTGGGGCTTCCGATTTTTGCCTTTTGAGATTGTGGTGCCACCGAAGGTCCCAAGGGATCGAGGTGGCTTTGTCGCCCTTGTGAAGAGGTGACGTGATTTCCCAAGAGTTGCAGGAGATATCATGGCTACAGCTTTGAGCCAAGAGTATCGGGTCCGGAAGAGTTTCGGGAAGATCAAAAAGATTGTGGACATCCCGAACCTTATCCAGATGCAGAAAGAATCCTACGCGGGATTTTTGCAAATGGGCGTGAAACCCGAACAGCGGGCGAGGAAGGGCCTGCAGGAAGTCTTCGAGAGTGTCTTCCCCATCGAAGATTTCAGCCAGACGGCTTCCCTTCAGTTCGCCCAGTACAGCTTCGGGGAGATCAAGTACGACGTCGAGGAATGCCTCGCTCGCGGAATGACTTACGAAGCCCCCCTGAAGATCGTCGTGCGGTTGGTGGTCTTCGATGTGGATAAGGAAAACGGGCACCGATCCGTGCGGGACATCAAGGAGCAGGAAATCTACTTCGGCACCCTGCCCATGATGACCGAAAACGGCACCTTTATCATCAACGGCACCGAACGCGTCATCGTGAGTCAGCTCCATCGGTCGCCGGGGATTTTCTTTGACCACGATCGAGGCAAAACCCACTCCAGCGGCAAGATTCTCTACTCCGCCCGGGTCATCCCTTTACGTGGATCGTGGTTGGACTTTGAGTTCGACCCGAAGGACATCCTCTATGTGCGGATCGACAGGCGGCGCAAACTTCCCGCCACGGTGTTTCTGAAGGCTTTGGGCTACACGACCGAAGAGCTCCTCAACTATTTCTACCGCAGCGAGAGAGTCTTCTTGATCGACGCCGAAAACGCCGAAAAAGAATTGAACAAAGAGACCCTGGAAGGCACGAAAGCTCCTGCAGACATCAAAAACCCCCTCACCGGCGATGTGATCGTCAAGAAAGGCCGGAAGCTCGGCAAGAAGTTGCTGAGGAGCTTGGAAGAACTGGGCATCCAACGCCTGCCCATGAAGACCGAGGAAATCATCGGACAGGTGCTGGCCCACGATGTCATCGATTACAGCACCGGGGAAATCATCGCCGAATGTAACGAAGAGATCACCCAGAGCCACCTCGAGTTGTTCTTGGAAAAAGGCATCACCGAGCTCGAATTGCTCCACTTGCAGGGACAGGACGTCAGTCCGGCTTTCCGCAATACGCTGTTGCAGGACAAGGTGACCAGCCGAAAAGATGCGCTCCTCGAAATCTATCGGCGCATGCGACCGAGCAACCCGCCCACGGAAGAGGTGGCCACCGAATACTTCAAAAGCCTCTTTTTCACCCCGGAACAGTACGACTTATCCGAAGTGGGCCGGTTAAAGCTCAATCATCAGTTGGGTCTGAACTTTCCGCTCGACCAGCGGACCCTCACCCGAGAAGACATCCTGGAAGCGGTCCGGCGTCTGATTTACCTCAAGGAAACCCAGGGTCCTGTGGACGACATCGACAACCTGGGCAACCGGCGGGTCCGGGCGGTGGGCGAATTGCTGGAAAACCAGTATCGCATCGGATTGGTGCGCATGGAACGGGCCATCAAGGAGCGCATGAGCCTGGCGGAAATCGAGGCCCTGATGCCCCACGACCTCATCAACGCCAAACCGGTTTCCGCGGTGGTCAAAGAGTTTTTCGGCACCAGTCAGTTGTCGCAGTTTATGGACCAGACGAATCCCCTTTCCGAGGTCACGCACAAGAGGCGGCTGAGCGCCTTGGGGCCGGGGGGACTCACCCGTGAACGTGCCGGTTTTGAAGTGCGGGACGTCCACCCGACCCATTACGGTCGCATTTGCCCCATTGAGACCCCGGAAGGCCCCAATATCGGCCTCATCGTCTCCCTGTCCACCTATGCTCGCGTGAACCCCTACGGGTTTATCGAAACCCCGTACCGGGTGGCCCAGGATGGAAAGGTCGGCAAGGACGTCGTGTACCTCACGGCCATGGAAGAAAAGGAGTACCCCATCGCCCAGGCCAATGCCCCGTTGGACGATCAGGGGCGATTCGTCCGCGATGAAGTGTCCGCTCGGGTGGCTGGTGAGTTCATGTTGGTTCCTCCGGAAGAGATTCGTTACATGGACGTGTCCCCCAACCAGCTGGTCAGCGTGTCGGCTTCTTTGATCCCCTTCTTGGAGCATGACGACGCCAACCGGGCCCTCATGGGTTCCAACATGCAGCGCCAGGCTGTGCCGCTGATCCAAACCCGAGCTCCTTTGGTCGGCACGGGCATGGAACGCATCGTCGCCCGGGACAGCGGTGTGGTCATTGTGGCCAAAAGGGACGGCATTGTGGAATACGTCGATGCCACCCGCATCGTGGTCCGGGCCGAGGAGACGGAAAGCACTCGGGACAGCGGTGTAGACATCTACAAACTCATCAAGTTCAAACGGTCGAACCAGAACACGTGCCTGAACCAAAAGCCTTTAGTCCGCGCCGGTCAGACCGTGCGCAAAGGTCAAATCATTGCGGATGGAGCCTCAACGGACCACGGCGAGCTGGCCTTAGGCCGGAACGTCATGATCGCTTTCATGAGCTGGGGCGGATACAATTTTGAGGATTCCATCTTGGTGAGCGAGCGCATTGTCCGCGATGACGTTTTCACCTCCATCCATATCGAAGAATTCGAAGTGCTGGCGCGGGACACAAAACTCGGCAAGGAAGAGATCACCAGGGATATCCCGAACGTGGGCGAGGAAGCCCTGAAGAATTTGGACGACAGCGGCATTGTCCGTATCGGCGCCTATATCCGCCACAACGACATCCTTGTGGGGAAGGTCACCCCCAAAGGGGAGAGCCAACTCACCCCGGAGGAAAAGCTCCTTCGGGCCATTTTCGGAGAGAAGGCCAGCGACGTCAAAGACACGTCGTTGCGGGTGCCCCCGGGCGTTGAAGGCATTGTGATCGACGCCAAGGTCTTTTCCCGAAAAGGCGTGGACAAGGATGAGCGCACCCGGATGATCGAGGACGAGGAGATCGCCCGCCTGGAAAAGGATCAGCGCGACGAGTTGGAGATCATCCGAAAGAGTGTCGCCAAGCGCATTGCGGCGCTTTTCGCCGGAAAAACGTCTGCGGTGACTATCAAGGACGGCAAGAAGGTCTATGTGAAAAAGGGCGACCCCATCACGGACGAGGTGCTTCTGGATCTTCCCAGCCGGTTTTGGAATCAGTTGCAGGCCGCCGAGGATCCGGCCTTGACCATGGAGGTGGAGCACATCACGGACCACTACCGCGAACAGGTGGAACTGGTACGGTCCTTGTTCGAGGAAAAGATCAACAAATTGAAAAAAGGGGACGAACTGCCTCCCGGCGTCATCAAGATGGTGAAAGTCTACGTTGCCGTGAAGCGCAAGTTGCAGGTCGGTGATAAAATGGCAGGTCGGCACGGGAACAAGGGTGTCGTCTCCAGGATATTGCCCATCGAAGACATGCCCTATTTTGCCGACGGGACTCCTGTGGACATCGTGCTCAATCCCCTCGGCGTTCCTTCGCGTATGAACGTGGGCCAGGTGATGGAAACCCATTTGGGTTGGGCGGCCAAGGGTCTGGGAGAGCAACTGGCGCGTCTCATCGAATCCTATAAAGAAAAGGAAACCTTGGCAGAGAAACTGCGGCGCATTTACAACCAGCTGGAATTCGACAGCTACTTTAAGGACGCAGAACCATCCCATCTTCAGGCACTCGTCCCCCACCTCAAAGAGGGACTCCATGTGGCGTCGCCGGTCTTCGACGGGGCCGAAGAAGCCGAGATCCGAGACTTCCTCAAGGAAGCGGGGCTTCCGGAGACGGGTCAGACCACCCTCTATGACGGTCGCACCGGGGAACCCTTCGATCAGCCCGTGACTGTGGGGATCATGTACATGCTCAAACTCCACCACTTGGTGGACGACAAGATCCATGCCCGATCCATCGGACCTTATTCTTTGGTCACCCAGCAACCTCTGGGAGGTAAAGCTCAATTCGGCGGCCAACGGTTGGGTGAGATGGAAGTGTGGGCGATGGAGGCTTACGGGGCGGCTTACGCCCTTCAGGAGTTCCTGACGGTGAAATCTGACGATCTGGCCGGCAGAACGCGCATGTACGAAAAGATCGTCAAAGGGGACAATACGTTGGAAGCCGGCTTGCCCGAATCTTTCAACGTCCTCGTGAAGGAACTCCAGGCCCTCGCCTTGGACGTTCAGTTGCTGAGCGAAGAGGAAGGCGAAGGGGAATAGATCGGCGTCAGCTTTCAGTCCGGATCCTTTTCGGGCGCGCCTGCCCGGATGAATGCCCAGGATCCGGCCCGGGGACAGAGCATGACGCACAAGGAGGAACCCTTGAAAGAGCTGTATCCTTATTTCATGAAACCGACCGATCCTTTGCACTTCGACGCGGTGAAGATCATGTTGGCCTCACCGGAAAAGATCCGGGAATGGTCTCACGGCGAAGTGAAAAAACCGGAAACCATCAACTACCGGACCTTCAAGCCGGAAAGGGACGGACTGTTTTGCGCCAAGATTTTCGGCCCGACAAAAGATTACGAGTGTAACTGCGGCAAGTATAAAAGGATGAAGCACCGCGGCGTGGTGTGTGAAAAATGCGGTGTGGAAGTCATCCAATCCAAGGTGCGTCGTGAGCGCATGGGGCACATCGAGCTCGCCGCACCGGTGGCTCATATCTGGTTTTTGCGGAGCCTGCCCAGCAAGATCGGTAACCTGCTGGACCTCACCATGCGGGATCTGGAAAAGGTCCTTTATTTCGACTCATACATCGTTCTGGATCCCGGGGAGGTTCCCGGCCTCAAGAAATACGATTTGCTGAGCGAGGAGAAGTACCGGAACGTGGTCCAGGAATACGGGACCGGCTTTCGCGCGGGAATCGGCGCCGAGGCCATCAAGGAACTGCTGGCCGGTCTCGATCTGGACGCTTTGGCTCAGGAACTGCGCCGAGAAATGATGGAGACGACGTCGGCGGCCAAGCGCAAAAAGCTCGCCAAGCGGTTGAAAGTCATCGAAGCCTTTAAGGATTCGGACAATCAGCCCGAATGGACCATCATGAACGTTATCCCGGTCCTGCCGCCCGATCTGCGTCCTTTGGTGCCCCTGGATGGAGGCCGATTTGCCACAAGCGACCTCAACGACCTATACCGGCGTGTCATCAACCGCAACAACCGACTGAAACGGCTGATGGATTTAAACGCCCCGGATATCATCATCCGCAACGAAAAACGCATGCTCCAAGAAGCGGTGGATGTGCTCTTCGACAATGGCCGCCGGGGAAAAACGATCACGGGGGCCAACAAGAGGCCGCTGAAATCCCTCAGCGACATGCTCAAGGGCAAGCAAGGCCGATTCCGCCAAAATCTGCTGGGCAAGCGTGTGGATTATTCCGGCCGGACCGTCATCGTCGTTGGGCCCAATCTGCGGCTTCATCAGTGCGGCCTACCGAAGAAAATGGCCTTAGAGCTCTTCAAGCCCTTTGTCTACAACAAGCTCGAAGAAAAGGGCCACGTGGGCACCATCAAAGCCGCCAAGAAGATGGTGGAAAAGGAAACCCCGGAAGTGTGGGATACCCTCGATGAGGTGGTGCGGGAATTCCCGGTGATGCTCAACCGGGCCCCGACCCTGCACCGATTGGGCATCCAGGCTTTTGAGCCCATTCTCATTGAAGGGAAGGCCATCCAATTGCATCCTTTGGTATGTACGGCCTTCAACGCCGACTTCGATGGGGACCAAATGGCGGTCCACGTTCCGCTTTCCATTGAAGCCCAGACGGAAGCCAGGGTGCTCATGATGTCCACGAACAACATCCTGAGCCCCGCTCATGGCGGACCGATCATTGTGCCGTCTCAGGACATCGTGCTCGGCCTCTACTACATGACCCGGGAACGACCCTTTGCCAAAGGCGAAGGGCGGGTGTTCTGCGGCGTGGACGAGGTGCGGTGCGCCTACGATGCAGGGGAGGTGCACCTCCATGCCCGGATCAAGGTGCGCATCCATGGGCGGCTGTTGGAGGCCACCGTGGGGCGTGCGTTGCTGTGGGAAACTGTGAGCGGGATTCTCGACGAGGCGCTGAGCGAAGACCCGACGCTCTTTCCTGAGGTTTTCCAGCGGATCAACAAGGTCATGACGAAGAAGGCCATTTTGGATCTCATCGATTTCAGCTACCGCAAGGCCGGCGAGAAAGCGACGGTGATCCTGGCGGACCGTCTGAAGGACTTGGGCTATGCCCAAGCGACGCGATCGGGATTGTCCATTGCCATGAAGGATATGATCGTCCCATCGCGCAAACAGGAAATCATCGACAAAGCGTTTGAGGAAGTGCGGGAAATTGAACGCCAGTACAATGAAGGGTTGATCACCGGGGGGAAAAATACAACAAAGTGGTGGATATTTGGGCCAAAGCCACCGACAGTGTCGCCGCGGAAATGATGAAAGAGATCGAAACGGAAATCGTGGAAGGACCCAACGGACAAAAGGCCCAAACCCCGTCCTACAACCCGATATTCATGATGGCGGATTCAGGAGCCCGCGGCAGCAAAGACCAGATGCGGCAGCTGTCGGGCATGCGCGGTCTCATGGCCAAACCGTCCGGGGAGATCATCGAGACGCCCATTACGGCCAACTTCCGCGAAGGCTTGACCGTTCTGCAATACTTCATTTCGACCCACGGCGCTCGTAAAGGTTTGGCGGACACCGCCCTCAAAACGGCCAACTCCGGTTACCTCACCCGACGGTTGGTGGACGTGTCCCAGGACGTCATCATTACCGAAGAAGACTGCGGGACGATGGACGGCATTCTGGCCGAGGCCCTTCTCGAGGCCGGAGAAATCATTCAGCGGCTTGGCGAGAGGATCTTGGGGCGGGTCGCCTCGGAAGATATTTTGGATCCCGTGACCGGAGACGTTCTGGTGCGCGCGGGCGAAGAGATCGACGAAGAGGGGGTGAAGCGGATCGAAGATGCAGGGATCGAAAAGGTTCCGATCCGGTCCATCCTCACGTGTCAGAGCCGCCATGGGGTGTGCGCCACGTGCTACGGTCGGGATTTGGCCCACGGCAAGCGGATCCAAATCGGTGAAGCCATCGGCATCATCGCCGCCCAGTCCATTGGTGAGCCCGGCACTCAGTTGACCATGCGGACGTTCCACATCGGTGGGACGGCGAGCAAGCGGATCGAACAGACATCCATCCAGAACCGGTATCCAGGACAGGTCAAGTTCGTCAATCTCAACACGGTACTCAACCGCGAAGGCGACCTGGTGGCCATGAACCGCAACGGGGAAATCGCCATCGTGAGTGAAACCGGTCGTGAACGTGAGCGCTACGTCATCGTTTACGGCGCCAAGCTCAAAGTCAGAGAAGGCCAAGTCGTGGAACCCGAAACGCTCCTGGCGGAATGGGATCCCTATTTCACTCCGATCCTCACCGATGTCCAGGGAACCGTGAAGTTCGGCGACATCGTCGAGGGCGTGACGATGCAGGAGAGGCTGGATCCCGTCACGGGCAAGTCCAGCAAAGTCGTCGTGGAGGTTCGAGAAGGGGATATGCGGCCTCGGGTGTCCATCAAAGACGAAAAGGGTCGGACGGCTCGAGTCGGAGACGGCGGCCATGCTCGATACTACATGCCCGTGGGCGCCATTCTGATGGTCAATGAGGGAGATACGGTTTTTCCCGGGGACGTGCTGGCGCGTATCCCTCGGGAAACCACCAAGACCAAGGACATCACGGGCGGTCTGCCGCGTGTGGCCGAACTCTTTGAGGTGCGAAAGCCGAAGGAGCATGCGGTCATCACAGAGATCGAAGGCGTGGTGAGCTTCGGCAAGGACGCGAAAGGCAAACGCAAAGTCATCGTCACTCCTGAAGTGGGCGAACCTCGGGAGTATCTCATCCCCAAAGGCAAGCACATCAGCGTGCATGAAGGCGATTATGTGCGGGCCGGCGAGCCGCTCATGGACGGTTCCCCCAATCCCCACGACGTCCTCAACGTGCTCGGGGAAAAGGAGCTGGCCAAATATCTGGTGAACGAGGTTCAGCAGGTTTATCGGCTCCAGGGCGTGAAAATCAACGACAAGCATATCGAAGTCATCGTGCGACAGATGCTCCGCCGGGTACGCATCACAAACCCCGGAGACTCGGATTTTCTCCTCGGCGAACACGTGGAAAAGCACGTGTTTGAGGAAGTGAATCGAAAACTGGAATCGGAGGGCAAGATCCCGGCGGCGGCCGAGCCGTTGCTTCTGGGGATCACCAAGGCGTCCTTGAGCACGGAAAGCTTCATCTCGGCGGCGTCCTTCCAGGAGACCACCAAGGTTTTGACCGACGCCGCGGCGGCCGGGAAGGTGGACCGCCTGCGGGGCCTCAAGGAGAATGTCATCATGGGACGTCTCATTCCCGCGGGAACGGGGATGCGTCGGTACCGCAAACTCCATGTGGGCGCGGAGGCTCTGCCCGAATGATGAGGGGCCGGGTTGGGGTCGAGGCCCGAAAAGGCTGAAAACGCTTGACAAGGTCCAGGTGACTCTGTAGATAGAGGTGTTTCTGAGCCCAGGGGCTCTGAGCCAATAAGTTTCTGAAATCAATGCGATCTGGAGTTGGTGGAGAAAACAAGGATGCCCACGATCAATCAGCTAGTCCGAAAGGGAAGGGAAAAAGTCCGCAAGAAATCCAGCACACCGGCGCTCCAGGGTTGCCCCCAAAAGCGGGGGGTTTGCGTTCGCGTGTACACGACGACCCCGAAGAAGCCCAACTCAGCGCTGCGAAAGATTGCTCGTGTGCGCTTGACGAACGGGATTGAAGTCACATCCTACATCCCGGGCATTGGTCACAACCTTCAAGAGCACTCTGTGGTGTTGATCCGTGGGGGCCGGGTCAAGGACCTGCCCGGCGTGCGTTATCACATCATTCGCGGGACGTTGGACGCTTTGGGGGTGGCCAATCGCAAGCAGGGCCGGTCCAAATATGGAGCGAAGCGGCCCAAGTAAGGCATTTGGGAAAGCCAGGGCAGGCCATGGCCCTGCGGAGGGCCATGGCTTCTCTTTTGCCGTAAACGACGGACGAGGTTGAGGAAGGCAATGCCACGGAGAAGAGAAGTCGCGAAGCGGGAAGTGCTTCCGGATCCCAAATACAACAGTCGGTTGGTGGCTAAGTTCATCAACAACATCATGCGCCAGGGAAAGAAGAGTGTCGCTGAACGGATTCTCTATGGGGCTTTCGATGTCATCGAAAGGCGCAGCAAGCAGGATCCTCTGGAAGTCTTTCACAAGGCCATGGATCATGTGCGGCCCATCATCGAGGTCAAGTCGCGGCGGGTGGGGGGAGCCACGTATCAGGTGCCCGTGGAAGTGCGCAGCGACCGCCGGGATGCCTTGGCCATGCGCTGGATTATCTCGTACGCCAAGAACCGTTCGGAAAAGACCATGATCGACAAACTGGCGGGAGAGCTTCTGGACGCCGCCCAGAACCGGGGCGGGGCGGTCAAGAAGCGGGAAGACACGCACCGCATGGCTGAAGCGAACAAGGCCTTCGCGCATTACCGTTGGTAGACCGGCCTCGGCCTCAGAAGAGGTCGGCAGAAGGAGGGGCGGCGCCGGCGAGTGCCAATGCCCTCAAGGCTTGAAAGGCTGGACGACACACAAGGGCATCCTGATTGGTTTTTGAGGAAAACAGTTTCGCTGAAATGGATTCGGTTTGGACGTGAGGAGGAAGTGCGATGGCGAAGAAGAAGTTTGAGCGGACGAAGCCGCACGTGAATGTGGGGACCATAGGTCACATTGACCATGGGAAGACGACGTTGACGGCGGCGATCACGAAGCAGCTGTCGCTTCGGGGGAAGGCGGAGTTTGTGCCGTTTGATCAGATTGACAAGGCGCCGGAGGAGCGGGAGCGTGGGATCACGATTGCGACGGCGCATGTGGAGTATGAGACGGACAAGCGGCATTATGCGCATGTGGATTGTCCTGGGCATGCGGATTACATCAAGAACATGATCACGGGTGCGGCGCAGATGGACGGGGCGATATTGGTGGTGGCGGCCGATGATGGGCCGATGCCGCAGACCCGTGAGCACATTTTGTTGGCGCGTCAGGTAGGGGTGCCGAACATCGTGGTGTTTTTGAACAAGGTGGACATGGTGGATGATCCGGAGCTGATTGAGTTGGTGGAGTTGGAGCTTCGGGAGTTGTTGAGCAAGTACGGGTTTCCTGGGGATGATGTGCCGATCGTGAAGGGCTCGGCGTTGAAGGCGTTGGAGTGTGATGATCCCTCGGCCCCGGAGGCGGCGCCGATTTTTGAGTTGATGGATGCGGTGGACAGTTACATTCCGGATCCTGTGCGGGACATTGACAAGCCGTTTTTGATGCCCATCGAGGATGTGTTCAGCATCAGCGGTCGTGGGACGGTGGTCACGGGCCGTGTGGAGCGTGGGGTGATCTCGGTGGGCGATGAGGTGGAGATCGTTGGTTTTCGGCCGACGATGAAGACGGTGTGTACGGGCGTGGAGATGTTTCGCAAGACCTTGGATCGCGGGGAAGCCGGGGACAACATTGGGGTGTTGTTACGGGGGATCAAGCGCGACGAGGTGGAGCGGGGGCAGGTGGTGGCCAAACCTGGGAGCATCACGCCGCACACGAAGTTCAAGGCCGAGGTGTATGTGTTGAAGAAGGAGGAAGGGGGTCGGCACACGCCGTTTTTCCCTGGGTATCGGCCGCAGTTTTATTTTCGGACGACGGATGTGACGGGAGTGGTGACGTTGCCCGAGGGGGTGGAGATGGTGATGCCCGGGGACAACGTGAACATGGAAGTGCATTTGATTGCGCCGGTGGCGTTGGAGAAGGAGCTTCGGTTTGCCATCCGCGAAGGCGGACGCACCGTGGGCGCCGGCGTGGTCACCGATATCATCGAGTAGAGGCCAACGTCACGAAAGCCATGGGGTCCCTCGCCGCGTGCGCACGGCAGGGACCCAAATTATGGGAACAGACGCCATGATGAATCAAAGAATACGCATCCGCTTGAAAGCCTACGACCACAAGCTTCTTGACCAGGCGGCCGCAGAAATCGTCAATACGGCCAAGAAGACGGGGGCCCATGTGGCCGGCCCGATTCCGCTGCCGACGAAGATCCACCGGTACACGGTTCTGCGTTCCGTGCACATCGACAAGAAGTCTCGGGAGCAGTTTGAGATCCGGGTCCACAAACGGTTGGTGGACATTTTGGAGCCGACCCAACAGACGGTGGATTCCCTCATGAAGCTGGATCTGTCGGCCGGGGTCGACGTGGAAATCAAACTGTAAGGCCGCTTCGAGCGGACGAGCCTAGCCCAAGAGAGCTGAGAAAATGGTGAAGGCATTATTAGGACGCAAGCTCGGGATGACCCAGGTCTTTGCCGAAGACGGCAGTGTGGTGCCCGTCACGGTGGTTCAGGCCGGTCCATGTGTGGTGACGCAAGTGAAGGTGCCGGCACGGGACGGCTATAGCGCCGTGCAAATCGGATTTGGGCAAAAGAATGAAAAGAAGGTCACACGTCCCCTCAAAGGTCATCTGGACAAGGTGGGCAAAGGGTACTTCCACATTTTGAGAGAGGTGCGTGTGGACAATCCCGATGAGTTCCAGCCAGGGCAGGTGCTGGAAACCGGTGTGTTTGTCATCGGGGACCGCGTGGACGTGACGGGGATCAGCAAAGGAAAGGGATTTGCCGGCACCGTGAAACGTTGGAATTTCAGCCGTGGCCCTGTGACGCACGGATGCAAAAACATCCGAGAACCGGGCTCCACCGGATGCGCCACTTTTCCTGGACGCGTCATCAAGGGCAAGAAGATGGCGGGGCAAAAGGGCAACAAGCGGGCAACTGTCTTGAACCTGAAAATCGTTGACGTCCGACCCGAAGAAAACCTGATCTTGATCAAGGGAGCCGTGCCGGGGGCGAAGAACGGGTTCCTGATGATCCGCAAGACCAATCGGGTCGGGTAACGCCCGCGCCCCGGTGTGTGGAGGACGAGAGGAAACACATCATGCCTACGGTGGATATTTTCGACATGAATCGGCAGGTCGTGGGGCAGATGGAGCTCCGCGAGGATATTTTCGACGTCCCGGCCAACTCCCATGTGGTCCATGAAGTGGTGCTCTATCAGCTGGCCAAGAGGCGGCGAGGTACGGTCAAGACCAAGGGCCGCAGTGAGGTCTCCGGCGGTGGGAAAAAACCCTGGCGCCAAAAAGGTACGGGACGCGCCCGGGCGGGCACATCCCGGTCTCCCCTGTGGCGGGGCGGCGGCACCGTGCATGGACCGCAGCCGAGATCGTATGAGATGAGAGTGCCGAAGAAGGTGCGGCGGTTGGCGTTGAAAATGGTGCTGAGCCAGAAGCTCCGCGAGCAGGCTTTGGTGGTAGTGGACCAGCTGAGCTTTCCGGAGATTAAGACCAAGCACTTCTTTTCGTGGATGCAGCGCTTCGAACTCCAAAAGCCCTTGGTGGTCATTTCCGGAAAAGACGAAATCCTGGAGAAGTCGGCACGCAATATCCCCAACGTCAAGGTGCTGCGCTGCGACGGCCTGAACGTCTTCGATATGCTCAAGCATGGGAACGTGGTCCTCACCAAAGACACGGTTTCCAAGATAGAGGAGTCCTTAGGGTGATGCGTGACAAAACTTACGCCATTTTGAAACGCCCTTTGATCACGGAAAAAAGCACCCTGGACAAGGAGCGGTCCAACACGCTCCATTTCGAGGTGGATCGCCGGGCCAACAAGATCGAAATCAAGGCGGCCGTGGAGAAGATCTTCAAGGTGAACGTCGTCGAGGTGCGCACCATGACGGTCAAAGGCCGCAACAAGCGGGTGGGGCGCCATACGACACGCACCTCCGATTGGAAGAAGGCCATCGTGACGATCAAGCCGGGCCAGAGGGTCGAATTCTTCGAAGGGGTTTAAGCAGGCCAGAAAGGCGTCGGGAGGCTGGGGCCGAGGGTCCGCCGTGGGAAGCCTGCTCGAGCGCCGGATGAGGATGAGGTATGGGCATCAGGAAAGTCAAACCGCGCAGCGCCGGGACCCGCTTCGTGACCTATCCGACATTTGAGGAGATCACGAAAAAGGAGCCGGAAAGAAGTCTTGTGGAGCCGCTCAAGAAAAAGGGCGGCCGAAACAACTACGGTCGTGTGACGGCGCGCCACCGGGGTGGGGGCCACAAGCGACTCTATCGCATCATCGACTTTAAACGGGACAAGGACAACGTGCCCGCCAAAGTGGCCGCCATCGAGTACGATCCGAACCGGTCGGCACGCATCGCGTTGCTGCACTACGCGGACGGGGAGAAACGATATATTCTGGCGCCGCTGGGGTTGCAAGTGGGGGACACCGTCGTCACGGGCCCCGAGGCCGACGTCAAGCCCGGCAACTGCCTCCCGTTGGAAAACATTCCACTGGGAACCGTGGTCCACAACGTGGAGATGATCCCCGGCAAAGGGGGACAACTGGTGCGTTCGGCAGGCGCGGGCGCCCAACTCATGGCCAAAGAAGGGCGCTATGCCACGCTTCGGCTGCCGTCCGGGGAGATGCGCATGGTCCTTGCCCGATGCAAAGCGACCATCGGGCAGGTGGGCAATATCGACCACGAAAACATCAGCCTGGGTAAGGCCGGACGCAGCCGTTGGTTGGGGCGGCGACCGCATGTGCGGGGTGTGGCCATGAACCCGGTGGATCATCCCATGGGCGGCGGGGAAGGTCGCAGTTCCGGTGGCCGTCACCCGTGCACACCGTGGGGGAAGCCGACCAAAGGATACCGTACCCGCAAGGCGAAGAACAGCGATCGGCTCATCGTGCGACGCCGAAAGTAAATGACCTAAGGAGGATAAGGTGCCTCGCTCTTTAAGAAAGGGACCCTTTGTGGACGACCACCTGCTGAAGAAGGTGTTGACGGCCAAAGAGACCGGGGACCGGAAGGTGATCAAGACATGGTCTCGCCGTTCCACCATTCTTCCCGATTTCGTGGGGCTGACCATCGCCGTGCACAACGGCAAGAAGTTCATACCCGTTTTTGTCACGGAGAACATGGTGGGCCATAAACTTGGTGAGTTCTCGCCCACACGAACTTTCTACGGTCATGCCGGGGACAAGAAGTCCAAGGTCAAGGGGAAAAAGTGATGGAAGTGAGAGCGGTTTCCAAATACCTGCGCATTTCTCCGAGCAAGGCGCGCTTGGTGGCCGATTTGGTCCGCAGCAAAAACGTGGGCGACGCGTTGACCATTTTGAAGTTCACCCCGAAAAAGGGGGCTCGGCTCCTGTCCAAGACATTGCGGTCAGCCATGGCGAACGCGGAAAACACGAAGTCCATGGACATGGACGGGCTCTATGTCAAAGAAATCTATGTGGACGAAGGCCCACGATTGAAACGGTGGAGACCTCGCGCCATGGGCAGGGCCACCCGGATTTTGAAACGCACGAGCCACATCACGGTGGTCCTCGGGGAAAAGTAATCGGTTCGTCACAGGATCTCGGAGGTGGAGATTGGGACAGAAGGTCAATCCAAAAGGTTTTCGTCTGGGCGTCATCCGAACGTGGGATTCCAAGTGGTTTGCCGCCAAGGGATACGCCAAGCTGGCCTATGAAGACCGCAAGATTCGCGATTTCATCAAAAAGCGACTCTACCATGCCGGCATTGCCAAGGTGGAGATTGAAAGGGCGGCCAACAAGGCAAAAATCCGGATTTTTACGGCACGCCCTGGCATCGTGATCGGGAAAAAAGGCGCGGAAATCGAAGCCCTGCGGAAAGAACTGGAGAAGAAGTTCGCGCGGGAAATCCTGATCGACATTCAAGAGGTTCGCCGGCCGGAATTGGACGCCGTGTTGGTGGCCGAAAACATCGCTTTGCAGCTGGAGCGTCGGGTAGCCTTCCGGCGGGCCATGAAGAGGGCGGTGACGTCGGCGCTGAAATTCGGCGCAAAGGGCATCCGCGTCGCGTGCGCCGGGCGGCTCGGCGGTGCGGAAATGGCACGGCGAGAATGGTATCGCGAAGGTCGCGTCCCTCTCCACACGCTTCGGGCCGATATCGACTATGCAGTGGCCGTGGCGAGAACCACCTACGGGGTGATCGGGGTCAAGGTGTGGATCTTTAAAGGGGAAGTGCTCCCGTAGGCCGGGGTGATCCTCTCCGGGGGGTAAAGACGGCCGCCCTGTGGGGCAGGGGTGAGCCCCTGCAAGCGAGAGTCGAGGAGACGATTCATGTTAGCGCCGAAGAGAGTCAAATACAGGAAACAGCAAAAGGGCCGCATGAGGGGGATAGCCTCCCGGGGGAACCAGCTGAACTTCGGGGACTTCGGGATTAAGGCCTTAGAGCCCGGGCGGATCACCTCGCGGCAGATCGAGGCGGCTCGTGTGGCCATCACACGTTATGTCAAGCGCGGTGGGAAGATCTGGATCCGGATTTTTCCCGATAAGCCGGTGACCAAGAAGCCGGCGGAAACCCGCATGGGGAAAGGCAAAGGCGCCCCCGAAGGCTGGGTAGCCGTGGTGAAACCCGGGAAGATCCTCTATGAACTGAAGGGCGTCACAGAAGAGATCGCCAAGGAAGCGTGTCGGCTGGCAGGCCACAAACTGCCCATAGCCACACGGTTTGTGTCGAGGCAGGACGTATTATGAAAGCAGCGACCTTGCGGGATATGAGCGTCGAAGAATTGCAGCAAAAGCTGGCGGAGTTGCGGGAGTCCCTGTTCAATCTCAAATTCCAGCACGCCACGGGACAGTTGGAGAATACCGCACAGCTCAAGCTTCACAAGCGGGATATCGCCAGAGTGTTGACCGTGCTGCGTGAAAAGCAAAACGTCGGGAAGGCGTAAGAGGCATGCCCATGGAAGAGCGGACAACGAACAGAAAGACCCGCGTCGGTACTGTGGTCAGCGACCGGATGAACAAAACGGTTGTCGTCAGTGTGGAACGGCTTGTGAAGCATCCGAAATACGGCAAGTACATGCGGCGCCGCAACAAGTTCAAAGCCCACGACGAGGAAAACCAGTGCCGCATGGGGGATCGGGTGCTCATCGAGGAGAGCCGACCCCTGAGCAAGACGAAACATTGGGTGGTCGTGAAAATTCTGGAGCGGGCGGCCGTCTAGTTCAACCCCGCGCAGAGGCCGGCGGTGCGCGTCGCGGGGGCGGACGGTGAAGGCGGGATAGGGAGGCCATCATGATCCAGGCGGAAACACAACTCAACGCCGCGGACAATTCCGGTGCAAAGCGGCTGTACTGTATCAAGGTCCTTGGCGGAACCCGAAAACGCTACGCAACGGTGGGCGACATCATCGTGGTGTCGGTCAAGGAAGCCATCCCCAACTCCAAGGTGAAAAAGGGGGATGTCATGCGGGCGGTGGTGGTCAGAACCACAAAAGAGGTGCGCCGACCAGACGGCTCATATATCAAGTTCGACGACAACTCGGCGGTCTTGATCAATGCGGCCAAGGAACCCATTGGAACGCGGATTTTCGGTCCTGTGGCCAGGGAATTGCGCGCCAAGCAGTTTATGAAGATCGTCTCGCTGGCTCCCGAGGTGCTCTAGCGAGAAGGGTGGGGAAGGACGCCAATGGCTGTCAGCAAAAAGTACCACATCAAGAAAAACGACACGGTGATGGTGATTGCCGGCAAAGAGAAAGGCAAATCGGGCAAGGTGCTCCGCATCCTTTCCAAGAAGGATCGGGCCGTGGTGGAAAAGCTCAACATGGTCAAAAGGCACATGCGCCCCGGCCCTCATAGCCGGCAAGGCGGAATTGTGGAAAAGGAAGCTCCCATTCACATTTCCAATCTCATGATCATTTGCAGCAAGTGCACAGATCCGACCCGTGTGGGCTATAAGATCCTCGATGACGGCCGCAAGGCGCGGTTTTGCAAGAAGTGCGGCGAACTCATCGACGGATGACGTCCACACCTCCGGGCGGAGTGGAGGCGTTCATGGCACGTTTGCGCGAGTTGTACCACAAGGAAGTGGCCCCGCAGCTGGCCCAGAAATTTCAATACAAAAGCCCGATGCAGATTCCAAGGCTCAGCAAGATCGTGCTCAATATGGGCCTTGGAGAGGCGATCCAAAACGTCAAAATCCTCGAAACGGCTTCCGATGAACTGGCGCAGATCAGTGGGCAGAAGCCGGTGATTACCCGAGCGCGGCTGAGCATCGCGGCTTTCAAATTGCGCAAAGGGATGCCCATCGGGTGCATGGTGACCCTTCGCGGCGATCGCATGTACGAGTTTTACGACAAACTGGTCAACATCGCCCTGCCGCGCGTGCGCGACTTTCGCGGCGTGTCCCCGAAATCGTTTGATGGGCGTGGCAATTACACCTTGGGCGTGCGGGAACACATCATTTTTCCCGAAATCGACTACGACAAGATCGACAAGATCAAGGGACTGAACATCACCATCGTAACCACGGCCGAAACGGACGACGAAGCTCGCGAGCTGTTGGCGTTGTTGGGAATGCCGTTCAGAAAGTAGCGAAGAAGGGTAAGAAGGAGGCAGCCTTGGCCAAGAAATCCATGATCGCAAAAGCCCAAAGAAAGCCCAAATTCAAGGTGAGAGCCTACAACAGATGCCCGCTTTGCGGACGGCCGCGCGCTTTCCTCCGCAAATTCGGCATGTGCCGTATTTGCTTCCGCAATATGGCTCTAAACGCCGAACTTCCCGGCGTGGTGAAATCCAGTTGGTAGGAGCCGGAAGGAGAAAGGGAGAGGACCTTTATGGTGATGACGGACCCTATTGCCGACTTTCTCAATCGGATCAAAAACGCCCATAAGGCGCGTTTTGATAAAGTGGATGTGCCGGCCTCCCGAATCAAGGTGGAGCTGGCGCGGATCCTCAAGGAAGAAGGCTACATCAAGCATTTTAAGCTGATCAAAGACAACAAACAGGGCGTTTTGAGAATCCACTTGAAATACGGCCCGGATCGAGAAGCGGCCATTCGAGACATGCGGCGGATCAGTCGCCCCAGTCGGCGGATCTACGTGGGGAGCAAAGAGATTCCCAGGGTCCTCAACGGGCTTGGGATTGCGATTCTGTCCACCTCACGGGGAATTCTCACGGACAGGCAGGCCCGGCAAGAGGGTGTGGGTGGAGAACTGATCTGCAGCGTGTGGTAAAACCAGCCAAAGGAGTTTGAAGATGTCTCGCATCGGCAAAAACCCCATCGCCATTCCCAAAGGGGTGGAAGTCACGCTTCAGGGTGACGCCGTCATCGTGAAGGGACCGAAGGGCCTCCTGCAGAGGCGCGTTCCGTCCGAGGTGACGGTCGCCGTGGAAAACGGACAGATCCTCGTGCGTCGGAAGGACGATGAGCGCCGATCCCGGTCCATGCATGGCCTCATGCGGGTTCTTCTCCACAACATGGTGACCGGGGTCAGCCAAGGCTTTACGAAAGTGCTGGAAATTCAGGGGGTAGGCTACCGCTGCGACGTGGCCAATAATGTGCTGAACTTCAGCTTGGGGCATTCGCACCCGGTCAGCTTTCCGCTGCCGGAGGGGGTGACCGCCTCTGTGGAAAAACAAACAGTGATCCGGCTCGAAGCGGTGGACAAAGAGCTCTTGGGGCAGACGGCGGCGGACATCAAGGCGCTACGGCCTGTGGAACCTTACAAGGGCAAGGGGATCCGTTACGCCACTCAGTGGGTGAGGCGCAAGGCCGGTAAGACCGGTTCCAAGAAGAAATAGGGGAAAGACAGATGGGCTCCAAAACCAATCCCAGCGTTGCGGCGCGCCTGAAACGAAAGCGCCGGATCCGAACGAAAGTGCACGGCACGCCCGAGCGGCCACGCCTGACGGTGTACAAAAGCCTCAAGCACATTTACGCCCAGGTCATCGACGATACCACAGGCAGGACCTTAGCGGCGGCATCGACGCTGTCGCCGGAGTTCAAGGACATGGGACCCGTGGAAGGCAAAGTCGGGGCAGCGGAGAAAGTTGGTCAGCTTGTGGCGAAGAAAGCTCTGGACAAGGGGGTCACCAAGGTGGTCTTCGACCGGAACGGCTTCATCTACCACGGGCGCATCCGGGCCGTGGCCGACGGAGCACGGGCCGCAGGGCTCGAATTCTGACCTTTATCGGCGGGCAAGGAGGTTTATCTTGGCACCTCTCGAATCACAAGACGTACAGTACATTGACAAGATCGTCCATATCAGCCGGGTGGCCAAAGTGGTCAAGGGCGGACGCCGCTTCTCCTTCAGTGCCATCGTCATCGTCGGGGATGGCAACGGCCGCGTGGGCTACGCTCTGGGGAAAGCCAACGAAGTACCCGAAGCCATCCGCAAAGGCCTGGATGGAGCCAAAAGGGACATGTTTGAAGTGCCACTGATCCAGGGGACATTGCCTCACGAGGTCCTCGGCAAATTTGGGGCTTCTTCGGTGGTCCTGAAGCCGGCCTCGCCAGGTACCGGGGTGATAGCGGGTGGCGCTGTTCGAGCCATCATGGAAGCCGCCGGGGTCACGGACGTGCTGACGAAGTGTTTGGGATCGCGGAATCCCCACAACGTCGTCAAGGCGACGATAGCGGGGCTGAAGGCGCTGCGGAGCCCGGAACACATCGCCAAGACTCGAGGTGTGGATGTCCTGCAAGGCAAGGCTCAAGGAGCCGGGAGGTGATCCAATGGCTCAGATGATTCGGATCAAACTGGTGCGCAGCCCCATCGGCCGGCCGGAAAAGCACCGGAATATTCTTCAGGCTCTTGGGCTGACGCGGCTTCAGAAAGAAGTGACTCTGCCGGCGATCCCACCGGTTGTGGGTGCTGTGAAGAAAGTCAATCACTTGGTTCAGGTCAGCGAGGCCTAGCCAAGGCGAGATCCGGATATAGGGGAGAACATGCGACTCAACGATTTGAAACCAGCAGAGGGTTCCCGCAAGGAAAAGAAGCGCATTGGTCGAGGTTCGGGATCCGGCCTTGGCAAGACGGCGGGAAAGGGCCATAAAGGCCAAAAGGCACGCGCCGGCGGCGGGGTGGTGCCCTGGTTTGAAGGGGGCCAGATGCCGTTGCAGCGACGGGTTCCGAAAAGAGGGTTCCATAACCTTTTCCGCAAGGTCTACGCCGTGGTCAACGTGGGCGATCTCGAACGTTTTGCGCCGGGAAGCCAGATCGGACCCGAAGAACTGGCACGGGCCGGATTGGCGAAGAAAAAAGCGGATGGAATCAAGTTGCTGGGGGACGGGGACCTGAAGGTGGCCTTGTCGGTGCGTGTCCATAAGGCCAGCGCCGCGGCGGTCGCGAAGGTGGAGGCGGCCGGCGGTAAGGTGGAAATCCTAAGCTGAGAGGAACACGCGGGTGCTCACTGGCTTCCAAAATATCGGCAAAATCCCTGAGCTCAAGAGGCGTATCGCCACGACACTGTTGTTTTTAGCAGTATACCGGATCGGCGTGCACGTGCCGACACCGGGAATCAACCGGGAAGCTCTGGCCGCGTTCTTCGCCGCCGCACAGGGGACGCTCTTGGGTCTGTTCAATATGTTCTCCGGCGGGGCGATGCAGCAGTTGTCCGTCTTTTCGCTGGGAATCATGCCGTACATCAGCTCCTCGATCATCCTTCAGCTGCTCACGGTGGTGATCCCCCACTTGGAGCGTTTGAGTAAGGAAGGGGAATCAGGGCGGAAGAAGATCACGCAGTATACCCGGTACGGGACCGTGATCCTTAGCATTATCCAGGGGTTCGGGATCGCCTTCGGTCTGGAGGGCATGACGGGCCCCGGCGGCGAACCCGTAGTGCTGGCTCCCGGGTGGGGATTCCGCATCATCACGGTGATCACGCTTACGGCCGGCACCGCCTTTATCATGTGGTTGGGGGAACAGATCACGGAGCGGGGGATCGGAAACGGCATTTCTCTCATTATTTTTGCAGGCATCGTCGCCGGGATGCCTGGAGCCGTGGGCAACACCCTGAGGCTCATGCAAACCGGGGAGATGAGTGCTTTTAAGGCGCTCAGCCTTTTGGTCATCATGGTGGCCGTCGTCGGGTTGATCGTCCATGTGGAAAGGGGGCAAAGGCGGATTCCGGTACAGTACGCCAAACGGGTCGTGGGACGGCGGATGTACGGGGGGCAAAGCACCCATTTGCCGCTCAAGATCAACACCTCAGGCGTCATCCCGCCGATTTTCGCCTCGTCGATCATCATGTTCCCCGCCACCGTGGCGAATTTCATCCAGGTGCCCTGGATGCAAAACATTGCCAGAATGCTGATGCCTGGGCACTGGCTCTATTCGGTCCTGTATGTGGGGTTCATTATCTTTTTCTGCTACTTCTACACGGCGATCGTGTTCAATCCCATGGATGTGGCCGAGAACATGAAAAAGTACGGCGGTTTCATCCCAGGCATACGCCCCGGCCGATCGACGGCGGAATACATTGACCGGGTGCTCAGCCGCATCACGTTGGGCGGAGCTATCTATGTGTCCATCGTCTGCGTCCTGCCCACCATTTTCATCCAAAACTTCAACGTGCCCTTCTACTTCGGCGGCACGGCGCTCCTTATCGTCGTGGGAGTGGCCATGGACACGGTGGGGCAGATCGAAGCGCATATGCTGACGCGTCACTACGAAGGTTTTCTGAAATCGGGCCGCATCCGAGGGCGTCGATAAACGCCGTGGATCCTCGTGGATGCCGCAGGGTGATCGACGCTGTGGGGGCTGCATGATCAGGCGTTGGTGTGAACAGTCGTGAGTTGAAGGAGAGGGAGGGAGACGATGAACATCGTTTTGTTGGGACCGCCGGGGGCAGGTAAGGGAACACAAGCGAAACGCATGATCGAGCGCTACGGGATTCCGCAAATTTCCACAGGGGACATGTTGCGGGCGGCCCTGAAGGCCGGGACGCCGTTGGGCCTGGAAGCGAAGAAATACATGGACAAGGGCGCCCTTGTGCCCGACGAAGTGGTCGTGGGCCTTGTGAAGGAAAGGATCCAGCAGGACGATTGCCAAAAGGGGTATATGCTGGACGGATTTCCGCGCAACGTGAGCCAGGCGGGGACTCTGGACGCGATGCTCAAGGAGCTGGGACAAAAAATCGATCACGTCGTGTGCATTGACGTTCCGGACCAGGAACTGATTCAACGGTTGACGGGACGGCGGACCTGCCGTGAGTGCGGCGCGGGGTATCACGTGATGTTCGATCCCCCCAAAAAAGACGGTGTGTGTGATAAGTGCGGCGGTGAGTTGTATCAGCGCGACGATGACAACGAGGCCACAGTGACGTCCCGACTGAAGGTCTACGCGGATCAAACAAAGCCGCTGATCGAGTATTATGAAAAACAAGGGAAGTTGCGCAAGATCGATGGCCTTGGCTCCATCGATGAGATTTTTGAGCGGATTAAAGCGGTGCTGGGCTAGGGATCGGCTTGATCATTCTGAAGACAAAAGAAGAAATCGAGAAAATCCGAAAATCATGCCGGATCGTGGCGGAGGTCTTGGATCGGCTTCGGGAGGTTGTCGCGCCCGGGGTGAGCACGTGGGATCTCAACGCCATTAGCGAGGAAGAAGCCCACAAAAGGGGAGCCGTGCTGGCCTTCAAGGGCTATCACGGCTTTCCCTATGCCCTGTGCACGTCGGTGAACGAAGAAGTGGTGCACGGGATGCCGAGCAAACAGCGGATTCTCCAAGAAGGGGATATCGTCAGCGTTGATTTCGGTGTGGTCGTCGACGGGTATTACGGGGATGCGGCGGTGACCCTGCCTGTGGGTCGGATTTCCGAGGAGGCCGAGCGGTTATGCCGGGTCACTCGGGAAGCTTTGGAGCGTGCCATCGCCCAGGCTGTGGTGGGCAACCGACTGTCGGACATCTCGCACGCGGTGCAGAGCCATGTGGAACGATTCGGTTACTCGGTGGTGAGAGAATTTGTGGGGCACGGCATTGGGCGCAACCTCCACGAGAGTCCCCAGATTCCCAACTTTGGTCCGCCGGGCCGAGGCGTGAAGCTGAAGGCGGGCATGGTCTTTGCCATCGAACCCATGATCAACCAGGGCGGTCCGGAGATCCGCATTCGAGAGGACCGGTGGACTGCGGTCACGGCCGATGGGAAACTATCGGCACATTTTGAGCACACCGTGGCGGTGACGGAGAACGGGCCCGACGTCCTTTCCCTGTAGTTTCGAAAACTCTTTACAGAGTGCAAGAGTTAGGCGTAGAATAGTTTGTTTCGCAAATACGGGATGATGAGGACCTAAATTGAGGAAGACCCCATGGTGAAGGAAGAAGCGATTGAGGTGGAAGGCACGGTCATCGAGCCTTTGCCCAACGCCATGTTTCGTGTCGAGCTGGAAAACGGCCACCGCGTCCTGGCCCACATTTCGGGGAAGATGCGCATGCATTTCATACGGATTCTTCCCGGGGACAAGGTGACGGTGGAGCTTTCCCCTTACGACCTGACACGGGGCCGCATTATCTACCGAGCCAAAAGCTGACGAATCATCGAGTTGTCGGGCAGAAGGGAGTGGATCATGAAGGTGCGGGCGTCAGTCAAAGCCATCTGCCGCAAATGCAAGATCATCCGTCGACATGGGCAGGTGCGCGTCATTTGCGAGAATCCAAAGCATAAACAGCGTCAAGGCTAATTGGAGGAAACGGCATTGGCACGGATTGCAGGCATTGACCTACCGAAAAACAAGCGCATGGAAATCGCCCTGACCTACATCTACGGCATCGGGCGAAGCACGGCGTTGAAGATTCTTGAAGAGGCCAAGGTGGCTCCCGGAACCAAGTCCGACGACCTGACGGAGGAACAGATTACGGCCATCCGGCGGGTGATCGACACCCATTACAAGGTCGAAGGGGATCTTCGGGCCGAGGTTTCCATGAACATCAAGCGCCTGATGGATCTGGGGTGCTACCGAGGTCTGAGGCACCGCCGGGGCTTGCCGGTGAGAGGGCAGCGCACCCATACCAATGCCCGGACGCGCAAGGGTCCACGTCGATCGGTGATCGGAAAACGCAAAAAGTAAGGAATTGGAGGCACAATGGCACGGGGCAGAGGTGGTCCGCGAAAGAAAAAAGAGCGGAAAAACATTCAGAACGGCATCGCGCACATCCGTTCGACTTTCAATAACACCATCGTGACCATCACGGACATGAGTGGGAATACCATCTCGTGGGCCAGTGGGGGGAACCAGGGATTCAAGGGATCGCGGAAAAGCACTCCGTTTGCCGCGCAGACGGCGGCTCAGGCGGCTGCGAAGGCGGCCATGGAACATGGGCTCCAGAACGTGGAAGTCTACGTGAAAGGACCCGGATCCGGCCGTGAGGCGGCCTTGCGGGCTCTTCAGGCCGCGGGGTTGAATGTGACGGTGATTCGAGACGTGACACCCATCCCTCACAACGGATGTCGGCCGCCGAAGCGCCGGCGTGTGTAATGTCTGATATGGTCGGGCGATCGTAAAGTCGCCATGCGTACAAGGAGGAATCGGTTTGGCTCGATATACTGGTCCACAATGCCGGCTGTGTCGGCGGGAAAGCATGAAACTCTACCTCAAAGGCGATCGGTGTTATTCGGACAAATGCGCCTTCGAACGCCGCAGTACCGCTCCGGGACAACACGGACAGCGCCGAGGCAAACTTTCCGACTACGGGGTGCAGCTCCGAGAAAAGCAAAAGATCAAAAGAATGTACGGCCTCCAGGAAAAGCAGTTCAAATCCTATTTCAAGGAGGCCGATCGCCAGAAGGGCGTCACAGGGACCAATTTCCTGATTCTGTTGGAGCGGCGTCTGGACAATACGGTGTTCCGTTTGGGGTTCGCCAACTCCCGGTCTCAAGCGCGCCAACTGGTGCGGCACAATCATTTTCTCGTCAATGGTCGAAAAGTGAACATCCCGTCCTATCTGTTGCGCCCGGGCGATGTGATCAGCGTGAGGGAGAAGAGCCGGCAATTGGAGGTCATCAACGAGGCTTTAGAGGCGCTGCCTCGCAGAGGCCTGGTTCCGTGGCTTGAATTGGACAAAGACGCCTATAAAGGAACCTTCCGAAGTTTGCCGACTCGGGATCAGATGCCGCTACCCGTGCAAGAACATTTGGTCGTGGAGTTCTACTCCAAGTAATCTTTTACACACCTTTTCAGGTCAGGCTCAGAGGGTCCAGCGAAATGGCAGGGTCCTCTGTCCGTTTTGTGAGGCCGGCACGTGGAGGAACGGCTTTCTGGGCCGGTCGAGAGGTGATGAGGGCGGGTATGGAGAAAAACTGGCGCGAATTGATTCGACCGAAACCCCTTTCGGTGGAGTCTGGGGAAGATCCCCGACGCTACGCAAAGTTCACGTGCGAGCCGCTGGAGCGCGGTTTCGGGACGACTCTGGGAAATGCGCTGCGACGCGTGTTGTTGTCGTCGCTGAGAGGCGCCGCAATCACTTCCGTGAAGATCGACGGCGTGCTCCATGAATTTTCGTCGGCACCGGGAGTGGTGGAGGACGTTACCGACATTGTCCTCAATTTGAAGGAAGTTCGGCTGCGCCTCAACGGCGACGGGCCAAAACGCCTGATTTTGGAGAAGTCCGGGGAAGGTCCCGTAGTGGCCGGAGACATCCGGACGGACTCTTCCGTGACCATTCTCAACCCAGACAAACACATCTGCACGCTCGCTCGTGACGGCAAGGTGCGTATGGAACTGGTCGTGGAAGAGGGCAAAGGCTATGAGCCTGCAGAATGGGATAGCGAGAAGGTCGACACCATCGGGACCATCCCGATCGATGCGATTTTCACACCGGTGCGCAAGGTGAGCTACAATGTGACCCAGGCCCGTGTGGGACAGCGCACCGACTACGACAAGCTGACCATGGAAATTTGGACCGACGGCAGCGTGACCCCGGAGGACGCTCTGGCTCTGGCGGCGAAAATCCTGAAAGATCAACTGAGTGTCTTCGTGAATTTCGAGGACTACGAGGCGCCGGCCTTCACGGAGGAGGCTCCCCAAGAGCCGGTTTTCAATGAACACCTCTTCCGCAGTGTGGATGAATTGGAATTGTCCGTACGGAGCGCCAACTGCCTGAAAAATGCCGATATCCGGTATATTGGAGAACTCGTCCAGAAGACAGAGGCCGAGATGCTTCGCACGAAGAATTTCGGACGCAAGTCCCTGAATGAGATTAAAGAGATTCTGGCGGAGATGGGGCTGTCTTTAGGGATGAAGTTGGACAACTTTCCAAGCCGTGAGGAGATTGAACAAAGAAGAAAGGAAGAGGAATAGCCATGCGCCACAGGAAATCGGGTCGGAAGCTCAACCGGACTTCCAGCCACCGGTCGGCCATGTTTCGCAATATGGTGACATCGTTGCTGGAGCATGAAAGAATCGTGACGACAATTCCCAAGGCCAAAGAGATTCGGCGGTGGGCGGATTCGATGATCACGCTGGGCAAACGTGGGGATCTCCATGCACGACGACAGGCGCTGGCCGTTGTCCGCAGTAAAGATGTGGTGCGAAAGCTGTTTACGGAACTCGGCCCACGCTATCAAACCCGCCCGGGCGGTTACACGCGGATCGTCAAAATGGGCTTTCGCAAAGGTGACGGCGCTCCCATGTGCCTCATCGAACTGATGGGAGCCGAGATCAAGGCAAAGCCGAAGAAGAAAGACCACTCTCAGGAACAAGGCGCGAAAGAGGCCTAACTGCGCGGGCGGCCGCCGTCATTGGGTCCCTTGGTGACAAGGGGGGTCCAGCGTGGGATCGGGATCGGCAGCGCCGGCGCGTGGAGGCGCCTGAAGGGCGGGGAGATCTCGCGAGATCATGATGCCGGCTCCATAAGGAGAGATGATCGGGGTTTCATGGATGTTCCGAGAGGAACGTGGGATCGTGCCGATTCTTTGAGGGGAAGGGGCTCGGTGAGACCCGCACAGCCGGTTCGAAGTCCGCAGGGTCCGAACGGCGACGCTGTGAAAGTGAAAGGGCGGCAGGAGACGTGGAACAGCCCAGCGCATGAGGCGATGGGCTGTTTTTTTTGTGGTCGCAGGGGGTCATCCCAAGTCGCGGCGTTGATAGAACAGACAATGGGCGCACGTAAAACCAGCCCAAAGCCCCTTAGCCGCCTTATCCAGGCAGTCGTCATAGTGGGGACAGTCAAAATAGCGCACCCCTCGACCTTCTCGGCATGCCACAGGATGCGGCACCGCCCCGTCCCTTGGAATGACAGAGGATTTTTGTGAATCTTTCGCGCTTCTCACAGACGGCATACCTATCCTCCTGAGACCTACGGAGTACTGTGATCCGCATTGTCAGTTAATCACCAGCACGCGGAATGCAAGGGGAGGTTTCTCGGGGGCACCGGCCGAATAAAGGGGATGTGATGAAGGCGGTTTCGCAGCGGCTGAAGAAAATCCGCAACATTGGAATCATCGCGCACATCGATGCGGGAAAAACCACGGTCAGTGAGCGGATTCTCTACTATACGGGGCGCTCGCACAAGATCGGTGAAGTCCATGAAGGAACCACAGTCATGGACTGGATGGAGCAGGAGCAGGAGCGTGGGATCACCATCACCTCCGCCGTGACGACGTGCGAATGGGCTGGGCACCAAATCCAGCTCATTGATACCCCAGGGCACGTGGACTTCACCATTGAAGTGGAACGTTCGCTGCGGGTGCTTGACGGCGCCGTGGCCGTGTTTTGTGCCGTAGGGGGCGTGGAGCCCCAGTCGGAGACGGTGTGGCGCCAGGCGGACAAGTACAGAGTGCCCAAAATTGCCTTTGTGAACAAAATGGACCGCATCGGGGCCGATTTTCATCACGTGGTGGAGCAGATCAAGGAGAAGCTTCAGGCCAACCCGATCCCTATTCAGATTCCTGTGGGGCGGGAATCGGATTTCAGGGGAGTGGTGGATCTCATCCACATGCGGCAAATCGTCTGGAAAGATGAAACGTTAGGGGCGGAATACGTCTATACCCCTATCGATGCTCACGTTGCGGAAGCTGCCGCGGAAGCCCGAGACGAGCTGGTGGCAAAGGTTGCCGAATGGGACGATGGGATTATGGAAAAATACGTGGAAGGGCGGCCCATCGCTCCCGAGGACATTGAGCGGGTGTTGAGGCGCCTGACACTGGAGTTGGAGGCCGTCCCGGTGCTGTGCGGCGCGGCGCTGCGGAACAAAGGGATTCAGCCGCTCCTCGATGCCGTGGTCCAATTCCTCCCATGTCCGTTGGATATTCCGCCGGTTCAAGGGGTGGATCCCAGCACGCAACAGACCGTCGAGAGGCTGGCGGACGACAGTGAACCTTTGGCGGCACTGGCTTTCAAGATTTTCATGGATCAGGGCCGTAAGCTCACCTATGCCCGGATCTACTCGGGAAAGCTGCGCGCGGGAGATACCATCTACAACGCCAGGCAACGCACACGAGAAAAGCTGTCCCGCATTTTCCGCATGCATGCCAACAAAAGAGAACGATTGGAGGAGGCCGGCGCCGGAAGCATCGTTGCTCTGATGGGCCTCAAATCGGCCGGAACAGGCGATACCCTGTGCGACGAGAAACACCCCATCTTGCTGGAACCCATTGATATCTACGAACCGGTCATTTCGGTGGCCGTGGAGCCGAAAACCCGGGCGGACCAGGAAAAACTTCCCGAGGCCCTGGCCAAGCTGGCCGATGAGGATCCGACGTTTCGGTACAAGGAGGATCCGGACACAGGTCAGATGGTTATCCGGGGCATGGGGGAGCTCCATTTGGAGATTCTCCTGAGCCGCCTGGAGCGAGACTATGCCGTGGGGGTGAACGCGGGAAAACCCCAAGTCGTCTATCGCGAGACGATTCAGAAGCCAGCCCTGGGGCGGGGGGTGTTCGAAAGGGAAATCGGCGGGGTCAAGCATTTTGCGATTGTCGAGCTCAGTGTAGAGCCTCGGGAACGCGGGAAAGGGAACCTGGTGGTTCATCGCGTGCGCGATGCGTCCATCCCGGAATCCTGGCTCCCCGTGGTGGAAGCAGGTGTGCAGGATGCCTTCACCAGTGGTGAGCTCATGGGATATCCTGTGGTGGATGTGGCGGTATCCGTGATCGGCGGAGAACATCGCGAGGGGATGTCTACTGAACTTGCGTATCGTGTGGCGGCCACCATGGCTTTCCGTGATGCGTTCGCCAAGGGGGAGGCGATTCTCCTGGAGCCTTACATGAGTGTGGAGGTGCTGACGCCAGACGAATTCCTCGGGGATGTCATCGCCGACTTGAACTTACGCAAGGCGCGTATTGAGGGCATTACGTCCAAGAAGGGCATCCAGGTTGTGGAAGCCACCGTGGCGCTGTCCAAAATGTTTGGATATTCCACGGCACTGCGGTCGGCCAGCCAGGGCCGGGCGACTTTCACCATGCAATTTTCGCGTTATGATGCACTAAGTTCTTAAAAAGGCTTTGCGTTCATCGTCTAGGCTTGGTAAATAAGAATGTCTATCCGAGAGACGGCAGGCTCCTGACCCTCATCCAACCCTGTGGCGTGCCGGACGCCTTAGGGGATGATTCCAAGAAAACCCCCAAGAGGGTTTTTTTGTTGCTGAAAGGCAGGTGAAATCTGAATGACCGAACCGGAGGCTAGGGAGAGTTTCGAAAAAAAGATCCGTAAACTGCGAAAGGACTTCCAAAAGAACGTCCAGCCCGTTTTACGGCGTCATAACTATTACCTCTCCAAAGGTGAGCGCCGCCGTATCAAGCGGAAAAAAGCGATCAAAAGGATTCAGCGCCGAATGCGTCGCTTGCAGGGCATGTAATCATGCTGGTGGGGCGCCGGATCCGGCGCCGTGTCTCTAGGGGGTGGGTGCCCCCGGTCGGTGAGCCTGCAGTTTGCCATGAAAAAACCCCGGATCCGTCCGGGGTTTTTTTATGGGGCCAGGTGAGGCCATGGATGCTCATGACCGGATGATGCCTGTTCCACCGTGCCCTGCGTCCTCTTTGGGTTGTTCAAGAGAAGAACTCAGTTGACCGCGGGGACCGGCATAAGCCGGTCCATCCGCTCCCACGGTGCATCACGCGGGGAATTTCGCACGTCCTCCTAGAGCTTCCCGAGAATGTTCCGGGAGATGACCAGCCGCATGATCTCGTTGGTGCCCTCGTAGATCTGCGTGATCTTGGCATCCCTCATGTGGCGTTCCATGGGGTATTCCTTGCAGTATCCGTAACCGCCGAGAATTTGAACCCCTTCAACGGCAGCCCACATGGCCGTGTCCGACGCATACATTTTGGCCATGGCGGCTTCTTTTTCATAGCCCTTCTTATTCTGTTCAAGCCATGCCGCCCGCAGGGTCAGCAGTTCTGCGGCGTCCAACTGGGTGGCGATGTCCGCCAGCTTCCACTGGATCGCTTGGAAAGAGGCGATGGGTCTTCCGAACTGCTCACGGGTCTTACTGTAGGCGATGGCTTCTTCCAAGACAGCTCGGCCGATACCGATGGCTTGGGAGGCGATGCCGATGCGGCCGCCGTCCAAGGTGGTGAGCATCTGCTTGAAGCCTTCACCCTCTTTGCCCAAGAGGTTTTCTTTGGGAATCCGGGCGTCCTCGAAAATCAGCTCCGCTGTACCTGACGCGTTGATGCCCATCTTTTCTTCCACCCGGCCCACCCGGAATCCAGGCGTATTGTGGAGGTCCACCAGGAAGGAACTGATGCCTTTATAGCCTTTTTCCTTGTCGGTGACGGCGGCGAGGACACAGTATCGTGCCACGTTCCCGTTGGTGATGAATTTCTTTTCACCGTTAATGACCCATTCATTGCCGTCCAGAACGGCGGTAGTGCGCATTCTCGCAGGGTCGGATCCTGCGCCGGCTTCCGTCAGGCCGTAGCAGCCCAAATATTCACCGCTAGCCACCGGAGTCAGGAATTGTTGTTTTTGTTCTTCTGTCCCATAGGTGTATACGGGAAAATTATACAGACTGTTGCACACGCTCATGATAACGCCGCACGAAGCGCACGCTTTGGAAATTTCGATCATGGCCAGCACGTAGCAGATATAGTCCATGCCGGCTCCCCCATATTCCGGGGGGATGGTGATGCCCATGAGCCCAAGTTCTCCCATTTTCTTAACGATCTCTTCGGGATGGCGATGGGTGCGGTCCAATTCGGCGGCCACCGGGGCGATTTCTCTCTCGGCGAATTTTCGCGCCATTTCTTGGATCATTTTTTGTTCTTCGGTCAGCTCAAAATGCATGGTGTCCGTCCTCCACAGCGATTGAGGTGTCCTCTAAGGGCGCTTCCGGGCAAGTGTCCGAAAACCGCCCACATTTTTTCCATCAAGCCGATGACTGACTCATGAAAGGCCTTTTGGCCGTCGTTTGCGGCAGCCGCTAAGCCCCCTTCCGTGGGTCCAGGTTACGCGGTGAAAGAACCCTTGAATTGGGGCTTTCTCTTTTCCAAGAAGGCCAATGCGCCTTCCCTGGCGTCTTCACTGGCGAAACACAGGCCGAAGGCTTCCGCTTCCAACAGGCAGCCGGCCTTGAGATCGGCATCCACGCCTCGGTCAATGACGAACTTGATGGCTCGCAACGCCAGAGCGCTCCTGGTCGCCAAGCCTTTGGCGATCTTAAGGGTTTCTTCCACCAGGGATTCATGCGGGAAGACCTTTGCCACCAGACCGAGCTGCAAAGCTGTGGGTGCGTCGATCATTTCCCCGGTCATGCACAGCTCCTTGGCCTTGGCCCGTCCCACAAGCCGGGCCAACCGCTGCGTGCCGCCGAAACCGGGAAGGATGCCGAGATTGATTTCCGGCTGGCCGAACTTGGCTTTCTCGGAAGCGTAAATGAAATCGCAGCTCATGGCCAATTCCAAGCCACCGCCGAGGGCGAAGCCGTTCACGCAGGCAATGACAGGTTTGGGGAGGTCTTCCAAGCTGAAAAACACGTCCTGGCCTTTCTGGGCAAAGAGTCGAGCTTGCAGCGGATTCATTTTAGGGAACTCGCTGATGTCGGCTCCGGCCACAAAGGATTTGTCTCCGGCCCCCGTCAACACCACGACTCGAATGGTGTCGTCTTCGCGGACGTTTTGCACGGCTTGTTTGAGCTCTTCAAGGGTTTCGGGATTGAGGGCGTTGAGAGATTTGGGGCGGTTGATGGTGATGAGCGCCACGCGGTCCTGCACATCGAAGAGGATGTTTTGAAATGCCATGGTGAGACGTCTCCTTTAGCGCAGTTAACGTTCGATGGTTATGGCACAGCCTTGGCCGCCACCGATACACAAAGTGGCCAAACCCTTTCGCGCCTGACGTTTGTTCATTTCATAGAGAAGGGTGGTCAGAATCCGGGCCCCGGAAGCACCGATGGGATGACCGAGCGCAATGGCGCCGCCGTTGACATTGACAATATCGGGGTTCCATCCCAACTCTTTGTTCACGGCCAGAGCCTGCGCGGCGAAAGCTTCATTCGCTTCGACCAGATCCAAATCCTGCACGGACCAGCCGGCTTTTTTCAAAGCCTTGCGGCTTGCCGGGATCGGACCCGTTCCCATAACGGCTGGATCGACGCCTGCCGAGGCGTAGGATCGAATGGCGCCGAGAGGAGTGAGGCTCAAAGCAGCAGCTTTCTTTTCGGACATGACAACGAGGATGGCGGCTCCGTCGTTAATCCCGGAGGCGTTGCCGGCAGTGACTGTTCCGTCTTTTTTGAAAGCCGGCGGGAGTTTCGCCAAGGCTTCCAAAGTGGTCCCGAACCGCGGGTGTTCGTCCGTATCAAACAACACGGGCGGCCCTTTCCGTTGGGGGATTTCCACGGGAACGATCTCGTCCTTGAACCGCCCCGCCTTGATGGCTTGTTCCGCTTTGGTCTGGCTCGACAGAGCGAATCGGTCCTGCTCTTCTCGGCTGATCCCGTACATGGCGGCCACATTTTCCGCTGTAATACCCATGTGATATCCGTTGAAGATATCCCACAAGCCGTCGTGGATCATGAGGTCCAGAAGCTGACCGTGTCCCATGCGTTGTCCCCAACGCGCCTGGGCCAGCGCATAAGGACAGGCGCTCATGTTCTCGATGCCGCCGGCGACGACGATCTCGGCGTCGCCCAGAGCCACGGCCTGGGCCGCCAAAATCACGGACTTGAGTCCGGAGGCGCAGACTTTGTTAATGGTCATGGCAGGGACTTCATGGGGAACGCCGGCGTGCACGGCCACCTGCCGGGCGGGGTTTTGGCCCTGACCTGCCTGGAGGACGTTTCCCAAGATGACTTCATCCACCTGATCGGGAGAGAGGCCGGCGCGCTTGAGGGCCTCTTTAAGGGCGATGACACCGAGCTGAACTGCGGAGATGTTCGCGAGGGATTTTCCGAAAGAACCGACGGGTGTTCGAACGGCACTGACGATGACGGCTTGCTCCATGGGCACCTCCCGGGGATGGCCTTGCCGCGGCCCAAGGCAAAGAAATCGCACGCCGCGGCGGATCTTTAGTGAAAGGAATTCAGTCCTGACCTACCGCATCCCATATACGGGATGCCTTTGAGGATGTCAAACGCAACGGCAACCGCGGCTGACGTCACCCGTCCCTTGGGAAGACAAAAAACATGTCCGGAGAAGGCCTGTGCAGCCTGGTCCCCAACACCATTCCATGGGGTGCTCACTGCAATCTCTATAAAAGTTCTTACGCTCGGAGACAGGCCCATTTTCCTCCGGGAGACAGGTGCAGGAACAAGGCGTTCCCTTTAAGGAATATGGATCACTCAAGACGAGAAGATGCCCCTCCGGCACGACGCCTTGGGTCACGTCTTCGAGCCGTTTCGGTCATCCGTCGGTGCTGGAGGCGACCCGTTCAGGGCGTTGCGACGACCAGGCATTCCCGGAGAACGGGGATCAGAAAGCTTTTCTGCAAAACGGTCCAGATTATTGCGGGGACCGATGGCGATGAGGGTATCCCCCACGTGAAGCTTCTCACGGGGGGACGGATTGTAGATCATCACCCCGTCTTGACGTTTGATGGCGACGATGATGAGGTTGAAGTCGCTGCGAATTCCGGAGTGCATGAGATCTTTCCCCGCGAGGTCCGAGGCCGTCGGAATGACCATCTCTTCCATGGACAGCTCCATCCCTTCCCCGGACAGGGCCAGTTCCAGGAAGTCCGTCACAGTGGGGCGGAGAATGTTCTGGGCGATCCTGAGAGCCCCGCTGGCATAGGGAGAAACCACACGATCCGCACCGGCTTTCAGGAGACGTTTTTCCGTGCCGGGAGAACTGGCTCGGGCGCAGATAAACAGGTTGCGGTTGATATCCCGTGCGGTGAGAACGATGAACACGTTGTCCGTGTCGCTATGCACAACGGCCACCAGCCCTTTGGCTTGGAGGATGCCGGCGGCATAGAGGTTTTCCTCTTCTTTGGCGTCGCCGATGAGATGAGGCACGCCCAGTTCCTGGAGCCGGGCCGCCGCTGTTTCGTCCACCTCAATGACCACCATGGGAACGTCGTGGCGCAGGAGCTGGTCCACGATAAATTTTCCCATTTGGCCGTAGCCGCAAATGATGTAGTGGTCTGTGATCCTCTGGAGCTGTTTCTTCACGCGACGCCTCCGGTAGACTTCCACAATGCTGCCTTCCATGAGCATCTGCCCCAGGTAGGCAATATGATAGGCCACAAGGCTCACTCCGCTGGCGATGAGGAAAATGGTGAAGATGCGTCCCGTGGGATCCAACGGCCGCACTTCGGTATAGCCGACGGTGGTGAGGGTGATCACGGTCATGTAGAGGGCTTCGAGGAAGGTGTAGTCGCACAAATGCATGTAGCCGAAAACCCCAAAAGCCAGAATGATCAGGGAGGATCCTCCTATGACCAAGAGACGCTGGCGAAAGGGGGCCGGCCCACGGGCCATGGTGCTCTCCGACTTTGCGGGTAAAAGTGCTTCTGGAATCGGCTACTGGGCGGGCGAGTGCGACCCCCGCCGCATTCTAGGCTCCATGGATGATCCTGCCTTAGAGGACACACGGCGGCCTTCGGCCGTCCTCGGCCCGACCCGTTTCTCAAGGCACGAAATGGAAAAAGCCGCGTCGAGCGGCGGCTTTCGTGTTCTTTATGGGGTGAGTGATCGGACTCGAACCGACAGCCTCTGGGGCCACAACCCAGTGCTCTGACCTATTGAGCTACACCCACCACACCATATTTTTCCCTTAGAAAGCAGAGGCTTCCTAACACGAACCATGCCCGGACGGCAAGAAAAAATTTTCCCGGCTTTTTTGCTTAAAGCTCCCCCCCTCGACTGCCGATAAGTCCGATGAAATGCTCGAGCTTACAAGGCCGGTCACGAAATGACAAAAAGGAGGCTAGGCATGAGTGTGACACAGGTTGGCAGTCGGCAAGAAGAAACGCGCGTTCGGGAAGGCAAGTACCTCACGTTTTCCCTCGGGGGCGAGGAGTATGGCATCGGCATTCTCAAAGTCAAGGAAATCATCGGCATGATGCCCATCACCCCAGTGCCTCAGACACCGGTTTTCGTCAAGGGGGTGATCAACCTTCGAGGCAAAGTCATCCCGGTCATCGACTTGAGGCTGAAGTTCGGTATGGACTCCATTCCTTACAACGAGCGGACATGCATTATTGTCGTGGAGACTTCAGGTTTGGCGGCCGGACGGGTGATGATGGGCCTGGTCGTCGATTCGGTCTCAGAGGTGGTGAACATCAAGGAGGATGACATCGAAGACACGCCATCCTTTGGCACTCGACTTTCCACCGAGTACATCCTCGGCATGGCCAAGGCGGGAGAATCCGTCAAGATTCTTTTGGACATCGATCGCGTGCTCACCAGCCAAGAAATGAGCTTTCTGGAAAAGGCGGCTTAATTTGTGATGCTCGAAAGGAAAGCAACCATGCGAACATGGAGCCTCAAAGGGAAACTGTTGGCCATCGGCGGAACCTTGGTTGTCTTAAGTCTAGCGGCTACGGGATCATTTTCCACATGGAAGGCGGCTTCGGCGCTGCGGGAAGTCGCGGAGCAGGCCGCCGTCACTCAAGCCCAAGGGTTGGCATCTATGGTCAACGCTGTGCTTGACGGGGAAATGTGGTCGGCTCGAGCACTTGCCTCCATCGACACGCTCCAGGCGGCGAGGGAAAAAGTCATCTTGCAGGGACCGGAAGCCGCTCAGACCGAAATTGAAGCCCTGAACCGTGAGTTTCTGTTACTTCTTAAGAACATCGGTGACAATTATGAAGGAGTTTTTGTCTCCGATGCCGCGGGGGCGCTTTATGCCGGGATCACCGCCGACGGCAAAACGGATGTGTACAAAGGGGTCAAGATTGCCGAACGACCTTATTTCCAAAAAGCGAAGGCGACCGGGGAGGTTGTTATTGGGGAGCCGGTCATTTCCAAGGTTTCCAATCAGCCGGTCGTTGTGGTTGCCGTGCCGCTGAAAGGACCAAACGGGGCTTTTCAGGGTATGCTCGGACTGACCGCCAGAATAGATTTCCTTATCGATACCCTCAATAGGACCAAAGTGGGCAAGACCGGCTATGCCTATATGGTGGACCAACATGGCCTTATTATTTCGCACCCCAACAAGGATTTCATCCTGAAGCTGGACCTCACCAAGACCCCTGGGCTGGAAAGCCTCGCCAAAGCCTTGGCTTCAGGCACGGCGGGGGTGGTCGACTATGTCTTTAAAGGGGACAAGAAAATCTCCGGTTATGCTCCCGTAGGCATCAACGGGTGGATGGTGGGTGCGACCCAGCCGGCATCGGAATTTCTCGAGCCGGTGCGCCGTCAGGTCACGGGGATGCTCACCATTGGAATCGCGGCGCTTCTCATCACCCTTGGCGTGTTTTATGTGTTTTCTCGACGGTTGACCCAACCCATCATGGAATCAGTGACCGGCCTCAAGGAAGGCGCCGAACAGGTGGCGGCGGCGGCGTCCCAGGTGTCGGGAGCGGGCCAACAGCTGGCGGAAGGTTCCAGCGAACAAGCGGCGTCTCTTGAAGAGACCTCCTCGGCTCTGGAGGAGATGGCTTCCATGACGCGTCAAAACGCGGATAATGCCAGTCAGGCGGACGCCATCGTGAAAGCGGCCCTGCGCGACATTCAAGAGGCCCAAAGATCCATGGAAGCCTTGACCCAATCCATGCGCCAGATCGCTTCGGCCAGTGAAGAAACACAAAAAATCATTAAGACCATTGACGAAATCGCTTTCCAAACCAACCTGTTGGCCCTCAACGCCGCCGTGGAAGCGGCCAGGGCGGGAGAAGCGGGGGCGGGGTTTGCGGTGGTGGCCGACGAGGTGCGAAACCTTGCCATGCGGGCGGCTGAAGCGGCGCGTAACACGGCTCAGCTCATTGAAGACACAGTGACCAAGGTCCGGCAGGGGGATCGTGCCCTTGGGGAAGCCAATGACGCTTTCGTTAAGGTTGCGCAGGGCTCCAGCCGGATTGGGGAACTAGTGGGTGAGATCGCGGCAGCCTCGGGAGAACAAGCCGAAGGGATTGATCAGGTCAACCGGGCCGTAGCTGAAATGGATAAGGTGGTGCAGAGGAATGCGGCCAATGCCGAAGAGTCCGCGTCGGCGGCTGAGGAACTCCATGCCCAAGCCGAACAAATGCACCAATACGTGATGCGACTGGCGGCCCTGGTGGGAGGCGACGGTAAAGCGGGGGGAATCAGGATATTCCGTAAGAAAAAAGAGACCACCCGGTTCAGCCGTCCCGTCTACGGTCAATCAACGACTGCGGAGGAAAAACCGGCCAAAAAGGCCGGTAATGGAAAAGCCGGGGGGGCTTTGGCGAAGGTGTCTAAACCCCAAAAGCCGGAAGAGCTTATCCCATTTGATGAGGACTTTAAGGATTTCTAGAGGCTTGCCTCGAAACGGTGAACATAAGTTTCTTGGAGGGATGACCTCTTCGGCGTTCGCATGGTGTCTGGGTGGTTGGTGGCTCGAAGGTGAGGATCGGGCACCTAAGTGAGCGCAGGAGCGCATCCCTCCGGTCATACCGGAGAGCTGCCTTAGGTTATTCGTCTGAGTGAGCATCTCGCGTTGCTTGTTTTTCTAAGACGAGACCCTGTTACAGACTACTCTCCTGACCATGATTGCGGCGGTGCCAACGGCTGCAGACGGCCTTGCCATTGTGATCATGGGTCAGAAAATCAACCATGCGTGTTGAGGAGTTCGGCAGGTGGTCAGCCGGGCTCTTCAGGAATCCATCAGAGAAATGAGAATCGGCGCCCTCGTGACCCCAATGGGTTGTTTTTGGCGACTCTGCCAAGAAAGCCCATTGGGTTATGGAATTGCTTAAAAGTACGAGGTCGTCTGGTTCCGATGTCGGCGATTTTCTAACCTTTCTTGTTTGGTGAGTCTGAGGAAAGCTGGCGAAAAGTTTTTTTGTCCTTACCTTGTACCCATGGTTTTGGGGCTGGGTCTTTTCCAGTCGCTCGAAGTTTTTTAGAGATGACATGTATCCATACCGATGAGAGTGTCGGCATGTTTCGATTGGACGGATCGCAAATCCTCCTTGTGGTGCTGAAACCGGTCGAAGGCCTGGCGAACGGCGAGGACGACGCCCCTCGGAAAGATGGATTGAACCAGCATTGCCAGATAAACTGTTAAGCCGAGAGCATTTTCGAAACTTTTCATTCGACCCTTGGTGCGCTTAAGAGAGAGAAGGCTTTGGGGGCTATAAGGCGGTGTTACGTAAAGCCAAAAGACTGCGAAAAAGCCTTGGGCTGGTGCCCATTCTCCTCGGGCTTTTTTTGTGGGGATGCCAAAAAGAGCCGATTCGCATCGGCCTGGCCGCCGTGCTCACCGGAAGCTATGCGGACCTAGGGATTCACGCGCGCAATGGGGCTCGGCTGGCCGTTGAGGAAATCAACCGTCGAGGCGGCATCGGCAGACGCCCCCTGGAGCTTCTTGTTCAAAATGACGAAGGCACATTGGAAGGGGCACAAAGAGCCCGTGAAATTCTTGTCCGCCAAGGGGCTTCGATCATCCTCGGGCACATGTTGAGCACCCAATGCCTCGCGGCGCTTCTGCACCTGGAAGAGTTTGGAGTGCCCCTCATTTCTCCTGTGGCCTCCAGCGCGCTCCTGTCCGGGAAGAAGGACCTGTTTTTTCGCCTCAGACCGGATACTGGAGCTCCGGCACGGCTTTTGGCGCGCCATTTGGCCGGTCGGGGACTCCTTGGGGCCGCCATTGTTTACGATGCGAAAAACCCGGGTTACACGGAACCATGGGCTCGAGACTTTACTCAAGCTCTGGAGGCACTTGGCGGTAAGATCTTATTCGTCACGGGTTTTTCGCGCCTTGAGGAAAGTTCGGCGCTCTCCCTGGCCGAAGATGTGTCGCGGCATGACCCCGACGCGGTCCTTCTCATCGCTTCAGCAGAAGAGACGGCGAAGCTGCTCGTGCCTTTGGTCCGCTTGAAAGTTCGTGCATTCCTTTTCGGGGTCGGATGGGCTCAGACCGATCGGTTGATCACAGAGGCTGGAACCGCGGCCGAATCCATTATTTTGGCCACCAACGATCCGCCGGTGGAAGAGGTTCCCATGGCTCAGGATTTTGTTCGCTCGTATCAAAGGCGTTTCGGAACGATGCCGGCCTTCGCGGCCGTCCGCGGCTATGATACAGTACGTTTTCTAGGGGTCGTGCTCGAATCCGTTGGGGGCCGGCCTGAGAAGATTCGTGAGGCGTTGTCTCAGCCTCGGGAATTCGACGGCTTGTTCGGCCGGATGGTCATGGACGCGTACGGTGATGTGCATGCTGAGAGCTTCCTAGTGGGCGTGCAAAACGGCCATTTTGTCAAACATCATTTTCCTTGAAAAGTCATGAGGGATACTCCACTTTTTAAAGTCATCCGGAGTTTCTTGCATCGCCGGCTCCTCCTGCCTTTGCTGGTGCTGGCCGTGCTGACCACCTGTGGGCTGATTGCCTGGCGAATCGTTCAACTGGAAGAAGAACATCGGGTGCTCAGCTGGAGCGTGGACAATTACGTGTCGAGCCTGCTCGTGGCCGCGGATCAAGACCTGCGTTTGTTCGGCGGGTCCTCTGCGGCAGTGGACCGCCTTGGCGAAAAAGTTTTCCTGCATGAAGCCCCCTTGTCCTATCATCGCGTTTTTCTCGTCACGGCGGATTCATACCTGGTTTTTCACCGTGGGCTGGGAGCGTTAGTGACGGAGAACGCCTCGCCTCCATCACTTTCGCTTTTTCCGAACAGGAGCGAGTGGCCCATTATTTCGGTGCCGTACTACCGTTCCGATTTCAAATCCGTGACGGTAGCCACCATGATCTCTACTCCATGGGGAACGGTTGTGGGGGAATTGGATCTGGGGCGCGTACAAAGATTGATCGATGCTTATCTCCGAAAGGTCCCGCACCGGATCATCTGGATCACCGACCGGTACGGCAACCTCATTGTCCACCCCGAAGCCCGCATGGTGCAAGAACAGGAAAACGTGGGTCATGAACCCCTCGTGGCGCGGGCTCTGGCGCATCCGGAAGGCACGAGACTCTTGGGGTCTCTGGCCGGAACCACCGTCTATGGCACCAGCTGGCGCGTGGATCCCTGGGGATGGGTGGTCCTCGTGGCCTATCCTTTGTTTCCGGCGCTTTACCCCGTCGTGGGAGTCGCCATGACGGGCTTCGTCTTGTTTTTCACCTTCCTCGGTGTAGCCCATTGGGGTCTCATGCGACGGCTTCAGGCGGTGGTCGTCGGTCCCGTGGAAAGCCTGACTCGGCAGGTGCAGCGCATCGCCGAAGGTCGGGATGATGATGAAACGTCATGGCCCGACTTCAAGGGCACTTTTGCCGAACTAAGGGTTTTTGCAGAGCGCTTTCGAGAGATGAGCCGGGCGGTGCAGGAACGCGAGGAAGCCCTGCTCTTGCGGCAAAAGGCCTTGCTTGAGGTGCAGGAGAGGTTGGAGCGCAGTGAAAGACGATACCGAGACATTTTGGAAAGCATCGACGAAGCCTATTTCGAACTGGATAAGGCGGGCATCGTGACATTCCACAACAGTGCTTTTAGCAGCCTCTTGGGCTTGGATCCTCCCCCCGCACATCCATTCTCCTTGGCCGACATGGCGCACCCGGAGACGGCGCGGGCCATGGAAGTCTTCTTCCGGAGAATTGAGGAGGGCCGTGGGGCGGGAGAGCTCGTCACATTCGAGTTCCAAGACACACGGGGTCTTTCGAAGACCATAGAGGTCTCGGCACAGCCGATTCGTAACGATGAAGGATCGGTTCGGGGTATTCGAGTGATGGCTCGCGATATTACGGCCAAGATCCACGCCGAAAGAAGAGCTCAAGAACTCGAAAAGATCGTGTCCCACGCCCAGAAAATGGAATCCTTAGGCACCTTGGCCAGCGGCATCGCTCATGAATTTAACAATCTGCTGCAGGCCATGACCGGGTATTTGGATCTTTTGCTTAAGCACACGGACCCGCAGGACCCAAAGAGCCGATGGCTCGTGCGGGTGCAGGAAGCCGCCGATCGAGGGGCGGAATTGGTTCGGCGGATGCTTACCTTTGCGCGACAGGACGAAGCGGCCCCGGAGATCCTGGATTTCAACACCCTCGTCAGGGACACCCTGAGTTTTCTCAGCCGCAACATCCCACGAATGATCCGGCTTGAGGAAGACTTGGCTGCCGATCTTCCTCCGGTGGATGGGGATCGCCTCCAGCTGGAACAGATCCTTATCAATCTCGTGGTGAACGGCCGGGATGCGATTCCCGAAGGGAGCGAGGGACGGATCCGTGTGACGACGAAGAAGAAAGTCCTTCCCGATGGATCCGAAGGGGTTGTTCTTTCGGTCTCAGACACGGGCCATGGCATTCCGGAGCCGATTCGGGAACGGATCTTCGATCCGTTTTTTACCACCAAAGAGCCGGGGAAAGGGACCGGCCTAGGGCTTTCCACGGTCTACGGCATCGTCACGCGGCACGGTGGCTCCATTACCTGTGAGAGCAGCGTCGGCCGGGGCACGACCTTCACCATCACGTTGCCAGCCCGAGCCCTGCCGACCGCCAAAGACCTCCCAGCGAAACCTGTAGAAGACAGAATCGTGAGAGAAAAAGGAGCCATCGGTGAAAAACGGCGAACCGTTCTGGTGGTGGATGATGAAAAAAATGTGCTGGAATTCGTGTCGGAATGCCTGAACGCAGAAGGTTTCGACGTCCTCATGGCACACTCGGGTGAAGAAGCCCTGGCTCGGCTCGCCGAGGCACGGGCACACGTGGATGCCATAATTCTCGACTACAACATGCCCGGCATGGGTGGGGCGGCATGTTTTAAGGAAGTTCGTCGCCTGTACCCGGAAACGGCTGTCGTTATCGCCAGTGGATACGTTGGGGGCTTAGTGACCGAAAGCCTGGGGTTGGCCGAGAATGTGGCCGTGCTGGGAAAACCCTATCGGATCAAGGACCTTCTGAACATTTTGGATCTTGTCCTCGTCCATAGAAACTCAGCACCCTGAATCCGGGCGATCCCCGCCATCGCTTTATTGTTGTGTGGTCATGATCTCCTATCCATGCCCGCTATGAGCAACGTTACCGTAGGGGCAAACCCTCGTGTGTGCCCTGAATCCGTGCGGTCTTTTGGGGCAGGGGGTAGCCTGGTATCGGGGCGATCACGGAGGGCGCCCCGACGAGGACAACAGTGCCGTGGATGGCCTTTGGCATTAAGATAACCCTGAACACGTGGAACGAGACGGTGTGGGCTGACCTTCAAACATCCACACCGATGCGCTGCCCGGAGACAATGAGAGTGAAAAGCCTATAGCCTAAAAGAGGCTTAAATTCACCGTGATATTGTCGTTAAGATAATTCTTGGCAAAGACGCGTCTCACGCATCAAGAAGCAAAACAGACAAAATGGTCTTGGCGGAAACCGGACGGATAGAGTCGCCTTTTTTGCTCAAAAATATCTCAAGTTTGATAACTTCCTTTAGTTCACAACTCGCTGCATGGTTTCCCCTTTCTCAGTTTTACCTTATGAAAATCAGGAAATTTGCCGATTACCGCATTGAGTGGGGAGGACATCGGGGAAAAAGAATGGTTGCCGGTCTTTCAAACGCGAAGAGAAGGCCGCGCTCGGACGCACTTTCCGGAGGGGATGGGCCATGAAGATAGCCGATGCCAACTTCGCGTTCTCGTGTCGCCAAAGGTATGAGGCGCGGCTGGAAAGAAACGAGTCTTTGCAGGTCTTCATCGGGACAAGAGGGCTGGAAAGGCCTCCTGCAAATGATGAAGACCGTCGAAGTATCTCCACCGATGTGTCGATGCAGGCATCTTCCTCGACCCCGGCATCGGCCGAGGTGCCCTGTCCAGAAGAAAACGAAGAAAGTTTTCGCCTTCGGCTCGTGGAAACCCTCGTCAAGATGCTCACAGGAAAAGAGATCAAGATTGTTCCTCTGTCTCTGAAAGACATCACTTCTTCTGCAGACGACTCCCATGAGGCAGCACCAAGCCCGCAAGGGACGCAAAGTTCTGGGAGCACAGGGGGCTTGGTGTGGGAAGTCGATTACGACGCAAGGGAGACGTTCTCGGAGTCGGAGGAGCTCTCACTGAGCGCTGAAGGAACCATTCAGACCACTGACGGGGAGACTTTCGCCTTTACCCTGTCGTTTTCCATGTCTCGCACTTATGCCATGGAGCGGTCCACTCATCTGACGGCCGGCAACGCCAGAGTTTCCGATCCACTCGTGGTGGACTTCGGGGGCGGAACCATCCGCTTCGGCGAGACATTGTATCCCTTTGACCTGCACGGGGATGGCACGACGGAACGAATCCCCTTTGTGTCCCACGGGAGCGGATTTTTGGCCCTCGACAAAGACGGGGATGGGCAGATCAAAGATGGAGGCGAGCTCTTTGGCCCCACAACGGGAGACGGCTTTGCGGAGCTGGCGTTTTACGACGATGACGGAAATGGATGGATTGATGATGGCGATGCCGTATTACGCCGGTTGAGACTTTGGGTGAAGCCGGCGACAGGTGAGGATGCCCTGTTGAGCCTTTCTGATGTCGGCATCGCAGCGATCTCCCTCGATCGCGTGATCGCCCCCTTTCATTTTAAAGACGCACAGGGTGGGCTGCAGGGAGCCATGAGGCAGGCCGGGATCTTTCTCAGGGAGGATCGGACTGCCGGCGTGATCGCCCAGATTGACTTGGTGGTCTAGGACTTCTTGCAACACCTCGGTCCCCTTTCCATTTCTCAAGTGGGAGCCCCTGTGCGCGTCCAATGGCAGCTCCATGACCGCGAAACCATTCCCGTGTTGTGGCGGATTGACTTCGGGAATCCGGGCGATGGCAGAACGCCGTTTGTGCCCCACATTCTCTGGACATCCCCTGTGACGTGATCCTGGAAACGCGTCTGGATGGGTGTGTGACGATCCAAGCGGGTCGTTCCCTAACATCTCAGCGGCCCCTTCCTGGACTACCTGGACACATAAGAGCCTCGCTTCAGTGAGATGTTTTCGTATTTCCGGATGCCGCTTTTTGGGCGCAGGCTCGTTCGGTGTTTCCGAAAAGTCTGTTCAAAATCCTCTCCCGAAGAAGGCCTTGTGGGCGCTCGATGCCCGTACGGCTCCCGAAACTCCACGTCTCCCATAACCTCCCGGCACAAAAGGCAATACGGCGCTCCCCCCCGGGCAGTCCGCACACCGACCACTCCTTTCTGGGTTGACAACCGCGAGACCAGACGATAGGAAGACGTGCGATGCACAACATGCACAAAAACCGGAGAGGACTTTGTGTCATGAGCGAACGAAGCCGGCTGTTTTCCGCCTCCTGTGTGGTCTTGGGGTGCGGCAACACCCTTTTCGGCGACGATGGGTTTGGACCGGCGGTGGTTGAGGCTTTGACGGCTTCCGGCGCCCTGCCGCCTCATGTCTGTGTTTTGGATGCGGGAACCGCCGCCAGTGATCTCTTGTTCGATCTCGTCTTGAGCCCGCAGAAGCCCGAGGTGCTCTTGATCGTGGATGCGGTCCAGATTCCGGGGCGGACCCCAGGCGAATTGTTCTGGCTTTCGGCCGATGCCCTGCCATCGGTCAAACGGGCGGACTTTCTCATGCACCAATTCCCCTCGGCGAACCTCCTCCGGGAGCTCTCCGAGGAGGGCGGGGTGCATGTGGCGGTTTTGGCCGTGCAGGCGCAATCCTTGCCGGACCACGTGGCTCCGGGATTATCCCCGACGGTGGCCCGGGCCGTCCCGCGGGCCGTCCACGAACTTTTGGGGCGTCTGGAGACGGGGTTGCGACCGTTTTCGGAAAACACGCCGACGGAAAAGACGGGAGAACAGCCGTGATTGTGGTCCAGATCGGGCGCTTGGCGGAACAGCTTGGAGTGCATCGCAACACCATCCGCAACTGGATTCGAAGCGGACGATTGCCCGCGCGGCGTGTGCCGGGCAAGCGCTATTTAGTGGACGAGGAAGAGTTCATCAAGTTGTGCCACGCCTACGGTCTGGACGCCTCGGCGCTGCAGATCCGGCAGATAACCTCCCCGTCTGCCGCGCCCTCAGAACCCTCGGAGGCCATGGAAGGCGGGCTGGTCATGGGGCCCCGATCCCGCGCCTTTCGCCTGAACCCCCGGATGGCCGACGCCTGTTTGGGATGTGGGAGCTGTGCCGCCGTGTGTCCCATTTCGGGCGTGGACGGGTGGGATCCGCGCCGAATCGTGCGTATGGCGGTCTTGGGGATGGACCGCGAACTGATGGAGCTGCTCTGGCCCTGGAAATGCACCCTGTGTGCCAAATGCGAGCAGGCATGCCCCGCGGGGGTGGAGATTACCGGGCTCATCATGACGATCCGTCGGGCCTGGGAACGGGATCGGGTGCCTGGTCCTCTCCACAAGGGGGTGATGACCCTTTTGGAGACGGGCAACAGCCTGGGAATTCCTCAACAGGATTTCATTGCCTGCTGCGAGGCGGTGGCCCATGAGCTGGCCGAAGAAGAGTGCCCGGGGTTTCGGGTGCCTTTGGATGTCCGGGGAGCACGCCTTTTGGTCACTGTCAATTCCAAGGAACCCTTTGCAGAACCGTGGGAGATGAAGCACTGGTGGAAGATTTTCTACGCCGCTCGGGAATCTTGGACTGTCCCCACGGAGTCGTGGGATGGCGTGCAGTGGGGGGTCTACACGGGAGACGACGAGGCGATCAGGATCGGAGTCGGGCGGGTGGTCGAGACTATGCGTCGGCTCGACTGCGAGGCTTTGCTCTTGCCCGAATGCGGCCATGCCTACTTTGCCTTCCGCATGGCTTTGGAACGATGGTATGCGCAGGAAGCGAAACATTTTCAGGTGCTCACGCTCTTTGACCTTTTGATTGACTACCTCCGAAGCGGGAAGATTCGGGTGCGAGCGGATCGTTTTCCCGGAACGGCCACATACCATGATCCGTGTCATTTCAGTCGCAAGTCCCTCAAAGCCTTTGGAAACGCTTATGACGAACAAGCCCGGGAGATTCTCCACCACTGTGGCCTTAATCTGGTGGAGATGAATCCCAATCGTGAGGAAGCCTTTTGCTGTGGAGCGGGCGGAGGTCTCGCCGCTTTGCCGTTCCATGAGGAGAGGGTTTTCTTCGGCAGGTATAAAGCGCGCCAGATTCGGCGCACAGGAGCGGCGATGGTGGTGACGGCCTGTCATAACTGCCGTGACCAAATCCTGAAAAGCCTGTGCAAGGAATACGACCTCTCTGTGGACGTCAAACTCTTGTGGGAGTTGGTGGCGGAAGCCCTGGATGGGACTTGGGACTCTCAACGTAAGGAGGGTTCATGATACGCCAGAAAGTGGGCGCTGTCCTGGTGATCGGGGGAGGCATCTCCGGTCTGCAGGCGGCTTTGGATTTGGCGGAAGCGGGATATTTCGTCTACCTTGCGGAACGCAGCGGGGCCATCGGTGGGACCATGGCTCGCTTGGACAAGACTTTCCCGACGAATGAATGCGCCATGTGAATCCTGGCGCCCAAGTTGGTGGAGTGCGGTCGGCACTTCAACATCGAATTGATGACCCATACGGAACTGGAACGGTTGGAAGGGGAGGCTCCCCGGTTTCAGGCAACCTTGAGGCGTCGCCCCCGATACGTGGACCTCAGCCGCTGTGTGGCATGCGGGGAGTGTGCCCGAGTCTGCCCAGTGACGGTTCAGGATCCCCGATGCGGTCCCCATGCCCAGCGGTCAGCCATCTTCCTGAGTTACCCCCAAGCCGTGCCGTTGGCTTACCAGATTGACGGACGCCGATGCCTTCACCTCACAGGTGGAATCTGCCGGGCGTGCGAGAAGGTCTGCCCGGCGGATGCGGTGCGCTTTGACAACCAAGAACACCGTGTGACGGTTACCGTCGGGTCGGTGATTTTGGCCTCGGGTTTCCAGCCGTTTGAACCTCCACCGCGCAATCCTTGGGGATACGGCCTTTATGCCGATGTTGTCACTTCTTACGCGTGGGAAAGAATGCTCGCTGCGGCAGGATCCGATCGGTGCTCCATCCTGCGTCCTTCGGACGGGAGGCCGGTTCGTAAAGTGGCCTTTGTCCAATGTGTAGGGAGTCGCGAGGCGACGGGCAGGGGCCACGCCTATTGCTCGACGGTGTGTTGCATGACCGCAGTCAAAGAAGCCTCCATGGCTCTTGAGTGTGACCCGTCGCTGGAGGTGGCGGTTTTTTATACGGACATGCGCACGACCGGAAAAGATTTTGAGCGTTATTACAATGGAATAAAAGACCGAGGCGTGAGATTCATTCGGTGTCGGGTACCGGCATTGGAACCGGCCGAGAATGGCAGCGGCCTCGTGGTGGATTATCCGTCCGAACACGGGCGCCGGCTGAGGGAAGTCTTCGACATGGTGGTGCTGTCTGTCGGGATGGAGATCCCCCAGGGAGTGCAGGAGCTGTGTGAACGGCTTGGAGTGAAGACGGACCCCCATGGGTTTGTGGAAACGTCGTCCTTTGAACCGGTGAAGAGTTCGCGGCCGGGCATCTACGTGTGCGGGACGGCGACAGGTCCCAAGGATATTGCCCATGCGGTCCTCGAAGGATCGGCGGCGGCCGCGGCGGCGGCCATCCCCTTGGCTGATGTGCGCAACAGCCTATCTTGCCTGAAAACATTCCCGGAAGAACGTCCCATAGACCGTGAAGCCCCCCGGGTGGGCGTTTTCATCTGTCACTGCGGGTCGAACATCGCCGGGGTCGTGGATGTGGAAGCGGTGGCGCGCGCGGCATCCCGATTGCCTCATGTGGCCCATGTGGAAAGAAAACTTTTTGCGTGCTCTCATGACAGCCAGGAACTGATCCGACGAAGTATTGAAGCCTATCGCCTGAACCGTGTGGTGGTTGCCGCCTGTTCACCGGTCACTCATGAAAACCTCTTTCGGGAAACCCTCAAGAACGCCGGTCTGAACGAATACCTTTTCGAGATGGCCAATATCCGCAATCAGGCGGCATGGGTTCACGGACGGGATCCACAGGCGGCCACGGAGAAGGCCGTGGACTTGGTCCGCATGGCGGTGGTCAAAGTCGCCCTTCAGGAACCATTGCCGCCGGTGACTGTCAATGTGAATCCGACCGTCTTGGTCGTCGGGGGCGGGGTTGCCGGGTTGACGACGGCGCTCGGCTTGGCCGATCAAGGATTTCCGGTGCACCTGGTGGAAAAGAGTTCCCAGCTCGGGGGCAACGCCCGCCATCTTTACCGCACTTGGAAAGGGGAAGATATTCCGGGCTTTGTGGATCGCCTCGCGGCTAGGGTCCGGTCTCATCCGTACATCAGTGTGTACTTGAAAAGTGACGTGGTGGCCGCTGAAGGTTTTGTGGGTAACTTCCGATCGACCATCAGAAAGGGAGGGGCGACCATCACCGTGGATCACGGCGTGACGGTCCTTGCTGTGGGCGGGATGGCGCACAAGCCGGAAGAATACGGGTACGCTGAATCACAGCGGGTGCTTACGGCCTTGGAGTTCGACAAGCTGCGTACAGTGGGCGACGAACGGATCGCGGGAGCCAAAACCTTTGTCTTTATCCAATGCGTGGGTTCGCGAGAACCCGGGCGCCCATACTGCTCCCGCGTTTGCTGTACTCATGCCATCCAGTCTGCGATGGAGCTGAAGGAGGAAGACCCTAGCCGGGAAATCTACATCCTGTACCGGGACGTGCGCACCTACGGATTGAGGGAGTCCCTTTACAGAAAAGCACGAGAACAAGGTGTCGTTTTTATCCACTACGAACTGCAGGAAAAGCCGACGGTGCGTCTCGGTCCCAACGAACTTTACGTTCGGGTGACCGATCACGTGCTCAATACGCCTCTTGTTTTGCGGGCGGATGTCGTCATTTTGGCAACGGCCATTGTGCCGCACCCGGACGTGGCCGAGTTGGCCCGGATTTACAAACTGCCATTGAACGCGGACGGGTTCTTTCAGGAGGCCCACGCCAAGCTGCGGCCGGTGGAATTCTTGACCGAGGGGATTTTCATGGCCGGGTTGGCTCATGGGCCTAAATCTTTGGATGAAGTGATGACGCAGGCACAGGCCGTGACCGCCCGGGCGGCGGCAGTTCTCTCCACCCGACGCAAAGCTTTGGATGCCGTGAAAGCGCACGTGGTCTCGGAAAATTGTGACGGGTGTGCCTTATGTGTGGACGTGTGCCCCTATCAAGCGATCCAGTGGGACGGTCGTTCCCAAAAATCCTCGGAGGAAAATAAAACAATCCAGCTTCCCGTGGTGAACACGGCTCTTTGCAAAGGCTGCGGGATATGTCAGGCGACATGCCCAAAAGACGGCATCCGCGTTGCCGGATTCAGCGTCGCGCAGCTTTCCAGACAGATTCATGCCCTTCTGCGTCCGCAAGAAAGTGGAGCGGCATGATGGGGTCTCGTGACCGCAGTGGAAGAATCATTGTGTTTGCCTGCCATTGGTGTGCTTACAGTGCAGCGGACTTGGCCGGAATACGGCGCATGGACTATCCAGAAACCGTGCGGATCGTTCGGGTGATGTGTTCCGGGATGGTCCATCCCAATTTGGTCATGGAAGCTTTCCATCTTGGAGCGGCCGGGGTGCTGGTGATGGGGTGTCGGCCGGGGGAATGCCACTACAAGGATGGGAATCTGAGGGCGGAAGCACGACGGGCGGTGATTGTTGAAATGATGGAAGTTATGGGGTTGGAGTCGGAACGATTTCGGATGGTATGGTGCGCTTCGTCTGAGGCGGAAAAATTCGTGGAGGCCTGTCGAGAAATGGCAAAGACGGTGGAGACCCTGGCTCTGGGTCCATAAATCCGCCCTTCCACACTCAATGCCGCCGACACTGTCTCTCGGTTCTGTGAAGCGGCGGTCTTATGCGGACTCGGGGCCGTGTTCATGAAGCCGTGAGTCCGTCCATTTCAGTCGGGCGGGAACACGGGGGCACCAAGAACTTTTTCAGGGATTATGGCATGCCGGACGAAAAAACTTTCCCTTATCGGGTCCGGGCGCGGCGAGTGGATACGCGATGCGGACTTCTCGGACACATGACCGTGGATGAAATCCGGGAGCGCATTATCGGGGATCAGATCAACGTCACATGCCCTGAATGCGGTGAAATTCATCTCACCGTGGAAGACGCGGAAGGGGCTGCCGCCCGAAAGGTGAGAAACTCTGCGCGGTTCAAGAAGCTCCTTGAAGAAACAGGAGACAAAGACATCTTTTGACCTGCCTCCGCGTTGTCCAAAGATCCCGTTGGGTGGTGCCGGCAGACTTCTTGGCTCGGAATTTCAGGGAGTGCCGGAGAGTCAAGCGGCTGCGAGCCTTCCGCAGCCCGGCCCCTGAGAAAGCGGGTTTCTCGTCCGCCTGAAATTCCTGCGCACAGACTCATGACTCCAGAGCAGGTTCGCGGAACCGAACGAGGATGGCCATAGAGCTCCTCCGGCAGCTGCTGTCCGGTAGTCCTTCAATGTGCCCCCAACCGAGCGCGCACGGACAGAACCTTGCGAAAGCCATACCCCGCCAGGCCCAAGGGGACTTGACACGAATGGGGAAGAAATTATTTTTTTATCGGAAATTGGAAGTCAAGGTCAGTAGAAACTCTCATTAAAGGAGGTAGTGGACATGCTGGGATTGGTTCCTCGCACTCGAAGGGAGTCGCTCCTTGCATGGCCGAGGGCCTTCGATTGGATGGACAGGTTTTTTGAGGAAGCCCTTCCTGCCGTGTGGGGCGACGAAAAGGTTCTGGTGCCGGCCTTTGACATCTCCGAAACGGAAGACAAAATTGTGGTCAAAGCCGATCTTCCGGGAGTGGATGTGAAGGATCTGGACATCAGCATCACGGATAATGTACTGACCGTCAAGGGTGAGAAACGGCAGGAGAAAGAAGAAAAAGGCGAGTCCTACCATCGGGTGGAACGTCGATATGGGTGCTTCGCTCGTTCTTTCTCTCTGCCTGCGGAAGTGAAGTCTGAGGGGATCGAAGCGGTTTACAAAGACGGGGTCTTGCGGATCGAGATTCCCAAGGCGGAAGCTTCCCGGCCCAAGAGGATCGAGGTGAAACATTAAACTCCGGCCGAACGAAGCCCTTCGGTCTTGGTGGAAGAAAGCGGGGGAATTTTCCCCCGCTTTTTCGTTCTCTCGATCGGGCTCAGCGGGATCAGGCTGCGGCTTATGCCGTGCAGAGAACCCCTGTTGACCGAAGCGAGGTTTGATGATGAAAAATAAGCTCTGGCCGGCGTTGGCTGTATGGATGGGGGTGTGCGGTCAGGCTTTGTCTTCTGCGGCGGCTGCGGACATATCGTGCGCCGTGGTATCTCACTTTGTTCGAGTGACAGCGGCGGGGGATCGCATTGAAGGGGCCATGTTTCTCCCCAAGGGATCGGATAGGCGGCCGGGAGCTCCCTTTCCCATATTTATTTTATCCCACGGTTTTTCGAGAGATTACGGACGTCACATGGCCAATGCGGCATCCTATGCGTGTGCAGGGATCATTACCTACACACCGAATGTCGTCCCTGTGGATGAAGCGACTCTTGAAAAAGCCCACCAAATCGACAATCTCATAGATCATGTCCGCTGGCTTCGGCAAAGGGCGTCGGATCCCGGCGATCCGTTGTATGGCGTAGGCGATCCGGAGCGCATAGCTCTTGGTGGACACAGTGCAGGGGCTGCCATAAGTGTTGAGGCGGCGGTCAGAGTTCAAGGAGACGGCGCGGACATCGACGCCCTCGTGCTTTTGGATGCCGTTCCCGATCTTGAGACGCTCGAGGCGGCGGCAAAGCTGACGCCGCTTCCCGTTGTCAGCATCCGCTCCCGTCCCGGCCCGTGCAACGCCTATGGGTCGGGCAAAGCTCTTGAGGACGCCATCCCTTTCCAAGTGGAATCTTTTTTCTTCCCCTGGGCGACGCATTGCGATCCGGAATCCCCGACGGACGTTGTCTGTCGTGTGCTTTGCGGAGGGAGTTCCGAGCAGGGGAGGACCGCGTATCAGCAGCAAACGCTGGAGTTCCTCCACAGGTTGTTCTTTGGGGCAGAAGTCCCAGAGCTTTAAGACCTACAGGTTCAGGCCCATCACTTACATCTTGACAGTCGCTTCGGTCCGTGAAAAATAAGTCATGGTAGCAAGAGGTTTTCCAGCATCCCGGAACACGGTGCAAATCCGTGGCGGTCCCGCCGCTGTAATCGGGGATGAAGGGTCGCAGAGGTCCGAGGGATCGGACCGGTCACTTTCGGGGACCACCCCGAGGGGAAGGCCGCAACCCTTCAGAGGATCCGAGAGCCAGAAGACCTGCTGGAAAACAAGATGCCGGGTAACCGATGGCAAAGGAAGCCCGGAGCGAATCGGCGTGATGCGGATTGGCTCCGGGCTTTCTCTTTGGTCCGCGGTCCTTGCGCACGATGACCATTTGAAAAAACAGGAGGAAAACACAATGCCAAAAGTGGATCGGATCATTTCTTATCGTCGGCGATGTCGGAAATTGGGAGACCAGACGGGGCTGTCCCATTACATTCTGCTGACCCCCACCAAGAAAGAAAAACAGGATAAGTAAATGGAACGCCAAGTTCAACCGTCGGGCCGTATCCCTTATGCCAACACCGGCGACGGCCCGAGCTTTTCCATCCTCGATATCGGAATGCCGGACCATGTGGCCGTTGTGGAGCCCGATAGCGCCTTTTGGGCCATTGTGGAAGTCCACACGCTGGCGGAAGCTCTTTCCGGGCGCGTGCTGGAATCCTTTTTGGCACAAAGGGAGGTGTTCCAGGAGGAGATGCAGCGCCTCCGTTTTGGCTTGAAACCTTCCGCTGTCTATTTCAACCCGACGGAGCGCTGCAACTTCAATTGCACCTACTGTTACTTACCGGAAGACATGCGTCGAAACGGCCGGACGATGACGGAAGAGGAGCTGTGCCTCGCCCTCGAACGCCTTCTCGCGTATTTCGAGCGGAACGGAGAACCGGGGGTCAAACCTCAGCTCATCTTCCATGGTTCGGAACCCATGCTGGCTCGGCACGCCGTGTTCACGGCTATCGATCGCTACGGCGACCGCTTTCTTTTCGGCGTCCAGACCAATGCCACGCTCTTGGACAATGAGGCCATGGACTTCCTCACATCCCGGGGTGTGGGCATCGGCATTTCCCTGGATGCCCATGTGGCGGCCACCGCGGATGCCGTGCGGAAGAACTGGCATGGACAGGGTGCTTTTTCCCAAGTGGTGAGGGTAATGGAGCAGTTGGCGTCGTACCCGGCTTTCAACGTGATCACCACGGTGACCCGGGAAAACGTGGCGCTGCTTCCGGAACTTGTGGATTTTTACCATGACGCCGGCGTGGGTGTTGTCATGTTCAATCCGGTTCGATGCACCCGCAGCGGGGGCATGGAGCTCAAACCAAACGACGAGGTCTTGGCTGAATCGTTTTGTTCGGCGTTGGACCGGAGCTACGAACTGTTTGAGAGAACCGGACGGAAGCTCGTCGTGGCCAACTTTGCTAATGTCTTGGCGGGAGTTGTCGGCCCCACCGGACGTCGGCTGATGTGCGACATTTCTCCGTGTGGTGGAGGACGCTGCTTCTTGGCGGTGTCGGCCCACGGGGATGTGTTTCCGTGCAGTGAGTTCATCGGGTTTCCCGAGTATCGGGGAGGGAATCTTTTCCGGGACGATGTGGAAACTCTTTTGGAGAGCCGTCCTTTCCAGGCGGTGACTTCCAGGATTGTGGAAAAGATCGAACCGTGTCGGCGGTGCGCCATTCGGCACTTCTGCGGGGCGCCCTGTCCTGCAGAGGTCCAGGCGGTCGAAGGTCGACTCGATGCCCCCAGTCCCTATTGCCGTTTTTATGAAGAGCAGGTGCGCTACGCTTTCCGGGTCATCGCCCATGGGCGGGAAGCGGCGTATCTATGGGACGGGTGGGATAAGGAAACCGAAGAGACGTATCGGTGCGCTTGATCGTGCAAGGTGCCGCGGACTTTCAATGAAGCCGGGGCCCCGCACGTGCGGGGCCCCGGCCGTCCTTCTATTGCCAACTGGCCACGTCGGCGTTTTCTCCTTCTCCGCCTTCTTGACCGTCGGCACCCAAGGAATAGAGATCGTAGTCTCCGTGTTGCCCAGGAGCGCGGTAAACATAGTCCCGACCCCAGGGGTCCTTAGGGACGTCTTTGGGAAGATACGGCCCATCCCACGTGTCAAAACCCGGGTTCACACGCAGTGCCCGGAGACCTTGCTCCGTGGTCGGGTACCGGCCCACATCCAAGCGATAGGCATCCAAAGCTGTGCCGAGCAGGGCGATCTGGGCCTTGGCGGCTTTGATTTTGGATGTGCCCACCTTTTGAAACATTTTGGGAGCCACCAAAGCGGCCAACAAACCCAGAATGACCATGACGATCAAAAGCTCGATCAGCGTGAATCCACGACCGTTTTTCTTCCAGATCCGTTCTGTCTGCTTATGTTTTTCCCTCTTCATGCGCATTGTCAGCCTCGTCTGTGGTGATGAAAAGCCCGGACTCCTCCCCAAACCCTTTGGTACCGCCGGGGATGCCCCAGCCGCCGTTGGAGCGTAAAGTCTTCCGGCTTATCTGTCAACTCCCGGGTCTGTGCGGCATCGGCGACAACCGGTCCGAACCGATTGGCCCACCCAGCCCTCTCGAGACATGACTTGGGAAACACCAAGAGGCCGTCCCTGAGATCCAGCCAGGGCGCGAGGGCCCGATTCGTCCGAAAGGACCGTTTGTCCGCCATCACCCTGGAGGTCTCCCTAGATCCGCCAGGGCGGCCGGTTGCCACGAGAACATGCCTCAAAAGCCACAGAGGGTGCGGGTGCGCTTTTGGATAAGCTCAGCCGGAAGTCCTGACGATCTGGACCTGAAGTCCTAGACCTCTTAAGGATTTTGCGACCCTTGGGGGATAGGGGCGCTAATGAGCCCACTGGCCACGCCCCAGCTACGGACGAGGCTCATGAAAGACGCAGGCAGCGGCACCTCGCGTTCCACCATGAGGATTCCCAGTTTTTCGGCCTGCTTAAGAACCTCCGGCGAATCCTTTCCCTCCAACCGATCGCACAGGTATTGCATGCGCAGGGCGTCGGTGAGCGGCGCCCTTAACGGAGCAAGATCCTTCGGGATCTCCCGAAGGATTTCTTGGATGTGCGCGGCGTGACGCAGAGCGAACGACAGGTGTGGTTCCTCCGAGGGGGCATGTCCGAAGAGCTCATTGACGGCGGCACCCGTCAGGCGAAGGGCTTCTGTGGCCTGGAGAAGAGGGCGGCTTGTGGAGATGTGTTCCTTCAGGTACTTAAAAAGCACCATCTTGATCACCTCCACACCCTCGCGCAGCACCGGCACCAGCCGTTCAGGGGAGGGGGTCATGGGCACTCCTCCAATAAGCCTCAGAGAGGCTCTTTTTCACGCATGGCACGAATGGCTTCGGTTTCCCGAAAGATCCTCAGGAATACCAGTGGATAGGAAAAAAAGCGTCCCTCGCTGGCGGCGACACCGGCTCGTGCAATCCAGTAAATATCCGTCAGGGCCAGGGTCCACAGCCACAGAGTGGCACCCACTCCCGGAAGAAGCAGGGCCCCCAGTGCGCCGTAGGCGGTCATGCTGATTTGAAAATTCAAAGATTCTCTGCCCGCCCAATCGATCTTCGGAGATTTCTTTCGTTTGACGAGCCATACCCCTAAGGGGCACAGGACATGTCCGACAGGAAGCCACAGTGTGCTTGTGGGAATCCACCAGACGGCGCCGAGCAATGCACTGAAATGACACAAAGAGGCCCACGTCGAGAGATCGTCTTTGTCGCTGTTGTCCACGGTGGGCATGTGTGCTCCTCTTCGACACGAGTTGGTCCTGCAGCGGAACTCTAACACAGCCGATCTTTGAGGGCAAAAGCTTCCGGCGGGGCCCGACTCCCCCAAGAACAAAGATGTGGTATTATCCGATGCATTGACGCCGCTTCACAGCTCGACTAACGTCAACGTTGTCATCTCTTTGCAGGGGAGGCATCAGTTTGATGCTGGAGAGGCAAAAAATCTTTTCCGGTGTGCCGGATTTGGATCGCGTGCTCGACGGCATTGTCATTGGGGATAATGTCATCTGGTATGACGACGCCGGCAGTCTGGCCCCATTTTTCTGTCTGCGTTTCATGGAAAAATGCCTCGAGGAAGGTCGTCCGGTGATCTACGCAAGTTTTGACCGCTCTCCCAGGAATCTCCTGGAGCGGTTGGGCCAGGTCGCCCGGAATCCTCAGTTTCTCCTCTTGGACTGCTTCACTTTTGGGAAAGGACGAGGCTCTCCGCCATTTCTCGACTTTTACGAGCATGAATTTGGCCGGTGGCCGTGCCGCATCTGCCGGTTGGATGAGCCTGGAGATGTCGGTCATTTCACGGACACGCTTTACCGGCTTCATGGAGAATTCCATGGCGTGGTGGGATTTGTTTTCGAGAGCCTGACGGGAATGCAAGAGCTGTGGGGTGGGGAAGAGGACATGGCCAGGTTTTACAGCCACTCCTGCCCGCGCCTGTACGAACTCAACACCGTCGCCTACTGGATAATGGAAAAAAAGGCTCACTCCGCGCGGCTTCGGGCCCAGATCAATCAAATTGCGCAAGTGGTCATTGAACTGGCGGTAAAGCGCGGCACCACCACATTGACGGTGCATAAGGCGGAAGGGAGGAACGTGCCGACTCTTGGCGATCCCGTCGTTTACTGGATGGACGGATCTCAGGTGGTGTTTGCCCAGGACGTCCGGGGAAGCGACCGAATCGGGATTGGGCGCCGTTTGAAACAAGTCCGCACGGAAAAAGGGATTTCTCAAACGGAACTCGCGCGTCTCATCGGGGTGACGCCCAGCACCATTTCCCAAGTGGAAAGCCACATGATTTACCCGTCCATCCCGGCTCTCATGAAAATGGCCGAAGTGCTCCAGGTCCCTGTGGCGTCTTTCTTCGCAGAAGACTCAGCTACTGAAGAATCTCCCGTTTTTGGAGAAGCGGATGCCTCCGTGGTGAAGACCATCGGCACAGCTTCTCCAGGGATTCGCATCAAATCCTTTGTCCCATGGGACTTTGCAGCCAAGGCGCAGCCTTATCTCATTGAAATGGATCCCGGCAGCCTTGCCGGCATTCATTTTTTCAGGCGAAAGGGACAGGAGCTCGGATACGTTCTGAGCGGAGCGGTCTCCTTTGTCTTGGAACGCAAGACCTTTGTCGCTCAGAGAGGAGACGTCATCTATGTGGCGTCGGCCATTCCTTCAGAATGGCGCAATCTGGGATCGGAGACCGTGCGCTTGTTTTGGGTGATCCTGCAATAGTCAGAAAAGGCCGGAAGACAAGGAAGCGGGTTCGTTGATCGTAACGAGAAACCCGAATTTTGAGATCCGCGGATGCAATAGAAGGCCAGTTGAGGGAACCGGCCCGTCATTCCGTTCCCATGGATGAAACGGATCGGGGGCGAGGAGTCTGAAATGGCGCGGCTTTTCCCACCACGCCGGCTTCTCCGGTGGGAAGAAGGGGACCGGCGCCGATGCACGCCCAGAGTGCTCTTCGGAGGAAGGCGAGCCGGGGCCTGGAGTGCACCGAACCCCGACGGCCTTCCTAAAGAGCATGGGGCGGAGAATCTCACGCGTCTTTCATGAAAGACGCTGTGGACTTGCTTTGAAGGGCTTTAAATCCGAAGGCGACGCAAGCCGTCTTGCAGGATCCGCAGCCGATGCATTTTTCCGCATTGATCAACACGGAACCGTTCAGTTCGGTGATGGCGTGCACCGCACACACATGGGCGGCATAACACGATTTACACAAATGGGCGCAGACGTTCTTGGACATGGCTGACTCCTTCTCTAATGTGGCGGTCCGGGGACCTCAAGGTCCCCGGGGCTTCTGGGTCCTGGCGAGAGAGCCGATTCATCCCTTAGCCCAGAATCTTCTCGATTTCCTCACGGTCGCTGTCCATGACGTAGGGGATGCCGGAGATATCCGCGGCTTCTCGCGTCAGGGCCACAATGTCGTTTCGGTCGATGTATTGGAGCGCAAACTTTCGGGCGCCGGCCATGAGCTGTTGCAGACCCTGGCGCAACCGGTCGATGTACGAGTACATGCCGATGGCTCCAGGCGGGAGTTTCTCAAAGTCGTCGCCGAAGCGTTCTTTGAGCTGGGCGCCTACGGCGAACAGGGTCAAGTAGCCTTCTTCCAAGCGCCTTCCCTGTTGAGCCATTTTTTCCGCAATGAGCTTTCCGTGGGTTTTGCCGACCATGGCGGCGGTCAGGATGGCACGTCCCAAACAGATGGCTTTCACATAAGGCGCACCCAAGGCGATGGCTTTGAAGAGGTGATCCTCCAGGCTCAGCCCCCCGGCGATGGCAATGGGCGGAACGTAGGCGCCTCGGGCTCGGAGCTTTTCGCACATCTCATAGGCCATGCATTCCAAGTAGACGGTGGGGATCCCCCACTCGTTCATCATGCGCCAGGGGCTCATACCTGTGCCGCCGCCGGCGCCGTCGATGGTGAGCAAATCGATTTTGGCTTCCGAAGAGTATTTGATGGCTCGGGCCAGATCCACCGGGCGGTAGGCACCGGTTTTCAAGGTCACGTATTTGGCGCCCACCTTTCTCAGCCGTTCCACTTCCTTATAGAACCCTTCCTCGTCCACCATGCCGAGGCGCGAGTGCCGTTCAAATTCGGTAATGCCGCCCGCTTGAAAAGCCTTTTGGACCGCCGGTTTGGTGGGATCAGGCAAGACGATGTAGCCGCGCTCTTTCAGCTGCAGGGCTCGTTCGATGGTGGGCAGCTTGACTTCGCCGCCGATATCCTTGGCCCCTTGACCCCACTTGAGTTCAAAGATCTCCACCCCCAGTTTTTCGATGACGTATTCGGGAACGCCAAGCTTGGTATCTTCCACGTTGGCCTGGACAATGATACCGCCTTTGCCGTTGTACCAGCGTTTGAACGCCGATACGCGCCGCTCCATCTCCGGGGACTTGACGATACGGCCGTTCTTGATTTCCGCTTGAGGGTCCATGCCACAGATGTTTTCGCCGGCGACGACGAGAACGCCCGAGATGGCGGCCCCTACGGCCACATCCTCCCAGTTGATGCGGGCAATATCCGTCGATCCCACGGCACCGGTGAAAACGGGGAAATCCAACTTGATCGAACCGTCGGCTCCCACCGCCGTGGTGCAGTCCACGGCAGGAAAGGTAGCCACATCGGGATCAGCCGCCACACCGACCGCACCCACGCAGGTCCCCTGAATGTTGAAATGAGAAAAATCGACGGGGTAATCCTTGTTTGCGCCCGCGGTGATCTTCCCGAAGGGTTGGGGATAGATCATCTCCCGGCCTTTCAAGGCCGAGCGGCCGATTTCGCACGGCCCTTCACACCCGTCCAGGCATGTAACACAAATGCCCGATATCGGCGCCGGTTCAACGCGAGTGGTCGTCAGGGTCGCCGCGCTGCGGTTCGGCTGGCTATAAGACATGCTGGAATCCTCCTCCTGAATGTTGAGTTTAACGAAAAAAAAGCGCCCGTCTTCTCCGCACTCGGAGAAGATCGGACGCCCTTGTCCTCCCGCAACCCTCTGGATATCGCACGCCGTTGTGCGCAGGGGGTTTTATCAGTACTTAAAAAGCGGGATGAATTTTTAGAAACTATGGCCCACTCTGTCAAGAACAAAATGAAGGGGGTTCGTTTGAAATGGGACAAGGAGCATAAGCGGTTTGTCCATGTGTCTTTGTTGAATATGATGGAGGTCAAGCCATGAAGGACCAGCTCAACCCGTTTGTGATGGCGCAGAAACAGTTGGACAAGGCTGCGGAGAAACTGGGCTTGGATGAAGCCACCCACGAGCTGTTGCGATGGCCCATGAGGGAATACACGTTCCTGATGCCGGTGCGCATGGACGACGGCTCGACGAAAGTCTTCCGAGGGTTTCGCGTCCAGTACAACACGGCCCGCGGCCCCGCCAAAGGAGGACTGCGCTGGCATCCCGACGAAACCCTGGACACCGTTCGGGCGTTGGCGGCGTGGATGACCTGGAAAACCTCCGTGGTGGACATCCCCCTTGGCGGGGGAAAAGGGGGCATCGTGTGCAACCCTAAAGAACTTTCCGAATCGGAAAAGGAGAGACTGGCGCGAGCCTACATTCGAGCCATTGCGGGGGTCTTGTCGGTCACCAAAGATGTGCCGGCACCCGATGTCTACACCACACCGCAGATCATGGCATGGATGATGGATGAGTATGAAACCATGATGGGCGAGCACCATCCTGGAGTCATCACAGGAAAACCCGTACCTTTGGGAGGATCCCTCGGTCGTCATGACGCGACGGCTCGCGGGGGCATTTATGTGACAAGGGAGGCAGCCAAAGTCTATGGGTTGGCGCTGGACGGGCGTTCCATGGCAATCCAAGGATTCGGCAACGCCGGGCAATATGCGGCCCTGCTGGGTTCTGAAATTTTGGGGCTTCAGTTGGTGGCGGCTTCGGACTCCAAAGGAGGCGTCTACAACCCAAAAGGGATTGACCCCAAGACGCTCATCCAGTTTAAGAAACACACAGGGACCGTTGTGGGGTTTCCGGACGCGGAATCCATTACCAACGCCGAGCTCCTGGAATTGGATGTAACGGTGCTTTTCCCTTCGGCTCTAGAAAACGTCATCACCGAAGAGAATGCCCCACGGCTTCGCGCGCGCATGATTTGCGAGCTGGCCAACGGGCCCACAACCCCGGAGGCGGATGCCATACTTTACGACAAGGGCATTTTCGTGCTTCCCGATTTTTTGGCCAACGCCGGGGGCGTCACCGTCTCGTACTTTGAGCAAGTTCAAAATACGTATAATTTTTACTGGGAGCTCAAGGACGTGTACGCCCGCCTGGATGACAAAATGACTCGAGCTTTTCACGATGTGTACGAGATGGCGACGCGCCGGAAAGTGGATCTTCGAGAGGCGGCTTATTTGGTCAGTGTGGCTCGGGTGGCTGAAGCCTGTAAACTGCGCGGCTGGGTCTAGGCCTAACGATGAAAGGTTCCATGTCGATGATCCATCTCAGCCCCGATCAGCTGATCCAGCTGATGCACACGTACCGTGTCCAGCAACGCATTCTGGAGCATGGAGCCTTGGCGGAATCCATTCGTGAGCTCCTGCTCCGTTCGTTGCTGGATAAGGGGGTTGTCACCCAAGAATGGCTCGACACGATTGTCAATGAGACTCTACGCGCTTTCCATGGGGCCGACGCCCCGGAGCATCGCCGGGAGGCTTACGCGGCCCTCACGGACTTTCTCTCGGCTCAGGCCTTTTCGGAAAAGGAGATCCAGGATCACATCCATCTGGCTCAGAAGCTGGAAAAATTCCAAATCCTCAATCGCGTCGTCAACGCCGAAGGGGCCACGTCCAAACAGATCAAGAAAGCTCTCAAGGATTTCTGCGCCGTTCCGCAGGGAGATCTCCACATCCCCCCCAGCGAAGCGGAAGGGGTGCGTGTGGCTTTGATCAGCCATTTCATTTCCAATCAGTTGCCTTTTGTGGGGATTGCCAAGAAGTACATCACCATCCGGGATATTGACGACCTGTTGGACCACAGTTATTGGAACCCCCGAAGATCCGGCAAGATCGGCGGCAAAGCGGCCGGGATGCTCTTGGCCTACAAGATCCTTCTGCCCCGCCGCTTTCCGAAAGATCCCGAGTTGGAAAAGTATCTACGCATTCCCGAGTCGTACTATTTCAACTCGGGCATATTTTCGGATTTCATCGACCACAACAAGCTTCACTGGTTTCACAGTCAAAAATACAAGACCCGTGAGGTCATCGAGGAGGAGTACAAGCATATTTCCGAGCTTTTCGCCAAGGCCACGTTTCCTCCGGACATGGTGGCCATGTTTAGACGATTCTTGGAAAAATTGGGAGAATGCCCCCTCATCTTGAGATCCTCCAGCCTGTTGGAAGACAATTTCGGTCACGCGTTCTCCGGCAAATACGATTCCATCTTTTTGAGCAACCACGGGCCGTTAGACCAGAGACTGGAAGAGTTCATCTGGGGATTGAAACGCGTGCACATGAGCACCTACGCCCCGGCGCCCATCTTGTACCGAAGGGATCACAACCTGTTGGATTTTGATGAAAAGATGAGCGTTCTCGTCCAAAAGGTGGTGGGGACCCGATATGGCCGGTATTTCTTCCCCATGGCCTCAGGTGTGGCCTTTTCTCGAAACACCTATCGGTGGTCGCCCAAGATTCGGGAAGAAGACGGAATTGCTCGACTGGTCTTCGGCTTGGGAACACGTGCCGTGGAGCGCGTCGGGCACGACTATCCGCGGCTGGTGGCCTTGAGTCACCCTGACATGCGCCCCGAAGTGTCGGCACGGCATATTGTGAAGTATTCCCAGCGGCTGGTGGATGCGATTAACCTGGAAAGCGGCCGAGTCGAAACCGTGCCCTTCCGCGACATCCTCCCGCACCTGCCGCCCGAAATCTCGTACTGGGTTGTCTCTTCGGTTGAAGAGGATCATCTGGCGTCTCCCATGTTCAAAACCCAGGACGTATCTCCAGACCACGCGGTGATCACCTTTGAGAACTTGCTTCGGCGCTCCCCCTTCGCCCGTCTTCTTCATAAAGTTCTCCAGCGCCTGGAAAAGGCTTACGAACATCCCGTGGATGTGGAATTCGCCTGGCACGATGATCACCTGTTTCTCCTGCAGTGTCGGACGCTGGCCGTGCGGGAAGAGTTGGCCCAGGTGGACATCCCCGAACAGATTTCGGCAGATCGTGTTCTCTTTACGAACTCCACGGTGCTCTTCAACGCTGTGGTTCCCAATGTAGAATACGTGGTGTATATCGACCCCAAAGCCTACGGCCGACTTGAAGATCCGGCGCTGAAGGCGGCTGTAGGACGGGTGGTCGGTCGAATCAATCGGGCGCTTTCCGGGAAACGGTTTGCGTTGTTTGGTCCAGGCCGTTGGGGCACCAATGACCTGCACCTGGGGGTTCGCGTGGGGTATGAAGACATTAACCACGCCCTGGTGTTGGGAGAAATTGCTTTTGAATCCGAGGGAGTGACGCCCGAGGTGTCCTTTGGGACCCACTTTTTCAGTGATTTGGTGGAGGCGCACATCGTGCCCGTTGCCGTGTTTCCTGACGATCCGCAGCAGGTCTTTCGGGAAAGTTTCTTTGCGGCGCCATTGCGAAACGCCTTGCCCGACATCTGCCCGCAAGAGGCTCAATGGGACGGGGTGATCAAGATCGTGCACATCCCCAGCGTTTCCAACGGACTGTGGCTGCACGTCTACCAGGATGCGCACCGGCAGCGGGGGATCGGATTCCTGGCCGAAATGGTTCGTCGAACGCCATAAATGCCAAGGCCAGAGCCTGTGCCGCACCATGACGAGGGGATTCCCGAGGAGGTTCAGCCCGACGCACCGGATTGGGTGTCCAGTTCGTTCAGCACAGGCAGGAAAACCCGCCCCGGGAGACGGACAGGGGGTGATGGAAACTGGACAACTTCAGGAATTTTAGGACGGAGTCTTGGGATGCTCGACATCCAGGACCGAGGGGATGCCATGAGATGGATTGTGACGGCCCTGTGCGCTCTGACGGCCATCCTTGGAGCAGGGGACGCGGTTTCATCGCCGGCCCCACCCCGGGAAATCGCGGGATACCGATTAGGGACGAACATTAGCGAATACGGCAGCCGGGTGCGTTCGGAGACGGTCTTTACGGTGCGCCTTCGGCCCTATCTTAAGGAAGTGGCCGTGAGTGTCCCTGAAGGTTTCACCAGTGGGTATGTCGTCTACGGCGACTGTGACACTCCGGGAGCCATCGTCAGGATAAAAGTCAAATACCAAGACGATCGTCGGGTTTTTTTCGACAAGTTGCTTGATGCGTTAAAAAAAAGGTTCGGCCCTCCGGATCAGTATATCGGAGATCCTTTCCAGGCCTACGTCGCCTGGAGATGGGACTTCGATGTTTCCACGGATGAGAAAATCACCATGATCGTAAGCCACTACGACGGCGATGACGAAGAACACACTCAAGGGAACGCTCTCAAACTGACCCTGAACTCTCAAATGGTTCGAGAAAGTCGCTGCGATGAGGCCCGAGCACAAAGAAAACTTTCCCCGGACGCCCAACCGCGGGCAAGAACCCGACGAACGGAAGTGCCGCCCGACGCCGAAGCCTGGCGTCGGTATCTGCCCAACCCATGAATCGCCTGAGGAAACGTTCAGAGCTATCCAGGCTTATTTTGCCCGCCAGGATCATCGGTGCGGTGTCTATGCGGTGACCGGTGCGGGAGAGTTTGTGCCTTCGTCCTTGGGCAGCGTTCATCAAGGATTGAGATGGTTCATGGCCGAAGCGTGGATCCATCCGGGATGGCGTTTTCTCGATGCCGGGAGTGGAGACGGTCGGGTTCTCATTCTGGCCTCCGCCGTTCTGGGACTGAAGGCCTACGGGGTGGAATATGATGAACGGTTATGGCGCCGGTCTTTAAAAAACATCGCAGCTTTGAGCTTTTTCTACCCGGATGTGGTGGATCTTCCCCAGGTGTGGTGCGGTGATTTCTGCGATGAAGACACCTTTTCCCGCAACGGGACGGCTTTCAAGGCATTTGATGTGATCTTCAATTATGCCAATGATCATCACCGCCTAGCGGCAAAAGTGGCCGAAGATGCCACCCGAGACGTTCTTTTCCTGTACTACGGCCCGCAATCCTTCCCGGAATCCTTTCCCGGTTTGATTCCCGTGAAAACGTTGGCGCTTGGCGGGGAGGGCACTTCGGCGCGTTCATACATGCACGCTTACCGGAAAAAGAGTTAGCGCAGGGAAAGCAGCCGCTGGAGTTCCGACCACGGGAACTTTTTCCCGGGACAATCCGTGTTGGCTCCCGGCACGTCGCCATGCCCTAGGATGTTTTGGGGAGGGATCTGATAGTAGTACGCCAGTTGTTGAATCAGGCGGGCAAGGGACTGCATCTGCTTCGATGTGGGCACTCCTTCGTCGAAGTTGCCCACCAGGGCGACCCCAATGCCCGCGTCGTTCATTCCCGAGGCTTTGCAGTGAGCGCCTTTCTGTTGCTTGATCCATCGAGGGGATACCTCGATCTGGCCGTCACCTTTGCCCAACGTGCCGTTGTCAATCAGGAAATGGTAGCCCAAACCATTCCAGAAACCTCGGTTTTGGTGGCTGGAATGGATGAGGGTCGCTTTGCCGATGTCTGTCGCCGTGTGATGCACGACGATGTAACGCCAGCAGGTGTTGGGATAGAGCGGGATGATGTTTTGGAATTGTACGGCATTGGGAATGGTCAGTTTCTGGCCGATGTGGATTGGTGTTCCCGGCTTCAAGCCGTTGGCCCGATAGATGGATTCCATGGGAACCCCGTACATCTTAGAAAGTCGCCACACCGTTTCCATGGGAGCGACTTCGTGGATGACGGTGCGCGGTTGGCCTGAGGATGTCAAGGGTTCTTGAATCACTTGGATCCGCTGTGGCCCGGTGCTGATCTGGGGTGGTGGTCCAAGCGAAGGGCTTGGCGCTGAAGCGACAGGCGCAGGAGCGGGCTTGGGCGGGGGGGTCGGTTGTGAAGCACATCCCGAAAGGACCCACAGCGCCACGAGCGACACAAGTCCCACGCACACCCAATGGCTGTCGGAGAAGCGGCCGTTCATGGCGCCCCCTCCGGTTGGGATTCCATTTCCAGAACCATAGCCGTTTCATCGCAGTCCGGGAACTTGGTGCAATGAAGACAGTCCGCCCAAATCTTTTGGGGAAAAACCTGCTTGTCCGTCACCCGAAAGCCCAGCTTCTCAAAAAACCTGACCTCATACGTCAAGACGAACACCCGGGCGATTCCCAGTTCATGAGCTTCTTGAAGACAGGAACGGACCAAAGCGGTCCCGATACCCCGGCCTTGGCGTTCTGGCACAACCGCCAACGAGCGCACTTCCGCCAAATCTTCCCACACGATGTGCAGGCAGCAGCAGCCCAGGATTTCTCCGGTTTGCGGTGATTCCCAAACAAAGAATTCCCGAACGTGCGTGTAAAGATCACTGAGGGATCGGGGCAAAAGTTTCCCTTCGGCGGCAAAGGCGTTGAGAATCCTGTGAAGTTCTTTGACATCGCGGATCCGGGCCTTGCGAATCATTTGACCTTTTCCCTTCCAAGGTGTCTGCGGCGCCGGCGTGAGAGCATGGCGTCCAGGGTTTTGAGCAGAATGTGGATCTCTTCCTCGGTGGTGCACCAGCCCGGAGATACTCGAATCGAGCCCTGGGGGTAGGTCCCCAGGGTTTGGTGAGCCCAAGGGGCGCAGTGCAGGCCCGCACGGACGGCAATACCGCATTCGGCCAGCAGCGCTGCGGCGTCCTGGGGGGCCATCCCCTCTATGGTAAAGGACACCGCATTGCCGCCTCGAACGGCCGGCCGGTGGACATGGATCCCTGGAAGACTCTCCAACTCGTCCGTCAGGAAATCCGCCAGTGCGAGCTCATGGTTTTGCAAGGTTTCGATCCCCGTCGCACTCACATGCTCCATGCCTGCGCAGAGCCCCACGATCCCTGGGACATTCGGAGTCCCGCTTTCCAAGGCGTCGGGCATTTGAGTCGGCTGTACCCATTCCTCAGAACGACTTCCGGTACCGCCTTCGATGAGCGGCTCCACTGCCAAGTCCGGTCGGACATAAAGGAGTCCGATTCCGGGAGGGCCGAGAAGCCCTTTGTGGCCGGAGCAGGCCAGCATGCCGAGATTGTGGTCCAGAACGGAGATGGGACGGAGGCCGGCGGTTTGGGCCGCATCGAGGAGCACGGGAACGCCGGCCTGGTGGCATATGGCCAACGCCTCCGGTGGACTGACCAAGGCGCCGTTCACATTGGAGGCGTGGACAAGAACCGCCAATGCCGGTGATGTATCCACGGCGCGCCGCAGGGCATCGAGGTCCAAAGACCCATCGGCAAAGCACGGCACTCGAAGGATGTCCAAATCGCGTTCCCGGGCTAACCGGGTCAGGGGACGGGCGACGGCGTTGTGTTCCATGGAGGTGGTGACGACCCGGTCGCCCCTTTTCAAAAACCCTTTGAGGGCCACGTTGAGGCTCTCGGTGGCGCTTTTGGTAAAAACGATTTGGGAAGCCTCCGGAGCTCCGAAAAATGCCGCCGCCGTCATCCGCGCACGATGCACCCTGGCCGCGGCTTCCATGGCCCGTGGGGACTGCCCGCGTCCGGGCGACGTCAACTCCGCCAGAGCCCAAACGACCTGAGCCACAACGGTCTGTGGTTTAGGAAAACTTGTGGCCGCATGATCCAAGTAGATTTCGTGCTGTGAAGGGGTCATGGAGAGCTGTGTTTTCATCCCAGGCGCTGCTCGCCCGTATAGACGGTGAATTTGCCGGCTCGGGCGTAGCCGATCAATGTCATGTTCAGTGTTTCCGCCACACGGATGGCCAATGTGGTGGCCGTATTCCGGCTGACGAGGATGGGAAGGCCGACTTTGGCCGCCTTAATGACAATTTCCGAGGTGAGCCGGCCCGTGGTAAGGAGCATCTTATCGTCCAGCGGCATGTGGTGCAAGAAACTGTGCCCGACGAGCATGTCCACGGCGTTGTGGCGACCGATGTCGTCCCGAAACACCCGGATGCCGGTTGAATCTGCCAGGGCGCAGTTGTGCACCCCGTGGGTTCTCCGGTATGTTCGGCTCAATCGGTGCAGGTCTTCCATTCTTTCCCAGACCATCGAGGCCGAAATGCGAAGTCCGTTTTCCACAGGGTGGGCCAGCAGAGCATCCAAGGCGTTGTAAAACACCGTCCCTTTGCCGCATCCGGACGTGATGGTGCGTTTGACCCAAAGAGTGGACGTGAGGTCGGGGCTTTCTCGGAGTTGAAGAAACACCCGGCCGTTTTCTCGATCGACCGTAAGGTCAAGGAGTTCCTCAAGGTGATCGATGAATCCTTCTGCATAGGCGAATCCGACGGCCAGTTCGTCCAAGTGATGTCCGGCGCACAACAGCGTCACGATTTCCCGGCCGTTGACAAACAGGGTGACGGGGGTTTCCTCGATCACCCATTGTTCTCTCCGCTCCACGGGGCCGTCTACGGAATAAATCCATGTGGCGACTGAGGCCACCTTCTCCTGTTCGTTCATCGGCGCGACGGGGGGAATAAAAGTCATGACGGCGCATCACTCCGCAGTGACCATCGAAGGTAATCCTCGAGGATGCGTCGATGGTCGAACGCCAAATCCTCGGGCAGTGCGCCCAGTGGGAACACTTTCACACCCCGGGCATCGTCTGCGGCGTGAGCTTTTCCGATCCCTATGGCGGAAAAGACCACGCTGACCGTGTGCCTCCGGGGGTCCCGATCAGCTTCCGAATAGGCGCGAAACTGCTTGACATCCACAAGGTCCAGGCCCGTTTCTTCCTTCGCTTCCCGACGTGCCGCCTGTTCCAAGGTTTCACCGTAGTCCACGAATCCACCGGGAAGAGCCCACCCCAGTGGGGGGTAACGTCGTTGGATCAACACGACTCCATTGGGGGTTTCTTCCGGGTGAATGATGATGTCCACGGCAAGGGCAGGTTGGTGCGGGCCAATGGAAGCGCCGCATTTGGGGCACGTGATCACATGGGGTTTCACCGGACAGACTCCTTGGGCTCCTGGGGGAAAACCACGTGTTCCAAGAATACGACCAGGGCGATTCCAGAGATCAGGCCGTTTCCGAGAAAAACCCGTCCCATCCCTGACAGGGACACTATAAAGGACTGGGGGAGAAAGGCCAAGAGCGTGCCGAGAAGCACAGGGATACCCACCACAAAGTAGTCTCGAGCCGTGAGGGATCTCCCGGAAGCGATGACGGCCAATCCGGCTCCTATTTGTCCCGCCATGGCCACGCATAAAGCGGATGCGACGACGGCCGCGGGAACCACAGCAAGGGCGGCGGAGAACTTGGGGACAAAAGCGGCAATGGCCAGCAAGATGCCGCACCATGCCAAAGGATAGCGGCTCGCCACCCGACTTGCCAAAACCACCCCTGGCCCCGTGCTGTACGAGACGGTCCCCACGATACCCAAGAGGGAGCACACCATGCCACATATGCCGTTCACCAAAAGCCCGTGCTGTACAGCGGCGTCTTCCCTCGATCCATTCGTCAGGGCCGCCATGGACTGGATACTCCCCAGGCTGTTGACGGCAATGGCCACATAGGTCAGCCCAAAAGCTGCAAAAGCTTCTGGATGCCACTGCGGAGAAAAGGAAGACCATAAGCGGGGCGGAGAAAACCAGGGAGCTGCAAGGACGGGGTTCCAATCCACGCGGTCGAGGAAAACGAAAGCGACAGTCCCGAAAAAAAGCCCGAGGGCAAGGTTGCAGGTCTTCCAGAGACCTCGCAGACGGTATCCCAAGACCGCCACCAATACGACGAGACCAAGACTGGTCACCAGGACAAGAATGGACGCATCCTTGTGTTTGGGATCTACACCCAGCATGGGAGGAATCAAGTGGGGTAACAGGGAAAAAGCGATCAGCATCAAAATGACGCCGACCACGTTGGGAGTGAAGAGCCGCAGGAGGTGGCGCGTTCTTCCCGTTGCGGCCAGCAGAGCGAGACAGGCCGCCGCGGCGAGAGAAGCTCCTTGAATGCCGCCCACACCTAGGGGAGCCAAGGACACAAAGGTGAGAAGATGCGCCGTGGCCGGGCCTTCCACCAGGGGATATCGATGTCCCCAGAGGGTTTGCGCAAGAGTGCCCAGTCCCGAACAGATGAGGGTCAACTGAAGGAACCGCGCTTCGGTGAGGGCCGGAAGGTTCATGGCCTGAGCCACAATCTTGGCGGCGACCACATATGCCGGGAAGATGATCACGGCCCACTGGACGGCATACAGCAAAGCGAGGGCGAGGGGAGGATGTTCATCGAGCCCGTAGAGGTATCGGTCGCGGTCCATGGCATGCCATCCTGAACGGGCGGCGATAGGCTTGGGTTGCCGCCCCGCCTGGGGGTCGGTCAAGAATTCAGGCGGGACACCGTGGATTGAGGAAGAGGCGCCCTTGCCCTGCACATTTTGTGTGAGTTTGCACGGGGTGCCAGGCCGTTCCCTAGTGTTGGATATCGAAAAGGCTGCTGATGGAATCCTCGTTATGGATGCTTTTAATGGCTTGACTGAACAGGCGCGCTGCCGACACGACCCGAATCTTGTCGCAATGGGCCGCTTGAGGGCGAAGGGGTAGTGTGTCGGTCACCACGAGACTCTTAAGGTCGCTCTGGTCAATGCGCTCTACGGCGGGTCCGGACAAAACAGGGTGGGTGACGCAGGCATGGACTTCGCGGGCGCCCCGATCGAGCAAAGCCCGGGTGGCTTCCACCAAAGTCCCGGCCGTGTCGGCCATGTCGTCTAAAATGATGGCGGTTTTGCCTTCCACATCCCCGATGATGTTCATGGCTTCGGCTTGGTTCACGTCCACGCGCCGCTTGTCGATGAGGGCCAAGCCGGCGGGCAACCTTTGCGCGTAAGCGCGAGCCCGGGGCACCCCGCCGGCATCGGGGCTGACCACCACGAGGTTGTGATCGAAATGCTCCCGAATATAAGGCAGCAGAATGGGCGAGGCATAGAGATTGTCCACGGGAATGTCGAAAAATCCCTGAATCTGACCGGCATGGAGATCCATGGTGAGGATTCGATCCGTACCGACACTCGTGATGAGGTCTGCCACAAGCCGTGCCGTAATGGGAACGCGGGGCTTGTTTTTCCGATCTTGCCGTGAATAGCTGTAGTACGGAATGACGGCCGTAATGCGTCGTGCGGAGGCCCTTTTCAGCGCATCGATCATCACGAGCAGTTCCATGAGATGATCGTTGACCGGGGGAGCTCCGGATTGCACCACGAAAACGTCGGCTCCTCGGACGTTCTCACCGATTTCCACCCGAATTTCCCCGTCGCTGAATGTGGTCACCAAGGCGCGCCCCAAGGGGATTTCTAGAGAATCGCAGATCTTTTGAGCCAATTCCAAGTTGCTGTTGCCCGAAAAGATCTTCAAACCATAGGTCGCCATGCCCGGGTCTCCTCTGCGTCGCAAAACGTTCCTGGCTTCACGAAATGAGCCGTCCCTAAATAGTCCAGGCGACCTGAAATGGCAAGCCTTTTGCCCTCGCCCTGGAGGGCTTTGAATGCCGCGCAGCTGAAGGTGCTCACCATGTCAAAAATCCCTGAAATCGTCATGCACGGCCTTATAGGCTTCGTTTTCCGGGTGATAGATGAACCGATGGCAGTGAGGACACGTCAAGATGTCTTGATCTCGAAGGAGTTCAATGAACCTTTGTGGGGGAATGTTCAAATGGCAGATCTGGCACACACCTTGACTGACCGGTGCGACGGCGACCCCTTTGTAACGCTGCGCGAGCGTGCTCCACTTATTGTAGAGCAACGGGGCAAGCTTTTTTCGGACCTCGACCTGCAACTGCTCGAGGTGGGCAATCTTCCCCTCCACCTGGTCGCTTTCCTGCTGCAGGGCCACTTTTTTTTCTTCCAATGCCTTGCGGCGCTTTTCCACTTCCTGGCCGAGGACTTTCAGTTCTTTGGACAGGATCTCGATTTTTTCCATGAGTTCCAGGACATGGTCTTCACGAGTCCTGACCTCGTCCTGAAGGTCTTGGATTTCTTTCAAGAGGGCATGATACTCTCGATTGGTTTTCACTTCGTGCTCTTTTTGCCGGCTGCGACGGATGCGAGCTTCCAGTTCTGCAATCTCCTTCTCTTCCGAACGGCGCAACTGCACGGCATGGTCATGTTCCGCCTTCTTTAGGAGGTATTCGCTCTCGAACGCCGCAAATTCTTTATCCAGGGCGGCGATCTTCATCGGCGTCTCCTCACGCCTACGCACCAGCTCAGCTTTCTTGTTTTCCAGAATCTGGAGTTCCACCAGATACTTGAGTTGTTCCTGCAAGACAGTCCCTCCTGTTGTCATGAAAGATCACCGTGAGGAAAGGGTCCTTTTCCGCGGTACACGTCCGCACTGCCACAGCGGCTTTGTGGCAGCGGGCTGCGGCCCGCAGAGCGTCGGCCAGGGGAGCCACCACGAAGGCTTCTGATGCGAAGTGGCCGATGTCGATCACCACGATCCCTTGCTCCAGAGCCGCTTGAGCGTCGTGGTATTTGACGTCCCCCGTGATGAAAACGTCGCATTGATTGTGCACAGCTTGCCCGAGGAGGCTCATGCCGCTTCCCGTGCACAGAGCGACCTTGTGGAGGAGTGTTTCGGGATTGCCCACGAGGCGGACACTGTGGATGCCCACAAGGCGAGCCAGCCGCTCTGTGAGTTCCAACGCCGTACATTTCTCGGGCAAGAGTCCCCAGAGACCTAAACCGAGATAACGCGGATCCGGATCCGTCGGAGCTTCTCCTCCCAGGGGGCCCTGGACGCTGAGCCCCATCGCTTGGGCGAGGGCACCGTTTGTGCCTACGGCGGCCGCATCCAGGTTGGTGTGGGCGGCGATGATGTGGACATTGTTGCGGATGGCTTCGGCCACCACCCTCCCCGGAGGACGATCCAGCAAAAGTGATGTCGGAGCTTTGGAAAACAACGGATGGTGAACCACGAGAACTTGGCAGCCATTTTGGGCGGCTTCACGCACCGTATCGGCTGTGGGGTCCAGGGCCACAAGAATACCCGTGACTTCAGCTCGAGGATCCCCGACTTGGAGGCCGCAATTGTCCCACCTCTCGGCAAATCGAAACGGGGCAAGTTCATCGATCCACTGGAGGATATCGGCGACGGTGACATGAGTTTTCATCGGCGATCCCATGCTGCGCGGGAAACAGAAGCCATCGGCACAAAGTCGCCCCAAAAAGCAAAGGGGGTGTTCCCTGTGAGGAACACCCCCCGCCGTATCGGCATCTTTTGTCCGCGAGAGCTCGCTATCCGACCCTTGGGGCCGTGCCTTTTGACATCATCCGCAATCCGAGGGTCCATGTTCGTCGGTTCTCCCAGCAAGAAATGGTGGGCCCACCTGGCCTCGAACCAGGGACCGACCGGTTATGAGCCGGTGGCTCTACCAACTGAGCTATGGGCCCGTGCAAAAGGTGGACACGTATATAAAAATGAGCGCCCCGAAGTGTCAAGGGAAACGTCGCACCGGGATGCCTCAAGAGACCCAAACAACAACGCCCCGGAAGACCGGGTCTTCCGGGGCGTTGGGACGTGGCGTCTTTAAGGAGAATTAGGCGCGTCGGACATTGACGGCCTGGGGACCTTTCGGGGTTTCCGAAATGTCAAAAATCACCTTGTCGCCTTCGGCCAAGGTTCGAAAGCCTCGCCCTTCGATCCCCGAGTAGTGGACAAACACATCCCCGGCGCCCTGTGCCTCGATAAACCCGAAACCCTTCTTCTCGTTAAACCACTTCACTTGACCTTGCTTCATAAATCGAACTCCCTTGTGTTCTCTGTACTGCATGCCGGGTGATGCTTTGGGACTCGAGGCTGCTGAGGAAAAGCCGGACACTCGGTGAAACCAAAGAGCGGACCACAACGTGCGTACAAGAATCTGAAATTTTTGGAACCCCCTTTGGGTTCCAATCAACGTGAACGGCTTGTAACAGGTTCTGTGGCAAAAGCCAAGAACTTTTTTTGTCTCCCTCGAAAATAATTCTGAACCCTTGAATTCTGGTGCTCATGTCGGGCACAGTGTGAAAAGAAAGTCGTCATAAGGATCATGAACCCTGTCTGAAGCGGATCGGGAGGGCGGTCAATGGCCAGAGGAAAACGTATGGTGGTTATCGGAGGCGATGCTGCGGGGATGAGCGCTGCGTCGGTGGCACGACGCCTTCGTGAGGATTTGGAAATCATTGTCTTTGAAAAGGGTCCGCATACCTCCTATTCAGCGTGAGGTATCCCGTACTACGTCGGCAGGCTTGTCGACGACGAGCAAAAGTTGGTGGCACGGTCCCCTGAGGTCTTTCGGAGATCGCAAAACATCGATGTGAGGATCGCTCACGAGGTGCTCGCCATTGATCTTAAAGCAAGGCGCGTGGAAGTGGTGTCCTTGGAATCGGGGCGAAGATTTTGGGAATCCTATGACGATCTCCTCATCGCCACAGGGGCTCGACCCATTGTCCCCCGGGTGCCGGGTCATGACGCTCAAGGGGTGTTAGGCGTGCACACATTGGAAAGCGGCATTCGGGTGCGAGAAACCGTGGAGAGCCTGAAACCCCGACAGGCCGTGGTCGTGGGCGGCGGATACATCGGGCTGGAGATGGCCGAAGCCTTTCTGCTGTTGGGTCTCGACGTGCGCCTCATCGAAAAAGCTCCTCAAGTGATGGGAACTTTGGATCCCGACATGGCCGGTCTGGTCGCCGACGCCTTGACGGCCAAAGGGGTGAAGCTGCATCTGGGCGAATCTTTGGTGGGTTTTGAAACGAAGGATCAACGGCTGAAGGCCGTAGTGACAGACAAGGGCGTTTACCCTGCGGGAATCGCCGTGCTGGGCCTCGGAGTGCAACCCAACACGGAAATCGCGGCTCAGGCAGGCGTCCCCTTGGGTATTCGTGGGGCCTTGAAGGTGGATGCCCGTATGGCCAGCGCTGTGGAGGGCATTTGGGGTGCCGGTGACTGCGCCGAATCTTTCCATCTCCTGACTGGGCGGCCGTTTTACGTGGCACTGGGCACAGTGGCCAGCCGACACGGACGGGTTGCCGGAACGAACATCGCCGGCGGCCAAGCCGTTATGGGGGGAGTTTTAGGAACGGCCGTGACCAAAATCTGTTCCGTGGAAATTGGACGCACAGGCTTGCAAGAGCGCGAATTGCAGGAACTGGGGTGGGACTACGTTGCCGAAACCATCGAAAGCCGCACCAAAGCCGGCTATTTTCCCGGAAGTGGTCCGATCCATGTCAAGCTTCTGGCAGACAAACGGACGGGAAAAATCCTTGGCGGCCAAATTGTGGGGGAATCGGGTTCGGCGAAACGCATTGACGTCGTGGCTACGGCCATCGCCGGAGGCTTGACGGCCGAGGCCATGAGCGACCTGGATTTGGGATATGCGCCGCCTTTTTCGCCGCTTTGGGATCCGGTGATCATTGCCGCGCGGATGCTTTCCAGGAAAGTCGGCCGTTGAGGACGGACAAATAGCCCCCTTTCGGGGGCGTCGGACTTGGGGGACGTCCGTTGTTCACCGGGGCTTACCCTCGGCAATGGCTATCACGCCGAAAGGCCATCGAGGAGCCTTTTGGAGTCTTAACTCAGGTCCCAAGTGGGGGGCGGCCTTTCGCGAGGCACAACGCCTCCAATTCGTCCACCAGGGCTGTTCCGGCACACATGACGGTATCCGCGCCTCCCCAGTAGAGCTTCACGGTGCCATCATCCTCGGGAACCGCACCACAGCTAAAAACCACGTTGGGCACATAACCGGTGATCTCCCAGGGATCTTCCGGCTGCAAAATCCACTCATCTGCAACCCCTAGAAGACGCCAAGGTTCCTGGGGATGATGCAAAGCCACCCCCAGGCGGTAGACGGCCCCTGCCATGGTTTGAAAAACTCCATGAAAGATATTAAGCCATCCCCGAGGGGTCCGAAAGGGCGGTGCCCCGGGTCCGATCTTGAGCTCGTCCCAGTGATAAGAAAGAGGCGTGATGACGACGAGGGAGTTGCCCCAGTGAATGAGATCCGGAGAAAAAGACATCCAGATGGACCACGGGGCAATGTCCGTATGAGGTCGGTCGAGCCGCACGTATTGGCCATGGATGCGTTCTGGAAAAAGGACGACATTGCGGTGATCGGGCGGCGTAATGAGGGCGACGCGTTCGACTTTTTCAAAATCCTGGGTACGGGCCAATCCGATTCGCACGCCGTGCCGGGAATAGCAGCTATAGGTGATGTAGTAGAACCCCTCAAGAAACGTGATGCGGGGATCCTCGACACCGAACGCTTCATAAGTGGCGAAAGGTTCTTCTTCGGCGGGAACGAGAAAAGGCCGAGGATGGACCCGAAAGTGAAATCCGTCACTGCTCTCGGCCCGCCCGATGATAGAGCGGCCGTTGTGCAGATGGGAGCGAAAGAGCATGAGATAGCGATCCTTGTGCTTGACCACGCCCGCGTTGTGCACTGTGGCGACCGGGTAAGGGACATGGTCCTTCGTCAAAATCGGATTTCCTTCAAGACGGCGAACGATGGCGGCTTTTTTTGTCATGGATTTTCTCCACGCATCGTCTCGGATGCAGACCTGTCGTCATGAATCCCTGCCGCCAGGACCACGAGAACAGCCGGTTCGGCGCCGTGATTGAAGATCACGTGAGGCTGCCCGGAAGGCAAATCCAATCCCTGTCCGGGAACCAAGACCTTTTCGTCGTGATCCACCCTGATGGTGGTCCTGCCGGCGACGGCTTGATAACGAAGTAAACTTCCGGCCGTTTTTTGGGGCTGAAAGTCTTGCCCTGGGGGAAGAAGAATCTTTGCGACCATATAGTTGCGCTGACGATCCAGAATCTGGAAAATGTGCCCCCGAGAGACGTCTCTTGAGCGCCCTTTCGAAAGGATGCGAGCATAAACATCCATATAATCCGAGACCATGCGCTCGGCGCTGAATCTCTCCTCGACCCACTGCCGGCAGGCAGCTCGATCGATCTTCTTTATGGAAGCCACTCGATCGACCGCCTCGTCTACGGAAGAAACCAGAAAACCACTGCGGCCGGACGCCACCACCTCGGGCATGCTTCCACGGTTAAAGGCGATCACAGGAGTGCCGCATGCCATGGATTCCACCACCGAAAGCCCGAAGGGTTCGTTGAAGTTAATAGGGTGGAGCAAAGCTTGGGCTTTCCCCAGAAGCTGATTGCGGCGCTCAGGGCCGACGCTGCCCACGTAGCGCACTGACTCGCCATCCAGGAAAGGGGCGACCTGTTCGCGGAAATACACTTCGTCTTGAACGATGCCCGCAATAACCAATTTTTTACCGGCACGCCGCGCGATCTCGATGGCTTCTCTGGTGCCCTTGTCGTGGTGAATGCGACCGAAGAACAATAAATAGTCCTCCGGATGTTCCTGAAAGGCGAATTGGCTCAGGTCAATGCCATGATACACTGTGGCGACGTAAGTAAGGTCCGGGCTGCGGTCCGCATTGCTGATGGAGACATAGTAACAGCGACCGTTGTACTTACGGTAAACCGGAAGAATGCTTGGCGACGAGAACCCATGGATGGTGGTGAGAAGAGGAGTGGAGGTCATCGCGCTGTACGTGAGCGGGAGGAAATCAAAATGATTGTGAATCAAGTCAAACCGATCCCCTTGCTCAAACACCTCAGAAATATGAAGGGATTCCCAGACCTTTGGATTGATACTTTTGTCTTCTTCATAACCGCGCGGACATACCGCCACCAAGCGCGCACGGGTTCGGGAATCGGCGGTGGCAAAAAGGGTGACCTTAACGCCTTGAGCCACCAGCCCTTCGGTGAGCACTGACAACACCGACTCCCAGGGACCGTAATGGCGGGGAGGGGTGCGCCACGCAATGGGAGCGAGCATGGCAATGTGCATGGCGATCAACCTCCGGACACTCTACCTCGGTTTTGGACCCATTGCAGCAGTTCCTTGACCGAAGCATAGGCCAGCGCCACGCACGCATCGGCGGCACCGTAATAAATGCGGATTTCATCTCCGTCGGCGATCCAGCCGCACGGAAAAACCACCTTGTTCACGTCCCCGAAAAGCTCATAATCCATCTCCGGGGCGAAAACCCATTCGTCTCCCCGGGCTATCACTTTCCTCGGGTTTTCCAGATCAAGCAGGGCCAAACCCAGACGGTAAATGGAGCCACTGGCCGTTGTGCGAACCCCATGATACAAGATGAGCCAGCCTTCCTCGGTTCTCAGCGGTGGGGGGGAAAGCCCGATCTTGTTGGCATCCCACCATGCCCCGCGACGTGCAGGGATCAGCAGATGGTGGTCGCCCCAGTGTCGGAGATCTGGAGAGTAGGAGATCCAGATGTGGGCACCCGCGCCGGGGAAGGTGGCCGCGGGGCGATGAATGATGGCCCAGCGCCCACCGAAGCGCACCGGAAATAAGGCGGCATCCTTGTCTTCTGGGGGGAGCACTGCTCCCAACCTTTTAAAGTGTTTAAAGTCTTCCGTGGTGGCCAACGAGACCAAGGGGCCGGCCTTAGAATAAGCGGTGTAGGCAATCACCCAACGATTAAGTTCCTCGACGAAGGTAATCCGTGGATCCTCGATGCCCCAGACCTCTTCCGGATAATTGTCCGGGTCAGGCGAAAGGGTGGGGTGAGAATCAATCCTCCAATTGCTGATGCCGTCGTGACTGCGGGCCACGGTGAGATGGGAGATGCCTCGACGATCCTCGACTCTTAAAAGAAGCACGGTTTCGTCGCCTACAAGGGTAGCTCCGGCATTGAAGACCGTGTTGGCCTCGTAGGGCAGATCGGCCGCGGTGATCAACGGATTATTGGGGTGGCGACGTATAAGGCTTGAGCTCCTGTTTTTTGGCATGGCGAACTGATCCTTATCCTTCTTCGTTTTTCTCCACACGACGCAAAGTCCAAGCCTGAAAAGATCCCCAAAGCCCGGAGATTTTTCCCTCCGACAACAGGCCCTATGGGGCCGCGTCGAAACATCAAGGTTCGCCGTGCTGGACCGCATCGGCGGCCAACACGCGGCGCGGCCGAAAACTCTGCTTTGTTGGCATCTGGCGACACTTCGCCTCCGCCGCAGAGGCTTCCTCAGACCCGCTCAGAATCCGCGTCTCAAGACCCACATAGATTTGCGCTTTGGTCAGGGCTGACAGGGCGAGCAGAAAGCAGATGGTCGATTCCGCACCCTGGTTCATGCTCACGCCATTGGTATCGAGGCCATCGGCACACGCCGCCGTGGTGAAATCGTAGAGGGAAGCCTGCAAGCGATTACGCCCGAGAAACCACTCGAAGGCCGCTTGAGCCAACTCCATGTAACGCTCGTCTCCTGTCGTCTGATGGGCGGCGATATAAGCCTCCACAAGATAACCGGCATCGATCGGCTGCTGACCAAAAATGGCCTTTCTCCCGCCTCGTGGGTACCAGCCCTCATTGCCAACCAGATCGAACATGGTGCCGTCATATTGAATGCGGGTGAGAAATTCCAGAGAAGCCAATGCGACCTGTAAGTAACGCTTTTTGCCCGTGACCTGGTAAGCAAGGAGCAGAGCATGCGGCATTTTGGCGTTCCCATAAGTGACGACATCCTCGAACCACGCCCAGTCCTTGGTGCTGTGCGCCTCGTACATTTTCACGAGGAGATCGGCCATTTTGGTCAGATGCGAACGCATCCGGCGGGCTCCTGGGTAGCGTTGAAGGAAAGCGTGCAGACCGCATAGGCCGTAAGCCATGCTCCGGGGGTAGTGCAGATCCATGCCCTCGACGGCCTTCTCAAAAAGTTGGCGCGCCAGGGCACGGAATCTTTCGTCGGGACCAAGCCACACGGCCACCCCGAGCCCCCAAAGGGCCCGGCCAAAGGTATCTTCGCTGCCTTCTTCGTCCAAAAATTGGCGGCAATAGTTCATGTAGTTATGGAAGCGGCCGTTGGGCAGCTGCGCATGCGCTAAAAAAGAAAGATATATGCGTGCCAATTTGACAGCTTCGGGATCTCGTTTCTGCTCATGGTAATGAAGAACGGCGGCAAGGCCGCGGCCGACATCGTCTGTGGAGTATCCGTGATCCCGATCCACGATACCGCACCGGGCATGTTGTGCTGGACCGGTGTAGTCGGTCAAAGCAATCAAGTGGTCCAGGCGAAGCTCCGGTAAGGTACTGTACTTTTTTCTCCTGGATAGTGCCCGGCGATACTCCGGGATAGGCACATAGGCCTGAAGACCTTCATCAAAAAACTCCAAATACTTACGGGCCACTTCCTTCCAGACCATTTTGCGTCCCAGCTCGTAGGCTTTCTTGCGCATGAGATGGCGCCGTGGTTCATCTTCGATCAATTCAAGGATGGCGCGAGACAGTCCCTGGCGATCGCCAAAATCCACCAGGAGACCTCTCCCGTCGGCGAGCATTTCTTGAGCGTACCAGTATGGGGTGGAGATAACCGCCTTGCCCATTCCCATAGCGTAAGCCAGAGTGCCACTGGTGATCTGTTCACGATTTAAGTAAGGAGTCAGATAGATGTCGCAGGCGCCGATAAATTCGCACAATTCGGTAAGCGTGACATAGCGGTTGTGAAAAATCACATGCTCTGTTAAGCCCAGCTGCCGTACCAAACGTTCGAGTTGCAAGCGGTACTGCTCACCAAAACGGCGCTTTACCTCGGGGTGGGTCGCACCGAGCACGATGTAAACGAGGTCGGGGTAGCGCTCAATGACCGGAGGGAGGGCTTCAAGAACGGTTTCAATCCCTTTGTTGGGATTGAGAAGGCCAAAGGTCAGCAGGACAATGCGGCCTTCGACTTGAAACTTGTCTTTGAAAAAATTCGGATCCACGAAAGGGACATCGGGAATGCCGTGAGGGATAAAGCGAATCTTTTTCTCAGGTACCCGATAAACTTTCTGAAGAATGTCCACCGCCATGTGGCTCATGACGACAACCCGATGGGAAAGTTGGCAAACCTCCCGCAATGCCCACACATACCTCGGGTGCGGCTCTTTGAGCACGGTGTGGAGCGTCGTGAAAATGGGTTTGCGCAGGCCCGAAAGAAGCTCAAGCACATGGGTGCCTTCCGGGCCTCCGAAAATCCCGAACTCATGTTGTACAGAAACCAGGCTGGCGCCGGAAAGGTTGACGTATTCGGATGCAAGCCGATAGTCTTCCAAATTGTCTTGATTGATTTCGAACAAGACCTCGGAGGGATAGTCATACCCTTCGGAGCGGTTGTTCATGGCGATGACTCCGACGCGGTGACTTCCGATTTCCCGGCGAACAGCGCTGGCAAGATCGTGGGTGAAGGTGGCGATGCCACAGTTGCGGGGTACGTAGGTGCCCAGAAATAGAATGTGAAGATTGGACCGCGGCCGCCCAATCGAGCTCGTCGCTCCCATCTTTACCTCCATGTGCCACGAAGCATGCCCAAGGATGCCCGCGACGCCACAGCACGGCCCGCCTTTCTCCCATGGAGAGACCCCGACGAAATGGGCTCTTGTGGCTCGTGGGCAGAACTCACCGTCAGGAGGCGTTTTTCTGGGGGTGCGCCCGCTTCACGGTGATGGGCCACAGCCTCACTACGGAAAAGAATATGGACTAATGGATCTATGGTGGAGACGCGTCCTCGCCGCCCGCCTGACTCTGCAGGGGATTCGCGCCCTAGGGGAGTGTTTTATGGGGACCCGGCAGTCGGACCGGCATGAAGAATCGCGTCTTCTACCACACAGAGCGATTCACAATCCTGAACGACCACCCGATATGTGAGCGGATTTAAACCTCCTCTGCACCATATGGGAAACCTTTAGGATTTTCATGCGACAAAAACACAGTGTAACATTATGCAAAGCATGCTATCTTGTCAAGGCGTCTATCCATGGGCTTTTTAGGAAAGACATCATGTTCATTGATAAAGGCCAAGACGAGTTGATTCGAAGAGAGGAGGAGGGATTTTCGGTTGTCTTATGGGAAGACATTGTGCCTGCGATTCTCCAAAGGACCCCGTCATTCCGGGCTGGTGCCGTCGGTGCCTCCATACGGCTCCGAAAAGAGGGAGAGGCTCCCTGACCGTGATGGAAAAGTTCCACGTTTTCAGGAAGCTGAAAGGTTGGCCAGGAGAAAGCTGCACCGTGGCCTCGGGGAGCAACGGAAGCACGCCTGGACTTGAGGCCGCCCGCCGAGTGCTTTCGGATTGCCGGAGCTGGCGGGCCGCGCATTGCTTAAGGCCCTTGACTAAGGGGCACCCAAGCGGCCTAGGGGCCATAGAATCGAGCCGTGGTCATCATCTTTGAAAGGGGGAGGGTGCGATGAGCCTTGCGGACGCTCGTCTTCGTCTTTCGAGACACCGGGGCACCAATGGTCCTGGCTCTCCAGATTCGCACTCGCCGGGATCGAGCACGGAAGGTGCCCCGCCTCGTGGATCATCGGGGATCATGTCTCGATAAAGCTCTTCAGTTCCTTTCGCCGGCTGGGGTGGCGAAGCTTCCTGAGGGCCTTGGCTTCGATTTGACGGATGCGTTCACGAGTGACATGAAAATCCTGCCCGACCTCTTCGAGCGTATGGTCGGATTTTTCTCCAATGCCGAACCGCATGCGCAGGACCTTTTCTTCTCTGGGCGTCAGTGTGGCGAGAACTTTCCGGGTCTGCTCGCTGAGATTCAAATTGATGACCGCATCCACGGGGGATGTGACCCGCCGGTCTTCGATAAAATCGCCCAGATGACTGTCTTCTTCCTCGCCGATAGGTGTTTCCAAGCTGATGGGTTCCTTCGCGATTTTGAGCACTTTTCTTACCTTGTCCACAGGAAAGTCCATCCGTTCCGCGATTTCTTCCGGGGTTGGTTCGCGTCCCAACTCTTGGACAAGATAGCGTGAGGTTCGGATCAGTTTGTTGATGGTTTCAATCATGTGCACGGGAATACGAATGGTGCGGGCTTGATCGGCGATGGCCCGGGTGATGGCCTGGCGGATCCACCAGGTCGCATAGGTGCTGAATTTGTAACCCCGTTGATATTCGAATTTGTCCACGGCTTTCATGAGGCCGATGTTTCCCTCTTGGATGAGGTCGAGGAACTGCAGGCCCCGGTTGGTGTATTTCTTCGCGATACTCACCACAAGGCGCAGATTGGCCTCAATGAGCTCGCTCTTGGCTTGCTTGGCCCGCGCCATGCCGTCCTCCACTTTCCTCAAGATCAGTCGAAGGCTCTTGGAGTCCATTTTCGCCTTCATTTCAAAATCGCTGATCTGTTCCCGAGCTTGGACGGCCCGGCGGATGAGAGCCACAAGGTCTTCCCGCGACATTCCAAGACGCGCGGCGTGACGTTGCAGTTCAGCCTCCTCCTGGTCCACATCATCAAGCCATCGTTGGAGTTCGGTTAGGGGCTTGCCGGTGATCAACAGGCAGTGTTCCAAATCCTTTTCCGCCTGCTCGATGGATTCCAGGTAGGAACGCAGCTTGGCGACGATGCGGTCGATCTGATGCTTATCGAGTTGCAAGTTTTTGAGCAGGCTGACGATCTGTTCCTTTTTCGCCTGGACTTCGGCGGTCAAGAGATCTTTTTCCGAAGGGCGTAAGTCCTCGGAAAGCAGCCGCACCTGTTTTTCTCGGATCTCGGTGTCCAACCGCTTAACCTGCTCCAAAATCTCGATGACCTTACCGCGCAGGTGCTCCTTTTCCTCTTCCGGCATTTCTTCTTCGGTGGCAATGAGGACTTCGTGAATCTTCGTGCGCCCGCTCTCGAGATCTTCTTTGATGGAAAGGATCTCTTCCACCCCTAGGGAGGATTCCATCAAGGCGTTGAAGACTTCCCTTTCTCCCGCCTCGATCCGTTTGGCAATTTCCACTTCGCCTTCACGGGTGAGTAGAGACACCTGGCCCATCTCCCGCAGGTACATTTTCACGGGATCGGTGACCCGTCCTTCTACGTCCAAATCCAAAACGGCTTCTTCTTCGCCCTCATCCTCCTCGACGTCATCGTCGCTGGAGCGCTCTTTGACCACCTTGACCTGTTGGTCCGAATCGACGATTTCGATATTCATTTCATCGAAAATCATCATCATGTCGTCCAGTTTTTCCGGCGTCACGAGATCGTCGGGAAGGACCTCGTTGAGTTCATCATAGGTCAGGTAGCCCTTTTCTTTTCCGGCGCTGATGAGTTTTTTGAGATCTTCCAGTCCGGGCCGTTTTTGGGAGGTTTCTTCCGTGTGCTTTTTAGAATCTTCGGTCATGGGTCGTTGACTCCTTCGGTGGGTTCTCTAAACCTTTAACCCCTTCTTTCGGCCGCGCAAAGGGCTTGGTACTCTTCCAGGAGTATTTTTCGAGCCTGGGCATCGCCCGAGCGATCAGCATCTGCGAGAGCCATTCGAATTTCCGCGAGTCTTTTTTTCCTGCGGCGCAGGATCAAGCTCTCGATCCTCTCTTTCATGAGGAGCCTGGCGGCGTCTTCGTCCAGAGGATTTTCGTCCTTTTCCATTATGAGGCGGGCCAGGAGCTGCCGGCACTGTTCGTCGTCAACCGTCATCGACGTCCATGAAAAATGTTCGGACAAGACATGTGCACCGGTGGCGATCATCGCTTCCAACAGTTTGGCTGTCGAGGACGGCTCGACATGCTCGAGTACCCCCATGGCCGCCGCCTCCAGGGCAAGACTCGGGTGCTGGAGGATCAAACGGACAATGGTTTCTTCCGCAGACGGCACATCCCGAACGGCATGCCTCATCCTTTCCGTCCGCAAGGACGGAGATGGCCCCTCGCCGATCATCCTTCCCGAGGGGCGCTGAAAACGGCTCTGGACCACCGTCTCGGGTAAAGAAAGCTTTCCTGCAAGGTGTCGTGCCATTTCATCCCGCAGGACCGGTTCCTGGACTTCTCGCGCAAGGTCTGCCAATTCGTTGATGACCCGCACTTTGTCTTGTGACGTCCCGTTCCACGTGCGGGCGACAGTATCCACGGCAAAGTGCAAGAGTTCTTGGCGCCCCTTGAGACGTTCGAGGAAAGCCTCCAGACCGTACGTCCTGAGGTAGTCGTCCGGATCCATGCCCGAAGGCAACGTCAAGCAGCTGGCAGCGAGACCGTGTTGCACAAAGAGAGGCACAGCCCGAAGCATAGCCTTCTGACCTGAAGCGTCTCCGTCGTAGACCAAGACCACCTCATCGGCGATGCGCTGAAGCAGACGGACTTGATGGGCGGTGAGTGCCGTTCCCAGGGTGGCGACCACGCGCTGAAAACCTCGAGCGTGAAAAGCCAAGAGATCCATGTAGCCTTCCACCACGATGACCTGCCGCTCTGCCCGGCAGGCCTCCCGAGCCGTCGCGTACTGATAAAGGGTCCGGCCTTTGTGATAGACATCCGTTTCCGGGCTGTTGAGGTATTTGGGCTCCGTCGCGTCCAAACTACGTCCCCCAAACGCCACAAGCCCGCCGTCCGGAGCGGTGATGGGAAACATCAGCCGATGCCGGAACCGGTCATACACCGTGCCTTTGTCTGAGCGGACCACGAGACCTGCGCGGACAGCCACATCGATGCTGACACCTTTGGATTGCAGGTGCTTCAAGAGTTGATCCCAGCCGTTCGGAGCGTATCCGAGGCGCTGGGATTGAACGACTTCGGGTGTCAGGCCCCGCTTGTGAATATAGTCCCTCGCAAGACGCCCCTGTTCCGGGTGATGCAGACGGCTCACAAAAAAACGACAGGCGATCTCCAGGGCGTGAGAGATCGCCGTCAGGACTTCGGTTTTTTCCTTCGGGGGTCCCAAAGAGTCGGCGGGGAGGGGGATGTGGTAACGGTCAGCCAGAGCCTTGACGGCTTCAGGGAACGTCAAGTTCCACTGCCGCATGGCAAAGGTGATCACGTCCCCCCCGGCCCCACACCCGAAGCAGTAAAAGAACCCATTGGCGGGGTCCACATGAAATGAGGGAGTCTTTTCCTTGTGGAAAGGGCACAGCCCCACATGCCGGGTGCCCACGCGCCTCAGCGGGACCACACTGCCGATAAGGTCCAAAATGTCGACCGCCTGCTTAATCCGTGTTGCCGCATCCGACGTGGTCACCGCCCCGTGCCAGCCTCCAGGGATCCCTGTGAAAACATGGGGTCGGTTAGCGACCCAAAACTTAGAAGATTTACCCTACTTCCGAGAAATCTTCAACCCCAAAACAACTGGGATTCCCGCGGCCGCCTTCCCTCCGATCCGCACTCACAACCCGGTCAGCTGGGCTCGAACCATCTCCTGCACCACACTGCCTTCCGCGCGACCGGCAACACGGGGCATGAGCAGCTTCATGACCTTGCCCATCTCCTTGACAGAGGCGGCACCCGCTTCGCGGATCGCTTCTTGGACCAGCTCCTTGAGAGCCTCCGGGTCCAGTGGTTTAGGGAGGAAGGATCTCAGCACTTCCATTTCTTTGTTTTCCTTGTCCGCGAGATCCTTCCGTCCGCCGGCCAAGAATTGCTCCACAGCGTCTTTACGCTGTTTGATGGCGCCGGCGATGAGTTGATGAATTTCTGCCTCTGTGGGTTGACGCCGGAGTTCTTTTTCCTTGTTCTTGATGGCGGTGAGGAGCATGCGCAAAGCGGTGCGACGATCCTCATCCCGGCTCCTGATGGCTTCTTTCAAAGCCTGTTCAATCTGGTGGAGTAGTTCCATGGGCTAGCCTCCTGGAATGAGTGATTGTCCGGATGACGGTGCCGACTTCGGATGGCCGGATCGTGCCCCGGATCGGATTGGTGCCCGGTACGGACGGGCGGCCGTCCATCTCATCAATGGATGTGCAGAGAACGCAGGCGGCGTAAGGTTTCCGAAAGATTCAAGGTGCCGGTGTAGAGCGCTTTTCCGGTAATGACGCCGTTGAGTCCCAAGGGGACGAGAGGGAGGAGGGCTTGGATGTCGTCCCAAGAGGCAACACCGCCTGAGGCGATTACGGGTGTGGACAAGGCGGTGCATAACCGCCTGGTGGCCTCCACGTTGACCCCGGTTTGCATGCCGTCTCTTTGGATGTCTGTGTAGATGATCGCACTCAGTCCGAGTCCTTCAAACCGCTGGGCGAAAGACACGGCCTCTTCCTGCGTGGTCTCCGTCCATCCTTCCACGGCAACGTAGCCGTCGCGGGCGTCGATCCCAAGCGCGATCCGGCCCGGAAACCGATGACACGCGGTTTCCACCACTTTGGGATCGCGAAGAGCCCATGTGCCCAAGATGAGACGTTGCACCCCGAGATCCACGTAACGGTGCAGCGTTTCCATGCTGCGGATTCCTCCACCCAACTGCACAGGGATGGACACTTCCTTCACGATGGCGGCGATGACTTCTCGGTTCCTCGGCGTTTTGGCAAAGGCCCCGTCCAAATCCACGACGTGAAGCCATTGAGCTCCTTGGGCTTCCCAATGTCGCGCCACGGCTACGGGATCTGTTCCGTAGACCGTTGCCTTTGCCATGTCGCCTTGCATGAGCCGCACGCACTGCCCGTCTTTCAGGTCAATGGCCGGATAAATGATCATGGTCTTTTCCCGAATCAGGCTCCAAGGGCCGCCGAAGCGTTGGGGGTCAGGAGATTTCGGAGCCAGAGAGGAGGTTTGAGGGGTTTTCTCTCTCCATTGACGCACACATGCACCGTATAACCCTGGGCCAAGAGCTCCTGAGGGTGTCTTCGGTGGACGGCATAATCAAAGCGCAGTCTCGCCGGTGCCGGGAAATGAAAGGACGTTTCGATCTCCAACACATCGTCGTAAAACGCCGGCCGCAAATACCGGCAGTGGGCTTCGATGACCGGGAGGAATACCCCTTGTTCTTCAAGGTACCTGTATGTGGTCCCCAGATTTCGGAACCACTCGGCTCGTCCCACCTCAAACCAGCGCATATACTGACCATAGTAGGCCTGTCCCATGGCATCCGTGTCCCCGTACAGGACCCGAACCACGGCTCGCGTTGTCTTGGATATCACCGCTTGTGTTTTCGGCATGTTCCCTGACGCTGGATCAAGAAAGGTCGTCCGAGTTCATGAGGCGGTGGAAAAGCTCCGTGCCGCTGCCCATATGCCGCCCCGATTCTCTGGCGGCCGTTTCACAAAAAATGATTTCCTGAGTTTTAGGTTCCGCTGCCCTCAAGTTTCCTTTGAAAAGAGCATAGAGTGACGGATCTGCCACATGGGTTCTCACACTGAGCGGTGTAAGATGGTCGGCCGCCACAAGCACATGACATCTGCTGTAATTCGCCAGGCCGTCCAACATGGGGCCCACAACCTTGGCGTCGAAATCTTCGATGGCTTGGACTTTCTTCGGCAAGCTGCCTTCATGACCGGCTTCGTCCGGAGCTTCCACATGGATGAAGGCGAAGTCCACTTCCTGCAGGGCTTTCAAGGCAGCATCCACTTTGCCCGCGTAATTCGTGTCCAGATATCCTGTGGCTCCGGGAACATGGATGGGCTCCAAGCCGGCGTAGATGCCGAGCCCCTTGAGGAGATCGACGGCGGAGATCATCACCCCGCGAACACCATACCGATCGGTCAGCGTGGGCATGGAGGGAGCCCGCCCCTGACCCCAAAGCCACACCGCATTGGCTTCACGCCTGCCCGCTTCACGCCTTTTGCGGTTCACGGGATCCGTGGCCAAGATGTGGCGGCAGCGATCCATGAAGACCCGGAGAACTTCCGTGGTTTCGTATACTTTCGCATAACCAGCGGTCGGTTCCCCGAGGATATCGTGGGGAGGGGTGGTTTCCAGTGTCGTTGGGCCGCCTTCCCAGACCACCAAGTGGCGATAACTCACCCCTGGATAAAGCCTCAGTGGCAACCCTTCACAGGCCCTTTGCAACGATCGGATTAATTCATGGGCTTCTGCACTGGAAATGTGCCCGGCCGAATAGTCCCCCATGCGTTCCGTGCCGTCATGATCGTGTTCCAGGGTGACGAGGTTGCATCGAAAAGCCACATCGGCGGGGCCGAGCTGCACACCGAGGCTTGCAGCTTCAAGAGGCGCCCGGCCCGTGTGATAAATGCTGGGATCATAGCCAAGGAGCGCCATGTTGGCGATATCGCTTCCCGGCTCCATGCCCAATGGAATCGTCTGCACCGTTCCGATCTCCCCGATCCGGGCGATACGCGTCATAAACGGTGTGTGGGCGACTTCCAGGGGTGTTCGACCGCCCAGGGACGCCACCGGGTAGTCCCCCATGCCGTCTCCAACCAGAATCACGTACTTCGGCTTCATGCTCTTTGGCCTCACACGCCGGGGCCGTCATTATCGGCCCTGTCTTCAATGCGGATAAGCCGTGTCGTGCCGCGCACAATATCCAGACGGTCGATGGCCTCCAAGGACCGGCGGACATCCTTTTCCTTGGCTTCATGGGTCAGCATGACAATGGGCACGGCTCCTTCCACTTCGCGTCCTTTTTGGATAACAGCGGCGATACTGATCTGATTGGCACCTAGAATGCCCGAAATCTTGGAGAGAACACCAGGACGGTCCACGGCCGAGAACCGGAAGTAATACCGAGTCATCACGTCATCCATAGGCTTGACCGGGATTTCGCTGGTGTTCTCTGGGAGAAAACCCAATGGGGGGACACGATGAACACTGCCCGTCATGATGTCCCGGGCCAAGTCCACAAGATCGGCCACCACGGCACTTCCCGTGGGCATCATTCCCGCGCCGAGGCCGTAGAGCATGATGTTTCCGACGGCGTTGCCATGGATATGGACGGCGTTATAGACACCCCGCACACTTGCCAAAACGTGTCGTTCGGGGATGAGGGTGGGATGGACCCGCAGCTCCAGCTGACCGTCGGCACTGCGGGCAATGGCAAGCAGTTTCAATCGATAGCCGAATTCAGAAGCAAACTGCACATCCAAAGGGTCGATGTTTCGGATGCCTTCCACATAGACTTTGTCAAAACAGATGGGTGTGCCAAAGGCCATGGCCCCTGCGATGGCCAACTTGTGTGCCGTATCGATGCCGTCCACGTCCAGTGTGGGATCCGCCTCCGCATAGCCTTGGCGCTGGGCTTCGGCGAGGGCTTCCGAAAACGGGAGGCCCTCTTCGGTCATGCGCGTGAGAATGTAGTTGGCTGTTCCGTTGAGGATCCCAAAGAGGGTGTCGAGTCGATTGGCGGTCAACCCTTCCCGAATGGACTTAAGGAGCGGGATTCCGCCTGCCACGGACGCCTCGAACCCCACGGCTCCCCCGGAGCGTGCGGCAAGATCGAAAATCTCGTTGCCATGGTGGGCCAAGAGGGCCTTGTTGGCCGTGACCACATGCTTGCCGTTTTCCAGGGCCTTTTTAATAAACGACCGGGCGGGTTCAATGCCGCCGATCAGTTCGACCACAATCTGGATGGAGGGCTCGTCCAAAATGTCTTGCGCGGAACGTGTCAGGATTTTGGGGTCCACAGGCACGGGCCGGGGTGTGTCCACATCCAGGTCGGCCACTCGAACCACATCCAGGTGAACACCGACGCGGGCTTGGATTTCTTTGGCGTTTTCCCGGAGAGTGTGCAACATGCCGCATCCGACGGTTCCCCAGCCGATCAAACCGATCCGTATCGATTTCATTGTTGTCGTGTGCTCCTAATTCTCAGACGACTCAGGCATCCTGAAAGGCCTTTCGGATACCCCGGATGGCCTGCTTGATGCGCATTTCATTCTCCACGAGGGCGAACCGGACGTGACCGTCTCCGTATTCCCCGAAACCCAAACCCGGCGAGACGGCGACTTTGGCTTTCTCGATCAAGAATTTGGAAAATTCCACGGACCCCATGGGACGAAACCGCTCAGGGATCGGGGCCCACACGAACATGGTGCCCTTGGGTTTTTCCATGCGCCATCCAATGCGCCGCAGTCCATCCACGAGGACATCCCGGCGGGACCGGTAAATATCAACAATTTCTTGGACGCAGCTCTGATCCCCGTTTAAGGCGATGATGGCCGCAATCTGGATGGGTTGAAAGATTCCATAGTCCAGATAGCTCTTCAGTCGCGTCAGGGCTCCGACCATCTCCTGATTGCCGACGCAAAAGCCGACGCGCCACCCCGCCATGCTATAGCTCTTGGACATGGAGAAGAATTCCACCGCCACTTCTTTTGCCCCCGGCACCTGAAGGATGCTCGGAGCCGTGTAACCGTCGAAGACGAGATCGGCGTAGGCCAAATCGTGAATCACCATGAGGTGATGATCCCTGGCGAAATCCACCACCTTCTGGAAAAAGGCTAAATCCACCACGGCCGTCGTCGGATTGTGGGGAAAGGAAATGATCAACATTTTCGGTCGTGGCCATGTCTGCTTGGCGGCGATCTGGAGGTCTTCGAAGAAATCTCTTCCCGGGCCAATGGGAATGGAGCGCAAGTCCCCTCCAGCGATGATCACCGAATAAGGGTGAATCGGGTAAGTGGGGTTGGGAGAAAATACCACATCGCCGGGATTGACGAGGGCCAGCACAAGGTGCGAAAGGCCTTCCTTCGCACCGATGGTCACCACAGCTTCGGATTCAGGATCGAGATCCACATCGTAGCGGCGCTTGTACCAATCCACGATGGCGTGACGCAATTTCGTGATCCCCCGGGATGCCGAATACCGGTGGTTATGCGGCTTTTGTGCCGCCTCCACCAGCTTGTCCACAATGTGCTGCGGGGTAGGGACGTCGGGATTTCCCATCCCGAGATCGATGATGTCTTCGCCGGCTCGCCGTCTTTCCATCTTCAAAGCATTGACTTGGGCAAAGACGTAGGGGGGAGCCGGCGCATGCGCGTAAATTGTTCGATGTTGAAGTTCATGGGCGTGACCTCGCTTTTTTTAAAGCTTTAAGGCTAGAATAGAGCATTGCGGATGTCAAAAAAAAGATGTCCACAAACTGTCAAGGCGGTCCAACGAGCGAAGATGGGCCTCCTGAAGATCCCGGTGGCGGCGGATGCCGTCGTGAAGTGCCCGCGCAAAAACCTCGGCCTTAGCCTCATTCTGACAGACTAACAACCCATCGACGGTTCCAAGTAAAGCGCACCGCACCACGGTCTCCGGTTCATAACGTTCACCGATGGCCTGCATGTCCACGTCGTCGGAAAGGAGGAGGCCGCCGAAGCCCCATGTGTCTCGCAAGAGCCCTTTGTTGATCTTTTGGGACAGGGTTCCGGGCCAGTCGGGATCCCAAAATGGGTAGACGGCGTGGGAGGTCATGACGGCTCGCACGCCGCATCGAACGGCCTGTCGAAAGGGAGCCAAATCCCTACGGGCCTTGTCGGCGGACGAAGCTTCAACGACAGGGCAGTGGTCGTGGGGATCCCGGCGTGCCGTGCCGAGTCCCGGAAAATGCTTGGCTGTGGCCGCCACACCGTTTTCCTGGAGGGACTGCACCCAAAGCGTTCCCAGTTGTGCGATCTTATCCGGGGATTTGCCCAGGGCACGGGATCCGAGGAAATGCTCGTGGGGATCCTCAACCACATCAAGCACCGGGGCTAAATTGATCTGAATGCCCAGGCGTCGAAGGCCATTGGCCGTCTGAGACACACATCGGCACAAAGCCTCTTCGCCCTCTTCGGCGAGCTCGAGCGCCGCCGGAGCCGGTCCCAAAATGCTTGAAAGCCTTTGAACCGATCCGCCCTCTTCATCCACGGCCCATAAAAGGCGCCATCCCAGCTGGTCCTGAGCCCATGCGTTCGCCTCTCGGATAAGTTCCGTGAGCTGGGCGCCATCTTGGATGTTTCGTCGAAAAAGCACCAAACCTCCAGGGCGGAGCTCCTGGAGACGGAATCGGAGCGACTCCGTCCAAACGGTTCCCTGGAAACCCAAGAACAGGTGGCGCCCTGCGTTGTTCTCACGTGTGGTTGGAAGAGTCATGGATTTTGTTTGAAGGATTTTTTGAGTCCTCTTACCATATTCTCGGTGGCACCAAACGGATCAGCCGTCATGTATGCGCTCACAAGGCTGCACTTTCAATCAAGAAACACCGGCTGTCAAGACATTGCCGCGACTCAAGGGGTTGTTTTGTGCACTTGATGATCCTTGCAGCAGGTTATGGAACGCGACTCCGTCCCCTGAGCACCGTGCGGCCCAAGGCGTTGTGCCCGGTCTGGGGAGAGTCCCTCTTGGATCGGTGGATTCATCAGGCGGTCCGGGAAGGTTTCCAAAGGGTGGTGGTGAACGCCCATCACCTGCCCGAGAAGTTGGTGGAACACTTTCACGTTCGCCAATGGCCCATCCCGGTGGATGTGCTGGTGGAAAAGGACATTTTGGGGACCGGCGGCGGGGTGCGTAATGCTCTCGGCCTTCTCGGAAACGCCCCCTTTGTGGTCGTCAACGCGGATGTGGCGGCCCGGGTGTCCTTGCACGGCCTTTTGAAAAGGCATCAATCCCGGGGGGCGGCGGTGACGATGCTGTTATGCCGCACCTCCCGGTTCGATTCCGTGGCCGTCAATGCCGAGCGCACGGTCGTCACGGGCTTTTTTCGATCCTCGGGGTTTTCTCCCACATCCGCCTACGGACAGCAGCGCCCGCACGGAGATCGCCGCCTGTGGACCTTCACGGGGATTCAGGTCGTGGAACCGTCGGCGTTGAGGTGCATTCCCCAAGGCACGCCGTTTCATATCATCGACCTCTATCAGGAGTGGATCGCTCAGGGGACGCCTCCGGCAGCGCTCTGCGATGAAAATCTTTGGTGGCATGAAGTGGGGTCCCTTGAAAGCTATTGGGATGTCCATGTGGCCTATGAACACTTCCGAAGCGGCGGCGATCGCTTCCTGTCCGTTCCTGCCTCCGGCCGTTGGATCCACCCCACGGCAACCGTGGATACCTCGGTGTTGATGGACGGTACGGTGGTCATTGGATCCTCGACCAGTGTGGGCAGGGGTTGCATCCTGAGAAATGTGGTCATCTGGGATCGTTGCGTCATTCGCCCCATGAGCGTGCTTGAAAATTGTATCCTCACCGATGCTGCCGTGGTGTCCGGAAGACACCAAGGGACGATTTTCATGCCGTCTGGAGAAGGCATCCGCTTCCAATCCCAGCATGGCGCCATAAAGAGAAGCCAAGAATCCACGAAGGTCCGGAGCTGAACATGGAAAACGGCGAGGACGTCAGCCGCGGTTCCCAAGGGTTTCGCCAAGAGGGAATCGTGAAGCGCAGGTGTGGGCTTCCAAAGCACGGACACCTGGAGATGCCGGGGGTTCACGAACGGCTCCGGGACTGGGGCTACCATGTTGAGCCGGAGTCTCTGATGCCTTTGGCCGGAGACGGGTCGGATCGTCGGTTTTTCAGGCTTTTCAGCGACAACGGGCGTTACGTGGTGTTGGTCAGTCCCCGGAGAAAGGATCCCGTGGATGAGAATGATGCTGTGTGGCACATGGGCAGACACCTGCATCGAGTCGGCGTTCCAGTTCCTCCTTTGCTTCATGGGGACCCCCGGGAAGGTGTTTTCGTTTTTCGAGACCTGGGATCCCTCCACCTCTTCAATGTCGCCAAACGCATTGGATCTCGAGATCGTCTGAAATCTCTTTATCACCGGGCCGTCATCCTTTTGGCGCATTACCACCTTCGGGCATGGAAGGGTTTTTCTCCCCTGTGGTGCCATGACGGCAGCCGATATGATCCCAACTTTGTCTATGAAAGGGAGCTGCTCTATTTCCGGCGGGCTTTTCTTTCCGGGTTCTTGGGCCTGGATGAAATTCCTTTGGAGGTGGAGGACGAGTTCCGCACACTTGCCCAGCAAGCGGGAGAGAATCGTGGAGTTGTCGTTTTTCATCGGGATTTTCAAAGCCGTAACCTCATGGTCTGCAAGGGTTCTCTCTGGGTGATCGACTTTCAGGGAACGCGTTTCGGACCGCCGGAGTATGATCTTGCGGCGTTGCTTCTTGACCCCTACGTGATGCTGCCTTCTTCGTTGATCGAAGAACTGGTGCCATTTTATTGGCGTTTGGCGCGGCCTGTCCTGGGGGGGAGTTATGATCGGTTTTGCGAGCGTTTTGCGACGCTGGCGCTGTGTCGATGCGTGCAGTTCCTCGCGGCATTTGCTTTTCTCGGCGGCACGCAAGGTAAACCCGGCTTTTTGAATCACATCCCGGGAGGCTGGCAGCGACTCCAGGAGCTTCTCTACGGTCCCTTAGGGACGCTCTATAGGGGACTGCGGGACTATGTGAATCGTTTGGCTGCCGATGCAGAGGTTCGACGACTCATCCAGACGGCCGGGGAGAAAGGCCTGGAAAGTCCTTGAATCCATCCGATCCAGGCTGTCGGGATATTCTTTGCGGTCATAAATGGATGCCGATCCTTGGGCGACGATCCTGTAGGGGTCGAGTCCCATGCCTCGCCGAAGTCGGCGCGGTCCGTTGGACTAGGGTGCAGCCCGGTATCGGCGCGCCCACGGGGGCGCCCCGAAGAGGACAACGGTCCCGTCCATGGGGTTTCGCATAACGATAACCCTGAATCCATGGAATAAACGGCATGAGCCGACCTTCAGACATCCGAATGGATGCCCGTGCGAGGTGAAATTTGATAGGAGAGCCCATGGCATAAAAGAGACGTCAATTCCGTATGATATCTCCGGCAGGAAATTTTTATGCATCGACCTAATCTCACGGATTAAGGACAAAATGGCAATCCAACACGCGAGTGGAGCTGCGGCAAGGCAGTTTGTATAGAACCAGTCTTACGGATTCAGGAAGTCGGCAGGCGCGGAAGCACTGATTTCCGGCCGCGTCTGCGAACGAGCACGAGAAAACGCGAAGAAAGGGATCTTCGCGACGAAAAAGCTCAGTCGGCCAGGAGGTCCACAAAGTTCTTGTTATCTGTTCGAATAAGATCCATTAACGGGACAAAATCCTCCACATCTTTTGGGGTGACCCCTTCAGTGGCTTCGTAAAGATCTTTCCGGAAGCGCTTTCTCATTCCGATAAACGCCAAGACATTTCCGCTGTGAATTTCCATGATTTTGTTGATGACCGTTGCGGTAAAGCGATTCCGTTCGGGGATGGCTCGGTCCATGACCCAGTCGGGGGCTTCCACCTGGTAGGCATGGATCAATTCGTAGTCAAAGTCGCGGCCGGGATACCGAGGAATGCGCTGCTTGATCAAATCGATCGGAGTGCGCATCATGTCGGTGTCCGCTGCGAAATCGGCATCACCGACGTAAGGGTAAGAGCCGATGAGATCCCCAGATGGTGACAGGATGTCCCCGAAGGCGCCGTCCACGAAGTGAACGGGCACATCCCTGTGGTGTAAGGCATAGAACAACCCGGCAAGCGCTCCGACATCCCCTCGGCGGAGAAGCACCTGTCTTTTCTGATGAAGAAGGAATTCTTCCGTAAACAATTCGGCTGCGGTGCGCATGTGGACAAGCGTGCTGAAAGTGATGGGGTTTTCGTCCAAAGCCAGGCGATCCGGAGCCGTTGTTTCCAGGAGGCGGAACAACTCGTCAAAGATGTCAACGCCCCGATCGGTGCCGAGAGCCACAAAGGATACCATCGGCATCTGTGTTCCTTTCCTGTTGAGGGATTGCAACAGGGCTGAGGCGCAGTGAAATCTGCTCCGCGGAAAAGATTGTGTTGACGCTCAAGCCCTTTTGGCTCTCCTCGGGCTGATCTCGACGACCGGTGCCCACACCCGTGGGGGGATCTCGCACTGGACTGCACCGAGACGAAAGCCAAGGATGTCATCTTGACAATCACCTGAGTGTGTGAGGGCATCGAATGCCTTCAGCATGGGTGCACGGCATCATTATGGGTGTCGCTCCCGGGGTCAGGGACAAACAATCGAGAGCCTGCCGCACTCTCCGGGCCGATTCCCAAGGAAACGAGGGCCTTTCCAATGTCGATGTTTTCATGGCCCATATTTCCAGTCAAGAGCATTTCTCCCGCCCGGGCGTTCGAGGGGAAGCCCATGCGGATAAACTGCCTTTCCTTGTTGACGAGACCTCAGGCCACACTGGAGGTTTTCGTTTGCGGACTTTCGCCCCCAGCCGATAGTGGCCCGATGGTCGAAACTTTAAGGACCACCCTCGTTTTCTGGAAGTTCCCCATGACCTGAATCGTGGGATCTACGGTCTCCGGCCCTGGGAGAGAAGTGTCGCAAAAGCTCAGGGTCCATGCGCTGCGCTTGATCCTTCCCAGGTGTCCGGGGCGTTCTTTCAGAACACAACTATCCTGAATGTCTTCCTTGATCTGGGAGATTGCGTCTCTGGATAAACATGTCTTACCGAAGATATCCGGGTCAACCGACGTCTCTTATATGCTGCGGGGATTCCTATAAAATTCTCATCGGGCAGGGGCATCGGTTCGGTTCTCCGAAGGTCAGTCCCACTGTCTCGTTTCCCGGATTCAGGGTTATGGGTATGCCGAACCCCATCCAGGGGACGGTTGCGCTCCTAGGGGCGTTCCCATGGCCCCCCATACAGGATGCGCCCTTATCCAAAGCCCGCACATATTCAGGGCAGGCACGGGAACCTGCCCATGAGGTATCATTGCCCGAAGCCGGCATCGATTCCAGGTCATGGCGAGAAAATAAAAGAGTGATGGCGGGGATCCCCCCGGACTCAGGTGTCTTGCCAGAGGCAGAGGATGCCGCCGAGCGAACACGGGCTTGGCCTTGGGTCGGCGTCACACGTCTTCTTCCAGGCTCGGATTTTCATTGCTTCCCGTGAGCTCAAAAGCTCAATGTTGGCTGTCCAGAGGGAGCGCAACGAAGAAGGTGCTGCCCTGACCTTCGCGGGTTTCCACCCATACTTTTCCCCCGTGGGCTTCGACGATTTTCTTCACAATGGCAAGACCCAATCCGGACCCCTTTTCCTGGCTCGACCCTTTGGGGCGAATTCGCTCAAAGGGCTGAAAAAGTTGGTGCAGTTTGTCCTGGGGAATGCCCACGCCCTGATCCGCCACTGAAAAGACGGCCTGCCGCCCGTCGATTTGCAGCTTCACCCGAATCACTGTCCCTTCGGGGGAGAATTTCACGGCATTGGAAAGAAGATTGGCCAAAACCTGTTCCATTTTCGGCGGATCGACAAAGACATGAAGCCGAGGTCCCTGGACGTCGAAGTCGATGCGAATGCCTTTTTTGGATGCGTGCCATTGGTTGAGATTGATGCTTTGCCGAATAAGGGTTTCCAGGTCTGTCGGGATTTTCTGAAGTTCCAGCCGACCGGCTTCGATTTTCGCGATATCCAGAAAATCGTTGAGAATATTTTGCATGGTGCGGCTTGAATCGACGATGATGCGAAGGAACTCTAAATGCTCGGGCGAAAGCTGAGAACCCGCCTCCTCAAGAAGAAATTCCCCATACATCATGATCACACCGATGGGATGATTGAGATCGTGGGCGGCCATTGCCAGAAACTGACTCTTCAGCTCGTTCAGTCGGGCCAGTTCAGCGTTTTTTTTGGCCAATTCTCTTTGAAGGTTCGCCAGCTCGTTGTTGACCCGCATGAGTTCTTCATAAAGGGTGGCGTCCCGTTCTCGGGCGTGCCGAAGGATTTCTTCTCGGGCTTTGATGCTTTCGCGCAACGCATTGGCTTGTTCGTTATTGATTCGCATGAGCTCATCCAGGGCCTGACGGGCTTCACCACCGTTCCGGGCTCCAATAATGAGCAAATCTTCGTCAATCTTGGCCCCGGCAAAGTACAGGGTCACGAGGTGCTCATCTTGTCCAAGTCGGGCATTGAGGGTCCAGTCGAAGGCCGTGCCGTGGAGCGCCAGATGGTTGAGGAAATGCAAGGCCTTTTGAAAGCTCTGGACATCCAGCGCGAGAGGAAAAAGGCGCCCCGAAGAAAGGCGATCTCTAAAGCCCAAATCATCCCGGAGAACACATCGGATAACCCCGTCGACACTGCACAGCAGGGCTACGGTGGCCGGCTCGAATCGGCTGGCTTTCTTCCTCATGTTGTCCCTGCTACCATAGAGTTCGCAACGGTGACGGCCGCTTGTGCATCTGGGGCGTAGCCGTCGGCACCCACTTCCTGCCAGAGGTTTGGGCGGCGTTTAAAAGGGCTTCCCCCCACTAAGATCTTGGTTGTCTGGCCGAAGTGGCGCCTCAGTTCCCGGATGAGGTCTTCCACGTGACGCACGTGGCTTGGCATCGTCGCAGAAAGCCCGACCACGTGGGGTGATCGGGTGGCCACAGCGCTCAAAAGCCTTGATGCCTCCGTATTGGCTCCAAGATACAGGGTATCCCAGCCGTCCATTTCGAAAAAATCGGCGACCATGCGGACACCCAATTCGTGGAGTTCCCCACCGGCGCACGCGGCCACAAAGCGAAGATCCCGCCGGCTTCCAGAGAAAAAACGAGGGTAGAGTCGTGACATCATGAGTTGGGTAGATGCCGTACAATAGTGTTCCTGGGCCACACTGATTCGGTTCAGCTGCCACAATCGCCCGATTTCGTATTGTGTGCGCTGAAAGATCCCAAGATAGATGTCCTTTATGGCTGTCCCTTGGTGCACGGCGTTGTCGATGATGCGCCATGCACGGTCCCGATCGGTGTCTAACAAAGCCTGCAGATACTCTTGAGCCAACTGGTCTAAGGGGTCTTGTGACCAAGTTGAAGCGTCTTCCGGTGTTTGGCTCATTGCCTGAAGAGTCTCGACGGCCTGGAGGAAATCGGTCACCGCTCGGGCGTGCTGCGGAAAAGCTTTCTTGAGGGCTTTTCTCAGACAACCCAAAGTCTGAATCAGGCGGTCCCCGTGGACTTCAGAAGACTGCCGCCGAGACTGGACCCATAGAAGGTATTCCAGCAAAGCTGCAGGTTGATGGTTTGCGATCATCTCGGACAGGTACAGCGCAAAGGCCGACGGACGGCCCAAGGGATCCGAAAAAATCTCCCCATCGTCGCCGCGCGATCCAGGATCAAGGAAAGCCAAGCATTGATGAATCGCCTTGTGCACGTCGTCCGTGCAGGACCGCAACGATTCCGCCAAATCCTTCACGGCGTTCGTCATGGTGTTCTCCTATAAGTAGTGTGGGTCGCCCGGACGTGTGGACCAGGCGGTTTGCGGTTGGTTAGGTTGTCCGGGCCACGGCGTCGGGGACCAGGTCGTCATGGTCCGTGCGCTATGAGCGCGACAAGGAGACTGACCCCTCGGCGCCCGGCCCGGAGCTTTGATTGCAACCTGCGGCACGACCGCGCAATTCAGGAGGCGAAGCGGGGCCGGCGCGTTGGAGGATTTCCCTCGCAGGTGGTAACAGTTTGCACATGGAGGTATGCGATGAATGGAGACAAACTGTGCGTGGGTCTGGACGTATCGAACGCGAAGATCGACGCCTCCTTTGTCGACCGTGAGGGGCGCACAGTGCGCCAACCTTCGACCTACGTGAACGATCAGCAGGGATGGACAGAGCTGCGGGCTGCCATCGTGTCGGCCAGTGCTCTGGTCGGCCCGAAGGCGCAGGTGGTCTGCGGTATGGAGTCCACCTCGAACATGCACAAGCGCTTGGAGCAGGCCCTGCGTGGCGAGAAGCGGCGCCAGGTCGAGGTGCACGTGCTCAACCCGCGGGCGGTCAAACACTTCGGCAAGGCACTGCTCAAGGACGCCAAGACCGACCGCCTGGACAGTCATCTCATTGCGCTGTTCCTGCTGCGGATGCAGCCCAAGGCGCAGGCCGTCCAGCCCGAGCTGTTCGAGGAGCTCAAGGAGGCCACGCGCACGCGGCGTCGTCTCGTCGAAGAGCGCACCGACCACAAGAACCGGCTCCACAAGCTGCTGCGCTACCACCTGCCGGGCTACCGGAAGGTGCTGGGCATCCAGACGTTTTCCAAGCGCCTGCTGGTCGTGCTTGCCGAGTTTGGCTCGCCGCACCTGTTGATCGAGCGCAGCGTCGAGGATCTGGCCGCGATGCGCTACGGCCCCAGGCACCGCGTGGGCACGGCCTTCGCTGAAAAGCTCCACGCCCTGGCGGCAGAGGCACCCTGTGCTGAGCTTGCCAAGGTCACGCGTATGCTCGTGCAGATGACGGCGCGGCGGATTCTCGACCTGGATGCCCTGCTCGTGGAAATTGATGGTGCCATTTCCGAACTGCTCGAGCGGGTCTTTCCCGACCAGGTGCTGACGTCCATCCCGGGGATCGGCGCGGTGTCGGCGGCGGCGATTCTCGCCGAGGTGGGCGACATCGCACGCTTTGAGACGAAGAGCGACTTCGTGGGCTACTGCGGTCTGTACCCGATTGTGTGGGAGAGCGGCGAGGCGAAGCGCCGCTATCGCATGACGTACAAGGGCAACCGGATGCTGAAGATGACGCTGCTGGTGGCCTCGGCGGCCGCCCGGCAGTACAACCCGGTCATCGGAAGCTTCTACGAGCGGTTGCGGGCCCGCGGCAAGACCAAGAAGGCCGCCGGGGGTGCCATCGCACGCAAGCTGGCGGAGCTGGTGTTCACATTGCTGGTCCGCAACGAGCCGTGGTCGGCCCACAAGGCGATGCGCGGCATGCGCAAAGCCGCCGCCATGGTCAAGGCCGCGTAGAAACAGGTTGCGGGCGCTCCATGCCCCATTGGAGAAATCCTGACGCGCCGTAAAGGCCCGCAGGCGTACTCGAGGTCCCGGACCGCCCGCTTTTCTAGGATAGCACCCTATCAGTGGCGAGGCAACCTGGAGCCCGGAGCCCCCGCCGGAGGCACCCGTATGCCCATCGCCCGCGCTAATGGCGGCTCGTCGCGCACAGATCGTGTCAAGGGCGGCAAAGCCGGCGAGCGCAGCGAGCGCACCCTTGACGCGGGCGAGCACGACGAGACGATCCGTGCCGCGATGGGCCGGCGGCTCGCAGGCGCGGGCATTCGCCAGCACAGGAGTCAGCCCACACAGGCGATGTCGCTTCAGGGTTGACATCCCTTATTGCATCTCCTTGAGGCTGCGTTCAGGAAAGCCTCGATGTCGTCAACCCGTTGGGCTTCCCCGCTTCGTGTCACACGCAACCAGCGGAGAATCGGCTCAGGGCCGCCGGGAATTCCAGAATCTTGATCCGCCGCGGCCGCGGCCAGCGTCAGAAAGATCGGCCCCCAGAACGCCTCCTCCCCAACCGGAAATTGTTCACGCAGGGCTTTGGCACGCGCTTCGATGTCATCTGAAGCAGGGGCGGCTTTGCGGCGGTGTCTCAAGACATCTGCGGCAAGGAGGAGGCGGTCGAAACGCGTGTGTTCCTCAGGGCGTGCCTGACTCAGTTCCTCGTGGAGCATCCGAATCTGCGTTTCCGTGAACCAGGTGGGAATACCCCGCACAGCGAGGAGTTCGGCGAGCCAGCGGACCTCATCAAAAAGCGCCCGGAGGTCCACGTCGCACAGGGACGCCAGCCAGGCCGTGTCACTTGCGGCAAACCGTCGGCCCCGATCACCGTACCGGAAGCCGAAATACGGAAACGATTCCCAACAGCGGTCGGCGGCCCGCAAAGCCGCCTGAAGCTCATCCTCATTGGAGGGCAGGGAATGGCGGCCGGCCTCAGGATTCAAGGACACGACATGGCGCCCCAATTGCTCGGCTCCGAAGGGATAGAGAGCCTCGTAGATGCCGATCATGGATCGAAAAATATCGCCTGCCGCCCTGATGATCCTTTCTTGCGATTCCGGATCTGGTATGGATGATGCCAAGGTGTCCAGAAAGCTGCTCCAATGAATGGGCAGATTTTCACCATAACATGTAAAAAAGTGCATCCCAGGGTTTTCCAGGTCAGGGAAAGCATCGCGCACTTTGTGGGCCATCACCCGCCCACCCATCATGGATCCTTCCAGAGTATAGAGATATCCCACCAAGGCCATGCGGTCTTCGAGGGATACGGTCAGGATCTGATCGGCCGTGTCCAAGGCTTTATTGACCGCCGGAAGGATATCCAAGACCGATGTTGCGGGAAAAGATTGGAGATCTTGGAGCAAAAGCGGCAGCTTTGGACGATGCCCTTGAAGCAAACGATGAAAAGGTTCTTGGGCGGCATGAGCCGTCAACTGTTTTTCCAAGCACCCATGGACTACAGCCAGGCACCGCAACTGGCCGACGAAACTTTCCACAGGTAGCGTCTTCTCACTCAGCGCCCTGAAAAACGGCAGGGCCTGCGCCGTCTTGTGCAGTTCCCGTGTCTGGGCTCTCAAACGCTGAATCCAATCCATGGGTCGACCTCGATAAAGTTTGTTGACAATGGCTCGAACCGCCAAGGTTGCGAAGGATCGGCCTGCCTGAACCCATCCGCTCAGGTGCTTAAAGCATCATCGGTGTCAGACTTGGCCCGAATTATCGCGAATCGGGCCCGGTCCAACGGTATATGCTCAAAACCATCGCTCTGTCTTCACTCTGTTGCACGACTGGGTTGAATCGCATGCAGGCGTTCATTTTTTTAAGGATGGGGCCTCCGCAGAGAACCTCCGGGGATGCCTGCCTTTTCTGTCTGGCGGAGAGCCTTTCGTTTATATGCCAAGGTTCGACAGTGAGTTGACGTTTACGAGGTTGAAGAGTTGATAGATTTCAGGATCAAATCGGCGTATTCGGGATAGAGCTCGCGAACGCAATCGGGACACAATCCGTGGCTGAATTCCGCCTCGCTGTGTTCCCGAATGTAAACTTCCACCGCCTTCCAATATCCCTTGTCGTCTCTTATCTTTTTGCAGTGGCTGCAAATAGGCAGCAAACCTCGAAGCACCTTGATATTGGCGAGAGCCTCTTGGAGCTCTACAATGAGACGGTCCCGTTCACGCTCGGCACGAATAATGCGCTCCATGGCTCGGACGCCGGCAAGCAATTCCCGATTGGAAAGGGGCCGAACCATATAGCCGTCGGCCCCGATCTCCAATCCTTCCGAGCGATCGTCGGCGCTGGTCTTGCTCGCCGAAAGCATCATGACATAAACGCGATGCGATTGGGATTCGGCCTTCAAGGTCCGGCAGATGTCGAAACCATTCATGTCAGGCAAATTGACGTCCAAAAGGACGAGATCGGGGGGAGAGGAGCGGACTTTTTCCAGGCATTCCGCCCCAGTGGATGCTTCTTCAACCATGTACCCCGCTTGGCGAAGAACTCGCGCGGTACCCATGCGGAGTGCGTCGGTATCGTCAACCACCAGAATGCGAATCCCTTGCCCCATACGGAAGCTCCTTCCTCACCTAGGAGGGTTTTTATAGTCTTCCCCCGGGAAGAGTTCTCGATGGAAGCCGTTAAGATCACTGAACCTTTATGTGGTGAGCTTGTTAAAAGAGCAGTGGCGATGTTAGACACGACTTTGATTACCACGTCATGACGTGCGTGACAAGAACGGCGACACATTCGTGAGGTCTGAAAGCCCGATGAGATCACTTATTTGGAAAGGGATCTGGTTTTTTCTGATGACCATGTGTGTGTCGTGCGGGTCTGAACCTGAGATTTTCCACGCAAGTAAACCCATGATGGGCACGGTGGTCAGCATCAGCGTTGTTTCGGAGGACCCACAGCGCGCCTATGGGGCTCTGGATGCCGCTTTTGAGGAAATCGCCCGAGTGGAAAGCATCATGAGCGTGTTTCGGGAGGACAGTGAAGTCAACCGTGTGAACCGTGAGGCTTCCTTCCACCCCGTGACGGTTTCACCGGAGTTGTTTCATGTCATCGAAATGTCCGCAGCCATCTCCCGAGAGACCCACGGCGCTTTTGATATCTCGGTCGGACCGCTCATGAAGCTCTGGCCTTTTTACAAGAAGGAAAAGATCCTGCCTTCCGAGAGCGCCCTGAAAGAGGCTCTGTCTCGTGTCGGGTATCGTCATGTGGTTTTGTCGCCGGAAGATCGAAGCGTATCTTTCGCCGTGCCGGGCATGGCCTTGGATCTGGGGGGAATTGCCAAAGGCTACGCCATCGACCGGGCGGTATCGGTTTTGAAAAAAAAGAACGTTCGGGCGGCTTTGGTGAACGCAGGGGGAGATATTTTTGCCTATGGGACAAAACCCGGCGGACACCCGTGGTGGGTAGGCATTCAGCACCCAAGGAAGTCTGGTGAATTGGTTGCCGCGTTGCCCGTGCGGGACAAAGCCGTGGTGACTTCAGGGGATTATGAGCGATACTTTACCGTTGGGGGAAAGCGTTTTCATCATATCGTAGATCCTCGGATCGGCTTTAGCGCTGTGGAAACGGCGAGTGTCACCGTCATCGCCGACAGTGCCGTTTACGCGGATGGGTTGGCGACAGGTCTTGCGGTCCTTGGGCCCAAAGATGGGCTCGCTGTTGTGAATGCGTCTCCGAATGCCCACGCGCTGATTTTGACGGAAGGGAGCGACGGCGGCCTGGTCATGCACATCTCCAAAGGTTTTCCCGATACCGGAGTGCTGGATGAGGCCTCCCTGGAAGCTCACGGCGTGAGGCTCAACCGCTAGCTCCTCCACTGGCCTTTTTCCCAATCCCCTTTGGCTTTCAGACGAGCCCGCGTGGGGCTTCGCCAACCCCGCCCCTTTCCGCAACAACCAGGGCAACACCGGAAACACCTTCCTCAAGGCAAACAAAGCCGCATGGGGGTGGGAAAACCCCTCGGGCTCTCGGGGGATTTCTCGGGCGGACGGGCGACGTCCTGTGAACCTCAATCGGCCTGGAGACCGCAGACGGCCACGACTCTTTTCGGGTCCAGTCGGTAAGGACTTCCGAGACCCTGATAGAATCCGTGAGCTTCAATGAGGTGAATCGAGAGGTCCGTCCATTGGAGCGTTTCCCCAGTGTCGAGCCGCTCCAAACGGACATGGGTCTTCGGATAAAGGCCGGGGTGTCCCCATGGGCAGGGGAGGCGTCCCCGAAAATCCTGCAATTCCACCCGCCACAGGTGCCCCATGAGCACAGGACCGCCCATGGCCTTCTTGGCGGCTTCCGTGAAAGCGCGCAACCGATCCGCAATGGCTTGATGCGTCAATCCCAATGACTTCACGGTGCGTTCATCTTCTGTGAGGATAGTCACGAGGGGTCTGGCGTCTCCCGCCAGGTAGCCGTGCGGACCTCCGGAGCGGCGCATTCGGCTTTCCACTTCATCCAACTGCGGGCTTTGATACACGGGATATCGTCCCATGGCCGATAGGCTCCTCTCATTTGAGGAAGGCGTCGAGTGTGTTTCTAGCCGAACTTATCGAAAAAGATGCGGTCCTCGGTGACCCCTTTCCCAACCAGTAACTTGACGGCGGCATTGATCATCAAGGGGTTCCCACAGAGGTACGCTTCGAGATCCGATCCGTCCGTGATATCCCGAGCCACTGGATCCGTGACGAGACCGGTCTCGCCATTCCAATGGTCTTCGGGCAGCGGATGAGACAGCACCGGGACGTAACGAAAACGTGGCAGATTATTCGACAGTTCGCGGATTTCCTCTTGATAAAACAGGTCTTGACGACTCCGCACGCCGAAATAGAGGGTGCACGGGCGATCGATGTGCTCATCCGCCATTTGATAAAGAATAGACATCAGCGGGGCGAGACCGGAACCCGTGCCGATCATGACCATTTGTCGGTCCGAATGGCGTAAATAAAAGTCGCCGTACGGACCATTGATGCGGATATGATCGCCTTCCTTCAAGTAATCGTGAATATAGGTGGTGGCTATACCTCTTTGCACCCTTGTAATCACCAGCTTGATTTCGTTTTTCAGTCGCGCCGGGGAAGCAATGGAATAGGCTCGGTAAACAGGTTCCGGGGAGCCCGCATATTCCGGCACTTGAAATTGGATGAACTGGCCGGGTTTAAAAACGATCTCTGGGGGCTCCAAAAGCCGGAGATGGACTTCTTTGATCGAAGGCGTCAGGGGTCTCAACCCAATGACCTGGGCGCGGAACTCCTTGATGAGGAAAAAGGCTTCGGGGATCTCAATGCGGATGTCCATGCGGACGCGGACCTGACAGGACAGCCTGGTCCCAATCCGGAGCTCCTCATCGTTCATATAGGGGGTTTCGGTCGGGAGAAGCGGACCGCCGCCTTCGAGAACCTTCACCTTGCACAGTCCACAACTGCCTCGCCCGCCGCATGCCGATGGAATGAAAACGCCTTGGTCCATCAACGCCCCTAAAAGCCGGCCGCCGCCCTTGACAGTGAATTCCTTCGCGCCCTGATTGATGGATATTCGGCACGGGCCGTAATCGGCAAAGACGGCGTGCGCCGCTTCCAAGAGAAGGGCCAGGACCGCGCAGAGGCCGCTGAGGGACAGCAAGCCGATGATTAATGTCATCATGAGTGCCTATCCCACCTGAATCATGCCGCTGAAAGCCATGAAAGAGAGGGCCATGAGTCCGGCGACAATGAGACTGATGCCAGGCCCTTCGAGAGCTTTCGGGATGGGGGCCTTCTTGAGCTTTTCCCGGATGCCCGCCAATGCGGCGATGGCGAGAAGCCAGCCTAAGCCTCCCCCGAAACCATAGGCCACTGACTGAATAAAGTTATATTTGCGAATGACCATGAATAAGCACACCCCGAGAATAGCGCAATTGACTGTAATGAGGGGGAGAAAAACGCCCAGGACGACATACAGACGCGGCGAATAGCGGTCAATGACCATTTCCACGAGCTGAACAAAAGCGGCGATGACAATGATAAAGGCGATAAATCGAAAATGGACCAAATCGAAAGGCACCAGGAGGTAATGATACACAAGGTAATTCAGTGCCGTGGTGCAGGTCATGACGAAGGTGACGGCCAACCCCAATCCTACGGCGGAACCAAGTTCTCTGGAAATGGCTAAAAAAGAGCACATGCCGAGGAAGTTGGCCAAAAGGATATTGTTGGTAAAAATCGATGCAAAGAAAATCACCGGAGCGTTCAACTGGCTTTCCATCACGGTTCCTCTTCAAAGGTGGGCGTCCCCGTTGTCCGGCTAAGATTTGCTCGGGGTTCCCTTGTTTTCCAGGGCGAAGGCAATCCAGATGAAAAGAGCCAACATGAAAAAGCCCGCCGGTGCCATGACCATGATGGTCCATGGGACCCAGGTCGAGGGCAGCACCGGAGTCCCGAAGACCGTTCCAAATCCCAGAATCTCCCTTACCGTGGCGATGACCAGGAGCACCAATGCGTATCCGACACCGGAGGCAATCCCGTCGAGGAAGGCCGGCACCACCGGGTTGTTTCGGGCAAAACCTTCACATCGCCCCATAATGATGCAGTTCGTAATGATCAGTCCGACATACGGCCCAAGAGCCTCACTGATGTGAGGGAGATAAGCCTTGAGAAAGATATCCACAATCATCACATAAGACGCGATGATGAGAACCTGGACCATCATGCGGATACGTTCTGGGGTGATCTTTCGCAGGGCCGACACCGTGGCGCTGGACATGGCCGTGACAAAGATGAGTCCGAGGCCCATGATCAGGGTGTTCGTCATGAGATTGGTCACGGCCAGGGCGGAGCAAATGCCCAGTATCTGGCGAAAGACAGGATTTTCCTCCCAAACGCCTTTTCGAAAAAGTGTTCGTGCCTTGGATCCGTCCATGGCGCCATCCTTTTTCAGCCCGCTGAGCTCCGATTTGGGCTCTCAGCCTGCACATCCAGCAGTGAACGCCAACCGGAGAGCCGTTTCCCGACTAAAATTTTCCCGGACTCCGGCCCCCGGCGCACCGCATGACCGGCCTCACAGGCACACCCCTGACGGTGTCGGTCCACCGTCGGGCACCATCGCCGGAAACGGGCAATCTCCACCTCGGTCTCCGTTCAGCAGGATCGGCCGACGACGCACGACAAAACGAGACGTTCTCCGAGAGGATTCGGCGGCCGACCCAACTCAGCAGTGAAGCCCCGTTCCCGGACAGCCTGCGCCGCGCGAGGCTTCTTCGCTTCTTCCATGAGAAGAGGTATGATTTTTTTCAATTCCTCGTCCAAGAACTTTTCCAAACGCCGGGTGGTCTCCGTCGCTCCGGTGATGGCGTCCAGCTCCGTGGGGCCCCCGGCTGTTCCTGGAGTTTTGAAATAGAAGAACCTCATACCCGCTGGAGGCACCTTCAGCGGCCGATCTTGAAACTGTCTCTGAAACCATTCCTCGGTGATGCGCCCCCCCAGCCCGGGTGTTTCGCTGTGCCGGGAGAAAGCAATGCCCATGATCTTTCGAATTTCGGGATCGACAGCCACCATGGCTTCAATCGGCCCCCAAAATCCTGGTCCGGAAACAGGGAAAGCATAGCCGATGACTTTGGAGACCTTGTCATCAAAGCCTGCATAAAGAGGGCGATCCCCAAGGGAGAGCTTACGGATCCGGTGGGAAAAAATGCGCGGCACTTCCTGCTCGTTCTCTTGAGCTTCCGGGCTGATGTTGAGGACGTGAAGCACGAGGGCCTGCATCTTGAGTTCTTCGTTGAATCGGATGCGTTCTTTATTGAGCAGATTGACACCGCTGACCAGTGAGGTGCACACAAGGGAGAGCAAGAACATGAAGGCGGTGGAGAAGAGGGGCCCTTTCATGCCGAAGTCCTCTTCAGTGCGGTGTTTTTCTGGTACTGCTGGACGGCTCGGTCCAAAAGCGGGACGAATGTATTCATGAAAAGCACGGAGAACATAATACCTTCGGGGAAATTGGACCAGCGGCGCAAAACGATGGTGAGGGCACCGATGGTCAGGCCGTAGATCCATTGCGCAGGCTTTGTCTTGGGCCCTGAGATTGGTTCAGTGACGACGAAGAACGCACCGAACAGAAGAGATCCTGCCATCATGAAGGTCATGGGGTTGGGGATGCCGGGGATTTTGAGGATATAGAAGACGGATGAGGCCAAAAAGGCCCCGAGGAGGCAGGAAAAAGCAAGGCGCCATTGGGCGGCTTTTTTGTAAAGAATATAGGCGCCGCCTATGGCGATGAGCACCGCACTGGTTTCGCCCATGGAGCCGGCGACATTTCCCCAAATGAGGGGCTTCAACGACACCTCTTGTCCGGCGTGGATCAACCGCAATGGGGTCGCCGCCGACACCGCGTCCACAGGGGGAAGCCAGGAGACGAAGCCTTGGGAGACAGAGCTGAATGGATGGACCCAGCCCGCCGTCAGGGCCAAAGGAAAACTGATATAAACGAAGCACCGCCCCACCATGGCAGGGTTATAGATGTTGTAGCCGAACCCGCCGAAAGCCATTTTTCCGAAAACCACGCCGAAAACGACGCCGACCACAGCGATCCACAAAGGGACCGTCGGAGGAAGACTCAGGGCATAGATCAAACCGGTGACCAATACGGCGGAGGTGACTGGTTTGCCTTGGCGCAGTGTGAAGGCGGCTTCGGCGAGAACGCCGGCGGCCAGAACAACACCCGTGACCAAAAGACTTCGCAATCCAAAAAAAATCACCGCTCCGAACAGACATGGGATCAATCCCACCACAACCCGAATCATCACCGGCTGTACAAGAAAGCGCTTGGGATGAGGACCTGTCGCCGCGTGCTCTGGGGCCATTTTCTCTCCACCTTGACCGGACCGGCATCCGCGTGTCGTTTCTGCCTCTCGTCCGTTGGATAACAGCCGCTTTCGAACATAGCTAACGCATCCTCTCATCCTTTTCAAGCCGTCTGTGGCTCTATGACGCTCTGGTTCTCTGACGTCTCCGAAAAGAAGTCGACAGCGGACCCGTACGCACCGGCTTCCGGTGCGTTTTAGGAAGACAAGACGGGGTGCAGAGAGGCGAAGGCCCCTAGATCCATGAACATGGATAATCATGGTCTCAGAGGCTGGTCCGGGGGCATTTGGGTGAAAACGGAGAGTCAACCGAGTTTGGCGAAAGTTCTGGTTCGAGGAGTCTTCTTTTCCTGGGGCGAGCCTGGCCCGCCACAGCGATTCGGCGTGAGCGTCCGGTTATCGCCGGATCCTTTGGTTGAAAGCCTTTCGGTATTCCCGGGAGCCGAGAAACCTCCTGCTCCCCGGCGGAGGTTAAGAAGGGTGGATCCCCGAAAGATCGCAACTTGTCTTCGGTTGTCCGGCAAAGTCACTCAAGGTGATACCGAACTCCGGAAGGGAGCAGCGGGGTTTGTCGAAGGCACGGTTTCCCGCCGCAAAGAGTCTCCTGGAAAACTGGAACGATCGGCGGATGGGGGGATTTCCCAATGGGTCACGTTTCCGCTTTGAGGTGCAGGCTCCCCTAAAGGCATTTTAGGGAAGCCTAGGACTGCTCCTGGATTTTCCAGATGCTGGAAGGATCGCGGAGTTTTTCCCCTTCGCCCGGGTAGACCCGCCGATCATCTTCCGGGATGCTTTCCGGATGCGGCCAGACCTCAGGATGCGGCTCAGGCCCTTCCCTCGTCACCGCCGAAGGCGCAGGATCCACAAGCCGAGGAGCACGCCGCACGTCCACTTCAGGCACCGCATAACTAAATTCTATGGCGATTCCATTGGGATCGAATGAATACAAGGACAGGATAAACCCGTGGTCGATCACTTCCGACGCCCAGAAGCCGGCGGCTTCCAACCTGGCCTTGAGTTCCCAAAGGGCGTTGCGATCGGCGACACCGAAAGAGACGTGGTCGAAAGCTATGGGACCTTTGACGCGAACGCCATGATCTTTCTCTGGAACCGGTTCCGTTTCGGGCCATTCGAAAAAGGCGACGGTGTCGTGCTCGGAGATGGAAAAGAAGTACTGACGATAACCCGGTCGGCCCATGGCCACGACGAGGGGCAGTCCCAAGAGGTCTCGCCAAAACCGGATGGTTCGGTCCATATCTGGGGTCACCAAAGCCAAATGATGAATGCCTGTGAATCTCAACCGGTCCATTCAAACCTCCTTGCCGCGTGGGGTCGTCATTGACGCCGAGATTCGCTTTTTTTCTCACCCGCCGGAATTCCTGGCTTGACTTCACCTGAGAGGGTTACTAGGGTGAGCCGAAAGAGGGTTAGGATAGAATGTACAATCCCAAGGAGAGACGAATGAAGAGAGTGGAAAAAGGCGATTTTGTGAAGGTGCACTACACCGGGCGCTTGGACGATGGGCAGGTGTTCGATTCCAGTGAAGGAAGCCAGCCGCTTCACTTTCAGGTGGGTGCCGGTCATGTGATTCCGGGATTCGAGAATGCCGTCCTCGGAATGGCCGTTCACGAAAAGAAATCGTTCCGGATTCCCGCCGAAGAAGCTTACGGAGAAAGGGACGAAAGGTTGACGAAGGTTTTTGAAAGGTCGGAACTGCCACCGGATTTTGATCCCCCCGTCGGACAGGTGCTGTCCCTTACCACCAGCGACAACCAAACCGTCTACGCGACGGTGACCGATGTGACAGAGCAGTCCGTGACGCTCGACCTCAACCATTTCTTGGCAGGCAAGGCGCTGAATTTCGATGTGGAGTTGGTGGAGATTTCCGACACGCCGTGTCCGTCCAGCTGCAGCTGCGGATGTACCTGTTAGCGCCCAGCGTTCCCGTCGGTGACAAATGCCCCCGTGACGGTCCGTGCCGCACGGGGGTTTGTTTTGAGAGCCACACCGGAGAGGTGGCTAACCTGTTCGGTAGTAAGGTTCTTCACCAACCCGGCCGACGATGAACAGGACACCGCCGCACTGCGGGCAAAACAGGTTGTTGACCAGGCGCTTCCCCGCGAAGCCCGGGAAATCGTCAAAGGTGAGGTCAACAGCAGGGAAATGGGATGAGACGCCGCATTCTTGGCACATGCATTCCATTTCGTCGCTCCTCATGGATCACCCCTCCATGGATGTGTTGCCGGCCACAGAGTTTTTCGGGCCAAGCGCCCACAGGAAACCCTGTGGGCGCACATCCCGAGCAGCGAAATTCTCGGCCTGTAAGAATCCTTAACCGGCATCCCCCAGTTGAGCCCAGGGGAGCCTCAGCCGGAGGTAAAACGGCGGCTCTCTCCGGCTCTCTTTCTAGAGTTCGTCCACGGCCGCCCGCGTGATTTTGGCGTCTTTCTTGGCTTGGGTCAAGAACTCTTCAACCTTCTGCTGCATCTTTTGCTTTTGCAAATGCTCGCTGATCTTGGCGTGGACGTCATCGAAAGGAATGGTTTCCTGAGGTTTTTTCTCGATGACCTGAATGAGATGATAGCCGAAGTCCGTTTCCACCACGTCGCTGACCTCTCCGGGTTGGAGGGAAAAAGCGACGTCCTCAAAAGGCTTGACCATCTGTCCGCGGGCGAAGTATCCGAGATCCCCGCCACGCTCCTTGCTCGGGCAATCCGATTGAGCTCCTGCCAGTGTGGCAAAGTCCTCACCCTTTTTGATTCTCGCCTTCAGGTCGTCGATTTTCTTCTTGGCCGCCTTCTTCTCTTCGGCCGAGGCGTCCGGCTTGACGCTCACGAGAATATGGCGTGCGTGGACCCGTTCCGGCTGCTCGAACAACTCATGGCGCTCGTTGTAAAAAGCCTTGGCCTCAGCGTCTGAGACATCAACGACCTTTCCGAAACGCTCCTGAACGAGTTGATCAATCGCACTGTTTTTGAGGAGTTCCTCACGGATGATGTTTTCTGTGAGGTTCATGCTCTTTAGGGCTTCTTCAAAAGCCGCCGGCGTTTCAAACCGCTGTTTGAATTGGGCCAGCTGGGCGTCCACGGCCTTGGCATCGCCCTTGACGCCACGTTTCTGGCTTTCCTGGTAGAGGAGTTCCCGGTCGATAAGGCTTTCCAGGACGCGGGTTTTCACATCCCGCAACTCCACGTCACTCAGAAGCCGACCTGATTGCTGCAGCCTCTGGCGCACGCCGCTCATCTGCCGATCAAACTGTGCTCGGGTGATGGCCTTGCCGTTCACGGTGGCCGCGGGTTTCTTCTCGGCATCCTTGCCGGCTTCGACGGCCCAGCCGAGCGTCCAGCTCGCCAGCGACAATATGGCGCTGAGTCCGACGATGATCTGAAGTCTTTTCTGACGGTGTCTCATGGGAATCCTTTCAATAAAAAAGCACCCCAGGGAGATCCCTTGGGGTGCGCCTTGTGGGCTAGTTTCGAAAGATCTTAAATCCTGCGGACATTGATCGCCTGGGGCCCTTTGGGCGTCTCAGTAATGTCAAAGCTGACAGCCTCTCCGTCGGTCAGGGTCCGGAAGCCCTCTCCCTGAATGCCGGTGTAGTGGACGAAAACGTCCCCCTGATTCTCGGTCTCGATAAATCCATACCCCTTCTTCTCATTAAACCATTTGACTCGGCCTTCCATCTTTCTAAAACTCCTCTCTTCTCTGGTACGCCTCGTCGGGTCTCGTTCGGCGGCTCCCTGGAGGTGGTCCTATCCGAAAGGGGGAAGACCGAACGTCCGCGGGCCCCGGAAACCGACCGCAACTGCACGTACACAAAACCATAAAACGCGGGAAAACACCTTGCTTCCCGCAAACCACAGGACCCTTCTAACTGAGAGCGCCCAAAGACACAAGAAAATAATGCGATTTGACAACGGCCGTCAGGGGTTTTTTTCAACAGAAAAACAATTCGGGCGCTTCGGGGACGCTTTATGGACATCCGACAACGTCATGAATACGCCAAAGGCATATCCTAGAACTGGTGGAGCGTTCCCACAGGAATCCATGCGACACAGTATACGCCCGAATTCGTGCGATCCCCGCCGTCGCTCTATTGTTTTGGGGTCATGGTGTGGAATCGATGCCGGCCTCGGGCAACCACCCCGTCGGGGTCCCACTCCCCGCGCCCTTCCGACAGCCGAATCGGTGCCCCTGCCAGGTGAACATGTGATAGAGGGCCCTGGAGCATAGAAGAGCCGGAAATCATAATGACATCTTCAACAAATACATATTATGCATAGACCGACCCTCAGGAATTATGGTATACAATGAGAGGATGAATTCCATAGAATCATGACAATTTATAATTCCATGACAACGTCAATCTGGGTCGTGTTCTTTGGCTGGCGGCAGCATTGAAAGTACCGGCTCCAGAGGTATGGAAATCTCACGGGGCCATTGGTGGTAAAGGTTGCCGTCCTTTCATTCGTGGTGAGATTTCCCTCTAGGAGTACTTTCGAAACCACTCAAGTCAGCCATCAGGTCAACGGAAGAGCCGGCCCATAGTCTCCAACAAATGAGATGACAAAGGGGAATTCAGTGGGTTAACACCTTGAGGGTCTAAAACTGTGATGCTCACGCCGATGGGTGCTGCGGCCAAACGGGTCTGAAGGGTCTTTGGGAACTGAATCCATAGAACGTGACGGACGTTATCGTCAGTGGAACGGACGTCTCGATTGGCCGACGGGAGACGAGGGGCGTAAGGGTTTTCGGAACCCCACACGGCGGTTGCAGCCGACAAGCGTCGGGAGGAGCATGGCCGCCTCGGTCGGGTGAAACAAAAAGTCTATCTGAGAAGGAATGACGTTTTGCGAAGAGAAAAGCTCTTCAGTGTATTCCAGGCGCTTGCGCAAGTGTACGGATTGAGCCCGTGGAACTGGCACACGGACGGGGATGCATTTCGTGTGTTGGTGGGGACACTGCTGTCCCACCGGACTCGGGACTCCAAGACGGATCAAGCCGCCCAGGCACTGTTGGAAGAATACCCAACCGTGAAGGCCTTGGCTGAAGCCCCTGTGGAAAAGATTGAAGCGCTGATTCGACCGGTGAATTTTTATAAGACCAAGGCACGGCGACTCAAAGAAGTCGCTGCCGTCTTGCTCGCACGGTATGGAGGAGAAGTTCCTGGGAACGCCCCTGATTTGATGACTCTTCCAGGAGTCGGACCGAAAACGGCCGCCTGTGTTCTCGTGTACGGATTTCGGAAACCGGCTGTTCCCGTTGACGTTCACGTTCATCGCATCAGCAATCGTCTTGGGATGGTCAGCACACGAAAGCCCGAGGAAACTCAGCGTGCCCTGGAAGATCTCGTTCCTCCCCAGTGGATGCTCCATGTCAACGAACTTTTCGTCAAGCACGGCCAGACCACATGTCAGCCAAGGCACCCCAAATGCCACAGCTGTGTTGTCAAGGAGTGGTGTGCCCACGGACAGGGCATTTCTCCGATGGGCCATGTTTCCGACCAGAGGGGTTCACTGGAGCGGCCGAAAAAGTCGTGAGGTCTGCTGAACAAAAAGTCTGCGGCGTTTCCCAACAGATGAAGGGGCGTGGGGTCCCGTCGAACGGCGCACGTCTTGGGTTTGTGGGAGGGGCGGAAGCGGGCGACGGCCTTCCAGGGTTTTCCCAATGGTTTTTGTCGTGATAGATGGACGGGCGAAGGTCTCCATTCCTTTTCGAGGAGCTCACGCTGTAAATGGGAGTCGAAGAGGAAATGAAACTTGGGGTGAAGGTTTTCCCGTCGTCTGTGTGAGCCCGATCTTGCCTTGGGAGCGTAAAACCGCATGGCTGACGTTACACACCAAACACGTTTTTCACCCTTTCCATGTGACAACCCGTCTGTGTTTAGAAATTTTCGGGGCATGGCGGAAAGAGCTCTTTCGGGAGGGAACGCGGTTTTTAGACGTCGGGTGCGGCACCGGCATCTTCGCTTTAGCTGCAGCAAAGCTGGGGGCGGACTGGTGCGTTGGAGTCGATCCTTCTCGGGAGGCAATTGCACGTTCTCGAGAAAACGCCGAAGCGAACGGACTTTCCGGGCGTGTGGACTGGGTGCACGGGTCCGTGGAAGCTGTGGACGGAAAATTCCATTGTGTGGGGGCCAACGTGCCGTGGTCGTGCTGGGAAACCCTATTCCGTGACATCGTGGATCGTGTGGCTGCCGGCGGCTGGTTGATCGCGTCCGGTTTCCAAGACCTCCAGGCACCGACTTTGGAAGGACGTCTTGAGGATACCGGTTTTCGCCTTATGGATCGCCGACAAGGCGACTTCACTTTTATCGGCGTGCCCCCTTCGGGAAGCTTCACGTGGTGTGCGGTGTTGGCCCAGAGGCGGCCTGACTGCGTGGAGAAAAGCCAGTTTGGCGACGGAGTGACAAACTTTAGCCCTCCAGGAGGAAAATCATGGCGATAACCTTGGGCCAAATCCGTCAGGCCGCGCAGATGCTGCACAGCCGCATACTTCGGACCCCATTGGTGTATTCGCCCACATTCAGCCGCCTTTTCGGTGCCGAAGTGTATCTCAAGCTGGAGAATCTCCAGAAGACGGGGTCGTTCAAGATCCGAGGCGCAAGCTACAAAATGTCTTTGCGTCGGGAAACCTTGGGTGAAAAGGGCGTCGTGGCCGCCTCGGCGGGCAATCATGCGCAAGGCGTGGCTCTGGCGGCGCGTCATGCAGGAGTTCCAGCGCTCATTGTCATGCCGGAATGGGCTTCGCTCACCAAGCAAGAAGCGACCCGGGGTTACGGCGGACAGATCCTCCTTTATGGACGAACACTTGGAGAGAGCCTCGAAAAAGCGAAGGAGTTCAGTGCCCAAGGGTACACCTTCATCCATCCTTATGACGACCCCGACATCATGACAGGCCAAGGCACCATTGGGTTAGAGATTTTGGAAGATTGCCCCGACGTCCATAGCGTCCTGGTACCCGTAGGGGGAGGAGGCCTCATTGCCGGGATTGCTTCGGCGATTCGGGCTCTGCGCCCCGAGGTTCAGATCCTCGGCGTCCAGGCGGCGGTGTGCCCTTCAGCATGGCATGCCCTTCGCGAAGGTCGCGTGGTACGCGTCAACGGGGGGCAATCCATCGCCGACGGCATTACCGTCAAAGAGTTGGGTCGGCATACTTATGATATCATTCGCCGGACGGTCTCGGATGTGCTCCTGGTGGATGAGGAGCACATTGCTGAGGCTCTGCTGCTGCTCTTGGAAAGGAAGAAGGTGCTCGCAGAAGGTGCCGGGGCGGTTCCCCTCGGCGCACTCCTCATGGGCGGTTTTCGATGGCCTCCGGGGGCAAAGATTGTCCTGGTGATCAGCGGTGGCAACGTGGACAGCTCTCTCCTCGGCCGCATTTTGACCAAGGGGCTTGTCAAGGGAGGGCGGGTCACCCGCCTCACTGTGGAATTGCCCGATGTCCCGGGATCCCTCGCCGGCTTGCTCGCGACCGTCGCCTCGCACGGCGCCAACGTCCTGCATATCTCCCACAACCGAAATGTGCCGCATCTGCCCATTCATGTGACCTTGGTGACTTTGGAAGTCGAAACCCGAGGTTTTGCGCATGCCGAGGAGATTCTCTCCGCAGTGAAAGCTTCAGGCCACAAGGTTCTCTCGTGATGCCTTGGAAAACGCGTCGTTATGAGGGGCGCCTTTGAAAAAATGGGGAAAGCCGGTCGCCCTGAATGCAGCGCACAAGAACGTCGGTCTGTGATGACGGCGGTAGTCGCCGGAGGATGCTCCGCGACGGCCACCCAAGTCATCGTGTTGCGTGAATGCCTCTCATTGTTTTACGGATGTGAACTCACTGCCGGGGTTGTTCTGTTCTTTTGGCTGGTATGGACCGGACTGGGGAGCCTGATAGGCGGACGCATCTGGCCGCTTGTCTTTTCGCACCGACGCGATCCGCATCGTGTCCTTTCTGCACTTGTTGCTCTATACGGCTCCATCATCCCCTTAAGCGTCTTGTGGGTTCGGGCGTCGCGCGCCTTGTATGGCCTTGGGCCCGGGGAATTGGTTCCGCTGGCGCAGATGGTTCTCGTGGTGGGTTCCGTGACGGGTCCCGTGTGTGTTTTTTTTGGCCTTTTTTTCAGCACGGCATGGGCCCTGTGCGCCGAGACTTTCCGACACAGCAGTGCCCCTTACCGCATATACGCTCTCGAATGTCTTGGGGCGGCTGCGGGGGGCCTTTGGTTGTACCTCTTTTTGTCCTTTCGAGGCTCCTTGCTACATGGGGCTGCATTCTTGGGCGCCGGCCTGGCCCTCTTGGGTTGGGGCCGCTTGGAAATCTTCGGAACTGGGAAGAGCCGGCGCAAGACGGCTCCTGATCATGGTGGTGGCCGCCTCGGCGGTCGGTTCGACGGTTTTCTTGGAGGACATCAGTCGGCGGTGGCAATGGGGGAGTGAAATCGTTGCCGTTGAAGACACCCCTTATCGCAATCTGGCGCTCCTTCGTCGAGAAGCCCAAGAGTCCCTCATGGCGGACGGCTTGTGGCTCTTCTCCTTCCCGGATCCGCAAAGCGCAGAAGAGACGATACATCTGACTCTCCTCCAGCATCCGGCGCCGCAAAAGGTTTTGGTTTTGGGGCCGACGAGCCCGGAGAACCTCCAAGAACTGGAGCGGCATCCTCATGTCCAAAAGATTCATGTGGTGGATGCGGACAGCACCGTGGCCCGGTTTGAGAATCTCAGACACACACCGCGATCGAAAACTCTTGTGGAAGCACCGATCGGACGTCTCCTCCCTTCACCCTTTTCAGAACAACAGGCCGCGTTTCCAAAGCCGTTGCCGGACAATCTCTTAACGCATCCGGACCGGAAGACACTTTTTCTGAAGGCGGATGCACGCCGGTTTGTGGAAACCACGGACGACACCTTTGACGTGGTCTTGCTCAATGCTGGAGATCCGCTTTCTTTGGGAGACAATCGGCTTTTCACCAAAGAATTCTTTCAGTCCGTCGCTCGCGTGTTGCGTCCTGGCGGCATTGTCAGTTTCAGTATTTCCGGGGCGGAAGACATGCTGGGACAGGCACAGGCCGCCTACTTTCGGGTGATGAAAGACACCTTTCAGGTCGTTTTCCCTCAGGTGATTCTCTATCCGGGAGAACGGATCCGGTTTGTGGGTGCCTTGGATTCGCGCTATTTGAGCGAAGACCCTGGAGTACTCTCGGATCGCATCCACATGCGGCGTTTGAGGCTTCGATATGTCCGGCCGGATCGTCTGGAGAACCTTTTGGATCCATTTCGACTCGCTTACTTTCGATCCGTTGACTTCCAGGGGGCGGGCGATCGTCCCAATGCCGACGGAGATCCGGTGGGTTTCGTCGCCGCATTTCGCTACTGGATGGCTCATGTGCATCCTCGCATCAGTTCATTCCTGGACCGAATGCTTCGGGCCCCCGTTCCCCTCGGCATGGGCGTCTTGATCACCTGCGGTGCCGCGGTTGTTCCATGCGCTGCGGCGGTTCTTTTGGGCACGGGCATCCGCCGCACTCTCCTCGCCGCCGCCGTGGGTGGCATGGGGGCCGCCCAAATGGGGTTCCATATCCTGATCCTTTTTGTCTATCAGGTCGTCGCCGGGGCTCTCTACACCCACCTGAGCGTGCTTGTGTCCATCTCGATGGCGGGTTTTTCGGCGGGAGCTTTTCTGGCTCGCCGGTTTGCGGAACCGGAGTCACCCGAGGTCCAAATCGTCCGGAAGTTTTTTGGCGTCCACGCGTTTGCGGCTGCCTTCTTGGCCGTGATCTTTCGCTTTGGGTCGGTTCCTGTTTTATCCCTTGGAAAGACGTGGCCGATAAGCGTTTTTTTACCTTTTTTTGCCGCGGTGGGATTCCTTATGGGCACGGCGGGCGGGGCGCATTTTGCGTTGGGGTGTATGGTTGCGGAAAAATCCGGCACACCAAAGTCTGCTGTCGGCGGCATGCTTTACGGGGTTGACTTGTTGGGTGCCGCTGTGGCGGCCGCGGCGACGCCGCTCCTCCTCGTCCCGGCCTTCGGCGTTCAGGATGTGTTTTCGATCTATGGGATTCTGTTGGCTTTTTTGCTTGTCCTCAATTGGGGCGCTTTTCGGTGGATGTGAGGGGGTTCGTCCACAGGCCGGGGAGGACGGTCCCGCAGCGGGTGCACTGTCCTTTGTCCATGGCCTTGATCTGAACCGTGTAGCCCGTTCGTTCGATCACCGTCGTGCCACATGAAGGGCAGTAGGTGGATTCTCCAGGATGCCCGGGCACATTACCGATGTAGACGAACCGCAACCCTTCACGCATGGCGGTGTTTCTCGCTTTTTCCAGGGTGTCTAAGGGAGTGGGCGGGAGACTCTGAAGTTTGTATCGCGGATAGAACCTGGTGAAATGAAGGGGCGTGTTTTCACCGAGTTCACTTAAGACCCACCGGCTGAGAGCGCGAATGTCCTCTTCCGAATCGTTTCGGCCAGGGACCAGGAGGTTGACGAGTTCAATATGGATGCGGTGTTTTTTGAGCTGCCGTAAAGTGTTGAGGACCGGCTCCACAAAGCCTTCCGTCATCTCTCGGTAAAAGTCGTTTCGGATGGATTTGAGGTCGATGCACGCCGCATGCAGGTTGGGAATGAGATCCTGGAGCGGACCCGGGTTCACGAAGCCGTTTGAATGCATCACGTTCAAGATTCCGGCTCGACTTGCCGCAGCTCCGATATCCGTCATGTATTCAAGAAAAATGGTGGGTTCGACATAAGTGGAGGCGATGGAAGCACATTGGTATCGGCCGGCCAGTGTGACCACCTCCTGGGGAGACAGCGGGGCGTTCAGCGTGTTTTCAGGTCGGGCCTGTGAGATTTCCCAATTTTGGCAGAACTTGCAGTCCAGGTTGCATCCCGCGGTGGCCAAAGAAAAAGAACGGGTTCCTGGCAGCACGTGGAAGAAAGGCTTCTTTTCTACAGGATCCACGTGGAGGGCGCATGGGTTCCCGTAGACAAGGCTATAATACACCCCATCTCGATTTTCCCGCACCTCGCAATAGCCCCGCTCGCCCGGGTCGACCTCACATTCCCTGGGACACAGGGTGCACCGGATACGGCCGTCTCCCAATGAGACGTAATAGGGAGACACCTTGGGCTGAATGAAACCTTTTTGAAAGGAAAGGGCGAAGGCCTCTCGAGGGCGAAGGAAAGGATCGATCCAGCGTGCAAGGCTTGCCCAGGCGGTGCATCGAAGGATGGCTGAACAGAAGCTGCGCCGGTTCATAGGCGTCTTCCTCGACGGTTTGCCATGAAAAGATTGCTCAGCCCCCGGACGTTGAGCCGATCGAACGAGAGGGGACGTCGACCCTGGGCCATTTTCAGATCTTTTCACTCAAAGTCAAACCACTCGGCTCGGTGTGTTTCATTTTAACCGGGTTTGAATTTCCGAAGAGGGTGAATCCCTTGGGTGGAGACTTCGCCGGCGCCGCCGTCGCCCGATCGGAGAGGTTTTCAAGCCGGCGTCTTCATCCTGCCAATTGGGTCATCCAGGACAAGGAGGCCATGGCCTTCATTGACACAGTCGAGGAATCACCGGCTCTTGGCATTAAAAGACCTCTGCCGTGAAGACGTAGATTTCCGTTTCAGGATCCTTCCATGCGTCGAAATCCAGGCCGGCCTTGCGGCAGGTTTGGCGGAGGAAGATTTCGCTGTTCCACCCTTGCTCCAGGGGCACCTGAGGCAACAGAAGACCCGATCGAGATCCTTTGCGCACATATAGCCCGTGGGTGCCGACCCGCACTTGAGAGACATCCACGAGTCTCACCAAAGGAGAAAGCACGGAAACTTCAATTTCCAAAGCGTCCCACTCGTCCGGGGTCACCGGCGGGAACCGTGGATCCTGAAACGCCGCGGCAAGGGCCATCCGGGATACGGTGTGGGCGAGGGGCCATTGCGGGTCGATCTGGCCGATACAGCCCCTGAGCTGACCATGCTTCTTCAAGGTCACGAAAGCGCCTCGACGTTCTTGCAGTGCCTGCGGCAACTGCGAAAGGAGGATGTCCGGCGGGGCTTTACCGAACAGCCGGGCGGCCAGGGTTTGGCGCGCGAGATCCTTCAGATGGGCTTTTTCCTGTTGGGTCAACAGAGGCGCTTCAGGAACTGTGGGGTCCCCCGCCGGGGATGCGTGTTTTCGAGCGGTATTTTTGAAGACAGCGGCAGCGGCGTAACCCACAACACGAGCTGTGTCCGCGGTCACATCCGCCGAGGTGGCGTACTTGAGTACCCGCACGTTCGTGGCCCCGATTTTTTCAGCATAGAGCATGAGGGTCACAAGGGGGCCGGCCCCACAGGCTTCACACGCCCCGGAAGAGAGATCATCCCAAAGAAGCCGAGATTCCAGGCGTTCCAGACGTTCCAGCAATCGACCATCCATGTGACGGGCTTCTTTTTCCGTGTGATAATGGGACAGGTCCGTGCTGGCAACCACCAGAAAGCGATGGGATGAAGACAAAGTCACAAGGGCTTGAGCCAACCTGTTACAGGATTCCCATGAGGGGTTCCCCATGACCAAAGGGACCAGGCGGAAAGAGGAAAGCACGGTTTGGAGGAAAGGCAGCTGAATTTCAACGGCATGTTCTTTCTCGTGAGCTTGGGGAAAATCGCGGACGTCAGGGCAAAGCCTCAGAAGGGCTTCGATGAGATCTTCTTTGACAGGAACGAGTCCCAGGGGTGTTGCAAAAGGCCCTTGACGATAAACGGCAACGCCCGAGAAAGCCGTCCGGTGACTTGGTGCAAGGACCACCACAGTGTCCGCGGGGTGTTTCTGGAGCACCTGATAGGCATAAGCGGCGACAGGACCACTGTAGACCATACCCGCATGGGGAGCGACTATGCCGATGAGCTCGGCCGTTTGCGGCAGTTCGTCCTTCACCTCGGCCGTGTCCAGGAACTCTTTGATCGTGTTCCGGAGTTCATTGGGATCTGCAGGGTACCATGTGCCGGCAAGGATGGATCGGCGGACGGTTTCCTGGGCCCACGTGGGCGGGATGCCTCGAGCCGGGGCGAGACACTCGAGCCCCACAACCAGGGCGCACACGATGAGGAATCGTCCCATGAGGGTGGATCGGGTGGTTATTGTCTGGTTTTTTCGATCCATCCGGCCACCATGTCCACGGCTTCATCCAGGGGGATACGACTGAAATTCAACACGGCGTGGTAGAGATGGGCATCATCCCACGCTCGGTTAAAATAATGTTCCACGTAAGCGGCCGATTCTTTTTCCTCTCGCTCGATGAGGTCCCGGGCGGATCGTTCGTCCATATCTAAATTGTCGCGCAACCATCGGATGCGGTCTTCCAGGGCCATCACAATGCGCAGATGGATGGCGTTCGGGTGGTCGGCCAGGATGCATTGGGCGCCCCAGCCGAGGATGATCACATTGTCGTCTGCGGCCACCTTCTGGATCAGCTTGAGGGTCACCTCGTGGTAAGTCTTGTCGTCAAGGCGGCCGTAGGAACGGTCCACCACCTTTTGAACGACGGACGACGTGTAGCGGTCAATGAGACGCAACAGCCTCGATTCGCGCTCCTTGTGGAAACTTTGGGCTTCGCTCGGTGTGATGCGCAATTCTTTCGCCGCTTCGGCCACGATTTGTCGGTCGAGGATGCAATAGCCCAGACGATCTGCCAGCTTTTTTGCGAACTCTTCACTCTGCGAAGCGTATTCCTTGCTGATGGTGATCACCGCCATGACCGTCCTCCTCTTGCGCAGGTTGGTCGAACCGGTTTCGATACCTCAGGAACGAGCGTCCCACGAATGCCTACGCCACGGCACCTGGCCCGTGCGCGTAAAAAAGATGGCCGGCTGAAGGGTAAATCCGCTAGATTTCTCATTTCTTGACACAAAGGTAGTCAAAATATAGCATGGGCGCGCGATGAAAAAAAAGCGCAGAAATCTAAAGCGCAAGCCGCAGAAACGGACGGGGCCATGTTTGATAGTCTCAGCACCAAGCTGCAAAAGGTCTTTCGCCACCTCAAAGGCTATGGAAAACTCACGGAACAAAACATCCAGGACGCTTTGCGAGAAGTGCGCCTTGCTTTGCTGGAAGCGGACGTGCACTACAAGGTGGCCAAGGATTTTGTCAAGAACGTCGCCGAACGGGCCGTAGGCCAGGAGGTGATGCGAAGCCTCACGCCCGGTCAGCAAGTGATCAAGATCGTTAAAGAATCCCTGACCGAACTCATGGGCGGTACGGCGGTCCCATTGGATTTGTCGGGCAAGCCTCCCCAGGTCATCCTTCTTGTCGGACTGCAAGGGTCGGGGAAAACCACCACGGCCGGCAAGCTGGCGAAGCACCTCGCCAAAAGCGGTCGCAAACCCTGCCTTGTGCCCGCGGACGTGTACCGCCCTGCGGCCATTGATCAGCTGATGACCTTGGGCGCCCAATTGAACGTGCCCGTGTACCCGGCATCGTCCCGGGACAAGCCCGAAGAGATCGCCGTATCGGCCATGCCTTTTGCCAAAGAACGCCAATGCGATGTGGTCCTGGTGGACACGGCGGGCCGTCTCCACATCGACGCCGACCTCATGGATGAGTTGAAAAGGCTCAAGGGGATTTTGAATCCGAAGGAGATCCTTTTGGTGGCCGATGCCATGACCGGCCAAGATGCTGTGCAGGTTGCCGGCGCTTTCCACGAAGCCATGGAATTGACCGGTGTCATTCTCACCAAACTGGATGGTGACGCTCGAGGGGGTGCGGCCTTATCCATCAAGGCGGTCACGGGATGTCCCATCAAGTTCGTCGGGGTCGGGGAGAAACTGGACGCTCTGGAGGTGTTTCATCCTGACCGGATGAGTTCGCGCATTTTGGGCATGGGCGACGTGCTCAGCATCATCGAAAAAGCCCAAGAAGCGTTCGACGAACAGGAAGCTCTGGATCTCGCCCGGAAGTTTCAGCAGGATTCCTTTACGTTGGAAGACTTTCGTCGGCAGTTGCGCCAAATCAAGAAACTCGGCTCCCTGGAATCCATCCTCAAGATGCTGCCGGGCATGGGGATGCTCAAAGAACTCAAGAAGATGCATATCGATGAAAAGGCTTTGGTGCGCACCGAGGCCATCATCAATTCCATGACCAAGGAGGAGCGCAACGATGCCTCCATCATCAACGCCAGCCGCAAGCGTCGGATCGCCATGGGCAGTGGGACGAGCGTTCAGGAAGTCAACCAGCTGTTGCGGAGTTACGAGGACGCTCGGCGCATGATGCGGCAGATGATGGGCGGGGGCAAAGTGGGCAAGAAGGCGAAGAAAAAGAAGGTCAAGGCATTTTTCTCTTTTTAAGGCTCACCTCTTAGTGTATAGGGCAACAATTTGTTTTGAGCCCGTGTGGGCCGTGAGGTAAAGTGACGAAAACAGGAGGTAGAAAATCATCATGCCGGTTCGTATCCGTTTGGCTCGTCGGGGCAGCAAGAAAAGACCCTTCTATTCCATTGTGGTGGCCCATTCGGAAGCCCCTCGTGACGGTCGGTTCATCGAACGCGTCGGAACTTACAATCCGTTGACCCAACCGGAAACGGTCACCTTTCATACAGAGCGCCTGCGATATTGGCTGGAACAGGGCGTGCAACCGACGAAGACGGTGATGAGCCTCATTCGCAAACATGCGGATCTGGGTGTGCCCAAGGCTTCCTGATGGACCTGAGGGCGGGCGGCGCTGAGTAAACGGGGGGGTGAACCATGCTGAAAGAACTCATTGAGTACATGGCGCGGGCGTTGGTTGATAAGCCGGAACTTGTCCGTGTTTCCGAAATCGAAGGGGAACAAACCTCCGTCATCGAGCTGCGAGTGGCCAAAGAGGACCTAGGGAAAGTCATCGGCAAACAAGGTCGTACAGCCCGAGCTATGCGCACGATCCTCAGTGCCGCATCCACGAAGATTCGCAAACGGGCGGTCTTGGAAATCATCGAATAGGTCATGGGCGCTCCCCGCTGGGTTCCCGTGGGAAAAATCGTCAGGACTCATGGGATTCACGGCGCCGTCGTCATCGCCCCGTATGGCGAAACCCTCAGCCGGCGGCAACCGGGAGAGCGGCTCTTTGTGCAAAATCCGGGGGGTGGACTGCCCCGGCTTTTGTGCATTGCAAAGAAACGGCCGCTGGGCGCCCTCTGGGCCCTGAGCTTTGAAGGGATCGGCGACCTCAATGCGGCGCAGGGTCTCGTGGGGTTGGAAGTTGGGGTGCCCGAAGGCGAGTTGCCTCCATTGCCCGAAGGCGAATACTATCATCATGAGCTGATCGGGCTCCACGTGGTCAAAGAAGACGGCACGATTCTCGGCCGTGTGGTGGGCGTGGTGGAAACAAAAGCCCACGATCTCTATGCGGTGGCCACGGATGCGGGTCACGAGGTGCTGCTGCCCGCCGTGGACGAGATCATCAAGAGGATCGATGTATCCCGCGGGGTCATGGTGGTGGATCCCCCGGAAGGTTTGTTGAATGATCTTTGACATCCTGACCATTTTTCCCGGCATGTTCAAGGGACCTCTCGATGAGAGCATTCTGGGGAAGGCGCAGGCTCGAGGTTTCATCACCCTGCGAGTCCACAACCTCCGAGACTTCGCAACGGATCGGCACCAGATGACCGACGACCGGCCTTTCGGCGGCGGGGAAGGCATGGTCATGAAACCGGAACCCATCGTCCGTGCTCTGGAAGCCCTCGCCCCATGGGGTCCGCCACCCCATGTGGTGTTGATGAGTCCGCAAGGGAAGCTGTTCGACCAAGCCACGGCGCGCCGTTACAGTACCCTGCCCCGCCTGGTGATCGTCTGCGGTCGTTACGAGGGTGTGGATGAACGGGTGGCTCAGCATTTCGTGGACGAAGAAGTCTCCATCGGGGACTACATCCTTACCGGTGGAGAGCTGGCCGCCATGGTTGTGGTCGATGCTGTTTCCCGGTTGATCCCCGGCGTTTTGGGAAATACCGCCTCGCCGGAAGCCGAGTCCTTTCAGGAACCCGTTTTAGAGTATCCCCAGTACACCAGGCCTCAAGAGTTTCGAGGCTACAGGGTCCCAGAAGTGCTCCTTTCCGGGGATCACCAGCGCATCGCCCGGTGGCGCCGTCGCCAGGCTCTCTTAAGAACTCGAGAAAGACGCCCGGATCTTTTCTCCAGGTTGCAACTTTCCGAAGAGGACCAGGCGCTGCTCCGGGAGGACGAGGAGGCGCCATGAGCGAGGCTGGGACGGGAAAGGCCCCAGTGCTTTATTTGGCTTTGGTGCACGCACCGGTGCGAAATCGGCGGGGCGAAGAAATTGCCGCCGCGGTGACAAATCTGGACCTGCATGATTTGGCGCGGCTCGCCTGCACGTATGAACTTCCGGCTTGTTATGTGGTGACACCCCTGAGAGATCAGCAGGATCTAGTCCACCGTCTGATTCATCATTGGCTCCACGGGATCGGAAGTCAACTGCATCCAGACCGGGAACGAGCTTTAAGGCGGCTTCGGATTGTGGCGACCTTGGAAGAGGCCATCGCTGATGTGGAGCGGGAACAGGGACGAGCGCCTTTTTTATGGGCGACATCCGCTCAGGGTACCGGTGCGGATGTCGATCCTGCGGAGGCTCGCGTGATTCTCGAGACCACAGGGCGTCCAGGGATGATGGTCCTTGGCACCGGATGGGGACTGGCCGAGAAGGTCTGGCGGCTCTGCCACGGCACTTTGCGTCCCGTGGAAGGCCGGGGCGATTACAATCATCTTTCGGTGCGATGCGCGGCGGCCATCTTGGTCGATCGGTTTTTTCGCGGGGAAGCTCCGTCGTCATTTTGATGTTTACGGACGGTCAACCTTTGGAGTATGTAAGCACTTTGCCCTTTCCAGGGAGGTACGAAAATCGTCCGCGGCCCAGTCGGCCGCATGATGAAGCTCTGCGAAGTGGAAGACGAGTGGAGGACGGCTATGGGGTTCAATGTGATCCAAAGTCTCGAACGTGATCTCATGCGGGTGGATATCCCGCAATTTCGGGTCGGTGACACGGTCAAGGTGCACGTCAAGATCCGCGAAGGCGACAAGGAGCGCATCCAGGTCTTCGAAGGTGTCGTGATCCGTCGCCATCGGGGCGGCGTGGGCGCGACCTTTACGGTACGGAAAGTCTCCTACGGCATTGGAGTGGAGCGCATTTTCCCGATCCATTCCCCGCAGATCGACAAGATCGAAGTGGTGCGCAAAGGCCGGGTGCGCCGCGCACGGCTCTATTACTTGCGGGAACGTTTGGGCAAGGCGGCCCGCATCAAGGAACGTCGATAATATCTTGTCGGTGCAATTTCCGGCGTGAGAGACCTTCAGCCGAGCCGAGACAAGGCGGCCTGCTTGGGACGGCCTGCGCATGCAAAGGACGTTGTTTGAGACCCCGCCGGCGGACGCGTTGGGTTTTGACCGGGAAATCCGCCGGCGGGGTTTTCGCCTTGTGGCAGGGGTGGATGAAGCGGGGAGGGGACCGCTGGCGGGTCCAGTGGTCGCCGCGGCCGTGATCCTTCCCGACGGCATGGACTTTCCCGGAGTGACGGATTCCAAGAAAGTGCCGCCTCATCGTCGTGAAGAGCTGGCGGCCGTGATCTCCCGACGAGCCGTTTCGGTGGGCATCGGTTGGGCGGACCCCGATGAAATCGACCGAACGAATATCCTTCGCGCCACATTGACGGCCATGGTCCGAGCCATCCATGGGCTTGATATTGCGCCGGATTTTGTGCTCATCGACGGCCCCTATAGACTTCCCATCACCATTCCGCACCGAGGTGTCATCAAAGGGGATGCTCGAAGCCTTTCCATTGCAGCCGCATCCATTGTGGCAAAAGTCCATCGCGATCGTCTTATGGAAGCCTACCATGAGCAGTATCCTGCCTACGGGTTTGACCGACACAAAGGCTACCCCACAGTCCAACATTTGGAGGCGCTTCGGCGTCTAGGTCCTTGTCCTATCCATCGCCGGTCGTTTCAGGGCGTGTGTCTTCCCAAGGATCCGGTCCATGGGCCAGCATCGGGTTCGAACAGGCCGTGACAGTGAAACCGTGGCCTCCGTCTACCTTCAAGAGCGCGGCCTAGAAATCATCGCCAAGAACGTGCGCTGCCCTCTGGGCGAGGTGGACCTTGTCGCTCGGGACGGCTCCATGTATGTCTTTGTGGAGATCCGATCCCATCGACGCGCCCCATGGGTCCCGGAGGAATCCATCACACGCCCTAAAAGGCTCCGGGTGGTGCGCGTCGCCTTGTGGTATCTCAAACGCCATGGCCTCGTGGGGGTTCCCGTTCGTTTTGATGTGGTGGCCGTGAGGTGGCGAGCGGATGAAGCGGAGATTCGCTGGATTCCCGGCGCATTTGACATCGAGGGAGAGCCCTGAACGGGATGGGAGAGAATGAAAGGAAAAGCGACCACATCAACGAAAGAGCCCTGCGGACATCTCTACGTGGTGGCGACTCCCATCGGTAACCTGTCGGATATCACCTTAAGGGCCCTTGAAATCTTGCGAAGCGTGGACGCCGTTGTGGCGGAAGACACCCGGCACACACTGAAGCTTTTGAGCGCGTATCAAATCCGTGTTCCCGTCCACAGCTGCCATGCCCATACGTCCAAAGAAGGTCTCAGAAAGATTGTGGATCTCCTCAAACGCGGCGCACATGTGGCCTTGGTCACCGACGCCGGCACCCCCGGCATCTCCGATCCCGGCGTGGCCTTGATTCAGGAAGCCTTGGCCCACGATGCCCCCGTGATACCGGTCCCGGGTCCGAGCGCTGTGATTACCGCTCTGAGCGTCTCGGGACTGCCGTCCCAGCCTTTTGCTTTCTTAGGCTTTCCGCCCCCAAGAGGCGGCCCCAGGAGCAAATTCTTTCAAGAATTTGGTGCCTTGGGGATGACCTGTGTGCTCTATGAGTCGCCTCGGCGTTTGCCTCGGACCCTGGAAGATATTCTCACGTATTGGGGGGATCGGCAGGTGGCCGTGGCCCGGGAACTCACCAAAGTGCATGAGGAAGTGTTTCGGGGAAAGGTTTCCGAAGCGCTGGAGGTTTACAGGGCGGGGACCCGGGGGGAAGTCACCCTGGTGGTGAGCGGTGCGCCGGCCCAGTCCGCCATGCAGCCGGAAGAGCCGTCATGGCAGGAGGCTCTTGTGACTTATTTGCAAGAGGGGAATTCGGTCAAAGATGCCGTGGAAAAAGTCCATCAGACCTACAAGGTCAGACGCCGAGAGGCCTATCGCACGGCCTTAAAGCTGACATCTCGGGACAACCCATTTCATCAGAGAGGGTCTTCATGAAAGAAAAGCCCAAAGGCGCCCTTCGCTGCATTTGCCTGCACGGGCACTTCTATCAACCGCCCAGAGAAAATCCATGGCTTGATGCCGTGCCCAGGGAGCCCAGTGCCGAACCGGACCACGACTGGAATAGGCGTATCACGAATGAATGTTATCGGCCGAACGCGGCGGCCCGCATTGTGGATCCTCAAAACCGTGTTGTGGCGTTACGGAACAATTACGAATGGCTCAGCTTTGATTTCGGCCCCACCTTGCTGAGCTGGATGGAAAGGCATGAACCGTGGGTGATCGGTCGCCTCGTCGAGGCCGATCGGCGGAGCGCCCAACGTGTGGCCGGGCAGGGGAATGCCATGGCCCATCCTTACAACCACATCATCCTTCCTTTGGCCAACCGCCGGGACAAAGAAACTCAGATCGCTTGGGGGATTGCAGAGTTTCGCCACCGCTATGGGCGCAGTCCTGACGGCATGTGGCTTCCCGAAACGGCTGTGGACAATGAAACCCTCGGCCTTCTGGCGGATGCCGGAATCCGATTTACGGTCCTTGCACCTCATCAGGCAGCGGCCTGGCGACCTGTTGGAGAAGAATCCACCGTGTGGCGACACGTCCGGGACGGCTCCATCCCTTGCGGACGGGCCTACCGGCATCGGTGCCCCAACGGCAAATGGATTCATCTGTTTTTTTATAACAGCCGGATTGCCCGAGGCATCGCCTTTGAGCGGCTTCTGGAACACAGCTCCCGGCTTCTCTCGGCCATACGGGAAGGTTTTGACGGCCCTGAGGTGCCCCCGGGGGAGGCATGGCTTGTCCATGCCGCTACCGACGGGGAATCTTACGGTCACCATTTCAAATTCGGAGACATGGCCCTGGCCGCCGCTTTCCTCGAATTGGAAAAAGATCCGACCGTAGAACTGGTAAATTACGCCACTTTCTTAAACCGATTCCCAGTCAGAGCCGAGGTGGAAATCGTCCCGGAAACGGCGTGGAGCTGTGCCCATGGGATCGGGCGGTGGCGCACCGACTGTGGTTGCCACAGCGGCGCGCACCCTGATTGGCACCAAAAGTGGCGGGAACCTCTCCGGGAAGCCTTGGATATGGTGAGGGATGCCCTGGCCCGGCACTTTGAAATCCAAGTTTCCGAGTGGTTCCGGGATCCATGGGCAGCGCGAAATGATTACATTGCCGTCATTTTGAGAGGGGCAGCGGAGAAAGAAGCGTTTTTCCGAAGACACCAACGCCGGACGCTTCCGTCCGAGGCGAGGCTGCGAATCCTCGAATTGATGGAAATGGAGCGGGAAGCCATGGCCATGTATGCGTCGTGCGGGTGGTTTTTCGATGACATCAGTGGACTGGAAACGCAGCTCATCCTTGCCCACGCCTGCCGCGCCATGGAACTGGCACGAAAGACCGGAGGTCCCGATTTAGAACAAGCCTTTATGAAACAATTGGAACGGGCACCGAGCAATCTGCCGGAAATAGGAGACGGCGCCAGAGTCTACAGACGGTTCGTGATGACCCAAAGGGTATCTCCGGAGCGGGTGTGCGCCGGAGTGACCATGGAAGCGCTGGCGCTTCGAAAGCCCCCGCGTGAACAGGCTCATGCTTTTATCATTCGCCCCCTTCAAGAACATTTTCTCTGTGAATATCCGGTGCCTTGTCAGGTGGGCACCATGGAAGTGGAAGAGGTCAGGACGGAAAGGCGGACAAGGCTCGGCTATGCGGCCATCCATCTTGGGGGGCTCGATCTTCGGGTTTCCGTTCAAGCTCTTGCGCAGGGGACCGATCTTGAGCCTTTGGTAAACAATCTGCGCTCGTGCGCCATGGAAGGAACGGCATCCATGCTGCGCTGTTTGGACGAGTTGCCCCACTGGGAGTCCTATTCCCTTAAAGATATTCCCGAAGATATGCGTATGGGGATCGCCTATAGACTCGCGCGCGACCATTTGCTCTTTTACACGGAATTTCAAAGACGTTTTTTCAATGCGCATCAGGGACTCTTGTGGTCGCTGCGTGAATGGGGCATCGCCTTGCCCGCCGATATCAAGGACTCTGTCCATCGCATCGTGGAACAAGAAATTCTCGAGATGCTGTCTCCCATCCTCATAGGCGGGGACGGCGGGGAAGTGCACTTACGGCAAAACGGGGCTGAGGGGAGCTTCCGACGGCAGACCCTCTTGGCGCGATTGCAGTTCTTGCGCTCATCCTTGGCATCCTGGGGTGTGTCCCAGGATCTTCCCGAAGTGCATCGGGCCTTAACCAGAGCGCTGCGAGGGGAAATGCACCGGATCCTCAGCACGGAGCGGAGCTCGTTGGACCGATTGTGTCTCCTGGTGGAAATCGCCGATGCGCTTCAGATCGCTTTCCGAGATTGGTGGATTCCGACCCTGTGGTGGGATTTGTGCTCCCGCTTGGAAACCACGGAAATATTGGACGGTCAGATGACCTGCCTTCGCACCCTGGAACGCTTGAGTGCCTGCCGCTTTCTTCCCGAAGCCCGTCAGGATTCTTGAGAGGGCTTCCGTACTCGTGCAATTTGTCTCCGTATAGGCTCTGCCTTGTTCATCCAAAGCACGAAACGGCGGCGAAAGGTCGTGCGACACAATTCCTTCATTAGCGTCGATGGCAGGCCACGTGCCGATCTGGGGCAATCTCTTTTAACACCGGCACCTCGTGGCTGCAGACAGCTCCCCTTTCCCGACATCGAGGATGAAACGGGCAGCCGCTGGGTGGTCGAATGGGGCTGGGGATATCCCCTTCTAAGAGGATCCGGTGTTTCCGACCGGCAGCCGTGGGATCAGGTACAGGAGCGGCCGACAACAGGGCTTGGGTATAGGGGTGCAAAGGTTCCTGGAAAAACGGTTCGTTGGGACCGATTTCCACCAGACGTCCCAAATACATGACCCCAATCCGGTGGGCCATATGTTCCACAACGCTGAGGTCGTGGGAGATGAAAAGATAGGTGAGCCCGAGCTGCTCCTGAAGCTCTTCCAAAAGATTGATGACTTGGGCCTGAATGGAAACGTCCAGGGCCGAGACAGGTTCGTCGGCCACCAAGAATACCGGGTTGAGCGCCAGGGCCCGGGCGATGACAATCCGCTGGCGTTGTCCTCCTGAAAATTCATGGGGATAGCGCTCGGCATCTTCGGGCCTCAACCCTACTTGGCAGAGCAAGGACGCGACCTTGTCGCGACGCTCGGCAGCCGAACCCATTTTGTGAATCACCAAAGGCTCTTCGATGAGTCGTCCGATTTTTTTCCGAGGATTCAAGGCCGAATAGGGATCCTGGTAAATGATCTGAGCGCGGCGTCGCAGCTGAAAGATCTGCCGGGAGTCTAAAGATTCCAAATCCTTTCCTTCGAAAAGAACGCGCCCGCTTGTCGGTTCTTCGAGGCGCAGCAGCAGACGGCCTAACGTGGATTTGCCACACCCGCTTTCCCCCACAAGGGCAAAGACCTCGCGACGAGCTATGGCAAAACTCACGCTCTCGACAGCTTTGACCACACCCACTGTGGAGCCGTACCCGACGCGCTGAAGGGGATAATGCTTGCTCAGGTTTTTCGCTTCGCAGATCACATCCTTCATGGCTGTATCACCGGATGCCAGCATCGCACGCGATGCCCCTTGGACAGTTCTGTCCAGTCTGGAACCTCGGTCAAGCACGGTCCTGAGGCTCGTGAGCAGCGATCTTGAAAGGCGCAGCCTGGGGGCAACCGATGCAGGCCGGGTACCGTGCCGGGAATGGGCGTAAGCTTTCCGCGTTGGCCACCGATTTTAGGGAGCGACGCAAAAAGGCCTCGAGTGTAAGGGTGGGCTGGCAAGCGAAAGAGGTCCATGACGCTCGCTTCTTCCACAGCCCTTCCTGCATACATGACCACCACGCGGCTGCACGTTTCGGCGACGACTCCCAGGTCATGGGTGATGAGCACCACGGCCATGTTGATTTCTTTTTTCAGTCGCTGGATCAGATCGAGGATTTGCGCTTGGATGGTCACATCCAGGGCTGTGGTGGGTTCGTCCGCAATGAGGATTTTCGGGCGGCAAGCCAGGGCCATGGCAATCATGGCACGCTGGCACATGCCGCCGGACAACTGGTGCGGGTAAGCATCCACTCTGGATTCAGGATCGGGAATACCCACGAGAGACAGGGCATGAATCGCTTCGCGGTGAGCCTCATCCTTGGTGAGTCCCCTGTGTTTGCGAAGCACCTCTCGAATTTGAAACCCCACCGTATAAACTGGATTCAACGACGTCATGGGCTCCTGGAAGATCATGGAAATCTCGTTTCCTCGAATACGCCTTAGGGCGCTTTCGGGAAGCGACAGGAGGTCAATCCCTTTATACAGCACTTGCCCAGAGGTGATCCTCCCCTGAGGCTTGGGAACAAGCCTCAAGATGGACAGCGCCGTCACACTCTTGCCGCACCCGCTTTCCCCCACGATCCCCAAGGTCTCGCCGTGGTGCAGCTCGAGGTCCAGTCCGTCTACGGCGCGCACGACGCCGCGGCGTGTCACGAATTCGGTACACAGCCCTTGAATTTTCATAAGAACGGCCGTCATCGCGACCTCAAGGACGGATCGAGCACATCGCGCAGCCCGTCTCCGAAGAGATTGAACCCAAGGACCAGCAGCAAGATGGCCAAGCCGGGAAATGCGGCTACGTGGGGCGCCGTTTGGATGTATTGGCGTCCTTCACTGAGCATGGCTCCCCATTCGGGCTGCGGCGGTTGGGCTCCAAGGCCCAGAAAGCCCAGGGCAGCCGCCTGAAGGACGGCGGTTCCCATGCCCAGCGTGGCGTAGACGATGATGGGCGCAAAAGTGTTGGGCAGCACATGCAAGAAAAGCACACGGCCATGGCTTCCGCCGAGATGGCGAATGGCCTGGACGAAAAGCTGTTGTTTGAGAGACAGGACGTTGGAACGCACGATTCTGGCATAATGGGGAATATAGACAAGCCCCACGGCGATCATGGTGTTGGGAAGGCTGGGGCCGAGAACGGCTGTAATGACGATGGCCAAAAGCACGGCGGGGAACGCGAGAAGAACGTCCATGATGCGCATGATGACACTGTCCAACGGGTTTCCGAAATAGCCCGCGACAAGCCCCAAGAAGGTTCCCGGGATGAGGGAGATGCTCACCGAGATCACCCCGATCATGAGGGAGATGCGGCTGCCGTAAATGACCCGGCTCAGAATGTCCCTGCCCAGGCTGTCGGTGCCGAAAAGATGTTTTGACCCGGGCGGTTGCAGTCGTTCCAAGGGGGCCGGCATCAGAGGGTTATAGGGGGCCAAGAGAGGGCCGAACACGGCGAGGATCACGATGCCGGTAATGAGGCATAGGCCGATGGCGGCCGTTCGATGGCGTAAGAGGTCGCTGAGTAGTTCCGGGCTATTCATGGATGCGAATCCTGGGATCCAAAACCACATAGATGAGATCGACCACAAGATTGATCAACGTCATGATGACCGCAAAGATGAGCACGCAGCTCTGGACCGCAGCATAGTCTCGTCCCATGAGAGAATCCACCACGTAACGACCCAGCCCGGGCCAAGAAAAGATGGTCTCCGTCAGAACTGCCCCACTGAGCAACAGTCCCAAGTTCAGGCCAAGCACCGTGATCACGGGAAGCATGGCATTGCGGAGGGCATGGCGGAGAACGACCACCCATTCGTCCATCCCCTTGGCCCGCGCTGTTCGAATGTAGTCTTTGTGGAGAACCTCCAGCATGCTGGATCGGGTGATTCGGGCGACCACGGCCATCGGGATTGTGGCCAAAGTCAATGCGGGCAGGATTAAGTGATGAAGACCGTCCCAAAAAACATTCCAGCGCATGGCAAGTAAAGCGTCCACAAGGATCAAGCCCGTGATGGAGGGGGCGTCCAAGCCCATTGCAAGCCTGCCCATCATGGGGAAAAGGGGGTATTTGACGGCGAAAAAGTAAATGAGCATGAGGCCCAGCCAAAAGATGGGCATGGAAACTCCCACTAAGGCCAAAAACATGGTGGTGTAGTCCAACAGGGAGTATTGACGCACGGCAGAGACCACCCCGGCAGCCATCCCGAAAAGTGTGGCCAGGAACATCGCCGCCAAGGACAGTTCCACAGTGGCGAGGAGTCGAGGGGTGATTTCCTTGAGAACGGGCGTGCCGGTGCGCACAGACATGCCCAAATCGCCTTGCACGGCGGACTTCACGTAAAGCCAGTACTGGACCGCCAAGGAGCGGTCCAGACCCAGCTTATGGCGAAGCCGTGCCAGTTCCTCGGGTGAGGCGTACTCGCCCACGAGGAGCTGCGCGGGGTCGCCCGGGATGAGGCGCAACATGAGAAACACCAACAGCGAAACCCCGAACAAGATCACAACCAGCTGCAGCAGGCGCCGTCCCACGTAGCTCCAAGGCATGACCGGACGCTCCTCCTATTTTTCCTTCCAGACCATCTCGAAGGAATTCAACCCGTTAGGTCGAAGCGGCACGTCGTGCAATTTTTTACTGTAACAGCGGACGATGGTGGAGTGAGCCAGAGGGACCCAAGGGGCTTCCCGATGAAAGATCTCTTGGGCTTTCATGTAAAGCTTGGCGCGCTCCTCTTTGTTAAAGACTTTTTGAGCCTGTTTCACCAGCTCCGTGAATTCGGCATTTTTCCAAAGGGCCACGTTGGCCGCCCCCGGCGTCACCGCCGTATCCGCCGAAAGAAGGCCGTAAAGGAAGTTGTCAGGATCGGCATTGCCCCCGAGCCAGCCCAGCATGCACATGTCATGTTCACCATTGCTGGTGTTTTTGAGGTAGGTGCCCCAGTCGTAGCGGACAATTTTGGCCTTCACGCCAACCGCCGCGAGATAGGCTTGAATCAGTTCGGCGGTCTTGACCGGTTCCGGCATGTAGGCCCGCGATACGGGCATGGCCCACAGTTCCAGTTCCCTGTTGAAATCGAACCCGGCTTCCTGCAGCATCTTTTTGGCTTTTTCCGGGTTGTATTCATAAGGCTGAATACTGTCATTGTAACTCCAGATGGTGGGCGGAAAAGGATTCTTGGCTGGAATGGCCAGTCCCTGAAAGATGGCCTTGATGAGGGTGTCCTTGTCGATGGCATGGCTGATGGCTTGGCGGACACGTGGGTCTTTCAAAGCGGGCTTCTCGGTGTTGAATGCGAGATAGCCCACGTTGATACTCGGCCGCTCGATCACCTTCAGGTTTGGGTCCTTTCTGACTAAAGTGATGGAATCGGGATCGAGATCGTCCGCGATGTCCACAGTGCCCGACTGGAGGGCCATAAGCCGGGCGGAAGGTTCTGGGATGGACTTCAAGATGATCCGGTCCACTTTGGCCTTGTTGCCCCAGTAGTGCTCATTTCGCTCCAGAATGATCTGATCGTCCTTCACCCAGTTGACAAATTTAAACGGACCCGTCCCCACCGGATGCAGGCCGATCTGATCCTTGTATTCGGCCAGAGCCTTCGGGGAGACGATGGGGCAGAGCCACAGGGCGAGGTTGTTGAGGAGCGGTGCGTAGGGCTTTTTGGTGATGAGCTGCACGGTGTACTCATCCACCACCTTGACCTGACCCACCATCCCCAAGGACAGGTTCAGATAGGCCCATTTGCCGTAGCCGTGAAACGGATGGTTCGCATCGATCACGCGGGCAAAAGAATCGTAGACAGCCTGGGCATTGAAGGGGGTCCCGTCGTGGAAGGTCACGCCTTTGCGCAGGTGAAACGTCCACGTCAAGCCGTCCTCGCTCACCTCCCAGGAGGTGGCCAATTGAGGCTCGATGTCCATGGAGTTGTCCCCGAACTTCACCAGGTTTTCATAGATCTGGATGCCTGCCTTGATGGATTCTCCGTCGGTCGCCTGGGCTAAATCCAATGAGACGGAATCCCCGCCTCGGCCCCAAATCAGAGTGCCGCCGGAAACAGCTTGATCCGCCGCTGTGCCCAAACCTGGAAAGAGGAGTACCAAAAAAGCCAAAAGCACCAAGCCCTTCCGCATCGCTTCCTCCTTGTCATTTCGGGTTTGTGGACGGGTATCTCCAGCAAAACCGCACCGTGCGGCCGGAGATTTCCGCTGTTTTGATAACTTCTTGGGCGTTTGACTGCAAGAACTCCAGCAGAGCCGTGAACACTGCCAAATGGCCTCGGACACAGAGGTCAAGCCAGGGTCCCTCCGCCACCTCGTCCGCCACTTCCGTGACCACTTCCAGGCAGGTGATATCCGGCCGTTGGGCGCTGTAGTTGAGTTGGGCCACCCGGGCCACGGGGGGGAGCACGGCCACGGGCCCGTGACCCACAGGAGGGAATATCTCTGGGTTCCAGCTTTCGGCGTATCGTTGATAGCGTCTGCGTATGTCCTCGTTTCTTCGCACAAGTTCCGGGTCGTTCCGCACATGTCTTTCGATGCGCCGAGCAATCTCGAGGGCGAGATGGTGGCGGGGATGGGTGGGTTCGTCGAGGTAAGGGAGATAGACGTACAGGAAGGCTCGAGGAATCCAATGCTCGGCGAAATTTCCGGGGAGGTAGCCGGAAAAGGGTTGGTCCCATTCATGACTGGGAACCCCATGCCCGTCCAAGACCATCTGCGGAAGCCACCGCTCCCAGACGCGGCGCTTGGCTAGGGCTTCAGGAAATCTGGGCCTTTTTGCAAAGTAGTCCTCATAAAACTCGCAGCCCAAGGCGTTGTAACGTGCTGCGTGCAACTTGTGGCCCGGGGCCGTGGGATAAAGACGTTCAAAGGCGGCGATTCCGTCCGCGTTTTCCGCAGGGATCCAGACGAGATTGACCTTGCGCAGGAGCGCTTGTCCCTCTTCTGTGGCCGCCACTGTCCAAGCGAAAAACAAAGCCGCCTCCGTGCTGGACACTTCGTTGGCGTGATGTCGCGCATTGAAGAGTATCGTCGGCTTTAAAAGACGCAGCCGGGCCTGTGAGACGCTCTCCGAAGGATACGGCAGAGTGGCTTCAAGGGACCAAACGGGTCGAGCGTGAAAAGTCCGAGAGGCCTGCCACACCTGCAACGCCGGTGCCTGAGCCAGTCTGTGCGCCCATCGAGTGACCTCTGGAAGGCGCAGAATCCTGTCTGTCGGTGGGGGTTCCGACAGTTCACGCTCGAGGTTCTTTCGTGAAGAACGTTGTCGTCGTGGCGCGGGAAATCGCAAAACGAGCTCCTCGTCGGGGGGGGCGCCTCGATCTCGATCTGGAGATAGGAGCTTTCCTGGAAGGTTTTGGGCAGGGTGGACGTTCGTCGACGGCGAAAAGCTCAACCCCACGTCCCAGTGCTTGGGATGACACCGCAGCCATCGAATGCGGGGTTGATTATCATCGGCTTTGTCGTCGCCCCGGGACGACTCAGGGTTTTGGACCGGTTCATCCGTCCACGATTCCGTAAGCGGGCCGGCGACAAGGCGGGCGTGTGGATTTCGGGCCCGTTTTTTCCACGTCACAAACGGCATCACCTGTCCCAACTGGACAGATCTGGGAAGCCCATGATGCTCGGCAAAATCTTTGAAGGCCTCAAGGAGTGTAAAATAGATGTCTTCGTGGAGCGCCTCCATGGGAGAAAGCCTCTCTTGATCGAGACCCAGAGGGCATTCGGTTTCCTCGATGGCGGCAGTGATGCGAATCTCTTCCCAAAAAGCCCGGAGCTGTGGCCTCTCTCCGAGAGGCAGGCGTCTTTTCATCGCCCGAAACAGTGCCGGCAGCCACCTTCTGCCAAACACCTTCCAGAACACTTCCCGGTCTGTGGGAATGGAATGGTCCAGGAGCACGCGAGACCGGTGAAGCAGGAGGACGCCCGCCGTCGTGGGATGGACCTTTGCGGATGTTGAGATCCGACCGAAATAGGGAAGCGCCGTCCAACGCGGCGTCAGAGCCTCGTCCAAAAGGAGGTCACCCCGGCGGTTCCAGATGCGGATGCGATAGACGCTCTGCTGTTCAGAGTCCAGGCGCACATGAACCTGAGAGACATCCAGTCCCAAGTTCTTGGCCAGAAGATCAGGCCCTGGATAAATTTCCTGGAGCCAACGGGTGCGGGTTTCCATCGCCTCCGGCGTGCCCACAAAGGGCGAGAAGGAAAGCTCTACCCCCTCCACCGGTGAGGTGTTTTCCTTGAGGGCCATGGCGGCGGCAGGAAGCACTTTTTCCAGGAGCCAACAGAGGCCGGGTTTGTAGGCATTATAGACTTCGAGTTGAGGCTCGTAGCCTTTGGCCCTCAGGATTTTTTCCAGGCGCCCTTTGAGCCGCCGGCGAACCGCCGCGGGTTTACTGACAAAGAGGATCCCGGAAAGAGGACCCTGGCCCGCGGGGACTTTCGTCAGCAGTTTTTCCAGGCGGATATGTTCGGCGTTCCACCGACACTCTTTAAGGACTGGGGGGAAAGCGGTCATTTCGCCTGTGGAGGCGGAACAGGTCTTCCGATATGTGACGCGCTGCACCTGGTCACGCAAGGCGACGATGGGTTCGGCTCCGGGACCCGGCTCACGAACCGCCCAGAGCAGCCAGCCAAGAAGAGCCTTTTCCAGAGCCGTTTCAGAACCTTGAAGGATGATATGCCGACCGTTTTCTCCCGTTGTCTCAATACAGGCCGAGGGACATCCGGGGTCTTCCCGAATTTCCAGAACGACTCCGTCATGGCGCATGGGACCGACAAAGATGAAAGGAATCTGGATTTGGGTGGCATGGAGAGAGATACGGGAAAGGGCATGGCAAAGACTTCGCCCGACTCGAGGGGAAAGTCTTTGGGAGGGCAGAACGACGGCCAGACGAAACGAGCGGTGCCTCGGGTCTTCAGGGGAGGTTTCCAAAAACCCGTGGGCGGCGGAAAGGTGCAACAGGTCCGGGGCGTCTTTCGGGGCCGTAGCCTGTGGCCGCATTTCGAAAGGGCAGCAAAGGTCAAGCAGGACGGCTTTGGCTGAAGCGATTCGGTGCGAAAAAAACGGTTGCGTCCCGCCCCCGCGGTTCCACACCTTGAGAAGGGCCGGAGGGGCGGGAATCCATTCCAAAACGGACCAGTCTTCGGGAAGCCTTGGTAGATCGAGCACGTCCGACAGCGCCAAAAGGCGCAAAAAGGATGCCGTCGCTGCCGGTGAACTGGCGACGGCGAGGACGTGCAAGGGAGCTTTCCGAAAAAGGCGGACCGTCGCGACGGGCCGTTTTCCGTCTTTGTCTTGGCGTCCTTGGAGGCGGACCTCCAAGAAAGCTTGTCCTTTTGATGGCTTGCGAAGGCGGACCAAAGGAGCGTCCAAGCGCACCGTCTCAAAAGCCCAGCGGCACGCCAAATGTGCCGCCTCCGCCCACACTGCGCTCCAGCAAAGGTTCCGAGCCAGGACCAGACTGGCAGACACACGGTCGATCAAGCCGTCCCCGTCCGTGTCTTGATAAATGTGCTGTCCTGAAAAAAGCTCTTCCAGCATTTCCAACCTGTGCCGAAAAAAGCGCCTCGAGCGGGAAGGTCCCTTTCCTTTTACCGGACCCGGCTTGCCAAGATCAATGCACCACTCAAAGAACCTACGGGGTCCTGGAGAAGACCCTCGCCGGGGAAGAGAGGGAGAGCGGCTGAACGGACGAGAAAGCGGCTGGTGTGCTCGGAAAACATCTTGGGACCGTCAAAGGAGCCCGTGACGAATCGGTGGAGAAGTTTCCGTGAATTTCGCCTATTGACCATTGTGTGGCCGAAAGTTTGAAAGTGATGCGCCGCGCCCTTGCTTGCCGCCTTGCTCGTCGGCATCCTCACGCGGATGCTGCGGCCGGGAGCAAGTCCAGAGAAGACCCTTGGTGGGGAGCGTTGCGGCACGGATTCAGGTCTCGTCACGGCGCAGGCGCGTCAAATCCACCGTGCCCAGAGCCATGAGGGCGGCGGACAACCCGAACGCAAAAATCGGGGAGACCACCGTCCACAGGATGCCGACCATGGCACTGGAGATAAATTTGGCCGTGCCGTTAACCGTTCCCAGGGATCCGTAACTGAGTCCCAACTGTTCGGAACGGACCATATCCGCCGTCACCGATGGTTCAAGCGCTTCCTGAACCGCCATGTACAGGCCGGCGATGATAAAGATAGCGGCAAGAAACACCGGACTGTTCAGGTGCATCCAGAAAGCTGTCGCGGTCATGACAGCCGTCAAAACGCCGAGGACATAGCCGAAAACCAAGACGGCAAGAGACCCATAGCGGTCCGCAAAGGCTCCGATGGGATAGGAAGCGGCGACTTGAACCACATTGCGCAGCACATAAAAAGATGCGGCCGCCTGGGCGGCGCGCACCGTTCCCATGGAAGGGGTGAGCAACTGCGTGGCCGCCAGAATCAGCAGGCTATGAGAAAAATCGCCGATGCCGAAAATCCCGACGGCTCTCAAGTACCGCTTGAACTTTGGGGGAAGATCTGCCAGTGCCGAGAAAAATCTGAGCTTGGGATTGGGTGATTGTTGCGGGTCCTTGACCAGAACCAGGAAGGAAAGCACCGCCAGGGCTCCGGGAACCAAGGTCCACCAGAAAACGAGACGAAAGGGGTCAGCCGAATCCGTTCCCTTCAAGCCTTGGGCCCAGCCAAGCAAGGCCACCCCTGAGATCGGCCCCACCACAGCGCCTATGGTGTCCATGGCCCGGTGAAATCCAAAGGCCCGGCCTCGCGTTTCCGGAGCAATGGCTTGCGCCACGATGGCATCCCGAAGAGGCCCCCGCAGTCCCTTTCCGAACCAGGAAAGCACCCGACCGGTCAGAATCAGGTACCACCCGCCGGCCAGGGCGATCAAAGCTTGCCCGAAAGGTGTCAGGCCGTAGCCGACGAGCACGAGAAGTTTCCGATGACCCAGCTTATCTGCGATGTATCCTGAGGCCATCTTCGTGAAACTTGCTACGGCATCGGCGATGCCTTCTATGGTTCCCAAAAATGCGGCGGGCAGTCCAAGGACTGCGAAAAAACCTGGGAGAATCACTGTGGTCGTTTCATAGCAAAAGTCGCCCAAGGCGCTGGTCAGACCTGCGCCGCCGACGGTGCGATTGAGCCATGAACGGGCTTGTCTTTGAGATGACACGGCGCTCTCCTGCAAGGCGGTAATTTGAGGGGGAGAATCTTTCCTTATGCGGTTTTTCATCATCCGGGTCGAGTCACAGGCGAGGCGTGCGCGTGGAGCACGCCCTCGGCCTGTAGCAAACCTCAGAACGGATTCCTGACCAGGTCGGCATTCTAGAAAAGAATTTTTTGCCAGCGTGAGCCTCCACCTCAAGCGGGTTTTCCCGGCACTCGTTGCCAACCTTGGTGCACGCCCAACAGCACAAGGCCTCTAGCGCAATTCGCTCATCAGGGGAACAACGACGCTCATGTGACCACATTTGTGTCCCATTGACTCTAGCTTGGCGAACCCCGAAGGCACCTTTGATGTCCTTCCCAATAGCTGGCGTTTCTTTTCCGACCAGGACATTTCGGCTTTCCAGGAAAAAGAAGTCGGCTTGAAAGCCGCTTAATCTGGTCTTTGGCCATGGAGCCCCGATGGCCTACACTCTTGGAGCGATCTGTGGGAGGATAGCCCCGAATGCGGGGGAAAGCCAGGTTCATTGTTTTTGGGCGGGAGGGGGTTCATGCCCTCAGCCTGATTGACGAAGCTTTGCAGATCCGCCGGGAAAGACTTCTCGAGCGCCCTTGGTCTCGTAGGGGATGCGCAGGCGTGGATGCCACCACCACATGGACCTGCATCTGTCCAGAAGGGACGTGCCCCGGCATTTTCGCACAGTCTGTAGGTTATTTGTCCCATAACGGCAATGTTTGCAAGGCTGAAGGGGCAAGAATCGCTGAAGACTCTCGAGGATGTCATAACAATCGTCATGTGAACATTTCTTTTGAGATCACGAGGTGATAAAAATTAAACGTTTATGCTGCACAACCCACAGGTCTCCGACCGGAGAAAGTGAATTGTGTGTTTTCTCCTGAATCCGTGCGATCGCGTCGATCCGTGAAACTGTCTTTACGAAGATCTCGTGGGCCGTTCTTCCGACATCGCAACCGATGCCCCTTCCAGGTGAAAATGTGATGGGAGATCCTACGGTATAAAGGAGACGTAAACTCCACATGAAATCTTTGGTGACATGGTTTTGTGCTTAGATTCACTCACACGGATTAAGAAAAATTGGCAAAAAGTGATATGAAAAGGAGGGATGTTCGGTTCAAGATCTTTCAGCCAGGCCTGGTACCAGATGAATGAACCAAGTCGCTGTGTCGCATAAGTGAAATGGAGTCGAAAAGACCGACGGTGACAATCGGAAATAAAGGAGGCGGATATAATGAATTCTGGACAGCATAGTAGTCTCTCACCTTTATTCCGTTCAGTTATTTTCATACTATCTCTGTTTTTCTTTGTCTGTAAACCTATGTTAGGCAATGGGAGCACGGTGTTGCCTCTTTCACAATGTGCAAATATATCCAAGGAAGATATCTGGAGCCCTAAGCTCGCCGGCGACGAATTTCAATTCGGCGGCACTGACCGGCATGCCGTTTATTGGCGGCTTGCGTTGCCGGTTATCGACCCAAGTCAATATCCAGACGCTTATTTCGAGCTCAGGGGCGAGTTCCCTCACGCCTCATATTTTTCTTTTCACGTCAACGCCCGAAACACGAAGTTTATCGATAAATTGACCGACTTCGAAATCGTCCCTGAGCCTGGCTCTAAAAATCCGTTTCAAGGGGACGGTCAATACAGACCTGGAAATGTTTACAGGGTAAAGATAGTGAACAAACAAATGCCAGGACAGGGAAGAGAAATCAATACACTTTATCTGAAGAGCTCTCAGATACAGGAAGAAAAGTATGTTATAATTATGTATCGCATTTATGAACCTGTCGATAACAAAGATGGGACATTTTCACTGCCAGAAGTTTTTTTTATATGGCCTCAGCAGACGCAAGATTCTATACCTTCAGACGTCTGTGGCCACTTTCAACCTAGAGGAGCGGTACCGGAGTTTCTTTTTTCTCTGGAGAAACGACTCGACAAAAGGTCTCAAAGGCTGGAACAACGCACAGGTCGCTCGACCCCCTTTTACCGTCCCCCCAACCCTGTAGAGTTTATTGTTGGGGATAATTATTTGGGCATGATTCGCCACGCATTCCCCATAGTTCCTGATTTTCTTGCGAAGGAACATCCAACGGGGGCAAATATGGATACCCGGTATCTGGCGGGTTTTCTGGATCCCTCCTTTGAGGCAGCGGTTTTGCGCTTTCGGCCCCCGACTGTAAAGGAGCAGGTGCGTTATTGGTCTGTGGGAATTTACCAGCCTTTTAACGGTCTGATGTACGCGCGGGCGGTTGTGAGTCATAAGGAGTTACAACGAGATCCTGACGGCTATATCACCATTGTTTTCACCGCAGAAAAGGACAAACGGGCATCACTTTTCGATCCCATTTCCCGGCAACCCTCAGGCGGAAAATATAATTGGCTTCCCTATGGGGGGAGTTATCCTCTTGTGTGGTTCAGGTACCTTGTACCGACTCCAAGCTTCGAAGAATCCCTTCTCAATTATAAAGGCCCTCCTTATGATGCGCTTGCTGTGTGCCGCCACATGAAAAGTTACTACCCGTCGGTCCGCTACATGACCTTAAAAGAGTTGGACGCTCATCTACGGTCTGAAACCCTTTCAATTGCGGTCCCCAAGGAAAGCTGCAATTACCGTTCTGAACAGAGGACACCTTGATGCCGGTTTGGACGAGAAAGGGGTCGACGCTCACAGGGATGCCGCTGTCTTGGGACGTGTGATCTCCTTGAAATAGAGCCGCTTCTGTGAAGGCTCCATGGCGTGGAGTCATTTTTCAATGAGAGCCTGACTTATGGTTCGGATCTCGTGGGCTTGTTTCAATAAGGCCGGTTGGGGAGCGGGTTCCGTCGTTTCTGGAGACAGAGGTGTCCATGGCACGTGGCCCCATTCAGATGGAGAATGGAATTGTGATACTCCTTAAACCATGAGATTACGTCGATGCATGAAACTGTCTTACCGAAGATATCATTTTGAATTGACGTTTTTTAAAGCTGGAGGTCTGCCACCAAATTTTCATCTGGCAGGGGCAACGACTCAGATGTTGGAAGGTCGGCCTACGCCGTTTCGATCTACGGATTCAGGTTGATCGTGATGCCACACCCCATCCGCCGCAGTGTTGTCCTCGTCGGGGCGGCCCCGTGGTCGTCCTGATACCGGGCTGAGCCCCAATCCCATGAACCGCACCGACCCCGGGCAGCCACGGGGGACTGCCTTTACGGGGTTGTCGTCGAGGCCGGTATCGCTACCCCAATATGACCCCAAAACAACAGAGCAATAGTGGGAAGGGCACGGATTCAAGATACTTTCAATGATCCGGCCCATCTCCCAACTCCTTGAAGAAACAGGGATAACATCTCCATTTTGTTTCAGAAAGTTATGCGCCAATGGCCGCCGTGAGAATTCTCTCGAGAAACAGCGTCGACGGACGAACGAGAGCAACTCAACAGAGAGTTCGGGGAGGAGAGGGGTTTCGATAGGGGCAGGTACCCGTTGTGGCGTCACTGAGAAAGGCCCAGCAACCAGTGGTTTAGAGAGCATCGGCTGGGAGTGACGTGGAGGGATTATCGAGTAAACGGGTTCGGCGTATGGAAGATGCACTTTCATCGGGATAAACACCGTTTGTCGAATACGGCTTCTAAAAATAACAGAACACGGATAGAGGAAGATGGTCAAAAAAGTAAAGTATTTTGCCAAATTTGCCGATTGATTAACCAACCCGGGAAAATGAAACAAACCCGTTTGGTAAGATCAGGATGAGGGGGAAAAACACCGCCGTGGAAAGGTTGTGCGGCCGATGGCGCTCTTAAAGAGGCCAGCATTTTTCTTAGCGGTGCTAGGAGTTTGTTTGGCGCTTCAGGGTTGTCCCTCTGAGGACCCTGTTCGATTGGGTTTTGTGGGGCCCTTGACCGGGCGGTTTTCAGAGCTCGGGGTTCATGGGAGAAACGGGGCCATTCTGGCTTTGGAAACGGTCAATGCGAATGGGGGGGTGAATGGGCGGCGTGTGGACCTCGTTGTTGAAAACGATCAAGGCACCGTCAACGGCGCTCTGGACGCGGTTAGACGACTGATAGCACAGGATATCCATGTTTTTCTCGGGCCCATGACGAGTACGCAGGCCGCGGCGGTGCTCCCAGCCGTAGAGGAGGCGGGAGGGGTGTGCGTCAGTCCCACGGCGTCCTCCCAGACGCTCGATGGCAAAAAAGACGCTCTGTATCGTCTAGCGCCATCAGACCGTTTTCAGGCTGAGGTGTTGGCGAAACGCATGGTTTCGGACCGGCGCATCAAGACGTTATTGATCCTCTGGGACGAGGACAACGAAGCTTTCTCCAAGGTGTACGCGGAGAGCGTCGCCCAGGCCTTCAGCCGTCAAGGGGGTATTGTTGTCGGACAATATGCGTTTCGATCTTCATCTCAGGGCTTCTGGAATCGACTGACGGTGCCTATCGGCCACATCGGCCCGGATGGGCTGCTGGTGGTGGCGTCGGCAAAGGATACCGCGTCCTGGTGCCAGAGCCTGGCCAGGCAGGGTGTGCGAGTGGCGGTGTTTGCTTCCTTTTGGGCCCGATCACCTGACCTGCTCCTCTATGGCGGTCGCACTGTGGAGGGCGTGGAAGTGGTCGGGCCCATGGATTTCGGTGCGGTGTCACCGATGATGCAAAATTTTGTGGAGGCGTATCGCCGACGGTTCGGAAAAGATCCCAATCACGCTGCCGTGTTCGCCTATGAAGCGGTACTCCTGATCCAGCACGCTCTGGCCCAATCCCTCGCCTCCCATCGTCCCCTTCGGGACACCCTCATTGCAGATTACAACATTGTCGGCCCCACGGGGCCGTTGAAACTGACCGACTGCGGAGATCGAATCCTTCCGTGCGTTGTGGAGACAGTTTCAGGAGGCCGCTTTGTCGCTGAATGACGCAGGAGCAAGGGGATGAAAAGCGCACCATTGGCGTCTATTGTCCGATCGCAGATGGGTCCCAAGATCTTTGGCTTAGGCCTCACAGTGGTCTTCATCGGAGCCCTAATAGTGGCCTCACAGCAGATCCAGACAGTCCGTCATCACCACCGGCAGATGATTCGTCCATTCATGTCCTCGTTTGCGGCTTATCTTAATCACGCAACAGTTATTTTGAACATTTTCGCATCCGTGGATTTTTGGAAGCCACGCCACGGACCCGGTTTTTCCCTCCCGGTGCAGCAGTCTATATCCCCTTACTTCGATCGCATAGTCATTGCCGATGCCACGGGCCTTGTCGTGGCATCTTTTCCCCATGGGGCCGAAGGGACGGATATTTCTGGATTCCTCACCGGCATGTTGGCTGATCCGTCCCGGCGCATGGAGGTTTTCGGCCCGTATGTGTCGGGAGAGTCGGGAAAGACAACCATACACATTGCAGTCAGGGTACCGTCCGGCGGCTACGCGTTGGGAGAATTAGACCCTTCGGAGCTTCAGCGCTATGTGGATTCCTTGGTAGATGCGGACGGTTCCCAAGACTTGGCTTTCGTCCTCGACCGTTACGGCAACGTGCTGGCTCATCCGGAACGGGATCTCATGGCCCAGCAGGCCAACGTGGGACATCTCGACTTCGTGCGCCGGGTTGTGTCGGACAAAAAGAACGTTGTGACGGTGATGCGGCTCGGGATGACGTGGCATCTACTTACGGCGGGGTTTATGGAAGATCAAGGTTGGATCGTCTGTGTCGCCACTCCCATGGAGCGCATCCTGGCTCCCGTGGCTCGGACGTCGGCGGTCGCCGTGGCACTGCTTTTTCTTTCTGTGCTCATCATGCTCTCATCGGCCAGAAAACAGGTGGATCGGGTGGTGAGGAAACCCCTGGAACGGTTCTCTCAGGCCTTGGAACAAGTTGCCAGTGGCCAAGAGGCCGCCGTGAACCGCTTGGAGCCGTGTGGTGTGGCCGAACTGGATGGTGTGATCGGGGCCATGAAACAGATGGCCGATACCGTGGCCGCGCGAGAACAGGAACTGCGCGTGGCCTTACAGGCTCTTGAGCAAAGCAACGAGCAGTTGGAGGAAGCCATTGCGCAGGCGAATCGGTTGGCCATGGAGGCTGAAGTGGCGAACCAAGCCAAAAGCTTGTTTCTCGCGAACATGAGCCATGAAATCCGCACGCCCATGAACGGCATCTTGGGAATGAACCGCCTCCTTCAGGACACTCCTTTGAATCCCATCCAAAGAGAATATGTGGAAATCGTTCAAAAGAGCGCCGAAGCCTTGCTTGCGCTTCTCAATGATATTTTGGATTTTTCGAAAATCGAAGCGGGGAAGATAGAGCTTGAGCACGTCGATTTCGATCTTCGGGCTACGGTCGAGAGCGTTGTGGAAACCTTGGCGGTGAAAGCCCATGAAAAGGGCTTGGAACTGGCGTGCTTGGTGGATCACCGCGTTCCGCGGCACCTTCGGGGCGACCCCACCCGGTTGCGTCAGATCCTCCTGAACCTTGTGGGGAACGCCTTAAAGTTCACGGAAAAAGGCGAAGTGTTTTTAACTGTCGTTCAGGCTGACTTTCCCAAGGCTTCATCGGGGAAGGTCACCGTGCGTTTCGCTGTTCGGGACACGGGGATAGGGATTCCCAAAGATCGGCTTGATTCCGTTTTCCAGTCCTTCTCCCAGGGGGATTCATCCATCACGAGAAAGTACGGCGGGACCGGGCTTGGCTTGACCATTTCCAAGAGGCTTGTGGAAATGATGGGAGGAGTCATGGGGGTGGAAAGCGAGCTGGGCAAAGGATCCACGTTTTGGTTGACCGTACCCCTGCAAGTGGGTGAGGAAAAATCCCTGGAAACGAAGCCTCGCCTGGACCAAGCCCTATTGAGTCGAGTGCATACAACACGAGTTTTGGTCGTTGACGACAACGCCACCAACCGGTTCGTCGTCACGGAGATGCTGCGGCTGTGGGGCTACAGTTATGACGAAGCCTGTGACGGACCATCGGCCTTGCAGAAGCTCAAGACGGCCCGCAAGGCCGGTGCACCTTTTTCGGTGGTTGTTTTGGACATGCAGATGCCCGGAATGGACGGAGAGACCGTGGCCCGGGAAATTCATGACGATCCCGAACTGTCTGAGACCCGATGCCTTCTGCTGACCTCAATGGTGTCGCCGGGCTTGCTGGAAAGACTGAAAAAAGAGGGACTCTTTCAAAAAATCTTGACCAAACCCGTTCGCTATTCCAAACTTTATAACACCTTGTTGTCTTGTCTCGAACTTGGTGACATTGACGCTCCCGAGCGGCCCGAAACGACGGAATCGATCGAGCCATCGGCACATGGAGTGCAACTGAAGGTTCTTTTGGCCGAAGACAACCCGGTCAATCAAAAAGTCGCAGTGGGCTGCCTTTCCAAACTGGGCTGCGACGTCGATGTTGTCGGGACGGGCAAAGAGGCGCTTGAGGCGCTCCAGCGGCAATCTTACGACCTGGTGTTCATGGACGTCCAGATGCCCGTTCTGGACGGGCTGGAAGCGACCCGGATGATCCGAAAAGGCCTTGTCCAGGTGCAAAATCCTCATGTGCCCATCATCGCCATGACGGCCCATGCGCTCCAAGGTGATCGACAAATGTGCCTCAGTGCGGGCATGGACGACTATGTCTCCAAACCGATCCGCTTGGAAGACCTCCAAGCCGTGATCCAACGACAGCTCCATTGCCGCGACCGAGGGGAATTTGCCCCCGATCCCCAAGCCGCCCTTGCACCTTCCGGCGTGGCCGCGTGCGGAAACGCCGAACGCGATGTCTTTGATTGGGACGAACTCGTGGACCGTTTAGCGGGCGACATGGATCTTTCGTGGGAGGTTCTCTCCGAATTTGTTGAGGAGCTGCCGCGGCGCCTTGCGGAAATCGAAGAGTCTTTATGCGCGGGGGACTGGGCTTTAACGAGGCGTTTGGCCCACACTTTAAAAGGGGCTGCAGCTAACCTCTCGGCCCATCGCCTCAGTGAATCGGCTCTGGCCTTGGAGCGGGCTGCGCAGGACGGCAATACAAAAGAGATCGAAGAACTTTATGCCGTCTTGAGAGAACAAGCGGACCGACTGGCCGCAGCTGTGCATGGCGTAGGGGCATCCTCCGAGGCGGTAAGCTTCTAGATGGAGGGAAAGGGGGCATGAGGGTCTTGGTCGCGGATGATGACATGACCACTCGCAAAATGTTGGCGGCCATGTTGTGCAAATGGGGATACGACGTTTTGGCGGTGGATTCCGGAACCGCCGCATGGGAAGCCCTTCAAAGAGACGATTCACCACGGCTGGCTGTGCTTGATTGGGTCATGCCCGGAATGGACGGAGTGGAAATCTGCCAGAAGGTGCGTCAGGTCATTCCCAAGGACCGCTACCTTTACTTAATCCTGCTGACGGCCAAGACCAGCCGCCAAGAGATCGTCTCGGGTTTGGAGGCTGGCGCTGACGATTATATGATCAAGCCGTTTGATCCCAGCGAGCTCCAAGTCCGCGTGGGGATCGGACGACGCATTATCTCTCTCCATGAGGAACTCGTGGCAGCGCGGGAAGCCCTGCGTTTTCAGGCGACGCGGGATCCCTTGACTGGGGCGTTGAACCGCGGCGCTGTTCTCCAAAGGTTGTCGGAGGAATTGGACAGGGCCTCAAGAGATGAGCACCCAGTGAGTCTGCTCATGATGGATATCGACCACTTCAAGAAAATCAATGACACTTATGGACACCTCGTGGGGGATAAAGTCCTGAAAGAAACGGTCAGACGCATTCAGGGCGTGATTCGATCCTATGACATCGTCGGGCGATTTGGGGGAGAGGAGTTCCTGGTGGTCTTGCCACACGCGGGCGAAGAGATCGGCGTGAGCGTGGCGGAAAGAATTCGGGCGGCCGTTTCCGCGGAACCCATTATGGATGGAGCGGCATGCGTTTCCGTGACCCTGAGTGCGGGCGTGGCGACAGCCCCTAAGACCAAGGCCGTGGATATTCTCATCCAAGCCGCCGATGAGGCTCTTTACCAAGCCAAGCGAACGGGACGAAACCGGGTGTGTACGGCTTCGGTTCTGCAAGCTGCCTGATTAGGGGTCGCGCCGACGGGGGCTTGGCGTCCAACAAGGATTTTCTGTGTTGAAGACGGAACTGTGAGCCCCCCGGCGGATGGCCGCAACTCGCGGGAAAGAAAAAAACCCGGGCCGAGCCGTCGGCGCCGGGTTTTTTCTTTCCCGATTTTCGAGAGAAATCGCGATCAGTGGCCGGAAGGGCTTTTCCCGCCTCCTTCAACAACGGTCATCCATTTTTCCATCGCCTCAACGCGGGCGTCGTATCCTTGAATGCCCAAGAGTCGAGCGCCCTGGAAATTGGGGAGCACGGTTTTGTAAACTCCCGCCAGTTCCTTTTCCTTTTGAGCCACGGCGGCCACGCCTTCCCGGGCGGCTGTTTCCAGAATGGGCCGAAGGGCGTTCAGGGCTTCTTCCGGACTAGTGAAAGGTTTTCCGACCAAAGCGCGGGCGCCGTCAGCGTTAGCGGGGATAAAGCCGTAGCCCGGCACGGCCGAGCCGATAAAACCCCACAACCGGCCCTGACAAAGCCCCAGGCCGCCTTTTTCCGCCCGAAAATAATAGCGAGACGGGGTCGCAAACAAGACGAGTGAACCGACAATGAGAATTCCAACGAGGATCGCGAAGCCTTTGAAGAGGAGATTGCGGTTGATTCCAGAGACTACAATGCGCTTGTCGCCCGTGCCCTGCATAGCCGTCCTCCGTGTTCTGAGCCTTACCGCCATAATGGATGGAGCCGAAAACGCAAGCCAATCTAGTCAAGGTGCCAGGTCCAGTCAAACACTTTGTCCCGCTCCCATCGTTTTTCTTAAAGCTTCCGAGGCCATCTTTTCGCCGTACCAATCGATTTGTCGGCAGATGCCTCGGATGATCTTCACCTCACGAGCCTGCAGGCCGATGCGGCTGAAAAATCGGCGCAGGCTCCGCATCCAATAATCGGGATTTTCCGGGTTAACGAAGTGGATCTTGGCCAGCGTCTCGCGCAAATGCTCGTACATGGCTTCCAGTTCATAGCTCGTCGCCAGTTTAGGCGTAAAAGTCGCCGGGGGTTCTTCGAGAGCGCGGAAGATTTCATAAGCCATGATCATGACGGCTTGAGCCAGGTTAAGGGATGCAAAATCCTTTGATGTGGGAATGGTGACCAGCGCATGGCAGAATTTCAATTCCCGGTTGGCGAGCCCGCGATTTTCAGGGCCGAAGAGAATGGCCGTTTGGTTGTGCCGGCTGATCTCAACGACTTTGCGGGCCATTTCCCGGGGATCCATCACCGTAGGTCGGTGTGAACCTGTTCTGGCCGTGGTTCCGATGATATATTGAAACGGCGCCAGCGCCTCACGCAAATCTTCATAAACCTCCATGTCCGCCACCACATCCTCGGCGGCATGAGTGGCCATCTTGAGGATCCTGGTGAGGTCGCAGTCCAGCGGGTCGACGACGATGAGGCGGCGGATCCCCATGTTTTTTGCCGCTCGAGCGGCGGCCCCGATGTTTTCCGGAAAATGGGGGCGGTGCAAGACGACGGCGATATTGTCTAATACGGCGCGCGAGGGTTCCATAGTTTGGTGCTTCGCTCCCCTTGCAACGGAAAAGGATTTGAAAAGGGTTTTCTCAAACGAAATCCCATTATAAGTTTTCGGCGCGAGGATGCAAATGCGCTATGGGTCCATCCACGAAGGGGGAGGCCATGGGATCGGGAAAAATACGGGAGTCCGTGATTGCCGGGACTTGGTATCCTGCCAACGCTGACAAGCTTCGCAAGGAAATCCAAGGATATTTGAAGAATGCGTCCGTCACCGCATTGTCGGGTCGTCTGGTGGGATTGGTCGCCCCGCATGCGGGCTACATGTATTCAGGGCCCGTTGCGGCCTATGCCTACAAGATGTTGGAAGGCAAGTCCGTCAAGCGCGTTCTGATCATGGCGCCGAGCCACCGAGCCTATTTCAACGGCGCAAGCGTGGACGATGTGGGAGGTTATCGGACGCCTTTGGGTGTGGTGCCGGTGGATCGACCTCTGGCAGAGCGGCTCATGGCCCATACGGACGTTTTTTCCCATGTCCCCCAAGCTCACGCGCAGGAGCATTCTCTGGAAATCCAGCTTCCGTTCCTCCAAGTGGTCCTTGGGGACTTTCACCTGACCCCCGTGCTGATTGGGGATACCAGTCTCGACGGATGCCGGACCATTGCCCGAATCGTCGCGGAAGCCATTGGAGAGGACCAGGTTTTATTGATCGCCAGCACAGATCTTTCCCATTACTACGCCTACCAAGAAGCGAAGAAGTTGGATGCTCGGGTGATCGAACTCGTGGACCGATTCGATCCCGAAGGACTCTTCGACGCATTACGCCGGCGCGAATGCGAAGCATGCGGCGGGGGGCCGTTGGTGACCACGCTGCTTGCCGCTCGACAATTGGGGGCGACCACCGCTCGGGTGCTGCACTATGCCAACTCGGGGGACGTCACGGGGGATGTGCGCGGCGTGGTGGGCTACATGGCGGCCGCCCTGGTCGATAACCCCGGAAAGACCCAAAAGGAGATCCAGGGGAGAGCCACTGAGCAGAAAAGTGGGGAGGTGAGCCTTTCCGAGGAGCATAAGACGATCCTGCGCAATATCGCTCTCCAAGCCATCCGGTGGAAGCTCTTGGGGACCCCGGAGCCGGTCTATGAGGGGGAGGCGCCCGAACTATGGGAAAAGCGGGGGGCTTTCGTCACGCTGCACAAGCAGGGAACGCTTCGGGGCTGCATCGGCTATGTGGAACCCATCAAACCGCTCTGGGAAACCGTCAAAGACGCCGCTGTGCAGGCCGCCTTTTCCGACCCGCGGTTCCCCCCGCTTCGTGCCGATGAGCTGGATGCGCTCCATTTGGAGATTTCAGCATTAAGTCCCTTAGAGCGGATTCAAGATCCCATGGACTTTACCATCGGCCGCCATGGCCTTGTGGTGCGCAAAAGCTACCACAGCGGATTGCTCTTACCCCAAGTCGCCTCGGAACACGGTTGGAGTAAGGAAGAGTTTTTAAATTGGACATGTAAAAAAGCCGGCCTGGCCCCTAAAAGTTGGAAGCAGCGGGAAGTGGAAGTCTATCGATTTTCCGCTGAAGTGTTTTAGAAAGGCGTTTTTTCTCTCGGAGATGACCTCCATATCCAGCATGATCGTGGGAGGGTCCTGAGGGAAATCAGCGGTGAAAGGAGGTGGCTGTGGGGGAGGTTATCGCGCTGCATGAAAGGCGGCGCAGAATTCGAGCTCGTCGTGCCTTTTCTCTCTGGGAAAAGCATTTCCATCGACTCTTCGATGAGAGTACGGCGGTGCGGGATTTGCCGGATGCGGTTTTGGCCGTCCTGATTCAGCCGGGAGAACAATCTACCCGACTGTTGCAGTCCTTGGTGGTGAAGATTTTAACAGGGGATGAAGCGGCAGATTTGGAGGGACTGCCTCCGAGCCGGAAAATTCAGGCCATCGACGTGACCCTGCTTCTGGTAGATCAAATTCGCTTTGAATGCATGCGAAGGTTGGGATGGGTGGAGTCGGATCCTCGTGCGGAGATTCCCATTGTCGATCTTTTGGATCAGTATGTGAGCGGCGAAGTTACCGGTCCGCAGTTCACGCCCGGAATCCACCCCCATCACCCCTTGTATGCCGAATATCAAAAGACCTTCGCCGGCGACCAAGGAGCTTTCGTGAGAAAACTGATTCCTCGGGCCATTGAAGAATTCTTCCGGCGAACCAAGAGTTGAAAGGATGTCCATTAGGGAGCTCGGCACCCAACGTTTTCGCCCTAAAAGGACGTCACGGCTTTCAACATGATCGATCATGGGCTAATGGCCTTCGGGTTTTAGGGCGAGCAGAATGGCGGCGCCGATGAGGAAAAAAAGGAGCAAGGAAAGAATGGCGGGCCGCGGTGTGCCGAAAAAATCCCTCAACACTCCGAAAACAAAGGGACCGAGGATCGCCGAGAATTTCCCTCCAATGGCGAAGAATCCGAAAAATTCCGCACTCTTTTCCTTCGGGATCATCCGGGCAAAAAGAGAGCGGCTGAGGGACTGGCTGCCCCCGAGGACAAAACCGACAACCCCGGCGAGGATCCAAAAATGGGCAGCCGATCGCATCCAGTAGGCGAAGAGCACGACGCCGCACCAGATGAGCAGACTGTGGACAAGGACGCGTCGCGTGCCGAACTTTTCAGCGGCTCTGGCCAGGAGGGCGGCCCCTGGGAACGCAATCCACTGGGTGAGGAGGAAAGCGCCGGTCAGGGACGGTGTGGACAAGCCGAGCTCCGTCGCGCCGTAGACGGAGGCCATGGTGATCACCGTTTGGATGCCGTTGTTGTAAAAGAAGTAAGCGATCACCATTGCCGCCGCTCGGCCGTGGGAACGGAGATCCCTCCACAGGGCCATGGTGGATGGCTGCCTCAGGGGCTCGACCTCTGGGGCGCGGGGGGGATTGGACGGGAGCCACAGGACACAGGGCAGCGTAAAGACGGCCCACCACAGGCCCACGGTAAAGAAGGCAAACCGGACGACCGGCTCGGTGGCGTCCAGGCCGATCCACCGAGGCTGGTGAAGCCACACCAAGTGGACGGCCAGCAACAGTCCGCCTCCCACATAGCCGTAGGCATAACCCAGGCCGGAGAGCCAATCTTGCTGATGTTCGGGAACGATGTGAGGAAGAAAAGCGTTGTAGAAAATTTCGCTTGCTGAAAAGCAGGCATAGGCCACGATAAACACAAGAAGAGCCCGGAAGACGGTGCCGGGCCGGGCGGAAGCCAACACAGTTGTTGCCGCGGCTCCGCAGAATGCCAAAACAAGGAAAAACGGCTTTCGCTTTCCATGCATGTCCGCCCATCGACCAATCCACGGTGCGATGACGGCAACACAAAGAAGGGACGTGGAGACGGTATAACCCCACAGGGAGGCCGCCTGGGTTTGCCAACGAAAAGGCCCGACACCGATGGGTATCCCGTCGGGGGGCATGACAACCTTGGCGAAGTAGACGGGGAAAAGCACGGCAAGGATACTTGTGGCGAAAGCGGAATTGGCCCAGTCGTATAGACACCAGGCGCCTTGCGCCTTGGTTTCGGGAAGCAGTCGCCGCATCAGCGTTTTCAAGGAAGGCCCTCATGCCCAAAGAACGTTTTCACATGCTTCTCGCCAGGGAAGCCGCCCGCCTTGTTTGTTCACAAGACCCGCTGAATCTGGACGGTGAATCCTACCTGCTGGGATCCATCATGCCGGACACCCTGTTCTACGACGTGCCTCATATGCGGCTGTCGCGATTAGGCCGGCGGCTTCACCGGTTCCAGGGCGATCCCGGGGCGTTGGCGTGTCGTCGATTCCTGGATCAACTCGATCCGCAAGATACGAAAGCCCGCTCTTGGACCCTAGGCATGTTAACACATTTCATCGCCGATGCCTTCTGGCATGGATTGGTGAACCATTACAGCGTGCCGCCGTTTTGGCCGTGCCGGTACTACCGGCTCAAGGCTAGTTCCTGCCATTTCTGGCTGGAAAGCCAATTGGAAGCCCATTGGATTCCTCTCGTGGGCACGCGGGACGGTTTCCGCAAGATCCTCCACCGAATCCGCACCGTGCTCTGGCGCCGGCATCCCGGGCCGGTTCTCTTCAAGAACTTCGTTCAATCGACCTTGGACGTCGCTGGACCGTCGGAAAAAGCCCTCAGAAAATGCCTCTTTTGGCAGGCAACTTTGCTGGGTCTCTTTTCGGATCCGCCGGGTGACGGGCTCCATGAGCGATTGCTCCACAGCCGCTGGGGACGTCCCTTGGGGGCGCTCCTTGTGCCCAGGGCGTCACGTCTCCCGGAACTTATGGCAACGGCGCCGGACCTTCCCGAGTTCCATTTGGGATTGCATCCCTTTGATGGAAAACTCCTTGCACGGTCCGTGTTCGCCATCGCGGTCAACCTCAGGGATGCCCGTCGAGCGGACGCTCTGGGGACCTGAAGTCTTGGAGGGTATTTCTGAGAGAGGGCCCGCGTGGCTCAGGCCCGGCCGGCGGCTTCGTGGCCCGCCCTTTGGCGGTGTTGTCTCGAGTGACCTACGGGCGGGCCCGTCGAGGACGGTGTCCTAATGAACGGCCTGGCTGTCGGCATGGACGCTCTCTATCGGCTCGAACCGGGCAATCAACCGATCGACCACGGCCTGAACCGCCTTGATGAACGGTGATGCCGCTTGGGGGTCTTCCATCACCGGCTTGCCTTGGTCGCCCCCGGAAACCACCGCCGGGTCGAAAGGCAAAGATCCCAAAAACTCGATGCCCATGAGTTCGGCGGTTTTCTTGCCGCCGCCCGTGCTGAAGATGGGGATGAACTGCCGGCAATGGGGGCAGTAGAGCCCGGACATGTTCTCTACCAAGCCGGCGATCTCCAGCTGGACCTTCTTGCAGAAATTGATGGATTTCCGAACATCGGCTAAAGCGACCTCCTGCGGCGTGGTGACAATCACAGCTTTGGCATCGGGGATGATTCGAGCGATGCTCAACGGTTCGTCGCCCGTGCCCGGAGGGCAGTCCACCACGAGAAAATCCAGATCGTTCCAGGTGCAGTCACTGATGAACTGCTGGATCACACCATGTTTCAGTGGCCCACGCCAGATGACGGCGGAATCTGTGTCTTCCAGCATGGACTCGATGGAGACGACCTTCAAATTGGGGCTGTATTCGTGGGGGAGGATTTCCTGGTCCTGCGAAACCCGAAGGAGCCCGTGGAGTCCCAACATCTTGGGGATACTCGGTCCGTGGAGGTCGATGTCCATCAAACCCACTTGATAACCTTTGTGAGACAAAGCCAGGGCGAGGTAGACGGCCACACTGCTCTTGCCCACACCCCCTTTGCCGCTCATGACAATGATTTTGTTCTTGATCCGTGCGAGCTTGCACGCCAGGATCTCGTCTTTGGAGCTCTTCTTTCGGCTTTCGCACGTGGAACAGGATTTGCCATCGCACGTACCCATAGCGTATTCTCCTTATTTGCAAGGGATCTGGAAACCGGCGCTAAAGTAAAGTGAGCCGTCGGGATTGTCAACGCACACGGAGGACCCCGCGGGGATTCCCCGCAATAAGAAGGAGGCACCACAATGTTGGAAAAAACTTTGGTGGAACAAACCAAGCAAACGGCGGCGAAACTGTTTTCCGGGCCGGTGCGGCTGAAAGTTCCTTATGAATTGTGGAAGGAATTCGATCCGGGACTGGCCAGAGATCTTTCCCTTTTCATCACCGGCAACTTGTATTCCCGAACCGTCCTGTCCCTCCCCGAAAGACAAATGGTGGCGGTGGCCGCTTTAGCCGCACTGCAAAAGCCCGACGAACTGCGCATCCACCTCCACGGAGCGCTCAACGTGGGGGTGAAACCACGCCAATTGGCGGAGGCCATCTTCCAAGTTGGGGTTTATGCCGGATTTCCCGCGGTCAATGCAGCCCTTGCTGTGCTCAAAGATGTGCTGCTGGAACGGGGTCAATGGCCCTCGACTTCCGGTGAGAACTCCTGAGATGGGCTTCTGGAGTTTGTCCCGTGCTTGAGGCCCAAGGCACGAGTGATGCCGGTCCTTGGGGAACCTGAACACACGGTTCTTCTGAACATCCGGTCTGGCGTGTCACCTCGCCCGCTCACAGGGTGTACGGCCCGACGGCCCAAGAAAGGCGGGTCCGGGCGATCATCGGAGCGGCGAGGGTGGAAAGTGAGCAGCGCCGGACGACTGTTCGCGGGCACATTCTCAGGACGCTCGGTTGCATCATCGTTTTGAATGACTACATTACGCGCGGTCGTCCTCACCATGAGGAAAAGATTTCGAGTTCCAGTGGAGGTTGTTCTCATGCCGATTTACGAATACCGATGTGAGCAGTGCCGGTACGAATTTGAAAGCTTTGTGTGGTCGCGGAACGATGAAGACGGAATCACATGTCCTCGGTGTGGATCCCGGGACATCAAAAAGCTGCTCTCCTCCTTTGCCAGCAAATCGCCGCTTTCCAGCGTATTGGGGAGCGGATGCGGTACCGGGGGATTCAGCTGAGCACAGTAATTCGGGCCGGTAGGTTATCGGTCGAACGAAACGCTCCCACCGGAAACAAAAGGTGGGGAAAGGTGATTCCATGGACACTGATCTCTTGTGGGTAGCCGGTGCTTTCGTCCTTTGGATCGTCCTCAACAAATGGATTTTGCCGAAATTTGGCATCCAGACGTGAATGTCGGATGCTTGCGAGATAGGTCAATCTCGCACGAAAGAAAAAGAGAACTCGGGCCCGTAGGGGAGGCGCAGCGGAAGACGCTGTCAACGCAAGGGGCCGGTGACAATCCATAACCCTATGAAATCCCGGACAAAGTTAGTCCAGTCTGCTGAGCGCCACGCTCCCGCGGTTTTGTGTCAGCCAAGGGAGCGACGTTTTTTGCTGAGGTTTTTCAGGCGCAGGATCCCAGCCGCAACGGCAAGGCACCCGACGAGCCCACCCAACACGTAGGCGAAGGGTTTCCAAATTTGATGCCACGGGTATTCAGCCAACAGCAAGATGGAGTGCCAGACGCGGACAAAGAAATTGGCTTGGGGAATATCCGTGTTGCTCACAAGATCCACGACCGCCAGGGTCGTCTCCCCTGCCTTCAGGAAGGCGCGTCCGAGAGGCTGTCCCTTTTCGATCGGGGCGGTGATTGCCGCAGGGACGTCCATGACCCACTGCACCCCTTGGGCTTTCTCCTTTTTGACCACTACCGGGGTGGTTTCCTTGAAATAGAGGGAAGCTTGCCGGACAGCCCCTTTCCACACCTTGACCACCGCCGCCGGTTGGTTCGGATTGGGTGGGGGGATAAAAGCGTAAAGCCTATAGCCGTGATTCAGCAGCGCGAGCGCCTCTTTTTCCCTGACGCCGGGATTCGGTGCCCCCATGACCACGGCAAGTAACCTGAGTCCGTTGCGCTGTGCCGTGGCCATGAGATGGTAGCCGGCGTCGGCCACGAAACCTGTTTTCAGCCCGTCAACGGAGGTGTCTTTGAGAAGGAGGCGGTTTCGATTGGGCTGGGTGATGTCGTGGTAGGTGTATTCCGTCATGGAATGGAAGCGGAGGCTCTGGGGAAATCGGCGCAAATACGCCGTGGCCAGGGCGGCCATATCCCGCGCTGTGGTCACCTGTCCCGCAGCAGGCAACCCGTGGGGATTGAGAAAACGGGAGCGGGTCATTCCCAGTTCGTGAGCTTTTTGGTTCATGGCGCCGACAAAGGCCTCTAACGAGCCATAGATGTGTTCGGCAACCGCCACGCAGGCATCGTTTCCGGAAACGACCGCGATGCCTTTGATAAGCTCTTCGAGAGGAATCTTATTGCCCAATTCTACAAACATCTTGGACCCGCCGGTCTGCCAGGCCGATTTGCTGATATAGACGGGGTCGGTCAGCTTGACATCGCCTTTCTCTAGGGCCTCGAAAACCAAGTAAAGGGTCAGGACCTTGGTGAAGGAAGCCGGAGCGATGGGAGCGTCGGGATTCTGTTCCAGAAGGGTTTCTCCGTGAGTGACATCGACGAGCATGGCCGAAGTGGCGTTGACGGTCAGAGGAGAGTCCCCGGCGCTGAACGCCGAGGTGGCGGCGACGAAAACGGACACAAGGATCCAGACCAAAAAGCCAGGGTGGATGGCCTTGAGAGAACGCACAGGGCCGTTTGGCATCATGAGCAATGTCTCCTCCTCGAGATCCATTGGATTCGGCGAGTCTTCGGTAGAGCGTCGTGAGCCGCGACACTCTTAGCAGTCCGAAGGGTCAAATTCAAGGGGCAGGGGGCAAAGCTTTCTGGAGATGCTCAAAAGTTTGTCCCAGAACTCCACGTCCTGGCTTAACCACAGCAAATCGTGTTCAACGGCGTTAGCGGAGGCTCCACGACAAGAGGTGCCGCCCGGGTTTTTGCCCGGGCGGGTGTATCTTCGGCTATGGACAATCCGATAGGCTGGTCAGGACGGACCTACAGGCGGGGTTGCCAACTTTCCAGGTCGGTAAATTCGGACACCGAAGGTTCTTTCGGTTTTTGCTCCAACTTGTTCAAAGCGCTGATAAAGGCTTTGGCGCTGGCCAAAACAATGTCTGTGGCCACTCCTCGGCCTTGAACCATTTGCCCGCTTTCTTCCAGGTGCACGTTCACTTCGCCCAACGCGTCTGTTCCCGACGTGACCGCATTGACTTCGTAACGGACCAGCTTGGGAAGCCGCTGCGTCATCTTGCAAATGGTCTTGAAGGCGGCATCCACGGGTCCCTGACCGAATCCGGCGTCTTGGCGCACCTGGCCGTCGATTTCCAGTTGGACCGTGGCGTTGGGCACCGAGATGGACCCAGCCGAAACGTTCAGGTACAGCAGCCGGTACCTTTGCGGCGGGGCGAGGAGCGTTTCATCCAGGAGGTTCTCGAGGTCCGACATGTAGAGATGCTCTTTGCGTTCGGCCAGCTCCATGTACGCCTGATGACATTGCCGGATGGCGTCATCGTCCACCGCTAGTCCCATCTGATGGAGCCGTTGGCGGAAGGCTTCCAAAGGCATGTCTTTGGCGATGGGTTGAGCTGCCTCCTCCAATCCAAGCTGACAAGGATCCATAATCTGATATGGAGGTTGGGCGGATTCGTCACCGAGCTGGGGTACAGTCGTCTCATAGATGAAGGCATGGGCACCTACCACCGGCTTATGCACCTGAAGAGTAATGCCGGTGAGACGTTTGACCAAACGGCACGTGGGGCCAATCTGTGTCGTATCCGCTGAGATCTCCAAGGGATATTGGTCTTGCCGCGTTTTGAGGATCGCGATGAGTTCCTCGAGTGGCGTATTACCGGCGCGTTCGCCGATGCCGTTGATCGTCCCGTGGATTTGTGTCGCACCGGCTTCAATCGCCGCTAAGGAATTGGCCAACGCAAGCCCGAGGTCGTTGTGGCAGTGAATGCTCAACTCGATTTCAGACTGGTCGCCGAGGGCCGCTTTCACAGACCGGAAGAGTTTTGCGACTTCAGACGGCGTGGCATAGCCGACCGTATCTGCAATGTTGATCACCGTGGCCCCGGCATCCGCGGCGGCTTTGACCATGGCGATGACATCCTCCGTGGAGGCACGGAAAGCGTCCACCAAGGAGAATTCAACTTCTGCGGACTTCTCTTTGGCCAAACGCACGGCCTTGTGGGCGAGCTCTAAGGAGGCCTGGAAGTCCCGCTTGAGGTAATGCTTGCGATAAAAGGGCGATACTGGAACGAAGGTATGAAGCCGAGGCCGTGCACATGAGTCGAGGGCACGCATGGCGACATCGAAATCCACCGGATTCGTCGCCCGGGCTAAGGCGGCAACAACCGGTCCGGAAACCGTTTGCCCCACCTTCCGAACCGCTTCAAACTGCGCTTCTGACGCCGCAGGAAAACCGGCTTCGATGACATCCACACCCAGTCGAGCCAATTGGACGGCCAAGCGAACCTTTTCGGGAACGGTGAGCATGGTTCCGGGTGATTTTTCCCCATCGCGCAAGGTCGTGTCAAACAGGCGAATGGCGGGCATCGGTTTCCTCCTCATCCAGATGGTGGGTGGCCTCCTTGTGCAGGTCACATGTCATAGCTCGACCGATAGTGGCAGCCCCAGAGCGCTTTTGTCAACATGTTTGCGAACATGAAAAAATGTTACTCCGGGAATGGTTGGCGCACTAGATTTCGGTTGCATTTGGAAATTATGTGTGTATAGTGTGCGCGTTTAACGCGCCTCCGTTTATGGCGTTTGGCTGGAAGCATGCGGTTAAGAGCCGAGTGCGGTTCCCCCCCATGAATTGGAGGTTTTTTGTTTTGTTAACCCTCAACAAAGGGATTCCCATGACGTGAGGAAGCGAAAAAGAAAATGAAATCACTCGGAAAACACCTCATCGTGGAGCTCTATGACTGCGACTTTGACCTCATCAACGATGTCTCCCAGGTGGAGAAAATCTTGGTTGAGGCGGTCGCCATCTCTAAGGCCACCATTGTTCAACCCGTTTTTCATCAGTTTTCGCCACACGGTGTGAGCGGCGTGGTTGTGATCGCCGAGTCGCATTTCACCATTCACACGTGGCCCGAGTACGGCTATTGTGCTTTGGACATCTTCACGTGCGGCGAGCTGATCGACTCGGATGCTTCCTTAAACTACCTGCAGAAGGCATTCAAGGCAGGCAGCCTCTCCGTCATGGAGATTAAGCGAGGGGTGTTGAATCTGCCGGCGGATCGATTGAGACACAAGCCGTGATGGAAAAACATCAGGGCCGTTTGTGGTTTCGCGAACTGGCAAGCAGCGGGGAGGAAACCGCCTATGCGTGCCGGGGAGTGCTCTACCACGGGCGGTCCCGATATCAGCAGATCGACATCGTCGACACGGAGATGCACGGCGTTGTCCTCTTTCTTGACGGGGTGGTGCAGTCGGCACAGAAGGACGAGTTCATCTATCATGAGGTGCTTGTGCATCCCGCCGTGTGGAGCCACCCTGCGCCCCGAAGCGTGCTCATTATCGGGGGAGGCGAAGGGGCCACGTTACGTGAGGTGTGTCGCCATAAAGAAGTCCAGCGCGTTGTGATGGTCGAAATTGATGGGGAGCTGGTGGACATCTGCAAACGCCTGCTTCCCCAATGGCATCAGGGCGCCTTTGACGATCCTCGGGTCGAGTTGGTCATTGGCGATGGCAGGGCCTTTGTGGATGACGCTGAGGAACTCTTCGACGTCGCGGTGCTGGATCTCAGCGATCCCATGGATCAGAGTCCGGCGGCCCTGTTGTTTACCAAGGAATTTTACGAGAAGGTGGCCGCCCGATTGACTCCTTTGGGATGTCTCGCTGTGCAAGGGGAATGCATCAGCCCGCAAAAGGTGGCTGCGCACGCCCGCATTGTCAACACACTCAAGCGCGTTTTTCCTGTCGTCCATCCGTGTCCCTACAGCCTCCACAGTTTTCATCGGCCCGATGCCCACATCTTCGCCACGAAAAACCCTCGATGGTCCATCGCCGCCGTGGTCGAACGAGCCCGATCCACCGGGCTGGCGCTGCGATATCTAAGTCCGACCATGATCGAAACCCTTTTTGCCGTTCCTCCCTATCTTGAAGAGGCCTACGCCGTTCATTGTGAACCGTTGACGGACGCCGGACACCACCTGAGCACCGAAGACCTCTTGTAGAAGACGACTCAGCCCGGTCGTGGCCTCTGAGGAATCCCGGGGAGACACCTCCCCCGGGACAAGGCTCAATGCAGGATGGAAGGAGGACTCTGATGCCTATTTACGAGTATGTGTGTTTACGCTGCGGAAAGAAAACCGAGGTGATCACCTTCCGCGTCTCCGAAGAGATCCACGCCCGGTGCCGCCATTGCGACGCCGAAGAGCTGAAACGCATACCGTCCCGGGTGCGGGTACGCCTTTCGGAAGAAACGCGATTGGAACGGCTTGCGGACCCTTCCAGATTCGGGGCTTTGGATGAGAACGATCCCAAGAGTATGGCCAAGTTCATGAAGGCCATGACCCACGAGATGGGCGATGATTTTGATGAGGATGTGGACGCCCTGATGGAAGAGGCTATGGAAGAGGAAGCTTCCTCCAAGGAAGAATCCGCCGGGGAGTCCTCCGGCGACGCCGCTGATGAAGACGGTCTGTGACCCCTCGTATGCCCGCGATCCGAGCCCCCACATACTGGAACACTGTGGTTTTGTCCCATCAAGACGGGTGGAGTCTCTTGGAATTGATCCACCATGAATGTCTCATGGAGGCTCGGGAGGCTCGGGATTTGGTGGAGTTTGGATCGGTCCATGTGGGGGGACGGGTGGTCCGCAACCCGGCTCATCCGGTGCGGATCGGCGATGAGGTCCGCATATACTGGCCATGGTCTGGGATTCGTCGGTTTTACGAACTGGATCCCGCCCGCATCCTTTTCCGGGATGCGTGGATCCTGGCTTATGACAAAGAAGCCGGGATTCCCACCCAACCCATGCCTGCCGATGCATACAACAACGTGTTTGAAGCGGCCAAGCGCTGGCTGGCCAAAGAAGGGGCCGAGGATCCCTATGTGGGGCTTCACCATCGGCTGGACCGGGAAACCAGCGGGGTCTTGGTGATGACGATTTCCCGCGGAGCCAACAAAGCCCTCGGCCGCGCCTTTTCGGAGCATCGGGTGGAAAAGGACTACCTGGCTTGGGTTCTTGGAGTGCCCGAATGGGATGAGAAGCTCGTGCGTGCGGCCATCGGACGGGGGCAGGGAAAATATCGCGCGTCGTCACATGTTCCGGGAAAGTCCGCCGAAACACTCATCAGGGTTGTATATCGCAGCTCGGATCGCAGTCTCGTGCATGCCGTACCGCGCACAGGACGCACTCACCAAATCCGGCTTCACCTCGCCCATGTGGGTTTTCCCATTCTGGGCGACCGCATTTATGGCGGGCCGAATGCCGCCGGTGCCGCCCCTCGACTCCTTTTGCACGCATGGCAGTTGAAATTTCCCCATCCCAACACCGGACAATGGATCAATCTTCAAGCCCCTCTTCCCGACGGGTGGCCTCCTGGGCCGGATCCAGCCATTCCAGGCTAAGCGCCCGCCGCAAGTCCTCGATTTCGGCGAGTTGGCCTTCCGCGGATGCAGCAATGTGCTCCAGCAGCGCGAGAGCGCGGCTGCGCTTGTCTTCCTCCATTTTGCCTTGCTGTAAGAGGTGTCGAAAATCCATGTGAGCCATGCGTGCTCTGACGTGAAAGCCTTCAAAAAGCTGGGCGAGGGCGACATCCAACAACTTGTGGAGGTACTGGTAGCGGAAGTTCTGACGGTAATCGCGAAAGGCATAGATCAGTTCGGCTCGTGTTTCCTCTTTCACCACCTTGACGGCTTCCAGAAACGTCTCGCTGTGGTCTTCCAAAGTCTCCTGGACGTGCCTTCTTCCCAGGCGTTTTTTCAAGGAGGAAAGGAATCGATTCAGGCGCCCCAGCCCGAACTTCATGAGAAGCACACCTCGACCCAGGGCGTTCTCATCCAAAAAGCCGCTGAACGCGGGAGGGGAAATATGCTCCCACTGAATCCATTCTTGCTTTGGGCTTTCGCCCGACTCAGGCACCGTGACACCCAGCGTCTGCAGGGACCGGTGATATTCTTCCAGGGCACTCAAGAACAAGGACCAAAAAGCTTGCGAGGCTTCATGGAGCCGTTGTTTGAGATAGCTTTCCTGTTCTTTGGCGAATCGGATCGTTTCCACGTTGATTCGATCCACGAGAAACACGGAAAGGGAGCGGCGAAACTCCATATAAAAACTGTGGAGCTGGCGGACGACCTTGCGAGGATCCCCCAAGTCTTTGGCAGAAGAAGGCTCCACCGGGTAGTGGTCCACCAGGCGCAGGGTCTCCTGCACCACCGGCCCCGAGGAGAGGTCAAAAAATGTTCCGACCGCTTTGTCCAAGTCGCTTTTCAGACTTTCTCGCAATCCCCCGATGGCGTTTTCCAGTGTGCTCAAGGTCCCGATGAGCTCTTCCTGCCTGCGCTGAAGGTGTTTTGCGGATTGTTCCAGATGGTTCAGATCTTTTCCGAGAAGCTGCTTTTTCGTCCGGCATGTTTCCCCCAGGGTTTGCGCGACGACGGCCAATCGGCCGACTCCCGTGCTGAAAAGGACCCGGGTGCGTTGCGCTCCCACGCGTTCGGCGAGTTCTCTTTTTAAGTCGTCAAAGCCCAGAGCGTGCGGGAACCGAAGAGAACCATCCTCCCGCCACATCTGCAAACGCAGGGCTTCCCGGGAAGACGGCTGAGGCGGGTCCTCCTCCAAGAGGTGATACAAAGCTGAGAAGGCATACACGCGAGGGTTTGGGACGGTCCAACTCAGTTCCTTGGAGAATCGATCGACGGACGCGTGAATGTCGTCCTTATCGCGGTGCGTGTCCAGGTCGAGGTTGAGCACGAACAATGTCTGGGGGATCATGCGCAGGGTTTTGATAAACTCCAGGAGTTTCAGATCCGCGTGCCGAAGTCCTGTGCGGCTGCTGACCACGTACACGATGAGATGGCTTTTCAGAAGGTACTGCTGGAGGAGCGCGAAGTGGAGAGGATTTGGGGAGTCGCTCCCCTGACAATCGGCGATTTCCACGTGGTCACCGATCCACGGCGCCGGGAAGTGGATTTCCACGTCCTTGAGATAGACCGCGCAGGATTCCACACCCACGAAATCTTGATGCCGATCCACGGAATTCTCGTCGAAGGTGAGTCTTCGGGGCTGGTCCCTCAAAAGGTCCCGGACCTTGGGAAACCCCTCCAGGTAGGCGTGTGCCATGATAAAGGGAGCATTTAACGAACCACGGTTGGACTGCAATTCTCTCTGGACTTCCGCCAGTTTTTTTCGAAGACGATCTCTATGGGCTTTTTTCGTGAGATCCCAGCTGGTGGTGAGCGAATGATCGCCTTCTGTCATGGGCAGCATGGATACGGCCCCGGTGATTTCCTGGTGGACTTCGCCCCAACTCTTGAATTCGATCCAGCCGCCTCGAACTTCGTTGGATCGGATGCGGGTGATGAACGATGTGATGATCCCCGCGCCCCTTTTCAACAGATCCCCCCCCAACAGGGCGTTGATCAGGGTGCTTTTTCCGGACTTGACGGATCCGGCGACGGCGATGCGCACGAGAGGGTCTTGCAAGGCCCGGCGGACAAGATCCAAATGATCCCGCCAAAGGTTCTCTTGAGCCGTGTCGGTCAGTCCTGCCTCCGCCAGTCCGTCCACGGCCTGGCGAAGCGTATGCTCCCTCAGTTCAATGCTTTTCTTGAATGCTTGATAATCGTTCATGGGACTCCAAGGTCGTTTGCCAAAAGCTTGAATCTCTTCATGGGCGCGGTAGGCCAAGGCCGCGGCATGCTAGCCCATTTCGCTTACAGCGTAAACCGTCTTCTGGCGTCCTCCAGCGCTCTAAGGATCTCCTGGATGATTTTTCCGCCGTCTTGTGCCGGAAACCATCGAAACTCAGGATCTCCCTGAAACCAGGTGATCTGCCTCTTGGCATAGCGGCGTGTGTCTCTTTGCATGAGCCGGACCGCCTCATGGAGAGGCACTGCGCCCGAGAGGTACAGACACATGTGCCGATATCCCAAGGACTGCATGGATTTCAGAGAGCAGGAGTAGCCCTGAGACAAAAGCCATTGGACCTCGTCGAGAAGACCGTGATCCATCATCTCAAGCACGCGCCGATCGATGCGGGCATAAAGATCGGTGCGTTCTCGGATAAGGGCGATCTTGAGGGTTCGATACACGCAGGTCTGAAATCCGTGACGGGCCTGCCAGTGGGATAGGGGGACACCCGTGGTGCGGAACACCTCCAAGGCCCGAAGAATCCGTTGGCGGTCGTTGGGGTGGATCCGCGCGGCGCCGCGGGGATCCACCCGGAGGAGCTCGGCGTAAAGATACGGCAGTCCGTGGTTTTCCAGCTCTTGCGCAAGGGTCTTCCGAACTTCCGGGTCCGCCGACGGACCGGCGCAGAGTCCCCGGGTGAGGGCCTTCATGTAGAGCCCCGTGCCGCCCACCACCAGGGGGATTTTCCCTTGACGGTGGAGGTCATCGATAATGGGTCTCGCCTGATCCGCGAAGATGGCCGCGTCGTAGTGTTCGTCGGGATCCACCACGTCGAGCAGATGATGGCGGATGCGGGCGCGTTCTTCGGCGGACGGCTTGGCCGTGCCGATGTCCATATACCGGTAAACTTGCATGGAGTCGGCGTTGATGATTTCGGTCCGCAGTCTTTCGGCAAGATCCAGAGACAGAGCCGTTTTCCCGACTGCCGTGGGACCGGCGATCAAGATAAGTGGTGGACCCGTATGAGGCGGCGAGGATTCCGGTGGGCTGGGCATCATCGGTGAAAGCAGCGCCGGATTTGATCCAAGGTGATTTTCCACCACAAGGGTCTGCCGTGAGGGCACGTGGCGGAAAGACGGAGGGTGTCCAATTCGGCAAGGAGTTGTCGAATCTCTTCCAGGCTCAGCCGTTGTCCCGCGCGGACCGAGGAGTGGCAGGCGGCCGTATGGGCCAGATGTTCCAAGAGTTCAAGCCGTGGCGACCGTTCCTCATTGGGGGTCTTTTCCGCAAGACGGCGGAGCAGGGCGACGGGATCCGTGTGCTGGAGCGTGGAAGGCATGGCATGAATGACGAAGGACCCGGAGCCGGACAGGGCCACGTCGAAGCCCAGGGACCGGAGCTCGGGCAGCCACTGCTTTAGGGCATCCGCCTCGAGCGGCGGAAGGTCCAAAGCCACCGGTGGGGCGAGCCTTTGCGATTCGTGGGATCGACTGCGGGATGCCAACCGCTCGAAACAGATGCGTTCGTGGGCCGCATGCTGGTCAATGAGGATTAAACCATCAGGAGCTTCGAGGAGGATATAGGTGCATGCGAGTTGCCCCAAGACCTTCAGGGAAGCAAAACCGGCGAGCCCCGAAGAGTGCGGATGGGTTTCTGGGAACGGCGGCTCCTGAGTGCCGAAACGCTCCGGAGAGCTTTGCGGCCAAACCCGCTGGACCGGCTCCCATCGCTCTTGGGGCGCCGGGGTCTCGGATGGTGTGTCCTCTTGGAGAGGCTGTAACCCGGAGAGGCCTTCCCGAGCATAAGCGGTTTTGTCCGAAGAGCGAGGGGCTGCGTCCGGGACGAAAAAGGCCCGGCTCCAGGAGGCCTTTTTCATCGCCGATGCCAAAGCCTGCGACGTGGCTTCCCGGACGAGTTCGAGAACCAGTGAGGGGTCCCGGAATCGCACCTCTCGTTTTGTGGGATGGACGTTGACGTCCACAAGGCGAGGAGGCACATCGAGAAAAAGGACCACAAAGGGGTAAGTCCCTTTGGGCAGCAGGGTGTCATAGGCGCTCAGGACACCGTGGGTGAGCAGCGCGTCTTTGACGGGTCTTTTGTTGACGAAAAGGAAAAGGCTTCTCGTGTTCGCCCGCTGAAGCTCGGGAGGACCCACAAGGCCGCGCACCGCTCCGTGTCCGGTGGGATAATCCACCGGGATCAGCGTCTTGGCCAGGGGAGCGCCGAAGACTTGGTAGGTGCGCTCGTGCAGGGAGCCGGCTTTAGGAAATTCGTGCACCGTGCGCTCGTGATGGACGAGCTGCCATGAGATTTCCGGGTGCGCCAATGCCAATCGAAGAAACATGTCGGAGATGTGCGCGGCTTCGGTTTCCACGGTCCGAAGGAACTTTCTTCTCGCCGGCACGTTGTAGAAGAGATCGCGAACGGTGACTCCGGTTCCCACAGGACACCCGGTTTCTTCCACCGAGCGGACGATGCCTCCTTCCACAACAATGCGCGTCCCTAAATCCGCCCCCTTTTCCCGTGTGGTCATTTCGAAGCGGCTGACGGCGGCGATGCTGGGAAGCGCCTCGCCGCGAAAACCCATTGACTGCACGCTCATGAGATCTTCCAGTGAGGCGATCTTGCTTGTGGCGTGCTTTTCCAAAGCCAGCAGCGCATCGTCGGGGCTCATCCCTTCCCCGTCGTCCACCACCCGCACGAGGGATCGTCCTCCCTTGTGAAGCGCGACACGGATGCGTGTGGAACCCGCATCCAGGCTGTTTTCCACCAGTTCTTTCACCACGGCGGCCGGCCGTTCCACGACCTCGCCTGCGGCGATCTGATTACACACATGGTCGGAAAGCACTCTGATCTTGCCCATACCCATTGCCGTATTGACAGAGGAATGACGTTTCCTCCAGTATGAACGTCGCCGCGACGGATCGATTCGGTGCGTCGGGTCACAGGAGGGATCCCATCCACGATGAAAGGGCCTTGGCGATGATGCCCATCTTCCAGTCGGTGGTCAACTGGCTCAGCAACGTGCTGGATGCCTACACGGTGGCGTTTTTCGTGCTCGATCCGCTCAAGAACAGCTTCAGGCTGGCGACGTGCCAGTCCTTGAGCAAGCACCTCCAAAGAACCCTGAGTCTGCCCAAAGACGGCAGCGGTATCCTCTCGCAAGTGCACAAGGTCGGACATACAGTGCATTTGGGCAAGGTGGAAGTGGAGGGACTTGCCGGATCACTTCCTTTTTATCGTGAGGGCGAAGAAGGGATCAAGGGGCTTTTCGTGACGCCGGTCGCCGGCGAAGAGGGACTGCTCTATGTCGACACCAAGCGTCACTGGGGCTTTAACGACAAACAGCAAAAGTGGATCCACGAAGCGGCTCTGATTTTGGAGCAGCTGCTGGACCAACACCACCGGCTCCAGGAAAGGGAGAGCTTTTCCCGGATCTTGACCCTGTGGCACGAGTTGACGGAAGCCTGGGAGAAGGCGCAAAGCCGCAGCGAAGCGGCTCAAGCGCTGGTGCAGGGCTGCGCGTCGTACACTCGTGCGGATTTCGCCTTTCTTGTCTCTCGGGGGTGCATGGACAAAGGCTATCGCATTCACGCCGCGGCCGGCAAAGTCCCTCAGCGGCTCATGCAAACCATAATCCCTCGGGAGAGTCGAGGCCTGGTCATCGAAGCTCTGGAAGGCTCCACGCCACTGTTCATTCCCGTCTTGAACCCAGACTCCCCTGACCATTACCTCTTTTTCCCCGAGGAGCACCTCCCGCATCAAGGATCTTTGTGGGTGCTCCAGGGCGGGACGCCCGAATTGGGCCTTCGAGGGTTGGCCGTCCTCACCAAAAAACGGCTTACTCTGACCCAAGATGACAGGGTCGCTGTGGAAAAAAGCTTCCGGATCTTCGAGGCTTTTGACGAGCGGTGGCAGTACCGACAGAGCTACGAAGAGTGGACGTGCAGGGACGGGTCGAGCGGCTTCTTGCGGCGTCAAGCGTTCATGGAGCAGGTCAAGGAGGCGGTGGACCTGGCGGTGCACAACAGCGACCCCCTCTCTTTGGTGATTATGCAATATGAGCCGTGGCAATACGCTCAGGCGGTCATTCCCCCGTCAGAGATGGACGTGTGGGAAAAAGCTTTGATGGACAGCCTAAGGGTCCATGTGCCGCCGGGCATTCTCGTGGGCCGCTTGGCTCAGAACCGGTGCGGCCTGATGGCTCTCGGGTGGGAACTCCGCGATCTGCTCACCCTGGCGGGAACCCTTGAGCAAGTGTGCCGCCGCTTACCCGGCCCGAAAAGAAAGAAATTGCAGCTGAAAACGTTTATCGGGGCGTCCCAGATGCCTCAAGACGGGGTCAGCTTTGACGAGCTGTGGATGGTTGCCTGCCGCCGGCTCTTTGAAACCCTGCACGGCACCCCGAAAGAGCCGTCCCCATCTTCGGCATCTCAGGAGAAAATTTCAAATTGACCTGCCTAAACCTTATGACTAGACTCGAGGCAGTGGTCGCGACGGTGAAGATCAGAACTGCCGGAGTCGAGAAAGGGCATTGATGCTGGAAAGGCTTCTGGGTTTTCTCTCCAAAGACCTCGCCATGGATTTGGGGACCGCCAACACGCTCATTTACCTCAGAGGCAAAGGGATCGTACTGAATGAACCTTCTGTGGTGGCCATTGACAGGGACAACCACAGGGTGGTGGCCGTCGGCAAAGAAGCCAAAGGACTCATGGGGAGAACCTCCGAAAAGGTGCTGGCCATCCGGCCGTTGAAAGACGGCGTCATCGCCGATTTCGAAGTGACCAGCGTCATGATCAAAACCTTTCTCTCCCGGGTGCTTTCGCGCCGGCCCTTGGTCAAACCCAAATTGGTGGTGGCCGTGCCTACGGGAATCACCTCGGTGGAGAAAAGGGCGGTCATCGAGGCGGCGGAACAGGCGGGGGCAGGGCGGGTCAATCTCATTGAAGAACCCATGGCGGCGGCCATCGGGACGGGGCTTCCTGTGGATCAGCCCGTCGGGAGCATGGTGGTGGACATCGGGGGCGGCACCACGGAAGTGGCGGTGATTTCCATGTTTGCCGTGGCCTACAGCGAATCGGTGCGCGTGGCCGGTGACGAAGCCAACGAAGCCATCGTGCGCTACGTCCAGCGGGAAAGGCAGATGATCATCAGCGAGGTGTTGGCCGAGAACATCAAGATCCAAATCGGTTCGGCCATTCCTTTAGAAAAGCCCATGAAGCTGGAAATTCCCGGGAAGGACCTGGTTTCGGGGATTCCCAAGACCTTCACGCTGACCGATGAAGAAGTCCGATTTGCCATTCAAGAGCCGATCCACGCCATCGTGGAGTCGGTTCGCCGCGCTTTGGAAAAGACACCGCCGGAACTCGCCGCAGACATCGGCCAAAGTGGGATCTGGTTGGCGGGCGGTGGGGCGCTCATCAAAGGGTTAGACCGTCTTCTGGAACAGGAAACCGGACTGAAAGTGAACATCTCCGACGATCCCTTGACCGCGGTGGTGCGCGGTGCGGGGTCGGTCATCGAACACTTCGGGTATTTCCGTGATGTCTTCGTGAACTAAAAGGAGCATCTTTCATGGAAAGAGTGTTCACGGCATCGGAAGTTCAAGACAAGATGGACTGTTACGGAGAGTTCAACCGGAATGACAAGATCTGTGTCGGATATTGTGCTTTGAACGTCACCTGCGCCATTCTCAAAGCCCGTGGAACAGACACCATCGGCGTGCGGTTAGTGGACGGTGCCCAGATGCCGGGATGCCGGTCGGAATTGCCTTAAGGTTCCAGCTTTCCTCAACCTTTCTGGCGACCTTTCACTCCGAATCCTTTGCCACGGCCCCCTTGAGGCCGCCTCCGGCATGCGTGCTTTCCCACAGGAGGGGCCGAAAGACTCTTTGGGGCTCACGGACCAAGCCTTGCCCAAGGCGAAGCGGCTTCACGCATTGTTCGTGGGGTCGGGCGGCCGGACAAGGCGCAGATGAGGTTTTTTCTCCTCTTCGGCCAACATTTCAAGAAGATCCCTCAGGGATTGCCGGGCTTCTCGAACGGATTCAAGATAGAGGGCCCGCTTGCGGTGGTGTTCGGCCTCTTCTTTTTTTAGCTCTGAGCGCACGCGTCGAAGCTTGTGGTAGGGAAGCAGCGTTTTCCAGAAAGAGACATTGAGGGGCCGCCCGTAGATTTCTTCCAGCTGCACGCAGAGTTCTTCGGCGCCTCGGTCTTTGAGGAAACGTTCCAAGTCGAAAAGTTCATCCTCGGGAACATAGTAAGGGGACGCCTCCCAGGCCGCCACCTCTTCCTGCAGGGCTTTGAATAAACTCGATGCGTCGTGCTTCTCATTCATGGGGGTTTCCTTTCCCCGACCGTGATTCTGGACTCGGCCCGTTTGCGGGCCAAACGACCTGCCACGGTTAATTTAAGAAACCAGAAGGGAAAAATCGACCCGGGCATAGAATGCCGCTTGTGGAAATATGAAGGAACATCAACCTGTGCGGCGGCTCCGGGGCGGCGGCTCAGCTCGATCGGCCGTTTATGCTCTCTGGTGATCTTTGCGTTCCCGCTTTTCCAATCGTTTTTCTCACTCGACGGAGTTCACGTCCTTCGAGAAGCTGCATTTCCCCCCGGGTGAAGCTCTTCTCGGGATCGAACCAAGACCGTCCGATCATTCCGGGCCCATTTTCAGACGGACGTTCTATGCAGGGTCAGCTTGATGCAGGTCGCCGAAAACACTGGGATAAAGTCCACAGTTTGTAAAAATGGTTCCGGGTGCCGTAGTGTCTTGCTAGACCGGGTTGGGTGGGTGGGATTTGAATCACGCTGTGTCGGACAACGAAATCACGGGCCACAGTAAAAACCGAGGGAGGTTTTATGGCGAGGGTTTTCATCAGTGCTTTGGGCACCAACAGGTATGTTCCGTGCTTTTACGTCATTGATGAAAAAAATCGGAAAGCCCGGTGCCCTTCATCCAGGAGGCGCTTTTGGCGCAATGGTGTGTTTCCTGGACCGCGGAAGATCGAGTGGTCATCTTGTGCACGGCGCATGCGGAAAAGAAAAACTGGCTCGACGGCGACAACTTCGAAAAGGGCCTGCGCTCCCGCATCGAGGCACTGAACCTTCCTGCGTCCGTGACGATGCAAAGCATCCCCGAAGGGCAAAACGAAAAGGAAATCATGGATATTTTCATGATTTCCATGGATGTCCTTCGTCCCGGCGACCGCGTCTTTCTGGACGTGACCCATTCCTTTCGATCTCTTCCGCTGCTTCAGACGGTGATTCTCAACTATGCCAAAGTGCTCAAGGACATCCGTGTGGAACGTATTGTCTACGGCGCCTTTGAAGCTTTGGGAACCGTGAAAGAAGTGGAACAGAAGCCGGAGGAAGATCGAGTCGCCCCGGTCTTCGACCTCACTCCTTATGATGTCCTTCTGGATTGGGCTCGGGCGGTGGATATTTTTCAGAAAGCCGGCCGCCCGCAGGAAATCAAGCGGCTGATCGGACGGAATCTGGGCGCGGTGTTCAGCAAACGGGAAAACAACGACGAACGAGACCTGGCAACCGCCTTGTCCGCCTTGAACAGTCGGCTTGAGAGCCTTTGCCTTGATTTGGCCGCTGCCCGAGGGCCCAACCTCCTTAAACCCCGGAATCTTGATGAAGAACTGTATGTGCTCACAAACCAGCGGCTGATTCCACCACTCACACCTCTTCTGGAAATCCTCCGCCGTAAGCTTCAAAGGTTGAACAGTCCCGACCCGACGACCAAGGGATTTGAAGCGGCGGCGTGGTTCGTGGAACACGAACTGATCCCCCAGGCGTATGTCTTGATCAGGGAAAACATCCTCAGCGCCCTCTGTCGGTGGGCGGGCCATGACCCACTGGATGAAAAAATGCGGGAAAACTTCTGGAGCGCCCTTTTGCATGTGCTGGCCACAGGGAAATCTGAAGAAAGCTGGGAAGGTCGGCTGGCCGAACGGCGGGACGAAGCCCGTCGTGTCATCGAAGTCGGTGGGGAGCCCCTGAAGACGCTCGCTAAGGAATTTGATAGGCTGAGGAATCACAGGAACGACCTGATGCATGCAGGCTGGAAAAAGAGCGCGTCATCAGCACCCAGGCTTCTCGGATTCCTTAAAGACAATGGGCTGAAATCCCTCCGCGATGCATGGGAAGCTTTCAAGGCCCACGCCCCTTCAAACCCTTTCGGTGAGAGGACAAGGCCATGAGGCGGCAAGCCTTTCTTCTTCTCTCACACAATCTCACACTCGATCAAGAAGACGAGTTAACGCGGATTTGGCACGCTTCCCAAGTGTGCGGGATGCCCGAACCAGTGAGAAAGCGCTGGAAAGAGGTTCCACCTGAAACGGACTCCGTTCGGGAATGGATTCGGCCTGTGCTGGAATGGCTGGAAAGCGAAGCCGCTTCGGGCGACCTCGTGATTGTCCAAGGGGACTACGGTGCCACGTGCCTTGTCGTTTCGTGGGCTTTCCGCAAGGGGCTTGTTCCCGTGTATGCCACGACCAACCGGGTGATGGAAGAAACGGTGCAACCGGACGGGAGCGTGGTCCAAAAACGGATTTTTCGACACGTGAGATTTCGGCGTTATGAGTTCGTGTAGCGTCCATTGGTCACCGTGTCCGGCCATCGGCGGTCCCACGCTTTTGGTGATGCGGAACGCAGCGTTCATTGAAATGACGAAGCGGCGTCTTTTGCTGTTTCCACCCGATTTTTCAACGAATAGTTCGCGACAGGAGGCCTCAGAAACCGCCATCATTCGGATATCTTCTTGGAATTCTTATATAGTCATCCAGACTCCGGCGATGCCGCAATGGACGAATTCGCCCATATTCCACGGGCGATTCAACGGGGGACGGTAGTTCCTTAGGCTTTGCCCTCAGCGATAGGTGAAAGGAAACCACCGGGCCGGATGGGCGGCGATGCTTTCCAGAACCGCCTGCCAGGTCGTTTTCGAAAAAAGGTCCGCAAAATGCGGCATGTGGAGGCGGCTTCCGGAGATTTCTGCCAGGACGTCTTGAACGACCTCGTCCAGGACCGTGGAGGCGGCGAGTCCTTCACGGAACAGCCAGGCGGCATGGAGTAAGGCCATGGGGCGAGCCGTCAGGCCCAGCCTCCGGCACAATGCAAGGCCTTTGTGCCAGGCATCCCTCTTGGCTTCATTTTCCGGAAGCCGGCGGCCCACGTTCCACAGCCAGAGCTGCCATGGGTGTTCCGTAAGTGATCGCTTGAGGTGGTTGCGGCACCAAGCCTCGTAGTGCGGCAAGCGAAGATCCGTGTCGGCCAGAAACCGAGCCAGCGCCGCGTGTTGATACCGGTTCAGCGCGGCAGGGTTCACCTCTTCTAGGGGTGATCCGAGATAATTTTCAAGCGCCGCCTGCGCCTCGTCGGCCTTGTCGGCATCCAGAAAGGCGCAGACCAGGTAATGGTACTGTCGACGACAATCTTTTTCCAGTTCGGGCACCTTCAATCCCCCAAAGGCTTCCTTGGCCGACGACACCGAACGTTGACACTCCTCAAGGTACATGGGACCGCAGAAGCCGTAATTTTGGGCGATGGTTCCGTAGAGCTTTCCCAAACTGGGTCGAGCCGGCTTGATGCCGTTGATGGCCTGGGTCTCCCGGACGGACTCCAATTTGTCTCGCATTTCCGTGAGCCATTCCGGGAGCTCCGGACAAAAGCGATACAGGGCGTGGTATTCTGTCACGAAGCGCCGATTGCAGAAATCGGCGATGCGGTCGATGCCTTCCGGATAAGCCGAGAGGCGTTCCATGGGGTAGCTTCGGCAATAGTCGGCCCAACGGAGAGCTTCATCGGCGTCTCCTTTTTGGACAGCCACAGCCCAGCGCAGGTGAGCCAGTCGAAACGAAGTGAAGAACGCCTGTCCGGCCATCTCCTGAAGTTCCTTCGGGCCGATGGGGGCAAGCAGGGTCTCCATCCAGCCCAGATCCACGGAGGCCCCGGAAAAAAGCCGCTCCATGGATTCCGTGAACCTTTCGGCATCTCGCGGATTTTGCATCACCTTCCGCACCGTTCGGGCATAGGTGTCGGGAAAACCGCTCCAGCCCCGAAGACGCGGGTCCAGAGAACGCAATCCCGCGGCCAAATCTTCGGGCGACCGCAACCGCTCCAAATCTCTCAAGGATGCTTTTTCTGCTCCTGTTTCTTCCAGTTCCCAGAGAAATTCCGCCGCTTGAAGGTCTTTAACCTCAAGGAGTTGCAGTCCGGCAGACGGCGGACACGTGTCTGCCGATCCCCACGGGCAGAACATCACCCGAAAGCCCGCTCTCGCGGCCGCTTTGGCTTTTTCCTTGACGAAACCTACGGGAAGAATGTTCCCTTCATGATCCACATCCCCCGTGGCCGCCACACGGCGGGTCCTTTGGGGCGCAGGATTTCCTAAATGAGCCTCCCAGGCTCCAAGATAGGCCGGCAAGGCCCAGGAAGGCCCCTGAATGGAGACGTTCGGTGGGAGCGGCGGCACAAGAGCCAAAAAAGCCATGGCCTTCTGCGTTCTTTCCCGAAAGAGCCTGTGGGCTCTTTCCAAAGCCGCCCGTGCCGTCGGTTCCAGGGTTGCCACCGGCGAAAAGGCCGCATGGAATGAGGGGCTGTCAGGAATGGCGCCGATCAGAGCCCAGAAAATGTGCGCCTTTGGTCCTCGGGCCGTCGGGAGAGCCGCCAGAGCCCAGCCGGCCCGTCGGACGTGTTCCCAATCCAAATCAAAGCCCAATTCGGAGAGCGTCACGAACCGTTGGACAAGGTCCAAAAAGTCCTCGGCTCCCGGTTCCCATTTTCGGCCCAGTGCCGCCGACACGGCGGCCTTCAGTAAACACCGCCACAAAGGGGGATCCAGGCGCCTTTGCAGCCCTGTCAGGACGGCTTCGGCGTCGTTCAGGTTTTGGGGGAACCGGAAAGCCCACGGATTTTGCCACTGGGACGTCCGTTCTTGGAGATGTCCCCACTGGTGCCAGACCCACATTTCCTGTAAAGACCAGGAAGATGGAACACTCATCGATCCGCCACGAGAATGTGAAGACCTTTTAGGGAATCTGGAGATTTCCGGAATCTCGGGAAAAGCAGCCGGAAATAACCGGTCTTTGTGTCCAGCGACGTTTCCTGAGGCCAGATGTCCCGGCCTGAAATCATCCATACGGCGTGAATCTCCGCGGCATCGGAAAGGTCCTTGTGCACCTTTCCTCCCACAAGAAATCCCTGCGCCGTGCGCTGGAATACGGTAATTTCCGCGGTGGCGGCTTCAAGGACGGGGGGGGCTTCGCCAAAACGCACTATCCTCAAGGGAAAGGTTTCCTCGGCGGCGGCCGCCAGGGGCAGGTGGTCCTCGGTCCACGGTGCAGTAAGGAGCGTTTTTAAGGAGGGTTCGGCTCGAGAATCCAACTGAAGCCATCGGGCGAAGGCTTGATGAAAAACTTGAGGATCGCCGAGAAAGGATTCCAGACCCGATCGTTCGGAATCCCCCTGAAAAACCATGAGGTCTTCCAGGGCGCGCTGGGCAAAATAAGAGGCGACTTCCACTTCAAGGCGGCGAAACGCCGAGATGAATGACGCTTCCGGGCTTTGATCCGGAATGCCCGCCGGAAACGATGCGGGCCAAGCCCCGGAATTGTGCTTCACGAGATGAAACACCCGTTCCGGCACCGTAAGGATGCGACGACCCATGTGGCTGCGATGGCAAGCGAAAGTGTTCCATGATTCGGCGAAGACACCGGGCGCCACTTCCACATCCCCAGGACCGGCAAGGTCGGGAAAGTCGTGGACAAGCGCGACCCGAAAGGCCGACGAGGATTCTTCCAAAGACTCTAGGACAACAACGGGCGGGGCGTTGTAAAAACGTCCTTTGGGGCCCCAGTCGGAAAGATCGGACCGGAGGAGGACCAAATCCCCTGGTTTTGGGATTTCTGAAACCTCGACGGCGGCCGACATGGAAAGTGCCCGAAGCTCAGGGATCGGCGAGCCGGCCGCCTTGAGGGCTTCACGCTCATCGGGGCACCAGGGGCATGTCTGGAGGTGGCGGGCGAGCGTTTCCGGGATGGGGTCATTGAGGAGCAAGGCTTCGGGAGGGCAGCCCCGCACCCGAAGAGCCTCCTCCCAGGCGAGGCGCAAGGTTGCTATGTCGTGGAGACTTTGGGACATGGACACTTTCCCTTTATGAGGGTCAATCTGATTTGGCGGAACCTTTCAATAAATGTTTACGGCTTTCCCAGTCGGATTTACAGGCGTGCAAGAGTTCGTAAAGGAAATCCGCGGCGAGGTCACGATCTTCATCCCAGGAAGGCAAGCCTGACCAAAGCAGGCAAAAATCGTGAATTCTGAGGGTGAGCTGTTCCAGAAGATGTCTCGCTCCGGACGCCCCCCGATGGCCCGTTATTTTGGCGATGTCGGCCAGTTTCCAATCAAGAGCATATTTGGCGTAGAAGGCCGTCCGCTCGCGCGCATCCCAGCTTGCCACAAGTGTCCGGGCAAGGCGGGGCAGATCGTGACGCACGAGTTCTTTTTCCTGGGGCGCGTGCACGGCGATCTCAAAATCTCTGTCCGGCTCCTCTTCATTCTCTGCGGGACTCAAATCCGAAAAAAGCACTTCCCGCTCCGAAAGCTCCATGGGCAGGTGCGCCATAAGATACCGTGCCAATTCGCGCACAGGAATCCAGCATGGTTTTCCAAGGCGTCGCTCGGCCTCCCGCCAAAATTGACATGCCCAGGTAATGACGATGTCTTTGGTCAGGACCCCGGGGGACAAATGAAACGAAGGGTTCGGCGGCGGCCAGCGACGGTAGCTTTCAGGCACCGGAAGAGGCCCGTCGGCTTCAATTTCCACCGGCGATCCTGCATCCGCGCAGGCATAGGCGGCGTAGCCGCTTCTCAGACGATACTGGACCCCATCGTGGTTCTGAAGGCACTGGCGCAGGCGCCGATAAAGAGCTTTTGCGGGATGACCCGCGTGAGTGCGGGCGCTATCCTGGAGATACCTGAGGTATCGGGTAACCACAAACGCCACGAGACGCGGTGTTCCCTGGGCGCTCAACACATCGAAGGCGTGTCGAACCTCCCAGACATCGGCCTGTTTCATGGCGTAAAGCCACAGGGTATTCACCATGTCCTGACTGGACGTCCGGGCACCCCCGGAATCTTGGCCGGCTCGATCGTCCGAATCCGAAGACAGGCTTCGTGGAAGGTCGAGGTGCCGTTTGTGCTGCAGGACCCTTGAGGCCGCCCGCTCCAAGACGGGGAAGCATTCCTCGGAATTCAGCCATTCCTTCCAGTTCATAGATTCTGCACCGGTTGGAGGCACGATTCGGGAACTTTTCCCCAGAATCTGAGCGGCTTCCAAAAGGAAGGATCCTGAGGAAGCAAGAATCGAAAGGCCTCGATGAGGTAGCTGCGGCGGTCCATGATTTTTTCGGTGATGTCCAGGCGACATCCCTGGCGGATGAATCGCACGGCCATACGACCTTTTGTGGAACACGGGCAGACTTCAACGGCCGACGGGTTCCACACGTTGAGGACGAAAATGGGGTGGGTGCCCGAAGGGTGTCGGAGGCGGTCTGGAAAAAAAGAAGTCTGTTCGAGGAGATCCCGGTCCGAGGCGCCGGCGAAGAGCATGCGCTCTTCCCAGTAAGTCGGCGGAAAATTTCTCAGCCCACGGCCAAGGGCGTCCCAAAGCGTGGTTCGTTTCTCTAAGGAAGTCATGTGCCGTTCGGCCCGACCGATGGGATAGCTCCCAAAAATGACTCTTCTGATTGCCGACACCGTCGTGCCGCCGCTTTTTCGGCTGGCTTGCTAGTGATTATCCTAGGAAGGCTCGGAAATCAATATGAATCACCGTCACTCCAAAGAGCGACCTAAGCTCGTAAAGCGGGACGGCACGGGCTGACACCTTCAGACCTCCCACTTGACGCCCCTGCCAGGCGAAAATCTGATGGGAAGGCCCATAGCAGCGAAAACGATCCTCGGGCAAAAGGTTTAAAAGGGGGATCGGGGGCGCAGGGAGATTCAAAGTGGAGTGGTCGGATGTCTCCATTCTACGAGCGAAAAACCGGTTGCCACCAGGAATGAGGCGGTCCCTTGAGGAAACAGGTTCGTTTCAGTCGTCGCTCATACTTGAGGTCCATGAGTCCATGGGCAGAACCAAGGGTCGATCCAATGGTGACCAAATCGCCCAACCCAAGACATCGATGGCATGGAGAAGGGGGTTTCGAGGCTTTGGTGATTTCCCTCCGCTTCTGTTTCGTATGAAAAGCAGGGGCAACCTTTACCCTCCAAAGGAGAAAAGATTCATGAACAGGTCGAGCAAGTCCGGAATTGTTGGGTTAGCTGCGGCGTGGCTTGTTGCGGCGGCATGCTCCGCGTTGGCCGATATTTTGCCGGAAGGAGCACCGGACCAGCAAGCAGAGATGGAGATTCTCAAAAACCCCTTGCCCCCGGGTGGACCCATGGGCTCGTCTGGGGACAAGCGCTCACCCTTAAAAAAGACCATGATGTTCAAAAAGACGGGCCGGCCCGCGTGTGGATCGACTGGATGCGATTCGTCGAATGGTTTGGCAGTCAGGAAGGGAGAATATACTTTACCACATGAGGAACGCTTGAAGAATGCCGGCGAATTTTACGCACAAGAGTTCCGTGGGAGAGAGCTTGTTTGAATTCTATTTTGAGGTGGACATCCAACCACGGACTTTGAGGGCAGAGTGCCGTCTTCATGAGGCGGTGTCACGAGCCTGAACTGACCCGGTGAGGTGTCGGGGGCTACGGTGCGGTCATCGACCAGGAACCACCAAGGCCCGATCCCTGTAGGGCACAATTTCCACCGGAATACCGTACACCCGGCTGATCAAATCCGCATCCCAAGGACTGGATCCTTCCTCAAGCTGCACGATGTGGCCTTGCGTAAGATAGAGAAAATGCGTGCCGTGCTGAAACGCCAGGTTGGGATCGTGAAGAATAGCCACGACGGTCATGTGCGGGCAAAGGGAGTGGCGAACTAAAGCCAAAAGGCGGTTGGCGTTGACGAAGTCCAGATGTGACGTCGGCTCGTCGAGTAGGAGGACTCGGGGATTTTGGGCGAGAACGCGCGCAATGAGCACCATCTGCTGTTCTCCACCGGAGAGTTCTGTGTAGGGCATATCCTTGAGATGGCCGATGCCTAGACGTTCCAGAGCCTGCACGGCTGTCGCGCGGTCTTCCGCCTTTGGAGTCCACCCGACCCACGCGGCACGTCCTGTCAGCACCACGTCTTCCACGGCAAAAGGGAAAACGGGGTGGTGCTGTTGGGGCAAAAACCCTAGGAGGCGGGTTCTTTCGCGAAAAGAGAGGGCGTGCAACGGTTGGCCGAAAATCGAAACGGTGCCTTTCTGGGGGCGCAGCAGGCCGGCGATAATGCGGAACAAAGTGCTTTTGCCGCTGCCGTTGCGGCCCAAGACCACAGTGAACGTCCCGCTTTTGACCGAGAAGTTCACGTCGCGCAGGATCAGCCGGGTGCCGTAAGAAAAACACAGACCGCGAACCTCAAGGGCTTCCGCTTCGGAAACGCGCATCCCGGGTTTTTCCTCCATGTTCATGATTCCCAACCGACGCGGGAGCGGCGCAGAAGGAAGATGAAAAAGGGCCCCCCGAGCAAAGTCGTGAAGATGCCGATGGGAAGTTCAAAGGCGGTGAGAGACCGGGCGAGATCGTCCATCAAAAGGAGGTAGACGCCCCCGAAAGCGAAGCACGCGGGGATGCCCACGCGGTTGTCCGGCCCGAGAAGCATACGAACCATGTGCGGCACCACCAGTCCGACCATGCCTATGACGCCGGCCGCCGCGACCGACGCCGAGGCCGAAAGGGTCGCCGGAATGAGCAACAAGATTTTTTCTCGCTCAGGATGCACCCCGACGGCCCATGCCTCCTGATCCCCCAGGGCCAACACGTTCATGCGCCATCGCCTTAAAAAAAGCATCACGGCGCCCAGACCGAGAAAGGCCCATGAGTCGCCAAGTCGTTTCCAATCGGCGTTGTGCAAATTTCCCATAGTCCAGTGGACGATAGTCTGGAGTTTGAAAGGGTCGGTCATAAATTGGACAATGGTCAACAGCGCAGTAAAGATTCCGGAAACAATGATGCCCGAGAGCACAAGACTCACTGAGCTGCCGCCCCTGCCCACCTTGCCTAACACGTAACTGCATCCGACGGCCAGCACGCCGCCCAAAAATGCTGTGGCATACACGGGAAGCCACATGGAGGCCAGGGCAACGGCAGCACCGAAAGCGGCCCCTGAAGAAAGCCCCAGGAGGTAAGGGGAGACCAAGGGATTTCGAAACATGGCCTGCAAGGCGGCGCCGGACATGCTTAATGAACCGCCCACCAAAAACGTCAGCAGAATGCGGGGGATTCGGACATCCCAGACGATGGCGTGGACAAGATCCGCGTTTTCCCCGAAGGAGGTCAGTCCCAGGTGGGCCACGAACCACCGGAGCACGTCGGATGCAGTGATGGAATCGGCCGGACCTATGAACAGGGACAGGACAAGCGACGGCCATGGAAGGGCAAAAACGGCAATCCGCCTACCTCGAGAAGACATCCGCGGCGACCTCAGCCACATCCGATGAATTGTAAAGTTTTTCGAGATACGAGATCTTGCGCCGTTTCAAGTCTTCGTCGAGGAAGGCGACCGGGTGGAGCCAAGAAGCGACGGTCAACACCGCCAAGGGGTATTTCAGCGTCCACAAATCATTGCTAAAGATGTCCGGGAGTTCATAGACGAACCCGTTTTGGACGGCTCGAACTGAACGCCAACGCGACGCCCCCAAGATATGGGAGGGATCCCGCTTTTCGTTCGCCCACATGACAACAACTTCCGGATCGGCCTTCAGCAGGCTTTCCCAATGCACCACCAGATGCTCCCGGGGCATGTGCTCAAAAACATTGCGACCTCCGGCCGCCTCGATGAGTTCGTTAACGGTTGAATTGCCCCCGGAAGTTTCCAGATCGCCCTGAACCCACATGAAATAAACTGACGGTCGATTCGGGTTTCCAAGGGAATGCACTTTATCCCGGACCCATTGCCGCTCTTCTTGGGCAAAACGGATAAGAGCCGAAGCCCGCTCGGTCCTTTCCGTGAGCATCCCCAAAGCTTCTATTTCACGATGGACATCATCGAACCTCTCGATAAACACCCCGAAGACCGGAATGCCTTTGCTTTCCAGAGCGTGCGCGGCTTCCGATTGGTGGGCCCAAAGCAGGACAAGATCGGGTTTCAAGGCGGTAATGGATTCGAGGTTGATGAAGTCCCAGTTGCCTGGAGCTGGGAGGGTACGGGACCGGATCCGATCATCGAGAGCTTCGTAATACGGCCGCACACTTCCGTCGTACACGCTCTTGGGCACTCCAACGAGGCGGTCCTTCACCCCCAGCATGTACAAGCCGGACAGCGCACTTTCGATGAGGCACACAATTCTTGTGGCAGGTCGCGGCAAAACAATCGTCTTGCCGCGAAAATCTTCGACTCGAACAGGCGCCGCCGTGGCCGTTTGCCATGTCAGCAAAACGGCCACCGCAACAGCCGCCGGAAGCCACGCCGCCCACGCCGTAAACCGTCCCATCCGGTATTGCGGCCCAGGGCTTCCATCCACTCCGAAATGATCCGTTTTGGGCACCACCACTCCAGATTTATCTAAAAGACAAGTTTGACGCCTCCCGTGAAGGCAAAACCGGGATCTTGGAACTGCCACGGCATTTCGTATTCATTATCGGTGAGATTGTAGAAATGCCCATAGACCGAGAGGCTCGTCGTGTCTTTCTTCATAACGAGCTTTTCCACAGAGGCGTTGAGCACTTCGTAGCCGCTGAAACGATTGCGGTTCTGTTTTGAGGTGCTGTCGTATATCCTTCCAGCCATGTGAATATAGATGCTTGCCCGGATATTGTAAGGGAGATCAAGATCCACGCCGATGTTGCCCATATGATCAGGCACAAACGGCACATCAGCACCATCCATGTCCGGGTCCATATCGTTTTCGATCTCTGTTTGTGTATAAGTATAGTTGGCAAAAAGTTGAAGCCAGTCTAAAGGCCTGTATCGTGTTTCCAATTCAATGCCGTAGGACACGGTATCTCCCGCGTTGATGTCCTGCGCCTGAGACGGGGTTTCACTCACGACCACTTGAACGATGTTATCCTTGACCTTGTTGTAAAATCCCCTGGCCCCAAAGTTTAAAAGTCGGTAAGGCTTCCAATCGAGACCAAGATCAGCGCCGATTCCGGATTCGGGTTCGAGATCGGGATTGGGCAACCGCCCGTCTTTGCCCGGGACGCCTCGGTCCGAAGCCTTCAACGTGCCGCCGACCGAATGAATGGAAGGTGCCACGAAGCTTGAGCCTGCATTGGCAAAAACCGCCAGGTTGTCTAAAAGGTGATGGCGCACCCCGGCACTCCAGAGCCACTTGTCCCATGACGTGGAATCATCTTCGGGCTGCGTACCGCTCAACAGATCCACATCATGTCGTGTATAGGCATAGCGCCCTCCCAGCCGAAATGTCGTCTTTCCCCAGACGAACTCCTCCTGAGCATACACCCCGTATTGCAGAGCGCACGCGTCGTTGGTCACCGAGCGCACCCCGGGGTTTGTATAGGTTTTATAAGACGCCGTCTGAAAATCGGTGCCAATGGTCAGCAGACTTCCATCCAAATGTTCAAAAGCGACAGAAAAATCCCCCGGAACGATCTCTTGGCGCACGCCATTCTCTTCCCGCAATGTCAGGCTTGACGGGTAGTTGTCTTCTTGCCATGTGCGGTCGTAATTTCTGTATCCCAATTTAAACGAGGCTGTCGTCACTTCGTTCACAGGCAATTGATAAGCCGAATTGACAGTCCAATACTCATGGTCAAAACCGCGTTTGGGTCGCCCCGCATCGCCTTGATGCATGGTGTGGTGCGCAAAAACGGACGCTTTGTGACGTTCGTCGCCGTTAATGAACCAGGTCATTTTGCCGTAAAACTTTGTTTTCTGATACTCAGGGTCATCGATCATGTTCAACCAGGATGGCTTGGTGCCATAGTTCGTGTAGTCGGAATCCTCCAGGGTGCCTCCCAGGAAGAAGTGAACATCTCCCACCGGCTGCTGGTGCAAGAAACGCGTTTCGAGAGTGTTCCAACTTCCGTAGGAGGCATCGATGAGGGTTTGCCTTTTGTCGAAACGCTCTTTGAGAAAGATATTGGTCGTTCCTGTAAGAGGGCTTTGGTTGCCGGCGAAGTCCATGCCCAGATAGTTGGGGTAAAGCACGGCAGCCGGGCCCCGTTGGACTTCGATGCGATCAAACGTCAGCACTTCCAGGCTTTGAGGCTCCACAAATACATCAATGGGCAAACCTTCAAGCAGGTAAGTATTATATTTTTGCGACAGCCCGCCCACGGAACCCCAGTTGGCGTCGTTTCTGGACAAGGGATTGGCGAACACCCCAGGCTGGTAGATCAACCAATCCGCGACATTCCCGTGACCCGAAACAATCCTGCCAAGCTGCTCAGAATCCACCGTATCCACTTTCTGGGTCACGTTCCCCGGTGTTCGTGGCAGCTTGGAGGCCGTCACCACCACAGGCTCCAAAGATTCGGCACCGTGGAGTGGGCTTCCAAAGCCCAAAACCCAGAGCAACATCACAGCGGCACTCACCGCACCACAAAGGCCTCTCCCCCGCATCGTCCTCTCCTCCTTAGCATGCAATACGCCCCCTGACTCGGCAGAGCCCGAGTCACCAATGCATGGACAGAAGATGCCTTCGTGGCACGATTTGTGAGATTTTTCATCTTCGGATGGTGGATCATCTCTTACAATGAGCGGGCTTAGCGCGTCAACTGTTGAGTCCGCTCTCACCCGGTATGCCCAAGAAAATTCCGTCCACCGAGGGAGTAGCCCCCGAAGCCCTTCAAGGCCTGGCCGGTTTCATGGACTGGATCGATTCTCAGCCTCAGTTGCGAGCAGGCGGTCCCGCGCCCGGAAGACCAGCCCATGCACAGATGACCTTCTCGAAAAGGCGACCAAAAACAAAAGGCTCTTATCGTCGAAAATCTCATGCTTTGCGCCTGGCTGCCGATGACTCAAACCGCCAAGGGTTCGGACATGGCAGGTCCTAACCCACCTCTGAGCCTCGTGACGTGTCTCCGATTTTCAAAAGATCAACGAGCAAGCCTTTTCCTTCACACACGCCCGCCGTTCATTTTACGAGGGGAAAATCTTTCTCGGTCTTGGGCGAAAGGAGCGAAAGCTCCGGCTCGCAGACCGCAACACCACTTCCGGGTTTCAAAAAACCGAACACGGGCGCATTTCTGGGGGTATTTTCTCACTAGCGGGATCCACAACGCCGCGCTGCCCCATGGTATTGGCAGCCTTGAATCAAGGTCTTTCGCCGTCGCACCGCCGGCGTCGTCCACTCCGCGGAACACCTTTGACACGGTTCCAGCATCACGTCCACGTGGGATGACATGCTGAATCGAGAGGCGGATTTAGCCCTGCTCAGGGCAGGTTCGCATCAAATCCGGCCTGGCCGAACTTTTCGGGAGAGACGTGGGCCGGGTATGGAGAAGATGCGCGCGGAAGGGAACCGACGGGCACTCAACGAGGGACAATCCCTCTCCGGGAAGAATGGAGATTCCATTGCACCGTGGTTCTGGAGGAGCGCGGAGAAGCGCGGTGGTGACGGCGGGCCCCGCGGACACCCGGAACGGTCTCGGACCTCTGCCTGCGCCGGAGGGGTCGACCCGACGATCCCACCGTTCCACAGGGAATCGTTTCGATGTCATCACGCACCGCCGTGGGGCCTTTCGCGATCGCCTGCATCGCGCGATGCAGGGGGTTCAAGCGTCGTGCACGATCCAGCCTCTTTGCCTTCTCGGTGCTCATTTTGCCTATGAACCTTGAGGTGCAAGGCAGCCTTGCTCAACATGTGGGCGCTCACCGGAGCCGTGATAAACAAAAAGAAAGTCACCAGAATCTCGTGCAAGCTCAAGGTGTTGCCGCGGATGAGAAAGAAAAGAAACGACGCCGTGAGCATGCTTCCGATGCCCAGGGTGGTGGCTTTGGTCGGCCCATGGAGGCGCATGAAAAAGTCCGGCATGCGCACCAAGCCGATGGAACCCACCAGGGCCAAGGCCGCTCCCAACAACAGAAAAAAGGCGATGACCATGTCGCCCACAAGAGGCCATGCCATCATTCGATGATATCTCCTCGCAGCAGATATTTGCACAGAGCCGTGGTGGCGATGAACCCGCTCATGGCCAAGACGACAGCACTTTCAAAGTAAACCTGGCTCGGATAATAGACGCCCAGAAGAACCAAGAGGGCGATGGTGTTGATGTAGAGGGTGTCCAGAGCCAGTATGCGGTCGGGCATGTCCGGACCTCGCACCAGGCGCCACAAACACAACAAGAGGGCCACACACATCATGAAGAGCGCGGCGACACAGGCTGTCCACAAGATCATGGAAAAATCTCCTTCAAGGGGTCTTCATACCTTTGGCGAAGGCGGCGCACCAAGGCCGACGGATCCGGGGCGTTCAGGCAGTGGATGAGCAGGCATCGGCGGGTGGAATCCACATCGACGGTGACGGTGCCCGGCGTGAGAGAGATGGTGCAGGCGAGCACAATCACCGCGAATTCATTGGTCAGCTGCCAAGGGAAGGTGATAAATGCGGGTTTCATGCGTTTTTGGGGGCCCAATACGAGAACGGCGACTTGGAAATTGGCCGCAACCACATCCCAGACGAGCCGCATCACATACTGGAGGATTTTCAGCGGCTTTCGCACGCCCACTCCCGGCCAAAAAGCCAGCGTCACGTGAGGGATGATGAGGCCCAGCCCCATACCCACAGCCAGCGTGGCCCCTCCCACGTCGTTGGAAAGCAGGACCCAGGTGGCCGCCAGGATCCCAGTCAGCACCGGTTGAGGCACCCAACGCCTCATGGCGCTCCTCCTGCCACGATCATTCCCAATACACTGGACACATAAGCCCCGGGGTCCATGACCTGAGCGGCAGTTTCCAGACAAAACGTGCTCACGGAACCGGCGCCCAGCACCAAAGCCGGGCTCATGGCCAAAAGCAGAGTTATGGGCCACCAAAGACGTGCATGGTGGTCCGTGTCATGGGGTTTTCCCGGCTCGTCCTGCCAAAAAATCACGCTTCCCGCGCGCTGCAGGGCCACCACCAGGGCCAAGCCGGACAACAGAAAAACCGCCCAAATCCCCACGGTGACAAGCCCTTTGCCCATTGCGGCTCGAAGCAACAGCACCTTGGCCGTAAACCCGCTCAAAGGCGGGACTCCCGCCATGGCAAGGGCCCCGATGAAAAAAAGTGTTCCCAGCAAGGCCGGCTTCGGCACTGCGCTCGCTGGGACGAGTTCACTTCCCCGGTCGCGATGGCGGGCCGTGACGTCCGTGAGCAAAAAAAGCGCCGCCGTGACCAGTGTAGTGTGTATTAGATAATAAAGGGATGCCGCCATGGCTTCCAGGCTGTAAAGGCCGATTCCGGCACAGAGCGTGCCCGTGGAGACAAGCACCCCATAAGAAACCAGGCGTCGCAGGTCTGTGGAAGCCAGCGCGCCTGCAGCCCCCACGAGGACTGTGACCAGTCCAGCCGGCACCAGCCAAGAATTTGCCACGTTGGCCGTCCAACCGGGTGCGCCTTGAGCAATCAAGGGCATGACCCGCATGACCGCATACACTCCTGCTTTGGTGAGCAGAGAGAACAGAGCGGCGACCGGTCCAAGAGCCGCCGCATAGGTCTCCGGAAGCCAAAAGTGAAAAGGCACGACGGCACCCTTGAGGGCGAAAACGATGAGCAATAGGGCGGCGGCCGTGCGTACCAGGCCGGCATCTTCAGGCCGAACCGACGCCATCTTGACCGACAGATCGGCGAGATTCACTGTTCCGAGCACACCGTAAAACAGGCCCACGGCGAGAAGGAAGAGCGAAGAGCCCACCAGGTTCACGACCACATAGTGAAATCCAGCACGGCTGCGCACGGAAGACGTCCCCTGAAGGAGCAGCCCGTAGGAGGCGATGAGAAGAATTTCGATGAAGACGAAGAGGTTGAAAAGATCGCCGGTGAGAAAGGTGCCGTACAGGCCCAGCACTTGAAATTGGTACAGAGCGTGAAAGCCTCGTCCCCGGGTGTCATCGCCCAACGTCGCATATCCAAAAACGACAAGCGCCACGACGGCTGTGAGCACCAACATGAGGGCGGCCAGACGATCGACCACCAGCACGATGCCGTAAGGGGCCGGCCAATTTCCCACACTATAAACCAACGGGGCGTTTGAACCGCACGCTGCTGCGGCCAACTTCCAACAGACGAGCAGCTCCGCCACGCAGGCCACGGCACTGATGGATCGCTTCCAGGCCAGGTTCGAGCGGGCCAGAGCCAGGAGCACGCCGCCGGCGGCAAGGGGAATCACAATGGGGGCCGCCACCCAGTGGTTCACTCCGCCTCCTTCCCTCAATCGTCCACTTGATCGGATCCGGAGACGGCACGGACGTGCAGGGCTAAAACCAAGACGAAGGCCGTCATGGCAAACCCGATGACGATGGCGGTGAGCACCAGGGCCTGAGGGAGAGGGTCGGCAAACCGAGGCCCCAAATCCGTCAAAGGGGGTTCATTGGTGTGCAACCGTCCCATGGCGAAAAGAAACAAGTTCACCGCGTAGGAGAGGCTCACCAAACCCAGCGCCACGCAAATCATCCGCCGGTCCAGCAGGAGATACACTCCTGCGGCCGTCAGCACACCCACAACACCCGCATAAAGCGGCTCCATCAGTCCACCTCCCCGCGGCTTTCCTTTGGGTGAGGCACCTTGTCCGGCCCCACACTCAACCGCCCCAGTCCCACGAGTATGAGAAGCAATGTGCCCACCACCGTGACAAACACGCCCAAATCAAAGGCCAGCGCTGTGGTGACCTCCCAGTCGCCGAGCCCTGGTATCCGGGCGTGCGCCCACCACGAGGTCAGGAAAGGTCGGTCCACGAACCAACTCCCGACGCCCGTCGCAAGAGCGATGAGGATGCCTGCGGCGATCCACGGCAGAATGCGCCGGCGCAGCCGCGCTTGTGTCCACTCGATGCCGCAGGCCATGTGCAGCAGGATGAGCACCGTGGCCACCACAAGCCCGGCCACAAAGCCGCCCCCCGGGCGGTTGTGGCCTCGAAAGAAGAGAAAAACCGCCACAAGGAGCGCCAATGGCGTCAAAAGGCGGGCAATATGGGCGAGAAGCGGTGGATGGAGCTCCCCTGCACGATTTTTCAAATCGTATCCGGACGTTACCCCATAGCGGCGCACGCCGTCGAGAAGTCCGAAAACACCCAAAGCGGCGGCCGCCATGACCGTGATTTCCCCTAGGGTGTCAAGACCTCGAAAATCCACCAGTATGACGTTGACCACATTGGTTCCTCCGGCAAGCGGTTTCCCAACCCTGAGAAAGTAATCGGAGACGGGGGCATAGGGACGGGTGAGCACCCCAAGTGTCGCAGCGGCGGCCCCAGCGCCCGCACACACAGCCAAGGCGACATGACGGACGTTCCGCCACGGCGAAGCTTCCGGCGGAGCCTCTTGAGGTAGGAAAAACAGAACCAAAAGAAACAGAACCGTAAACACCATTTCCACGGCGATCTGAGTCAGGGCCAGGTCCGGGGCCGAAAAACGCACGAAGGTGAGGGTCACCACCACTCCCGTGACCCCGAGGTTGAGGATCGCCAGAAACGGACGGGCACGCCAGACAACGGCCGCCAGCGTGGCGGTTCCAAGAAGCAGGGCTCCGACAAGAGCCGGACCGTCGGGCGACGATAGGGTCAAAGGCCCCAAGAGTGTGCCTGGGGAATCCACGAAGGCGAAGGCTCCCACCGCCACCGCGGAAGCAATGAGCGCACTGAGCGACCGCGTCACAGAGGTTTTACCCAACACTCGCGTGAAGTCGCTCGCCGTGGAAAGGGCTCGATCCAGCAGTCCGTCGAAAAGCATGGCCCCGGTCCATGGGGGGAAATGGGTATCGTGGAGCTGAAAGAGGCGCTTTCGGAAGGTGTAGAGAATAACACCGCAGGCCATGACGACGACGCTTAAAACGAACGGAGGTGTCAGCCCGTGCCATAAAGCCAAGGAATAGTCGGGGGGCGGGCCCATGAGCAGCGCTGCGGAGGCGGCGTTCAGAAACGGCCGCACAGTCCGGTCTGGGAAAATGCCCACCAAAAGACACACGGCGGCGAGAACAGTTACGGGCACCTTCATCCACGCTGGAGCTTCGTGGAGGTCCCGGGGAAGATCACACCGCGGCCGGTCGAAAAACACGTCGTGAATGAATCGAAGGGAATACCCCACGGCAAAAATTCCCCCCACGGCCCCCGTAAGGGTCAGCGCCAGGCGCACCCCGCCCGAGTGCTGCTGAGCCAGAAGCTCGTCAAAAAACATCTCCTTACTCAGAAAGCCGTTCAACAAGGGGACTCCCGCCATGGCCGCCGCGGACACCGTGGCCAGCATCGCCGTGTACGGCATACAAAACCACAGGCCGTTGAGGCGCCGCATGTCCCGTGTGCCCGCTTCATGGTCGATGATCCCCGCCGCCATAAAAAGAGAGGCTTTGAAGGTGGCATGGTTCATCACGTGGAAAACGGCCGCCACGGCACCCAAAGGCGTTCCGAATCCTAAAAGCAAAGTGATCAAGCCCAGGTGGCTTACCGTGGAATAGGCCAGCAGTTCTTTGAGATCGTGTTTGAACAGCGCGATATAGGCGCCCACAGCCAAGGTGCACGCCCCCACGCCGGCCACAAGCCCAAACCACAGGGATGTGCCCGAAAGTACAGGAAACAGCCGGGCCAGAAGAAATACGCCGGCCTTCACCATGGTGGCCGAATGAAGGTAGGCGCTTGCCGGCGTCGGTGCCGCCATGGCGGCGGGAAGCCAGAAATGAAAGGGGAACTGGGCCGACTTGGTGAAGACCCCTAGAAGAATCAATATCAGGGAGATCGGATAAAGTGGGTCCGTGCGCACCATGTCGCCCGTACCCAGAAGGTGGGAGAGGCGGAAAGTGCCGCCCATATGCCCAAGGACCAAAAGACCGGCCAGAAGCGCCAACCCACCTCCCACAGTAAGGATCAGGGCCAACCGAGCCCCGCGCCGTGCTTCCAGAGACTTGGTATCGTAGGCCACCAGAAGAAAAGATGTGAGGCTCGTGGCTTCCCAAAAGAGGAACAAAAGGACGAGGTCGTCGGCCAAAACCAGTCCGACCATGGCCCCGGCAAAAAGCAGCAGTAGAGAGAAAAAACGGCCCAGTCGATCCGTAACGTCCATGTAGTAGTGGGCATAAAGAACCACGAGGAGGCCGATGGCGAACACGAGGGCGCAAAAGATCAATGACAGTCCATCGAGGTGCAGGGAAAATTCCAGGCCCAAGTGCGGAATCCACGCGCGGTGAAACGCAAAAGATTTTCCGGCGAGAACAGAAGGACATAGAACTGTCAGGAATCCTAGAGGCACCGCAAGGAAGAGCGTCGCCAGCCACGCCGCCGTGGCCCGCCCGTGCATGGACCCCAGAAGAACAAACAAGGCGCCGACAACAGGACACCCGACCAAAAGCAGCAAGAGATTCATGAACCTTCCTGCATCGCCACCGCCGAGGATACGCGCGGCCGATGGTTTTTCCGCTTTCCAAGCCGTGGTTGCAGCAACCCGGGCAATAAGGGTTTATATAAGCAGCCGCACGCCGCTAGGTCAAAAAAAACCGGACGAGTCCCTGGCCGTGGGCGCAGCGGCACAGCGGTCCACGCACTGAAAATGGCGCGAGGCGCTCGAGAAGATCACGGGCGAAGGGTTTCCCGAACGCCGGATAGGGCATGGGCAGACCCGGGTTCAAAAAAGCCTGATTCCCTCCAAATTCCGCCATCGGTCTAGTGTTGTCGGCTCATGGGTTTTGAATCGATGCGGGCTCCGGCCAAGAATACGGTCGGCTCATGCCCCTCGCCTGTCGTGAATCTGTAGGGGCAGACCCCCGTGCCTGCCCGCAAATCGCGCCCCGGGGGGGGTGTCGGGGCAAACCTTTGGGCCTGCGCGGATGTTCCCCCCGTGCTTTCCCGATCTCCCTGTCCGGGGGGCTGTCGTCGCGGGCGGCCACGGGGGGCCGCTTCTACAATGTCATGATTTGGGCAGGTCGGTTCCCATGGGGCATGCCCCACACGAACACCCCAACGGATACCTTGAATGTGTAGGGGCAGGCCCCCGTGCCTGCCCATAATCGGTTCGCCACCCGGGGGATGTCGCGCCCGGTGTCAGGGCGACCGCGGGGGATCGCCCGACGAGGACGCCGCCGCCGTGGATGGCCTTTGGCATACCGATAAACCTAAATCTGTAAGACGAGACGACCCGATCTGCCGGGAACCCAATCAATGAACCCGCCGGTCGGAAATGTCATAGCACCCCCCAAAACGTAAAAGAGGCGGGCACAAGAAGCGCACGTAGATACCCAACCTCACCGATCAAGGCCAATTTTCCACAATCTGGAAATTGCAAAACGGCCTATGGATGCCGCAAAAGAACGATAAAAGGGACACGCCCCATCATGGCGAAGCACCCCGGAAGACGTGTTCATGTCCGCACGGAGGTTTGAGGCCACAGGCTGGGTTTCGGAAACGCCGAGCTGCATGGGCGGAAGGCTTCGAGGCCCTTCGCGATGAAACTCAAAACAAGCGAAACGTTTTTCCATGAGGGATCGCAAAGGGATTCAAAAGTTCGCAAAGCGCCGCCTTCCAGAGCCTTACGAACGCAGAGGTGGATCGGTGCTGTTGAAGCCTAAGGCTTCAGGGGGGTGACGGCTCGGGCGCTTATATGTGGTCCGGGCTCATGCCTGCCGGGATGCGGGGTGATGGAGGGATCCAGGACGTCTGAGGAGGGAGATCAAAACTATGAGACGGAATCTGTGCAGTCGAAGATACGAAGTGAGCTTTGTCACACCTGCTTTCTTGGGGGGAGCCGACCAATCGGCCCAATGGCGCGTTCCACCATTTAAAGCGCTTGTGAGGCAATGGTGCCCTCTGTGCCAATGAAGGTGAGTCACCTACCCCTTGTTAAATTTGAGTTGGGCGGGTAGGAGACAGGATCAGATGACATCAGTTCAGAATCGGCAAACGGGGGTAGGAATGGGGGTAACGGAAGGGGCCAGTAGGGCGTCTGGAGTTGCCCTCATGGCGACCAATCTCAACGCACCGGATCCGGAGGTCATGGAAAAAAAACGTCGCCGCAAATTCACGGCTGCTTATAAGTTGCGCATCCTCGAGGAAGCCGATGCCTGCACATTGCCTGGGCAGATCGGCGCCCTTCTCCGCCGGGAAGGCCTTTATTCATCGAATTTGACCACGTGGCGCAGACAACGAGATGAGGGGCAGCTCAAAGCATTGTCTCCCCGAAAACGGGGGCGAAAAGCGAACCCGGACCACCATCTTGCAAAACGTGTAGCCCAATTGGAGCGGGAAAATCAGCGCCTCAGAGACCAGATCAAAAAGGCGCAGACGATCATTGAGGTTCAAAAAAAAATCTCAGACCTCATGGGGATTCCCCAACCCAATCACGAAAGCGACGAGAGCAACTTATGAAAGCGGCGGTCCAATTGCGAACCGAGGTGGGAACCGTCCAGGCTTGTGATGCTTTGGGCATTGCCCGAGCAACCTTCTATCGTAGACTGAAACCCACCAGAGCCCAGGTAAATCGTCCGGCTCCGCCGTTGGCTCTTTCGGATCAGGAGAGGCAAACGGTGATAGACCTACTCCACTGCGAGAGATTTCAGGATGCTGCCCCTCGCCAGATCTTTGCGTGCCTGCTTGATGAGGGGACGTATCATTGCTCGGTGCGCACGATGTATCGCATTCTGAAAGACGAACATGGAAGCGTCAAGGAGCGTCGCCGGCAGGTGCAGCGCCCCGCTTACGAAAAGCCCGAGTTGCTCGCCACCCGCGCCAACGAGGTTTGGTCGTGGGACATTACAAAGTTATTGGGCCCCGTCAAGTGGACCTATTTTTACCTTTACGTGATCATGGACATCTTTAGCCGCTACGTGGTGGGATGGATGGTTGCCCACCGGGAAAGTGCGGCCCTGGCAAAGAGGCTCATTGAGGAGACCTGCAAAAAGCAGGGTATTGTTCACGGCCAACTTACAGTTCATGCGGATCGGGGATCCTCCATGACCTCGAAGTGTGTTGGCCAATTGCTATCGGACTTGGGGGTCACCAAAACCCATAGCCGGCCTCATGTGAGCAATGACAATCCCTATTCGGAAGCCCAGTTCAAGACCCTCAAGTACTGTCCGCAATTTCCAGGACGTTTCGGTTCCACCGAGGATGCCCGCTCCTTTTGCCGGAATTTTTTCAATTGGTACAATCGAGAACATCGCCACTCGGGTCTCGGGCTGGTCACACCGGAGCAGTTCCATTACGGGTTGGCGCCTCAGATCGTGGAGCATCGTCAACAGGTTCTCAAGCAAGCATTCGAGGCCAATCCTAGCCGTTTCAAAGGCAAGATACCCAGGCCTCCAGCATTGCCGACTGCCGCCTGGATCAACAAGCCTTCAAGCGACGCTGTAAGAGTCTAACATTTTACCGGAGGTGTCTCATTTTCATTGACACATTCCGGTGGCGGATCGTTTGGTGGGCTTTCGCGAAAAACAAGTCTGTGGATAAGCTGAGAGAAGAAGAAAAGCATTGGTTCGGCAGTTCCACCGATGGGAAAACAGACGCCAGTCGGGTGCGCATTCGCCTGGATGACTGGCGCGGCGCGACCCTGAGTAGTCAGGATTTCGCCGAGTGCGATTTCCCTTCCGTTCGTCATCCTGAAGTCGGCAGGAACGTCAGTGCTGCGCTTTACCTCGGTTACGGACCTGTCACGTGGAGCAACGCCGAAAAACGCGCGGAAATGGCGAGAAACTCGGCGCTTTCCCCGCGGGAAGTCAAAAAGCTCCGTCTGAGTTACCCCGTCCATCTTGAGGATGAGATGGACAGAAGTCTCCAACTCGTGGCGTTGTTCGGCTGCCTCGGAAGCCGATGCCGAAACGGTTGGGGATCTCTGGCCGTCCGGAAAATCGACGCTGATGGACGGAGAGAATCGCTAGTCGAGGAAAGTATTTTCGACCACAGTGACAAAGAGTCCCGAAACTGGCTGAGAGCCATGGCCGTCGGGTTGTCCAACGCTCTCCAACAGGACTGGTGTCACGCGTTAGGGAAGGACAGTGAGAAGCTCCTGATGTGGCGAACCGAAGAATTTGATGCGTGGGAGAAGGTTCTCGGGAAGCTCGCCGAAGCGAAAGTCGATCTGAGAACCAACCTCCCTTTCAAGACTGGCGGTTCTCAAGAAGAACTTTCTGATCGCCACCTGTTGGCATACCCCGTCACGAACCATGAGCTCAAAGCGTGGGGAAAGAATGCGCGTTCGGCGAATCAGCTGCTGTTCAAGGTGCATGCTCTGAACAAAGGTTATGTCGGGCTTGTCGCTCATTTTCCCCATTCACTGCCGACACCCCTTCGGAGAAAACTCCAGTCCCCACCCAGCGCGGCGGAAGAAACCGACGTGTGGCGTCGCGTTCATGATCGCCTGGACAAGAAACTGATTCGGTTGCCGTGAGGAGGACCTCATGACCACTGACAAACACTGGAAAGTAAAGGTTTTAGCGTTCACACACGACCCGCCCGAAAAGCCCCTGATCCTGCTTCGCGGGAAGGGTCACGAGGCGGGCACGGTGGCCCGGCTCAGGGAATATTTCAATCGGCAATTGGATCCAAGCCGGGAAGAACTGGACGCTCTCCAAGATTGTGTGAAGAAGGGAGATTGGTGGGCTTCCGCTGCAGACCGACCGTCATTGCCCAAAGGGCTCGTCGGCGGCGTGACGTTCACCCAGAATCCCCGGCTGATCCACCCGCTTTCGGGAAATCCCATTGATCTCAAGAGCCTCCAGATGGACATTCCGGTGGAAGCCGTCGAGGCGGTCAGCCTGGACCATCTTGAGTCCCTGATCGTGGAAGAAAACGGACGGGTCGACTGGAAGAAAACCTTTCTCTCGCTGTGGCGATTCGGTCCGTGCCGTCCAGCCAAGGATCTTGGCTCTTTTTGGGGTCAGCTCCCGGCGGATACGCGCAGTCCGGACCATACCATCTGGGAGCATCTTTCGCTCACGTCGGCCTTTGCCGGAGCCCTGGCTGCGGATGCGAATGAGGAGCCGGCCCTTTTCCTGATGAGCTTCGGACCGGTACAGGGATTCATCGCCCAGGCCCGAAGCGTCTCGGATCTCTGGGCGGGATCCCATTTCTTGTCCCGGATGGTCTGGGCGGCCCTCGAAGAAGTCTGTGACCGCTATGGTCCCGATGCGGTTCTCTTTCCCAACCTTCACGGCGTCGCGATGGTGGACCTCTGGCTGTATGGGGTCTTGGGGGAACCGTATATGCACCTCTGGTCCTCTCCGCAGGAGAAATCCGGCGAGCCGGAATGGAAAACCCGCGAAACGGATGCCAACCCTCTGTTCGCCGCCGCGCTTCCCAACCGATTTGTGGCCTTGGTGCCGGCATCGGCCGCCAGGGATCTGGCCGGTGAAATTGAAAACAAGGTCCGCCGGTGGACCCGTGAAAAGGCCGGGGAAGCCCTCCGGGAGTTGGCGGAAAGGGCGGGCGTGGATCATGAAGACGACGCGGCACGGCAGTTGGAAAGGCAGCTTAAGGACTTTCCGGAAATCTCCTGGGCCGTGGTCCCGTGGCGACTCGGCGGAAAGGAGTCTCTGGATGACGGGGCATTGAGGGAACTGCTCAAACTTATGGGGGCCGCGCCTCATTACATGCCTGAGGACGTGGAGCGCATGCTGAAAAGCGACCTGAAACTGAACGGAATCTCCTTTTACCAGCCCAACCCGGGGGTCGCGTATCCGGGACTCTATGAGCTTCTGGAAAGAATCCACAGCGCCGCCAAGAGCGTCCGCACATTCTCAGGTGGCATCGAAGAAGGCTACCGGTGCACCCTCTGCGGCGAACGGGAATGGCTCGCCCACCGCCGCGACGGTGACGATGCAGTTTCCGGAATTTTCACTCCCCCGGGACAACGCAAGGGGACACTCTGGACGCTTCTTCGCGATAAGAACCCGTCTTTGGCGAAAGAAGGGGAACATCTGTGCGGGTGGTGCGCCCTGAAACGCGCCTGGCCTCGACTGTTCGTTCAGGAAATCAAAGAACGCGCCGGAATGGGAAAGGAACCCGGTCGTTTTGTGCTTTCCACGCACGCCGTGGCGGTTTCCACGTCGCTGTGGCGCTGGGCGCAAACGCAACCAGGGAACGGTTTCTTGAACCCTGAGGGGACTCAAGCCCTATCGGCACTGGTTAAAAAGCTGGAAGGACTTGTGAAAGACCATTCCGAGGCGCGTCCGGTCGTACTGCCGGCGAAGCTCTATGGAAAGCTCCGCCACATGGGCCTTCCCCAAGAAACCATCGAGGCGATCAAAAGAGTGCCGGCCCTCTTGGACGCCGTGGAAGGTGACGATGCGCGGCAGAAAGCCCTTCGCGCTTTCAAGGATGGCTTCGGCGTGATGCCGGAAACCTATTACGCCTTGGTCCTCATGGACGGTGACCACATGGGAAAATGGCTGTCGGCAGGCGGTGAACGACCCACCTTGGGTCAGAGGTTTCATGAAAACACCCGCGCCGAGCTAAAGCGCTATGATGTCCTGAAGGACTATTTGGACACCCCGCGACCGGCATCCCCGGCCTGGCACCAAGCCATCTCGGGGGCCCTCAACGCCTTCGCGCTCCATGTGAGTCGCCGGATCGTCGAGGATCTTTTCATGGGAAAGCTCATCTATGCCGGTGGGGACGATCTTCTGGCCATGGTGGCCGTGCACGATCTTCCCGCCATGATGTTCGCTTTGCGATGCGCCTTCTCGGGACAGCTGCCCGCCGGAATGGACGATGACTCTTTTTGGAGGAAACTTGAAACCACCCCAGGGTTGTTGAAATTCGGACGGGGTTATGCCTTGGTCCAAGGTGCCGGCCGCAGGGAACTTTTTCGGCTCATGGGTGAGAAGGCCACGGCCTCGATGGGCGCCGTGATCGCGCATCATCAGGCGCCCCTAGCGCGTGTGCTCGCCCAATTGCGTGCCGCGGAGCGGAAGGCCAAGAACGAGGGCGGCCGGGACGCTTTTTGCCTCAGTGTGTGCAAGCGCTCCGGGGGAACGGCGCATCTGGTGGGCCGATGGAATGTGGCGCAGGGTTGGCGTGGGAGCGACATGGGCCTTCTCCTCGACTTACGGAACCTCATCGCCCGTGATGTGTCCCGCCGCGTTGCCTATGAACTCGCTGAGGTTTTTCAGAATGCGCCGCCCCGTGCCGAAGCCTTGGCGGCGATCATGGCCTACCAATTTCGGCGGAAAGCGAAGGGGAAGGAACCCGAAGCGGAGGATCTGGCGAGAGATCTTGCAGCCCGTGCCGTCTCCATGGCCCAACAAAGGGCTTCCGAGTCGGGTGAATCTCTCTCTCCAAACTCATGGTTGAGAGACCTTGTGCTCACGGCGGAGTTTTTGGCTCGAGAGGGCCGCGTGAGCCCTGAGACATCCACGGTGGAGGAAAACCGATGACCGTTTTGACTATCACCCCATTGGACGTGCTGATGCTGCGGGGCAACCGCTTGTTCGGCGGAGGCGTCCACGGTGGGGCCGAGATGCCCCCATGGCCGTCGGTGATCGTCGGAGCCCTGGTCTCGAGGGCCTTGGCGGATCGACAGAAGGTGGACGACATCACGGCATCGCCCAGTGAAGCTGAACGCATCATTGAGGAGTGCCTCGGGCGCGATTTTCGGCTTCGCAGCCTGTGGATCATGAAAGAGGGCATGCTCTGGGGGCCGGCTCCTGCCGACCTTGTGGCGATGGCCCAACCCGGCGGAGGACTTTCGCTGTATCGGATGCAACCGCGCCGCATCGCCTCCCACCCTGTGTGGGCGGGCTATCCTCTGGAAATGCTTCCTGTCCTGGACATTCCGGAACGGCAAAAACCTGCGGGGTCCGTGTGGCTGAGCTTTGAAGGATGGAAGCGGCATCTGGCGGGCGATGAACCTCTTTCGTCGGACGCCGCCACTGCAGACCGGTTTTGGGCGCTGGATCCCCGGCTGGGCATTGCTCTGGAAAGCTGTTCGCGTACGGTGAAAACAGGGGCCATATACACCACCGATGCCGTGGCGTTGAAAGCGGACGCGCGCCTTGTGGCCGTCTTCCACGGTGACAATATCCCGAGCAACGGTTTGTTGCGTCTGGGAGGTGACGGACGTGCCGCGGAAATCGCACAGCCGCATGAGCTCGACACAGCGGCCCTTGAGGACTTCGGCCGGCCTGGAACAGGCTGGAAAGGCTTTCGGATGATCCTCGCCACTCCGGGAATATTCCCTGACGGGTGGCTGCCCCCGCGCGTGGACGCGCACGCCGGTTTCGTTTTCACCCTGGATGGCCTCACGGCACAGCTCGTGGCCGCAGCCGTGGGCCGCCATGACGTGGTTTCCGGATGGGACCTGGCGAACCAGGCGCCCAAGCCGGCGCAAAAGGTCGTCCCCACGGGGTCATGTTACTGGTTTCGGGTGCTTGACGGCGACACGGCGGCACTCCAAGGAATCTACGAAAACGGGCTGTGGATCCTCATGGATCCAAGGCATCCCGCTTACGGGCGAAAGCGGGAGGGCTGGAATCACGTATGGTTCGCTGACTGGAAAGAGGAGACTAGCCATGTTTACGCGTAAATGCCTTACTTTTTTCTATGCCGTTACGCCGGTCCATATGGGTGCCGGACAGGCCTTGGGGGTCATTGACAATCCAATCCAGCGGGAACGGCACACGGAGCATCCGTCTTTTGCGGGCTCCGGGATCAAGGGCGCGTTCCGCCATGCCGCCGGCGAAATCTGGACGAATGACGCAGGGCTGCGGGATCGGATTTTCGGGCCGGAACAGGACGCTTCGGAACACGCGGGCGCCGTGAGCTTTTCGGACGCCCAATTGGTGGCTTTTCCCGTGCGCAGCTTGAAAGGTGTGTATGTCTACGCCACATCGCCGCTGGCCTTGCAGCGGTTGGGCCGTCTGGCAGCCGTGGCGGGGGTGGCCGGCTTTCCCACGTTCCATCCACCGGTGCTGCGAGACGAGGAGGCCGTGGTCCTGGATGACAGCATCCTCGCCCAGTCTGAAAGCGGTCACCGGTTGGTGCTGGAATCCTATGCCTTTCAACCGTTGACGGACGCCGAGGTCATCGAAAGACTAAAGAAAGTCGCCGAATGGCTTTCTGAAAACGCCCTCCCTGCGGGAGAAGCCCACAGTTTTTTCCGACAGAAACTGGCCAGCCACCTGGTGCTCCTTTCGGACACCCAGCTGACCTTCTTTGCCAGAAACGCCACCGTTGTCGAACCTCACGTGCGCATCAACGATGAATCGGGTACGGCGGACGAAGGCGGGCTTTTCTTTACGGAAAATCTGCCTCCGGAAGCGGTGATGGTGGGTCTCACCATGGCATCCCAAGAGCGGTTGAAGAAAGGGACAAGAAGAGACGGCCGGATGAGCTCGGATGACGTGATCCGCAAAATCCGCGACGCGTTTGACGGCCGATGCATCCAAATCGGCGGTGACGCCACGACCGGTCGAGGCCAGGTGCTGATCAGTCTTCGGGTGAGCGAAGAAGGAGAGAACCGATGAAGACACTCGATCAGATTCGTGCCCAGTATGCGTGGGGGTGCGTCCAAGGAATCGACGCAAAGTACAAAAATTTGTCCAAGGGGCTCCCCGCGCTGGTGATGAGCAACGGCCTGATGCAGACCCTGGCCTTTTTGCAGGGGAAGGCCGAAGGCGGAAATGAGCATCAGAAGATCATTAAACACATCCTGGAATGGTTGGGCCGGCCGGACGCCCAGGTCTTCACAAACGATCGATGTCGTGATTTCGCATCAGCCATGGAGGCTTTGTCGGAATGCGACAGTTTGCTGTATCAGCGCGCCACGGAAGAGACCCTCAATCTTCTCAAGTGGATCCGTTATTTGGCCGCCACTGTGGCCTGAATCGGACTGGATGGGCCTGCCTCGCACCGTGCCGCAATGGAGCCACCAGCCGGAAAGGAGGGACAACTCATGGCTCCTTCTCGCAAAATACCTTTTGAAGTTCCACGCCGGGCCATCCCCGGCGACCTTGCGGCGGCTTTAGGGGATCGATATGAACCTGGTCGCAATGGGAAGATCGCCGACTATTGTCCTCCGGGTCACCGTTTTCTGCTGTATTTCCATGCGCTGTCTGATTTCGGCGAAGCAGATTTGCCCGATGACAAAAGGCAAAAAAAAGAAGTGCAGGATGCTGCCCAAAAAGGGGACTGGAGGAAACTTTCCCAAGAGGTGCAGAAGGGGCGCGCCCGCATTACAGGGGAATGGCAGCCGCTGAAGAACCAAAAAAGAATCGCCTTGGAAGCGGCGGCCGAAATGGGTGCAGCGGCAAGGCGAGTCCTCGAGGCGCTCAACAGACGCCAGGGCGACGTTTTTTCAGGCGATGTGTGGGAAAGGGAAGTGGAACTGCGGTCACCGCTCGTGACGGGGTCCGGCAATCCCCACCCGGTGGAAAACGGCTTTGCGTTCTTATCGCCCCATGGAGTCCCGTACGTGGCGGGTTCCGGGCTCAAGGGCGTCCTGCGTCGTGCGGCCGAGGAACTGGCCCTGTTGTGCGACGACCCCAAGGGATGGACCCTCCCCGCGGTGTGGGCGGTTTTCGGCTTTGACGAGAAGAGTGCTTATTTGGAAGTTGGTGACAGCGAATGGGTCCAGGGATACCAAGACTTCGTCGGTTCAGTGAAAGAGAAACCGGATCCCATCTTACAGGAATTGTTGAAGATGTGGTTCGTGCCCCACGAGATGCCGAAGGACCAAGCGACCTTCCTCAATCAGCTCCGGACGGACAAAACCCTGAAGCGCGCCATTCATTCCCAGGGCTTGGTGATGTTCCAGGACGCCTTTCCCGATAAACGATGCCGCTTGGCAGTGGACATTCTCAATCCCCATCACAGAGACTACTACCAGGTAGCCGACAGGAACGTGACTCCTCACGATGCGGAACAGCCTGTACCGATCTTTTTCCTGGCTTTGCAGCCTGGGGCCAAGTTTGTTCTGCGGGCCAAGGCGGTGGCGGGAAAGACCTCTCTTCCGGCGCCGGTTGGTGACTGGAAAGGGTTGCTCGATGCGGCACTGGAGCATTCGTCCGAATGGCTTGGGTTCGGGGCGAAGAGCTCCGTAGGTTACGGTGTGATGGGGCTGAAAGAAAAGGTCCGGAAAGAAGGAGAAGTCGCGAAAGAGGGAGAGCCGAAGAAAGGGCTGGCGGAGGAGGCTTTTCGGACCGATGAGAAATCGGAAAAGTGCGCCGAAAAGGAGCAGGGGGACCGCCAAAGGGAGGTGGAGCCGCATGTCGAGTCCATCCCGGAGCCCGAGAGGATCACGCAGCGATTACGGACGGTTGTGGAACGTTACCTATCCTTGAGCGAGACGGAAAAGAAAAAGGAGCGTTCCCTTTTGAACCAGGCCGTCAATGAAGCTTGTGCACAGGCGGTTCAGTGGGAGAGCCGAGAGCTTCGGGAGAGCGTGGCGGACTATATTGAAGAGGTTTGGAATCAGGTGGGATGGGCGGACCCGGGGTTAAAAAAGAAAAAGAAAGAAAAACAGGAAGAGAAACGCCGGAAGGCACTGGCGGACCTGCGTGCCGGCAAGGTGTGAGCCGGCCGACCGGCAAGCCTGGGGCGGGCCCGACGGGTCTTATGAGTGTGGCTCGTCGAAGACGTGGGCCAACGTCGTGGGCATTTGGAGGTCGAGCTTGGTCTTATGGCCCACGCACTGCAGTCCCTTGGTGAGAAAATCGGTCAAGACTCCGGCGACTTCCCCATAGGCGGATTCGTCAATCGGCTGTGTCCCGTGGGCCAGGATGGAAAAATTCCGCTTGGAGAGGGCATTGACGATCGGTTTGCGTTTTTCGTCAAAAAGCGAACCTAGAGGGTCCTGCAAATGGATCAGGAGCTGGTAGGCTTGATAAAGACCGATTTTAACTTTTCCGTCTTCTGTCGTGAACCCTGAGTAGTCCTTCCGCCATGCCTCCGGGATCTTTGTGATATCCACATCACTCGTGTCAATCTGGTGAGACTGGCGCAAACGGGTTTGCGCCAGCATCTCCACCGCTCGATAGAGTCGCCCGACGGCGTCGTCATAGCGTTTTTGGATGGCTCGGCGTTCGGCGTTGTAGAGAAGGTCTTCCACTTTTTCGTATCCCGTGTGGTCTTTGATTTCGCCGACGATCCGTTTGAGAAACACGAAGTGTTTGGGACAATGGCGCGCATGAGGTTCTAAAAGATCTCTTGCCTCCCCGTGTTCGAAACGGTCCCAAGCGTTGTAGGCGAGGCAGAGGTTATGGCAGGTCCCGATCGTGCGCTGTTTTTCTTTAGGAATCTCTCCTCGGATAAGCAGTTGTGTCAAATACTCGGCGGCTTCGGCAAAGTGATAGCCCTTGACCAAAGTTTCCAGCATGGTGATGTGCTGGTCCATAAGGACTCTAGCCGTACTGACCCGTGCGGGATTATCGCCCACGCGAACTTTGATGAGATCTCGGCGCGGTCCCACATTGCACTGGAGTTCCCATCGACGATGGATAGCGTAAAGGACGAGCGCGGAGCTCATGGTTTTTGTGCCGCCCGTGTAGTTGGCCACGACGTGAATTTTATGGCCGGGCTGTTGGGTTTGACTTTGGATGTCCTTTTCCACCTCTTGGCACACACCGTAGCACTCGTCGAGGTCATCAGGATTTTTTAATGTGAAGATTCGGTATTTTTGTCGATCGAGCCTTGTTTGGGCGACAATGGAGGGAAGTAGCCGGTCGGGTTTGTCTCCCGTGCACGGTGTGCCGGGCCCATCCACCAGCGTCCGGCTTCCGTTTGGGCCTTCGCTGCAAATGAAGTAGACGAAATCCGGGTTACAACACTTGATGGCGTTCACGATGGGGGCGCAGGCCCCTCCCACGGTGAAGACGAGGCATTTTTCGATCATGGTTTTGGACCTCGGTGGTTTTCATGGCATCCGGCCGTGATGGGTCTTAAGCCGCGAGTTAGAAGCCGGGTAGGGGTTGCCCGCCCATAAGAGACAGCGGTAACAGTATAGCTTGTCACGGACCGGACGTCATCCCGAAAAGCCCAGGTTTCTCTGTGACACCGGCTCTGGGGCATTCCCGCTTTTTCGAAATGGTGTCTCGTCTTATGAGGCAGGGCGCATTATGGCTCAGCCGCAGTTCTCCCTCCACGTATTCATTCCGGCCTAAACTCTTGGATGATTCCACCGGTCACAGTCAACGGGGCGGATACGCCCCAATCGGATGCCGTCCTTGACGCATGGATTGTGGCGGCCCTTTGGGCGGGTGCTTTCCAATCGACCGCCTCAAACAGGACCCTGTCCAACGCCCACAGGGGCAGTGCCGGGTGTCTGCCCGTGTGTCGCCATCCCTGCAATCGGGAGCTCCATGGGCTCGACCTAACCATAAACGCCCGTGCCAGGGTTCAAAGAGTTTCAATCCTTTCAAACCGGGATCTGCATATGGACAAAAGGGTATGGGAGTAAGAGTATGGAGAACGTAAAAATCCCGATCGGCTCTGGCAGTCCGGCGTGTCTACGGCACAGTAGCTCATGCAGATCTTTGATCGCCAGAGCAGGCTCCGCCGCCGAGCGCTCTTCGCGATGTAGAGTCTCTCGCAGCTTCAGGAGCCTGCGCTCCGGTACGTTCATATCATTCATGGAGATCTCGCTGACAGGAAACAGAAGCTCAACCTAAGAACGCAGCCGGCGCTCACCAGTCGCCAGGAAGGGCTTGCCCCACTACTTGACCACGATGGGATGGGGCGGCCCAAAGCGCTTAATAGAGCCTTTGGGTGGAGTCAGTGGGTCAAACTCCTTCCGCTGCCGATCTGGTCTTAGGTGTATTTCATTCGAAGCAGTTGGCTTTACGCTTCCTCGCTTCCTCTTTCGAGCGCCACGGGACGTTCGGTCGCTCGACGGCTCGGCAACACATTATGTTCTCGATAAATGAGCTGTGCTTTTCGGTGCCAAAAACGGCCGAAAGTCTCTGACGCTCAAGGCCTGAAGCCCCCTCCTTTGTGACCGAGGTTCCGGTCCAGCTGAATGCGCGGATCATACCGACGGATCTGGTCCTATAGTTGCGCTGCAGGATCCACAGAATAGCGGAGACTGTCCGCCGGGCGGCTCAGGTCATACTGATATCGAGCTCCGCTTGCTCCTCTGTAGTAGCCGTCTTGGTCTTTCTGCATAGGAAAGGCAAGCAGTCCTGCGAGCAGTGCCACGGCCATTACTCTCTTGCCCATTTTTGTCCTCCATGCGGATCTATGTTGCCATTTTTCTAACGTCGGCTCCGGATGCTGCCGGCGCTTTCCCACCATGCCTCAAATGGGGGCCTGTTTTTGGACAACAGCATGGGGCAGCCAGGCCGACGAGGGGTGCCCTGTCTCACTCCCCTCGAATCGGGGCCTGCCTTCGGACTCTATAGCCGAAAAGGCGCATGGTCTCTAGGCTGAGAAGGCCGTTGCAAAGCACCGGCAAAGAGGGTGGGTGTTGGGTTGTTGAAAAAATCGACATGTGTGTATTGTCCGTTAGTTAAGTTATTGGAACCACACACTTTTTAGGGTGCAGAGGACCTCTTTTTGCTGCGTCTAGTGAAATCAGTAGGTTACGGGTTTTTGTCCAATCGCTCGGAAGGTCTTCTGCAGGGAAGAAAAAGACGACGGCGCTGCGGGGACAAACGGCCATGGCGGCGCGTTGCTCCAACGAAGGATGGAGCCCCCGTGGGCGCCCGGCCCTCCCTCCTGGTGTGAATGAAATCCGCACCACTCACCCTCCACTCCCGACGGCGGATTCTTTGAGGGTTTTGTCGAGCGGGGGAATCTCTGTGGGCCGGCCGCCGCCGGCGATATGTTGCACCCCATGGAAGCGACCCAGTGCCTTAGCTATCGTCAGCCGTGCGCGCCTTCCGGTATCTTTCCCATGCCTGCTCCAGCTGCTCGAGGCCTTTGGGAAGATAGTCCATCAGACTCTGGGCCGACGCAGCCTGCGGCTTGAAGCCTCCGTGCATGAAGTCGTTTCGCCTGGGCCGCAACGCCTCATAAGCCTTCGCCAGGCCTTTCAACTCCGATCCATGGCGGCGGATCAGGGCGAGGGCGTCCTCCCGGCGTTCCGCCAAGGCCCCTTTCCATTCCTCTTCACCCTTGCCTTCCGCCACCACCTTCAATAGGCCGTTCCAGAAGCCCTCCCGAAGGTCCTCGTCCAAGGGGTCGTGTCCCTCCAATCGGCACAATCCGCTCAGGATCGTTTCCCGCATCAAGATATAGGCCTGGGGAATGAGATCATGGTCCAGGCACCAACGGACGGCGGCAAATCCCTTGGATACGGGATCGTCCACGTCGAAGGGGCGGGTCTTTTCCCGGACCCGCTCCAGCAGAGGCGTGAGGGGTGGAAGAATGTCTTGTTGTTCCAACTCGGTCACCAGGTGCCCCAGTCCCCGGGCCTGTTCGATTTGGCGGCCCCGAACGGCGCTCAGGTTGAGGCACAGGGTCTTCAGGGACCGATTCAATTCGGCCACGAGCAAGGCGGTCTTGTCACGTTCTTTATTGTTGGAAAGAAGTGGGCCCACGCCTCGATTCACCAGCTGGGCAAGGCTCTGGGCCCGCCCCGCCGTCTCGAACATGTCCACCGCACGAGCCCAGTCCAGGAGGGTGTCATAGGGCGAAAGATCGAAAACCGGGGCGATTCTTTCGGCGTCCGGGATTTTTTCGGCCTCTTTGCGAGGCCCCAGGGTTTCGAAGGCGCCGTAATAGATGCCCAACACGCTGATCTTTTTCAGGACCTTGGCGTAGTTGAGCGCCACCGCATTGAGAAGCGGCAGGGAGCGGAAAGAGTGGGTGATGTCCATGACCACCTGATCTTCCTGTTCCAGCGCATCCATGAGCGCCATGAAGACGGCCATGATCTCCTTTTCGTTCCGGCCTTCGGGCACCGGCACACATTCCAGTTGAGCCTCCAGGCCCATTTCCTCAATCCGGCTTGCCAGGCCCTTCGGGAAGTTGCCTCCGTCGCTCCAATTGCACTTGCGCGCCATGTCCGTGCAGAAGATCAAGATGCGGTCTTTTGAAGTCCACTGCCCACACAGGTGCTCCAGCAGGGCTTCCTGTACGAAGGGGGTGGGCCGGGACGTCCAGCCGTCAAGACGGTACCGGCACGGCAGATACATATTGGTCCCCAGGGTGCTGAGAAACACTTTGGCCATGATCGTCCTCCGTTTTCGTTGGGCTCCAACCCGGGATGGGCCCAGTGCTTGGCCCCTGAGCATCCAGCCTGGGAAGCGGGATCCTACAGGTTCCGTCCTCCAAGTGAATACCCACTTTCCGGGCTTCCCGGGCCTGTCGCCGGAAAGCTATCTTCCCGTTATGCGTGGGCACCCGGCGCCGGGCAGCCGCTTCAACGGATTCCAGCAGGGAACAGGCCCACGAAGATGGATTCATGGGCTCATAGCCCTGTGGCAAAACGAAGAATCAAGGTCCAGCAGGCCGAGATCCTGCTCTCATTCAAGAAAAAACGGCCTCGGGGAGGACCTTTGCAAACGGCTTCCAACCATGGGGGGCCGACGTTACGAGGCGAAGGCCCAAATCCTTTCCCCACGGGCGGCCTGAGGTTCAAGCGCACAGAAGATAAGAAGACGCACGGATGGACCGGGCCACTCCATGACAGAACCTGGCCTTGTGCCTCGCTTGTAGGACGCCCTTGGCGAATAGCCAACGGGCGAAAACGGGACCCTTCATGTGATGATCTAAACATCACCCCCGTTGTGGAACAAAACCTTCGGGATCGCCTTCTTACCGAACACTTCTCCGTTAGGGATGGTGGTGTCTCAGCGAAAAAGAAAGGTGCTGCATAATCCCACCATACTAATATGAATTATTTGGAATCGCTCATCCTTTTGATGCTTGACACAACCTTATTTTTGGTTTTCTTATAAGAGAAAAGCTTCACATGTTCCACTCCTTTTTGCAACTCCACTCACCAGGGCCGTAACCGGAGAACAGGATGTGCCACGGAAGCCGCCCCCTTTTGGTTCGATTCCCTCGGGTAAGGGCGCGGTGGCTCCCGAGTTGCGCAATGTGCTTTCGAGGCTGGGCAGGCGGCTGACGCAATGCAGATGGGCTGCCTTCACCACTCCGTAAATGAGAGGATTTGGGGCGTGGCTGTGATGGAAGTGTCTCATGGACTCCGTTCTTCAAACGCGAGCCGTCCTGTCGATTGGAACAAAGCTCCAACGGTTTATCGTCACTTCGAAAGGCTCAGATGTTTGAGATTACTTGTGACGATCCGGGCTCTCGACACGCTCCAATTGCCTTCCTATCGAGGAAGTGCGCTCAGGGGAGCCTTTGGGCTGGCTTTGAAGAAAGCGCTTTGCCTTTTGCCGACAAACGATTGCCGCCGATGCGGGCTGCGCACCAAGTGTGTCTATATGTACTTGTTCGACACCCAGCCCGATCATTGCTTCGTGGAGGCGAGCCGTTATCGGAACGCACCCCATCCCTTCAACTTTCAGTTGCGGGTTGCCCGTGAGGAGTTCCTTGAAAGAGGTCAAGGGTTTTCCTTTCGCGTCACTCTCGTAGGGCGAGCCATCCATTGGCTGCCGTCCTTTGTCCATGCTTTCCAGGTCATGGGGCGTTTGGGAGTGGGTAAGGGGCGGGGTCGGTTTGAACTGGTGCGTGTGACCACAATGGATGGGCAGGGCAACGGGGTGGATGACATTTTTCCGGAACCCCGGACAAAAGGAAGCTTGCTGGTTTTGGGGCTCCACGATGCCATGGGCCTTGGTGCCAATCCTTGTGGGGACGAACTGCGTGTGCGGTTTCTGAGTCCTTTGAGGGTTCAGCAAATGGGCTCTTTGTGTAGAGAGCTCTCCTTTGGCGTGTTCTTCCGGAGTCTTTTGAGGAGACTGGAAAATCTTCTTCATTTCCATTGCCAGGGACCGGAATTCGTGGATTGGGGGCCCTGGAAAGAGAAAATCGACCAGGTCTGGGTCTGTTGGTCCAGGCTTCGCTGGCATGACTGGGAACGTTACTCGAAAAGGCAAGACCGGCGCATGAAATTGGGGGGACTGGTGGGGGAGATCTCTTTCGGAGGGGAACTGGACGAATTCCTCCCGGCCCTCGTCATGGGCTCATGGCTCGGAGTGGGAAAGAACACGACCTTCGGTCTGGGGACGTACGATCTCCCGGACTTGAAGGCCTGATCACGAACCAGAGGCTCGTGAGTGTGGAGGATCCAATGTTCTATTCGATGGAAGAAGTGCTCTTCGCGGCCCTGCTCCACGACGTGGGAAAGCCCTTTCAGCGGGGTTTTGATTCAGTGAGGGATGTCTGCGGAGCGGAGCTGGATCTGGAATCCACCTTGTGTCCCAGCTGCAAGGGGCGCTACACGCACAAGCATGTGGTTTTCACCAGTGCTTTTGTGGAGTGGCTGCAGCGGGAAGGGCTCACCTTTGGTGGCGCACTGGACCTGCAACGCCTGGACGAGATAGCCAGCTATCACCACAAACCGGAGTCTTCGCCCCTGGCACCCGCTTCTTGGTTGTGCGCCGTTGCCGACAGGCTTTCCGCCGGGATGGACAGGAAGCCGGATGAGGAAGAGGAGGGCGGGACAGGTTCGGGCGTGCGCGGTGGGTTCAAGAAGACACCGTTGAATTGCATTTTCGATGAGGTGGTGCTGGATGAAAAGAGCCTGGGCAAGCCCACACGGCATGTCTATGAGCTGGAACCCCTGGATCCCGAGGATGAAAAGAAGCTCATCCCGATCGCGCGCCCTGCGAACGGTTTGATCCACAACCTGCCCGATGGGTACCGGAAAATATGCCAGGATTTCAAAGAGGATTTCAAAAGGGCGGCTCGTTTGGATCCCCGGCAAATTTCCTTTGGCTTGTTGGAAGAGATGGTCCTTGGAATCTTGGAACGATATTTCTGGGCCGTGCCATCAAGCACCATCGACTGCGCGGATATTTCCCTTTACGACCATTCCAGAACCACGGCCGCCATCGCGGCGTGCTTGTACCTTTTTCATAAGAAAAACAACGACCTGGATGACTCCAAGGCCATTCGGGATGAACACACGAAGAAGTTTCGATTTCTCAGCGGCGATTTGTCCGGGATCCAGCGGACCCTTTTCACCCTCCAGTCCCAAGGAGTGCGGGGTGTCAACAAGATCTTGAGGGCCAGGTCTTTTGTCATGGGGGCGTTGGTCGAAGCGGGGGCGCTGCGGTTGTTGAAGGTGCTGGGTTTGCCCCATTCATGTCTCTTACAAAAGGCCGGAGGGCGGTTTTTGATCCTGGCACCTCATGTTCCCGATCTGGACGACGCCCTGGTCACGCTTCGCCGAGAGTTCGACCAATGGCTGTTGGACAAATATACGGGGTCTTTGTCTCTCAACCTGGCATTGTCTCCTGCCTTTGCGGCCCAGGACTTTCAACCGGGAAGACTGAACACGGTTTTCCAGGAGTTGGCGGAGGCAATCGAAGAGGCCAAGGTTCGCCCTTTGGCCACCGTGTCCCATGGCGTTCTCCAGCGCGAATATCCGGAAGATCGCGCCTGCAGCGCCTGCGGGGTTCGTCCTGCGCTGATCGAGGAAGACCAGGTATGGCGGTGCCCCACCTGCCACATGGAATTTCAGGTGGGCCGGAAGCTGGTCCAGGGCCAATACCTGGTTTGGGGCCGCCCGTTGCCTGGTGCGTGGCAGCCGGTGGAAATCCTGGGATTGGATCTGGCCATCCCCCATGGAGAGCCTGACTTGAACAAAGGCTCCGGGTTCATGTCGGTCCAGCAGGTGGGCACGGGTCCGGTATCCGTCCCCTGGTCGCGGCGGGCGTTGGCCAATCACGTGCCCGTCTTTTCGGATGCGCGAGAACTGGCAGATCCAAGGTTCGAGGGGATCGGGGAGGAAGAAAGCGAACCGGATCGATTGGGGCCCAAGACATTCCACCACCTGGCCGCCCTGAGCCTTGAGATGGATGCCGACGGCGCTCTGGTGGGACGCCGTTACCTGGGCTTGCTCAAGGCAGATGTGGACTATCTGGGTTTTATCTTCGCGTCAGGATTTCGCCGTTCCCACAAGGACCAAGACCGACTGTCCCTGTCCAGGGTGGCTCAACTTTCGCGCATGTTGGACCTCTATTTCACGGGGTACCTGAAGGGCTTGCTCCATCGCGAGTTTCCCGATACCTACACGGTCTATGCGGGCGGCGATGACCTGCTCGTCATCGGGCCATGGCGCCAGACCTCGGCATTGGCCCGGAGGATCAATGAGACGTTCCGAGACTACACCGGCCACAATCCCAACATCACCCTTTCGGCGGGCTTTACTCTCATCAAGGCCAACTACCCGGTCAATCGAGGGGTTTGGGAAGCGGAATCCTTCCTTGAAAAGGCCAAAGATGCCGGGCGCAATCGAATCTGTGCTCTCATGCCCAAGCCGATGCCATGGGAGCGGTATGCGCAGCGGCTGCAGGATGCCCAGTGGATCCACGAGCAGCTTACGGAAGACGGCACGGTGAGCGGCGGATTTCTCTACAAACTGTTCGAGATCATCAAGGATGCGGAAGCGTTCATGGTTGAGGGTGACCTGAGAAAAGCAAACTGGCGCGCGCAGTTGGCCTATCACCTGTCACGAAACGTCAAGGCAGCCCCGGGCGTGGACAAACAAAAGGCCCTCCTGGCATGGCTGGGGCATCTGGGCCTGGACGATCAGCTTAAGTTCATAGTGGACCATAGTAATCTCTACGATTGGCGTTTGCCGCTCACCATGGCGCTCTATCGTCATCGAACTGCACAGAGGAGGTGACATGATGCCTAGCAGACAGGAACAGACACGGCAAAATAGCCCTCAAGGAAACTCGGGAAATGCCGCAGTACCGCGGGCCAATCCCATTCGGTACTACATAGACTCCCAAAAAGAGCGTCTTGATCCGGAACTGGTGGATCGTCGCGCCCTGGAATGGGCCAGGGAATTTGGGCGCGATTTGAAATCGTCGCAGCTCAGGCGTTTTTACGATGAATTCAAGGCCATTGAGCGACGCATCTTGATGGGGGAAAGCACGCAGGCCCAGGAAGCCAACCTCCAAAGGGACCTGGCCCTGATACGCATGTTCAAGGCCAAGGCCCTCTATGCGGAAAAGCGCAGAGTCTCCTCCCGATCCTTTTCCCAGTTCATCTTCGACCATGTGGAGTCTGTTCAGGATGTGAAGGATCTCAAGGCCTTTTCCCGCATCTTTGAGGCGGTGGTGGCCTTTCACCGTTATTTCGCCGCAGACAACTAAGGAGGAGATCCCATGAAGCTGGTGGAGACCAAACTGGTAACGGGCCACGTGGAAGTCATGACCGGCCTCCATATCGGTGCCGGCAAGGATGCCATCGAAATCGGCGGCGTGGACAGTCCCGTGGTTAAGAACCCTTATACAAAGGAACCCTACATACCGGGCTCTTCGCTGAAAGGTAAGCTGCGCTGCCTCATGGAGTGGGCCACCAATCGGGTGGAGACCACCGGCGACGTATGGCAGGGTGGGGGAGAGAGGGATCCTGAGGTCTTGGCCGCAGATCCGGTTCTTCGCATTTTCGGCACCACTTTGAAGGACTGGACGGCGGGGCCCACGCGGCTCATCGTTCGAGACTGCCCCTTCAACAGCGCGTGGCGGGACCGCTTGGTGGAAATGGGACTTCCTTTTACGGAAGAGAAATTCGAAAACAACATCAACCGGATCCAAGGCAAAGCCGGTGTGGGAATCCGCAAGACCGAAAGGGTACCCGCCGGTTCCCAATTCGATCTGGCCATTCTCTATCGTGTTTTCGATACGGGAGATGAAGGACGCATGGACCAAGAGTATTTCGACTACCTCTTGGGAACCATGCGGTTGCTCGAGCACGACTGTCTCGGCGGTTCCGGATCCCGAGGGTATGGCCGGATTCGCTTCCGCGGCTTGCGGCTCAACGGGGAAGATCTGCAGGATCGCTTCGAATCCCTCTCACCGGAAAAGATCCTCCATATCCGCAGGAGTGCCTGACATGAACGCATATCGGGTGAGACTGACCCTCCGGGCCCCTTTGGGAACGCCCATGATTTCAGGGACCTTATGGGGGCACTTGGCGTGGGCGGTGCGTTACTTGCGTGGCGGGAAGGGGCTTGTTTCTTGGCTGGATCGGCAAAAGAAGGAGCCGTGGCTCATTTCCAGCGTCATGCCTTACGGCATGCTGCCACGCCCTCTTCTGAGGGAAAGAAGAAGGGAGGCCCGCAACCAGTCCCTGGCGGAAATGCAACAAGTCAAACGTGCCCGCAAGGTTGCATGGATCCCCGAGGCCGTTTTCTGCAAGCTGCGGGATGGCCTGAGCGCAGAAGCTCTCAGCCGTGAGATGGTCGTCTTCATGGAGAGCCAGAAGGCGGGAGCAGCTCAGGGGCTGGTGGAAGAAACGCTCCGGCCCCACAATCGCATCAACCGCTGTTCCGGAACGACCCCGGAAGCGGGGGGGCTGCATTTCGAGGAGGTCGTATCTCCGGGCCTTAACGAAGACTGGCAAATCTTTGTGGCGGCCCCAAAGCTCTGCGGCGATGAGCTGGATGAACTCTTCCGCTTTGTGGGTACCCAGGGTTTCGGCGCCAATGCCAGTACCGGCAATGGGGGTTTCGAGGTCCAGGTGGAGGAGACGGACCTCTTTGCCACGGCAGGCCCCCGGGCCATGAGCCTTTCCCATGGCGTCCTTGTCAAAGAGGCGATGGTCGATGCCAGGTACAAGCAGCATGTGCACTTTGGCAAGTTGGGTGGGGACTTTGCAAAGGGTGCGTACAGTCCCTTCAAGTATCCCATCTTGATGGCTCAACCGGGTGCCACGTTCACTCCCCGCGGGGAGGGTCCTTTTGGAAGGATCCTGGAAGGGGTGCATCATGATCCCAAGCTGCGGCAGGTATGCCATTACGCAGTGCATCTGCCCCTATTTTTCACGGAGGTGGAAGGATGACCACCTATCGTTTCCAGGCCCAGGCACTCACTCCCATCCACGTGGGCTCCGGTGTGGAAATCGATCCGCTTCAGTTCGCCCTGCATGATGGATTTCTTCTGCGATTCCACCCCGCCCAATTGATCGGTCAATTGAGTGACACGGATCGGCAACGGTTCATGGATTTGGTGGACCGTGGGGATATAAAGGGACTCCAACGCTTCTTTCGAAGTCACGTGAAGCCTGAAGACGGAGTCTTGAAGGTCGGTGCCTCGGAAAGATTCCAACAAGAATTCTCCCAGAAGGCGGGGGAGGTGGACCGGAGTTTCCGAGTGGGCATGATGCCCCGAAATCCAGTGAATGGAAGGGCGCTTCTGCCCGGATCCAGCATCAAGGGAGCGATCCGAACGGCGGTGGTGAACTATTTTGCCAATGATGTGGATCCCCAGACCAAATCCCGTGTGCATTCAAGGGTGGCCCAGGCGCATCCGAAAGAGAAGGGAACCGTTCTGGAGGAAGCGGCGCTCAACCGGTCTTCCCGGGAGACGGAAAGGGATGTGTTTCGCCTCGTCCGTGTTCAGGATGTGGAACTTCCCGATGCGTCCACGCGCATCGATCGGGTGATGAACTGGAACCCCCACAAGCCCGGATCGGAAAATATCCAAATGTGGGTGGAGCGCCTGGTCTCATTGGCCGACAGCTGGAAGGCCCCCTCCTTTGAAGTGTCGATTGAAATCGACCTGGACAAGATGCGACGTGCGGAAGTGGCTCGACTGCTGGGCAGAATGCTGGATCCCAAGGTGGTCTTCGATGCGTGCAACCGTTTTTACTGGGGGCGAATGGTGGCTGAAGCCGACAAATTCCACGGGCGGAAAAGCAACGGGGCAGCCTGGCGGAAAATCCACGGGCGATTTCCCAGGGCAAGGCTGCCGGAGGGGAAGGAATTCATCGTGGATCCGAGCACTCCCTATTGGTTTGCCGACAATCAGAAGAGAAAGCGGGTCCTGTTGCGCGTCGGCAGGTTCAGCCATTTCGAATCCCTTTCGGTGGATGAGCTCCGCCAAGGCTATAACATTCAGGCCAGGCGCCCCATCCGGGATATGGGGTCGACGCGAACCCTGTGCGACATGGAAAACGGCGGCCCCGCAATGCCTTTCGGATGGCTGATACTTACCACAGAAGACAGCTTCTGATTCGTCCGCACGCGTCGTTTCTTTCTCCCATTTCATCCGGGCAGTGTCTGAGATGGGACCGTCTCACACGATTTCCAGGGCCAGGCGGGACCAAAGTTCCAAAGGGCGTTGGGCTGCCTGGGCGCGTGACAGCCAGCGGAATTGGTAGAGCTCGGCGCCGGGCCGCAGCCGCTCCGGCGCCGAAACGTCCATGCGAAAGACGAGTCCCAAGTGCACTTCACCCACCTGGGATTCTTCCTCGTTGATGATCCCGCGGAAAGTCAACTGGTAGGGTTCTGGAAGATTTTGGAATTCCTCTGAAAGTTCCCTGTGGATCCCATTGGTCAGCACAAGGTCCAGCCCATCCTGGGCCGATCGCGCATCACTCAGGTTCACGTGTCCCCCCACCCCCAAGGATTCCCGACCGTGCAGTCTCGTTTCCGAGCCTTTTCTTCGGTAGCAGCCCACCCGCAGGCCGACCTTGTCCACGGCGACCACATAGGGGATGAGCTGTTTGTAGCGCGGGTCCTGTTCCACCTGGTCCCTGGATCGGTAGCAAATGCCCGCCTGTGCGAGGACTTGGAGGCAGTCCGTGTACGGCACGGACAGACTGGTGCGGGGTTGAAGCCATGCGGAAGGAAGCCTTTTTCTGGGAACGCACATCACTCTTTCTCGGCAGTCCACGGTAATCCCTTTTTCAGCACGTTCAAGATTTGTCTTTCCGCCTTACGCAATAGTTCGTGACGCCTGGGGGCTCCCGCAAAGGCGGCCTTGAAACCGTTTCGGATGAGCAGCAGGATGTCCCAGACGCTGAGGCCCCCGGGGGTGAGTCGGCCCGCCCGGTGGTATTCCCGGGAAAAGTCCGTTCTGGAGATGCCGGGGTTGTCGGTGTTGACGGTCACCCGAAGTCCTTGGCGCAGATATTGGGCCAAGGGGTAGGCGGCAAGGTCTTGGGTGCCGGGCAAGTGGTGGTCGCGGAAACCAACGATCTGGCAGTTGCTGGACGGGCACATCTCCAAGGAGATGCGCCGGTCGCGGAAACGCTGCAGGAGTGTGGGATGTTCCAGCAGTGTGAGGCCGTGGCCGATGCGTTCGGCGTTGAGGTGGTAGACCGCCTGCCAGATGCTGGAAGCGTCCGCGATCTCCCCGGCGTGTATGGTGGCGTGGAGACACCGTTCCATGAGTGGCAGAAAGGCTCGTCGGACCTCTTCCGGCGCCAGCGCCTTTTCGTCTCCCGCAAGATCGAATCCCCAAAGCATGGCGCGAAGGTTTTCTTGGCGGTCCAAGGCATTCATCGCCAGTTGGACCGTCTCTTTCAGGTCATTCAGGTTGCGGTGGCGACTGCCGATGAGCAGCAGTCCTGTGGACTCCGGCCCGGCTTCGTCCAGCGTTTCGGAAATGATGTCAAGGACCTGCTCGGCCGAAAGTCCCCCTCGGGTGTAATTTTTCGGAGAGCAGCGGACTTCCAGGTGCAGCACGTTGTGTTCCCGGGCCTTGCGTCCCAAGATGCGGCAGGCGGTCCGCAGTGTCTTTTCGTTTTGAAGGAGCGCCGACCCCTGCAGATCTCCCAGTTTTTCGTATTGATCGAATCCCACGCCCACAAATCGGGAATCCTCCAGGTAGCTCCCATAGATGAGCCGATCCAGCTGGTCGGGGCAGGATTCGAAAAGGAGGATAAAGGCGGCCACGGCCAGAGGCTCGGGTACCCCGGCGATGGGGCGGCGAAGATCCTTCCAGTTGAAGGACTTACCCAGCTGAGCCGGGTCTTGCCTTTCCAGGCGTGATTTCCATTGGTTCAGCCACGGCTCCAGGCTGGTGCGGTGTTGGGCCAGATCGTCCTGAACGGAACGGGCCACTTCCACCATTTCCTCACTATCCAAGGCCCCGCCCAGGTGGCAGTGGAGCTCCGCCTTGGGAAGTTCCTGGAGAAAGGTCAATTCCCTTTCCACGTTTTCCTTCTTTGGGCAGGCCCCCACGACCACTTTTTGGAGGTGTTGGATCTTTTCCGGGGGCAGGCTGTAGAGGGCCAGGAAATTGGCCGAGGTATCTTTTTGGATCAGCTGGCTGGCGTGGTTGGCCGCCAGGTTGGATGCTGTGTTGAGACGGCGTTGCAGGGCGTCCCGAAGCGGCGTCGTCTCGATGGAAAGGTGTCGATCCGCCCAGAGGGCGTTGGCTTCGGGCCATTCGTTGAGGTCTTGATGCAGGAGCTCGCGCAGTGGTGGCTCACCCGGAGCTTGGTAGTGGTACAGGGGGCTGGGCTTGTAATCGGTCACCACCACCGGCGTGATGGCATCCACCAGATCTTTGGGTAAGGGAGCACACAAATCCTTGACATCAAGATTTTGTAGCTGTTTCAGTTTGGCGTCTTGACCCACCACGTGGACCAGGGCCCGGCAACCGAAAAAGGCTGCGGCCGCCTGCATGTCGCTGCTCATGGTCTTACGCCCGCCGGTAAGGGAGAGGATCAAGGACCCCTGTGGCTCTGCTTCCAGGACACCCCGAAATACCACCTGGTGGAGAGCCTCGCTCATACGTTGGCAGTCTTCCAGCGTGGAGAGGTCGTGAACGTCCTGGACCCGAACCAGGCGAAAGCGGATGTGGTGAGCCCCCACCCGGTCGCGCCAGTCCTTCAGTTTGTCCAAGGCTCTTGTGATTTCAGGCTCATCGGTGGTGATGATCCAAAGGGTGTCCACGGGGTGGATGTTGTACTTGTGGCGAAGGGCGTGGAGTTTTTCCCCACTGGGATGGTGGGCGTACAGGTTCACCAGGTCGGGGTTGGTCCAGCCCAGAATTTCCGGGACGATCTCCCAGTTCCTTCCCAAGGTGGTGATCAAGACGTGGGCCATGGGTTCGCTGAGCCATGTGTAGGGTGGATCAAGGTTTTTGGGCCATCCTCATGTCAGAGCTCGTCCCATATTGCACAAAAAAAGGCCTTCCTTCCAGGATTTTCATCAAACATTCGGGGCTCCTCGCCCCATTCCCTCCCCGGTCGCGTACCGGTGCGTGAGCGCCGCCAGCCTCCATCTCCTTAAATCGGGGCCTACCTTCGGACTTTTCAGTCTCCTCTCTCTACCAGCAGCGCCAGCAAAACTAGCGCTACTAGGATTAGTATTAGAAGCTCCATAATTTCCATAGTTTACTGCATGAACTCTAGAGCTCGAACGGATCCCATGTCTCAATCCCCTCAAATCGGGGCCTACCTTCGGACCTGGTGCAGTCCGGAGTACGTGGCCATCGTAGTTCGGGTCTCAATCCCCTCAAATCGGGGCCTGCCTTCGGACACACGGCTTCTCGGTATCGTGTGGGGGAAGTGTATGTGTCTCAATCCCCTCAAATCGGGGCCTGCCTTCGGACACGGTAGGAAGGGGGTGGCTCCGTATGAGGTCGCCGGTCTCAATCCCCTCAAATCGGGGCCTGCCTTCGGACTGTGGATGGTTTTGGGAGGACGGTGGCTTATATCGCGTCTCAATCCCCTCAAATCGGGGCCTGCCTTCGGACCATTGGGCGGATGTGTTGGGATGGACAGTCGCCCATGTCTCAATCCCCTCAAATCGGGGCCTGCCTTCGGACGGGCCCACAAGGGCTTCCGGATTCGCCTATTGGGGGTCTCAATCCCCTCAAATCGGGGCCTGCCTTCGGACTGGTGAAGAGCGAGTTGCTCCTGTTGGGCCCGGACGGGTCTCAATCCCCTCAAATCGGGGCCTGCCTTCGGACAGTATCTTTTTCTGGGGGAGCCCCCACGATTTCGCATGTCTCAATCCCCTCAAATCGGGGCCTGCCTTCGGACTCTATTGTAGCCCGGAGGGGGGAGGTGTGAAAATCCCAGTCTCAATCCCCTCAAATCGGGGCCTGCCTTCGGACACTTATCAGCTGGGGGAGGGCATTCTCCCACATGGAGTCTCAATCCCCTCAAATCGGGGCCTGCCTTCGGACTGATATATGTGGACGGCCTCGAGCTGCCGAAACCTAGTCTCAATCCCCTCAAATCGGGGCCTGCCTTCGGACTTTGCGTAGCCTGCGACGCATTGGCGGTAGGCGAGGTCTCAATCCCCTCAAATCGGGGCCTGCCTTCGGACCGGATTCTCATTCAAAGAGCGTCGGCCGGGAAGGCCGAGTCTCAATCCCCTCAAATCGGGGCCTGCCTTCGGACAAAGAGCGGCGGCCGGGAAGGCCGCCGCCGAAAAAGTCTCAATCCCCTCAAATCGGGGCCTGCCTTCGGACAAGATTGAGTACCTTCAAAAAGAAAACGAGATGATGGGTCTCAATCCCCTCAAATCGGGGCCTGCCTTCGGACTTGATTGGACGGTGGACGTCGTCGTGGTGGAAGAACTGTCTCAATCCCCTCAAATCGGGGCCTGCCTTCGGACACATCAATAATATTCCAAGGCCCTGAAGAATTCTTCGTCTCAATCCCCTCAAATCGGGGCCTGCCTTCGGACGCGGCGGGTGGAGCGGCTGACACTCCAACTGTGTCGTCTCAATCCCCTCAAATCGGGGCCTGCCTTCGGACGGAAGGCCGACGCCGAAAAAGACAAGGCGTGCCTGCGGTCTCAATCCCCTCAAATCGGGGCCTGCCTTCGGACACTAGCCGAAGGCAGAATTACCCTTGACAGAGAGTCGTCTCAATCCCCTCAAATCGGGGCCTGCCTTCGGACTCTTCCTGACGTGGGAGGCGTCTCGTCCCCCCCCAGCGTCTCAATCCCCTCAAATCGGGGCCTGCCTTCGGACATTTTTGAGAACGACCCCGACCTTCTGGAGGCGGGGGGTCTCAATCCCCTCAAATCGGGGCCTGCCTTCGGACCCGAATGCACCCTAAAGCAGCGATATGACAGGAATTATGGTCTCAATCCCCTCAAATCGGGGCCTGCCTTCGGACTGGGGCAGCGGAGTGATGTGCGGGATACGCCTGTGCGTCTCAATCCCCTCAAATCGGGGCCTGCCTTCGGACCGTAATTCCTACGGATTATCGCCGGGCCGCCGCGTCGTGTCTCAATCCCCTCAAATCGGGGCCTGCCTTCGGACCTGTGACTACAGAGACAGGGCCCGCGCTAGGCCACGTCTCAATCCCCTCAAATCGGGGCCTGCCTTCGGACTCAGATTGTTGTCGCTGACAAAGCGGCAATGCGCAAGTCTCAATCCCCTCAAATCGGGGCCTGCCTTCGGACGCGGGGCCCACAAGGGCCGTTGCCACATTTGTGGCAGGTCTCAATCCCCTCAAATCGGGGCCTGCCTTCGGACCAGGAATACTGCTCGGTCCACCGCGGGGCCCACAAGGGGTCTCAATCCCCTCAAATCGGGGCCTGCCTTCGGACGCTCAGGCACGCGGTGCCTGGGCAGGTATGGTTTCTGACGTCTCAATCCCCTCAAATCGGGGCCTGCCTTCGGACGGAAAGATTGAAGAGGCTAAGCGATTGCTCGGGTTAATGTCTCAATCCCCTCAAATCGGGGCCTGCCTTCGGACTAATCCTTGATCGGGAAGAAACCCTTCGTAGGGTTTGTCTCAATCCCCTCAAATCGGGGCCTGCCTTCGGACTGTTTTCGGACGAGAGCTGGGACGCCCTGGCATGGTCTCAATCCCCTCAAATCGGGGCCTGCCTTCGGACTTTTTCAACACTTTCCATTGCCCGCGATGCCTATTCCGGGTCTCAATCCCCTCAAATCGGGGCCTGCCTTCGGACCAATGACCCGGAAATTAAAGCTACCGCCCATGGTCTTGTCTCAATCCCCTCAAATCGGGGCCTGCCTTCGGACGCGGACGGTGCCGAAGTATGACTTCAGCAGCGCAAGTCTCAATCCCCTCAAATCGGGGCCTGCCTTCGGACCCATGAAGTAGCGCCGAAGAGCTGGCCAGAGCACACGGTCTCAATCCCCTCAAATCGGGGCCTGCCTTCGGACTCGAAGTGAGGTGGATCCGCGGCCGTCCACTAATCTAGTCTCAATCCCCTCAAATCGGGGCCTGCCTTCGGACAGCAGGAGCGGAAAGGGCACGATGGTAGAGCTGTATGGTCTCAATCCCCTCAAATCGGGGCCTGCCTTCGGACAGTAGAGATGTACGAGCGCTTCCTACACTTAGTAGTGTCTCAATCCCCTCAAATCGGGGCCTGCCTTCGGACAGTATCTGGCCAAGTGGCGCCGCCTGTCCCTCTGGGACGTCTCAATCCCCTCAAATCGGGGCCTGCCTTCGGACAGATTCTGCCGGCCCCGATTAGATTCGACGGCCCCGAGTCTCAATCCCCTCAAATCGGGGCCTGCCTTCGGACATACAGGGCGCCGCGGCTTTACATTGCCGCGGCATATTGTCTCAATCCCCTCAAATCGGGGCCTGCCTTCGGACAGCACCGTCTATGCCCATCGGAGTCATTGCGACCCTCGTCTCAATCCCCTCAAATCGGGGCCTGCCTTCGGACAGAGCCATGAAGTATATTCTTAATTCCGCCGTGTTAAGTCTCAATCCCCTCAAATCGGGGCCTGCCTTCGGACAGGTCGAGCAGGTCTAGACTAAGGCTGATAAGCCTAAGTCTCAATCCCCTCAAATCGGGGCCTGCCTTCGGACGGTATTCGAGTGATGATTCAGCGCGCAAGCGCTGGGAGTCTCAATCCCCTCAAATCGGGGCCTGCCTTCGGACAAAGAATGCAAGCAGGACATTGAACGTCTCGGCCTAGTCTCAATCCCCTCAAATCGGGGCCTGCCTTCGGACATAAGCCTAAGGCTGATAAGCCTAAGGCTGCGAAGCCGTCTCAATCCCCTCAAATCGGGGCCTGCCTTCGGACCCGAAGCTCTCCTATCTCAATTCGCACCGTTTCAAACTGTCTCAATCCCCTCAAATCGGGGCCTGCCTTCGGACCCGAAGCTCTCCTATCTCAATTGGCACCGTTTCAAACTGTCTCAATCCCCTCAAATCGGGGCCTGCCTTCGGACCTTTTGGTTTGTGGCTGCTCTTAACACGAAAAGAGGGTCTCAATCCCCTCAAATCGGGGCCTGCCTTCGGACGCAAGTCCAAACCCAAAACTGTCCGGCGGCCTACACGGTCTCAATCCCCTCAAATCGGGGCCTGCCTTCGGACAAAGATTGGTTCCGGGGGAGGGAGTGGTACCAACGGCGTCTCAATCCCCTCAAATCGGGGCCTGCCTTCGGACCAATACATATGGGTACTACCCTCCCAGGGGTAGCCTTAAGAGTCTCAATCCCCTCAAATCGGGGCCTGCCTTCGGACCCATGGGAAAGGCAAAAGAATCATCGATTTTTAAGGTCTCAATCCCCTCAAATCGGGGCCTGCCTTCGGACGACGACCTCGGTCCTTTTCTCTTGGTCCGACATGTGGTCTCAATCCCCTCAAATCGGGGCCTGCCTTCGGACGAATGTCCAAGCGGCTTCAGTTGGCCGCCGCCCCCAGGTCTCAATCCCCTCAAATCGGGGCCTGCCTTCGGACCGATCATGAATCCCCCGCATGACGCAGCCCCGAACAGTCTCAATCCCCTCAAATCGGGGCCTGCCTTCGGACAAATCCGGATCCCACAAGGGATTCCGGATAAGGATTGTCTCAATCCCCTCAAATCGGGGCCTGCCTTCGGACCCCAAGCGGGCCTATTGAAGCCCCATTCGAATTACTGTCTCAATCCCCTCAAATCGGGGCCTGCCTTCGGACACATGGTATGAATGGCAGACAACGCTCGATGCGTTCGGTCTCAATCCCCTCAAATCGGGGCCTGCCTTCGGACGCGCGTCAAGCTCGCCCTTTCGCACGTGCACAGCCAAGTCTCAATCCCCTCAAATCGGGGCCTGCCTTCGGACGCTAATCCCGCCGATTTTTTGCTTGCCTCCGAACAGATGTCTCAATCCCCTCAAATCGGGGCCTGCCTTCGGACGATCCAGGCGGGGCCTATTGAGGCCCCATTCGAGATGTCTCAATCCCCTCAAATCGGGGCCTGCCTTCGGACCATAGTCGTCGAGGAAGGTGGCGTGCTATGAGAGTGTCTCAATCCCCTCAAATCGGGGCCTGCCTTCGGACCCGAGCTTGAAGAGCTCGGCCTTGGGATCTTCACGCGGTCTCAATCCCCTCAAATCGGGGCCTGCCTTCGGACTGAAGACTGGAACACTTTGGCTTGGCAAGGAATTCGAGTGTCTCAATCCCCTCAAATCGGGGCCTGCCTTCGGACAACGACTGGAACACGGGGGAGAGAAGGATGAATGGAGTCTCAATCCCCTCAAATCGGGGCCTGCCTTCGGACATATTACATACAAAAGCATCAAGGCCAAAGAAAGCCTGTCTCAATCCCCTCAAATCGGGGCCTGCCTTCGGACGAATTTTTCTCGGCCATTGAAAAACATTTATTGAAGTCTCAATCCCCTCAAATCGGGGCCTGCCTTCGGACTCACTGCTTCATTTACATTACTTGCATGGGGCCGCGGTCTCAATCCCCTCAAATCGGGGCCTGCCTTCGGACCGCAGCCGCCGCCCGCGCGGCGATGGTTGCGGGGAATGTCTCAATCCCCTCAAATCGGGGCCTGCCTTCGGACGAAGCTTCTATCTTCATGCTACAACCCCCCTTCCTGTCTCAATCCCCTCAAATCGGGGCCTGCCTTCGGACGAGGATTACCCTGGCAGGGATGGGAGAGCATTGTATGTCTCAATCCCCTCAAATCGGGGCCTGCCTTCGGACGTAAGAAGGGCAAGGGAGTTGCGTCGGATTTTAGGAGTCTCAATCCCCTCAAATCGGGGCCTGCCTTCGGACCCAATTCATTTCACCGGGGCTGGGGAATTCTTCACGGTCTCAATCCCCTCAAATCGGGGCCTGCCTTCGGACAGTGCTACCCCCCGCACATGCGGATGTTAAACGAATGGTCTCAATCCCCTCAAATCGGGGCCTGCCTTCGGACTATTGTGAGGGGGAGCCGGATGTGCTCTCCTCCCCCCGTCTCAATCCCCTCAAATCGGGGCCTGCCTTCGGACCGGGGGAGAAATGGAGAAGATATATTCGCTCTTAATGTCTCAATCCCCTCAAATCGGGGCCTGCCTTCGGACATGATCTCCCCTCCTTTCATCAAGGCTGGGGAAACGGTCTCAATCCCCTCAAATCGGGGCCTGCCTTCGGACTCTCCCAGAAGATTTCGACGAGTGGGAGTTGGCGAAGTCTCAATCCCCTCAAATCGGGGCCTGCCTTCGGACTGAAGTTGCTGAATCCCTCCGTTGGGAGGATGTGGTGTCTCAATCCCCTCAAATCGGGGCCTGCCTTCGGACGATGAAACGGGGTGGACGGTCGCCCATGAAGCGGTGGTCTCAATCCCCTCAAATCGGGGCCTGCCTTCGGACTTATGGTGGCTGCGGCTGCTTGGTGTGGATCGCCCCGGTCTCAATCCCCTCAAATCGGGGCCTGCCTTCGGACAATGAAGACGGTCGGACCGTGGCGCATGTGGCGGCGGTCTCAATCCCCTCAAATCGGGGCCTGCCTTCGGACTCTACGAAAACGCAGATCGGTGCGATTTCTGCGGTGTCTCAATCCCCTCAAATCGGGGCCTGCCTTCGGACCGATCTGTGGGAGCTTCGAGACGATAGAGGGTTCACGTCTCAATCCCCTCAAATCGGGGCCTGCCTTCGGACCATGATGGCAGGGATTACGGTTTATTGTGCCTACGGTCTCAATCCCCTCAAATCGGGGCCTGCCTTCGGACACTAACGCCCTCTGGGACGTGAACATGAGGGCGTTGGAGTCTCAATCCCCTCAAATCGGGGCCTGCCTTCGGACTCGGCCCGGAAGTCGCCTCCGCCGCCCCCAAGTGGGGTCTCAATCCCCTCAAATCGGGGCCTGCCTTCGGACACGAATTTGTGCAGGGAGGCGGGGGTGGACCCCTATGAGTCTCAATCCCCTCAAATCGGGGCCTGCCTTCGGACAAAGACTAATTCAATCCACAAGAAACAAATTCCATACGTCTCAATCCCCTCAAATCGGGGCCTGCCTTCGGACGAGGCGGGTAAGGAGGAGAAAGTTGACCCAAGGGCCTGTCTCAATCCCCTCAAATCGGGGCCTGCCTTCGGACCCTTGGCCTCTTCACGCGTCGGACGCTTACCTTCCTGTCTCAATCCCCTCAAATCGGGGCCTGCCTTCGGACACATAGCCGCCGGAGCCTCCGTTGAGGAGGTCACGGGTCTCAATCCCCTCAAATCGGGGCCTGCCTTCGGACCAAAGAGGGAGAAGAACCATGGGAAAGGCAAAATCAAGTCTCAATCCCCTCAAATCGGGGCCTGCCTTCGGACTCGAACTCCATCCCGAAACGACAATCGTCGCCGCCATGTCTCAATCCCCTCAAATCGGGGCCTGCCTTCGGACAGAAGCGGCGCGTACGGCGCGCCAGGGAATTGAGACGTCTCAATCCCCTCAAATCGGGGCCTGCCTTCGGACAGAGTACTTGGAGGGCCCAGTCACAGATAGCCCTGGTCTCAATCCCCTCAAATCGGGGCCTGCCTTCGGACTCTCATCCTCGATAGTATCGAGGGAGACCGGGTACCCGTCTCAATCCCCTCAAATCGGGGCCTGCCTTCGGACATAGGGGCTTCCGGATTATGATTCTCGAAACCCTTGTCTCAATCCCCTCAAATCGGGGCCTGCCTTCGGACATGCCTCGCAGAGGACGTCCTCGGGTTACCAAAGGTCTCAATCCCCTCAAATCGGGGCCTGCCTTCGGACAGAACGGAAGGCCAAGGCTGAAGCTGCTAAGGCTGCCGGTCTCAATCCCCTCAAATCGGGGCCTGCCTTCGGACAATTCGCCGAGCAGGCAGGCTTGCCTGTTCGGCGAAGTCTCAATCCCCTCAAATCGGGGCCTGCCTTCGGACTCATCGAAGAAAGGAAGGCGCGCAGTGCCAAGGCTGCGTCTCAATCCCCTCAAATCGGGGCCTGCCTTCGGACGCTACGCCAAGGCTTGATGCAGGAAGCCTTGAGACTGTGTCTCAATCCCCTCAAATCGGGGCCTGCCTTCGGACTCTCGCTATGCAGACAACCAGGCCGCAAAAAGGAGAGTCTCAATCCCCTCAAATCGGGGCCTGCCTTCGGACCCGAACGATTTCACATGGACCGAAGAGCCGCTCTCGGCGTCTCAATCCCCTCAAATCGGGGCCTGCCTTCGGACGGTTGGCCCGCCGCCCTGAGTACGAGGCGGAGTTGTCTCAATCCCCTCAAATCGGGGCCTGCCTTCGGACTACGCACTAATACTGGGCGCAGAGGAATGACAGCGGTCTCAATCCCCTCAAATCGGGGCCTGCCTTCGGACCGACTCCCTCCGGTTGGCCAAACGGCCTGAATATGGTCTCAATCCCCTCAAATCGGGGCCTGCCTTCGGACGGAGCGAAGAGCCGCTCACAGCGGCGGCGCTCATGAGTCTCAATCCCCTCAAATCGGGGCCTGCCTTCGGACCAGGACGCCGCGGGATGACGATCCCTAGGCACTTATGTCTCAATCCCCTCAAATCGGGGCCTGCCTTCGGACTCGGCAGGAAAGGCCGACGCCGAAAAAGATGCAGCTTGTCTCAATCCCCTCAAATCGGGGCCTGCCTTCGGACCGATGTATGACGTTGGCCAGGGCGTCCTCAACGTGAGTCTCAATCCCCTCAAATCGGGGCCTGCCTTCGGACTCTTACCTCAATGAAAAACTGCCCTGCCCGCTGAAATGTCTCAATCCCCTCAAATCGGGGCCTGCCTTCGGACTGAAGAACTGGGAATTGACTATTCTCTTGAGAACACGGTCTCAATCCCCTCAAATCGGGGCCTGCCTTCGGACCATATACACTTGGAAAATACGGGATCAGCTATGATTGTCTCAATCCCCTCAAATCGGGGCCTGCCTTCGGACTCGAAGCCCTCAATGGGCAGCCTGCACTGCTCGATAAGGTCTCAATCCCCTCAAATCGGGGCCTGCCTTCGGACACAAGGCTGTCGTAGACAAGGCTGCCGAAGGCAAGGCTGAGGTCTCAATCCCCTCAAATCGGGGCCTGCCTTCGGACATACGCGGTGGAGCTAGCCCGGAGGGGAATCGTAAGTCTCAATCCCCTCAAATCGGGGCCTGCCTTCGGACCCAAGGCTACGAAGGCCAAGGCTACGAAGGTCAAGGTCTCAATCCCCTCAAATCGGGGCCTGCCTTCGGACCGGCTTCAGGTACCCTCCCCAAGAACTTCCTCAAGTGTCTCAATCCCCTCAAATCGGGGCCTGCCTTCGGACACTTCTTCCTAAACGAAGTCCTCTTTGACCTGTTGAGTCTCAATCCCCTCAAATCGGGGCCTGCCTTCGGACTTTCACCGTTGCCCACACCGCGGCGGTTTGGGGTCATCTGTCTCAATCCCCTCAAATCGGGGCCTGCCTTCGGACGAGAGAGTAAGGTCAATGGGGGATCCAATATCAAGGTCTCAATCCCCTCAAATCGGGGCCTGCCTTCGGACAAAACGGCGCGTACGACGCGCAAGGGAGTTGCGTCGGGTCTCAATCCCCTCAAATCGGGGCCTGCCTTCGGACAAGAGAAAAGAGATTAAGTTGGGCCTCCAAGAGTAGTCTCAATCCCCTCAAATCGGGGCCTGCCTTCGGACCCTGAACTGGGAGCTAGTCTCCCGTGTTCAGAAGGAGGTCTCAATCCCCTCAAATCGGGGCCTGCCTTCGGACGGACGGGGCGGAAGCCATATTGGTGACAGGCCCATCCGTCTCAATCCCCTCAAATCGGGGCCTGCCTTCGGACCCAGTCACACCCAGCCCTGTGCTTGATCGGATCAGGGTCTCAATCCCCTCAAATCGGGGCCTGCCTTCGGACAGTATTCTCACATCGATAAGAAAAACACTAGAGAGGAGTCTCAATCCCCTCAAATCGGGGCCTGCCTTCGGACAGAACTTCCAACTCCAATTCACTTCTCGGGGCCGAGAGTCTCAATCCCCTCAAATCGGGGCCTGCCTTCGGACCCGCTTTGCGGGTGTGACTCGGAGGGGAGGTGCTAGAGTCTCAATCCCCTCAAATCGGGGCCTGCCTTCGGACCGATGTATGGAATGCGGAGATTGGTGCCACCCAGAGGTCTCAATCCCCTCAAATCGGGGCCTGCCTTCGGACACTAAATGGGAACATGCTGGAATTCACATTACGCGAAGTCTCAATCCCCTCAAATCGGGGCCTGCCTTCGGACGGATAACACAGGATGGACGGTGGCGCATGTCGCCGCCCGTCTCAATCCCCTCAAATCGGGGCCTGCCTTCGGACATAACTCTCATAAATCCTGACGAACTCCCTTTCCAGTCTCAATCCCCTCAAATCGGGGCCTGCCTTCGGACCGGCTCGTGCGCTCATGCTGGCTGGGATCACTGTTTATGTCTCAATCCCCTCAAATCGGGGCCTGCCTTCGGACCGAGGCAAGTGTGGAGGCAGTCAGCCGCTTGCACCGGTCTCAATCCCCTCAAATCGGGGCCTGCCTTCGGACAAAAAGGAGGCTGGTATGATTTATTACTGGGGTAAGGTCTCAATCCCCTCAAATCGGGGCCTGCCTTCGGACCTAGGACTGTCCGCCGAGAACAACTTCAGGCGAGTCATGTCTCAATCCCCTCAAATCGGGGCCTGCCTTCGGACCCCATGCGGGCTTCCGGATCCGATTGCTAGAAGGAATGTCTCAATCCCCTCAAATCGGGGCCTGCCTTCGGACTTAACTCTATTGCTATGATCCAACCCCCCTACATAGTCTCAATCCCCTCAAATCGGGGCCTGCCTTCGGACGCATGACCCTGCCGAAGCATCTATTGAACGGGAATATGTCTCAATCCCCTCAAATCGGGGCCTGCCTTCGGACACTATCAGATCCGGAGCCCATTCGGGCTTCCGGATCCGTCTCAATCCCCTCAAATCGGGGCCTGCCTTCGGACTAAATTCAGCGGGGCCGGGGAATTTTTTAGGGCCATCGTCTCAATCCCCTCAAATCGGGGCCTGCCTTCGGACCAAGCGGGCCCATCCAGGCATCCTTTATACTGCTGGTCTCAATCCCCTCAAATCGGGGCCTGCCTTCGGACGAATTCTACCGACCCCGATTAAATTCAGCGGGGCCAGTCTCAATCCCCTCAAATCGGGGCCTGCCTTCGGACAAAGGGAGGCACGACCATGGGAAAGGCGAAAATTAAGTCTCAATCCCCTCAAATCGGGGCCTGCCTTCGGACTCTTATCATCAAATCCGGGGCCCACGAGGGCTTCCGTCTCAATCCCCTCAAATCGGGGCCTGCCTTCGGACCTATGGGGAAGGCTAAATCACGATCAATCTTCATGAGTCTCAATCCCCTCAAATCGGGGCCTGCCTTCGGACCGATTTCTTCGGGGCCATCCAAAGGCACCTATTAAAAGTCTCAATCCCCTCAAATCGGGGCCTGCCTTCGGACCAAGAAGCAGCCCCCTTTTATTAAGGGGGGCACGGGTCTCAATCCCCTCAAATCGGGGCCTGCCTTCGGACCTATATCAAGGGGGGCACAGAATTAAAGATCCGCTCTGTCTCAATCCCCTCAAATCGGGGCCTGCCTTCGGACCGCACGAACCTAACCATCAGATCCGGGGCCCACTCGGGTCTCAATCCCCTCAAATCGGGGCCTGCCTTCGGACCCCATGGGGAAAGCGAAGGAAAGAAGCATATTCAGATGTCTCAATCCCCTCAAATCGGGGCCTGCCTTCGGACACTCGGGCTTCCGGATCAGGCTCTTACAAGACCTAGAGTCTCAATCCCCTCAAATCGGGGCCTGCCTTCGGACTACTAAAGACAAACACAGGCAGGGCCGGCCCGACCCGTCTCAATCCCCTCAAATCGGGGCCTGCCTTCGGACAGAATAGCTCGAGCATATTCCCAAGGGGGGGCTCGGGGTCTCAATCCCCTCAAATCGGGGCCTGCCTTCGGACAATGAAGCCGCCCATTCCGCCATGCAAGGCGAACATGTCTCAATCCCCTCAAATCGGGGCCTGCCTTCGGACCCTATATCAAGGGGGGCACGAACCTAATTATCAGATCCGTCTCAATCCCCTCAAATCGGGGCCTGCCTTCGGACTAAGGAGATGTGCCGTCGCTATCCGGGAGTGGACCCGTCTCAATCCCCTCAAATCGGGGCCTGCCTTCGGACGGAAGCGGCGGTGCGGCGCATCCATCAGGATATGCGTCTCAATCCCCTCAAATCGGGGCCTGCCTTCGGACTAGCTCAAGCATGCTTCCCAAGGGGGGGGCTTGGGGTCTCAATCCCCTCAAATCGGGGCCTGCCTTCGGACTTTGGAAGATAATACCTTCCAAAAAGCAGGCCGCTTGTCTCAATCCCCTCAAATCGGGGCCTGCCTTCGGACTATATCCCTCATCCCTTCAAAGACAGGATTATCCCCGTCTCAATCCCCTCAAATCGGGGCCTGCCTTCGGACGGATCAGGCTACTGCAAGACTTGGAGGCCCCGATACCGTCTCAATCCCCTCAAATCGGGGCCTGCCTTCGGACACAGACAGGAAGGAAGGGGCTCACAACACCCAAACAGTCTCAATCCCCTCAAATCGGGGCCTGCCTTCGGACAGAGGACCCCGAAGTTGCCCGGGCGGCGATGGTCGCCGTCTCAATCCCCTCAAATCGGGGCCTGCCTTCGGACATTGGGGGGCATCCTTCGCATACCTCGAGGATAAACGTCTCAATCCCCTCAAATCGGGGCCTGCCTTCGGACCCCTTATCCCAAGATGCCGCGTCCTGTCAAGGTTTGCGGAGGCGTTGCGGAGCACCCCCCTTGAGGGGTACCCATCTTTCACCCCGAATCGGATCCAAAGCGATGGGGCGTCAACTTAACTTACCGTGTTTTCAGGGTTATCCAATTGCGGAGCACCTCTTCGTCCTCGATCTTATAATTTCGACAACTTAGATTCCAACCCTTTCAAAGCCCGCAGGTGCTCCGCAAGGCCGGGGCGGAAGCCTCACTTTTCTTAAAAATCAAATTTTTCACCGATGATCCTTCAGGAGGGGCGCAGCACCCTTCCAGGCCTAATACACCCCATGACTCGCTCTTTGCGGCGCCTCCCCCAGCCCCACATGTTCAAAAGACGAAAGACATCTTTCACATTGCCGGTAAAACCTCACCGTGTCCGTCGTATGGTCGATGAGGCGGCCCAGGCGATCCATGAGCGTCAACAGCTTCTTTTCGGTGAGCATGGGACATTCAAACACGGATTTCTGCACCCGGTATCCGTAACCTTTCAGCACCTTAACAACACGATACCGCGTGCGGTCATCACTCACATCAAAACAAACCACATAAAACATGGACATGGCCGCCTCCGTCAGCTCCTGTTCAGCAAGCCGCTCTCGGAATAGACCCAATAGATTTAACGCGCCTGGCGCCGAAGAGCGCCCCCTGCTTTGACACCCCACGGCGGGGTTGTCCCCCAAAAAGCCCCATCGCCCGGTGCCGAATCCCTTCGACCCGGCCGCAGCGTCGGTCCGCTGTCGGGACCTGCATTTTGTGCCGCGGCCCATCGGTTTCACGAGTTCAATGACTGCGCCGTCCCCGATTCCCGAAGCGGCGCCCATCCGACCCTCCCAATGGACTTGAGACGACCGTGGCCTCAGAGCCTCTGCTCATCCAGCCCGGAGATCCACGCAGCCCCAAAACCCGGCCCCGACAAGTTGTCCATCGCCCGGCGTCCGAACCGTGATCTTTAAAAACGCACCCAGGGAAACGGCTGATAATCCGGCGTTTCTCCCATGAGAAACCGCAAAAAACGACGCGCCTGATCCCTCACCAGACCTCGATAGGTCGTCATGGTCCCTTCAAAAGGACACCGCACGGGCGTATTCATCCAACGCTCATACGCGTCCACAAAAGCCCGGGCCACACGCGGCTTCATCTCCACAGGCCGGTTTGACCGAAGATCCTCTTCATCCACTCCATCCGCGGCCACGGCTTCGCGATAAACAAAGTCATCGGGACCGATCAGGCGCCGGTTGACCAGCCCCAGCACCAAACGATCCCCCAGATGCACGCGCCATTCCTCCACAAGGTCGCACGCCAGAGACGGACGCCCGTACTCTTCCACATGCAGCGTGCCTAAATAGGGGTCCAAGCCCGTAATCTTCACGGCGGTGAGCACTTCGTTGGTGAGCAAGGTGTAGGTGAAGGAAAGAAGAGCATTGACGGGATCCAAAGGGGGCCTCTTGGTCCGGCCGGAAAAAGAAAAACCCGGCACCCGGATCAAGTCCCCAAATACGGCGAAATAAAGATTCCCGGCGCGGCCTTCGAGACCCCTCAGCTGCTCCATGTCGTCTTCTGCAGCCGCCATGGAAGCCAACCCGAGAATTTGGGCGGCCGTCCTCCGCAGCCGCTCCAACCCGTACTCGCCCGCCCGACGCGAAAGAAATCGAGCCGAGTTGCGCAGTTTTGCTTCGACGAAAACCCGGGCGATGCGCACCGCTTCCCGGGGATCCGTAAACTTGAGATACTGGGCTTTGCGGCGCGCCACATGCTTGTGCTCGTCCACCACGATGCGCCCTCGAAAATGCCCCCATGGGCTGAGCAAAACCGTCTCCACCCGGCGCCGCACCAGCTCATGGACCACCGCACCGCTGAGCGAAGAACCCACTAGGACCAGCTGCTCCAAACCTTCCAGGGGAATCCGTCCAACGGGTTCATTGTGGTGCCAGACGATCAGTTCTTCCCCGTGCTTGCGAAGATAAGCTCCAGGCTCCAAAACATAGTACCGTTCCATAATCGACAACCTCTGGGCTTGCCGGCCTTTGGCAAGTCTTCCGGGGATGCCTGTCGTCCGACGGCCCCCTCAGGGCACGTGCCGCGGCCCAAGAACGCCCGCCGGACCCGGGCGTTTCGCCCCGCTCGCATCCACCAGACCGCAAGGCCCTCGCACGGCCCCTGGGGACGTGCGGGCAACCCCGACCGCCTTCCCTGAACGGGTGGCCCGCATGGGGCACATCGCCGCAAAACTCCTGCAGGGGCCATACCTCTGACGTTTTCCGCCTAGGGGGTCGTTCCGACGAGAAAACGTTCCACAAGACGCACTGCGTCCTTGAGGGCGTCCAGGGCGTCCCGCAGATTTTCCACACGCTCCGCCTTGGGCGCCCCTTCGGGTTCCTTCCAGTCGGGCCAATGGAGGAGAGGATGCGGGTAGCGGATGTCCGGTCCGAAATCACACAGCGTGAGATCCATCCCCATGAGCCGGTGGATCTTCCGACACCCTACGGGGCTTCCTCGGAGCCTCGACAGCTGATAGTCCACGTAGTGGGGGTTGTATTCCGGTAAAAACTGAAACACATGGTGCAGGAGCACTTTGGCCCGGGGAAGAAACCCTAAAGTTCCTATCAGGATTTTTTCGGCCCGCAGGGGAAGGCTCCTGTGCTGCCGACATTCCAGCAGGATTTGTCCCAGAGCGGTACAGCGCTCTTCCAACACCGCCAATTCCGGATACTCCGCCGCCCACCTTTCCCTCTTTGGATGGACATAAACGGCGCCCCCTTCACGCGTGGACCCCAATTCCTGAAAAACCCCGGCGGGGATGCGTCGGACCTTTTCCAAAACGGCCAATTGCCCGTCCACCGAACGGTCCCGTGTGTTGAGGAAATAAGAAGGCCGCCCCGTGAGCCGATGGATTCCTAAAGGCAGTTTCACCAGGTTTCCCAGTCCTTTGCCTTCCAAACGATCCTGTTTGGGAAAAACTTCCAGATGAAAACAGGACAGATCCGGTTGGATGCGGGCGGCCAGCCGCTGGAGGACCGATCGCACGAGACCCGCCGGCAAAGGTTCTTCAAGGAAAAACCAAAAGTGAAATCCCTTGCCTCCACTGAATTCAACAAGACACGGCAGATGCCACGCCTTGGCTGTTTCCAAAAGGCGTGTCAACAGAAAGCGTTGCTCACGGCGTACGAGATCGCGTTTTTTCGCCACGGCTTCGGCCGAGCGGAGTGTCACCTGAAGATCCACATCCAGGACGCCAAGACGCACCCGACTGTCCTGCTGCAACAAATAAATGCCGTACGTTTTGCGGCCCTGGACATGGTCCAGAACATCCGAAACCTCCATGGGCCGGCGCACAGGCACATAGCCCTGGCTCCCTTTCTGACGGTCCACCCACTGACGCGCAAAGCAATCCTCCCTGCCTTGAAAGAGCTCCATGTAGCGGGCCAGTGCGGCTTCCCGCCGACGGTGCTCCCAAAAGGGTCCTTCCACCTGAGAAAAATCTTCCTCGGAACCGCCGGGCTCTGCGGTCTCCTCTTCCTTCCAAGGCACGGCGTCTCCCAGATCGGAAGGACAGCCCCCCGATGAAGCCTCTGCGTGGGGTTCCGTAACCTCGCCGACCCTCTGGTTTTTTCCCAGGAGCTCCAACAGCGCCACGCGCTCCCGCCAGGCGTCGGTGAACGACGGCATCTCCGTTGTGATTCGTTCCAGAACGGCCAATGCCGTGGCCGCATCGCCGGCGGCTTGAGCCAGCCGGGCACAGCGCAGGGCGTCCTGAGGCGGCAGGTTGCGCCAGAAGTCAGGACGGCGCACAATTCTCAAGACCGCTTCCGGGTCCCGATCTTCTCCAAGCCGCTTTTCCAAATTCCGCAACACCAACGCGTAGTCCACATTGGCGGCGGTCGCGTCTTTCACGGAAGGTTTCGCCGTGTCCATGGGATTTCCCCCTTTCCGGAGCATGAATACGGGCAGGCACTCCTGCCCGTCATGAGCCGTCCTTCATTGGTGCGCCTGCATCCCTTTGACGATCCCTTTTTTCAGTTCCGTAAGGTGAGGGTACCGGGGACGCAAGGTGCTCA